>NZ_JAJISB010000003.1 GCF_021245735.1 Brevibacillus daliensis
TGGAAATATGTACCCCTTCTTGATAAGACCTATACCTCTGCATGAGGTTGAAGCTACGATGCTAGGTCTGCAAAAGGGTGCTTGAAATAAGCACTCGACACATGTGGAGTGCTGTGTGTTGCTAACTAAGGAATAGTACTCGGATACCACATTTACCTAGAAAAACACTATAGAAGTTCAAGCATCATTTCAGCTTGAGCTTCTATTTTTCTTATACTGACGATATCTGAGCAGAACTATTTAAGCGTCGTTTACAGATTTCCGTTATTCCCATACTGGCAGCATGTTAATTACAAAGGCTCTTTGCCAAATTTTGCACCTGATTAGTGAAAGAGAAATATATCAATTGCACCTAACATAGGTACAATGTCTCTCCATCTTGGGGGACTTCCAACTTCTTCTTCCCATAAAAATACTCCTTTCGACCTTAGCTCAATTATAACTTAGAAGTTATCTGGGGTCTCATGGGGTCAGTATACAAGGATAGTAAACAGTCTGGAGAAAAAAAGATCCAAATCCAGGTTCATATTGGGATGTGGCTCGTAGGGGCATTGTAGTTTTATGTCGTTTAATTACTAAAATAGAAGGATTTTGATAATTTATGTTGAATTAACTCGGAAATACATTTTCTTACAAGTATTTATTAAAGAGTAAAGATGGGAGGTGGACAAAATAAGGATAGGATGGGATAAACGGGCTATCGAGCCAATAGCATCATGGAGCAAAAGGTATGAAGAAGTGAAATATACTCGATAATATATGCTATTGTGTGCATATTTTATAGAAATTGGCAGAATAAAGATTATCTGTATGTCGAAATAAAATGTATGGGATGGTGAAACATCAGTGAAAAAATTTTTAAGTGAAGGTATTACTTTAGGAAGTTACATTGAGAATAGTACAGAGATAGAGTTCTCTCCAGAAAGTATGAATTTTACGATTAATACCTCGCTTACAAACAGAATGAAAGCAATTGCCGAAAAAGATAAGAATTCAGTGAACACCCTTTTGTTTACTGCATTTGCAATTTTATTGTTTAAGTATACCCGTGAAGAAGAAAATATTATTGAAAATATAGTTTCAACTGAGAATATCAGTAATCAATACAGTTATTCTTTTATTAAGAATGCGATAAATGAAAATGAAACTTTTAGAAGTGCAAGTGTGGAAGAAAATGTTCAATTCGCTGAATTTTCAGGCGGTTTTAATAAGGCGGACAATTATCACAATGTTATCTTTGATACTGTGACTATGCTGAAGGAAATTCCTTTGTTAAAAGAACTTAAGTTTGGTATATGGATTAGATTTAGTGAAATTTCGCAAGGAATAAATGGGAGAATCGAATTTAACGCAAGCCTTTTTGATAAAAATGAAATTAAAAATTTCTCTGAATGTTTTATCAATATATTAAAAGAAGTAACAGAGAATCCGGAAATTAAAGTGTGCGAAATAGACATGCTTTCAGATGTAGAAAAGAAGAGGATTTTAGTAGAATTCAATGACACCAAGGAAGAATTTCCCAAAGACAAAACGATATCTGTGTTATTTGAGGAGCAAGTTGAAAGGACACCGGATAACATAGCAGTAGTTTATGAAGATAAGAAATTAACCTATAGAGAACTGAATGAGAAAGCGAATCAATTGGCAAGGGTGCTGCGGTATAAAGGTGTAGTGCCGGACAGCATTGTAGGAATAATGGTAGAGCCATCGATAGAAATGCTGATCGGAATAATGGCAACGCTAAAAGCGGGTGGAGGATACCTGCCTATAGACACCAAGTATCCTAAGGAAAGGATACAATATATGCTTGAAGATAGCAGAACAAGCATATTACTTGCACAAAAGGATTTGTTGGAAATAGATTTTAGGGGAGAAATAATCGACCTGAACAATGAAGAAGAATATTCAACGGAAGGAGAAAATCTAAAAAGTGTAAATAGCTCAAATGCATTAGCCTATGTGATATATACCTCCGGGTCTACAGGAAAGCCTAAGGGAGTTATGGTAGAACATATTAGCTTAGTGAATTTATGCATTTGGCATAACAATTATTATGAAGTAGATGAATCTGATAAAGCAGCAAAATACGCAGGAGTCGGGTTTGATGCTTCTGTATGGGAGATATTCCCATATCTTATATCCGGTGCTTCCATACATATCATCAGTGACGAATTGAAACTTGATGTCAATAAGTTAAATAAATACTTTGAGGAGAACGAAATATCAATAGGCTTCATGCCGACTCAAGTTTTTGAACAATTCATAAGATTGGAAAATAATTCATTACGGAGATTATTAACGGGAGCTGATACGCTCAGATATACAGAGAATAAGAACTATGAGATATACAATAACTATGGCCCGACAGAGTATACTGTTGTATCGACAAGCTTTAAGATAGATCGGGAATATGAAAATATACCTATTGGAAGACCAATAAGTAACACAAAGATATATATTGTTGATAAAAATAATAATCTTCAGCCAATAGGTGTTCCAGGAGAGATATGTTTATCAGGTAGCGGTATTTCAAGGGGATATTTACATAATGAAGATTTAAGTAAGGAAAAATTCATAGAAAATCCTTTTGAATCAGGCACATACATGTATAAAACAGGAGATTTAGGAAGATGGCTGACCGATGGAAACATAGAATTCCTGGGTAGGATAGATAGCCAGGTAAAAATAAGGGGCTATCGAATCGAACTTGGAGAAATCGAAAGCCAGTTACTGAAATATGAAGGAATTAAGCAGGCAGTTGTGCTGGATAGAGAGGATGGACAAGGAAATAAGTACTTATGTGCCTATATTGTATCCGAAGAAGAGATAACAGTACCAGAGTTAAGGAAAAACCTGTCTCAAAGCTTACCGACCTATATGATACCGACATATTTTATGCAAATAGAAAAAATGCCTGTAACACCCAATGGCAAGATAAATAGAAGGGCACTGCCAAAACCGGACGGAGAAATCGATACAGGAGTGGAATATATCGCTCCAAGAAATGAAGTAGAAGAAAAGCTTGTGAAAATATGGAATGAAGTATTAGAAGTAGACAGGATCGGAATAAATGATGACTTCTTCACTTTAGGAGGAGATTCATTAAAGGCTATAAAAATTGTGTTAATGATACAAAGAGAGCTAAATGCTGATATATCTGTAGGTGAAATATTTAGCCATCTGACTGTAAGAGAGCTGGGAGAATATATAGGGAAAACGAAAGAAGCTGTATATTCACCCATAGAAGTTGTAGAAGAAAAGGAACTGTATGAAGTATCCTCGGCTCAAAAAAGAATGTTTGCCCTACATCAGTTTTCAAAACAGGAGACCAATTATAATCTACCCTTCCTATTGCTTTTAGAAGGCGGGCTGGAAAGAAATAAAGTTGAAGAAACCTTGAGAAAGTTTGTCCAAAGACATGAAGCCTTCAGAACTTCCTTTGAATTGGAAGCTGGAGAAATCATGCAGAGAATTCATCAAACTGTTGAATGTAAGGTGGAATATGAAGAAATAAACACAGATTCAGAAGAAATAATTAAGTGTGAAGTAGAGAAATTCGTAAAACCCTTTGATTTATCAAAAGCGCCCCTTTTAAGGGTGAAGCTTATTAGGCTTGCAGCAGAGAAGCATATGTTAATGTTTGATATGCATCACATCATATCAGACGGTACTTCCATGGGTATTTTTATGGAGGAATTCACAAAGCTGTATAAAGGTGAAAGCCTAGAAGAGCTAAGCGTACAGTATAAGGATTATTCTGCCTGGGAAAATAAAATGCTGGAATCCGAGGCAATGAAAAAACACGAAAAATATTGGACAGAGATATTCAGTGATGGCATACCAGTACTAGATTTACCAATGGATTATCAAAGGCCAGCTCTTCAAAGCTTTGAAGGGGAAAGTATTGGCTTTAGACTAGACAAGAGACTAACAGAAAAGCTGAAGAAAGTAGGTAAGGATAACGGAGCAACCTTGTACATGACTTTATTATCTGCCTACAATATATTGTTAGCCAAATACAGTGGGCAGGAAGATGTAGTCGTGGGTTCAGCGACAGCAGGCAGATCCCATGATGATTTGCAGGGAGTAGTGGGTATGTTTGTAAATACCTTGGCTATGAGAAACTACCCTGAAGGAAAGAAAAGCTTTGCTGAATTTCTAGGAGAGGTAAAGAAAAATGCATTACGTGCATATGAAAATCAGAATTATCCGTTTGATAGATTGGTGGAAGCACTACATCTAAGAAAAGATGTAAGCAGGAATCCGTTGTTTGATACGATGCTTGTGCTACAGAATACGGATACGAAAGAAATTGAACTTGAAAATATAAGCATAAGAGAATATGCGTATAAAGGTAAAGTATCCAAGTTTGATATGACTTTGGAAGCAGAAGAAGTAGGGGAAGAAATAAAATGTAATTTAGAATATTGCACCAAGCTATTTAAGAGAGAAACCATCGAAAGAGTAATTCAACATTATATCAACATAGTAAAGGTAGTAACAGAGAATCCGGAAATAAAACTATGTGAAATAGACATGCTTGTAGAGGAAGAGAGACATAAGCTACTGCATGAATTCAATGACACCTATGCAGAATATCCAAGGGGCAAATCTATTCATGAGTTGTTTGAGGAGCAAGTTGAAAGGACACCGGATAATATAGCAATAGTATATGAAGATAAGAAACTTACTTACAGGGAGCTAAACAGCAAGGCGAATCAGGTTGCTAGAACTTTGAGAATTGAGGGAATAGAGGAGAATAAGACCGTAGGTATTTTAATTTCCAGATCTGCTGAACTTCTCATAGGTATACTTGGAGTGTTGAAGGCAGGAGGAACATATCTGCCTATAGATACGCAATACCCAACAGATAGAATTGAATATATGCTGAAGGATAGCGGTACAGGCATTTTGTTGACACAGGAAAGCTACCGTAAGCAGACGGAAGGATTGGGTATAAAAGTAGTAGGGATAGAAAAAATTCTGGAAACGTCCGAAGAATCCGTAGGTAATTTGAATCTCAAGTATCGTCCGGATAGACAGATGTACCTTATCTATACCTCAGGTTCTACTGGGAACCCAAAGGGAGCCACGGTAAGAGCCGATTCTTTTTCTAACCTTATGAACTGGTTTACAAGGGATTTTGAAATAAATGAAAGCGACAATATCCTCTTAATAGCACCTGTAGGTTTCGATTTAGCTCAAAAGAATCTTTACGCGTCCCTCATAAAAGGGGGGAGGCTGATTGTGCTTCCAGAAAAGATTTACAGCTATAACAATGTTCTTACACTGATGGACGAGCAAAAAATCACGATCGTGAATTGTACTCCTAGTGCATTTCAGTTAATCGTTGATACATCATCGGACTATCATGAATTAAGGCAATTGAAGTGGGTATTTTTAGGCGGTGAACCAATAAACATCCCTAAATTGTTAAGCTGGATAGATACACCATACTATCAGGCGGAGATAGTAAACACCTATGGCCCGACAGAGTGTACGGATATAGCGACATACTACAGAATACCGAATGAACAGATAAATAATATAGAAGTAGTACCGATAGGTAAGCCAATTGACAACGTAAAGCTGTATATTGTCAATAAAGATTATCAGTTGCTTACAGTTGGACAACCAGGAGAACTGTGTATAGCTGGTGACAGTTTAGGAACAGGGTATATGAACAAACCGGAGCTGACAGCAGAGAGGTTTGTGCCTAACCCCTTTGTACCGGGAACAAGAATGTACAGAACAGGAGACCTAGCAAGATGGCTGCCTGATGGCAACGTAGAATACCTGGGGAGGATAGATCACCAGGTGAAAATACGGGGCTTCCGGATCGAACTGGGGGAGATAGAAAACCAGCTGCTTTTCTATCCAAACGTAAAGGAAGCAGTAGTAGTAGCAAGAGGAGAAGGCGGAAGCAAGTACCTATGTGCATACATAGTAGGAGACAAAGAACTAACGGTAGGCGAGCTAAGAGAATATTTATCGAAGGTATTGCCGGACTACATGGTACCGTCATACTTCGTACAATTGGACAGATTTCCGTTGACACCAAACGGTAAGGTTGACAGGAAGGCGTTACCCGAACCTGATGGAAGCATGGAAACAGGGACAGAATATGAAGCACCAAGAAACGAAATGGAAGAGAAATTGGCAAAGATATGGCAGGAAGTGCTTGGGGTAGAGAAAGTAGGAATAAATGACAACTTCTTTGTCTTGGGAGGACATTCATTAAAGGCCATAAAAATGGCAGCAATTGTACAAAGAGACTTACTGGCTGAAATATCTGTAGATGAAACATTTAAAAACCCAACGGTAAGGGAACTGGCAGAATATATAGGAAATACCAAGGAAGCTGAATATTCACCGATAGAAGCTGTAGAAGAAAGGGAACTCTATGAGGTATCCTCGGCTCAAAAGAGATTGTTTGCCTTACATCAGTTCTCGAAGGAAGAAATCAGTTACAATATCCCGTACGTATTGGTTTTCGAAGGCAAACTGGATAGAGATAAGCTATCGGAAAGCTTTGCCAAGCTTGTGCAAAGACATGAAGTTTTCAGAACCTGCTTTGAAGTGGAAGATGGAGAAATAAAGCAGAAAATTCATGAAGCTGTTGAATTTAGAGTGGAATACGAAGAGAGAAACACAGACTCTGAAGAGATGGTCACCTCTGAGGCGGAAAAATTCGTAAAACCCTTTGATTTAGCAAAAGCTCCCCTTTTAAGGGTGAAGCTTATTAAGCTTGCAACAGAGAAGCATGTTGTAATGATTGATATGCATCACATCATATCTGATGGTACTTCCATGGGTATTATTTTGGAGGAATTCACAAAGCTGTATAAAGGTGAAGATTTAGAAGAGCTGAAAGTACAGTATAAGGATTATTCTGCCTGGGAACATAAAATGTTAGAGTCCGAGGCTATGAAAAAACAAGAAGAATATTGGACAAAGATATTCAGCGATGAAATACCTGTATTGAATTTGCCAATTGATTATCCGAGACCGAGTTTTCAGAGTTTTGAAGGGGAAAACATAGGATTTAGTCTGGACAAGCATGTAACAGAAAAGCTGAAGAACATATGCAAGACTAAGGAAGTAACCTTGTATATGACGTTACTGTCAGCCTACAATGTATTGCTTTCAAAGTATAGCGGACAAGAAGATATCGTAGTAGGTTCACCGATATTGGGCAGATCGCATGCTGATCTGCAACATATGGTAGGAATGTTCGTAAACACTCTTGCCATGAGAAACTATCCTGGAAGAACGAAGACTTTTGCTGGATTTCTACAGGAAGTAAAGAAAAATGCCTTGTGCGCATATGAAAATCAAAATTATCAATTTGATCGATTGGTGGAAAATCTAAATCTACGAAAAGATTTAAGTAGAAATCCATTGTTTGACACGATGTTTGTGCTACAGAATACGGATGCTAAAGAAATTGAGCTTGATGAGGCAAGGATTAAACAGCTTCAATTTGAAAGAGGCGTTTCCAAGTTTGATATAACTTTAGGAGCAGAAGAAAAAGGGGAGGAAATACGCTTTGAGTTAGAGTATTGTACCAAGCTGTTTAAGAGAGAAACCATAGAACGAATGATTGAGCATTTTAAGAATATAGTAAAGGCAGTAACAGAGAATCCGGAAATACAGCTATGCAAAATAGAGATGCTTTCAGAGGAAGAGAAAAAGGAAATAGTAGTCGATTTCAATAACACGAAAACACAATATCCCATGGATAAAACCATCTGCGAAGTCTTTGAGGAACAAGTAAAAAAGACACCGGACAATATAGCAGTAGTATATGAAGATAGGAAATTAACCTACAGGGAACTAAATGAGAAAGCAAATCAATTGGCAGGAGTGTTAAGAGGTAAAGGTGTAAAAGCAGACACAATCGTCGGAATAATGGTGGATAGATCAGTTGAGCTGATGGTTGGAATCATGGGAATAATAAAAGCTGGGGGAGCCTATTTGCCAATTTCTCCGGAATATCCGAGTGACAGGATAAAATATATGCTGGAGGATAGTAAAGCTACCCTGTTGCTGACACAAAAACATCTGGTGCATACGATACAGTTTGATGGAATTGCATTAGATTTAGAAGACGAACAACTATATCAAGGCAATAAAATGAATTTAGAAATAGTAAACAATTCCAATGATCTTGCCTATGTAATCTATACCTCTGGTTCAACGGGCAGGCCAAAAGGAGTTATGATCCAGCATGGTAACGTTATTAATCTTGTTACAGGGCTAGGTAAAATAATTTATGATCAATATACTGGGCCATTACATGTAGCTTTGGTTGCACAATATGTTTTTGATGCTTCAGTCAAGCAGATATTTGCCAGTTTGTTGAGAGGTGACTGCCTGCATATTATCCCGGAAGACTACAGAACCATAGGGGAAAAACTTGTAGAATACTACATTGATAACTCAATAGATGTTTCAGATGGAACGCCGTCTCATCTTAAATTGATATTGAGTGATAACAGAGAAAAAATAAAGGATATGACCGTCAAGCATTTTATATTAGGCGGAGAAGAATTGACCGTTCAAGCAGTTAAAGACTTATTCACACTTTGCGGTGAGAGAAAACCTGAGATAACCAATATATACGGGCCAACCGAATGCTGCGTGGACTCGACAGCCTTCTTGATTGACCGTGAGCGTCTTGATCTGTTGAACACTATTCCTATTGGTCGTCCGTTAGTCAATTATCGTGTATACGTATTGGACAAAGATAATAATCCTCAGCCGGTAGGGGTAGCAGGAGAACTATGTATAGCAGGAGACGGACTGGCAAGAGGTTATCTCAATAACCCGGAGCTGACAGAAGAAAAATTTGTAGCAAATCCATTTGCCCCAGGGGAAAGGATGTATAAGACAGGAGACCTTGTAAAATGGCTGGCCGATGGGAATATAGAATTTTTAGGCCGTATAGACCATCAGGTAAAAATCAGAGGCTACCGCATTGAAATAGGGGAGATTGAGGCTACGATCAAGAGACATCCTTCCGTTCAAGACTCAGTCGTACTAGTTCGCGAGGATAGCGCGGGAGAAAACAGAATAGTAGCGTACATTGTTCCAAAGACAAACAGTGATGAGAAATATAGTGAAGCGGGATTAAAGGAATACGTAAAGAAAAAACTTCCCCAATACATGGTTCCGGCTAAATTTGTTCAGCTTGAGTCTATACCGTTGAATACCAATGGTAAGGTTGACCGTTTTGCACTTCCTGAACCTGATATGCTGCAAAGAGATTCGGATGAAGGCTTTATCGCACCAAGGAACAAAGAAGAAATTGAAATGGCTGAAATTTGGGCCCAAATACTAGGAATTGAGAAAATAGGCATTGATGACGATTTCTTTGATTTAGGTGGAGATTCTTTTAAAGCCATTAAGCTGGTAAGAAGCATTAGCAACAACTTAGGGGTAATGGAGCTGTTTAAGAATTCAACGGTTCGTGAATTGGTAGCTTATTTATCAAAAGATGTAGCAAATAATAGAACTATGCTGCATGAGCTTACAAAACCTGTTGATGAAAAAAATAAAGTTGTATCACTCATTTGCTTTCCTTACGGTGGAGGAAGCGCGATATCTTATCAACCTTTAGCTAATTCCCTACCGAAAAATTATTCGCTTTATGCCGTTGAGCTTCCAGGCCATGACTACAGTTGCCCCGATGAAGAATTGGTTTCAATCGAGGAGAGCGCAGCTCGTTGCTTGGAGGAAATCATACAAAAGGTTAAAGGGCCTGTAGTTCTTTATGGACATTGTCTGGGTGCCACAATGTCGGTACTTCTTGCTCCTAAGCTGGAAGAGGCTGGTATTCAGGTTGATGGGGTTTTTGTTGGTGCTATGTTCCCGACACCGCGTATTTCCAATATGTTTTTCAACATGTGGGAGAAAATATTCCCCACTCAGTTGACGGACAAGGGCAATCGAGACATGTTGAAAATGATTGGAGGTTTAACTAGTGAATTTAGTCCTGATGAAACAGAATTTGTTCTTAGGAATTTGAAGCATGATGCAAAGGAATGTGTGAAATGGTATACACAGCACTATAACAGCAAGAAAAATACGAAATGTAATGCTCCAATCACATGCATCATTGGAGAGGGCGATAGGGCTACGGAATTTTATCAGGAAAGATATAAGGAATGGGAGCACTTTAGTGAAAATGTGGATTTAAAAACAATCAAGCATGCAGGACATTTTTTCTTTAAAAACCAAGTAGTGGAGCTAGTTGAGATTATTAAAGAGAAGGTTGACGTATGGAAGGAGCGTTCTTCTAAGGTATCTGAAACCAAGAAAACGAATGAAAGCAAAGAAAACAAGGTAAGTTTGAAAGCACCTACGAAAAGGCAAGTAGTTCCAAGTATGAATTTGTTTTTGATGGTTGCCTTAGTGCAGATTATTTCTGAAATAGGCTCAATCTTATCTACGTTCGCAACAGGTATATGGATATTCAATCAAACCCAGGCACTATCGGAATTTGCCATAATGTTTCTCTTGGGAATGCTTCCTACTATTTTGGTTCTTCCGTTTGCAGGTGCCATTGTAGACAGGTTTGACAGACGTGTAATTCTAATTATCAGTGATTTGGTTTTAGCAATATGCCCTTTAGGTTTGCTTATATTGTTATTTGGTAATGAGCTTCAAATTTGGCAAGTATATGTATTTACAATCATTACATCTGTTGCAAACTGCTTCAGGCAACCGGCGTATATGGCAGCAATTACGCAGATTACGCCAAAGATGTACCTGCCACAGGCAAATAGTGTTTCTCAATTTTCCGTTGCGATAGGAGGAATACTGGCACCAATCTGCGGTGGCGTATTTATGGATTCGATAGGTTTTAAGGGGCTTGTTCTCATTGATTTTGTAACATTCGCAATATCCGTTGTAGTTTTGCTCTTTTTGAGATTTCCGGATACCATGTTTACAAGATTAGAGGAACCTATTCGGAAGGAGTTAATGGGTGGCTGGAATTTTATCATGAAAAGAAAAAGTTTGGTTGCAATGGTTGTATTTTTTGTTGTAGTTAACTTTTTACTGAGCATGTTTCTGGTTACAATGACACCGCTCATCCTTTCCTTCACGAATTCATCAATGTTGGGGATTATTAATGCATTTTCAGGAATTGGAGTTCTCTGCGGAGCTATAGCTATGTTAGTAACTGGCGGTATGAGTAAAAGAGCAAAAGGGATGGTTGGTTTTGTAATTCCGTTAGCAGTTTCAATTATGATTGCAGGAATAAGACCACTACCTATTTTTGCGGCGATTGCTTTGTTCGGATCCTCTTTGGCTATAACTATTACAAATATTCATTGGCAGTCATTGATACAGGTTAAGGTTGGACTGGAATTGCAAGGACGTGTATTTGCTGTGAACCGTATGCTGGTGGCTCTATTAGCACCGATTAGCTATATTGTCGCAGCTATATTAGCAGATGAGGTATTCGCGTCTGTACTGACATCTAGTGTATTTGATTCACCAATCGTAAACATGATATTAGGCACAGGTGCAGGCCGCGAAATGAGACTTAGTCTGTTAATTGCTGGAGCAGTATTATTTGTTTGGGGCTTAATAGGGATCAGGTATAAACCATTGAGTGAAATGGATGATATCCTTGAAGATGCAACTCCAGGCGAAATTATTATTAAAGATAAGGATAAATTACAAGAAATAGCCGATGAAAAGATTAAAACGTTTTCAGGCGCGTCTGAAAGTGCTAAGAGTGGAGAACTTCCTCCTGTTGCGGGATAATGTAGATAGAAAATGTGTACAGTGCAAAAGAGCCATGCAGTAACATGACTTCCCGCGCAATAGCCACTTTTAAGAGCGGTGGGCTTCAAAAGACGAATCGATCAGAAATAGACCGTTACCTTGATCAGGGCGGTCTATTTCTTATTTCTGGAAATTTCAAACGAAAATGACTGAAGTATGGAGTGGAAATGCCGATTAATATTTATTTGTGGCGAATTGATAGAAACTATTTGTAAGGAATATGGGCTGAAAATTGCTGAGGTTGGTGTGAACAGGATTAAGTATATTTATGTTCGTTACATTTTGGTTTGAGACTTTTGAGTTAGTTCCTCAAGTTTGCACCTATGAAGATAATTCTCAACTACTTGATAGCCAGGAGTTATGTCAATTTTTTTGGGAAAAATATCCTTTTGTGAACAAACAGACATTTTGTATTGGGAATCTATACTATATTGTTGAAAATACCATTCATCCCCATTATCAACTAAAGAAATCCTTCCTTCGCTCTTTATGATAGAAAAGGTATCTAGTGGATGGTATAACCCTTTTCCAATAGCTTTTATATAGCTTTCTTTTAGTGTCCATAAATCATAAAAGTAGAGAATCCTTTCTTCTGCAGGCAGAGA
Source organism: Brevibacillus daliensis (assembly GCF_021245735.1). GTDB lineage: Bacteria > Bacillota > Bacilli > Brevibacillales > Brevibacillaceae > Brevibacillus_B > Brevibacillus_B daliensis. Next base: position 12,405 of record NZ_JAJISB010000003.1, read on the forward strand.
ATTCAACGTAGCAACCTCCAGTTTAGAGAAAATCTTATCTGATATTCTAATATCTATATCCTCAATTTTTTCAATATCTATTCCCACTAGAAAAGGTGCGGTGACACAAACAATCCAATCACCAGAATGAGATATATTAAAGTAATAATCTGGATTTTGTTCCCAAAAAGGCTTCCCATATTTATTTGTTGTTAGAAGAAACTCATTGTGTCTCATTCTAAAGGTTTCCATGATTGAAGTGCGAATTAGTAATTGCGCGATAAGTGAACGCCAAGCATCTTTGAATTTGACAAACTTACCTATTTTGATCCTTGACTCTGTCGGTAGATATTCCAGTATGTCTTTTAAGTCATAAGAATAAAGCAATTCTTCTAAATAAGCTGCACGTATCTTCACCTGTTTTCCCCTATCATAACCTATTATCTCTTTTCTCTTTCGTATATCTAAACCTAAGAATAAATATTTTTTAGTTTTCTAAAGAGGAAAGTTTGCTACTCACTATAATAGTATTTTACTACCATTAAATACTCAAGATACAATTCTTGTTTGTACACTACATTTATGTATAATTATATCTACTCCAGTTTTATTGTCAGTTGGCAACTTAATGATAGAAAGTGGGATATAGATGTTAGGAATTGAGAATATTGATATAACGGCTTACAACTATTGTCTTTGGCTACATACAGCCACTTTTCAAAGTACTCAAACAATGATGGATTCATTCGGCACTAGGTAGCCCCACACCATCAAGACCTAGATATCGTTCATTTTTTCTCTTCGCTCCTTGTTTTGGAATGCAATTATAACTTCATAAGCATCTTTAGGACTTAGTTTTGCCTTTTCAGCCTCTTCAAGGGCTATTTCAATAGTACGGAATCGAGGGACTAATTCCCCCTCATCATAGTTTAAATAGTATCGTCCATTCTCCACACTTATTTCAACCCCGTAATCAGAAAATATTACACTCATATTAACGCTCCCTCACTTTAATATTTCAGTAACGATGAGTTTGTCTAAAGGTACTTGATCTATTGTCGCTTCAGGTATTCCACCACCCGTATAACCTCCAGGAATCCACTGTGAATTTGCTGCTACCTCATTGCCATCGGGCATTCTTAAACCTGTCGGCTTTGGTATATTTACACGAACAGGCGAACTTTGGCGAATTTTGTAAATATTTATCCAAAAAGCTGGTAATTTAGTTGTAAATATTGTAACATAGTAAGGGGCTATTTTTTTGGAATTTTCATTCACAAGGTTATTCAAGGTGGGAATAGTATTAGCAGCGGTTGAATTTTCATAATACATACAAGGGAGAGACACAATTAACAATGAAAAAGATATTAATATTTGTATTAGCTATTTCTATGGTTGCTATCCTTGCGGCATGTGGTGGGACAGACAACGTAACAGTTTTTAAGAGTAAAGACAACAAGTTTCAAGTAAGTGCCTCTAGTAGTTGGAAAGATGCGAACGGCATGCTACATCCAGAAAGTGATCTTGAAATCTATGATCCTCAAAAAGAAAAATATTTCATGGCACTACTCGAATCAAAAGAGGATTTCACAGATTCTTCACTACAAAAGTATTATGATACAGTTACCGAATCATTCGTTTCTTCATTAGACACTCCAAAACAAGGAGATGTAAAAGAAGTTACGATTAATGGTAATAAGGCGCTACAATATACGCTTGAAGGTACTTCAGACAATTTAAATGTTGCTTATTTAGTCACAGTTATCGAAACACCTACACATTATGGTCAATTGATGGTTTGGACACTTAAGAGCAATTGGGATGGATATAAAGACGAATATACGAATTTGATCAACAGTTTTAAAGAAGCAAATTAATCCCTGACCTCTTGACCTGTATAGTTCTGAAAATACCCCATTAGCATGATACTTAATTATAAATAATAGCCTTTATTTAGGGGCTGTCCAATACGTCACTAAAAAGTAAAAGCAGATGGAGATAAACGTACGTTTTAACTCCATCTGCTTTTTTTTTGGGGTTATTGAAAGTAGTTAGGCGGATGTCCGCAACTTTTAATAGATTGTGTGCTATTTTACTTGAGTTAGATGCCCTTTTTTGAGTATCTATCATTTGACTAGCTCTCCTTTTAGTAATTATCACTTTGCTGATATCAACTGCGCGGTATTCTTCTCAATCACCATATTCATAAGTATAGCTATAGGCTGCATCAAAGCAAGCATGATGAATGTCCATGACCGTATAGTCTGGCATAGTAAGTTCTAAGATTGCTTGTTTAACGAGTCAGTGAATCCCATAAGAAGCAAGGGTTCCCAAAAGGTATATATGATGGCAGCTATATATCTGGCTTGAACAATATGTTTGCGTTTAATGGGCAGTGTAATCAGAAAATGATGGTTATTGTTTTTGATATCCATCATCGTACCTAGATTAAGTAAAGCGAATGCAGTTAAGATACCCACAAAGTGAATAGACGATGAAAATTTTGGTATAAAAGAGACACTGAATACAGCCAGAATCAGGATACTCATCCATAAGTGTTCAACAGTCCGCACTCAACACATGTGGAGTGCGTAGTGTCAATACATCGCATTGACAAATAATGGGGATACCTAAACCGAATGGATTGTTGAATAAACCCTATTTGAAAAAAACTAAGCTATTTGAATAAGCTTAGTTTTTTTGTCCTTAAGAATTTTGCAAGATATCTGTGTATGCTATTAAAAAGAATAGGGGATTGAACAAGCATGTCACAATTATTTGATTTCTACAGTGGCAAGAGATTAAGTTGCGAGTTGGTGCTATAGGGAGAGTGTAAAGTTAATTGAGCTTACTGGGAATATAATGGCGTTCTTACCAAACCTAAAGCAAAATCAATAATAGAAAAAATCGAACTATTGGAATTCAAAAGTAAATGTTGGGTCATCAGCAAGCAAAGCTGAGGACTTTTGGTTAATTTTAGGGATGAAGCTTAAAAGTTTTATTCAATACTTTTTAATGATTCAATCATATTTATTTTGGTTACTTTTCTCCTAAGTAGTAAGTTAGATAGAATGGTAAGTAAGAATGCAAGAATAACAGATGCCAAAATTATAAAAATATTTAATTTATCTGGGATTTGTTGATGGGTACTAGACAGTGCCTTTACAACAAATGAATAAATATAGCCACTGATCGGTAAAGCTACAATTACCGCAAAGGTGGTTAGTATGATGTTTTCAAAAAATATAAGTCTGTTTATTTTATTTTTTTGATAGCCTAATACCTTAAGTGTTGCAAGCTCACGATTCCTTTCATAAATGTTGATGGAAGATATCGTATATATGGCGCTAAAGGAGAGTATGACGGCACAAATGGTAAACATGATAAATACAAAACTGTTTTGTTTCAAAATATATTGAGCTGATTTCTTTAGACCAGTCTTATCTGCAATTGTATCTACATGAGGATCTTGTTCAAAGAAGTTACGAACACTTGTAAGATCTGTAGAGCTATTTGCTTCAACTAAAAGCGAGGTTGGACTATAGTCGATGTCAAAGCTCTTTAAATAGGCTGGTGTAATATAAAACGACGGATTCGAATACTGTGTAGATATTTGTAAAACCTTCGTATCTACAGTTTTATTTTTAAGCTCTGGTGCTGTGAATTTTATTTGGATGATATCCCCTTCTAAAATATGATATTTGTCGGCGTAAGATTTGGGTACCAGCACACCATTGTTTTCTAAAGATATCTCATTGTCATTTTCGTCAAAGAAATGAATGAGACTGTTTTCTTTTTCAGTAACAACTAAAGTGGCATTTTCTTTTTCATCATCTTTTATGAATTCAACAGGAAAGGTGGATAAAAAATAATTACTTTTAATACCGGAGGGTAGTTTTAACGTATCAGAAGATGTTCCAATCGTATAATCTACTTTTAAATCATAGGTATAAACATCTTCAATTTGGTTCGCTACTTTTAGCAAGGCCGCTTGAGTGCCAAAAGCAGTTATCAATAAAACAGTGCTTACAACAACACCGATTGAGCTCGCTAAAGCTTTTGGTTTATTTAAGAAAATATTTCTCAAAATGAGTTTATAACTGTATGAAATGCGACTCCATAGACCTGGAACTCTTTCTATAAGTAGCTTTTTCATTGTCTTTGGCGGTTTAGGACGCATAGCCTGAGCCGCACGTTCTTTTAATATGGTTCTACCACTTAAGTAACATGCTAGGAGTCCAAAAGCACTAGAGAAAAGGATGGGAGGAATGATCGAATAAAAAGAAAGTGAGTATGTAATGTCAGGCAGAGAGTGGGACCTTGCACTCGACGCAGTTACTAAAGGAATAAATACACTAGCGGCAATGGCACTACCTATGATTGAGCCTATTATACCTGCCAGTACAGGATATCCCATGTAATGAAGCATGATGTTTCTGTTTTTTACACCCAAAGCCTTCATAATACCTACTTGATTTCTTTGAGAATCTATAATCCTCGACATGGTAAGAAATAGGATAATAGCTGAAATCAAAAAGAGAACTAAAGGTACAACCTTACTCATCATACCATTATTATATATCGTTTCATTTATTTTAGAATAATTGAAAGTCCGTTCTTTACTTACTTGGTTTAAATAAGAAAGTTGTTTGGTTTGTACTTCAATGGATTGACCTAATTTATCAATATCGTAACCATCTTGAGCATCAATCATGATTTCATTATAGGAAAAGCCGTCTGCGACTTTAGGTATTGCCACTTCGGCAATATAAGCTACTCCGTAGGCTTTATGGTCTTGTGTTTCGTTCTTTTTTGCATGTTCAACATTCTCGCACAAGCCGCTAATGGTAAACGTAAAATCTCTCCCATTCGTATTTATACTGATTTTATCACCGACATGATAATCATGTTCTTTTGCATAATGGGAATCTATTAAGATTTCATCCTTTTTTGTCGGGATACTGCCCTCAATCATAGTAAGCGTATTTATTTCATTTTTTACAGGGATCGAATGAATTTTTAATGAAGTTTTATAATCTTCAAAGGCTTGCGTGGCATCCAAGGTATAACGTCCTTCTATTTTATTTATACCTTCAACTTCGCTTAAACCTGCCACATCATCTTTGGAAATTTGACTGTAATACACATTTAAGTCACTTAAATTATGTTCTTCAAAGTATTCTTTAGTATAAGTACTAAGCTTATCGCTATAAGTTACCAGCCCCGTATAGAAAAAAGCTCCTACTGCGATAACCAAAACTAAGGCTATAAATTGTCCAATCGATTGTTTAATATCCCTTACTAATTTTAAAAGTAATTTCATAATCACCACTCAATCCCTTCAACACTTTGTTTTTCATCATTAATCGTAACGCTTTCTATCATTCCGCTTTTAACCTTAATAATTTTATCAGCCATAGGAGCAATTGCGGAATTATGTGTGACCAAAACGACGCACTTTTTCGTTTCCTTGTTCAAATCTTGAAGAAGCTTTAAGACGGACTTACCTGTAACATAATCCAAAGCTCCGGTTGGTTCATCACAGAGTAAAAGTAAAGGATTTTTGGCAACAGCTCTAGCTATAGCAACTCTTTGTTGTTCTCCTCCAGAGAGCTGGGAAGGGAAGTTTTTGATACGATTCTTTAATCCAACTTTATGTAAAATATCTTTAGCATCCAGATGGTTTTTACATACTTCAGTGGCAAATTCAACATTCTCCAGAGCATTTAAATTCGGAATTAAGTTATAGAATTGAAAAACAAAGCCAACTTTCTCACCGCGATATTCTGTTAATTTTTTTTCGCCCAATCTTGTTATTTCTTGATCACCAACAAACACTTGACCTGAGGTAGCCGTATCCATACCGCCAAGTATATTCAAAATCGTACTTTTACCGGCACCACTTGCACCCAAAATAACGACGAATTCTCCCTCTGATATGGAAAAATCAACACCATCAAGGGCCTTGATTAGCACTTCTCCTATTTTGTATTCTTTCTTTACTTTTTTGAATTCGATTAACTTTTTCACTTATTACATCTCCTCGTATAGAATTTTTTGAAGCTTTGTTTGAAAAATTTCAGATTTTCTAAATATTCAAACTATATTTCTTTCTAGCATCTTGGACCTGTCCGTAGGACAATAGGATCAACAAGCTTCTTCTCAGGATATTTCTTCTCTTTGCGGGTTTAATGACACTACTTAGGAAAGCCTGTCACCCAAGATCCGCCACTCAATTTCTAACCACTAGTTGCACCGCTGAACTGACGGGGGGGCCTCATGTTCCGATATGAGTGCTGATGACGAGGATGCAGTAGGTGGTTCTGATGGACACCCAGGTTTGAGATCAGCTTGATTAATACTTAGGAGGCAATCTTATATCGCAAATGCTGGTTGAGATTGACGTTAGTTTACGCTCACATCATGTACAATTCATGAGTGAGACCGGGGAATCACTCGCTTCCTTCTCCATCCCCAACGACCGTAACGATGCTGACACATTTGGTGAAACGGATGCTGGAGACTGCCATCGTAAGCAGAGCCGAAACCTGCAGATTGGAATGGAAGCGACCTCGAGTCTCGGTTTGCACCTCATACTTGTCTTATGTTCTTATTGTAGGCGATTCCGTGATTCGACACAATCGGACCCGCGATGGTTTTTGCGACTGGACCTAAGTCGGAGAGGCGGGTGGGGGATGGGCGAATGAGCAGCAAATGGACTGTTTATGAGCAGCGGGATTGTGGCAGACCGATTCAGATCAGCTCGTCTGCTCACAGAAGACATTAAGAAGAGTAGCAATTTTTTCTTTGAGTTTTTCCATTAATTTCAACCAACTATAAGCCGTGATGAATCATGAAAGCTGAAAAAATGTTCACGAATAATGATATAATTGAATCATAGAAAGTGAGAAATAAAGCTCTATACACTTGGATGAATATTATTTCATAATAGAATAAAAACGTATAACTACGAATGATTATTCAAATCCATTCACAAACATATGGCCTACAGTAAATGATACTGTAGGCTTTTCAATTTTCTTAAAGACTTCAAAACCCGATATCTACAGGATGGAATTCAATGAAGAAGTATTAATGGAAACAAAGAGATTATGGAAGGGCTAATTTTGAATGTAAATCGAAGAAGGTTGTGACTTTATATAACACCGCATTAGCGCAGAGTACCTGACGGCCCTTGGTCGTCGAGAGGCATTTTCGAGGAAGAAGATTCAAGTTGACAACTCCTGTGTGAGTTAATTCGTCATTAGGGGGAGTTCAAACGAGAAGTCGTCCTGCAGCTTCCCTTCCCGAACCTTCCAGTCCACCGGATTTACACCGCTTGCCTGGATCGAAACCAAAAGCTCGTCTTCTCCAAGTTTTGGTGTGGATAGCTCAACCTCCTGCAAGCGGCTCTCGTCTCCATACTGTGTAATACCTATTCCTCTTAGTCATCATCTCCTCTATGTTTGGCTTAATTCAGTTCCGAAGGATGGATCAGGAAGGTCTCCCTGATCAATTTCAAAAAGGCTTCAATGGCGGGCGAGATCCATTTCTCTTCATGCCAAAACATTTGGGTAGCAAACGATGTGGCGGTCAAATCCCACGGCAACGGAACCAGTTCTCCCCGATTCACTTCTGCTGTCACTGCCATTTCAGGTAATATGGCGATACCCATTCCTATTTTTGCACATTGTTTAATGGCTTCTGCGCTATTAAACTCCAATTCGATAATTCCACCCATGCCCTTCTGTGAAAGACTTCGCTCAAAAAACGTACGATAGGAGCATCCCTTCTCCGTCAATAAAAAGGTCTCACCATTAAAATCTTCAATGGCCAACGCAGTACGTGAAGCCAAAGGATGATCAGGCGCTGCCAATACATAAAAGGGCTCGTCCAGCATTTTTTCTCCGCAAAATCCTGTCTCGCCCTTGTCCTCGTCCAGCATAAAAATAATGTCCGCGTCCCCTTCCCGCAAGCTCTGTTTGAGGTTCGGATGAGCCAGCGGCCGAAACATCAGCCGAATGCCCGGATAGCGCAAGCGAAACCGGCGCAGTACGGCCGGCAGCCGGTACGTACACAACGTTTCATCTGCACTTATGACCACCGTACCCGTTACCTCGCCAGATTGCTTGACTGCATGCTGTGCTTCTTCAAGCTCACTAAATATGTTTTCTACATAGCCCAGAAAACGTCTCCCTGCATCGGTCAGGATCACTTTTTTACCCAATCTGTCCACCAACTTGACACCCAGTTCTTCCTCCAAGGCCTTCATCTGCATTGTAACCGTTGAGGGGACATAGTTTTGCACTTCTGCAGCGCGGCTAAAGTTGAGTGTGGAAGCAAGCGTATAAAAGGTTTTTAGTTGGCGCAATTCCATGGTATATTCCACCCCTTAATTCAAAAAAAATGAACGTTCTATTCAGAAACGTTTCTTTGACTTAACCATAACATCATCGTAGAGTGATGACAAGAAAGGCATCCCATCTTTAACTATCGAAAGGAGATTTTCACATGAGAGATTATGCTGCAATCCGGCGACACCCTGCCACATGCCGTTATCGCCTACAAAACCTACGGAACGCTAAATGCAGAAAAAAACAATGTTATCCTTTATCCTACATGGTTTGCAGGCCAGCATACCGATAATGAATGGTTAATTGGACCTGGTAAGGCACTAGACCCGGAAAAGTATTTTATCATCATCCCGAATATGTTGGGCAATGGACTATCCTCCTCGCCAAGCAATACGCCCCCGCCCTATCATCTAGCTAATTTTCCGCAGGTTTCGATTTATGATAATGTGCGGCTGCAGCATCAACTGGTTACCCAAAATTTTGGTATAACAAAAGTCGCCCTCGTTGTTGGCTGGTCACTCGGAGCCGTGCAGACCTTCCAGTGGGGAGCAAGCTATCCCGATATGGTCGAACGAATCGCTCCATTCGGAGGGACTGCCAAGACCCGGCCACATGCAAGGGTTGTATTTGAAGGAATGATCGCTGCCCTTCAGGCTGATTCTGCCTGGAATAATGGCTTTTACACGCAGCAGCCCAAAGCGGGATTGGCAGCCATGGGTCGAGTCTATGCAGCTTGGGGTTTCTCTCAGGCTTATTATCTAGAGAAGCTCTATCAGCAAGAGGGCTACCACACACTGGAGGAATATCTCGTGGATTACTGGGATCAAGTGTTTTTGACCTTTGACGCTAATGACCTGATCACCATGTTACGTACTGGAATCACCGGCGACATTAGCGCTAATCCGACGTATGACAGCGATTTTGAACTTGCATTAAGCAGGATTACAGCACGGGCGCTGGTTATGCCGGGAAGTACGGACCTTTTCTTTCCTCCCCAGGATAACAAATTTGAGGCACTGCATATGCCAAATGCGTTCTTCCTCCCGATTGAATCGAAGTGGGGGCATTGCGCAGGCATTGGACAGCATGAACCAGATTCCGTATTTATAGATAAAAGCCTAAAAAGGTTCTTGCTTGAATGAAACCTTCGCACACTTGACTTTCCCCTGCACGGGAAACTGTATACTCCCATTATGTTATAGATTGGAGGTGATATTTTGTTTAAAATCAGTGAGTTTTCCAGGTTAAGCAAGGTCTCCTTAAAAACATTGCGCTATTATGACCAGATTGGCATATTAAAGCCGAGAAAGGTGGATCACGACACCGGCTACCGTTACTATTAAGCAGACCAGCTTCTTGTGCTCAACCGAATTTTTATCTATAAGGAATTGGGGTTCACATTGCCACAAATTATACAGTTGCTCCACGAAGATATTACATTGGAGTATATTCAAGGGATGTTTAAGATGAAAAAAAGTGAAATCCAGAATATCATCGATATAGAACAAGCCAAGCTCGCCCGGATTAAGGAGCGTATGCAGCTTATAGAAAGAGAGGGGCAAGTGGAAACAGGACAAGAAATCAGAATCAAAGCAGAAGGTGCTCAACAGTTTCTTTCTTTGAAAGCGCGCGGTAGAGAAGAAGAAATTCCAGATCTCTTTCGTACATTTAATCAATTATTAACAAAGGAAACTCGCCAATTGGCTCAAAGTCCCCAGGTCGTTTTGTGGAAAGAAATAGACGAAAAAGAGGATGAGTTTGAATTTGAAGTCGGTTTTTTTTAACCCGGGAGCTTCCATTATCTCCAGATACATTTCAACTACGGACTCTTCCTCCTGAGCCGATGATGGCCACAATGGCCTTTCGTTCGGATTCTAACTTTGCTTGTACAGCCTGTGTTGATTTAGCTAAATGGATTGAGAAAAATAACTATCAGATCAAGGAAAACGAACCTGGTAGGGAAATATACTTACCGTTATCTACAAAACAAGATGCACAATTAATGGAAATACAAATTCCAATTATAAATAGATAACTGGAGGAGGAGCGGATTGAATTGAAAAATAACCTGATCATCAATGTCCTGGCACTTGCTGTTTTTCTGATCGGAACCATTGAATACATTATTACAGGAGTCATTGAAATGATCGCCGTGGAATTAGGAGTAACTACTTCGGAAGCTGGGTTATTGGTGACTGTATTTGCTCTCGCAGCGGCCATTGTCGCTCCAATTCTGATCGCCCTAACGATAAATGTGGATCGCAAAAAGCTGCTCATGGTTACCCTCAGTGTGTTCATTGCCAGCAACGGATTGATGTTTATAAGCCCTTCTTATGAAACAGCACTATGGATACGAATTATTCAAGGGGTTAGCGGAGGAATCGTTACGGTGGTAGCCATGGCAGTAGCTACTCGACTGGTTGAAAAAGAAAGAAGAGGCCGTGCTATCGGCATTATTTTGATGGGCCTCAGCAGCTCGCTCGTGCTGGGTGTTCCGATTGGCACATTTTTTAGCGAGATGTTTGGATGGAGAGTTTTGTTTATTTTGATCGGTTTATTAAGCATTCTTCCATTGCTTACGTCTATAAAAAGGTTCCGGCAATTAAAGAAGAAGAAGCAGTTACCCTCAGGATGCAGCTCTCCATTTTAAAAGATTCAAAAATTCTGACTGCCTTGGTCATTACTTTATTTTATATCGGCGGCTATTCTACACTATTCACTTATATTACGCCTTTCTTGCAAGCTACATCTCCTCTTTCCATAACCCAAATTAGCGGAGTTCTATTTCTCGCAGGAATTTGCAGCTTCGTCGGATCAAGAGTGGGCGGACAATTGGCAGATGCAAAGGGATCGAAATTCACAATTTGTCTGGGACTCCTGTTACAAGGAGTAACTCTCCTTTTAATCGCTCTAGCCGGTGCCAATCTCTTTGTATTGATCTTGGTTTTTATGATCTTTATGTTAGCAACCTGGAGTATTTCCCCTGCCCAGCAGCTATTACTGGTCACTCTGGTGCCTCGAAATCCGGACATTGCCCTAAGTGTAAATACTTCCTTCATCCAATTTGGTTTTGCACTGGGATCTGGATTAGGCGGGCTTGTCATCAGCCGTACCTCTGTCCTGAATTTGAATTGGGTAAGTTTAGCTGCCGTAAGCATCGCTTTACTTCTTGCCATCTTGCTATTCAAAAAAATGAGCAGAGGGATTGGAACCCCTATTGTTACTAAAGACTAATGAAATGGACTGAACCAGGGGTGAAACTAAATTATACTCGCGTCTCCTTCAAGTAGCACAAGCATGTAATCCCTTTACGTTTCTCCTACAGAAAAATATTAAATAGCTCCAAATCTGCCCACATCCTTCCTTTATATTGAAGTGCTCGACTGAAAATCGGCATATTCAACAATAGAGGTAGGATGTTTTTCTATAATCTCGAGGAATTTTTTTGTCTAAAGTTGTTTTTTCACAAGTCCTTTCCATTTCAGTATGATAGGAGATGGTTAGGTTTAGATATAGGCAATTACGGATATCATTGGTGGATACTAACTAATGAGAAACATGAACCGACGACTCCTCATGCCTATTTTGCAATGGGATATGAGGGTCAATATATTATTGTTGTTCCTAAGTATGAGATGGTGGTCATTTTTACTAGCTCAATGCCAAATCAGACATTTTTACCTTTGACTTTATTTAAAAGGAACCTCTTTGAAACTTTTCGCTGAACTAACGGGTTCGATAGTTCAATCAAAGAAGCCACTCCATTTTTTTGGAGTGGCTTTGTGGTTATATGCTGATGTAAATTTTATGATCAAATCGTACTTTGTTCTTAGATACTATACGGTGAACTGTATCACAAATAGTGGTAAAGCAGAAAATGATGATAAAGGTTGAAGCGGCATTGATAAATATTTTTGGGGGATTAGAGTAGATAAAGCCTATAACCTCTTGTACAATGAAACTATCTTCAAAAATGAAGGGACTGAACTATGCGCAGATGTCAATATTTTCAACCTAACTATTAAAATATAATGGAGGTAAAAGTATTGATTACAGAGTTACACACAGAACGTTTACATATGAGAAAAATGAGGGTATCGGATTCGTCTAGCTTGTTTAAAATTTGGTCTGATCCAGATGTTACTAAATTTATGAATGTTAGTTGTTTAACTAATGAAAATCAAGCAAAAGAAATGATTACTCTCCTTGATGATCTTTCTCATGAGAGCAAAGCTATTCGTTTCTCCATAATTAAAATAGAATCTAATGAAATCATAGGTTCTTGTGGTTATAATTCCTTGGATTTTGAAAATGCAAAAGCAGAAATTGGATATGACATTGCTAAATCATTTTGGGGAAGAGGATATGCTTCAGAAGCTATCTATTCTTTGTTAGATTACGCATTCTCATCATTAAAGATGAATCGAATCGAAGCAAAAGTTGAACCTGAAAACGTGAATTCAATAAAACTTTTACAAAAGCTAAACTTTACGTTTGAAGGAACACTAAGACAATATGAAAGAGTAGACGGAAAGTTTAACGATCTCAATATCTATTCAAAATTAATATCGGATTGATTTGATTTTTCCTGCCTAATTTGAATTGCAAGTAGCATACACGAAAACTTACCGTTACAGACAGCGCGGGGAAACCGTATCACAAGGCATTAAGCTAACGGATTCGATAGTTCAATAAACCAAAGCCAGTCTAACACTTTATTTTTGTGTTTTGACTGGCTTTTTTGTACGGAAGGATTGATTAGTCTCATACATATTCAACGAACAGCAGAAAGATATTTTATCAGTTTGAAAACAGTAGTTTATAACATTTGCTCCCAGGAACTTTGATAATTAAAATCCAACAAGTACTACTTAGTTTATTCTTCAACTGTTTCACAAATAGCCGGGGGATATCGAGGAAATGTTTGTGGTAGACTTCACCTTATAGATGCTCCTTTTTTCTGGGATGTTGTGATAGGAAACACCATTCTATCAAAGATTTAAGGCACTTTTCATGTTATTATACCCAAGTTATTCTCCGGATTATTTGAAGAAAAATGTAAATATGTGATAAACTACAAATGAAATCAATCATATCTTTTGAAATGTCGAATAATTTTGTCAAATTATCGTGCGCGTAATACATAAAACCTCATAAGGAGTATACCATGCCTGAAACTGACTCAATGAGTACGATTCCACGTGCACCCCGAAAACCTACGTTAAGACAAAAAAAACGTCGTCATCGACTCCGACTTTTTCTCATATTTTGCATTCTTTCACTGTTAAGTATGGGAGGTGTAGGTGGTATGATAATGTGGAATACCAATAAAGTACTTGAACAAATTACACAACCAAATCGTGACGATAATCTTTTAGTTAAGGATGACGGTATTTACCAATCCGATAAGCCGGTGTCACTAGTAATTCTTGGACGAGACACACGTAATAAAAATGGAATGCAGAATACAGATGTCATGCTCGTTGCAGTAATTAATCCGATGAACAAAAAAGTCACGATGCTTTCGATTCCTCGAGATACTCGAACGAAAATTGAGGGTTTTAATGGTTATCACAAAGCTAATTCAATTTATTATTATGGTGAATTAGAACGTCGACAAACCGAAAGTAAAGGACAAAAGGCTGATATGAACGGTATAAAATTAGTGAAAAAAACTTTGGAGGAAATATTAGGAATTCCAATCCAATATTCTGTACAAGTTGACTTTCAAGGATTCACTTCGGTTATCGATGCAATTGGAGGCGTAGAAATAAATATAGACCGCGAGTTGAAATATAATGATCCAACTGATGGGACACACATTGATCTCATGCCCGGACTCCAATTATTAAATGGAGACCAAACTCTTGGATACGTACGTCATAGAAAAGATAATCGGGGAGAATTATATTACTCCAGTGATTTCGATCGAAACAGACGTCAACAAGAAGTAATAAAAGCAATAATGAATAAAATCAGTACATTTGATGGAATGACGAAAATACCCAAAATTGTTGAGGTTAGTAGTACTTATGTAAGTACAGATTTAACAAAAGATCAAATTATGGGACTAGTATTTAACTTTAAAAACATTAATTCAAGTGCAATTACCATTCTAGAGAATGGTGCTTACTGGCAAACAAAATTTACTTATCTGCCTAAAGAACAATTAACTTCGATTCGAGAAAGGTTGCAAAATGAGATGGGAATTGCGCGTAACACCACTACTAACTTGAACGATTCTCCTATTTTACTTCCAGAGGAAGCGAAATCAGTAGAAACAAGATCAAAAACAAAGCAAAAACCCATGAAGTCAGTACAATCCAATCAGCCTACACCTAAGACTACCAAGCAAACTGAAACGAAACAACCGAACACTTATCAACAACCCGATCCTAGCATCGAGCCTCCGGCTGAAAATCCATCAGAAAATCCATCAGACACAGAAATTATACTTCCGCACGACAATACACCACTTAATGAAGAACCTGTCGATTTGATAGAACCACCTGTTGACTCTGGTGTAGAAAATGGCCCCAGTACTTAAATAAAAGCAATACTTGAATCGTGTAAACTAGGAAAAATTGGAAACTTACCCGAGCACAATCACGATCAAGTAATTCAATCTTGCCAATAGAGTATGAAGTTCAAACCCCTTATTGGTGTTTAGAAAAATAATTAGGGAGCCTGTTATTTTATATGGCTTCCTTTGTTCTTACAAAACTCTATGTAGGAAAAGACATTTCCTACATGGGTTTTGTAATTCTTATGTTCATTAATCTAACCTATCAAAATTCATATCCACTATTATTTCCTTTATGTCTATATCCTCTCTTTCCCTAGTAAAATTCATCAATCTAGAGTCAAAGGAAGTTTCAATTGAAATAATTAATCGACATAAATAGTCATTTGTCTTCCTCTTAAGAATAAACAGTAGAAAATGCTGGCATTGTCATTCCAAGAGAATGTAATTATTACTCTCTAGGATTTAGACCTATTTCAAGGGCGCCCTGCATGGACGTTATCTATAGGGTTCAAGTCCCAAATGGTGAAGGCAGTAGTAGACATAGCTTAAAACAAGGGTATCCATCGTGAGGTGGAATCTGAAGGAAGTCGGTGGCAAACCTCCGGTCAGAGGAACGCGAATCTCATATAATTCTAGCATTCGTTGGGTGAGTCTGCTTAACAAGATAAAGCCCTTACTGCCAAAGGCGAATGAGAGTAAGATGGATGGAGGGGAAGATAAAGCTCTTACCTGGGGAGACCTGACTTTTTGTAAGCAACAGTGCTAAAATCCCTAATATCAACGGTTTCAAATTCCCCATAAATAATGGACAATAGCTATAAAACTTCCACGATGGAGTAGAGAAGCTATGTTCAAGATTGGGGAATTTTTTATGATAAAAGAATTACATCAAAAAGGATGGACTCAAAAAGTTATATCAGATGTGACCAGATTCGATCTTAAAACAATACGTAAATATTTATATCAAGACAAACTACCTGAAAAGGCACCAGCTGAGAAGAAACCAAGTAAGCTTGACCCTTTCAAATCTTATATTCTACAAAGACTAAATGAGGGAACGACAAATTGCTCCGTTTTACTTGAGATAACAGCAATGGGTTATCAAGGTAAAGTAACCATTCTAAGAGATTTCGTCAGACCTTACAGGAAACAGCCAAAAAAACAAGTAACTGTAAGGCTTGAAACACCACCTGGAAAACAAGCTCAAATGGATTGGGGTTATGATGTTGGAAAGTATGAGGTGGACGGAGTCCAGCGAGATGTCTATGCCTTCGTGATACATTTCGATCGAGGCATTATCTGAGGGGGTTCCTTTAAGGGACATGCGCATGGTAATGGGCAAGTGCCGATTTTAATGTAAGGGATGCCATTATAAGGGCAGGCGTCGCTAATGATAATTTATTATAATCACTAGTACTGAGCAATAGTTGCAGCTATTAAAATCGAAGGAGGCCACCTTTTTTGTCACCCAATAGTTTCAAGTTTAGTGACACAAACATAGTTGTCTATTTTAGACATAAATATGGTTGTACATTGAGAAGTGCAACCATATTTATGTCATTCAATATGTCTAGTGACAGATTTCAGGTTGTTAAGAAACAGCTTAAAACTCGTAATACTTGTAAGGAGCAACCACATTTGTGTTACAAGACACTTGGTTCTTAGACTCATTCTATAACAACCAATACAGTCTCTTTATAAAGTGAATGTATACTCGTGAATAATAGTATAATGCTAGATAAGTGCCGTGGAGGATTTCTCAACTAATATGATTCACATGACATTACTTAGAGTAATCATATTTTCCAATCTCATTTTTCTTGAGTCATACTTCTTGCTATAAAAGGTTATTCACCCTTAAAATTCGTAACATTTTTGATCATCACACTTTTAAAAGAGATGTCCGATCTTTTTATAGATACTAACAAATGAAAAAATATAGTAAAAAAGCAAAGATTATTTCAAGAGGAAGTGATTCAAATTAAGGATAGTTTGAGAAGAGTAGCGATCATAGCAGGATCTGAAAAAACAGCGAATGTCATTGCAATTCAACTGAACGAAATATTAGGAAAATTCATTACATTTATTGGGTTTTCCATGCATGAATGGAGAGAAAACAAGAATGAATTCCATATGGTCTTGATAAGTACACAGACCATCTTTACTCGAGATATCGCACCTCGAATCAAAACAGGAACAATCATTTTTGTTATCAGGCGTACGTTGCTTCGCAAAAGCTGGGAAAAAGTGATGGCTATTCCGTCGGGAAGTAAACTCCTTGTAGTCAATGACCAAAGAGACTCCTCGGAAGAAACAATTTCCCTGTTAAGAGAATTGGGCGCCGGTCATCTTGAACTGTTTCCGTATTATCCTGGTGTGCCGAATTGGCAGGAAACAACAGCTGCCATCACACCGGGTGAAAGACAGCTTGTACCCGCATTCATCAATCAGGTGATCGATATCAATGAACGAGTAGTGGATGTAAGTACACTGGTTGATATTTTAACCCAGTTTCAACTGCTGAATAACGAAACCAGAAACGTCCTCTCACGTTATGCTGACAAAATTGTTACACGCAGCCAAGGTATCCAATTCACGCTCCAAGGAATGCTTCATATCAATAATATTCTGCAAAGAACGTTAAATATGGTGCAGGACGGCGTCATTGCATACGATCATGATGGAATTATTACCTTATTTAATCGGACTGCGGAAACAATCTTTGGCTTTTCTTCAGAAGAGGCGCAAAAACACACAGTGGAAGGACTGCTTCACCGAGAAGGGGTCGATCCAATTACACTGCAGCAAGAGTGGAAAGATTGCCTCATTCACATCAAAAAGCAAAAGATCCTGATAAATCGACAGCATATCGATGAAAACGGCCTTGTTACAGGCGGTGTGCTTACGCTGAAAATAGGTAAAAAGGTTGAAGAGCTGGAGCTGAAACTCCGCATGCAGTCAAAGGGACATGAAGCCAAATACTCGTTCAGTGATTTGATCACATCATCGGAAAAAATGATAAAAGTAGTCTCGCGAGCGGAAAAAATGGCGAAGAGTGATTTGAGTGTACTGATTTTGGGAGAAAGTGGGACTGGAAAGGAATTATTTGCACACGCAATCCATCAGGCTTCACATCGGGCTTCTTTTCCCTTCGTGGCAGTTAACTGTAGTGCCCTTCCGGATAATTTGCTGGAGAGCGAGTTATTTGGATACGAGGAAGGGGCGTTTACTGGAGCGAAAAAGGGTGGAAAGCCTGGTTTGTTTGAACAAGCACATAAGGGAACCATCTTCTTAGATGAGATTGGTGATATTTCCCCCAACATGCAGAGTCGTTTGCTACGGGTATTGCAGCAGAAGGAAGTTTTGAAAGTGGGTGGGACACGGCTCCTGCATGTCGATGTTCGAATCATTGCAGCGACCAATCGCCATTTAGCAAAGCTCGTCGAAGAAGGGAAATTTCGCGATGATTTGTATTACCGTTTAAAAATATTGCAACTGGAAGTACCTCCGTTACGTGAAAGGCGAGAGGATATTCCGCTTCTTGCCTCTTATTTTTTGGAGCGTAGAGGAGCAATTGAGGTGGGGTTGGACGGAATCTATGAGGCATTGCAGTACTATCGCTGGCCAGGCAATGTAAGAGAACTGGAAAATACGATGGAATACATCGCCTTCATGAATGATGGAAATCTGACCATTGAGGATCTTCCTATGTATTCCGATGAACAGGTCGATCAAAATCCAATCCCTCTCGATACGAAGGATCAGATCGTTTCCGTAAGTGCAGCAGGGATCAGTGTAGAGAAATTAGTACTCAATATCATTCATCAATCCAAAGCGGAGGGGAAAAACGCAGGCAGAAGAGCAATCGTTACAAGTGCGAAAGAAAAAGGGTTGGCTATTTCGGAGAATGAAGTTAGAAAAACAGTAGAAAAGCTACGTGTAGCTGGATATGTAGAAGTGGCTTCAGGACGTTCCGGGTGTAAATTGACGCCACAGGGATACCAAAAAATCCAGAATGGGACAATTTAAACGGGACAAATGGGATAAATGGGATGATTTTCGCCTGTTTATCCCATTTATTTTTTGAAAAATGGAGCACTTCACATCATTACTGGGCATTATTTTCAAATTTTTTACATGGCATAGCTTTTGCAATCTCTAAGAGCAACGACCCCAAAAGGAGGGGATGTATTTCAACATGATGATAGGAAAGCGAAGGGTGTGGCTACATGAAAGATTTTCTTGTACCGTTAGCTATTGATTTGATTCGAATGAAAAATACCAGTCCAGAAGCAATCAATACATCCGCAGAATTTTGCGCGAACTGGCTAGGACAGCAAGGACTCAGTATAAAAGTGTTGGAAAACCAAGGCTTAAAGAGCGTTGTGGCAGTAGGCGGTCAGTCTGACTCAGGAGAAACACTGATTTTAAACGGACATCTGGATGTGGTTCCGGGTGATCCATTAGACTTTGTTCCTCGAATAGAAGATGGCAAATTGTTTGGCCGTGGCAGCTACGACATGCTTGGTGCAGTCGCAGCCATGATGATCGTGACAGCGGAGATAGCCAAACAGCCTTCTGCATGCAAGGTTGTCTTGCAACTGGTTCCAGATGAAGAGACTGGAGGCCAGTGTGGCACAGGCTTTTTAGTTGAACAGGGAGCGCGAGGCGATTTTGTCATTTGTGGGGAACCGACTAATCTTCATATTGCGGTTCAGGCAAAGGGAGTCTTACAGCTTCAAATTGAGGTAAGTGGTATTGCTGCTCACGGCAGTCGGCCGTGGCTAGGGAAAAATGCGATCACAAGAGCTTTGGAAAACTATCAGAATATCCAATCCCTTGATTTTTTACATGCCAGCAGCAAGTTTTTTCAGAGACCTTCCTTTAACCTAGCAAAGATAGAGGGTGGGAAGGCGATTAATCAGGTGCCGGATCATTGTTCATTTCATTTGGACATTAGATATCTTCCCAATCAGGACCCAGAACAGATTTTAGCTGATATCAAAAACGTTGTATCAGATGCTACCGTAACGGTTGTTCAGCAAGGCGATCCGGTTCAAACAGACGAAAACGACAGGCATGTGAGCTTGTTGCAAAAGACAACTAGCGAATTGACGGGGAAACCCATAAAACTGTTTGGGCAGGATGGATCGGCTGATACCCGCTTCTACGCCAAGCATGCCATACCAGCAGTGGAATTTGGTCCTGTTGGTGCGAATCACCATGGTCCTGATGAGCATGTGAATATTGAATCACTGTACACGTATCAACAGATTCTGAAGAATTTCATCACAAAACAAAATGAGAGGATGATTTTGCATGAAATTAAAAAATAAGGTAGCGATTGTGACAGGTGCTGGTTCAGGAAATGGTCGGGCGATTGCCCTTCGTCTGTTTCAAGAAGGGGCAACTGTGGTTGTTGCTGATTTGAATGAGGCGGCTGCACATGAAACGATTTCTCTCGCATCTGAAGGTAGCAAAGCAATGGTGATAAAAGTGGACGTGACCAAAAAAGCGGAAGTGGAGAATATGGTTGCGCAAACGATTCGTGAGCTTGGAAAAATTGATATTCTAGTTAATAATGCCGGGATCGTTGCATTTACACCGTTTCTTGAACTGGGCGAAGAAGAGTGGGATCGTGTACACAATGTGAATCTGAAGGCACCATTTCTATGCTCGCAGGCGGTTGCGAAGGAAATGATTCAAACGGGTCAAAAAGGGCGAATTATTAACATCACATCGGTTGAAGCCCAACGCGTTGTTTCCAGTAGCGGTCACTGCCAGCCTCATTACAACTCTTCCAAAGGCGGATTGCATATGTTGACCAAGGCGACTGCATTGGAGCTCTCTTCCTATGGCATTACGGTCAACAGTGTTGCTCCTGGTGTGGTACAAACCCCTTTCACCGAAAAAGGCTTGGCTATCCCGGAAATTAAGCAATGGGTATTAGATCGTGTGCCTGCAGGACGGGTCGGTAAGCCACAGGATGTTGCCAATGCAGTTGTCTTCCTTGCTCTGGATGAGTCAGAATACATTACGGGAAGCACTCTTGTTGTTGACGGAGGGTGGACCATTCAATAAGCATATTAACCTGACAGAAGGAAGTGAAGGTAAAATGGGAAAAATGAATTTGAAACAATTGCAAGACCATGTTCAGAATGGCTTGATTGATACGATTACGGTTGCAGGTGTCGATATGCAAGGTAAACTGTTTGGAAAAAAGCTTCCCGCGCGCTTCTTTTTAGAAGATGCGCTGGAAGGAATCCACACGTGCGCTATTAATTTCATTTGGGATGTAAGTCTTAAGTTTTCTGAAAATTATGAGTTCTGTAACTTTGATACTGGCTTGCACGACATGAAAGTCACACCTGATTTCAGCACGCTTCGTACCTATCCTTGGATTGCAAAAAATGCGATTGTGTTGGGAGATATTTTTAACAAGGATGGTTCTGTGGTGAGCATAGCACCGCGGCACATGCTGAAAAAGCAATTGAAGAAGGCGGAGTCGATGGGCTTTCAGGCATTTGCTGCATCCGAAATGGAGTTTTACATCTTCAAAGAGACATCAGAATCTGCCCGCGAAAAGAATTTTACCAATCTAAAGCCGTTGTTCTCTTATCCGATTGATTATTCCATCTATCGGCTAAACGTGGATGACTGGTTTTTGGGACAGGTTTCTCGTTACCTGGAAGAAATTGGCATTCCACTTGAAGCTATCAAGGGCGAATGGGGTAATGGGCAGATCGAAATCAATGTAAAGTATGCGGATGCTTTGGAGATGGCGGATCGCACGGCTCTCTATAAAAACGGAATCAAAGAGATCGCCGCGCAAAACAACATGATGGTCACCTTTATGGCCAAGCACGACACGAACGATTCAGGAAGCAGCGGGCACACGCACATCAGTCTGTGGGACAACACTGGAAATAATCTTTTCTACGATCCTGACCACAAACATCGATTAACAGATACTGGACGATACTTCCTTGGCGGCATGATGGCGTTGGCACCAGAATTCATGATCTTCTATGCACCTTATATCAATTCATACAAACGTCTTTCGAATACTGGCGGAGCCCCAAATACATTGACGTGGGGAGAAGATAATCGGACAACTTCCTTTCGCGTCGATGGAAAAGGCAAATCGTGTCGGGTAGAGAATCGCATCCCGGGCGCTGATGTGAATCATTACCTTGTTTTAACCGCCATGTTGGCTTCCGGTCTGTATGGCATTGAGCATCAAATTGATATAGCCGAGCCCACAAAGGGTAACGCTTCGAGTGCACCGGGTGTAAAACGACTCCCTTCTAATCTGGCAGAGGCGATCAATCTGTTGGAGCAGAGCGAGATAGCAAGACAGCTTCTGGGCACTGACGTGGTCGAGCATTATCTGATTGCGGCAAAGAATGAGCTGAATGACTATTTCTTTGAAGTAACGGATTGGGAGAGAAAGAAGTATTTCGAGTTTATCTAGCAAGAGATTAAGGGAAGGGGATGGAAGATACAAGATGAAGCTGATTCAATTGAACGATTGGAACTTTTCATGGATTAACGGGGAGAAAGTTCAACTAGATGATACAAGCGAGGTAATTAATCCAGCAACGGGCGAAACAATAGGCCTGGTTCCCAATGGAGGAAAGGAGCTAACTCAACGTGCGATAGAGGCTGCTTCCCAAGCCCTCCCGTCTTGGTCAAAATTGACTGCTGGACAACGAGGTACCTATTTACTGGATTGGGCAGATCGGGTTCTAGCAGATAAAGAAGCGCTTGCGCAGTTGCTATCGTTAGAGCAGGGCAAACCTCTCGAAGAAGCCAGAGGAGAAATAGAAGGCGTCGCAGTCTATATCCGCTGGTATGCAGAAGAAGGGAAACGTGCGTATGGAGAAATTATTCCTGCATCCCGTCCGGGGCAGCGCCTGATGGTATTACGGGAAGCAATTGGCGTGGTGGGATTAATTACACCAGCGAATTTTCCAGCGGCAATTCTCGCAATGAAAGTGGCACCCGCCCTTGCAGCAGGCTGTAGCTTTGTTCTTAAGCCAGCCGAGCAGACTCCGATGATTGCTATTGCTTTGATTTCGCACCTGATGGATACTAATTTGCCAGCTGGCGTCGCCAACCTGGTTACGGGAAATCCCGAAGTGATTGGAAGTACGCTGTCAGCGGATTCGAGAGTGAGGAAGATCGCGTTTACAGGATCGACAGAAGTTGGCAAAATTCTCATGCGCCAGGCAGCGGACAACGTAAAACGATTGACGCTTGAGCTTGGCGGCAATGCGCCTGTCATCGTTTTTCCTGACGCCGATCTGGATAAAGCAGTTGACGGTATTATGGGGAACAAGTTTGAGAATTGTGGTCAGGTCTGCAACGGAATCAATCTAATCTATGTTCACGAAACAATTCACCACGAATTGGTGGAGAAACTGGCAGAACGAATCAAGCTCTTAAAGGTAGCGAGTGGGACCGAACCAGGGAGCCAAATTGGTCCAATGATCGATCCCTCCTACCTTGACAAGGTGGAGACACTGGTTAACGATGCTGTAGCAAAAGGAGCAAAGGTGCTCGTAGGCGGAAATCGTATCGCCCGGGAAGGCTATCAAAACGGCTATTTCTATGCACCGACGCTTTTGGACGAGGTACATGCAGAAATGGAGCTGACCCGCCGAGAGATTTTCGGGCCGATCGCACCTGTACTTACGTTTACTGATGAAGAAGATGTAGTGAAGCGATGCAACAACACGCCATATGGTTTGGCCGGTTATGTGTACACCAAGGATGCTGCGCGCATGTTCCGCATGATCGACGGTTTGGAAGTAGGTAATCTGGCGATCAACGGTACGTCTCTGGCAAATCCGCAAACGCCATTCGGCGGTGTGAAGGAAAGTGGAATAGGCAGGGTTGGTGGACATCAAGGGCTGGAAGAATACTTGGAACTTAAGTATGTGTCGTTAACGCTGGAGTGAGCCCCACTCCTCTGCGGAAGATTTTTGCCAGATCAATAGAAATGAGGAATGCTCATGTCTGAAGTGGTGATTCAAACGACAGAGAGTGAGAAAGGCACAAATCTTGGCTACAAACAGGAATTAAAAAGAAGCCTTACGCTGAAGGATCTAATTATTTACGGTTTGATAACCATGTTGCCGATTGCTCCTATCCAAGTTTATGGCCTGATTGCCAAGGAAAGTTTTGGCATGGCACCATTGGTTTATCTTGTCGGGGTAATTGCGATGGTGTTTACAGCTATTAGTTACAGCCAAATGAGTAAAGAGTTTCCGATTGCTGGCTCCGTCTACTCCTATGTTCAGCGCGGATTAAATCCGCACGTCGGGTTTGTCACAGGATGGTTAATTGCCGTCGATTACATTATGGCGCCCGCTTTGCTCACAGGTTTCTCAGCAATGTGGTTAAACAGTATTTTTCCTGCCATTCCTACTGTTGTTATCATGCTTGTTTTTATTTCGATTAATACTTTTATTACCGCAAGAGGAATTAGCTTAACCGCTCGGGCAAACAAGATCTTTCTCACTATGGAAATTGCCGTTCTGCTTATTTTTCTCGGATTTGCCTTCAAATTCGTTTTTATTGACGGAAACGGGGTGGGAGGATTTTCACTTGATCCTATCTTTCAAGCTGACAAGATAGACTTTCATTTTATTGCCAGTGCTGCATCCATCGCAGTGTTAGGTTTTCTCGGATTTGACGTCATTAGCACGCTGTCTGAAGAAGTGGAAAATCCGCAAAAGACAGTAGGTAAAGCGACTATTACTTCCTTGGTGATAATTGGCTTAATTTTTATGCTGCAAACCTATCTTGCAGCTCTCGCGCATCCCGACTATGAGGGGCTCGATCCGGATATGGCCTTTTTCGATATTGCCCGGGAAGTTGGAGGGGATTTCCTATACTATTCGCTTATCTTCGTGGGCGTAGCAGCTGTAGGGATAGCTAATGCGTTGGCGATTCAATCAGCGATTTCACGGATTATCTACTCCATGAGTCGAGATAAACTGCTTCCATTCTCGGGAATCTTGGGAAAAATCCATCCGGTTTACAAAACACCCTTTAATGCAACGATTTTTGTCGGCTTCGTCTCGCTCATTGTCTCATTATTTATATCGATTGAAAATATCGTCCAATTAATTAACTTTGGCGCATTAACCACCTTTATGGTGTTGAATCTCTCCGTATTCGCGCACTTCTATGTGAAAAAGGGACGACGGGATGCAAAAGGGTTTTTCAATTACCTTCTGCTTCCGATGATTGGCTTTTTGATTATATTTTTCGTTTGGTCAGGCTTTGACCGAATGACATTTATCGTGGGAAGTAGCTGGATGATTGTAGGAATCATTTTGGGGGCAATCAAATCTAAGGGATATAAAGAAGTTCCTCCGGTTATGCGGGATATGTAAAGAGAGAATAATTTGCTAATTACGGGGCTACGAAGTAGGAGGAGCGTCATTTCCTCCTACCTGGGACTAGCAGGAAAACGGAGTTAATCTAAAACCCACTTCAGATTAATGAGAACTTTATCAATTGGCCGAGAACACTCATGATTTTAATCATGAGTGTTCTTGGCTTTGGACAAAGTCAAGTTGTTCTATCTGTATAACGACTACAGGATTTATTTGTTGAGAAGAAATAATCGGAACCCCTGAATATCTAGATGCATTCCAATCTCTTTTCATCTATAATGATAAAAATCAAAAACTCAACCAACCATGAGAAAGATGAAACAAGAAAAGTAATAAATAGTTCTGGAGGTGTATTACATGGCATATCAAAGCAGATTGCCAGAAACTGGAGCCACTCATGCAAAGCCGGGTATTGGAAAGGCGATACTTTGCATGGGGCTAACGTTTATCAAATCATAATCGCCCACGTGTACTGCTTTCATTTCTAATCATACTGGCTTTGCACCTTATTTTTCTATTTCAAAAAGTAAGGGGCTAGTAGAAATGAAATATGTGAATGCAACCACAATATTACCTGAAAAGTTACTTATAGAAATACAAAAGCACGTTCAAGGGGAAGCTATTTATATCCCAAAACCAAAAACAGCCCATGAAAAATGGGGGACACGTTCTGGAAGCAGGAAGTTACTAGATGATCGAAATACCAGGATTAAAAAAGCATTTAAAGATGGTAAGACTCTCAAACAATTAGCTGAGGAGTACTTTTTGTCTATCGAGACGATTAAAAAAATTGTTTATTCGTAATAATACTTGGATAAAGCACGGATGATCTGAACATCACAGATTATCTGTGCTTTTTTATGCCAAGTTTTCTAATCTGCGAACTCGTTAAGGTCCCGCAAGGGAGCCAAAACTGTCCGCTACACAGCAAAGAGTGCGGGAAGTGCAAAAAATAGAAGTTTTTCGTATGGCGAGTTCGTTTCTAAGTCGTCTTCTACATGTGAGTTGCTAGCCAGATCACATATAATAATGAGTAGTCAAAAAGATTTTTTCATTGGCTTCTTCAAGTGGCTACTTGTCAAATTGCTGTAACATGATTAGGAGTGAGTAGAATGGAACCGTTTATCCGAAATGATCAATATAATTTTATCAAGGCGCAAGCTAAAAATATCGTGAATGCATATGCATCTGTTAATGATAAGGCTATTCTTCATGCAGTTAAATCTGTCGCACAAGAAAAAGCGGTAGGGCTTTTCGATGATTTGGCTCATATGCAAGCAGAAGTAATCAGCCCAATTAGTCAAATTGAGAATAGAGTAACGTCGGATGCGTACTTAGCTCAACTAAAGCCGTATGTAATTCCGTTTCATCCGATATCGGATCGTACGATTGCTACTCTATTTCCAAAGGTGAAGAAGTTAAAGGGCCCCTCACTGGAGAAAGTGAATCTTCAAGAAATCTCATACCTGGGTTGGATTGATAAGGGCTCGAGCAAGAAATATATGATCGTAGAGTACCAAGACAAGTTAGTTGGTTTACAAGGTACATTTTCCAATCTTAATCAAAAAGGGGTTTGTGCACTTTGTAACAGGCATGAAGAGATAGGTATGTTCGTTATGGAAGTAAAGCGGTCTGGACTAGATAATTATGTTAAGAGAGGTAACTATATCTGTCAGGATAGCAAAAAATGTAATGAGAATATAACCACCTTGGATAGATTACACGATTTCGTCGAGTTACTAACCAGTTAAATCAATTTTTTAGAATAGGACAGTGATTTATTAATCTAGCACTTATGTCCCATTTCTTTTCAACATTATGTACAGGGAACTATGAATGAAAAGTCATAACTGCTTTTTCTAATAGACCAAAATAAAATCCTGTAGACCGTGATGAACAAAGGTCTACAGGATTTATTTGTTGAGAAGAAATACCAGAGCCCTTGAATCGTTTTCTTAGGAATTAGTAAGATGTATTCTCCGTTAAACTCATATGTTCCAATTAATTAGCAATCCGGCGTGTGTCAATCCACCACCGAAGCCATATAATAGCAACTTATTGCCATTCTTGATTTTACCTTCAAGTACACCTTTATCCAGTGATAAGGGAATTGTTGCTGAAGAAGTATTCCCGAATTCAACTAAGCTATATAATGTTTTCTCTATCGGGAAACCACTTTTTTCACAGATTGACTCAATTATTTTTACATTTGCACTATGAGGCACGAACCAATCAACGTCGCTTAGATCAATTGACGTATTTTTCAAAACAGCTAACATGCCTTTTGGAACAGTGGTTACAGCCCACTTGTAGACCTCGCGACCACTCTGAACAAAATGACCATTTCCTACTAAATCTTCACCGTTCATTCTTGTAGCGAGATTTGTGCAATATAACTTGCTTCCTCTTTCACCCTCTGAACCTAAATGAGAAGAAATAAAACTTGGCTGTTGGTCGTCATATTCAACGAGAACGGCTCCTCCACCATCTCCAAAAATTACACAAGTTGTTCTGTCTGTATAGTCGGTAACTCTAGATAAAGTTTCAGCACCAATAACAAGAATTTTCTTATGTAATCCAGATGTGATCAATCCATTAGCTACATGTAATCCGTAAGTAAATCCTGCACAAGCAGCATTCAAATCAATGGCTCCAGTGCTAGTAATACCTAGCTTTGCTTGAACTAAAGAGGCTACGCTTGGAGTCTTGAAATCAGGAGTCATCGTACAGACGATAATCATATCGACATCATCGACAGATTTATCGTATCGATCCATGAGATTCCTTACTGCCTTATAAGCAATGTCACTTGTAAACTCATCTTCATGTGCTATTCTTCGTTCCTTAATCCCAGTTCGCTTTACAATCCATTCATCATTCGTTTCTACCATTTTTTCTAACTGGGTATTTGTTAACCTTTTTTCTGGAACATACGAACCTATTGCAGTAATTCTTGCTTTAGATTTGAGCATATAGATTACACCTCAGTTTTTTGACTTATATGTATTCTAGCACTTAATATTATGATCTAGTACTAAAAATTAATATATAACGAAGGAACGTTTTTCAAGGCTAAACCTGAGGGGGTTTTTTTTACGATTATTCGGTAAAGTAATGAGGTAACAAAATGATACAAATAAAAACTGACGTTGTTGTGTGCGTTTTCATATAAAATGTCACATCACTCAAACCTGTAACGGCACAATGATGGCTGTTTCAGGTTTTTTTCATGTTCGCAATTATTATCAATTATTATGTCTATCTCTTACATAAACCTAACCACACTGGCTAAAGATGGTGATAAAATAAATATGAATTTGAGTATGTTTTGTCATAAATAAAAAAAGTCAATTTCCTGCATCACAATGTAAGTTTCATTTAAAGTCATAACATGAAAAGGGATATTGGTTACGAATCGCTATAGAGAGAATGCTTGTTTCGCTAGATTTTTCAATATTTTTCAAATTCGTTATATTCATAAAGTGAAAACTATCGCATACAAAGGAGGGTGAGCTTCTTGAATATCTTATTTGCTGAAGATGATGAGAGTTTAGGAAAATTAATTTCTCATTTACTGAAGAAGGAATTTTGCAGGGTGGATTGGGTAAGGGATGGAATGGCTGCTTATGATTATGCCTTGTGTACAGATTATGATTTTATTGTCCTCGACTGGATGATGCCGAAGTTAAGTGGAATTGAAACATGTCGGAGGCTGAGAAAAAAAGGCTATAAAGGTGGAATCTTATTCCTTACCGCAAAAGATTCGATAGAAGATGTTGTTGCGGGTCTAGACTCTGGTGCAGATGATTACCTAATTAAGCCTTTCAAATTTGAGGAACTTGCGGCAAGATTAAGAGCACTATCGAGAAGGACGGAGAAGCCTTTTGAAGAAATTCTTTTCTATGGAGATTTGCAATTGAATCTAAATACACACATAGTTAAACGAAATGGGCAGTTGATTGAACTATCTAAGAAAGAATATGAATTATTGGAGCTATTGCTCCGAAATAAACACCAAATTCTAACGAGGGAAGTTCTTCTTGAAAGAATTTGGGGGTTTGATGTCGAGATTACGGAGAATGCGCTTGATGCTTTGGTCAAGCTTGTTCGGAAAAAAATTGATCAATCTGGCCAGCCCTCCCTCATTAAAAATGTTAGAGGGGTTGGCTATAAATTGAGGGACGGTTATGTTTAATACGGTAAAAGCAAGGCTAACCCTACTCTTTACAGGATCTTTATTGATTATTCTGGTCATGTTTATTATTGTATTATATATTTTTATTTCTGGAGACATTAAAAATAATGAAATAGCAGAATTAAACAGCTTTTATGAAAAGGAAGAACATGAGTTTCTTGAGATATTTTTTGAAGATAAACACAAATATTTGGAATATAAACCAGAAAAAAATATTTTCTACTATGTATTTGATAGGAATCATAATTTGGTTTCCGGAGAAGAGACAGTTAAAAGCTTAGCTCAATATATCGAGAGGAATGATCTTCATAAGCAATCTTCAAAGTCTATGAAAGAAATAGAATGGGAGAATACTCATTTCCTTTTGGTCAATTATTCACTTCAGCATGATGGGAGAATCTTCGGAAGCGTCATGATTGGAATGGAAATTACAAATGACAAACATTTAATAGATAATATTATTTGGAATCTGCTATTTCTAACCTTATTGTTCAGTATATTATTTGCTTTGGCTGGGTATTTTTTTGCGGGGCAAGCAATGAAGCCGATCCAAAAATCCTTTCTCACACAGAGAAAGTTTGTTGCAGATGCCTCGCATGAATTAAGAACTCCTTTAAGTATTTTTTATAGCTCGATCGATGTGCTTGCAAGGGAAGAAAAAGAAAACTTAAGTTCTTTTGGACAGGAAGTTTTAGAAGATGTAAAAAACGAGGCAGAAATGATGAATTCTCTTCTTAATGATCTATTATTTTTGGCAAGAAATGATCAAGACAATTTGGAGTTGGAGCTAGAAGAACTAAATCTATCTTTACTTCTATATGATTTATTAAAAAGATTTTCGGGAATTGTTCCATTCGAATTAACTCTAACGTATGACATCCAAAATGATGTTGTTTTAAAAGGTGATCGTGTTCGGATACAGCAATTTATGTATATTTTATTAGACAATGCCGTCCGTTATACAAAAGAAGGGACTGTAATTTGCAGGCTAAAGATGCTCAATCAAAAAATAGTTATCCAGATACAAGACACAGGTCTTGGAATTTCTCCAGAGGATTTACCTAATATTTTTGACAGGTTCTATCGCGGCGATCCTTCTAGAAATAAAGATGGCTCTGGACTTGGTCTATCCATTGCTAAAACAATCGTCAATGCCCACGGAGGTGATATCCAGGTCAAAAGTGAAGTTGGTAAAGGAACTGAATTTTCCATAACATTTGCATCTAATATGCCGATCAACTAAAAGCGTCACGCGTCCTCTAAAACGAAAGGTTTTTTAAAAGACGTGGCGCTTCTCAGTTGACTCTCCTCTGTAACGGAGTTATGTGTTTGTTCTTGGACCTTTCTTATTTAGCGGATTACGTCTTCCTTCCAGATATCTGAATTGGATTAGTGTGATGACAAGTATAATGCTTGCGCCATACAGAAAGGAAGCCCACGGTTGTTCAGAGTCTGTACCAATCAAAATGCTATGCAGTACCATCAAAATCCACGCCGGAATGACGATGAGATGGACTTTCTTCCATAAGTCACGACCTAATTTTTTTATGAAAAAATCTGATGTCGCAAATGTGATAACAAACAGATAAAGGGAGATCGTTCCAAGGGCAGAGAAGACAGTGGCATTTTCAGCTAAAAAAGGAATGAGTATTTCCTGGATTTTATAGGGAACATACTCATTTTTCCATAGCAGTATCACATGAAAAATGCTAGTCAAAAACCCTGCCCAGCCGCTTGTCTGGTGAAGCTCCAACATGAGGAGTTTTTTCTTTTGAAAAATCGCAAAGCGGCTTAACAAACCAGCCGATATCGAAAAGGTAAATAGGAAGAAGGCAAGAAAACCAGATAAACGGATGAAATTCCAGATGGAAAATAACTCAATGCTCATTTTAGACAGTCCCCCCAAGCTTCAAGTCACCATTGAATGTAACAAGAACATAACTAAATTGCTCATGAACTTTCTTTAATACAGATTTTGTACATGTGGGATCATCCATTAAGCAAATTTTTGCGCCAATTTCTGCATCTAGACAATGTTCGGTTACAACGGATGCTTGAACAATCGGTGAATAGACAGGCATCCCAGTTCTTCCATCTAAAATGTGATGTTTTTTCGTGTCTCCCATCCTCCAGCTTCTATAAATAATATTAGAGGTGGCGATGCCCCCGTTTTGAATGCAAAAATGTCCTACTTCTTGGTCTTCGTGGTAAGGGTGCATGACTCCAATATTCCAGGTTTTTTCCCCATTTGACCATACCGCTATATCGCCACCCCCGTCGACAATACCATATCTACTATGAGCATGCTTCTTTAACCACTTGGAAACAGCTTCAACGGCATAGCCCTTTGCAATCCCACCAAGATCTATTCTTTGGCTTGTTTTCTTTGTTATTTGACTGCCTTCATGAAAAAGTAACGGTTGAAACTCCTTTTCATAATTTGTTGATTTCTCTTCGTTAGTGGATGTTTCGAAGGGAAAGGATTGTTTATATCCATACTCCTCTAGTTGAGTGAGCATATATGGTGAAAACCGACCTTCTGTTTTTATACGGTATTCCTCTGCCTTTTTTAATAGATCATAAAGAGTAGGGGAGACGTATATAAGTGAATCCCTTTTTGTCTCGTTAAATCTACATAATTCATTATTGTTTTGAAACCTTGAAAATGCATATTCCATATATTTGAGCCATGAGATGATAGGTGATTTCCAATCAGCAATGCTACTATTTGAAATGGAGATAAAAAACGTAGTATTCATCGTATTAAATTCTAAAGTCTCCATCTTATCATTATTAGCTTCTTCTTGAAGATCGATCATTCTTAGAATTCCTTTCATCATTCATTACTTGAACAGAAAAATCACTCCAATCAAGCTTTACTAGCTCTTTTTCCCGATCACTCATTGAGTCGTTAATTTCAACTGCCAGTGGATTTTTGACAGTAGATTCATTTTCAGTTAATTGACCTAGAATAAATGCCGAGAAAGCTGCTCCCGTAATTCCAACTATCCATTTTGCTTTTGTATTTTCTTTCATTTATTTCACCTCATCTATAATATTTCCTGGAAGATAATGGTCTCTTTTTCTGCATTCCAGCTGACTCTATAACCGAAAGCATTTGCGATCACTGAAATGGGCAAATAGACAGATTCTTCATAAAAGAAAGCCGATGTAGGCATTGGTGTTTTGACCATATTTTCATAAGCTGCATTGGATCTGGCACGGACAATGAGTTCTTTTTTGTCCTTTGAAACTTCAAGAATCTTGCTTTGTTGATAATATGTTGACTCTGCATTAAGAAACATTGCTATTTTTTCACCCTTAACGAGCAATTGTCCGTTTTGTGGAATTATGTAAAACATTTCGCTTCTGTTATTTAGTTCAATTATTACTTCCCTTGTATCCTGAATGGGTAGATTCTCATGTAAAGAAATGCTTGGCTCCCTTGTCCATATGTTCCAAAATGAATTTTTGACTAGATTACTTTCATATAGAGACCTGGTTCCATTTTTATATGTTTCATTATCATTTTTCCAATCATCATCGTCGTGATCGTCATCATCCCAATCAAAAAAATTCTGTTCATCTTTCTTGTGCTTTTCATATTTTTCACTCTTTTTGTGATCATCACCATGATCGTCATCTGCTTTCACAATATTTGTTGCTTGAAAAATTAATAAGAGAATGAACACAAACAAGGTCCACCTCACAATGATTGATTTCATTTCATTACCTCCTTGGGAAACACTTTAATCACCCTTTCTGAAAAAAGAATGAAAGGATCAAACAATATTGAGGTCGATTTGAACATCGGAAGCATGTAAGCTAACGAAAGGATTCAAGGAAGTGGAGCTGGTGAGTGGTGAATTATTAGGTGTTCGTGAAGTCTGTTTCAGTGGTGGCTTGATTTGGTAAAATAACGAGGTAACAGAATGATACAAATAAAACAGACGCTAGATTGATTCTACGTCTGTTTTATTTGTATCAAATTTTTGAAGAGTTATAGAAGAGGGGAAAGTCCATTTCAACTAAGAAAAATTATTCAGGTGTAGCAATTGCGATATAGATATCGACGACAACGTTGGCAGGGTCCATGCACCGTTCGTCATATCGTTCAAAATCACCTGTGAATGTCCGAGACACTCCATTTTTCATGGACCATTTCCATATATCTTGCCATGTTTCAATTACCACTTCAGAGAGAGGCCCGCGTCTGGTAGTAAAAACGGCATAGGTGGCCTTGGGGAGTGTAACCACGTCCAGGCCTTCTGGGACGCCCTGAGTAGAGCTGACTCTTTTTCCGGCCATTATTGAGTATTCTCCCAATGCTCCGTTCTCATAATTATAGTAAACACCATAAGCTACTGCGGACTCATCTGTTAGTACCTGATCTAATTGCTTGGCAGCATACTGCTCCCATAGATTACCGATAACCCCTTCGCCAGACATTTCACATGCATTCGTCGTACGTGCTGAGATCCCGGCTATCACGATTGGATCAAGATGTTCAATTCGGGGTTCAGGGACTGAATCAACACTCGTTGCCCCTTGGTTTTCCCAACGCTTTAAGTTGGGTAGTACACGTAAAAGCATAGCTCGTGCTTGTTCATCGTCCATATTTTCCTGAATCATATGAGGGACACAGATTTCAATCATTTGTTCCATTGTGCAGTCGGGATAGGTAAATGCGCCATCTTTATAGCAATAGATACAGTAATCCTTTGATTTGCTTTGATCTTTTTCAGTCCCCAGAACAGCTTCTCCTAGCGGCATACTACAACTTTGACAAAAAGTAGGTAACGTCATGTTTATCACTCCTTCTCTTGAATAACACCAGTATAACCGGCAAAACCTGACAACTTTCTGTCAGGTTTACTTATTTTGTTCATATTTTTTTACGATCTCTGCTGATAATTCTATAATACGCTTCCGTACATGAATAGGTTCTATCACTTCCAGTAACGGACCAAAGCTAAGAATAAACCCATAAAGCCAATCATCCTCAGGAAACGAGGCATAGACAAGTGAATAGCCGTCCTGATCAGGTTGTACCTCCTCAACCCCAAAATATTCCTCAGCGAGATGTCTCGCATTTGGGTCAAAACGTAGAACTAGTGAGATTACCGAGGAAGACTGGCGCCAGGATTGGTTCCAGGGAAGCTCTTTTGTAGAGATCGATTTCCGGGTAAATGGATCATTCAGATATTGCAGATCTTTCATTCGGTACACCTTGAAAAAACGGAATTCTTGTTTGTTACAACAATAAGCATACAAATACCAGGAAGGTCCTTTTCGTACTAGTGTATATGGTTCCACAAGGCGATCATTAACTTCTCCTTTGGCATTTCGATAGATGAAGCTTATTCGTGTACTGCTATCAATCGCTTGTTTTAGGTGTTCGAGCATTTCCTCCAGCTTGGAATGCTGTCCCCACTGAGAGAAATCATAGATTACTTGCTGCGATAGAGACTGGAACTGCTCAGATTGTGTTTTTGGTATAATCGTATTAATTTTCTCTACTAAAGCCTGATTCGCGTTTTGGGGATGCTGATGAATGGTGGCAATACTTTGTAGAGCGGTTACAATCGTAATCAATTCCTTGTTGGTCAAAAGTTGACGGTCCAATCGGTATCCATCTGCGAGGCCGATTCCACCATTAATACCCTGATAAGTAACAACAGGAATACCTGCCTGACTAATAGTTTCGATGTCTCGATATATCGTACGAATGGATACTTCAAAACGTTCAGCCAAATCTTTGGCCTGAACCAGATTGCGATTCAATAACAAGATGATGATACCAAGAAGGCGTTCTATTTTCATAAGATTATTTATACTCCGTTCTTTGGGAATGGAAGATATAATTCGGTAATAAGGGGGCACTTTCCTGTAGAATAGTTGTATGATATTTTATGTGTAAACACGAAGGACGAGAAACATGTGGTTCGAGTAGGGTAGGTATTACAAGTTTGGAAGACTTTTTCTTACAGCAGCCAAAAAAATATTTTTCCCGTATAGAGGAGGTGAAGCTACGCGATGAAAATTGGTGTCATAGGTTCAAAGTTTTTTCTGGACTCAGTCTCTGTGCACTTTTCTCAGTTTCCAGAAGCAGAGTTTATTTGCTTTCAATATGAGATGCCTGAAGAAAGCCGTCTTTTGATAGATGAAGCATGCAGACAAACCAATCTGGTACTCTTTTCAGGATCAATCCCATACTATTATGGATACACACAAGTAGAAAAACATAAGAAAGAAGCCCTATACATCCCGTTTGATGAATTAACCATGGCACTTTCGCTATTATCTATTTCTAATAAGGAACGGGTTCCATTAAACAAAATATCTGTAGATTTACCCGATCGGAATCGCTTATCAAAGGTTCTGAATGAATCAGAAATTGATGAGGGACCTCTATATGTGAAGGATTATCCGTGGGTATATAGTAGAGAGAATGAGACGAATGAAATACATATCGTAGAATTTATCCATTTTCACCACAAGCTATATCAGGAAGGTAAGATCCTATTTGCGTTGACGAGTATTCATGCTGTCTATGAAGAGCTTCAGAAACTCTCCATTCCATCCAGGTTTATGGTAGAGTCAAAACACACTTTACTCGAGAGTCTTGCAAAGGCTACATCCTTGTTAAAACTAAAGAAAACGGAAGAATCACAGATTGCGATTATCTCGATTCAAGGATGCCAGCAATCCCTGAAGGAAAACGAGCACTTTTTGACTACATTGCAGAAAGTAAGTAAAAGCCTGCATGCCAGAGTCTCATTAGAATATCAGGACCCTCATTTGATTTATACGACCCGTGGAGCATTACAAGCCTTTGGATACGATTATTTTCGTACCATAATAAATCAGTATGAAAAAGAATTTAACACGCTGTTTCAAATTGGTATCGGTTATGGATATACGATCCAGGAGGCAGAAAATCATGCGGCTCAAGCCTTGTTTTTTACGGAGAAATTTCTGAAGAATAAAACGATTACTTGCCTGGTAGATGAGGATCAAAAATTGTTTGGACCATTACTTGAGAAAAAAAGCTATGTTGAACTGAAAAACGAAGATCCAGCTATCCAAAAACTAGCTAATGAACTGAAAATGAGTGCGAAAAATCTAAAAATTATTCAGCGATTTATTACAGTAAACAATTTTGGTACATTTTCAGCCGCGGAGTTGCAAGCCTATATGAATGTCACTCGCCGAACTGCTGAAAGATTCATTAAACGACTGAAAGAAGTAGGATTTCTTTTGCAAGTAGGGGAAGAACATCCATACGAACAGGGAAGACCTCGAAATATATACGTGGCAACCGAAAAACTGAAATCAGTTACCTAAATAAAAATCTTTCATTGAAGCCGTGAAGCTTTCCATGAAAGATTTTTATTTGTATAAAGATAAAATATTCTGACTTTACAAAAAAATAATAGTATTATATATTGTTTTAAACGACAAATAGCGACAATTAGTATAGGGGGGCTCCAGATTGAAAATTATTCAATGCGAGATTTATGCCATTCATTTACCTTTAAAAGAGCCATTTGTTATTGCCTACGAAACATACAAGAATATGCCGTCTATCATTGTGAAATTGACAGCGGACAATGGACTCGTAGGATATGGAGAAGCAGTCCCAGATGAGCATGTAACGGGAGAAACCATTTATGCAACCTTCGAGGTCTTAAAACATGTTCTGCTTCCTGCTGTAAAAAATCAAAATCCGTTTCAGTTAGAAAAAATTCACCATATTATGAATTCGTCGATAGCGGGAAATTCTTCAGCTAAAGCAGCCATTGATATTGCATGCTATGACCTGATAGGAAAATACACCAAATTGCCGATTTATGAATTACTAGGCGGAAAGTATCATGATTCGCTTACCTACGCAAAAGTTCTAAGTATTGATGAGCCTAGGGCGATGGCAGAAAAAGCACAGGAAGCCATCCAAAAAGGATACAGTTCCCTAAAACTGAAGGTGGGCTGGGATATTGATGCAGATGTGGAGCGTATTGCAGCCGTTCGGAAAAAAGTGGGGGATAAGGTGCCTGTTCGGGTAGATGTGAATCAGGGATGGGGAACCTACTCGAATGCACTACCTGCTGTGAAAGCGTTAGAGCCTTACAAACTAGCCTGGCTAGAACAGCCGATCAAAATGGGTGATATTGACGGTTTAGCCGAGTTAAAAGAGAAGACAACCATCCCAATTATGGCTGATGAAAGCATCCATCACCAAGAGCACTTGCTGGAGATCATAAAGAAGAAAGCCGCCGATAAAATCAATATTAAATTGATGAAGTGCGGTGGTATTTATCCAGCTATCCACTTGGCAAAGACAGCCGAGAGTGCTGGGATAAGCTGTCAAATCGGGTCCATGGTAGAATCCTCAATCGGATCAGCTGCAGGCTATCATACTGCCATCTCACGAAAAAATATCTCCAGTACGGAGTTGACGGGACCTCTCCTATTTAGTCAGGACATTGGTAATTTGAAATATGATATTCCTTTTGTGCACCTTACAACTGAACCGGGTCTTGGGATTGTGGTTGATGAAGAGTCTTTGCAACAGCTAACAATTAAAAAAGAGCACATCTAACATTGTGATGAGGTGGACGGATGGAAACGGAAAGAAATCCTGTATCATCGAAGAAAAAGACATTGCTTAAAGTACCGCATACATACACGCTTATCTTTATTATCATCATTCTTGCAGGGCTAGCATCCTATTTTGTCCCTGCTGGTGAATTCGAGCGTGTCAAGGATGAGTCTACAGGAAGAATGCTCGTAGTAGATGGCAGCTATCATACAATTGAAAGTGATCCGGTCAGCTTTTTTGAAATATTTACGTCTATTCCCATGGGCTTAGAAAAAGGAGCTCAAATTATTTTTTATATCTTTCTTGTTAGTGGCGTATTTGGAATTATCCGATCGACGGGTGCGATTGAAGCAGGGGTTTTTAAAGGTGTACGTTCACTTGAAGGACGTGAACGGTTACTAATCCCCTTGAGCATGATTCTATTTTCTATCGGTGGTTTTACCATGGGGATGGCAGAAGAAACCATCATTTTCGTACCAATTGGGATTGCCTTAGCAAGAGCGATGGGCTTTGATGCCGTTACGGGAACGGCTATGATTACTCTTGGCGCGGCCAGCGGTTTTTTTGGAGGTATGCTGAATCCGTTTACGGTAGGGGTTGCTCAATCACTTGCTGAAGTACCTCTTTTCTCTGGAATTGGTTTCCGTTTTGTTGTCTATCTGTTTGTACTGGTGTTTGCGATTTGGTATGTAAGTCGATATGCGAATAAGGTGAAGCAAAACCCTGCGAATAGTGTCATTTATGATATAGAACAAAATGAAAAACAAGGAACCGGATTAGGCGAATTCCCGGAATTGACCGGACGCCACAAGCTAGTCTTTCTTGTTATGCTTTGTGGTCTCGCCTTTAATGTTTATGGTGTATTTAAATGGGGATGGTTTTTAACTGAGCTCACTGCTTCTTTTATGATCATGGGGATTATTAGTGGCTTGGTAGGCGGTTTACAACTAGGAAAACTATTCGATTCATTTATAGCGGGAGCAAAAGCAGTTACGTTTGGTGCTTTAATCGTTGGCTTTGCGAGGGCGATTACAGTAGTGCTAGAAGAAGGGAAAATCATCGATACCGTTGTCTTTATGATGGCATCAGGGATCAGTCATCTGCCACAAGCATTAAATGTAGTAGGTATGTTTTTTGGTCAGGCGATTTTGAATTTATTCATTTCGTCAGGTAGTGGGCAGGCTGCTGCGACTATGCCAATAATGGTTCCCATTACGGATTTACTAGGATTAGAAAGGCAGATTGCCGTTCTTGCCTTCCAATACGGTGACTCTGTTACCAACTCCATTATCCCTACATCTTCAGCACTAATGGGGTACCTGGCTGTTGCTGGAATTCCTTATGAGAGATGGGTTACATTTATTTGGAAATTAATTCTTGGCTGGGCTTTAATTGCTTGTGTGGCTTTGCTAGCTGCGGTAGCTCTCGGTGTCTCCTAATGAAAGAGGGGGTTATACGATGAAGGATTTGCTACATGAAATAAAACCTCAAGTTATGAGAATTTTCCGCTAATTATATGAGAATCCAGAAGTGAGCTGGAACGCCCGAGTAATGGATTCAATAATGTCCATTGCTCGGGTATTTTTTTATTTTTCGTATGAAAAATACCACCCCAAATTTCTATACGCCCATGCCAATCCCTGTGCTCTTTCATACTATGTAACAAACTGGGCAAAGGGGTTATAAAATGAACAGAATTCCTATTACAGGATATTTATTCCATTCCGATGATTCAACAGCAACTCACTCACATGAATTATATCTCACCTCTTGGAATGGGATAACCGTAACACATAGGCACATGTTTGCTGGTACGACTTCAGTAGATGACAGGCATGATCATAAATATATCGGAGAAACGGAACCAGCACCGACTGGAGTACCCCATGTTCATCAATACCGTACACTAACTTCCGTTAATGATGGTCACCAGCACGTAATTGAGGGAGTAACAGGACCCGCTATCAGTGTGCCAACTGGGGGACACGTTCATTATTTTGAAGGGTATACAACTGTAAATGGAAGGCGTCCGCATTCCCACCATTACAACGGGACCACAAGAAATATGATTGAGTAAATAGCAAATTCTATGATTTTCTTACAAAATATATACGGTGAAACGCCTATTGATTCGTTTTGCTTAAAACGAGTTCATAGGCGTTTTTGTTATTTTAATAAAGAGTTTACTAATCGGTGAAAAAAAAAGGATAAATGATGAACAGACATTTCTAACAATTTTAATATGATATGATTGAGATAAGTAAGTTACTAACTTGTATACTTGTTTGTTTGACTACTCCCTTTCCTGATTTCAAGAGGAAAAATAAATTACCTGAACACATCAAATATTGGGAGGAATAAATCATGGGTATTAACGATGACATGAAAAAAATTTTATTGGCAGGTATTGGCGCTGTAGCTGTAACCGCAGAAAGATCCAAAACCCTATTAGATGAGCTGATTACAAAAGGAGAAATTACCGTAGAGCAAGGTAAAGTATTAAATGAAGAGCTCAAACGGAATGTACAGGAGAGCTTTAAAAAGCACTCTCCACAGAGTCATACAGAGAAACCGACTACTACCACTGTAGTAGATATGCTAGACAATCTGAACCCTGAAGAAATTGCAATGTTGAAGAGAAAACTTGCTGAAATGGAGAATAAAGAGGATGGAGTGGAGAAAACAGAGGAATAAGAATGGACAAAGAGATACATCCTCAGCAAGATTAAAAGAAATGATCCAGGTCCTGAAACGCCACGATGTGATTCGTGGTGTTTCTCCCGAAAAACTACGTATGATTCTAGAAGATTTAGGGCCGACCTTTGTTAAATTCGGACAGATTATGTCTTTGCGTTCTGATATGTTGCCAAAGAGTTATTGTGATGAATTGGTTAAACTGAGGGCAGAGGTAAGACCTGTGGAGTTTTCCAAGGTGATTAAGCTGGTGGAAGAGGAATATGGGGTATCTGTTCATGAGATATTTACGCATATTGATGAAAAATCCCTTGGTTCAGCCTCAATAGCTCAGGTCCATGCTGCGACACTGACAAGTGGAAAAGAAGTCGTGATAAAGGTACAACGCCCTGGAATCTATGAAACAATGGCACAAGATATTGTTTTGCTTAAGAAAGCATCTAAGCTGTTACAAGTATTTGGAGCAATGGATGGTTTAATTAATTTTACTGCCATTATCGATGAGATGTGGGTGGTTGCCCAGCAAGAGATGAACTTTTTGAAGGAAGCAGAAAATTGTAAAGAGTTTTATGAGCTGAACAAAGAGATCGAATATGTGACATGTCCGAAGGTATATCGCCACCTGTCTACCTCC
Source organism: Brevibacillus daliensis (assembly GCF_021245735.1). Taxonomy (GTDB): domain Bacteria; phylum Bacillota; class Bacilli; order Brevibacillales; family Brevibacillaceae; genus Brevibacillus_B; species Brevibacillus_B daliensis. The sequence goes on from NZ_JAJISB010000003.1 coordinate 53,798, forward strand.
AAGGTGTTAGTCATGGAATATATTGAGGGAATTCAGATTGATTCTCTGGAAAGACTGATGAGTCATGGGTATGATCTGAACGAAATTGGAATGAAACTGGCTGAAAATTATACGAAACAAGTGCTAGACGACGGATTTTTTCATGCAGATCCTCATCCGGGGAACATCTGGATTAGAGAGGGCAAAATAGTCTGGCTCGACCTCGGAATGGTAGGACGGTTATCCAATCGAGATAAAGAGCAGTTAAAAAAAGTCGTACTAGCTATGGTAGAGAATGATAGTTATGAAATAATCCATTCACTTCTCACCATTGGTACTCCAAAAGGAAATATTAATTACACAGGTCTCTACTCTGACATTGAGGACATGTTAGTTAAATACAGACATGTTGATCTAGGGAATCTGGACCTTGGCAGCTTGATTAATGAACTGATTAATCTAATAAAAGATCATCAAATCGCGATGCCAACTGGTATCACGATTCTGGGACGGGGAATTATTACGTTGGAAGGAATCCTGAGAACTTGTTGTCCTGAGGTAAATTTTCTTAAGATATTATCTACTCACATGTCAGAGCATCTCTTTCTTCAATTTGATTTGGAAAAAGAGCTTCAAAATAGAGGGAAATCTGTTCATAAACTGTTTAAAAAATCTATTGATATTCCAACTCAGATTTCGGACATATTGCGAATGGCGAGGAAAGGACAAGCCAAAATGAACTTGGAATTAACAGGAGCAGAAGAGCCGCTGAGACAAATTAATCATATGGTCAATAAAATGGTAATTTGTCTTGTCAGCGCTGCCCTCTTAATTGGCTCAAGCCTAATCTGTACAACAGATATGCAACCCAAGATTCTGGGAATCCCTGCGATAGGTGCGATCGGCTACTTAGGGGCTATTTTTTTAGGCGGATGCCTAATCCACGATCTTTTGAAAAACAGATAAGAATAAAACTTGTTTTAATAGAGTTATCAGTACGGATAAAACCTACTGCCGTTTTCGAGAATGAGAAAACGGCAGTAGGTTTTTTTCTATGAAAAACGTCTCGACGTTTTTCATAAAATTGGATGTGACCGCTTGCGATCAACAAAACGGTCATGGCCGTTTTGTTGTTTCAGAAAGTAGATAGTAGATTGTATGCGTATGCAAGCGCAAAAAGTTTAAAAGATGTAAAATTACTGTTTACAACATACCTATAGGGGTATATAATCAATGTGTAAATACCGTATGGGGTATGTTATTGAGGCAGGAAAAGCAGTAACAACTATGATTACAGCTGTGGAATGATCTACACAAGAAAAGAGGTGACAAGATGGACATAGGCTTTATGATCACGATTTTTATGATTGGGTTCGTTGGTTCCTTGATATCAGGAATGGTAGGGATTGGTGGGTCCATCATTAAATACCCCATGCTTTTATATATCCCACCGTTACTGGGATTTGCGGCATTTACAGCTCATGAAGTTGCGGGAATCTCTGCCATCCAGGTCCTCTTTGCCACGATCGCAGGTGTATGGGCATACCGGAGGGGCAACTACTTAAACAAAAGCTTGATCCTGTATATGGGTGCAAGTATTTTGGTGGGTAGTTTTATTGGTGGCTTTGGCTCCAAGTTGTTAAGTGAGGCTGCGATCAACATTGTATATGCAATGTTGGCAACGATAGCGGCAGTGATGATGTTTATCCCGAAAAAGGGGCTAGATGATAAGCCGCTCTCTCAAGTTACCTTTAATAAGTGGATAGCCAGTATTTTGGCATTTGTTGTAGGGATCGGTGGAGGAATTGTAGGTGCAGCAGGTGCATTTATTCTGGTTCCCATCATGCTTGTTGTCCTGAAAATACCTACTAGAATGACGATTGCCACTTCGCTAGCCATTACATTTATCTCATCCATCGGTTCTACCGTAGGGAAGATCTCAACTGGACAAATAGATTATGGACCTGCTGCTATCATGATTATCGCAAGTATTATCGCCTCTCCAATCGGTGCTGGCTTAGGCAAAAAAATGAATACAAAAGTACTTCAATTCTTGTTAGCAGGACTTATTGTAGCAACATCGATTAAAATCTGGCTGGACATTCTGATGTAACAAAAAAATTTGACTAAAATAATACCCCTAGGGGTAATTGACTTGGAGGAAATTGTACATGAAAGGCTTATCACCGAAAGAGCTAAATGAATTACTTGTAAAGAATGAACCCATTTTTATCTTTGATGTTAGAAATGTTTTTGATTTCAATGATTGGAAAGTAGAAGGGAAAGAGGTTGAATATCTGAACATTCCATACTTTGAACTGATCGATGGCGTAGAGCATGTTATGGACAAGCTCCCTCAAGACAGAAATGTAATTGTTATCTGCGCGAAAGAAGGTTCATCCATCATGGTGGCGGAGATGCTAGAAGAAGCAGCAGGACTACAAGCTAACTATTTGATTGGGGGCATGAAGGGATGGAATGAGTACTTATATCCAGTAAAAGTGTATCAGGATCAGGAAATTACGGTTCACCAGTTTATTCGTGTGGGCAAAGGATGTTTATCCTATATGGTTACATCTGGTGAAGAAGCTCTAGTAGTAGACGCATCACGCTTCGTTGATCGTTATATTGATTTTGCCAATGAACAGGGAGCTACGATTACGCATGTAGTAGACTCACATTTACATGCTGATCATATTTCAGGTGGACATGAATTGGCACAAAAAACAGGAGCAAACTATTATTTGATGAAATCAGAAGGGGCAGTGCTAGATTTCCATTCACTAGAAAACTATGAAGTACTCACCTTCGCTTCTATTACTTTAGAAGTTTTGGCTGTCAAAACACCAGGACATACTCCTGGTAGTGTATCCTTCCTTGTAAATGGAAAAGTGCTGTTCTCAGGAGATACGATTTTTGTAACGGGGCTAGGACGTCCTGACCTTGGGGGAAAAGCAAGAGAGTGGGCAGCTGACCTTTATCACACGGTATACGGTAAAGTTGCACAAATCGCTGATGACGTTATTGTTCTTCCAGGTCACTATGCCAAGTTTGCCGAAGAGTTGCATGAAGCTGGCTATATTGGTAATACGTTGGGACATATCCGAAAAATGAATGATGTCATGAACGGGAAAACAGTCGACGAATTTGTTGAGGTAGTTGCTGCTGCAACGTCAAGTGAGACTCCACCTAACTTTGAAGAAATCGTAGCGATTAATCGTGGGATGCGAAGTGCCACACTCGAAGAAAAACAAGAGCTTGAAATCGGACCTAACCGTTGCGCAGTTCATCATACTCATTGAGAGAGTAAGCTACTAGGGTGGTTCGAAATAATTTGGTTCAAATGAATTATACTTTCGGGTTACTCTTATTTTGCCTATTGCAAGAAATTAGGATACCATACTCATATGGGTCTATCAATAAAACAATAAAGGGGATATGAAAAATGAATGATATCACTGTTTATACTACAGATACTTGTCCGTACTGTGTTCATATGAAAAATTTCTTGGATTCAAAAGGATTACCTTACAAAGAAGTAAATGTGCAAAGAGATCAGGAAGCGGCGCAAAAATTAGTAGAAACAACAGGTCAAATGGGAGTACCTCAAACCAATATTAACGGAAATTGGGTATTAGGATTTGATCCGGAAACAGCACTTTCCTACCTGAAATAAGTTGGGTAATCATGTGTGAAACGAGAAGCCAAGGTGTATCTAACTCCTTGGCTTTTTCATTTGAATTCATCTCAGATAGTATAATTGTCCATGGATGATAGAAGATACACTTGAAATGTAAATCTAATAGTTATTAAAATATTTTAAATGTTATAATAATTTATAGGTAAAAACACATTATACTACTAACTTGTAGGAGGCACTCATGAAAAAATATATTGATGAAAAAGAAGTCCATCAAAGAAATTATCAGCAAATCGTTGAAACGTTCGAGCAAGAGCCTTATGCCCAGTACTTAGGGATCAAATTAATTGAATTAGGAGAAGGCACTGCGACTGCGGAGTTAGAGGCTAAGGATCATATGTTAAACTCTCATGGGACCGTTCATGGTGCAATCATTTTTGCTTTAGCTGACTATGTATTCGCAGCAGCATGTAATTCATATGGAAAAACATCTGTTGGGTTAACAACAACGGTCAATTTCATGTCGGCAGGGATGAAAGGCTCGAAGCTAAGAGCAATCGCTACGGAAGAGAAGAAAAACTTTCGGACAGCATGGTATAAAATTCGGGTTGAAAGTGACGACGAATTAATAGCAACGATGGAGGCATTGTGTTATCGGAAGGATCATTATTTTGTACCGATTGATAATGCAGAAGAAAAATAAGCAGGAAATCATGTTTAATCAAGTTATTATTTACCTAAAGCTTTATTATTTGAATTTTAAAAATAATGATAGCATTTCATTTTCTCACATGATAACTTTAGGGTGATAATAGTGATGAGAAAAGGAAGAATCAGAGGATAGGTACGAGCAGCTTTTCCCACTGTATGAGCATTACCGTAAGGCGTGTGAATTCATATCTAGTGAAGAGAGGTGCACAATCCAGATGAGTACACATATGGAAGGCAAGGAAAACAAGGTCATACGATTACACTACGGAGATGATCCCAATCAGTTTGGCGATTTACGAATACCAGATACAGCTGGGCCATACCCGGTGGTTGTTGTCATTCACGGTGGGTTCTGGAAATCAGTGTATGGGCTTGATTTATTGGAAGCGGTTTCGGAAGATTTGACACAACATGGGCTAGCAACCTGGAATATTGAGTATAGAAGAGTTGGTAATGAAGGAGGTAGCTATCCTGGAACCATGCAGGATGTATCACTGGCTACAGATTATGTACGTACGTTAGCTCCCACTTATAATCTAGACCTTTCCTCTGTTGTTGTTATTGGACATTCGGCAGGAGGACATCTGGCAATATGGACTGCTGGACGTCATCGTTTACCCGAAGAGAGTGAACTACGAAATACTACAGATCCTCTTCCATTAAAAGGGGCAATTAGTCTCGGTGGTGTTCTGGACTTAGAACAAATGTGGAAAATCTTTGATTATAAACAACAAACCTTTTCTACAGTAGAGATTGAAAATCCCGTTGCGGATCTGATGGGCGGATCTCCTTACGAATTATCCGAGAGATACGCACAGGCTTCCCCTGTAAATCTACTTCCACTCCAAGTGCCTCATGTCTTAATTCATGGAGATTTGGATGTAAATGTTCCATTTAAATTAAATGCGAAATATGAAGAGATTGCCAAAAAACAGGGAGATGCAATGAAGGTAATTATTTTACCTGAGGTTGAGCATTTTGAAATTACAAATCCGGCTTCTAAAGTTTGGCCGACTATTCGTGCTGAGGTAATGCGATTAATTCAAATGTAATCAGATGTTATACATAAAACGGGTAGCATATCGAAAGGGTGACCTCGCGCATGTCACAAATGGAAAAGAATAATCACGAAGAAAAGTCAGGTCTTGAGAAAGAGATTCATACTGATTTTCAAAAGGAAATGACGTATGGGGATTATCTTAAATTGGATCAATTGTTAGCTAGTCAAAGCAGGCTCTCTGATCATCACGATGAAATGTTGTTCATCGTGATTCATCAGGTGAGTGAGCTATGGATGAAGCAGATTCTACATGAAGTTCATGCGGCAATCGCTTGTATCCGCCAAAATGATTTGGAACCTGCTTTTAAGATGTTATCTAGAGTTTCTCGTATCCAACAACAATTAATTAAATCGTGGGATGTTCTTTCTACCTTAACACCTTCAGACTATATGCAATTTAGAGATAAACTGGGTCATTCTTCTGGATTCCAATCTTATCAGAATCGAATCATTGAATTTGCTTTAGGATATAAAAATCCACATGTCTTAGCTGTGTACGAGCATCAGCCTGAGTTACACACCATAATGGTTAATGCGCTGAATGAACCAAGTATTTACGATGCAGCGATTAGAGCAATGGCGACACGTGGCTTACCTGTTGATGCGGAATGCCTGGATAGGGATTGGACACTAGCTTATCAGCCTAATGAAAGCGTAGAGGAAGCTTGGTTAACTGTTTATCGCAATGTGGACCAGTACTGGGATTTGTACGAACTGGCTGAAAAATTGGTTGATATTGCGAGCCAGCAACAGCAATGGCGCTTTAACCATATGAGTACTGTAGAAAGAATTATTGGGCAAAAACAAGGAACAGGAGGATCTTCTGGTGTTTCCTATCTGAGAAGAGCCTTGGATCATAGATTTTTTCCAGAGCTATGGAGCTTACGTACCAAGCTATAATATCAAAAAAGCATCTTCTTGCATGTATTTGTACGTGCGAAGATGCTTTTTGTTTATTTATAGATGTATCAGAAAGGAATTACTTTATTAAGGCACTACATAGTATGAAAAACATTCACTAAAGTAGTGCCAGCTTTTTCTCCACCGAAGGTATGATTAAACGATCCTTCACAATAAATGGAATTTCAAAGCCTACTTATATTATTCAGAAAATTCATATAAATCAGATAATTACTTGACTATTTTTAACCACACCATATATGATGGAAAAATACAAATATAGGTAAAAACATAAGATGTACATCCATATTTCGTGGAAGGGAGGCCAAGTAATCCTGTTCTGAATCTTTGGAATCACAGTACAAGGTATCCAGTAGGAGGCGAAGAATCCATGAAAAAGATAATGTCCTCGGCAATTAGTATGATTTTATTAGTAAGCATGTTCTCAGGTGCTGCTTCAGCTGTAGCTGTAGAGGAAGTAGCTGACTCCGTTTACGTGAATGGGAACATTTATACAATGGATGATCAGGTGAAAAAAGCTAGTGAAGTGGCAATTAAAGGTCAGAAGCTGATTCACGTGGGAAAAGACGGAACATCGAAGAAATACATAGGTCCCAAGACGAAGGTGATTGATTTACAAGGAAAAACAGTAATTCCAGGCTTAAATGATGGGCATATCCATTTTCCATCGATCGGGATTAATCTTTTGCAAATTAATGGATTTAATAAACCTAAAGAAGATATATTGAAGCTGGTTAAGGAGGAGGCGTCGAAACGCGCAGCAGGCGAATGGATTATTGGAAATGGCTGGAATCATGAATTATGGCCTGACAAGCAATTTCCAACGAAAAAAGAGCTTGATGCTGTAGCACCGAATAATCCGGTATTGCTAGATCGAGTAGATGGCCACTCTATCTGGGTTAACTCCAAGGCTCTGGAATTGGGCGGTATCAAGAAAGAGACTCTTAACCCACAAGGTGGAGAAATCATTCGAGATAGCAAGGGAGAAGCAACTGGTGTCCTCATAGACACAGCAGGTGATCCAGTTTATTCTAAAGTTCCAGAATACAGCCAAGACCGTATAGAAGAGGGCTTATTAAAAGCACAATCGGAACTCTTCTCTAACGGTATTACTAGTGCATCGGATGCAGGAACGCACCTCAGTTATATTAATGATATGAAGAAGCTGTATGAAAAAGGTGAACTCAAAGTAAGATTAAATGTTATGGTTGCCAATGGAGAAGGTGGAGAAACAGGTGAAAGCCTGGAGTACTATTATAAAAAAGGCCCGGAAAATGGCTTATATGGTGACCGGCTAACCGTGAGCTCTCTTAAACTGGTAGGCGACGGCTCGCTTGGTTCAAGAAGCGCCGCGATGCTGGAAGATTACAGCGATCGACCAGGTCATAAAGGTAATTATCGATTTACGGATGAAGAATTATATCGATTGGTAAAAGAAGCGCGTGAAAATGGATGGCAAGTGGCAACACACGCAATCGGGGACGGTGCAATCCAGCAAGTCATCGACACATATGAAAAAGTGTTGAAAGAAAATCCGCTTGATGATCACCGGTGGAGAATCGAGCATTATCAGATTGCTACTGCAGAAGAAATCAGAAGGATGGCTGATTTGGGAATCATCCCTTCCATGCAACCGACTCACGCTACCTCCGACAAGAACATGGCTGAGACCCGGATAGGTCCAGAACGAATCAAATATGCTTATGCCTGGAGAAAGGCGATTGATGCGGGTACACATATTGTGGGAGGATCGGATGCGCCAGTTGAGTTGATCAATCCTTTCCACGGAATTTATGCAGCAGTAACAAGAATGGATCGAGAAGGAAGTCCGGATGGTGGATGGTATCCAGAAGAAAAGATGAACCGAACAGAGGCTATTAAGGCATTTACCATCTGGGCAGCTGAAGGAGCATTTGAAGAAAAGATCAAAGGATCGCTAACTGTTGGTAAACTAGCTGACTTTATTGTAATCGACAGAGATATCATGACTGTTCCTGAAAGCGAATTGAAGGATATTACTGTACTCTCCACAGTTGTTGGTGGGGAAGAAGTTTATAAGAAGAGCAATGAATAGGGAAGAATGAATGAATAATAGCCAAGAGACTGTCAGTTAAAATACAGTCTCTTGGCTTATTTTGCATCAAACTGAATGAAAAGTTTGGAATTACTTTACTCGTAGGCTTCTTTTTTTACGTACTAATGTCGAGATGTTAACTCCTAGTTTATCGGCACACTCCTGCATGGTTGAGGATTGGGCCAACATTTTTTCGATGTACTCTTTTTCGAATCTCTGAACAGCTTCTTTAAGAAGTAAGGGCTTTTCCATATCCCACATTCTAGTAGGTTCGAGTTCGTTACTCACAGGATGAATAGTAGAGGGAAGCTGTTCGAAGGTGATTTTGTCATGGTCACACAGATGATAGGTTCGCTCCATTACGTTTTTTAACTCCCTGATATTCCCGGGCCAACTGTAATCCACTAATTTCTCCAGCGTTCCGGTATCCAGACGTTTTTCGATACCGTATTTCTGTTCCAATCTGTTTAGATAATAAAAGATGAGAGCCGGAATATCCTCTTTTCTTTCTCGAAGCGGTGGTATGGTAATGGATAATACGTTTAGACGATAAAAGAGATCGCGACGGAATTTCTTCTCTTCTACCATTGCTTCCAGGTCGCTATTCGTCGCGGCAATAATTCGCATATTTACCAGCCGTACTTTCTTCCCTCCCAATCTTCTAATCTTACCGTCCTGTAATACATTCAAGAGTTTCACTTGCAGCTCATATGGAAGGTCCCCAATCTCATCGAGAAAAAGCGTACCGTTATCTGCTAATTCAAATAATCCCTCTTTTGACTGATTCGCTCCAGTAAAAGCTCCTTTTTCATATCCGAATAACTCAGACTCTAGCAAGTGATTGGGAATGGCGCCACAGTTAATATTGATGAATTCGCCTGATCTACCGCTTTGCTTATGAATATAGGTTGCAAGAACATCTTTACCAACTCCAGATTCACCTAACAACAAGATGGGCGAGTCATTTTTAGCAAATCGCTCAGCAAGTGATACGATACGGTGCATCGTACCACTTCTGTAAATGAGCTGATCAGCAAAAATATTGCCATTTTGAATCTGTTCCAGAGCTTTTTGATAGGTAGATGAAATCTGGCGTGTTTGTTCCAGATCTCGTTGAAGCTGATTAAGCTCAGTTATATCTCTTACATTACCTACTACGAATAATAATTTCTGATTATGGTCAAGTACAGGTGTTGCCGTATTAATGGTGGTCTTTCCGTTTTCATATTCAATCACGATGCTGTGGGTCTTTTTGGTTTGGAGCGCGCGTACACCTGAAGAATCTGAGACGATATGCAGATCCAATTGTTCGATAAAACTATAGGTATCCAGAATGGCAGCAGGAATCCCCGTTATGGAGAGATACGCATCGTTATAGAGAAGGACAAAACCGTTATGATCACAAATTGCCAACCCATCATGTGACGTATTAAAAATGGTGGTGATCAAGGTTACCAACTCATTTGTATTATTTGCTTGAAAATATTTAGTCTGATGCATATGATCCCACCCTTCCCTAACTAAGTGAATTACCTTAAGTGTAAAGAATATTCTGAGAGGTGTAAATACAAAATAGTCAGAATTGAGCATTATTATGCAAAACTGCATATGCAAAACTGCATTAGGAGTACATTCAGACTTATTATTAACCTGCTAAATCGTGTGTTTCAGTAAATGGCATGATTTTTGCTCATAAATTAAATGAAAGCGATTTCATTTGTAATGGATAGCCTTGTAAAAGATAGAAAGAGAGGGAACATCAATGACCAATCTATATCAAGTACTTACTCCCAAAGGTGAGCTATTAGAAAATATAGAAGGCAAGTTGGACGAAAAAATGATGGTCACCATGTATGAACAGATGGTGCTGGTCCGAGCGTTTGATCGTAAATCAATCAATTTGCAGCGCCAGGGAAGAATGGGTACCTATGCTCCGTTTAGCGGGCAGGAAGCTTCTCAGGTAGGAAGTGCGTTAGCTTTGTCTCCCGGAGACTGGTTGTTCCCGACTTATCGGGATCATGCGGCGAGTATCGTCCACGGTCAGACCATGGAACGCATCTTTTTATATTGGATGGGACATATGGAAGGAAGCATTAGTCCTGATAATAGAAGAATTATGGCTCCTTGCGTACCAATTGCGACGCATATGGTGCATGCGGTAGGAACTGCATGGGCGAGCAAGCTGAAGAATGAGAAACATGTTAGTATCGCCTATTTTGGGGACGGAGCTACCTCTGAAGGTGATTTTCATGAAGCTTTAAATTTTGCTGGGGTATTTAAAACTCCTACCATTTTTCTGTGTCAAAATAACGGATATGCTATCAGCGTGCCGTTCTCAATGCAGTCAGCTTCAGAAACGATTGCCCAACGTGCTGCTGCATATGATATAAAGGGGCTCAGAATTGATGGGAATGATATTTTTGCTGTGTGGCTAACTGTGAAGGAAGCAATTGAACGGGCATTCGCTGGAGAGGGTCCTACTCTTATTGAAGCGATTACCTTTCGTTATGGGGCACATACAACAGCGGATGATCCTAAGAAATATCGTGATCAGGACAGATTATCAGAGGAATGGCGAACACAGCGAGATCCGATATCTCGGCTTAATATATTCCTTGAAAAACGAGGACTCTGGGACGAATCCAAAGAAGCAGCCTTACAAGAAAAAGTTGGCATAGATATTGAGAATGCCTTGGTTGCAGCAGAAAGCTATCCGAAGTCTAAACCGGAAGACATGTTCAAGCATGTTTATGCAGAACCAAGCTGGATGGCGATCGAGCAAGAGAGAGAGCTGCCTAAACGAGGAGTAAAGGTAGGGATACACGCATGAGCAGAAAATTAACCATCATTCAAGCAATAACAGAAGCAATGGATCAAAAACTAGCAGAGGATCAACGTGTCATGCTGCTGGGTGAAGATATTGGAATAAATGGCGGTGTGTTTCGAGCAACAGAGGGCTTAATTGAAAAGTACGGAGCTGATCGAGTTGTTGATACACCGTTAGCAGAGGCTGGAATTATTGGGTCTGCTGTTGGGCTTGGCTTAAATGGAATGATTCCCATCGTGGAAATTCAATTTCTTGCTTTTATTTATCCGGGATTTGAACAAATTGTTTCCCATGCTGCCAGAATGAGATACCGTATGCGTGGTCAGTACAATGTGCCAATGGTTATTCGCACTCCTTATGGTGCTGGTATTCGTGGACCAGAGCTACATTCAGAAAGTGTGGAGACCCTATTCGCACATGTTCCAGGTTTAAAGGTAGTCGTACCTAGTACACCATATGATGCAAAAGGCTTGTTAATTTCTGCGATTGAAGATCCAGATCCGGTCATTTTTTTAGAACCAACTAAAATATATCGTGCCTTTAAAGAAGAAGTGCCAGAAGAGTTATATCGTGTACCAATTGGAAAAGCAAGAGTCGTGCAGGAAGGCGAGGACCTATCTATTTTTGCCTGGGGTCCTATGGTGAGAGTAGCAGAAGAGGCAGCGAAGCAAATTGAAAAAGAGCATGGGTATTCATGTGAAATCGTTGATATGCGCACAATATACCCATTAGATCGAGATACAATTGTAGATTCAGTGAAAAAGACGGGCAGAGGAATGGTTGTTCATGAAGCCCACAAAACAGCAGGAATGGGAGCAGAAATCATTTCAATTATTAACGATGAAGCGCTTGTCTACTTGAAGGCACCGATAAAACGGGTTACAGGATTTGACGTTCCTGTACCACAATTCTCCATTGAGGATGATTATGTACCGACGACTGATCGAGTCAAAACAGGAATCATAGAAACAATTCAATTTTAGAACAGGAGGGGCTTACTGCATGGTAGAGTTTAAACTCCCTGATGTGGGGGAAGGTATGCATGAAGGTGAAATCTTGCAGATGTTGGTAAAAGTAGGCGAAAACGTGAAGCAAGACCAGCCAATTCTGGAAGTTCAGACAGATAAAGTGAATGCGGAGTTAACTTCACCTGTCACTGGTATTATAAAACAAATCTTTTTCTTTGAAGGTGATACAGTTGAAGTAGGAACGACCCTCTTGGTCATTGATCCTGATTCCATTACTGGTTCAGAGTCAGGTAAGCAGGTAAACCAAACAAAATCAACGGATAATTCCAAAGAATCTGTTTCTAATCACGTAAGAAATGACTCAGCTTCAAATAGGATCGTTCCATCCAAAATGGAATCTAGCGAGCAAGCCTCGATTACGAACCAATCACATTCCGCTGCTAGAAAGTCAAGACGTGTCATGGCAACCCCTTATGTTCGTCAATTGGCTAGAGAAATGCAGATTGATATTGAACAGGTTAAGGGTACGGGTCCAGCAGGAAGAGTAACAGAGGAGGATGTTCGTAATTATGGCAAGGACGAAGCACTGGTTTCTATCAGCCAAGTGAGTGCCACTGAAGAAATCGGGAAGATTCGGACTACTTCTCAAAAAGCTACTCCTTCCATTAAACAGGAACGAGAAACACGCTATCACTTAAAAGGAATCCGTAAAAAAATAGCAGAACACATGGTCAAATCGGTATCCATCATTCCGCACGTAACCTCAGTAGACGAGATCGAGATGGATAAACTGGTGGAAGTAAGAGAAAACCTGAAACCATTTGCACAAAAACGGGGCATAAAACTAACCTATCTGCCTTTTGTGATTAAGGCTCTTGTGATTACGCTTAAAGAATTCCCAACCTTTAACGCTTCCATTGATGATGAGACGAATGAGGTTGTCCTGAAAAACTACTATAACATGGGCATTGCCACTGACACACCAAATGGGCTAATCGTTCCAGTTATTCGTGATGCTGATCAAAAAAGTATGTTTCAGTTAGCGGAAGAGATCAGCTCGTTTGCTCAACTCGCGCGTGACGGAAAATTATCGTTGGATCAAATTACTGGTGGAACGTTCACTGTTAGTAATGTGGGACCAATTGGCGGATTACAAGCTACACCTATTATTAATCACCCTGAGGTAGCGATTATTAGTCTTCACAAAGTGGAGAAGCGAATGGTAGTAAGAGAAGACCAGGCTGTGATTCGTCAGATGATGAACATCTCTCTCTCCTTTGATCATCGATTGATTGATGGAGTGACAGCAGTCAAATTCACGAACCGGATAAAAGAGCTGTTGGAGAATCCAAATCTATTGCTTGCGGAGATGGTATAGATGGTAGTCGGAGAAGTAGCTGTAGAAACAGATGTTGTCGTAATTGGTGGAGGACCAGGAGGATATGCCGCGGCAATTCGTCTTGGACAGCTGGGGAAATCTGTCGTGTTGGTTGAAAAAGAACAGCTCGGAGGCGTCTGTCTAAATCGAGGGTGCATTCCTTCCAAATCGCTTATCCATGCCGCTTCTGAGTTTTCAAGGATAGCTGGGTTATCCAAAATGGGCATACGTTTGCCGGAAGAAAAAGCTACATTTGAAATGATTGAGTGGCAAGAGTGGAAAAATTCTGTGGTATCACAGCTCAATAAAGGTGTAGGACAATTATGCGAAGAAAATGGAGTGACGGTGGTTTACGGTACAGCTAACTTTCTATCTGCTGATCGGTTGGGGGTAGAAACAGGAAATGACTTTGAGACGTTCAAGTTTCAACAAGCCATAATTGCCACTGGGGCAAGGCCGTTCGTCCCTACAATTTTACAACGAGATGGTATCCATATACTCGATTCTACGGACATCCTCCAGTTAGAAGAGATTCCTCAAAATCTCGCCATTATTGGGGGTGGCTATATTGGTATGGAACTAGGTATGGCATTTGCCAAGCTAGGAACTGCTGTTACAGTGATTGAAGCAACAGGTCAGATTCTTCCGCAATTGCCTACTCATCTGGTGCGTGAAGTGAATAAAAATAACAAAAAGCTAGGAATTATGGTGAAAACATCAACGAAGGTAGAATCGGCTGTGATAAAAGAGGGACAGGTAGAGTTACGTGTCACTTCTGAAAAGGCCGGATCAGAGAATCATTCTTTCAATAAGGTACTAGTGACCATCGGGCGTATACCTAATACAGAGGAGCTTGGTTTAGAGCAGGCAGGAGTTAAGGTGGATGATAGAGGTTATATTCACGTTGATTCTGCTGGACGTACTGAGCAATCACACATTTTTGCCATTGGTGATGTAACACCTGGCCCAGCAATGGCTCATCGTGCGACGAAACAGGGGATTGTTGCAGCAGAGGTAATTGCAGGTCTATCAAGTAGTGCAGCGGATGCTTTAGTTCCGTTTGTCATATTTACAGAACCGCAGATCGCTGGTGTAGGATTAACTAGGGATGAAGCGAAAGAACAGGGTTATAATGCGTCAGCTACTTCATTCCCTTATCGGGCAAACGGGAGGGCGCTTGCTACAGATGAAGCAGAAGGATTTGCCGAAATTATCATGGATGTAGATAATAATACGTTGCTGGGGATGTTTGTTGTGGGAGCAGATGCATCCAATTTAATTGGCGAAGGTGTTTTTGCCCTTGAAATGGCTGCGCGTGCTGAAGATCTCGCCTTAATCATGCATCCTCACCCGACGTTAAGTGAAATCTGGCAGGAAGCTGCTGAAGGTGCGTTAGGACATGCGATTCATATGATGAATAAAAAATAAGCAAAAGAGTGACTGTTCTTTCGTTTCATCTAAGAACGGTTGCTCTTTTTTTTGGTTCAAAATTCCTATTTAGTTGTTCATCTGCTGTTCATATTCCCTCTATATAATCTCCGTTAGAAAGAGAAGAAATAACACTTAGTAGTAAAAGGAGAGAAAAAGACATGTTAGCAGCAGTAATTGCAATAAATATGGCGCTGATCTTTTATACGATAGGGGTTTGGAGTGAAAAGCGTGCGGGTGAACTGAAAAAAGGACATTTGGGTTTATTTTCTCTCGGGTTAGTTTGCGATGTAATCGGTACTAGCTTGATGAGTATGATTGCTAATGCTAGCGGTGAGGTGAACTTCTTGCATGGATTAACCGGAACCGCAGCACTTGTATTAATGCTGGTGCATACAGCATGGGCAGCGATTGTGCTATGGAAGAAAGATCGTACACAAATTGAAAAGTTTCATAGATACAGCATATTTGTATGGGCAATTTGGTTGATTCCTTATTTCCTTGGTGTAGGTCTAAGCATTTTTGGATAGATGGAGTGATCATATTATTTCACAGTTAAAGAGGAAAGAATGATGTATAATGCATTGTTGTTTTCGCATGTCTTCAGTCTGTCGGTATAATCGCTCTCAAAATTAAACTCATCTTGACTTGTTGGTTAGAAAAATACGTAAAACCATCAAACTGAAGAAAAAATGCAGCTAAACAATCGATGTAACAACTTTTCATGTTGATTGGTTTATTTGTGATAGCTGTTACAGCAATCGTCTTACCTGTCAGCTTGAATGTTGTGTAAGCAAGGAGGGTTTACGTGAAGGTTTCCATATTGATTGCCGATGATGATTCACACATTTTGGAACTATTACGTTATTATTTGATCAAAGAAGGTTATCAGGTTATAGCTGCACCAGATGGTGAAGTGGCACTGCAATTATTAGAACAAGAAAAAGTTCACCTTGCTGTAATAGATGTAATGATGCCTGGAAAAACAGGATGGGAATTATGTCGAGAAATTAGAACCAATTTTGATATTCCAGTCATTTTACTCACAGCAAAAGGTGAGATTAAAGATAAAGAAAGAGGTTTTCTTTCAGGGACAGATGATTATCTGACAAAGCCATTTGAGCCTACAGAGTTACTTTTTCGTATAAAAGCATTGCTAAGAAGGTACCAAATTGTAAATCAACAGGTTATTACCATTCATAACACAGTGATTGATCGGAATAGCCATGTAGTAAAAGTGGGGGATGAGACAATTCATCTTCCACTAAAAGAATTTGAACTACTATCACAATTGGCTAGTTTTCCAGACCAGATTTTTACGCGTGATCAATTGTTGGAAATGATTTGGGGAATTGATTTCCAGGGTGATGCGAGAACGATTGATGTTCACATAAAAAGATTACGGGAACGCTTTGTCGATAAGTCACACGATTTTTTGATCACAACAGTTCGTGGTCTTGGATATAAGCTGGAGGTACGCGGCGAATGAAATCCTTGTACGGTCGCCTTGTTATTACCCTTGCAGCTATCGTTCTCGTCAGCAGTGTACTAGGATTCATTATTGCTAATATTTACTACCAGCAAAATGTAAGAGAGTATAACGAGAAAAAAATTGCTCGAATTGGTTATGAAATTGTAAATCTGTATGAAGAGAATCCGACTGGTGATCTGCACGGTTATTTTACCCATATTGCTAACATGCATTTTCAACTATATCTTGTTGATAGTCAGGGGAATGCGACATTATTCGGTGCACCTTTTCGTGAGCAGGAAATATCACCGGAAATAGTACAAAAGGTGTTAGATGGAGAAATATATCGGGGGATCACTGCAGAAAAGTATGGGTTGTTTATAACAGGCTTTTTTACAAATACACTAAAAAACAGCTTTGGACTCCCGATACATTCAAATGGGGAGACCTACGCCCTGTTCATTCGTCCCAATATTGAGCAACAATTTGGAGAAGTACATATCCTGTTTGGCTTGCTCTTACTTGCTACTTTTTTGATCAGTATTATATTTATTCTGATTTATACAAGGCAACTGGTAAAACCAATCAAGGAGTTAACGAATGCGACCCAGCAATTGGCTGAAGGGAATTATGATATTCACGTAGATAGCAATCGGCGAGATGAGATAGGGAATTTGTCTGCTAATTTTAAACAGATGTCGATATCTTTAAGGCAGCTGGATGAAATGAGGCAGGAATTTGTCTCTAATGTCTCACATGAAATACAATCCCCTCTTACCTCCATTCAAGGTTTTTCTCAAGCCATTCGTTCAGGTGGTGTTACTGATGAGCTGCAGGAGCAATATTTGGCAATCATTGAAGAGGAGAGCAAACGTCTGTCATTACTTAGTAAGCAGCTTCTAACGCTGGCTTCTCTTGAAAAAGAGACGAATCTATATGAACCGACGCTATTTCGCTTGGATGAGCAAATCCGCCTTATACTGGTTATGCTAGAGCCACAATGTAGGAAAAAAGGAATTGAGATAGATCCAGATCTACCTGAAACATACTTGTATGCAGATAAACAATTGCTAAGTCAGGTTTGGATCAATTTACTCACCAATAGTATCAAGTTTACGGAACCGGGAGGAACGATCTATATCAATGTTCGTTCAGGAAAAGATGTTACGGTCACCATTACGGATACAGGAATAGGGATCGCAGAAGAAGGATTGACTCAGATTTTTGAACGGTTTTATAAAGTAGATAAATCTCGTAGTCGTACTAATGAAGGTAGTGGACTTGGCTTGTCGATAGTGAAAGAAATTGTCCAACGCTCTGGTGGACGAATTGAAGTAAACAGTAAGTTAGAGGAGGGAACCAGTTTTCAACTGACATTTCCTTCAAAATAGAATATGATTGTAAGAAGCCTCTATTTCATGACAGGACCTTTCGAGTTCCATTGGAATAGTGGGCTTCTTTTTTATAAAATTGCTTTATCATTAAGGTGGAAATTGATCAATGTTAAACGAGAACTAAGAGAAAAATAAT
Organism: Brevibacillus daliensis; assembly: GCF_021245735.1. Classification (GTDB taxonomy): domain Bacteria; phylum Bacillota; class Bacilli; order Brevibacillales; family Brevibacillaceae; genus Brevibacillus_B; species Brevibacillus_B daliensis. The sequence goes on from NZ_JAJISB010000003.1 coordinate 71,785, forward strand.
AAAATGTTAAAGAGTTATCGTATTCATATCCTGTATGAAATGGTAGAATAAACATACATTAACTTGCGTGAACTTCTGTTATGATTACACCTGTTTTTTGTGAGAAAGATGTAACCAAGTAGCTTGTTGTTGCGTACTAGGTATACCAACATAAAAGGAGTAATTGGATAAAAATGCCGCCACTTAAAGAGACGCTTCAAAGTTCGGGTGTGAAAAAAATAGTAGTTCTATTAACGATAGTTGCCTTTGCTTATTTTTTTAGAAGCATGATGAACATGATATTGTTTTTCTATATCATTACATTCTTAATGAATGAACTACACGTTTTACTTGTTCGGACAGGACGTATTCATTCAAAGATTATGCAAAAGATCATTCTTTTACTCCAATATGCAATTTTCATCTCTCTCATTGTTATAGGGGTATATAAGTTTTTACCTTCCGTTATAGAAGAAGTAACTCCTTTAGTACAGCAAATCATTAATTTTTATAAACAACCGATTGTGCTTCCTAATAATGTATATACCGAGTATATCGTTGATTATATCTCTAAAATTGACATTGCTAGTTATTTGAATAAGGGAATGGAATCTTTAGGAGCTCTTTTGGGAAGCGCCAGTAAGTTTGGTCTTAACTTCTTTCTTGGTACAATTCTCAGCTTGTTCTTCTTGCTTGAGAAAGAAAAAATTAAAGTCTTTAGTTCCAAATTTAAAACTAGTAAATTGTCGTATTTTTATAACGATCTAGCCTATTTTGGTCAGAAGTTCACTAACTCATTTGGTAAGGTAATTGAGGTGCAATTTATAATTGCGTTGTGTAATAGCTTACTTTCTATAATATTCTTGTCGATTATGGATTTCCCTCATTTGATCGCACTTGGAATCATGATATTTGTTTTAGGCTTAATTCCAGTGGCAGGGGTATTTATTTCCCTAATCCCGCTATGTGCAATTGCATTTAGTATTGGTGGGTTTGTAAAAGTAATTTACCTCTTACTCATGATTATTGTGCTACATGCATTTGAGGCATATCTGCTCAATCCGAAGCTAATGTCGTCCAAAACAAAACTGCCGATCTTTTTAACATTTGCAGTACTTCTAGTTGGGGAACATTTCTTTGGGGTATGGGGATTGATTTTGGGTATCCCAGTGTTTATTTTCTTGCTTGATTTACTTGAGATTAAGTTTTTGGAGAAAGAGTAATAAGGGATAGGCAATAGACAATTTCATATGATAAATGTCCCAATTAGTGCTGGCTGATTGGGATTTTTTATTTCTTGAAAAGAGTAACGGTGAATGAAAAAAATAAGACTGAATCATGTGGTAAAGCCAAGTTTTCTGTTCTGTAAGAATTTTTCTAATTCAGCAATTATATTAATAGATAGAGAATAAGATTGCAATGAAACCTGTTTCACTATAATATTACTAAATAAAATGAATATGAAATGATACAACTAGGTGCCTTAGTAAAGCGAGGCATAAAAGGGAATCGGGTGTAAGTCCCGAGCGGTCCCGCCACTGTAACCGAGGAGTTCTCTTTCACAAATGTCACTCAAACTAATCGTTGGGGAAGACGAAAGAGCGCATTGATTCGGGAGCCAGGAGACCTACCTAGATTGTTGATGCCTAAAGAACCTTCGAGGAAAGGAGAGGTGTACGAAAAGATAGTACGACGAGCAAATTTATGCGTGTCGAATTGTTTTGATTGTATACACTGCCCCATCTTCTAAGGTGGGGCTTTTTTATGTACGCGAAACACTTGAAACGAGCAGGATCCTTATTGCTCTATGACAATTCATCATGCATGAGAGGGAGTTGCAAATTGAGTGACTTGGTTACAAACCCCCTGCAAAAGAAAACTGTGCAATCTGAATCACAAGCACGTTTGACTCAAAGGGAAGGTAAACTGTCGCTACGAACGATTATTATGTTGTTGAGTAGCTTGTGTGTAGTGTCAATTACGCTCGCCGTTATGCTTGGTCCAGTGAAAATTGAGCCATTCACGGTGTGGAAAATCGCATTATCACATATCCCCTACATTGGAGACTTTATTGAGCCAGATTGGAGCAAATCGCAGGAGAACATTATCTGGACGATTCGATTTCCGCGTGTTCTCCTCGGGGCTGTGGCAGGGGCAGGACTTGCTTTGGCTGGTGCTGTTATACAGGCACTACTGCGTAATCCGCTAGCTGATCCATACATACTAGGTGTTTCTTCAGGGGCTTCAGTAGCGGCCACAACGATTATCATATTTGGCGGGTTTCAGATTTTCGGTCAGTATGCGTTATCCATTGGTGCTTTCCTTGGAGCCATTGTTTCGATAGTGATCGTCTATATTTTGGCACAGGTCTCGGGGAGGATTAATAGCTCACGTCTGCTTTTGTCAGGGGTAGCTGTATCTATGGTACTTTCTTCAATAACCAACTATATTGTTCTATCAGCACCGAAAGAGCAGGGAATGAGGGATGCCATGTTCTGGATGATGGGCAGTTTCTCTGGTGGGAAATGGGAACATTTAATGATTCCAGCTATAGTCGTGGCTGCTGGATTAACGTTTTTATTATTTCAATATCGTGCTCTAAATGCTCTGTTGATGGGAGAAGAGACGGCTAAGACACTCGGTATCAATACGGATTCTCTTAGGAAAATTCTAATTATCGTCATCTCACTATTGACAGGGGTAATCGTGGCTGTATGCGGTTCTATTGGATTTATTGGACTAATGATTCCCCATATATCCCGATTTCTAATTGGGTCTGACCATCGACGTGTTTTACCGGTAAGTGCATTACTTGGAGCGCTTCTCATGATCTGGGCTGATGTAGGAGCTCGGTTGGTGCTTGCACCGCAGGAAGTGCCAGTCGGGATCATAACCTCAATATGTGGCGGCCCATTTTTTATCTGGCTTCTAAGACGAGGTAACAATTCGCTTGGAGGGGGTAACAAATGAGTGTACAAGTAGAGAGTGTTTGTTTCCAGATTGGGCAAACCTCAATCATACAAGATGTATCAATCCGTGTAGCAGCAAAGCAATTTGTTGGGATCGTGGGTCCGAATGGAAGCGGGAAGTCAACGCTACTTAAAATGATATATCGTATCCTGCAGCCAGATATGGGAAGGGTTATTTTTGATAATCAAGATGTGTTTCAACTACCTGTGCGCACGATCTTTCAAAAAATGGCAGTTGTCAGCCAAGAGGCAGTACAGGACTTTGATTTTTCTGTACAAGAAGTCGTTCTGATGGGACGTACTCCGCATAAACGAATGTTTCAATCTGATACGGATGAGGATCATTTCATTGTCGAACAGGCATTATCTCGTGTAGATATGGGAGTGTACAAAGACAGGAGTTTTACGAGTTTATCTGGAGGAGAAAAGCAACGGGTATTGATTGCGAGAGCTCTAGCTCAGCAAGCAGAGATCATTGTGTTAGATGAGCCGACCAACCATTTGGATATTCGCCATCAACTGCAATTGATGGATCTTGTCAAAACCTTGAAAGTAACTGTCATATCTGCTTTACATGACTTAAATCTCGCTTCTACATATTGTGACTATCTATATGTCATGAATAAGGGGCAGATAGCTTGCGCAGGAACACCTGTAGAAGTGATGAAACCAGAAATACTCCGAGAGGTTTTTGGTGTGGAAACAGAAATCATCACCCATCCCGTAACGAAAAAACCGCATATTACTTTTTTGTCACACTGTTCACTAAAACTAGCACCGGCAGTAGGAGGGGGATGAGGAACGATGACGTTTTGGAAATGTAGTTTTTGTAACTTCATGTATGACGATTGGTACGGAGATAGTCGAAATGGTGTTCCAGCAGGTATTTCATTGCCGGAAATTGCAGGTAGCTTGTGCTCACGATGTGGTATGCAAGGAGCAAGGCACAAGAAGCAAGCCAGTCCATTTTACACTGGAATGGAGGCTGAGTATTATGATCAATTTGCTGGAAAGGCAGGGATTGCTTTTTACCGGAATTGGCTTCTTGAACAGGAAATGTCACCTGTTGTATTGGAGTTAGGTGTGGGAACGGGCAGAATTGCCACCGAGGTTGCAGAGAAAGCGGGAGCTGTATGTGGAGTAGATTGGAGCCCTGACATGTTGAAGGTGGCAAAAACGAAGCGTGACAGGATTTTCAGAGGGAAAACAGAGCGATTGGAATTGCTCGAATCAGACGTAATGGATTTTGATTCTGGCAAAAGCTTTTCACATATCATTTGTTCAGATGGGTTATTTCAACATTTTACTCATATAGAAGACCAGATTGCGCTGCTTCAACGAATTCGAAGTAATTTACAGGAAGGTGGCTCAGTCGCCATCGATCTGATGCTCCCACCTGCAGGAGAAGAGTGGAAAACGGCACGACGTAAACGGTTACCCAACGGAAAAGTAGTCTATCAACAAGTAGCAGGTGAGACGTCCCTACGTCGACAACTGTTCCATTTCTCAGTTACATATGAGGCATTTATAGATGGAGTTGAACAGACTCGCTATCGCATTGAACGCGAGTATTCGTTACTGACTCCTAAAGAACTAGGGTTGCTCTTGTCAATGGAAGGATTCAAGGTTACTCATACCTATGAAAATTATGGGTTATCAAAGCCGTGGCGAACTGCCCTTCTCACAGAGGTCCAACCGATGCTTGCTCCTCTGCACCCAGATGAAACACTTGATGAGGTACTGGGAGTCAGGAAAGATAATTTACTTCGTCCCTATCAAGAGGATGTGTGGGTGAACGGTGGCTATCCGTTTGACACAGAAGGTGTTCAAGCGAATGCAAATCATGCATCAAGATTTACACTGATTGCGAAAGTGTGCTAATGGAACAGAGTAGAGGGAAATGAAAAATCATACTAGAAAATAAGGGGATTTTGCACATGAATAACAGACACAAGGTAAGATTTTTATCCACAATGGTAATACTCCTCGTGCTCGTACTTACTGCATGTGGTAACAAAGCAACAAATACACAAGAGGGTGCTTCTAATGCCCAAGCAACTACCTCCCAAGAAACAAATGGGTATCAACCATTTGAACTAACCAATCTGGACAATACCATCACTTACACCCAAGCTCCAAAGCGGGCAATTACCTTAAACCAACATGCTACTGAGGTCATGCTTGCTTTAGGATTGCAAGATTCCATGGTTGGTACTGCCTATTTGGATGACAAAATTTTGCCAGAGTTTCAGGAAGCTTACGCGAAAATTCCTGTGTTGTCACCGAAATATCCATCTAAAGAAATATTCATCGCACAAGAACCTGATTTTGCTTATGCAGGCTGGAAGAGTGCTTTTACAGAAAAAACATTAGGTACCGTTCAGGACTTGAATCAAGCGGGAATTAACACGTATGTTCAGGAATCTTCTATCAAAACTGCACCTAGTTTAGAGGATGTATATACAGACATTCAGAATATCGGGCGTATATTTGGAGTAGAAGATAAGGCGAACGAATTAATTGATACGATGAAAAAAGAGATTGAGAACACTACAAAGAAAATTGGAGAGGTAACTACTCCGGTGAACGTATTTCTATATGACAGCGGTGATGATAAAGCCCTTACGGCTGCAAATAACTACATAACCCAATTGATTAAGATTGCTGGCGGAAAAAACATTTTTGATGATATTGAAAAAAGTTGGGCTGAGGTAAGTTGGGAAGAGGTAGTTAGCCGGAATCCAGACGTAATCGTCATTATTGATTATGGTGATCAGTCAGTAGACCAGAAAAAAGAGCTTCTCTTGTCCAAACCAGCACTAGCCGACGTCACAGCGATTAAAAACGAGCGATTCATTGTACTACCTCTATCAGCAGTAGCCGAGGGAGTTCGTGCTCCGATGGCGCTTACTATTTTGGGAGAAGGTTTTTACCCAGATCGTATGAAAGAATAACGGGAAAAGGGAGACTATGTATGGCTACTTGGGATTTATCCCGAACCAACCATCATATTTTAATATGTAATGGTGGAAGTTGTATGAGAAAAAGTGCAGAAGAAGTGACGCAAGCGATTCGAAGTGAAATCAGTCGCTTAGAGGCTCATGATCTTATTCATACGACAAGAACACGTTGCAACGGTCGTTGTGAAGATGCTTGTGTTGTTATTGTTTATCCAGAGGGTATCTGGTATAAAGATATTGGTCCTAATGAAGCACCGCTTATCGTGCAGCATCACTTACTAGAAGGAAAACCGGTTAGGGAGTTTGTTAGTCATGAGTACGCTCTACATGGTTTTGAACGAACAAAGGGTACAATAAGAGGGACTAATAAATCAGAGAAGTAGATAAAAAACAATATAATGAAGACTAAGCTTGGGCCATGAGGGATCCTCATGGCTTTTTTTTGAGAAAAAGTTTAATGACTTGGGATTGTGTAGATCAGTTACTCATACTCAGGGTGTATCTATTCGAAAAAGAAATATGTGGCAGTAAAATGAATGTTGTTCGAATTCTTAAACTTAGACCGAAAATATGTGACATTTATCACACGTGATTACGGTGGCATCTGGCAAAATAACTTCAGGATAGATATAAAACTAAATTGTTAAAAAAACTAAGAAATGAAATCTTCCTTTATAGACCTTAATTCTTGAGTCTTTTGGGAAGGTATTCATATGTGTCGGGGGAACAATTTGACAATTTTGTTAATACTCCTGATACAAAAATTATGAATGGCTAAGGGAGGAAAAGAAATGCTGGATATGGAAATGCTATCACGAATCCAGTTCGCTTCCACTACAATTTTTCACTTCTTTTTCGTTCCAATCACTATTGGTCTTGCTTTTTTTATTGCGATTTTGGAAACGATGTATGTAGTGAAAGGTGAAGAGCGTTACAAAGATATGGCTAAGTTCTGGGGGAAATTATTCCTCATTAACTTTGCTGTCGGGGTTGTAACAGGTATTATTCAAGAGTTTCAATTTGGTATGAACTGGTCTAATTATTCACGTTTTGTCGGTGACGTATTCGGTGCACCACTTGCAGTCGAGGCACTACTAGCATTTTTCCTTGAGTCTACATTTATAGGTTTATGGATTTTTGGTTGGGAACGCTTATCCAAAAAGGTCCACTTGCTTTGTATCTGGCTCGTTTCTTTTGGAACGACGATGTCGGCCTTCTGGATATTAGTAGCCAACTCATTCATGCAACGTCCAGTCGGATATCAAATGGTAAATGGTCGTGCTGAGATGAACGATTTCTTCGCACTCATTACCAATGGTCAAGTACTGGTAGAGTTCCCACATACTGTTTTTGGAGCATTAGCTACAGGTGCTTTCCTGGTTGCAGGTATTAGTGCATGGAAGTTAATCAGAAAACAGGATGTACCGTTCTTTGCAACTTCTTTCAAGTATGCGACTACCATTGGACTTATTACTTCTCTTTTAGTTGCTTTGTACGGTCACGCTCAAGCACAATATCTGGTGGGTACACAGCCGATGAAAATGGCTGCCAGTGAAGGTTTGTGGAATCAAAGTGAAGACCCTGCACCATGGACGGTTTTTGCAATGATTGATCCTGAAACGAAAACAAACACAATGGAAGTTAAGATTCCATATTTATTAAGTTTCTTGTCTTATAGTAAATTTGAAGGTTCCCTAAAAGGAATGAATGAACTTCAAGCAGAGTATGAACAATTATATGGTCCCGGTGACTACATTCCCCCTGTGAGTACTACCTTCTGGAGCTTTAGAATCATGGTTCTAGGTGGTACAGCAATGATTCTGCTTGCGATGTATGGTGTATATCTGACAGCACGTAAGAAACTGGAAAAAGGTAATACGATCTTTATGAAATTGATGGTAGCAGCTATTTCACTGCCATTTATATCTAATACAGCTGGCTGGATTATGACGGAAATAGGTCGTCAGCCTTGGACAGTATTTGGTTTGATGACAACGAAAGATTCTATTTCTCCTAGTGTAACAGGTGGAGAGGTACTCTTTTCTCTCATTTCATTTACAGTGATCTATACGATCCTGGGTATCTTGCAAGTGAAACTGTTCGTGAAAGAGATTAAAAAGGGTCCTTATCCTAAACTAGAGGCCGAAGCACATACGCATGATCCGTTTGATAAGGAGGATGTGACAAATGGCTCTTAATGAGATCTGGTTTATACTCGTCGCAGTTTTGTTCATAGGTTTCTTTTTTCTAGAAGGCTTTGACTTTGGGGTTGGTATGGCTACGAAGTTCCTGGCAAAAACAGATATGGAACGACGCGTTCTGATTAATTCAATAGGACCGTTCTGGGATGCTAACGAAGTATGGTTAATAACAGCTGGTGGTGCGATGTTTGCCGCATTCCCTCACTGGTATGCTACCTTGTTCAGTGGTTACTATTTCCCGCTTGTGATCTTGCTTCTTGCATTGATCGGTCGAGGTGTTTCTTTTGAATTCCGCCATAAAGGGCATACACAGAAGTGGAAAGATTCATGGGACAATGTTATTTTCATTGGAAGTCTATTACCTCCATTCCTATTTGGTGTTGTGTTCGCAGGATTGATTAAAGGCTTACCAATCGATGTCAACATGGAAATGCAGGCTGGTCTGTTTGATATGGTGAACGTCTACACAGTTGTAGGTGGAATTACCGTTACTCTCTTATGTTTTGTACATGGTTTAATGTTTACAACTCTTAGAACTGTGGGAGACTTACAAAATAGAGCACGTGCGATGGCTAAGAAGATGTTAGTACCGCTAGCGGCTTTACTAGCACTATTCGGAATCATGACGTACTTTATGACAGACGTATTCGAAGTGCGTGGAATCGTGTTAACTGCTATGGCGATTCTTGGCGTGATTGCGTTTGTTCTAATTGGTTTCTTTGCCTCTAAGAAACGTGATGGTTGGGCATTCAGTATGAGTGGTGCCGTTATCGTACTAGGGATATCGTCCGTCTTCGTAGGATTATTCCCTCGTGTAATGATCAGTTCGATTGATAGTGCGTTTAGCCTGACTGTCCAGAATGCAGCATCAGGAGCTTATTCATTGAAAATCATGACAATTGTTGCCTTTACCTTGTTACCATTCGTTTTAGGTTATCAAATTTGGAGCTACTTTGTTTTCCATAAACGTGTAAATGAGAAGGAGCACCTGGAATACTAATGAGTAAATCCCTGCTTGGATACAAAGGGAGTAAGCCGGTACTAGCGTCAGTTGCTGTGCTTACTCTCATCCAAACCATTTCAATTATTTTACAGGCAAAATGGCTGGCGGAATCTATTTCCGCCCTTTTTGCTGGACATTCACTGGAACAAATCACCACGCCGGTCATCTTGTTCCTATTTGCTTTTCTTATCAGAATCTTGTCTGGCTTGTTCCAGCAAAAAATTGCGTATCGATTTGCAGAAACGACTTCGGCGGCGATTCGCGGGCAACTGATGGAACAATTATTTAATCTAGGACCGCGGTTTGCCAGAATAGAAGGAACAGGTAATCTGGTTACGCTCGTACGGGAAGGAATTGGCCAATTTCGTACCTATCTGGAGATTATTATTCCACGAATGATAGCTACAGGTATTACCCCTTGGCTTGTTCTCTTGTTTATTTTTACGCAAGACGTACTATCAGGTCTGATCTTGTTGATCACCATGCCAATCCTGATTGCATTTATGATCTTGATTGGATATGCGGCGCGCAAACAGACCGAGAAACAATGGCACTCTTATCGCATTTTATCCAATCATTTTGTTGATTCCTTACGTGGCTTAGAAACATTGAAAGTACTTGGTCGAAGCAAAAGTCATGTAAAAACGATTGAAGATGTAAGTGATCGTTATCGAAGGGCAACAATGAAAACCTTGCGAGTTGCCTTTTTATCTTCCTTTGCGTTGGACTTTTTTACGATGCTGTCAGTTGCCTCTGTAGCGGTTAGTCTCGGTCTCAGGTTGATTGAGGGAGATATGACGTTACTAACAGGTTTAACTGTATTAATTCTTGCCCCGGAATATTTTTTACCCATTCGCATGGTCGGAGCAGACTACCATGCCACCTTAAATGGAAAAGAAGCTGGAGCAGCTATAGATAAAATTATTGGTACAAAACCAGATCAGGATAATTGCAGCGAACTCTCAGAATCCTACTCTTGGACAGGAAATAGCGAACTTATGATCCAAAAGCTTCGCGTTCAACATGATCAGGCGTCAAAAGCTTCTCTTGATCAGATAAACCTATGCCTTACAGGCAATAAAAAAGTTGGGATTGTAGGAGAGAGTGGAGCAGGTAAATCAACCCTGATTGATGTATTAGCAGGCTTTCTGCGCCCAGTGGATGGGGAGTTTATTCTTGAAGGGCACATGCTAAACAGCTTAACCTGTGAAACGTGGCAGAAACAGACTACGTATATCCCACAGCATCCTTACATTTTTGCTGGTTCGTTAGCTGAAAATATTCGCTTTTATACACCAGGTGCTTCAGACGAAGACGTAGAGAACGCTGTGGAAGCCGCAGGACTTAGTCCATTAGTTGCTAAACTGCCTAATGGATTACATGAACGTATTGGGAATGGTGGTAGACCACTTAGTGGGGGACAGGAGCAGCGTGTTGCACTTGCGCGTGCTTTTTTAAGTAATCGTCCCATTATCTTACTAGATGAGCCAACTGCTCATTTGGACATTGAAACAGAATATGAATTGAAGAAGACGATGCTTCCACTTTTTGAAGGGAAGCTGGTTTGTCTGGCTACACATCGATTACACTGGATGCTTGAGATGGACGTGATAGTGGTCCTTGATCAGGGAAAAGTGGTTGAGGTGGGGACACATCAGGAATTAGTAGCGAAACAAGGCTTCTATTATGAATTGCTTGCGACGCAACAGGAGGTGCTGTAATGAGGGGAAAAGAGTGGATTCGTCCTTATTTTCATCAGCATTTGCGTAGCTTCCTGCTGATTATTTTTCTCGGGGCGTGCACCATCCTATCGGCAAGTGCACTGATGTTTACCTCAGGAGACCTCATATCTAAGTCTGCGCTTCGACCTGAAAACATCCTGATGGTTTACATTCCGGTGGTACTGGTGCGTACATTTGGTACCAGTCGAGCGGTGTTTAGTTACGTTGAACGGTTAGTCGCTCATAATACGATCCTTCACGTACTATCTAATATGCGTGGACGTTTGTATAAAATTTTGGAACCACAAGCTCTCTTTGTACGCTCACGGTTTCAGACGGGTGATGTATTAGGCGTGCTTGCTGATGATATTGAGCAACTCCAAAATATCTATATTCGTACGATTTTTCCCAGTATAATCGCCCTCTTTATGTTCGTACTGACTGTGATTGCCTTGGGCTGGTTTGATCTGTGGTTTGCGCTTTATATTGGACTTTTTCTGATTATGTTGATCGTAATAATCCCGATTGGTTCATTATGGATGACGAAGGCAAAACAAGCCGAGCTAAAACAAGAGAAAAATCGTCTGTATCAGAAATTGACCGATGCCGTAATGGGTCTCGGTGATTGGATGATAAGTGGAAGAGCTTCACAGTTTATCTCTTCCTATCAACTGGATGAGGAAAATGCAACGGTACTGGAGAGCTGGCTAACACGCTTTGGAAGATGGCGAATGTTTTTTATGCAGATGATTGTAGCCTTTGTGGTGGTCGCAAGTCTCGTCTGGACAGCTGGAGAGTATGCAACGGGACAGCTTTCTGTTACATTAATCGCTGCGTTTGCCCTGGTTGTTTTCCCATTGATGGATGCTTTTTTACCTATTTCTGATGCCTTAGAGAAGCTCCCGCGCTATGAAGATTCTTTTGCCCGATTGGATGCATTAGATAATCCACTCGATAAACAAGTGAGTGAACAAGGAGCATTACCTACCAAGTTAGAAAATGAAGTAGTGGCGAAAGCCCACGAGAAAGCAAATCTCTCATTGGAACATGTATCCTTCCAATATGATTCAAAGGAGCATGCAGTTCTTGATATTAATTTGGAATTACCTCAAGGTAAAAAAGTAGCGATCATTGGGAGAAGCGGAGCCGGAAAATCAACTCTGCTAAAATTGATCCAAGGAGCGTATACACCAACTGATGGACATGTAAAAATCAATGGTGTAGATGCAAAGCTATATGGGGAAGAAATTCCAAGTGTGATTGGTGTATTACAGCAAAGCCCATATCTATTTGATACGACAGTAGCCAATAATATCCGATTAGGGAATCCGAACGCGTCCGATGACGAAATTCAAGCAGCAGCAAGACAAGTGAAGCTATCAGCAATGATTGAAGCCCTGCCGAATGGATACAAGACTCCTATGCATGAAACAGGCGAACGTTTTTCTGGGGGAGAGCGTCAACGAATTGCTCTTGCACGAATCCTTTTGCAAAATACACCTGTTGTCATGTTGGATGAACCGACTGTTGGATTGGATGCAAGAACGGAACGGAATTTGCTCCGAACGATTTTTGATACGTTACAGGACAAAACACTTATCTGGGTAACACACCATCTAGTCGGAGCTGAGCGGATGGACGAAATCATTTTCATGGAGCATGGAAAAATTGTAATGAGAGGTACACATGCCGAGCTGATGGAGAAATATCCTCGGTACCGTCAGCTATATCTCATGGATGCACCATGTCTAGAGAGTGAATAGTAGCCTCAGTAATAAATGAAACAAGAAAAGGAAGTATCGAACAGGAAACTCCTGTTGGATACTTCCTTTTTGCATTGTGGGAAAAAATTTGATCTTGCACCATTTTAAAACTTGAAAGTGACGTCACGTCATCTTTTATCATGAAGAGCAAGAGGAAAATTATCCTGTCACTTCGCTACTCAACTCTTTTTGCCCTTCTTTTGGTAAAGAGAAATTGATTTTAAGACTTACCAATGCACTGCTAGCAACGATGATTCCCGACACTATATATACAGTAACTAGCGAAAATTCTTCTTTCATGAAACCCGTAAGTAAGGAGGCTGCGATAATACTTGCTGTAAACATGGGAGCGATTATCCCGTTTACCCTTCCGATATGGCTTTCGGATACATATTGGATGAACCATGCACTAAGTAATACTTGAATGAAGGCTAAAAATACCCCGGTTAATAATTCAACACTTGTCGTTAACCAGAAGGAGGTAGACAAGCCTTCAATAATAGAACCAATGGCCAGAAATAAGATACTTGTTGACATTACGGCACCGCGATGGCGAGTTGTAAAGTTGCTGGCAGCTGAAGATAAGCCTATTCCGACAAACATTCCAATCCCTGCCGCAACCGTAAGCCATTGAAGAGATTCTTTAGGTAAACCGAGTCTTTCTGTCACAAGGAAAATTTCTAATGGTTGAATCAGACCAACACCAAAGCCAATAATGACTTGCACAACAGCTAGTAAGCGTAGATTAGCATTGGACCAAACATAGTGAAACCCTTCCTTGATATCTGTTCCAATATGGGTAGGCTCTTTTTGTTCTCGTTTGAAAGAAGGGAGAGCTAGTTGAATGAGAGAAGCAGTTAAGAAAATAGAAACCAATACGATAAGACAACCGTGCAACCCTAATAGCTGATACAGAGAGGTACCAATAATAGGGCCGGCAATTACGAATAGGGAAGAAAGTCCCTGCGTGATCCCCATAGCTGTCTGTACCTGAGAAGCTGGTACAAATCGCTTGAACAAAATAGAAGATGAGGGTACGGAAAATTGACTAACAATAGCTGAGATAGCCGTAGCAAAAAACACAGCCTGCCAGATGCCAGACGAGAGGCAAATCATGATGACCACGATTGATATAGCACTGAGTAAATCACCAATTACCACTGTTTTTTTCGGATTCCAGCGATCTGCGAAGACCCCGCCAAGTAGTGAGAAGATGAGAATAGGTGCCATTTCAAATACGGTGAGTAGCGAAATGGCAACAGCATTACCATTTGTCATCTCAGTTACAGCAAATAATAGTGCCATATTACGTACCCAGATGCCGACTTGTTGAAGTAAATCAGCAGAAGCAACAATGAGAAAAACCCGATTTCTCCATAAAGAGGGAGGAGTAGAGTCAATAGTACTTGTCATGTAAACCATCCTTTACAATTATTAAACTGACCGTTCGGTTTGATAAGGGGTGAAAAAGGAGATGGATGACGTACATCCATCTCCGTAAAGGTATGCTTCAGGTAATCGTTACGTTAATCGTATCCCATTCAAAAACAGATCAATTGCTTTATCATGGAGTTTTTCTATTTCTTCAGTCGTATAATCTTCAAATAAAAGGACTCCTAACCCACTAAAAATAATATGTAGCATAAGCGTAATTTTATCTTCATCTTCTGGTTTGAACTCCTGATTCGCGATTCCTTCCAATACGACTTCTTTTAGCAGAGGAATCGATACTTTTGACAACTCCACTACTTTAGCTGTAACTTCAGGATCTGCTCCTCGTGTTCCAGAGAACTCTATGGAAGCATGTAATAACGGATTGTTAAAATCGCTAGCAGATATTCGCCCATATATGTAGAGCTTTTCTGTTGCGGTAGCAGCAGTTTTAAATTGCTCCTTGCATTTCGTAACCCACTCCATCACGTTAAGTTCCAGCAAATAGAGAAACAATTTTTCTTTATTCTTAAAATGGTAATAGATACTCCCTTTGCTTGTTGCAGAAGCAAGTCGAATTTGGTCCATGGAAGTTGCCTGATAGCCATGCTGGATGAATAATTGCTTGGCAGCTTCAGCGATAGCTTGTTTTGTTTGTTCTGCTTCTTCAGCAGTTCGACGTGCCATTACAAGAGCCCCTTTCATTATTTGAACGATCGGTCAATATAATTCATTATAAAAAACTTGGAGAAATTGGTCAAATTGAAATAGCCTTCGAAGATAGAAGCTGGTTTGCAGCTATCATCGAGGGCTTTGTTATTATTCTTTCGGAACTTCACATTGTAATGTATCGTGGATAATACTGGAATCCTCAATCTGAAGAGTCGCATGCTCGATATGGTACTTCTCGGTTAATATGTGGAGTGCCTCCTTCAGGATCGGATAACTTGATAGCCCATCTTTTACCTGGAGGTGGCCACTTAGGGAGATAAAGCCTGAGGTGACAGTCCAGATGTGCAAATCATGTACTTTAATCACACCATCTAATTGAGTAAGGTCATCTAACACATCATCCGCATTGATATGGGAAGGAGTGGCTTCCATCAAGACATTGATCGCTTCTTTTGTCACTCTGTAAGCACTAATAATGATGAGAATCCCAACGATGATACTAATAATCGGGTCAGCGATGTACCAGCCGAATTTCCACATCAAAAGACCAGCGATAATCGCTCCCACAGAGCCTAACAAGTCACCTAATACATGGAGGAACGCACTTCGAATATTTACATTATCCTTGTAGTCACCGCGCATAAGCACAAAGGCAACCGCGATGTTTGCTAATAAACCAATAAAGGCTATTCCGATCATAGGTAGACTAGAAACTTGCGGTGGTGCTTGCAAGCGTTGATATGCTTCCCAAAAGATATAAAGTGAGATAAGAACGAGTGTAATCCCGTTAACTAACGCTGCTAGTATTTCGAATCGAAAAAAACCAAACGTTTTTTTAGCAGACGGTTTTCTTGCTGAAAAATAAACAGCAACTAAACTTAAGAACAAAGCAGAGGAATCGCTTAACATATGTCCAGCATCAGATAACAATGCGAGACTGTTGGTCTTTAACCCACCAATTATCTCTACAACAAGAAATATTGTAATAATGATGAGGGAGGTAGAGAGTGCTTTCTTATTCTCGCTACGGTTTACATGTCCATGACCGTGACTATGTAAATGATCGTGACCATGACCATGACCATGACCATGACCATGACTATGATTGTGATGTAATCCCATATTACATTCCCCTTTCCTTGTGAACCCAGTTACTCAGTTTTTTCTCTACTGTTATTATACATATAAAACAATAACATTCAAACGTTTATTTGAATGTTTGAATTAAAAATTTTTCTTGCCTATCTTATACCCATTTTCATCTGCATTTACTACATCTGATTTCGGGTCAGCTATTCTTCATTCTAAACCTGCCGAGAATACAATGCTATACACTGACGGATGACAAATCGTTTGCGAAAATAGGATTTCCCAGCTACTTTTTGTATACTTGAAGGAAAGGTACATGAAAAAAGACAAATAATTGAAGGGAGGAATCCTGTTGAACGTTCTAGTGCTTGGAGCAAGCGGTTATGTAGGTTCAATGCTGTATTCTAAACTTATAACCAAAATGGAATTTCGTGTCACAGGAACATGCTATAGGGAAGAGAGACCAGGATTACTAAAGGTGGATGTACGAAATGAGGAGAGCATTCGAGCTTGTTTACTTCAATCGAATCCAGAAGTCTTGATCTGGGCTTTGATGAGTGGAGAAGAAGAGGAGAAGCTCATTATGGAAGGTTTACGTCATACATGTACACACCTACAAAAAGATGCAAAATTGATCTTCCTTTCAACAGATGGTGTTTTTTCAGAAGGAAAAGGCGGATACTCTGAACAGGATACTCCTAGCTTTTTTCTCTCTGAGAGCAATCTCAGCCGATATTCAAATGCCAAATTAAATGGGGAACGCTTTCTTCAGGAGAGTTGGCCCAATCATGTTATTATTAGAATTGGACCTGTATATGGGCAAAAAGTAGATGGCTCATGGGATAAGAGAATCAGCTCATTTCTTATGCACCAACAACAGCACAAAGTACTACCGGCAGCAACAAATATGTACCGTTCCTTTGTTCATGTTGATGATGTCACAGATGCAATTGTGGAGTTATTACCACTATCATATCAAGGAATCATTCACCTAACCCCTGATCAGAAAGAGTCTCCTTATACTTTCTACTCGAAAATGGCAGTTTTATTAGGAGAGAGATCTAATAATCTCGTTATAAAAGATTTAGAAGAAACAGAAGCCAGTAAGAATGGTGTTCCATTCGACACTTCCTTACGCAGTATAGTTGCATCTACACTTCTAAGCAAAAAATGCAGGAATGTCGGAGAGGTACCCATTACGCTTCATAAATGAGAATGAGGAGAGAAACATGCTTACTATTGAACATGTAACAGGAGGTTATCCTCCAAGACTGGTCGTCACTAAAGATGTGTCCTTTCAGGTAGACCCAGGTAAAATCGTTGGGTTGATTGGTTTAAATGGTGCAGGAAAAAGTACAATCATTAAACAAATTCTCGGGATCTTACGTCCGTTTTCAGGAGAGATTCGATTAAACGGTAAAACGCTTCAGCAAGACCCCGTTCAATTCCGTTCGCACCTTTCCTATATTCCAGAGGTTCCACAATTTTATCAGGAGCTAACGTTATGGGAGCACTTGCAATTTACCGCCTTAGCGTATGGTCTTACAACAGAAGAACTGGAATACAGAGGAAACGACCTATTGGAACGATTTAGAATGACCAAGAAAAAGAATGAGTTCCCATCAACCTTCTCCAAAGGAATGCAACAAAAGGTAATGATCCTTTGCGCCTTTTTGGTTGAACGCCCTTATCTAATCGTAGATGAACCGTTTGTTGGGCTAGATCCATTGGCAATTGACGCACTGGTAGAGCTAATGAAAGAACGTAGAGAGGCAGGGACAGGAATCTTGGTCTCTACTCATATATTAACGATGGCTGAGAAGTATTGTGATGAGTTTATTCTGTTTCATGAGGGTATGATCAGATACAAAGGAAGTATGGAAGACATTCAAAAACAGAGTGGAAAAACAGGCGCCTCTCTTGAGGACATTTTTATCGGAGTGGTGAAGGAGTGAGACAGGAACAATACTTTGGAGAACTATATAACAAACGAGTAAAACAAAATGGAAAAGAGGTTGTACGCTATCTGACACGCATTGGTAGCAACAGCGGACTTTACTATTTGTTTATCTTATTTCTCTATGCGTATATTCAAGGGACAACGTGGCTGAATCAATGGGTAACGAACCAACAGCTTTTCTTAGCAGTAGTGGCAATTGTGCTAGCAATATTTGTGACAAAATCCCATATAAGAACTTTTTTTACTGACACGGATATCACGTTTTTATTACCTGCCGAGCCGTACCTGCGAGGGTTTTTTACAAAGAGCATCCTATATAGCTTTGCTATTCATGCACTTCAGTCTGTCTTGCTCGTCATGTTTATTTATCCACTTTTCTTGGCAAAAACAGAGAGTGTACCACTTTTCTTGTTAACTCTGTTTGCTGTGATCTTGTTGAAGGGGCTTCATCTCCTCTATCATTTTCAATATCGTCAAGGCAGTATCTTCACGAACAGGTTTGTTCAAATTATCATTGCCTTTGCCTTGTTCATGAGTCTATTCTTTAAACCGATTCTTTTTCTCGTATTGTTTGGGGTAACGAGCTATTTGATTATCATGAAAACAAGCTTGCTCATTCCTAGTTTTCACTGGAAAATACTAGTGGAAGAAGAGAAGAAAAGAAAGAGTGGGTTTATCTCTATCATTAATATATTTGTTGATGTTCCTAAGGAGCAAATAGTGGTTAGAAGACGAGCTTGGCTCGTGTCTCTATTTACGAAACATCCGTATGCTACCAAATCTCCGTTCTTTTACTTGTTTGGTCGTAGTTTAGTCAGACAGGGTGAGTTTTTCGGGATTTATATCAGATTGACGTTACTGATGTATATCGCTATCTGCCTGACGACAAATATATATGTGGGTATTCTGATCGTACTTATCGGGCTACATCTTAGTGCAAATCAACTAGGTTATCATGTAAAAATAAACAATTATCCGATGCTACTACGGACATATCCGGTTACCAATGAAGATGCCAAACTTGGGATTTCTCACGTATCTGTACTTATGTTAGGAATACAAATCCTATTATTGATCGTTGTATCACCAATCGCTCAATTATCAGTCGTAGAGATCCTCCTGTTACAGGGTATAGGTATATGTTATCTCTTGTTTGTCAGCTTAAAGATTGTTCCCAATAAAGTGATGCTGTAACTAGAGCTTTCACGCCCGGTTATAGAATAAACGTAGGGGATTGAAACATCCCATTTCGATCAAAATTAGTTGAATTACAAAGAGAATATGGGGAAATTAAGGCTATTTGAAAGGAGATTTTGTCAATAAAATAATTTTGAAAAATAAACAAGGAAGGCTTCCTAACAGGTAGGAGGCCTTTCTTATATGAATGGGTCAACAGGGATGACCTTTAATAGACCTAAAATAAATGTGTGATATTTTAAGTAGTAATTTAAGTGAAAGTAGGTATAATAAGTAATAATTAAATTTTTAGAATATTAGGAAATCGAGGTGGGATGATGTTAGAACTGACGCAAGCAAAGAATCCAGAGCAGGAAGATTCCTGGAAAATCCAGATAGATAAAATTGTAAGAAATCTTGAAAAAAAAGGCACTACCATTGGCATCTTGGCTAAATACCTCGATCGTAAAACTGAACAAGAGTACTTCTATTATCATGATGCAGACAGATTATTTACTCCCGCTTCAAATACGAAGATCCTAACGGTACTATGTGCACTCCTGCAATTAGGAGAAGAATATCAATTCAAAACTGAAATATCTTACTCGGGTATTCTTGAAGCGGATGGAACATTACAAGGAGATCTGTACATAAAAGGATATGGGGACCCATCTATTCATTCAGGTAAACCTCTACAAGTACATGATGGTGTATCCCTAGATCAAATCGTGAATGCTGTGAAACAGAAAAACATAAGAAGGATCAGCGGTAACATTATTGTAGATGATTCATTTTTTGATCACGTCCGCCTTGGTGAAGGATGGGGATGGGATTATGAATCAGAATACTACAGTGCTCAAAACAGTGCCTTATCCATCAACAGAGGGGTCGTACAAATAGAGTATCGTCCGGGAAAAGAAGTTGGAGAAGCGGTTGAGGTTATGCTGTCACCCCGGACGAAATATGTGCAGCTCATACCGGAAGCACAAACTGTTGCTTCCTCGGAACCCAATTCCTTTCACATTATAAGGGACCGTGCAAAAAATATTATACGGATAAAGGGGAATCTACCAATCGATGCCGAGGCTGGATGTGAGCAGATAACAGTTGAAGAACCAGCGCTCTATCTAGGAACCCTTTTACTTGAAAAATTACTAGAAACAGGTATTGCTTTCTCCTCTGAATGTACGGTAAAAGCAGGGTGCGTCCAAGAGGCGAACATCTTGATCGAAGAGTGTACCTCCCCATCATTAAAAGAAATAGTTAAACATCTTAATAAAACTAGCGATAACCTGTATGCAGAAATGTTACTCAAGACAATGGGTGCAAGGAAGAATGGGAAAGGAAGTGCAGACGCAGGTATCCAGGTGATTCGTAAGACACTGGATGATCTAGGGGTAAAAGGGCCATATGAACTGAAGGATGGCTCGGGTTTAACGAGATATAACAAGCTTTCACCCAAGCAAATTTCTATCGTGCTGGAAGAAATGATAAAAAGAGAAGAATTTATCAGTTTTCTTCACTCACTCCCGATTTCAGGAGTAGATGGGACGTTGGAGAATCGGTTGAAGAATGAAGACACGATCCAATCAGTTCAGGCGAAAACTGGAACTCTTAATGCAGTTAGCAGTTTGTCTGGGTATGCAACCTCAGTTTCAGGAGAACGAATGATCTTTTCCATCATGATTAATGGGTACGTCGGAGATACAGATGATTTGAAGCCTATTGAAGACAAGATTGTCACACTTCTTGCCAGCTCAACTCTTCTAAGTGAACAATGATAAGTATGAAAAAGGAGGAGCGTTATGGTTGGATACATTGTAAAACGGTTCTTCGCGAGTCTTTTAACAATGTTCGTTCTTATTACAATCACATTTTTCCTCATGCATTCCATTCCTGGAGGTCCATTCAGTCCCGCTGAGGAGAGAAAAGTACCTGCCAGTGTCCTTCAAAAAATGGAGGAAAAATTCGGCTTACACGAACCTCTTCATGTTCAATATGTGAATTACTTGAAGAACCTGCTACAAGGTGATCTAGGCTTTTCTTTTAAACAATTGGATGTATCTGTTAACGAATTAATCGCACAGGGTTTTCCTATATCAGCAAAGGTGGGACTGATAGCCATTGGTCTTGCTCTCCTTATAGGAATTCTACTCGGTATTGTCTCAGCTATTAAACGTGGAAAATGGGCAGACTGGACAGCCATGATTTTTGCTACTATTGGAATTTCTATCCCTAATTTTGTCTTAACGGTTTTGTTGATGTTCTTCTTTTGTGTGATGTTTAAGCTACTACCTACTTATGGTCTTACCAGTTGGAAACATTACATCCTACCCGTCATTGGACTCTCCTTTGGTCCGATTGCCTACATCGCTAGATTAATGAGGTCTAGTATGCTTGAAGTGATGAGGCAAGATTTTATCTTAACGGCGAGAGCCAAAGGTGTTCCGGAATACCGTGTTATCTTTAAACACGCATTAAAAAATGCCATTATCCCGATTGTTACATATCTAGGTCCGCTAGTTGCGGCAATGTTAACCGGTAGCTTTATTGTTGAACGGGTCTTTTCTATTCCTGGAATCGGAAGAGATTTCGTAAGTGGAATCGGAGATCGTGATTATTCTGTCATTCTTGGTTTAACGGTCTTCTTTGGGGTTTTTATCATCGTGATGAATTTTATCGTTGACATTCTGTACGCGATTATTGACAAGCGCGTAAAAATTGAAGAGTAGGTGATGACCTGATGCATTCTGCGCTGAATAAGAATGGAGACATTGTAGTTCCTCGTGAATCTAGCCTTGTGTGGCACGATATTCCGGATGAAGAGTTTGAAAAGTTGGATCAATCGGCAAAACAAAGCGAGGTAGTATTACGTAAGAGTAAATCATACTGGCAGGATGCCTGGTCCCGCTTTCGTAAAGATCCTTTGGCTATGGCAGGATTAGTCGTTATTGTCGTGATTACCTTAGCTGCCATTTTTGGACCAATATTCTCTTCCTACTCCTATGAGGATCAAAATATTGCGAATCAAAACCAATCCCCATCTCTAGAGCATTGGTTCGGTACTGACAAGTTTGGACGAGACATTTTTGTTCGTACTTTATATGGGGCAAGAATCAGTTTGACGATCGGTTTCGTGGCCGCAGGAATCAATCTGGTTATTGGAGTGATTTATGGCGGTATCTCTGGATACTTCGGTGGAAAAATCGATATGATCATGATGCGTTTCGTTGATATTTTATATGGCGTTCCGGATTTATTGTATATCATTTTATTGATGATGTTTCTCGGAAACACCCTTGAGAGTATTCTTATTGCTTTATCGTTAACGTATTGGATAGGAACAGCGCGAATGGTTCGCTCCCAGGTAATCACACTCAAATTTCAGGAATATACCTTGGCTGCAAAGGCGATCGGCTCATCCAATTTACGAATTTTGTTTAAGCATTTGATTCCGAACAGTATGGGTCCTATTATTGTGACTGTTACTTTTTTGGTTCCTTCAGCAATATTTTCAGAAGCATTTCTTAGTTTTTTAGGTATTGGTATTCAGGTTCCTATGGCAAGCTGGGGAACTTTGGTGAACGATGCCATCCCAAGTCTCTTTACACAGCCTTATCAAATGCTATTTCCAGCAATCGCTATAAGTATTACGATGTTTGCCCTTAATTTTATTGGTGATGGCTTACGAGACGCGCTTGATCCAAGGCTAAAGAAATAATGGGAGATGATCATATGCATTTACTCCAGGTACAAAATCTTCGTACAACATTTCGTATCGATGCCGGACAGGTTCAGGCGGTGCGGGGCATCTCCTTCTATGTAAAGAAAGGAGAGTCACTTGGAATAGTCGGCGAGTCGGGATCGGGAAAAAGTGTGTCTATGCTCTCAATCATGAAACTGTTACCACAAAACGCGGAATTGCAAGCGGACCATGTCCAGTTTAATGGGCAAGACCTTAATCAAATTGACCAAAAAGAAATGAGAAAAATGTTGGGTAGCGAGATTGGAATGATTTTTCAAGATCCAATGTCCTCGCTGAATCCTTTGTTAACGATTGGGGATCAAATCGTTGAACCTATACGAATCCATCAAAAAATAAGTAAAGAAGCAGCACGTAAAAAAGCAATTGATATTCTGCGGATTGTGGAAATACCCAGCCCAGAAAAAAGATTAAAGCAATATCCTCATGAATTTTCCGGTGGGATGAGGCAACGGGTCATGATCGCAATCGCCATTTCTTGTAATCCAAAGCTACTGATAGCAGATGAACCAACGACTGCACTGGATGTGACAATTCAGGCGCAAATCCTTGATTTAATGCATGATTTGAAGAATAAAATGCAGACGTCGATTGTGATGATTACACATGATCTGGGTGTGATTGCAAATATGTGTAATCGAGTCCTTGTGATGTATGGTGGAACGATAGTGGAGGAAGGGACGATACGTGAAATTTTTTATCAACCCAAACATCCTTATACATGGGGTTTAATCAAATCGATCCCTACAGTCTCAACTGGTAAAAGAGAGAAATTAATCCCAATTCCAGGAAGTCCACCAGATTTGATCGCTCCACCTAAAGGATGTCCATTTACTGCCCGATGCGAGTATGCAATGAAAATATGTGAAAAGATACCCCCACAGCAGATTACATTATCCGAGACCCATCGTGCAGCCTGTTGGTTGATGCATCCTAAGGCATCAGGAGTGGCGAAGGAGGTAACCGTCTAATGGTAGCCTCTAAAGAGAAATTGCTTGAAGTACGCCACTTGAAAAAGCATTTTGAAATGAAAAAAGGTTTATTTGCAAGCAGTAAAAGCGTTCTAAAAGCAGTGGATGATATTAGTTTCAGCATTAACAAGGGAGAAACTTTCGGGTTAGTTGGAGAATCTGGATGCGGAAAGACAACAGTAGGAAGAACGATTTTGAAGCTGTACGAACCAACGTCAGGTCAAATTTTGTATAAGGATACTCCAATTGAAGGCCTACTTCATAAGGAAATGCTACCATACCGCAAAAAAATGCAAATGATTTTTCAGGACCCGTACGCTTCCCTTGATCCACGAATGACAGTGGGAGAAATTATTGCTGATCCCTTAATCGTTCATAGCATGTATTCGGGTAAAGAACGGATGGATCGTGTGAAAGAGTTGATTGAACTGGTTGGGTTGCAACGAGATCATTTGAATCGGTATCCGCATGAATTTTCAGGCGGTCAACGCCAACGAATTGGAATAGCGAGGGCACTAGCAGTAGAACCAGAATTTCTTATCTGTGATGAGCCTATATCTGCACTTGATGTATCGATTCAGGCCCAAGTCGTCAACATGCTTGAGGAGTTACAAGAAAAGTTCGGTCTTACGTATTTGTTCGTTTCCCATGACTTGTCAATGGTGAGACACATGTCCCATAAAGTGGGCGTGATGTATTTAGGAAGCCTGGTTGAATATTCGGAAGTAGATGAACTATATACCAACATGCAACATCCTTATACACAAGCATTACTATCTGCCTTACCAATTGCTGATCCTGACCGTGCCGAACAGTCAGAAAGAATACACCTGCAAGGCGACGTTCCTAGTCCGATTAATCCGCCTAGTGGATGTGCTTTTCGCACACGGTGTAAATTTGCCATGCAGGTATGTAGTGAAGAGAAGCCTTTACTACGGGACATTGGTAATTCTCACATGGTAGCTTGTCACCTGTCCAACCAATGAGTAGCCTTGTATTCTTCAATCATTTTCGTTATGAAAGCTGGCACTTATGAGCGGCTTCATATAAATGAGAAAACGGGGGAGAGATTATGAAGAAAAGAATTGGCCATTTATTTGTAACGATTCTTACGGTTACTTCGTTAGTGGCTTGCAGTTCGGGTGCACCGAGTGGAACAGAAACGAAGCAGGAGAGTGGGGGCGAAACAGCAAAGGTAGAACAAAAAATCATTTATGCATTACCAAAAGAGCCAGAGCAAATGGACCCGACATTAAATACGTATTCCCGATCTTCTACTGTTTTGCAGAACCTGTTTAGAGGCCTATACAAAATTGATGAATCCGGGAAAAAGGCAGTTCCTGCGCTAGCAGAAAGCCATGAAATTGATGCAACGGGAACCAAATACACCTTTAAGCTGAAAAAAGATGTGAAGTGGTCGGACGGTAAACCGATAACCGCTCAAGATTTTGAATATTCATTCAAAAGGGTCCTGAACCCTGAAGTGGGTTCGGGTGCTGCTTTTTATTTGTACTATATAAAAAATGGTCTAGCGTATAACCAAGGTAAAGCTAAAGCAGAAGACGTAGGAGTTAAAGCTGTTGATGAAACTACACTGGAAGTGACATTGGAAAGCCCTACTCCATTTTTCATTGAATTATTGTGTGTTACCGCGTATTATCCCGTTCGTAAAGATGTAGTGGAAGGAAAAGATGGCTGGACCAAATCGCCGGAAACCTACATTACCTCTGGCCCATTCATGCTGACGGAACTAAAACCGAAAGAAAAATACGTGTTAAAGAAAAATCCGAACTACGTGGAAGCGAGCAAAGTAAAGCTTGATACACTTGAGATTGTTTTCATTGAATCTTCAGAAGCAGAGCTAGCTGCCTATTCCAATGGTGAGATTAACGTTTCTGACAGTGTTGGTAAGGAAGCGATGACACAATTTCAAAGTACACCTGAATTTGTTTCTGTACCAAGAATAGGTACGTATTATTTTGACTTTAATGCTTCACGTAAACCTTTTGATGACCCTAAAGTCCGTAAGGCATTCAGTATGGCGATTAATCGTGAGCAAATTGTCTCAAATATCCTGCAATCTGTTGAAAAACCAGCCTTTGGTATGGTTCCATACGGTATTCCACATGCAACACAAGCAGGTAAGGATTTCCGTGAAGTAGTGGGTAATCAGTTCCAGGAAAACACGGAAGAAGCGAAAAAATTACTTGCAGATGCTGGATATCCAGATGGAAAGGGGATTCCTGAAATTGTCTTAATCGTAATGGCGGATCAAGCTGATAAAGACGTAGCACAAGCTATGCAAAATATGTGGAAAGAGAATCTAGGTGTAAATGTAACCATTCAGACGTTCGAATCAAAAGTATACTGGGATGAAATTGAACAAGGTAATTTTAGCATTGCCAGAGATGGCTGGACGGGAGACTACCCAGATCCAATGACGAATCTTGATCTCTTTGAAGGGGTTAATACAGGAGACGATATTCGTTGGAGCAGTGCTGAATATGATCGGTTGTTGAAAGAAAATAGAGAGATTTCTGATCAGGCTAAACGCATGGATAACTATGTGAAAGCTGAGAAAATCCTCATGGATGAGATGGCTGTTATGCCGCTTCACTTCCTAGAGGATCAGTATCTGGTTAAGCCAAATGTGAAAGGTGTCCTGAAAAACTATATCGGACATACGATTTTTGAATATGCTCATGTTGAGTAACGAGCGGTAAGCGAAAGGTCTAAGGGCACTAGCTCTTAGACTTTTTACAGGAGTAGGGATTGCATGAAGAATATGAGGGAGAAAGAAGGTAAGTAGCATGAAACCAGTTATCGGTATAACCACATTTTTATCTGAGAAGAGCAATTATAGCTCTGTAAATGCCAACTATATTGATTCTATCTATGCTGCGGGAGGAATTCCTCTAACTATCCCCATAGTACGTGGGGAAACAGAGTATGAACCATATGTTACTATGGTGGATGGTCTACTTTTTACAGGAGGAAACGATGTTGCTCCCTATTTTTATGGAGAGGACCCTTTAAAAGAAGTAAACTCGATCTCTTCTGTTCGAGATGAATATGAATTTGCGCTGTTTAGAAAGGCATATGAACAAAAGAAGGCAATCATGGGTATTTGCAGGGGAATTCAATTAATTAATGTTGCGCTTGGAGGAAGTCTCTTTCAGGATATCAACAAGCAGATTCCTGATACAATAGGGCATTATCCAAAAGAAACGGCTACCGACGAGTTATATCATGCTATTAAAATCGTTGAAAACAGTAGAGTACATGAAATATTTGGAGCAGATCGGATTTATACGAATTCATTTCATCATCAATCATGCAAGCTGCTAGGTACAAACCTAGTTGCCACTGCGTTTTCTGAGGATGGTGTGATCGAAGCTTTTGAAAGTACAGAGGATCGATATTTAATGGGAGTTCAATGGCATCCGGAATGTATGACAAAACGTCATCCTATGTTTTTGAAATTATTCAGTAGTTTTGTTGAAGCAGCTAGCTCGTATAAGCGAAATATAGCTATTTCCTATGATAAGCAAATTGGGTAGATAAAAAATCAAAAAGAAGATTGCTCATTCCTTTAGCCAATTAGGTTAGAGGAGCGGAGTATCTTCTTTTTGATTTGAGCAAATACCATTAAATGGCTCTAATTGAATTCCAAAAATTCAATCCGATTCCCAAAAGGATCCGTGACAAAAAATCGGGTACGTCCATCAATAGAGGGTTCTTCCTTAATCGTAATTCCAGATTGGGTCAGTTTTTCTCGCAGTTGTTGCAGGTTTTGCACCAAGAATCCTGGATGGGCTTTTGTAGCAGGAGTAAAATTCTCCTGTACCCCAATATGTAGTTCCTGTTGACCAACAATAAACCAGCAACCACCTCTTGAAACGAGGTTAGCCGGTTTTGGCAATTCCTTCATACCGAGTACACTACCATAAAACTCTCTAGCTTGGTCTTCACACCCTTTAGGTGCTGCAATTTGAACGTGTTCAATACCTGTAAAGGAATAAGACATTACTTGTAACCTCCCTTCATACCAATCATTATAAATTTTTTTCGAAAAGTTGCAAAAAAATAATTACAGGAATTTGTATTCCTCCTCTTTACATAGGGTAGGGGGGTATAGTAATATATATTCATTAGGTGATGTAAGGAAATTATTTGCATCACATTTACCAACCGTATAGGGAATTATATTAATATAAAAGGAGTGCAGGGACATGAATCATACAACTTATCAGGTAGAAGGAATGAATTGCAAAAAGTGTGTCGCTAAAATTGAAAGTAACTTGAAGGAAAAAGGTGCTAATCAAGTTGAGGTCAATCTGAATAATAAATCGGTTGAAGTAACGCATGACCAAAATGCACTTTCAACAGTGAAGATTGCAGAAATTATAGAGGATTTGGGTTATAACGTGGTAAAATAAAGGAATATAATGAGCTTGTTGTTCCAGTAACACAAGCTCTTTCTTCCTTAAATAATATACCCCCTCGGTGTATATTATCAAGTATTAATTAGGAGGTATTCATATGTCTGGCGAGCAAAGGGCTAAGAGTCTTACTGCTACTGATCATAAAGCAACTTTACAAGTTACAGGAATGACCTGCGCAGCGTGTGCGGTTCGTATAGAAAAAGGACTTTCCAAAACGAAAGGTGTTCATGAAGCAAATGTAAATGTAGCTATGGAACGAGCGACAGTAAGCTTTGATCCAAGCATGGTTTCAATAACAGATATTGAGAAAAAAATCGAATCTCTCGGATATGGTACGATAAAAGAAAAAACTGAATTGATCATAACTGGTATGACTTGCGCTGCGTGTTCAACCCGCATTGAAAAAGGATTAAACAAAATGGCAGGTGTCTCGAATGCCAATGTGAATTTGGCCATGGAACGGGCAACTGTTGAGTTTAATCCTGCCGAAATTCAGGTGACAGATCTTATTAAAAAAGTAGAGGATCTGGGGTACGGAGCAAGTGTAAAAACGGAAGGAGCCGAATCAGAGACTGATCATCGTGAAGCAGCTATAAAGAAACAAAAAATGAAGTTTTTCATCTCGGCACTCTTATCTATACCACTATTATGGTCGATGGTTTCTCACTTTAGCTTTACTTCCTTTATCTGGATTCCCGACATCTTCATGAATCCGTGGTTCCAGTTCGCCTTGGCTACACCGGTTCAGTTTATTATCGGTTGGCAGTTTTATACAGGTGCGTATAAAGCATTGCGAAACGGTTCAGCAAATATGGATGTACTGGTCGCGTTGGGAACCTCGGCTGCTTATTTTTACAGTGTTTATGAAACAATAAAGTTTGCTGGTAATCCACATCATGGAGCCGAATTATACTTTGAAACGAGTGCGGTTCTGATCACTCTTATTATACTAGGTAAGCTTTTTGAGCTACTGGCAAAAGGGCGTACTTCGGAAGCCATAAAAAATCTGATAGGATTACAGGCAAAGACCGCTACAGTTATTCGTGACGGGCAAGAGCTGGTTCTTCCGATTGAGGAATTAAGAGTGGGAGATCTTTTCTTAGTAAAACCAGGTGAAAAGGTTCCGGTAGATGGAGAGATCATTGAAGGAAAATCAACAATCGATGAGTCTATGCTAACTGGTGAGAGCCTGCCTGTTGAAAAAGCAATTGGAGACGAAGTAATAGGTGCAACCATTAATAAAAATGGTGTATTACAAGTAAAAGCGACCAAAGTCGGTAAAGATACAGCATTAGCACAAATTATTAAAGTAGTGGAAGAAGCACAAGGATCAAAAGCTCCTATTCAGCGTGTAGCAGATAAAATTTCAGGTATTTTCGTTCCGGTCGTAGTTGGTCTGGCAATCATTGCGTTTGTGATCTGGTTTTTCATCGTCTCACCTGGTGACTTTTCCAGCTCACTAGAAATATTAATCGCTGTTCTGGTTATTGCCTGCCCATGTGCACTTGGGCTAGCTACCCCTACGTCAATTATGGCTGGTTCAGGTCGTGCTGCCGAAGCGGGTATCCTATTTAAAGGTGGAGAACACTTAGAAACTGCTCATAAAGTAAATACGATTTTACTAGATAAAACAGGTACGATTACCAAAGGGAAACCGGAATTAACAGATGTCTTGCCTGAAGTTGGGCTCAATGTAGATCAATTTTTACAAATTATCGCAGCGGCTGAAAAAAATTCTGAACATCCTCTAGCAGAAGCAATCGTAGAGGGAGCGAAAGTAAAAGGATTACCAATTGGTAATCCAGTTGAATTCGAAGCCATTCCGGGTTATGGGGTACGCGCTGTCATCAATGGCGATGAAGTATTGGTGGGAACACGTAAGTTAATGGCTCGCTATGAAATCTCTATTGAACAGTCACTGGCTACTATGGAACAGTTGGAAGAAGCGGGTAAAACAGCAATGTTAGCAGCAATTAACGGCCGATTCGCAGGAACGGTAGCAGTAGCTGATACTGTAAAAGAAACATCTAAAGAAGCGATTGCTCGATTAAAAGCGATGGGACTTACCGTTTACATGGTAACAGGTGACAATAAACGTACCGCGGAGGCTATTGCGAAGCAGGTCGGAATTGATCATGTCATTGCAGAAGTATTGCCAGAAGGAAAAGCTGCAGAGGTTAGCAAATTACAGCAATCTGGTAAAATCGTAGCGATGGTTGGGGATGGTATCAATGATGCACCTGCTTTGGCAACAGCAGATAGTGGAATCGCTATGGGAACAGGAACAGATATTGCAATGGAAGCAGCTGATATTACGTTGATGCGTGGGGATTTAAACAGCATAGTAGATGCTTTTACCATGAGTCGCAAAACAATGAGAAATATTAAGCAAAACCTGTTCTGGGCTTTAGGCTATAACTCACTAGGCATCCCAATTGCAGCGGCAGGATTTTTAGCGCCTTGGGTGGCAGGTGCAGCAATGGCACTCAGCTCTGTTTCTGTCGTACTGAATGCACTTCGTCTGCAACGTACTAAGTTGTAATAGATTATCCATTGAAAAGTCATAACATATTCAAACTATGATAATGATTCAACTAGTTAATTTTGTTACCATTATCATAGGGGGTGATATGGTTGAAAAAGAAATTAATTATGGTCTTAAGCGGTGTACTGGTCGCTGGAATTGCAACTTCTGTCTATGCTAACGGCATCTATAGTGAACATTATCAGCAAATGAAGCCATATATGCAACAGATGCATCCAGAAATGTCTGACGGACAAATCGAACAAATGTATCGTAATTGCCATGGACAAAATGTTGATCAGAGTCCTCAAACGGAACAGAGACAAATGTATCGAGATAATGGCCAACATATGAATAGAAACGGTCATATGAACGGTATCGATCATATGAATCAGAATCAACATATGAATCCAGGAAATATGCCACATCACATGAATTCGTATCAGAATGAACTTTAATAGTTAGTTATGCTGAAAAGGTAGTCTCCTAATGGGGGCTACCTTTTTCATAACCATTTTTTTACTGATTACTCAATAAATACTAGATAATATTTTCGTACGCTCTTCCTTGCCTTGTGAATAGAATGTATTTTGATTAAAATAGCAGAATAGTCATTACGGCCTGTATGATCGTTTTTTCATGATTCATGATCAAAGAAATTCTAGCGAGTAACAAGGAGGAACGATGAATATGACAACCATTTTTATTGTTGAAGATGATCCGAAACTAGCTGAACTACTCCAACGTTACATCGAGAAATATGGATATCGAGCTGTGATTGTAAAGGATTTTGAACACGTCTTGGATGAATTTATTCAATTGAATCCACAATTAGTATTATTAGACGTCAATCTGCCCAAGTTCGACGGATATTACTGGTGCAGACAAATTCGCAAGCATTCAACTTGTCCAATTTTATTCATTTCGGCTCGGGCTGGAGAGATGGACCAAATCCTAGGTTTGGAGAATGGTGCAGATGATTATATTGCCAAGCCTTTTCATTATGATGTCGTTATGGCGAAAATTCGTAGCCATCTACGTCGCAATTATGGTGATTACGCCCCGAAAGCTGATGAACGAATCATCCAGCAGGACGGGCTCGCTTTATATCCAGAGCGAATGGAATTGGTGCTTGGGGAGAAGATGGTCAGCTTGACCAAAAAAGAGGCCGTTTTAATCGAGGAATTGGTAAAACGCTATCCTCGAATTGTGAGCAGGGATCGATTGTTAGAGAACCTCTGGGATGACCAAGTGTATGTGGATGATAACACTCTTAATGTTAATATTACGCGTGTGCGTAAAAAATTTCAGGATCTCGGTATAGAAGATGCAATTGAGACGGTAAGAGGTGCAGGATACCGACTTGTTATAACCTGGGGGAATGAAAAGTGAGGCTGTTCCTGCGTGAACATCTCAAGCTGTTCATTTTTCAATTTTGTCAGTTGTTTTTTCTATTTCTAATCCTAGTTTTTGACGGCTATGATAATTATTCGGTACTAATGTACTTTTTTATTCTAAGTACGGGGTTGTTAGCCGTTTATCTTATCATGTCATTTATCCGTTCAAAGGAAATGTATCAACATCTGGAGCAACAGCGTGAAACCTTGGAGGATTATCTAGGGAAATGGGGAGATTCTCCGTTAAGTGAAGCGTATTTTGAATCGACTCAGGAACAATATCGGCTATATCAACGCATGATTATTGAACGTGAACGTAAGAAAGAGGAACAGGTTACCTTCATGAACCAATGGGTACACCAAATGAAGACACCACTTTCTGTAATACAGCTATTGGTACAGGATGAGGATGAACAACCTTTTCCTAGTATAAGAGAAGAGGCGGAACGAATTGGTCGAGGACTTGATATGGTCTTGCATTCCTCTAGACTGGAAGTATTTGAACGTGATTTCCGTGTTGATTCGATAGAGCTTCGTTCACTCGTGCAAAAAGTCGTGCAAGAACATAAAACCTTTTTTATCCGTAGTAAGGTATTTCCCGATGTGCAGATTGAAGAAGGAGTGCGTGTGGAGACAGATGCAAAATGGCTTGCTTTCATGTTAAGCCAACTTATCTCCAATGCGATTAAATATTCGGCTGGTCAAAACCAAAAGATCACTTTATCTCTTCGAAAACGGGAAACAGATTTAATCCTAGATGTTATTGATCGAGGGATAGGAATTGTCGAGTCTGATAAAAAACGAGTATTCCGACCGTTTTTTACAGGCGAAAATGGACGTAAATATCGCGAATCAACAGGGATGGGATTATATTTGGTGGAACAAATCAGCGAGAAGCTAGGGCATAAGGTGGAACTCGAATCAAAAGTAAATGAAGGAACGACTGTCTCTATTGTTTTCCCAGAAGCAAATCGAACATAAGATAAACTTTGATCATGATTCATTCTAATATCCAACGAAAGACGTACCAACTCAGGAGTAGTTGGTACGTCTTTTTGTCTATAGACTAAGGCAGAAGCGAAACGGTATGAAGAAATTGTTGTAATAAAAGATTCACCTCTTGGTATGTCTTGGTAGGTAATTGGTGTGCTACTCTAGGGATTGAACGGATCCAGCTGTTGGGAAGAACGTGTGACATATATTTCCCAAAGCGAGCATACCGTTTGTCGGTTTCGCCTACCAACAATAGTACGGGTTGCTTAATTCTGTGTAACTGATGGCTACAATCATATTGCAGGCTATAAGCATAATAGGAAGCAATCGTGTCAGGATCACCTTTTAATGCTTCCCGTAATAAGAGAGCGAAGGTGACTGGATTATTGGCGTTACTGAAACAGATACTGGTTGCTAAGGCGAGAAAAGAACCGCGTTTTGCCATAAAGACCGCCATCTTAATATTACGTTGAAGCGCTGAGTCCTTCGTGTTAGGCATTCCGCTGAGCAGAACCCCTGCTTTTATGCGATCTGGATAGGTAATCATCATATGGCAGGCAATTTCTGCACCTGTTGAATAACCAACAACAACGGCTTGATCGATACAAAGATGAGAAAGCAGGTTTACTAGGATACTGGCGACCATATCATAAGTAAAGGGTTCTGGTGAAATGCTGCTCCTCCCATGCCCAGGCAAATCAACGGTAATAATACGACAACGATCAGCGAGATTTTTTTGTTGATATGCAAAATTCGTCCCGGTAAGAAGAGGAGGATGAATGAACAGAAGGGGGATTCCTTCACCAGATACTTCGTAATATAAATGGACACCGTTTGTAATGAATATGGACATAGGACACCTCGCACTGTTGAATCATGCTCGTCTTACTATGCGCTAGTCTGCAAGTTTTCAATCATGAAGAAAGTTGAAATGTTGCAGAGCATACAAGAATCAGTTTATCCTGAAGATAAGTCATGACACAGAACGGGTGAGAATGGTGGAAGAGAATAAGATTAATAAAATGGTAGAAGCTGCTAAAATGTATTACCTATTAGATAATAGCCAACAGGATATTGCATTAAAATTAGGAGTTTCAAGACCGACTGTTTCTCGGTTACTTCAACAGGCAAAAGAAGAGGGAATCGTAAAAATTGAAATTATTGATCCAGAGGAAAGCATTCAACAATTAGAAGCTGCCTTATGTGCAAAGTACCATCTGAAGCATGCTTTGGTCGCACCCAACGCGTCATGGGATGAGCAGATCATCAAAGTCCGTATAGGAAAGCGTGCTGCGCAATTTCTAAACGATACGGTGAAAGAATATGATATTTTAGCTGTGACCTGGGGAACCACGATGTATCAAATAGCTAGAGGTTTACAGCCAAAACCGCTAAAAGGTGTAAAGGTTGTCCAGTTAAAGGGTGGGGTAAGTCACTCGGAAACAAATACGTACGCATCCGAAGTTCTTCATTTGTTCGGGCAGGCGTTTCAAACCACCCCACACTATTTGCCCCTCCCTGCAATAGTAGATTCCGCATTGGTTAAACAGACAATTGAAGCAGATCGATATATCCACCGCCAATTGGAATTGGCAGAGCAAGCTAATTTTGCCATTTTTACAACGGGCGGATTGATGTCTGACGCTCTATTATTCCGTTTAGGATACCTGAGCAAGGAAGATGTGCGAATTGTAACAAAAAAAGCTGTTGGAGACATTTGCTCGCGTTTTTTTGATCGAAATGGAGATATTGTTCATCAGGAGTTAAATGACCGTACGATTGGTATTCAGCTGGATGAGTTGCGAAAGAAAGAATACTCCATCCTTGTAGCGGGGGGAAAAACAAAGCTGGAATCAATGAAAGCTACAATGAACGGGAAGTATAGCAACGTGTTGGTAACAGATCAATTAACTGCAAAGGAATTACTAAATAGCAGCTTGTAAAAGAATGAAAACTGGGGTTGCTTCACATAGTTGTAACAAGATTGTTCATACTGTAACCAGTTTCTCGAACATTTGTTCAAAGGTAGTTTGACATTTTTTCATGCTGCTGATATGGTGAAGGAAGGTATAATGATGCACCTGAATCATATGCCTTATCAGCATTATACATACAGAAATGGCTGGTGATTAAGATGAGAATGGTTGATCTGATTGAGAAAAAGCGAGATGGAGGACAATTAACAAAAGAGGAAATTGCTTTTATCATTAAAGGTTATACCGATGGCTCTATTCCTGACTACCAAATGTCTGCTCTTGCAATGGCCATTTATTTTAATGGAATGAGTACAGATGAGACAGCTTATCTAACAATGGCAATGGTCGAATCGGGGGACCAAATTGATTTGTCCGGCATCGAAGGAATTAAAGTCGATAAACACAGCACAGGCGGTGTAGGTGATACGACTACATTAGTACTAGCTCCACTTGTAGCTGCTGTAGGTGTACCTGTTGCCAAAATGTCGGGACGTGGTTTAGGACATACTGGTGGTACCATTGATAAGTTGGAAGCGATTCCTGGTTTCCATGTTGAAATCGACAATCCAGAATTTAATCGTCTGGTTAATACGAATAAATTAGCAGTCATTGGACAAAGTGGGAATCTTACACCTGCTGATAAAAAATTATACGGACTTCGCGATGTAACAGCGACAGTCGATTCCCTACATTTAATTGCTAGTTCAATCATGAGCAAAAAGATTGCTGCCGGCGCTGATGCGATTGTTTTAGATGTTAAAACGGGTGCAGGTGCTTTCATGAAAACGCTGGAAGATGCAAAAGCATTAGCTTCAGCAATGGTCCAGATTGGTAATCAAGTTGGCCGTAAAACAATGGCTGTCATTTCCGACATGAGTCAACCATTAGGATTTGCGATTGGGAACGCTCTGGAAGTGAAGGAAGCGATTGATACACTTAGCGGTGAAGGCCCTGAGGATCTACGAGAATTATGTCTGGTGCTTGGCAGTCAAATGGTGTTCCTAGCTGATCAGGCAAGCTCTCTGGAGGAAGCACGAACCAAACTGGAAGAAGTTATTCAAAACGGAAAAGCTCTGGAAACCTTCAAGATTTTCTTGGCTGCACAAGGCGGGGATGCTTCGGTTGTAGATGAACCTGAACGCTTGCCTACTGCTCGTTATACATTTGAGGTTCTTTCCAAAGAGAGCGGTTATGTAAGTGAAATCATTGCAGATGATATCGGAACAGCTGCCATGATTCTAGGAGCAGGACGCGCTACCAAGGAATCAGAAATTGATTTGGCAGTTGGACTCGTCCTTCATAAAAAAGTTGGTAACCCGGTCCAAGCAGGGGAGACCTTGGTAACTATCCACAGCAACTCCGAGAATATAGAAGAAGTAACAAAACGAATTTATGATTCTTACACAATTTCAACTCAACCAGTGGAAGCTCCGCCGCTTGTTTATTGTGAAATAAAAGCGTAAGTCAACAATTAATGTGAAGGATGGGAAACAAACATGACAAAACAAAGTGTTGCATCCTCAATTGACCACACAGTTCTTAAACCAGAAACAACAAAAGAAATGATTCTAACACTATGCCAGGAAGCAAAAGAAAATAGCTTTGCCTCCGTATGTATCAATCCTACTTGGGTTAAATTGGCTGCTGAGCAATTAAAAGATCGCGACGATGTGCAAGTATGCACAGTTATTGGTTTTCCTTTAGGTGCCAACACACCAGAAGTAAAAGCATTTGAAGCGAAGAATGCCATTCTGAATGGTGCAACAGAAGTGGATACGGTTATCAACATTGGTGCCTTAAAAGATAGAAATTTGACTTTCGTTGAAGAAGACATCCGTGCAGTAGTAGAGGTAGCAAAAGGAAAAGCATTGGTTAAAGTCATTATTGAAGCATGTCTCTTAACTGATGAGGAAAAGAAAATTGCATGTGAACTCTCTGTAAAAGCAGGAGCGGATTACGTAAAAACTTCTACTGGCTTCTCTACAGGTGGAGCAACCATTGAAGATGTCGCTCTTATGAGAAAAACGGTAGGTCCTGATATTGGCGTAAAAGCATCAGGCGGCATTCGCAGCTATGAGGATGTTGCTGCAATGATGAAAGCAGGTGCTTCACGTATTGGGGCAAGTGCTGGTGTGGAAATTGTAAAAGGGGAAGTCGCAAGCTCTGATTATTAAAAGTAGAATATGATCCAATACAAAAAGCGTGTCTTATCCTTATAAAAGGAAGACACGCTTTTTAATACGAGAATGATTTAGCTGTCAGAAGAATCGGTTTGACCTGAAAGCTTTACGATCAATAGGATGAATACCCCAAACCCAACGTAGGTAATGGCACCTAGCAATAAAGGTTCCAGAACCGGTAATTGACCTGTGATAAACATAAACATAAGAAGTCCAATCAGGAACAGGAATAACAAGGGCGTCTTTGCTAAACTAGAATCGGTTTCGAGAGGGATCAGAAGACTTTTTAATAATAAACCAATGAACAAAATGGTTTGTACCATCATGAACAATAAGAAATATGGTAATCCAGAGGAGAATTCCGTCTTGATAATTGTAAGAATTGGTTCTGCTTGAGCATAGACCTCATGCCAATGAGCAAGGATCTGGATGTGCAATAAAAAAGCTATGATCCCGACAACAATGCTACCTAGGACAACCCCGGAAAGGAATGTTTGTACATGATCCTGATTCCGCAACACTGGTAATAATACGGTAAGTACAAAGACGAGATGAAACCCGACAAAGAGGACAGCGTTCCATATCCATTTAATGTTTAACTGGTAAAGCATGCTTGGTAATGGGATGTGAGTTAACTTACTAGAAAGAATAATCAAAAAGAAGAGGCTGCCTGCAATAAGGAAGTATAATAATGGAATCCACGTTGAATCTTTGAGAATGGTGCTGCAAACCACTAGAAGAACGAGTGTGAAGAAGAGCAGCCATCCTGGCAAGGAATAATAATCGTACAACAGGTTCACCTGAGCAGTTAACGAGATTCCCCCATACGCAATGACTACCATGGCTACAAGGAATCCAAAGAAAGCAGTAGAGGTCGTACCAGTAACGTGAGCCAGTAATTCCTGAAGGGAATACAATTGATTCCGTGCGGCGTACTTGACTGCTTTAATCAAAATCCAAGTAATGAGAAAAAGCGAGAGGATGAGTCCTAATGACCCCCAGGAGCCATAATAAGAGAAGAACTGCAACCACTCAAACCCACTAAGATAAGTTGCGCCAAGCATGGAGGTACTAGTTAGACAGGTAGTGCGTAGCGTTTTATTTATCATAGATCAACTTCCTTTTTCCTAAAGAAGTGCTGTACCCATTGAAATGCCAGTTTTTCCTACTTTATGATGCTAGTCCTAGATAAAGAACTAAAAATAAAAATCAACTTATTAAATATTTATTTTTACTAAGTATGGTAAAAAGGTAAAATATGTGTAACGAAATAAAAAAGTATACAGGTAAGCGAGGTAAGTAACAATGAAAATAGTTGGCATATCAGGAAGTATGAGTCCGGAATCCACCACACGTCAAGCCATGGAAATCATTCTTAATGCTGCTGAGTCCGCTGGAGCAGATACGAAGCTAATACATTTGGCAGAATGGCCACTACCTATGTTTGATTGTCGGGAAGATCGAGATACGTATCCCGAGATAGTAAGTCAGTTTATCCAGGAAGTGGACGGGGCAGATGCTTTAGTTCTAGGGTCACCACAGTACCACGGATCTGTAACGGGAGCTATCAAGAATGCGCTTGATTTCTTAAACGGTAGACATCTAAAAGGAAAACCAGTCGCTATTTTCGGTACTGCTGCGAGTAAATTGGGAGCAACGGATACTGTTAATGCACTGCAAGTTATCATGCGTAATCTACATGCATTTCCCTTGCCTAGTTCTCCAAGTATTCCAGTAGCGTACGAAGCCTTTGATGAGGATGGAAGATTGAAGGATGCTGGTCTACAGGAACGATTGGAGAAAGAAGGCAAAGACCTGGTCTGGTTCACTTCAAGCCTGAAATCTTAATTTTTTTATAGTTATTTATGAGAAATCCACGCTTGTCCCTTGAAACAACTACTTTAAAAGCGGTATGATTAATGTATATGCGCTTTGGGATAGACTGGCAGAAACGAGGGATGAGTGTGCCTACTCCGAGTATGGAAGATTATTTAGAGAGAATATATGGCTTAATAGAAACCAAGGGATACGCACGAGTATCAGACATTGCAGAGGCGTTAGAGGTGCATCCATCTTCCGTAACTAAAATGGTGCAAAAACTGGATAAAGACCAGTATCTAATATACGAAAAGTATCGCGGTCTTGTTTTAACTCCCAAGGGTAAAAAAGTGGGAAAAAAACTGGTTCATCGACATGAGCTATTAGAAGAATTTTTAACCCTCATTGGAGTTCAGGAGGATCTGATCTATAAAGATGTAGAAGGTATAGAACACCACTTAAGCTGGAATTCGATTGCAAGTATTGAATATCTGGTGCAATATCTGAAGACAGATCCGAAGCGTTTAGAAGACCTGCGTAGTATCAGGGAAGAAGAGGAACAAAAAGAGCAAACAGAAGCAAAGTAAGAAAACAGATCCGTTTGGGTCTGTTTTTTTGTGCGATTTCAGCCTTTTCTTTCATGTTCAAGCACCATTCTCATGTCAATAGGCAACAAAAAAACAGCTGTGCATACCTTAAAAAAAGAGAGCATGTGAACTGATTAGACATCAGGAGGAGAGAACATGAGAGCCGACGCGGTATTTGAAGGAGGAGGCATGAAAGGTATCGCCCTGATTGGAGCGATAACCACAATGGAAGTCAATGGCTATCAATGGGAAAATGTGGCAGGAACTTCAGCAGGTTCCATCGTAGCGGCATTACTGGCTGCAGGTTATCGGCACCAGGAGTTACGCAAGATTTTTGACAACCTTAATTTTCTAAATTTTTTAAAACGAAAAGGTTGGCAACGTGTTCCATATGCGGGTGCGGCATATGGCTTGTTAGTTCAAAAGGGGCTATATCCGGCAGATGAGATTGAAAAATTCGTTGGAGAACTTTTACGAAAAAAAGGCATTTTGACTTTCGGCGATCTTCCCCCATCCAGTTTGCGAATCATTGCTTCAGATATAAGTGAAGGTCGAATGTTGGTATTACCAGATGACTTACCTGAATTCGGAATTCATCCTGCTTCATTTCCGGTAGCGAGAGCTGTCAGAATGAGCTGTAGCATCCCGTATTTTTTCCAGCCTTATATCTTAAACCGGCGGGGAAAACAGCATGTGATTGTGGATGGTGCCCTCTTAAGTAATTTTCCAGTTTGGCTTTTCGATAATAATGAACGACCGTTGTGGCCTTCTTTTGGATTTAGATTACTAGATGAGAACAAAAAAAAGAAACCACAGCCCACTAGAGGATTGTACAGTTTCTCAAAAGCCTTGGTTACAACCATGCTAGATGCACATGATAGACAATATGTGAAGAAAGCAGAAGAAGTACGTACCATTTTTATACCTACACTTGGATATACAGCTATAGATTTTTCACTTAACTCTGCACAAAAAGATGAGTTGTTTGAGTCTGGTAGAAAAGCTGCGGATCAATTTTTACGTCAATGGGACTTTAATCGTTATCTCGTCGCATATCGCTCCAGCAAGAACGCAGGAAAAAACGGCTTTCTTATTTAGAAAGCCGTTCTCTTAAATTATTAATTATGAACCTGTTTGTTTCTCTTTTTTCTGTCCTTTTTTCCCCTGGATCACTTGGAAAGGAATATCCTTTCGTTCTGTTCGTGTTGATCGTTTTAATCCCGGCTTAAAAGGTTTACCTTTTGACTTCGGTTTTTTGGCTGAAAAAGTCAGGAAGCGACCTGTTTTAGTGTAGTTACGTAATAACAGGAACAGAACCCCTGTGATAATAATAAGCGCCAAAATACCTGCTGGATTAGATCTTAGCTGATAAAAAAAGCCGACTGCCGCCAAGACTAAAATTCCCCATACAACCGGATGAAAGCGACTTCTCATCGAAATTCACCTCTTAGGATAAGGTATTAAGCTAGCTCTGCGTTTTCTAAATAGTCTTTGTCCCGTTCTTTCATTTTGTTAAAAGATGCGATAGCAACTTCGACTTGAGTGTCTTCTGGTTCTCTTGTGGTGATGCGTTGTAACCAGAGACCTGGATATCCAAGAAAACGCAAGACAGGAATATCTCGAACTTTGTTCGTTCCTTGAAGAACCTCATAGGATAGACCAATTACTACCGGGAGAAGTATGATTCGTTGAATGACACGGTCCCACATAGTAGTGTAGTCAATCAGTGAATATACCACTACGCCGACGATAATAGTGAAAATCAGAAAGCTGCTCCCGCAACGGTAGTGTAACGTAGAAAAACTTTGAACGTTTTTTACAGTTAATTCTACCCCAGCTTCGTAAGCATTAATCACCTTATGCTCGGCTCCGTGATATTGAAAGAGTCTTTTGATGATAGGAGTCTGGGCGATCAAGGTGATATAACCTACCATAAGAAAGAACTTGATAACTCCTTCCAGTAGATTCTGCCATACTCCATTTGGAACCCACGCTCCAAAAAGTGAACCTGCTAAAATGGCAGGTACTACCGTGAAGAGTATTTTACCGAACAAAAAGGAAAGGACACCCACAACAGCTATACCTAAAATCAGGGTAATTTTAGAAGGACCGGAATCCTTGTATTCTTCTTCATCGGTTTCCATGCTGTATCTGTCTGAAGCAAAATTCAAATGTTTTGCTCCCGTTGCACTCGCTTCTATTAAACCGACAATTCCCCGGATGAAAGGTATTTTTTTTAGCTTGTTAGCCCAATTCCAGGATGTTCTCGGTTCTTCATAATACTCAATTTCATTATTTTTTCGGCGAATGGCAGTAACTGTTACCTTCTTTCCACCGAACATTACACCTTCAATTACAGCCTGACCGCCATAAGCAGGCACATTTTGTTGCTTCAACATCTATCACCGTCCTTACTCTGTATTGTAACGCAAATATGCCTAAGTCTGCTATAGAGAGTTATAGTAAAAAGTATTTGGGCCCTCATGATTTCCCATATTTTTGCCATACTAACTATGAGGTGATCATCATGGAGACCACGAAGTCCAATAAAGAAACTGACCAACAGACCCAAACAGACTCTGAGCATAAGAGTGAGAATAAACAAGAGAGTACTTCAAATAGTGGACGTATGGGTAAGCAGATTGTAACATTAGCCTTATGGGGAGCCATACTATGGGGGATTCTTCGACTTGTTTTTAGCACTTTTCAGTTTACTCCTTATAAGCTCTATGTCTTTTCACGCCCAATCCTTGGAAAAGTACATGAAAATTCATATCCTGGACTGTTCCTCGGCATTCTTGTTCTATTTATTCTCATTCTGGCTGCAGCAGTTCTCTATTATGTATTTTTGAGTAGAATTTATATATGGTGGCTCGGTATTTTGTATGGAATTGGATTTTTTTATTTATACGGTTATTTTTTTCAGATGTGGCGATGGGGATGGGGAACCTGGAGTACGGAATTTTTCTGGTTCGTTTCGTTAGGGATGTTTCTTGGGATGAGTATCATAGCCGACCGAAATAATCGTGATGAAGAGACGGGATCTGAAGGAGGTACTGCAAAGTTTGGGTAGGACTTTCATTATTCTGGTACCATTCCAGTACGTAGACAGTGTGTGGTAAAATGTAAGTAAATTCTTGTGTTGCAACTAGGATAACTCATTTCCCCAGCTAGGACTGGTATGCTAAGTGAAAGCGAAGGATTTGATTCGGGAAGCATGGGATTGAAACTGAATAATAGGTAAAGCGGCAAAGAGACAGGGGATATGACAGGGAAAATGTTTCTTTGCCACTCCATGCAATGCGTAGGTTATCATGATGTTGGCAATACGATATTTCATACATATTCATTGACTCAAACCAATTTCATTTTACGGTAGGGAGAGATTTTATCATGGCTAATCGTTTATCTGCACTTAGAAGCGCTTTAGAGCAACAAGGGCTTGAAGCAATCATCATTGAAAGTCAGGTTAATCGTCAGTATA
Organism: Brevibacillus daliensis; assembly: GCF_021245735.1. Classification (GTDB taxonomy): domain Bacteria; phylum Bacillota; class Bacilli; order Brevibacillales; family Brevibacillaceae; genus Brevibacillus_B; species Brevibacillus_B daliensis. The sequence goes on from NZ_JAJISB010000003.1 coordinate 114,847, forward strand.
TTACCAATTTTACTGGTTCTACCGGATGGGCAGTTATTACTGGAAAAGATGCATTTTTTGTAACAGATTTTCGGTATATTGAACAGGCAACGGCGGAATGCGAAGGCTTCGAGGTGGTTAATAACGATCGCAAGGCTCTAGAAACAATTTATGGAGTGTTAAAACAATCTTCAGTAAACCGAGTGGCATTTGAAGCTGCCCACATTAGTTATGCTACTTATGAGGATTGGAAGCAGGCGTTTACAGGTGTAGAACTTGTTGCTACGAAAGGATTGATTGAAGGTTTGCGCATCTATAAAGATGAGCAAGAATTGGTGATCATGCGTGAAGCTGCTGAGTTGGCAGATGATGCATTAGCACATGTGATACCAATGATGAAGCCAAGTGTAAGCGAACAGGTGGTTGCAGCTGAACTGGAATACTATTTGCGTAAAAATGGTGCGAATGGTTCGGGATTTGATATCATCGTCGCTTCAGGTAAACGCGGTGCACTTCCACATGGCCGTGCCAGTGAAAAACTGATTGAAGCAGGCGATATGGTTACCATCGATTTTGGTGCTCATTACAAGGGATATCATTCCGATATTACGAGAACATTTAGTGTGGGAGAACCTAATGCACAAATGAAGGATATTTATGAAATTGTGTTAAAAGCCCAGCTACATGCAGTGAATCAGGTAAAACCAGGTATGACAGGTAAAGAAGTGGACGCTCTCTGCCGCGATATTATTACGGAAGCGGGATACGGCGAAAAATTTGGACACTCCACTGGACATGGCTTAGGTATGGATGTTCATGAAAGCCCAGCTGTATCTGCTAGTTCTGATGTCGTACTTCAACCTGGAATGGTCATTACGATTGAACCTGGAATCTATGTTGAAGGTCTTGGCGGTGTACGGATTGAGGATGATATCATCATTACAGAAGATGGTTGCGAGATCCTAAACAAGACGTCAAAAGAGTTGATGATTTTGCCTGTTTAATTTATACTATGTAAGGTCGAGTTTTATTTAGGAGGAAAAACATGATTTCTGTAAACGAATTTCGTACTGGTCTTACAATTGAGGTAGATGGCAACATTTATTCTGTACTTGAATTCCAACACGTAAAACCAGGTAAAGGTGCAGCTTTCGTTCGTTCCAAATTGCGTAATCTGCGTAACGGTAACGTTGCTGAAATGACTTTCCGTGGTGGCGAAAAGGTTAACCCTGCTCGTATTGAAACTAGCAAAATGCAATACCTGTATTCAAGCGGAGACGATTATACATTCATGAACACTGAAACGTATGAGCAAATGACGTTTACAGAGGAACAAATCAAAGAGGAATTAAACTTCCTTAAAGAAAACATGAATGTACAAATTATGCAATACAATGGAGAAACAATCGGTATCCAACTACCTAACTCTGTTGAACTGGAAGTAACAGAAACAGAACCAGGTATTAAAGGCGATACAGCAACAGGAGCTACTAAAAAAGCGACTTTGGAAACAGGATTCATTGTTAACGTACCATTGTTCGTTAACCAAGGTGATGTCCTGATTATCGATACCCGTACACAACAGTACGTTTCTCGTGCCTAATTAACATGTAAAATGCCTGTTTGTTTGAGGAATCCTCAACAGACAGGCATTTTTTTACATCGATTTACTCATCCAATCGATTAGTTTCATAAAGAAGGCAGTTATACCAGCAGCCATTAATGGACCGACGGGAACTCCCTTGAAAAATACAATTCCAATGATAGAGCCAATAACCAAGCCTACAATTAATTGCGGGTCCGCCCGTAGCATATCTAATCCTTTGCCGTTCAGATGAGTAGCGAGGATACCCCCAAGTAATGCCATGCCGCCAACCACAGTGGTAAATAAAGGGGTGACATCTCTCAAGGAAACCTTCTCGCTTGCAAACGGTACGAGAACAGATACGGTTAGAAATAATAGCCCTAATTCTAGTCCCCTACGCTCCACTGTCGGGAAAAAACGATCTAATGCAGTTAATTTCAATACTAATAGTAGACTTGCTGCGGTAGCGATGATAGGCGAACGCCCAATCAATCCCACAATGATGAGAATAACTAGCATGATCTCACCGTTTGCCACATGCATGCGCTACCTCCTCCTTATGCTTGTCTTCATTCCACTTTATGAGCCAAGCAGGGGGAGTATTCGTTTTTCCTTCTGAACAGGTACAATCTTAAATGGGTTTAGTCTGGCAGCATAAGTGACATCAGCCTGTGCCTGATGCTTTACCAGCCGTTTTCCTGTCGTACTGGTAAAAAGCATCTCCTCCACAGAATCCTTGCAAGCCAGATATGCGGCTTCCAGTATCAAGCTTAGGTCACAAACGTTAACTACTTGACAAGTTTTTTTTGCATAATGGATCATATAACCTGCACATAATCCATCTTCCAAGGCGAACTCTTGGCGGGTACCAGCACAGTATAAAGTAATATCACGCTTTAATTGAATGGCATGATGAATGCAAGCATGGGCATTTAAAAATGAACCGATTAGCAGGTGCTCCGCTCGTTCTGCTTTTTGCATCGCTCGTGTTCCATTCGTAGTAGTTAGGATCAGATGATTTTTTATGCTCCAGTTTAAGTGACTCATGGAAACCGGTGAATTGGTCTCATCAAACTCCGGGATCTTTTTTGAATGTCGCTCCCCTGCAACCCAAGTGTCTGCTCGGCGTAATTGAAGAGCTTGCCCGATTGTCTCAGTAGGGGTTACAGCCTTACAGCCGTGTGCTAATGCTGACACAATCGTACTGGTTGATCGTAGTACATCAATAATGATCACGGTTCGATGTGTGATTTGCTCCTGCCTGATTTCATCCACAGTGGAAACAGATTCTATTCGCATAAGATTTCTCTCCTGTCTTCTAAAGCAGACAAAAGCGTATCGCCGCGAAGTCCTCTACGCAACGCTTCTAGAGAGAGTACGTCAGTAGGAGCTATATTGCCTAAATTCACATCGAATCCAATCGTAGAAAGCAAGGCAAGCTGTTGTTTTTTCTGAGGTGCCTCCCAAATTAAGTTGGAAGAGTAAGAACCAATTTCGCTAATAACCTCTTGAATGAAAGTAGTGTCCAACTCCCCACTTGCATTGCATATTCCCACGTTGCCACTCTCCCGTGCTTCAACAATAACATGATGGGAACCAGCATCTAGGTCGTGATGCAATGTCTCGATCAACTCATTTTTTTCAGCCTGAAAACCGTCTGCTTTTTTCCCGTATTCACTATAAACCGTAAAACCCATGCTACGTGCAAGTGCAATAGTACGTAAACGATCGGTTAGTGCGACAGGAAGACTTCCATCAGAAATTTCCACCGCTGTAAACCCTATCTCCCGTAATGTTTCAAGGTAGGTACGAGGAGAAGAGAATGAGGTGGCGATTTCGAAAAAAGTACCTCCAGGCATAATGAGGATATCAGCCTCGTATGCCATGGAAATCTTTTGTCTTAGTTGAGGAAGAGGATATAGAACGGTTGTTCCAAAACCCAATTTATAAACATCAATGTAGGAAGCAGCAATTTGTAGTAGATCTTTCATACCTTGTACGCCTAAGCCTTTGTCAATAATCATGCTGAGTCCATGCTGTCTGGGTTTGGACAACCGCTTACAGGAGGGGTCTGCCCACTGGGAAGGCCAAAAGGAGCACTCATTGTTCATTTCTGATCTATTCTCCATTCTCTAGGCATTTTTTCTAGCGTATGCAAGGGCGGGCTCACTGGTTGATGAAGGTTAAGCCCATCTATTTTTTCTCGATTTGCATGACTGAATGGACTTTTCTTCGCATAGAGTGTGGAGGAGAGAGGAGGGACATGCATGTGGGAAAAAGCGATCATCGGAATGGCTTCGCTTCGGCTGTTATCAGGCAGTCTAGAGATCATCGTAGCGCTATTAATTCTTAAAGCCAATCAGGTCGAAAAAGCGCTTATTTATAATTCAAGCCTTGCACTAGTGGGTCCCATGGTATTAATGGCAACAACAACGATTGGCTTAATAGGTTTATCAGATAAATTGTCGGTTAGCAAAATCGTATGGATTTTTATCGGTGTTACCTGCATTTTAATTGGAGTGAAGACGAAATAAGATTACTTCTGGAAAAACCTGTTACCACTACCTGTAGCAAAATGGGAAATACTAGCGGAGAGAAACTGAAGGGTGGTATGGCAGGATGGATGGACTAAAACAACGTATGGCTTATTTACGAGGCTTAACCGAATCACAGGAATTGGGTGGTCAAGTAGCTTCAGCCAAGGTTCTTACTCAGCTGGTCCAGATGTTTGACGAATTGTATAACGAAGTAAGAAGCCTGCATACACGAATTTATGAGTGTGAGGTTTATATGGAAGCTGTGGATGAAGATTTATCAGATCTGGAGTGTTTGTTATACGATGACGAGGATTATGACGAGACTGTAGCCAGAGATTATCAGGAGGCAATGGCATGGAGAGATCATTTTTCTGACCTGGATGACGATGAAGGAGCCTATCTCTATGAAACGGTTGGACCCAATTCTTCTACATGGAAAAATGATAGTATGCATGTACAGGAAATGGAGTGCCCAGGCTGCCATGAAATCTTCCTGGTTAGAGAACAGGTAGATTCGTCTGGATATTATTCATATAAAAGAGAATCAAAAGAGAACCAGCAGTGGAATCCCTCCTAAAATCATGAAAGTAACCCATAAAGAAGCGTTACCTGCACTCTAGCAGAAACGCTTTTTTTGTGTGAAAAACGGAATAATAGTTGTCCCTTCCTGCATAGAATGATATAAGTCTTGGTGGACAAAGGGGGGAGGCAGATGAGACAGGTTATGGCGATGCTTCCATCGGAGATTCGTACTGTTCTCGGTACGCTTCCGGAAAAGGTACATGAGTGTATGGAAGAGATACGGCTCAGGCAAAATCTTCCGATAGAAATTCGCTACGGACAACATTCGAGCTATGTGACCTCTACAGGACAGCTTACGGCTAACTATCGACTAGGATGGGTGTTTCGCGAGGAGTGTCGCTTAAAACTGATAAATCAGATCAGTCAACACTCTTTGTACGCCTTAGATGAAGAGTTACGTAGGGGTTACATCACAGTTGCAGGAGGACATCGTATCGGAATTGCAGGACGTGTGGTACTGGAACGAGGAGAGGTAAGAGGGATCAGAGATATAACCAGCTTTAATATAAGAATTGCCAGAGAAAAGAAAGGGGCTGCCAAGTCTCTAGTTGGCTCTCTTTTTGAGCAGGGAGTATTTCAGTCTACTTTACTCATTTCCCCACCACAATGTGGTAAGACCACCATTCTACGTGATCTCGCACGATTACTCAGTTATGGAAATGAGCACGCCTCTAGTAAAAAAGTAGGCATTGTAGATGAGCGTTCAGAAATTGCTGGATGCTATCAAGGTGTACCTCAAAAAGATGTGGGGCCGAGGACGGATGTGCTTGATGCTTGTCCAAAAGCTTCCGGGATGATGATGATGATTCGTTCCATGTCCCCAGATGTTCTGGTGGTTGATGAGATTGGGCGTCACGAAGATGGAGAAGCCATATGGGAAGCACTTCATGCAGGTGTTGCAGTTTTGAGTAGTGCTCATGGATCTAGTCTCGAGGATGTAATGAATCGGGCAACTCTCCACAAATTGATTTCGGAGCGTGTTTTTAAAAGGTATGTAGTGATTAGCAGGAGATCCGGAGTGGGAACGATTGAAGGGATTTACGATGAACATCTGAAGCCACTCCAAGGAGAGAAAATAAAATGCTAAAAATAATCGCAGCGCTTATCATCCTCTTCTCAGCCACTATGATCGGGTTTCAACTGGGCAAACATTATCGGGATCGCGTGACACAATTAAGGATCCTTCTATTATCCCTGCAAATGCTAGAAACGGAGATCGTGTATGGATCGACGCCGCTTTACCTGGCGTTTCAAAAAATAGGTGGACGAGTAACACAGCCAGTCGCCCTTTTTTATCAGAAAGCAGGGGAATTCTTATTGGAAATGCAGGGCGAATCAACACAGATGAGCTGGCACAAAGCGATCGAAAAAACCAAGGGTAAAATGGCGTTACAAGAGGAAGAGCTGGAAGTTTGGAAGAATGTCGGACTTATCATTGGTGGCTCGGATCGAGAAGATCAGAAGAAACATCTGCAATTGGCAATGTCTCATTTACAGTCGTTAGAGGACGAGGCAAAAAGTGATCAGAACAGGTACGAGAAGATGTACAAAAACCTTGGCTTTTTAAGCGGTCTTCTCGTTGTCATATTAATGATGTAAGAGCGGGGTGTGAGATGTGAACTTTGATTTGACACCAGTATTTCAAATAGCGGGTGTTGGTTTTATCGTAGCCATCCTTCATACAGTGCTGAAACAATCAGGGAAGGAAGACATGGCACATTGGTCTACCCTACTCGGTTTTATCATTGTGTTGTTTATGGTTGTCAGTTATTTAGGTGATTTGTTTACAGAGGTTAAGAGAGTCTTCCTTTTTAACTAGGGGGTGAGAAGCCGGTGGAAATCATACAAATCGTCGGCCTTGGCATCGTAGCAACCCTTCTCGCCCTGGTCATCAAGGAACAAAAACCGCTGTTTGCCTTCTTGCTTGCCATCGCTAGCGGCGCCATAATTTTCCTCTTTTTGATCGGGAAAATTACAGATGTGATACATGTTCTAGAAAGACTTGCCGTACAAGCAGATCTTAATCTCGTATTTTTGGAAACTATTCTCAAAATAATCGGAATTGCCTATATTGCAGAGTTCGGTGCGCAGGTAACCCGAGATGCAGGACAAGGGGCTATTGCCTCAAAGATTGAACTGGCAGGTAAAGTATTAATCCTCGTCATGGCGGTACCTATTATTCAAATTATTATTGAAACGGTAGTTAATTTGCTGCCCGCTTAAAGAGAGGTGGGGTTGCTTTTGGCACGCAGATGCTTCCTGTTAATCTTCCTGCTCATTATGCTTGTAACGGATGGTGCCAGCGCTGCTCCAACGGACACCGGCACATTTTCTCCCTTAGATAAAATCGTAGAGCAACAGACAGATCATCTTAATTTGGATCAGATTGAATCATTCTGGAACAAGACAAGGGATCAATATGAAGGATATCTGCCTGACTTAAAGCAAAAAGGTTTTGTTCAACTCCTCATGGAGGATGGACAGCTCACTTTCACTGGCGTAACGAAGGGCATAATCAAATTTATTTTTCATGAAATTCTGCTAAATGGAAAGCTGCTCAGCTCGATCATAATCATTACCGTTTTTGCGATGTTATTAGAAACCATGCAGAATGCTTTTGAAAAAAATGCAGTATCAATCGTTGCTTATGCTATCGCTTATTTGGTATTGATGGTGCTTGCAATGAACAGCTTTCACGTGGCAATCACCTACGCAAAGGATGCCATTTCGAGCATGTCAGATTTCATGCTAGCGATGATTCCACTAGTCCTGGCTTTACTTGCATCAATGGGCAATCTGGCATCAGCAGCCATGTTTCATCCTATTATAATTTTCATGATACATGGCAGTGGCCTTCTGATCTCTACAATCATTTTCCCACTACTCTTTTTATCAGCCATGTTATTTATCGTCAGCCTGTTTTCTGAGCGCTACAAGGTGACTCAATTAGCCAATCTGCTACGAAATATATCCATGGGACTATTAGGCTCTTTTCTAACGATATTTCTCGCTGTGATCAGCATCCAGGGAGCTACGACAGCTATGGCAGATGGTGTAACCATCCGAACGGCAAAGTATCTCACAGGTAATTTTGTTCCTGTTGTCGGTCGAATGTTTACGGATGCGGCAGACACAGTGGTGAGCGCGTCCGTCCTTGTTAAAAACGCAGTTGGATTGTCGGGTGTGATCATTCTGTTGCTCTTATGTGCCTTTCCTGCCATCAAAATATTGGTACTTGCCCTGATCTATAACTTCTCCTCAGCGCTCTTACAACCGCTAGGTAACAGTCCCATCATCAAGGCGCTCGGCACGATTGGTAAGAGTCTGCTCTATATTTTTGCCTCGCTGGCTACTGTGGGTCTGATGTTCTTTTTAGCCATCACCATCATCATTGCAGCCGGAAACATATCTTTGATGGTTCGGTAGGTGAAATGAATGGAGTTTATAACAATATGGCTTCGAAAAGTAATTCTGTTGGTGTTACTAGCGGCTTTTCTAGATTTAATCCTGCCAAATACAAAGCTTCAATCGTATGTAAAGATGGTAATGGGCTTAATCATTATCCTGACGATTATGCAACCTCTGTTTTCTCTCATGAATGTAAAGCAAGAGGAACTGGCAGCCAAAATCGGTATCTACCAAGATATACAAGAAGGACAAAAAGTTGAAGCAGAGTGGCAACAACTGTCCAAAAAATTGATCAATACACAAGACAAACAAGTAATTAGCTATGTGGAAGATCAGATGCGGAGTTTATTAACGGAAAAAGTAAAGCTTGCCTATGGAGTCACCCTTACTGATTTGGCTGTTTCATTTGAAACTGAAGTCACAGGTCAGCAGAAAATCTCACAGGTAGTCGCCACCATTTCTGATCAAACTAATGCAACTTCTGGGGAAGCTTCTGGTGTGCGAGCGATCCAATCCATCAATCCTGTTGAACCTGTTCAAATAACTATCGATGACAAATCAGCGACGAATTCCAATGAATCGATAGCAGCAAGTTATACCCCGCAACATCCATTACAGAAGGAACTGGTCACCTATATTGCGATGGAGTACGGAGTAGAGCCGGAAGACGTGAAAGTAAAGGTGGAAGGAGTGGAAGGAAGCAGTCGTGAGTAATGAAAGGGACAAGGAGGGTCAGTATGCTGGATTCCTTAAAGAAAATCATTACATCCAAGGATGAACCTAAAAAAATGAAACCGCTCCATTATTTCATCATCCTGTTTTGTCTCGGGGCGGCAGTAATGATCCTGACAGATTTTCTGGACATGACTCCAGATGTGGCACAGGAGCAAGAAGGCAATTACAACATGAGCCAGCCTCCGGAACAAGAAGGGAATAGCACTCCCGCCTTTTCTTTCAATTCTACTTCTCCGAATGATTTAATCAGGGAATATGAGAACCACTATGAGACGCAATTGAAAGAAATACTGGAGATGGTTCCTGGTGTAACCTCTGTTGATGTACTGGTTAATCTGGATTCTACGCCAGAAGTGGTTGTGGAAAAGAACACAGATCAACGTCTCGCATCTACCAATGAAACGGATAAGGATAAAGCAACCCGTACCCAGATCGATCAATCAAAAAATGAGCAGGTAGTACTAATCAATGGCTCCAAGAACGAACAACCCGTGGTCATCAAAACCGTGAAGCCCAAAGTTAGAGGAGTACTTGTTGTAGCAAAAGGGGCGGAGAATATTCAGGTCAAGGCATGGATAACGGAAGCCGTTCAAAAAGCTTTAGAAGTGCCTGCATACAAGATTTCCATTTTGCCGAAAAAATAGAGGAGGGATTTCGTAATGATGTTGCGTAAACAAACGGTGTGGTTATTAACAATGTTGGCAGTCATGGTGGTATTGTCTGGTTACTATATGGTAAAAGGACCAGAAGAGCAGATACCGGCTGCTATTTCCGAACAGCACGGGGAAGGACAGCCAACTGTAGAACAGCCAATAAATGGTGTACAAGTAGATACGAAGCAACTTGATCAGCCAGTTCCAGAAGTAGCGGTGGTTGAAGGGAAGGAAACCGTTTCTCAACCTCCAGCGACGAAAGCACCTTCAGCGCCTGCTGAAACAACCGATAAAACAGTACCAAAAGATACACAGCTTGACGGATTGACTGCAACCAACCAAGTGTTTACCGGCTATAAACTGAAACGCGAATCCACGTTCCAACAGCAAAAAGATGATCAAACCTCTATCATGACAAACTCTTCTTCTACACCTCAGGCAATAGCAGAGGCGGATGCTCGTATTCAGGAATTATCTACGATGGAGCAACAAACGGTCGCACTGGAGGAATTGATCAAAACAAAAGGCTATAAGGATTGCGTCGTAATGTTGCAAGCTGAAGGTGTTATGATTATGGTTCAAAAGGATAAACTGGAAAGTAAGGAAGCAGCTGAGATCATTGGAATGGCGAAGGTATATCTGAAAGTGCCTGGACAAAAAGTTACAGTTTCGTATCAACCCTAAGGGGGAAAAAGGATTTCTTTCTCGAAATATGAGGAGAAGGAAATCCTTTCTTGACGTTCAGGTTACAAAAAGATACCATTTAATTTATGACCAGCTCATAATACTAATCGCTAAATGGCAATAAAGAGCTGAATTTTGGATGAATAAAGGGGTGCTAGGTAGTGTTTAAACTGCATGAAATCCGTGAAATTATCAAGTTAATTGATCAAACATCGATAAAAGAATTTGAATTAGAATCAGACGGCTCGAAGCTTTCTATTAAAAAAAGCGGTGGTGTAGAAGTTCCTCAGCCTGTTTACATTCACAGTGAACCTGCTGTTGCACCAACAGTCGTGAATCAAGCAACCGTTCCGCCTATCGAAACTTCAGTTACTCCTAATACAGAAGTTACTGCTCTGAAAGCGGATGCCAAACAAGAAGACGAAATGCAGAACCTACATAAAGTCGTCTCTCCAATGGTAGGGACTTTTTATCGTGCTGCTGAGCCAGGAGCTGCTCCATTCATTGCTAGTGGAGATCGTGTAAATCCAAATAGTGTTGTATGTATTGTGGAAGCAATGAAGCTGTTTAACGAGATAACGGCAGATGTATCAGGGGAGATTGTGAAAGTATTGGTAGAGGATGGATCGTTAGTCGAATACGGACAGCCTCTATTCTTAGTAAAGGCACAATAATCGAAAGGAGATGCGAAATGTTTCATAAGATTCTCATTGCAAACCGGGGCGAGATTGCCGTACGAATCATTCGTGCTTGCCGTGAATTAGGCATTAAAACCGTAGCGGTCTATTCAGAAGCAGACCGTGATGCATTGCATGTTAGGATGGCCGATGAAGCATATTGTATCGGACCGACAGCCTCGAAAGACAGCTATTTACATATGGCAAACATAATGAGCGTAGCTACAAAAAATGGGGTAGATGCCATTCATCCTGGTTACGGATTTTTGGCGGAGAACGCAGACTTTGCTGAAATCTGCTCCGCATGCAATATTACGTTTATTGGACCAGATCCGGAAGCAATTACGGGAATGGGCGATAAATCAACAGCTAAGGATACAATGAAACGAGCAAACGTTCCTACTGTTCCAGGAACCGAAGGACTAATAGATGATGTCTCTGAAGCAATCGTAACAGCGAAGCAGATAGGATACCCTGTCATGATTAAAGCAACGGCTGGCGGTGGAGGACGAGGCATGCGTGTTGCCCAGAATGATGAGGATTTGGAAAAATCTATTCGTCAGGCACAAAATGAGGCGAAAACAGCCTTTGGTAACGCAGGTGTTTATCTAGAAAAATTCGTGGAAGGCCCACGACATGTTGAAATTCAGATTATGGCAGATAAACATGGTAATGTTGTATTTTTGGGTGAACGTGATTGTTCCATACAGCGCCGCCATCAGAAATTGGTTGAGGAAGCTCCTTCACCAGCATTAAATCCCGAACTTCGTAATCAAATGGGAGAAGCAGCGGTTGCAGCTGCACGTGCCGTTCAATACCATGGAGCAGGTACGGTAGAATTCCTGCTGGATAAACATGGACAATTTTATTTTATGGAAATGAATACTCGCATTCAGGTAGAACATCCCGTTACGGAGCTGATTACCGGGATCGATTTGATAAAAGAACAGATTAGTGTTGCCTATGGCAATGAGCTATCTTTTACTCAAGAGGATATTGTTCTGGATGGTTGGGCGCTCGAATGCCGAATTAATGCAGAGAATGCTTCACGTAATTTTATGCCTTCTCCGGGAAAAATTACAGAATATCTTCCTCCAGGCGGCTTTGGAGTAAGAATTGATAGTGCTGCTTATGCCGGATATGTGATTCCTCCTTATTATGATTCGATGATTGCTAAGGTAATTGTCTGGGGAAAAACGAGGGACGAAGCAATTTCACGAATGAGAAGAGCGTTAGAAGAATTTACCATTGAAGGAATTCATACTACTATTCCTTTCCATCTGAAATTGTTGGAGCATGAAGTATTCATTAGTGGAGATTTTGACACAAAATTTTTAGAGACGTATGATTTAAGGCTTGCGGAGTAAGAGTAGGTTTGCAAAAAAACATTAGCCACTGTTATAATGGGGTGTAACGAAAAGGGAGGTGCGAAGAGTGGAATTTATCGATACAGAAGAAACCAAAACTGAATTAGGAAAAATTCAAATCGCCCCCGAGGTCCTGGAAATTATTGCTGGACTAGCAGCTGCTGAGGTAGACGGCGTAGCGCAAATGACAGGTGGACTAGTCGGTGACTTCGTAGAAAAATTAGGGCGCAAAAGCGCTGGCCGTGGCGTTCGTGTTGAAGTAGGCTCCAGAGAGGCAGCAGTAGATGTCTCTATCATTGTAAAATACGGTTTTCGTATCCCGGAAGTAGCACGTAACATTCAAGACAACGTGCGCAATGGGATTGAAGCAATGACAGGCCTTAATGTGGTGGAAGTAAACGTACATATTATCGATGTTGAACTGAAATCTGAGGAAAAAGTACAGCCTACGCCACCAGTTGTGGAAGAGACTCCACGAGTCCGATAGGTATTATACTAGGATGCCCCCTGTTTCGGGGGCTTTTTTTCCTAGATCGCATATAAACTTGTCTTGCCAGGTGGTTCATACAAAGGTATACTTTTTTAGCACGCACAAGGAGAGGTGCTTATGAATCTATTTGACCGTTTCATCTTAACGATCTACAGTCTTGCACTAACTGTCCTGTCAATCATCGCTATCGGAATTATTACAAGGGTGATTGATCCTAGTTATGTGCAATACGCATTAAACTCCATGTACAATGCAGGCTCTATCAACATTCCATATCTGATTGTAGCAGTGATTTTCCTTGTTATTAGTGTCCGCTTTATTTTCAGTGCATTCCCGCAAAAACGTGCACGTGAAGAGAAAGGTATTTATCAACGTACCGAGACAGGTATGGTGACCATTAGTGTAGATACAATCAAATCGATTGCTGAACGAACTGGTCGCAAGGTCCGTGGTGTTCGTGATTTGGATACGAAGGTTCGTACAACTGAGAGTGGAAACGTGATCCTTGTAAAGATTACTGTTGATGGAGAAACTCCAATTCCTGAGATGACTCAAACCCTGCAAAAAGAAATCAAACATCAAGTCGAAACGATTGCAGGCGTCGAAATTGCTGAAGTAACCATTGTTGTATCCGAGGTTGTTTCCAGGGAAAACGTCGCTGGTCGCACGAGAATGTTGGATTAGAGGGTGAAGAGCATGATGATGGAGTTATTATGGGAACATAAAGGGAAACTGTTAGGAATTCTCGCTGGCTTTCTTTTTGGCTTAATCTATCTGTTTGTCGGCTTCTGGGATACGCTCGTGTTTCTGGTTCTTATTGGAACAGGCTATTATATAGGTCGTAAACTGGATCGTAAGGAAGATTTACGCGAAATTCTTGATCGGATTTTACCAGGTAAATTTAAATAGTAGGTGACTAGAAACATGAAACGCAGAATTGCACGTGAAAAAGCAGTTCAAATCCTTTTTCAAATCGACATGGCAGAAGTGAAGATGCATGATGCCCTGCACATGGTAATGGAAGACAGTTCCGATGACAATAAATACCTAATGTATTTAGTTGAGGGTACATTGGAACATTTACAGCAGATTGACGAAGAAATTAAACAATATCTGCGCGGCTGGCAACTGGATCGGATCGCTAATGTGGATCGCGCCATCCTGCGTCTCGCCTATTTTGAATTGATGTTTGAAGAGGTGCCTGATCGAGTTGTAGTAAACGAAGCGATTGAACTGGCAAAGCTTTTTAGTGATGATCAATCCTTCCGCTTTGTAAATGGAGTATTGTCTCAATACTTGCAGACGAAACAACCAACAGAAGAATAATGATAGGTGAAGCGAATGAAAAACGTGATGCTAGGAATTGATACCAGCAATTATCGGACATCGCTTTGCCTTGCTACGAAAGACGGCGAGATTGTAGCAGAAGCGAAAAAACTTCTGCATGTAAAAGCGGGTAAACGCGGTTTACAACAATCAGAGGCCGTCTTTCAACATGTGATGAACCTGCCAGAACTTTGCGATCAGCTTGAGCTGGATAAGTGGAAGGTAGAGGGAATCTGTGTAAGTGAAAAGCCACGTCCGGTAGAACAATCTTATATGCCTGTTTTTAAAGTAGGGGAAGGTCTGGCGAAGTCCCTCTCACTTTTTTTGAAAGTGCCCTTATACATGACCACTCATCAGGAAGGTCATATAGCGGCAGGTGAACATTCAGCAAGCGATTGTCCTGTTGCAGATCGCTTTCTAGCCGTTCACTTGTCTGGCGGAACCAGTGAGATCCTCGTTTGTACTCGCACGGAGCATGGGTACGATATAGAGATTATTGGTGGTACGATTGATCTCCACGCAGGTCAACTATTAGATCGAATCGGGGTTGCCTTGGGATTGCCTTTTCCTGCAGGACCTTATTTGGAAAAACTGGCGAAGGAAACAACTGAAGATTTTCGTATTGCTTCCTCTGTTCAGAAATGCACATTTAGTTTCTCAGGTCCTGAAAATGCACTCATGCAAGCGATTCAGCACCAAAAAGCTTCTCCTAGTGCGATAGCCAGAGCTGCTGAGCAGTGTGTAGCTAATTCGCTTGAGAAAGCGCTGCGTAATGCCATTGAAATGGGATACGAACGGGAAATCCTTATTGTAGGTGGCGTGGCCGCTAATGAGTACATCAGAGAGCGGTTAATTAAGCGTCTTGAGCATCCCGCTGTAAAGGCAAAACTCTATTTCTGTAATCCTGCGTATACGGGAGATAATGCTTATGGCGTGGCAATGTTAGGATGGAAACAAGTTAATCAATAATAAAAAGCACAGCGCTCGTATCCCAACGTATCAGGTGGGAAATGAGCGCTGTGCTTTTGTCTGGTTTTAATGCTGGTTCGGGTTTTGGCATTAGAGTTTTGCGTTTTATTAAATGTCAATAAAATCGTTATAAGTATTGATTTATTGGACATTTATGTTTATTCAACTAAAGGATACATCGATTACTTACCGTTTCTGTTGCAAAAGGACAAAAATCAAGATGGCGTAGACAGTCAGCATTACCGGAATTTGTATATCGAGGAATCATTAAAAATGAAGGTTAAACGAATGGGGAGGGTAGGCGATTTTTCTAAGTAGGTGACAACAGCTCCCTAGTCCCAAGTAATAAGTATTAGAACGATCTGAATACCAAACGAAGCGGCAGTCTGGAACAGAAAAAATAATGTCCTTGACTGCCGCTGCTATTATTCAACTATCAATTCCCGTTACTACATTAACTTCTCTCTTTATAATTCGCAATTTTATGTAACTTAGGATAACTTTAACTCCATATAGATTGTCCCTTCAATAGGGTTAAAACGATAGGGTTCAATACTATAGAATCCTAACGAGCGGTAAAGCGAAATTGCTTGTTCCATATTATGAATTCATATCCACGGGTTTTAGCTTCGTCAATTATTGATGAGGCTAAATTTCTTCCTATTCCTTTTCCCTTAAAGTCCGGCTTCACATATAATCTCTTCATTTCACAAACATTTTCATTTGTTTTCCTTAAGGCGACACATCCTGCTAACTGTTCTCTATACATAGCCAACAGTATACAGCCTTCAGGAGGTGCGTATTCACCCGGTATATTTTGCAATTCAGTATTGATATTTTGAAAACTTAAATCGATACCTAAAGAATCTACATATTCCAAGAAAAGTTCA
This sequence comes from Brevibacillus daliensis, assembly GCF_021245735.1. Classification (GTDB taxonomy): domain Bacteria; phylum Bacillota; class Bacilli; order Brevibacillales; family Brevibacillaceae; genus Brevibacillus_B; species Brevibacillus_B daliensis. Next base: position 130,729 of record NZ_JAJISB010000003.1, read on the forward strand.
CGTACTTGTTTGTATTGATATTCCTCAATTACTTTAACTAAGCTTAGCGACTAAAACACCCCCAATTTGATTTACTTTATACTTCCCCACTCTTCTAAGCGATCAGCTCTCAGCTATGAATATTCTCAGATCCCCTGTTATACCCAGACTTTACTATTTTCTAAAGCTAGTTAAGAAACCCTTCTATGATAAAGATATTGTTACGCAATTCTGCTACCCGCCGGGATAAGGCACCTTTTTCGCACAAATGGGACTAAAATTAAATAGCGATAACTTAAGTTGATTGTGGCGGTTACTTTTGTCATAATTGTGGTATGTCTATTTGGACATATTAAGCACTTGTTCATTTCTGTAAGGATAGCTTAGCGTAGGATACTGTACCACTGTGCCTTACCTTTCTTTTAATCACCATCATAATCCGAACAATTAATGGATTATTGTATGTATTTTTCGTCTTTACACCTATCTACACTTTCGGTACACTAATAGAAGATATACGAAGGATAGGGAGGCGCCATATAGATGAAGGCCCAAATCATTGATGGAAAAGTATACGCAAAAACATACCGAGAAACCTTGAAAACCGAAGTGGATGCATTGGTGCAACAAGGGGTTCAGCCAGGTTTAGCAGTGGTTTTAGTAGGTGAAGACCCTGCATCACAAACTTATGTGAACGGTAAAATAAAGGCTTGTGAAGAAACAGGCATATACTCAAAAGCATTCCGTCTACAGAGTGATATCGCTGAGAGTGAATTATTAGCTCTTGTTGAAGAATTGAATCAAGATCCGAATATTCATGGTATCCTGGTTCAGTTGCCATTGCCTGCTCATATTAATGAAGATGCTGTCATTGATGCGATTTCAAAAGAGAAGGATGTAGATGGCTTTCACCCTGTAAGTGTAGGTAATTTGAGTATCGGAAAAGAAACGTTTTTACCTTGTACACCTCATGGGGTTATCAAGCTGATCGAGAGCACTGGGCTAGGGATTGCTGGTAAACACGCCGTTATTGTAGGAAGAAGCAATATTGTAGGAAAGCCAGTAGCTATGTTACTCTTGCAAAAGAATGCTACGGTTACGATCTGCCATTCCCGGACCAAAGACCTTGGAGAAATGACTCGTCAAGCAGATATTTTAATCGTAGCGGTGGGTGTAGCGCACTTGATCAAAAAGGAACATGTGAAGGAAGGCGCAGTTGTTATTGATGTAGGAATGAACCGTGTTGATGGCAAGCTAACAGGAGATGTGCTGTTCGATGAGGTAGCAGAAGTAGCTAGTTATATCACTCCAGTTCCCGGTGGAGTTGGTCCGATGACCATTACGATGCTGATGCAGAACACCCTGACAGCAGCGAAACGCATCTCTGTAAATTAATGAATAGAAGAGGAAGGGATTGCAGATGAAGCCAGGAGAAGTATTATCTGTTGCAGAGCTTAATCGTCAGGTCAAGCGATTGCTTGAAACAGATATCGGACTTCAAGATGTATGGGTACGCGGTGAGATATCCAACTTTACTCATCATCATAGTGGTCATATGTACTTCACACTGAAAGACAAGGATTCCCGTCTTAAAGTGGTCATGTTTGCTGGTTACAATCGCTTTCTCAAATTTGTACCTAAGAATGGAACCAAGGCGATCGTGCGTGGTTCCATTTCTGTGTTTGAGAGAGATGGAGCGTATCAGCTTTATGCTAGAGAAATGCAACCAGATGGCATAGGAGCCTTGTTCCTCGCCTTTGAGCAATTAAAAGAAAAGCTTCAGGCAGAAGGACTCTTTGCTCCAGAACGCAAGCGCGCTTTGCCGCGTTTTCCTAAAAAAGTAGGAGTAGTTACCTCGCCAACAGGAGCAGCGATTCGCGATATTATCACGACAATCAAACGTAGATACCCACAGGCGCATATCGTTCTGGCACCAGCTATCGTACAAGGGGTAGAGGCTCCATCTTCCGTGGTGCGTGGAATTAGACAAATCAATCAGCTAGGCGACGTTGACGTGTTGATTGTTGGGCGTGGTGGAGGCTCTATTGAGGAGCTTTGGGCGTTTAATGATGAGCAGGTAGCACGTACAATCGCAGCTTCTGTTATTCCTATCATTTCTGCGGTTGGTCATGAGACGGATTTTACCATCGCAGATTTTGTAGCAGATGTAAGGGCAGCTACTCCTACGGCTGCTGCAGAGCTTGCTGTTCCGCATTATCTGGAATGGACGGAGCGAGTGAAACAACTCGAACATCGATTATTCCGGGCTCTAAAGACTCAAATGGAAGAAAAACGAACCAGTCTGAAACGATTGCAACAATCATACGGACTAAAAAACCCACTGCGTCGAATTGACGAGCGTAAGCAGCGAATTGACGAGCTAAGTATGCGACTGGGAAGCCTTACTCGTCAGTCTGTTAACAAAAAACGAGATCAGCATCAGCATTTGAAAAGCAGGCTGCAACAGGTCAAAATAAAGAAGCGAGTTCAAGAACAACGTCAAGAAGTAGAGCGTAATAGAGAACGTTTAGGACGTAGCATGAAGCTGCGTATTACTCATGATCGTCGCGAGTGTCTATCTCTTTTACAGCAACTTGATGCACTAAGTCCGCTAAAAGTCATGCAACGCGGATTCACACTCGTTTATCAGGAAGAAAAATTGATTAAATCCGTTGAAGGAATTGAACCAGGTGAGAAGCTCATGATACGATTGACAGATGGAATCATTCATTCTACGGTGACAGAAACAGAGCGAAAGGAAGAGTAAAATGGCTCGTAAACCGAAGGAACAGGCTGAAGAGTTACAATTTGAAGAAGCAATGCAGCGCTTGGAAGAAGTAGTTCGCCAATTAGAAGAGGGCGACGTACCACTTGAAAAGTCCATTGAACTATATCAAGAAGGTGTCAAACTGTCTCGACTTTGTACTTCTAAACTGGATGATATTGAAGCAAAAGTAATACAATTGCTTGATGAAGACGGAAGTGTCAAAGAGCGACCGTTCCAAATGACAGAGGAGGATAAGGATGCCTTTTGATTTGAAGAGCTACCTCCGTGAAAAGATTGAGCGTCTGGAAAAAGAATTCCCAGAAGCACTAGTACAACATAACATTCCTGCCCCCCTGTATGAATCCATGCATTATTCACTTATGGCAGGTGGGAAGCGTTTACGTCCTATCTTGGTGTTAGCCGTTTTAGAAGCTTTCGATAAACCAATTGAACGAGGGCTTCCTTATGCGATCGCTATTGAAATGATACATACCTACTCATTGATTCATGATGATTTACCTGCTATGGATGATGATGATTTACGTAGAGGCAAGCCAACTAATCATAAGGTGTTTGGGGAAGCAACGGCTATTCTTGCCGGTGATGCCTTACTCACGAGAGCATTTGGTCTCGTAGCGGAATCATACTTGCATCATCCTGAGGTAAAACCAGAAACGACAGTTCAACTATTGGTAGAACTAAGTAAAAGAGCAGGAGAACAAGGCATGGTTGGGGGCCAAATGGCTGATATGCTAGGAGAAAGGCAAGCCCTTACCTTACAACAGCTTGAATATATTCACCAACATAAAACAGGAGATTTACTAGTAGCTTCTTTGCGTGGCGGAGGGTATTTATCAGAAGCTTCGCCTGAGCAGATCGACGCTCTAACTCAATATGCTTTTAAAATAGGACTAGCTTTCCAAATCAAGGATGACATCTTGGACATTGAAGGAGATGCCGCGTTACTTGGTAAATCTGTGGGAAGCGATGTTTCAAACGAAAAAGCAACTTATCCGTCATTACTGGGATTAGAGGAATCTAAAGAACGATTACATAGTTTGGTTGTTGATGCAAAGGCTGCCTTAACTTCTGCAGGGATTACACATGAGGCCTTGTTTGCTCTAGCTGATTATGTGATGGAACGGGTAAATTAGTGTCATAGAAGTGAGAGTGGTTTTTTTGTCCGGAAACGTTTATAATTCGTGACAAGAATATGTAAAGAAGTAGGATGTACTTATGTTTTTGAAAGCGAGGGGTTACAGTGTTGCTTGAAAAACTGCAAAGCCCGAAAGACCTGAAACAACTATCAATTACCGAGATGAAACAGTTATCTGAGGAGATTCGTCAGTTTTTGATTGAAAATCTTTCGAAGACTGGTGGGCATCTAGCTCCCAATCTCGGAGTTGTAGAACTTACCGTAGCTTTGCACTACCTGTTTGACAGCCCGCGTGACAAGTTTTTATGGGATGTAGGCCACCAGGCATATGTTCATAAAATCTTGACAGGACGTATGGATGCATTTCCTACGTTACGTCGTTACAAGGGGTTATGCGGCTTCCCAAAAATGCATGAGAGCCCGCACGATGTCTGGGAAACAGGACATAGCAGTACTTCATTGTCAGGAGCCATGGGCATGGCGTGCGCCCGCGACTTGCAAAATGAAAACTATTCTGTCGTAGCCATCATTGGTGATGGTGCTCTAACGGGCGGAATGGCATTTGAAGCATTAAATCATATTGGTCATGAACAGAAAAATGTGATTGTCGTGTTAAATGACAACGAAATGTCAATTGCTCCTAATGTGGGTGCAATGCACAACTATTTAGGAAAATTACGTACCGATCATAACTATGTTCGTGCTAAGGATGAAGTGGAAAGCCTGCTGAAAGCTATTCCAGCGGTAGGCGGAAAACTGGCTCATTTGGCTGAACGATTAAAAGACAGCATGAAATACATGGTAGTCTCTGGTGTTCTTTTCGAAGAATTGGGCTTTACTTATTTAGGTCCAGTAGATGGACATAATCTAGAGTTAGTGATTAATTCGTTGCGAACGGCTAAACAGACAAAAGGACCTGTGCTCGTCCACGTAGTGTCTAAAAAAGGTAAGGGATACCTTCCTGCCGAACAGAATGCTATGAAATGGCATGGAGCGGATACTTATAAGATCGAATCTGGCGAAATGATCAAAGCCGTTAGTCATGCACCTGCCTATAAATCAGTCTTTGCTGAAACAATGATTCAATTAACCAAAGAAGATGACCGTGTTGTAGCTGTCACACCTGCAATGCCTGACGGTTCTGGTCTATTAAAATATGCTGAAGTTTTCCCGAATCGCATGTTTGACGTAGGTATAGCTGAGCAGCATGCATGTACCTTTGCTGCCGGTTTAGCTACACAAGGAATGAAACCGGTATTTGCCGTTTACTCAACATTCCTGCAACGTGCGTACGACCAACTGATTCATGATGTAGCCAGAATGAACCTACCTGTCGTTTTTGCTGTCGATCGTGCAGGACTAGTCGGAGCAGATGGAGAGACACATCAAGGTGTATATGATATTGCGTTTATGAGATCAATTCCTAATATGGTAATCATGGCGCCAAAAGATGAGAATGAAATGCGTCACATGATGAAAACCTCCATCGAATATGATGGACCTATATCTTTCCGTTACCCACGAGGAAATGGACTTGGTGTACCAATTGATAAGGAACTACAGGTGCTTCCTATTGGGAAATCAGAGGTTATTCAGGAAGGGAAGCGAGTTGCCATCCTTTCTTTTGGTCACATTTTTGATGTAGCCGAAAAAGCGGTGGAGACTCTGCGTGCAGAGGGTATCACCCCAACTTTTATCAATGCACGCTTTTGTAAACCGTTGGACGAGGAGTTGCTTACTCGTCTGGCAAAAGAGAACATGGATATCGTCACGGTGGAAGAAGGCTGTATTCAAGGCGGTTTTGGCAGCGCTGTGCTCGATTATTATGCACAACAGGGATATCATGATATGGTTGTTGAAGCAATTGGCGTTCCTGATTATTTCGTCGAACATGGCAGCGTCAGTGAACAACGTCAAGAGATCGGCTTAACTGCTGAAGCAATTGCTACCCGTGTGCGTTCATTACTACTACCAGCAAATAAACAGAGGGCATAATGAACTTATGAAAAAAGAACGTTTAGATGTATTGCTCGTTGATCGAGGATTATACGAGACACGTGAAAAAGCAAAACGGGCTGTTATGGCAGGACTCGTTATTGTCGCAGGCGATAGATGCGATAAAGCTGGGACCAAATTTGCCGAGGATGTAGCCATTCAAGTAAAAGGGGAACTACATCCGTATGTGAGCAGAGGCGGTTTGAAGCTGGAAAAAGCCATTAACGAATTCCATATCGATATGACGAATAAGGTTATGATGGATATTGGTTCGTCTACAGGTGGTTTTACGGATTGTGCCCTGAAAAATGGTGCACGAAAAGTATATGCAATAGATGTAGGCTACAATCAGTTGGCTTGGAAATTGCGTCAGGACGAACGTGTTATCGTCATGGAACGAACCAATTTTCGTCATCTGGACCCAACAGTGTTTGATGATGAGAAACCAGAGGTCGCTTCAATTGACGTATCATTTATCTCTCTTCGCTTGATTTTACCTGTTTTGTACGGATTCCTGGTTGAGGGTGGAGATGTCCTTGCCTTGGTAAAACCTCAATTCGAAGCAGGTAAAGAGAAGGTGGGCAAAAACGGAATCGTGCGAGATCCTTCTGTACATCAAGAGGTGCTAGAAGAGATTGCTGGGTTCAGTTCAACCATTGGCTTTGAAGTAAAGGGAATTAGCTTTTCGCCGATTACGGGCGGAGAGGGGAATATCGAATTTTTAATGTATCTTCAAAAACCAGCTGAAAAGGTTGAGATATCTGCTGAGGAAGATCCTTGGTGGATGGAACGAATTAGCTCGCTGGTGAAGGAAGCACATCAAACGTTGAAATAAGTGATTATAGCAAAAAAGCTAGCATGGTTAAAAGCTGTGCTAGCTTTATATGTATAGACGATTTTGAGTAAGTTCAGTTCAGTGAATGAACCGGAGCAGAAAAAATGAGAAGCGGGTGATCGTTTGTTAATAAAAATGTATTCACATATCATCGAACCTTCTGTAAGGGAATTGTTATTGTATGCTACATCTTTCGAAAAGGTTGATCAAGCGTATAGGAAGTATTTAGTCTCTCCGAACCAACATTTGTTTGGGTTCAAAAAGGGAAATAGTATCGTAGGCTGTATAGGAATAGAATTACACGGTTATAACGGTGTAATAAAACATATTGCTGTTTCTCCTGAAGAAAGAGGTAATGGGATCGGTAGCAAGATGATTACGCTTATCTGTGAAAAATATTCATTAACCAATATTTCTGCTGAAACTGATAAAGACGCAGTAGAGTTTTACCGAAAATTTGGTTTTAAGGTAACTCCATTAGGAGAAAAGTATCCTGGAGTTGAAAGGTACTTGTGTGAATGTAATAATTCAATTAATAATTCAATGTTAATTTGATGGTGTAGAAATGGGCGAATTTCCTTTCTCCCAATTGGTCGGTCCCTGATTCGATTCAATATATTTACGCCAATACTCGCCAGTTTGTTTATCGAATATGATGATGTTGGACTCATTTGGTGAGATAAACTCATATCTAAATTGTTCATTTGATGTTGAATTAACTTGCTGATTAGTTGAGCGTAAAGATTGTGAAATGAACCAAGAGCTTAAAAGAATACATATGCCCAAAAAAATAATGGAAAAAGACTGCAAGTTTTTATTCATTATTATCCCCCACTTCAATCCAGAATCTTTTCACTACGTTTCCATTCACCTCAAAATAATCACTATCCTCAATACCCCCATTCTTAAGAATCGTTTTCCATGATGCTGTATTGATTTCGTCACATACTACAAGTACTTGATCTAAGCCTAATTCAGAAGCCTTTTCTAAAGCAAGTGCCAGCATTTTACTTGCATACCCTTTCCTTCTTGCTGAAGGTCGCACACCGTATCCAATATGACCGCCACTTTGAGATAGCTTTTCTGTTAATCCATGCCGAATATTAACGGCTCCAACAATGGAACGCTCTTTTGTTACCAGCCAATACGTTGAGGCAGGGACCCAGCCTTCTGGCAAATTCTCAGCTATTTTTTCAGCTTGCCATTCTTTAAGAAGATGATCAAAATCTTGTGGATCTCGATCGACAGTGGCTGGGACAATACTTTCTCCACTTTCAACCCATTCGTTATAAAATTGTAAATATTCTTCCTTGAGTTTGGCGGTCGGTTCGATAAGAAATACTTCAACAGATGTCTCATTTTCGATCTTATGCATGGTTACACCCCTAGCGGCTTTTCATGAATGATAGCATTTTGTAATCAGATTGTACAATAAGAGGAAACCAGTAGAAACAGTACTTTGTCCTATGCAAGAAAATGTGTATAATTGTATAAAGATTAGAATTCATATGTAATCAATTCATAATTATATAGTTCAGACAATAAGCCTTCATCCCAGAATCCACACCATGGGCTAATGTCTAACAAGTTCATACGGTTTGCTTTTTTTGTGCCGATGACAACGATATACTGGGGTGACGATGTGAAATCCATTGGAATCATCGCTAATAAGGGGAAACCGGAAGCTCGGGTCGTCGCCAGAGAGCTTCTCTATCTTTTGGAGGAACGCGGAGCGAGCGTTTATCTGGAGGAAGACCTTGCTCGTTCAATAGGACGTACTGATACAGCCCTCACTTTATATGATTTTTCTAAGCATGTGGACATGCTATGTGTATTGGGAGGAGACGGAACATTGCTGGCAATAGCCAGGCAATTAGCTGGTCATGAACTGCCTATTCTGGGCATTAATCTGGGTACATTAGGCTTCCTGTCAGAAGCGGAGCCGGATAACCTTTCTGAAGCGGTAGAAAACTTATTGTCTGGAAATTATCATATGGAAGAAAGAAGTATGATCCAAACAGAATTGTATCGTGGCGGTGAACGATTAGCCGTCTATACAGCCATGAATGATATTGGGATTAGCAAAGGTTCGTTTTGCCGTATCATCAAATGTACGGTCTACTCAGACGACTATTACGTGGGTACGTTTAATGGAGATGGACTTATCGTATCCAGTCCAACAGGATCTACTGCCTATTCGTTGGCAGCTGGTGGACCGATTGTGGCACCTAATGTCCCTATGCTGCTCTTGACCCCGATTGCCTCACACTCATTAACGGCAAGGCCCATCGTTTTGTCATCGGAACAACAGATGCGGATAGAGGTAGATGCTGTTCATGATGAAATTGGCTTGTCCATTGATGGGCAGTTTGGTTACCGACTAGAAGGTGGTGACGAGATTTACGTGCAAAAATCAGATCATGTCACAAGGCTGGTTAAATGGAGACAAGGCAACTTTTTTACACTAATTCGAACTAAATTACAAGGTGAATGGGAGTAGAAACATGAATAAAGGCCAACGACATATTAAAATCAAGGAAATCATCATGAATAACGAAATTGAAACCCAAGATGAGTTGGTAGAGTATTTGCGTTCTTCCGGTTACAGCGTGACACAGGCGACCGTGTCTCGAGACATCAAAGAGCTTCATCTGATAAAAGTGCCGATGAGTGACGGTTGTTATAAATATTCAATTCCAACCGATCAAAAATTTAACCCTCTACAAAAAATGAAGCGTGTACTTCTTGATTGCTTTGTCAGTATTGATAACACAGAGAATATGATTGTGTTAAAAACAATGCCGGGGAACGCCAATGCAGTAGCAGTTCTGATAGATAGTTTGAACTGGAATGAGATCATGGGTTGTGTCTGCGGAGACGATACGATCCTAATCATTTGCCGTTCAAAAGAAAATGCAAAAGATATTACAGAGCGTTTCTTAGAAATGATCTAAGGGAAGGGTTACCATGATCCACGAACTTACCATACGTAATTTTGCCATAATAAAATCAACAACAATCTCTTTTAGACAAGGCTTAAATATCCTGACTGGGGAAACAGGAGCGGGTAAATCAATCATTATTGATGCTCTTGGTTTGTTACTTGGCGATCGTAGCTCTGCCGAATTCGTACGTTATGGCGAAAAGCGAGCTGAAGTGGAAGGGTTGTTTGAAATAAAACCTGGTCATCCTGCTTATGCTGTTTGCGAGGGCTTTGGCATTCAACTAGATCAGGACGGTATGCTGGTTGTTAGACGTGATATTTCCAGTACAGGAAAAAGTATTATACGCGTAAATGGTCAGCTAATTACTCTTGCTATGTTACGTGAACTGGGGCCGTGGCTGGTAAATGTTCATGGACAGCACGATCATCAGTCACTCATGCAGGCAGATAAACATATTCGCTGGCTGGATGCTTTTGGAGAGCACCAATTGGAAAAGACCAAGCAAGAGTTCGGGGTACTGTACCATAAATACAGAAAGACTGCACAGGATTTAGCCCGAATGGCAAAAAACGAACGCGAATTGGTGCAACGTATCGATCTGTTAAGCTATCAATTAAATGAGATTGAAAAAGCAAAGCTGGTCCCAGGAGAAGACGACAAGCTCATGCAGCAGAAGAAGAAGTGGGCTAACATCGAAAAGATTTTTGAAGGTGTTCAGGATGCTTATGCTTCGCTATATGGCGATCAGCGTGGTTTGGAGTGGCTAAGCCATGCGATGGGTGAATTAGAGCGTATTCAGCAGTATGATGAACAATTAGCACCTGTGGTGGAGGCTATTTCGTCTGCCTATTATCAGGTGGAAGACTCTGTTCATCAACTGAGACAGATGAAGGATCGTCTTGATTTTGACCCCATGCTTTTAGTGGAGGTTGAAGGTAGACTCGATCAATTGTCTGGACTAAAACGAAAGTATGGCAAGACTGTTAATGAAATCCTGGAATATGCTGCTGCCATACAGGATGAGCTAGACGATATTCAGAACTATGACAATCGTTTGCAACAAATGGAGAAGGCGTTGTCAGAAGCTGAGGCTGACCTTTCCGTTGAAGCTTTGGAACTTAGTATGCTACGACGTGATTTGTCTAAAGAATTAGCCAGACTCATTGAGGAAGAATTAAAAGAGCTTCATATGGAGCGGGCTCGGTTTGAAATAGAAGTGAGGCAGACTCATGATGATAAAGGAATTGAAATTGAAGGAAATCGGGTTCGCGTAAATGGTCGTGGAATTGATAATGTAGAATTCATGATCGCTCCTAACCCTGGAGAACCACTCCGACCTTTAACCAGAATTGCTTCTGGGGGTGAGCTGTCTCGTGTCATGTTAGCGATTAAGAGTATTTTAGCCATCACAGAGCAGGTTGGAACACTGATTTTTGATGAGGTGGATACGGGTGTTAGCGGACGAGCAGCGCAAGCGATTGCGGAAAAATTGGCTCGTGTTGCCAAACACCGACAAGTATTATGTATTACGCATTTGCCACAAGTTGCTTCTATGGCCGATGCCCACTTCTATATTCAAAAACAAATGGAAGAAAACGAAACCAGTACAAAGGTGTCACTAATGAACGAAGAAGAGCGTATTAATGAACTTGCTCGTATGCTCGGTGGTGCTGAGGTTACAGAGAAAACAAAAGAACATGCCAAGGAAATGATTTTGCTTGGCGATGAACGAAAAGCTGTCAACTGAAATTGACAGCTTTTTGTTGTTATAAAGGAAATCGGGGCAGGTAATAGTAAAGGATAAGCAAGTGAGGTGTAGCTGTAGGTGTAGGCAGGGAAGCTAGGAGTGAATGCTGGGTGATGCAAAGACAGAAAAGAACATGGATAGGATCTCTGCTTTTACTCTTCACGGCATTACTTGTTACTTCGACCCCCTTTCAAGATGTAACGTCTTTGCCAAAGGAAATGCGTATGATGGAAGGATCGCTTAAGCAATTGCAACTCTCCGTTCCCGCCTCGGGTACACTGACCAACAGTAACCCCGATATTCTGCAGGTGAATGGGCAAGGCTCTCGTGAAGTACACGTTGATTTTAGACACCCCCTGCAAGTAGCTTCCAAAAAAGTCGGAGAAACACGTTTACAATGGAAAGTTGGTAGCTTGCCAATTAAAGAGATAAAAGTAAATGTGCTACCCGATACAAAAGTAATCCCAGGTGGTCAATCAATTGGGGTTAAATTGCAAACGGCGGGTGTCTTGGTCGTAGGTCATCATTTAATCGATACCGGAAAAGAGAAAGTATCACCCGGTGAAACGGCTGGTATTAAAGTTGGCGATATGATCGTAAAAATGAATGACATGTATATTCATGACATGAATGAAGTGAAAAAGCTAGTACATGAAGCAGGCGAAAAAAACCAGCCATTACATCTGCTCGTTGTCCGAGGTAAAGAAAAAACCAACCTTGTACTTCAGCCAGCTAAAGACCAGAAAGAAAACCAGTATCGAATGGGGCTTTACATTCGAGATTCGGCAGCTGGTGTAGGGACATTGACATTTTACGAACCAAAAAGCAAAGCATACGGAGCATTGGGTCATGTCATTTCTGATGTGGATACAGGGCAAGCGATCGTAGTAGGGGACGGACAAATTGTACAGGCAAGTGTCACGTCTATTGAAAAAGGACAAAGCGGAAACCCTGGAGAAAAGTATGCTCGTTTTTACAATGAGAGTGAAGTGCTTGGAAACATTACCAAAAACACGCCATTTGGGATATTTGGTAAAATGAAAGATAAACCAAAAAAGACGAAGTGGCAGGAACCAATTCCCATTGCACTCGCTGAGCAAGTAAAGGAAGGTCCAGCGAAAATCTTGACTGTCGTAAACGGTCAGGAGGTTGAGGAGTTTTCCATAGAAATTGTAAATGTCGTAAAACAACATTTTCCCGCCACAAAAGGAATGATCATTAAGGTAAGTGACAAACGACTTTTGGACAAAACTGGCGGAATTGTTCAAGGGATGAGCGGTAGTCCAATCATTCAAGATGGGAAGCTGGTCGGGGCGGTTACACACGTCTTTGTTAATGATCCGACATCGGGTTACGGCTGTTTTATTGAATGGATGTTACAAGACGCGGGGGTTGCAGAAAAAAATACGTTCAACCAACTCAAGGCTAGCTAACTGCGGCCTTGAGTTTTTTCATTGACAGATAAGAATTTATAACAATTCTTATCTGCATAAGTGCAACTAAGGCTTTGCCTACGCCAAAGGCTTGGCAAAGCCAAGTTTTCTAAACATAATCCAATTAAGTAACATGGCTTATGTCGAATCATAAGAGAAATCATTCAATGTTTCGTCAAAGGAAGGAACTGTATGTGTGCTGTCGAATTATTTTCAGTAAGAGTCATGAGCGAACTTCATTTGAGCATTCTTTTACGATCTGTGACGAAGACGCGTAAGGAGGAACGAATTTGAGTAATATTAGTGTTGTATTGGCAGATGACAATCGTGAATTTGTAGGCTTGTTGGAAGACTACATTAACAGACAGAATGATATGAACGTAGTAGGTGTTGCCTATAATGGGAATGAAGTTCTGAAAATTGTTGAAAAACAAATCCCGGATATTATCATTCTGGATATCATCATGCCACATTTAGACGGGTTGGCAGTATTGGAGCAAATCCAGGCAATGAGATTATCACCGCAACCCAAAATTATTATGCTGACTGCTTTTGGTCAGGAAGAGATTACGAAAAGAGCAGTGGAGCTTGGGGCATCTTATTATATTTTGAAGCCATTTGATATGGATGTATTAGCACAACGTATTCGTCAAATGACCAGTTCAAAAAATTCTTTTATTCCAGTAATTAAAACCTCCGCGTTAAGTCAACATAAGGGACGCAATCTGGATGCAAGTATCACCAACATTATTCATGAAATTGGTGTACCTGCTCATATAAAAGGATATCTATATTTGCGAGAAGCCATCACAATGGTTTATAACGATGTGGAATTGCTTGGTTCCATTACAAAAGTGCTTTACCCTGATATTGCCAAAAAGTTTAACACCACCGCAAGCCGTGTAGAAAGAGCCATCCGCCATGCTATCGAGGTAGCTTGGTCCCGTGGAAATCTGGATTCGATATCCAGTTTGTTCGGGTATACGGTGTCCCATACAAAGGCGAAGCCAACGAATAGTGAGTTTATTGCTATGGTGGCTGACAAGCTGCGGATTGAGGCGAAGATTTCGTAAAGCCCGTAGCTACGGTGTTTTTGCGGTAAGCTAGCCGCCCTGTTCCCGTAAATTTAAGCGAAAATTTGACGGAGATTCCGATAAACTTTTTGTTACGATATCGATAAAGATAACGTAAAAACCTTCCGTAAGGACCTGTAATTTATCGGACGTGTCGCTGTCTCATAGTGTAACCGAAATGTATATCGCGAATCAATACGCTAGTCCTCCGGGGCTGGCGTAATTTTATGCGGATAGACTGACCGTTTGTGAGTAGTAAATCCGAACATTAATATTATCTTTCGTATTATTTTTCGAGTTATGTGGCGAATGGAATTTTAATAATTTTTGAAAATCCTTGATAAATGCGTATTTTCATTGGATTAAGCTTAATAATCTAGTAAACTAATCGTATACATACATAGTACTCAAGGAGGTTGTTATTCGTGGCTCTTCTAGGAAGTGCTTCTATATTATTATTCATTATCTCTTTAGTTGTAATTATTAACCCGAATTGGTTTTTTCGAGGAAGTTTCAAGCCGTCTCGAAGACACGTGTCGATAGTCACTGCGTTATCATTTGTCCTTTTCGTATTTGCTGTAGTCAACGACGAGCCCACTAGTCATCCGCAAGCATCCGCAGAAACAAGTACGTCGTCAAAAGAAACCTCGACCACTGAAAAGCCAAAGATCGCGATAACCGACGAAGCTATTAAGAACACAATCGAGTACGCAAAGAAATTTAACAACAATGTAAGAGACGCGGCTGTTTTGGTCGAAGGGGATAAGGTGACTTTAGCTGCTACAGTTGGTTTTGCGACCAGCGAAGAGGCTGCGAAAGAGGTGGGGGATGGTATTATCCGATTACTGGCATCGGAAGTTGACGGTAAAGGACCGACCAAAGACTATTACGGCGAGTTGTATGATCATTACTCCTTAATGGTCGTTGTCGGGACGCCCGACACTAAGCCGATAGTCATGGGAGCTAAAGCGAAAGGATCAAGATTTTTAGTTTGGTAACAACGGAGCCCGTCGAGAGATGGGCTTTATTTTTTTTGTCCGAAAGTGTGAAACTCGAGGATTAACTCGTGGAGTTATTTATGACAGCGAAAAAAATCGTTGGAGATGTACCAGTTTTTGAATTTGACGGGCCTATATAAGTAACGGCAACTTTTAAAAAGTATTTTCGCTGTAATGTACCAAAATAACCGCATGCATTGCACTATTAATAGTAAGAGGGTAGAAAAAGAGAAAATTAAAAACAAAATACTCCCTAGAGAATCCTAAGGAGTACTTCGGCCACTAGCATGATCCACCATGTTTCGTCAGCCGAGATGTTTATCTGGATGAAGGTGTTACGTTGGTATTGCATAGGTAGTCCTCCTCTCCGCACCTAACTTAGGCGTTAAGGCGTTAGGCACACGACTTAACATGCGGGATTTGGACTAATAAAAATTTTACCACAAGGCGGTGGGTGCGTAAATGTCCGAACAGAATCTCGTATCAGTCGAAACCCAATCGGAGTTCTCCGTCACTAGCGGACGCCGAGAAACGCGCATCTTCCTTAAAATGTACGTTGACGCCGTGCACTCTGGCTTCCTAGCGGACATTGGCGATGAGAACTGGCGCACACTCTGCGTTATAGCGGCGTTTATGAACGAGAGGGGCGAGTGCTACCCGACGCAAGAGATGATAGCGCACAGGCTCGGCGTAAGCCGTCAGACAGCGAACAGGCGCGTCAAACGGCTACTAGACTACCGATGGAATGGGCGCGAGGTCATACGGGCGGTAAAGGAGCGTGACGGGAAGGGGCGTTGGGAGAACGCGAGGTATACGGTGCTTCCAATCAGTCACCTTGCGATATTTAACTCCGGTTAAGTATACGTCCATGTCTCACGCGTCCGACACGGATACATCGGATATGGACAGACTTGACACTAACTATAACTAATCTTTAACAAGAACTAATCTTTAACAAGAAAAAGATAGCGCATCAATCAGTCACTACGTTCCTTATCTCGCGCGGTCACTATAGTAATAGAAAAGATAGTAGTCAAAAGATTATGACGCGGCAGAGATACGAATAATTCATTCTTAAATAGAGAGGGTGTTTCAAATGTCTGGATCACAGAAGATGTTTATGTATAAAAACCAAAAGGTTCGCGTGGCAGTAAAGGGCGACTTCGCATGGTTTGTGGCGGAGGATGTGTGTAATGCGATGGGAATTAAGGGCATTCGTACGGCGCTAAACCGTTTGGGACATAACCAAAAGAGCGTCAGTAGCATCGACACGTTGGGAGGTATGCGGAGGATGTGCGTAATCAACGAAGCCGGACTGCATGGACTCGTTGCTACTTCGCGCAGTCCGGAGGCACAGCAATTCGCCGATTGGGTCACGCAAGAAGTTTTCCCGACCATCCACGGCGCAGCCGATGATATATTCGTCGATATGTACCTACAGCACGCGGAAGATAGTGCGCGAGAAACGTTCCGATCAGCTATCGAAACTATAGCGATAATGGAACCGAAATCTCAAACATTCGACGGAGTAGTTTCCGGCAAGCACTCGCAGTCAATGAACGAGGTCGCGAAGTCATTCGGAACTGGGCGAAATACTCTATTCGGATTCCTACGATCAATCAATGTACTCATGGCGGACAACCTCCCGTATCAACAGTATCTAACAGCGGGTTATTTTGAAGTCGTAGAGGCTCCGAAGGTGACCAACGGTGCTATTACCGATTATCCTACGACTCGGGTTACTGCGAAAGGTACCGAATTTATAGAGCGCAAATTACGAGAACACGGCAGATTAAGAGCGAAGGAGGCGTCGTTATGCTAGTGCAAATTGACAAAATCAAGGTGTCCGACCGCATCCGAAAGGACTTCGGCAACATCGAGGAGCTCGCGCATGACATCGATACCAACGGACTAATCAACCCACCGGTAGTCACACCAGACCTCGCATTGATTGCTGGAGAACGTCGCCTACGAGCGTGTAAACATCTCGGCTGGCAACAGATAGAAGTCCGCGTCATGACCGTTCGCGACTACGAGCATCAACTCCGAATGGAGATCAGCGAGAATGAGAACCGCAAAGAGTTTACGTTCAGTGAGCGTATAGATTGGGCGCGGCGGTTGGAGCAAGTTGAACGAGTTAAAGCGAAAGAAAGGATGAGTGAAGGAGGAAAAGGTAGGCAAAATATTGGCAACCTTCGAACCGACGATGTAGTTGCGGAAGAATCCGGTTTTGGAAATCGTGAAAATTACCGTAAAGCAAAATTCATAACCGACCACGCTAACCCCGAGGTCATCGCGAAATTAGATACGGAAGAAATATCGATCCATGCCGCGTACCAAGAAACCAAGCGGAAACTCGCGGAAGCCGAGCGCGTTGCCTCGGAAGCTACAGCGGAAACACATCGCCTTCAATCCGAATTAGACGATGCTCGCGCACAAATGACCGTGGAGCCGGAAGTGGTTGAGCGCATCATTGAGAAACCAGTCGAAATTATACGGGAGGTGGTGCCTGAAGAGTTGAGCGAGCGCCTACACCAATTATCTGAAAGAGAGACGCATTACAAACGGCAGTTAGAAGGGGAACGTACTCGATTGGCGAAGTACGAGTCGTATATTGCCGAATTAACGGCCGAATTAGAGAAGTTTCGGACGACTTCGCAATACGATTCCCTATCCGTTAAGGCAGCGTCATTTGTAGACCGTCAGCTAGAGATTACCGGGGAGTGTAACTCGTTGGCAGAGAAAATCGTTGTGATGACGCTGGAGGTGCCGGACGACATTCCGCAATTTGTTCGTGAGATATATCGTAGATCATTCCGCACCCTATCAGATGTTTGCGCGAAAGCTTTTGAAACGATGACACCCGAGATAAGAGTGTACGATCCTGAATCTAAAGTTATTGAAATCAAAGGAGATGTTGTAAATGAGTAATGTATATGTTCAAGCCCGCGAAATATTTAATAACGTAAGTTCATTAACAGGGTTCACGCCTTCAAACTTCGATATTGTAAGAAGTCAAGAGCATTTACTGGAAAGACTGTGCGTTATGTCCGTTAACTCGCCGACGATAAAAGATATTGTTAGAAGTAGCGGTCTTGATATTAAGAAACTCGCGTCATCAAAGATAAGCCAGGTAACAGCTTCCGTGCTATCGAATAAAACAGCTCAAGATGTTCAACTAGTAAATCTATTCCCTTTAACTAATGAGGTTTTCGACAAAATTAAATCGATTCCTACCGTTATGAAAATCTGCGGCGATCCAGACAATCAAGTAGATGTTGACGTTCATTCTTCTGATCGTATGAAGTTTATGCATGGACTAGCTTTATTCGTAGGTCGTCAGATACTCGTAGTTAAGTACAAGATTGGAGAAATTCTAGATGGAAAAGTCCATCAGGCAGTAGAACTGTTCCTCGACGCCTACGACGGCACACGTGGCATGTTCACCGCATTCCATCAGATAGCCAATAAACTAGTTGCCGGTGGATTGGATAAGGACGAAGCTAAGAGCGCGTTAGTCGAGGTGAGCCAAGAGAAAGTCGAACGTTTAGCCTCATTTGTCCGCGCAAGTTTCGGCGGTTACATGGCGAGGGTCACCGACTCGATCCGCGAGAATTCATCGTTATTGAAAGGAGCGTAATCCCATGCGCATACTCGCCGGAACTTGGCGCCGCCTAACGCCATCAACGAAACTACGCTTACTCAACGCTTGGTCACGAAAATGATAACGTGTAATGACGATTGTACAGCCGTATGTGACTACTGTATATACTTCCGCGAGGTTGACGTTGATTCCGAGTATGACGGTGTCTGCGCGATACTTAACGTAGTAACCGACCGTTCGTCCCATTGCGGAGACTTCCACTGTGGGCTCGCGTAACAGGGCTAAACCGGACGATAGCCACTCGGAGGTACAAACGGACGAGTCCGCGAAGTCAGTCCGTTTTCACCCGAAGTAACTCAGCGAAAAAGGAGGGTATACGATGCCTTGTCCGTTGTGTATCGAACGCGGCAAAACGTGGAATGGCGATGATCCGCGCTGTGCATTCGAAACAGCCGTATTTTCACCCAATAACTGGAACTGCGCCACTATGAATCGACTCAGGCAAATAGCACGCGACATTAATATTTCGTATCGCGACGACCAAGCCGCGTCTTCCCTCGGAGCTGTTCCGTTTGAGGGAGACGATTACTCCGGATATGTCGTCATGACGTGGTACAAAGACCGCGGAAACACCGGCAACGCATTTATCGCATGGTCCGGCGAGCCTATTCGAGAACTGACGTTAGCTGACGCAATGTTAGCGATCAGACTGAACGCCAAATAGCCGATGCACAACCGCATACTCCCGCACAGGCAAGTCCGGCAACCCAATCGTATAGTCCGCGCCATTCCAGTCGAGTTTATACGGGATGCTCGCCGCGGTGAGTTCCGTAATGATTGACGTAATGTCAACGTAAGGCACAACGTAAGTAAACGAAATATTCATAATATCCACGCTCCTTTACGCGGATTATAGCGCAGGGACGTGGAACAAAAATAATCAATCGGGGTGATTGCGTAATGACTCATAGCGAAACGGCAGCGCAAGTCGAAGAGATGGTCTGCGTGATGAAACAACGTCGCGAACACGGTCAGGACTACGTTCCAATAGGCTCGTTTATACAAATTAGCGAATTGCTACTGAGTTATATTCGCCGCCTGGACGGTATCCAACGCACCGTTGAAAGCTACGATCCGCACGCAGAACGCGAGCGTATGAAGCGTGCGTTACGAGGTGACCGCCTATGAACGGAAACCTAACGCTCGACGAACTGTACGAAGCCGCGAACGAAATGTGCCGTAAGCATTGGGGCGTGGACTACACGGGAACGATTCGTATGATGCCCGGTTGTTGGCGTAATAAGATGGCAAGTTATATATGGTCTGATCGTACTGGACTTCGCGAGATACGATTTAACTCGCATATGAACAGGCGATTAACTCGCGAGAAAGTTCTCGGAAATTTACTGCACGAACTTGTACATTGGCGACTACACACGCTCGGTCTGCCCAATAGCGATTGCTCAAAAGAGTTTGTCAGCGAATGTGTCCGAGTCGGCGCGCCTTTCAGCGGCACAGTCGTAGCAAAACAAGCCGCACAAAAATACGGAGGTGTAGTGTTATGAGTAAATATCGAAAGAAACCGGTTGTAGTCGATGCGTACCAATTAACGTTGGAGAAGTGTTACGTAAATGCCGGTTTAAGTAAGCCGTTTAGAGTCGGTCACAGAACGTTTTATATCAACTTCCGTCGGGATTACGCTGTGATCGAGACGTTAGAAGGCGATATGAGGGTGGAGATAGGCGACTGGATAATCACCGGAGTCATGGGCGAGAAGTATCCGTGCAAACCCGATATCTTCGCGCAGACATATGAAAAGGTCGAGGAGGTGTAGCGATATGACAACGAATATATGCGGACGCCCATACGTTCTATTCGATCCGGAGCAAACAGCGGAGATCAAACGCGTTGAGGCGAAGAATGACGCCATCGACCGAATTGTGAACGGGCTTAACGTAGTCTTGGACGCGGTGGACGATTATGGTGAGGCGTATGGGTTCGATTTCGAGTCGGTCGGTACCGTCGGCGGGATCGAGCATCTATTGGCTATATGGAAAGGGGAGCGTGAGTCTATATGTTAACGCGTGAGGATCTCGAAGCAATCCGGGAGCGTGCGGAGAAGGCGACGCTGGGTCCGTGGGAATGGAGTGATGGCGACTATATCAACAATAACGGTGATTTTCGAACAAGCGCTGGTGAGCCGATTTGCCACTTCGGAGGACATTACGGTTACGAAACTTTTACTGGCATGGAACCGGAATTAGTGGACATAGAGTTTATCGCTCATTCCCGCGAAGACATCCCGAATCTACTGGCGGAGATCGACCGTCTGAATAATCGTTGGGATGATCTGCGCGGAGAGATCGAAGAAACGCACGACTGCGAGGACTACACCGAGGCGTGGGCGTACCGAGACGTACTCTCGCGTATGAAAACGAAGGAGGAATCCGATGCTGAACCGTCTTAAACTCGCCTATCACGCGTGGCAACTAAAGCGCGCAGTACGGCGGCAGGTCCGTGCGGAAACCGCATATCAACGGCACTATTTCGAGTGGCATACGTTGAAATTACGGAAGGGGCGTGATGCAACGTGGAAATAGACCGCGAGAAAGTGTACAGGTTAGCGGAGGTACTCGGTCTGCAAATATCGTTCGACAACGAAGTCAGTGGCGTTTTCATCGGTGACGCGACCGAGCCGATTATGACATTCGCGGAGTTATTCGAACATATTACGAAATGTGACGGGGAGGTATCCGAATGAATAGCGATAAAATTACGCAATATCTCGAACAAATGGCGGCACAGCTCGGAGTCGCGGCGGAACATGTATACGATGTACTCGTCCGTCAGCAGATCGCAAGCGGAATCGTAGATATTGTTATCGCAACGATCGTGATTTACGTACTAGCACGGACTGGTCGGTGGATTTACGCAAATTACGAGAAGACGCGCAATAATTGGATGAGCGAATGGGGCTTCGGATTAGCTATTTTTATATTATTCGGGGGATTCGGAGGCGTATCGATGTTATACGTCGGCGCGACCGGATTCCTTCACGTCCTCAATCCGGAATATTACGCAATTCGCGAAATCATGAATGTTATCGGAGGTGCTGCACGATGAAAAAACGAGACTTAACGGCTGACCTAGCGCTATGTGACGCGGCTACGGATGGTCCGTGGGGAGAGTTTTACGACGACGTGTTACGTATAGGGACCGGTAGTTGTAATACGGTAAGTGAAACAGTAGTCGATGAATCAGGCGTAGTCCGTTATCCAGACGCCAGTTTCATAGCCGAAGCCCGCACCGGATGGCCTATCGCTATTGAACGCGCAATACGAGCCGAGGCGGAGGTTGAACGGTTACAAGGCAATTGCCAAGCGTTGTACGACACGTTGATTCAGGCGCTAGAGTACGTACCTGGCGGATGGACCGAAGAGTGTCGGCAGATCATCGATAGGATTCGCGCTGACATTTACGAAGGAGAGGTGACCGCCTAATGGACGACATCCACGTTTACCTGCCGAATGGGATGCGCGTTGTGATCGCTCAATGGGATGTACGCATTCATTGGATATACGCGAGATTGCAAGTTCGAAAGTGGTACGGATGGAGTACACTAGCAGAACGCAGGTATCATGACGTAACAGTAACCGAAATTGAATCGCAAATAGACGTAATTATAAACGAGGTACTTGCACAGTACGAAGGACAGCTCGCATGTGTGAAGAAAGAGTCCGACGCGAACACACGATTACAAACGATCTACCACGGAAAGGTGCGTGATGTGAAGTGTCCACGATAAGACCAGGCGATCAAGTACGCGTGTTGATGGGATGGCACGAAGGAAAGAATGCGACTGTGTACGCGGTGAATTACGAGGATGCATGGCCCTTTAGTTGCGGATTTTCAGACGGGAAGCTAAAAGGATATCGTGAGGGACAAGTCAAGAAGGTCGAAACGCCGTCAGACGAAGAAATCCGATATTTACGCGAGTTCAATCAAACACTATTACAACGCGAAGGACAAAAGAACGGGCGGTTACTAACGAGGATTCGCGAATTGGAAACCGAGCACAAGCCGCGATATGGTTCCAAACGGTTTCCGTATATTTATCACGAAGACCACATCGATGGACGTACGCTCGTTCCCGAATATGTCGCGAGGAATCTGATCGGGGGTGACCGTAGATGACACGCACTAAACTACCGCCAGCCAAGGCGTGGCGCGAACGTAATGTCGCCGACTGGAACACCGTTTCCTTTACGGAATATCTACGCGACCACCACGCGGAGCTTTATGGATTGCCGTACGTGCCCGCCAAGTCGTGGAAAGCGGAGATGGGCATGATCAAACGGATGATCGACGAGTTCGGACCGGAAGTGGTCAAGCGGTTCATAGACGAAAGTTTCAGAGAGTACCGTCCGACGCGCGAGTACCCAGCGCCGACCTTTACGTTTATGTTCACGTACATGCGATCGCGGAACCTGCCGAAAGCGTTGCGTGAGAGCGAACGTGTGGCGCGAGATGAGAAGGCGGAAGTGAGCGCTATGAGTGCGGAGGAGCTTGTGGATTGGTTGTAATAAAAAAAGGCAACCTAGTGGCTGCCCATTCTTTAAATGAATGAAATTGTGCCCTTACTTTTTACGATAAACCCACGCGCTTTCCATTGCTTAAGAAAAGGTTCAGTACATAGAACCTCAATGTTGCGGATAGGGTGGTACATCGTGTAACCTTCTTGTTTTCTTGATAGTAGGTCGTACTCGGTCTTGTGCTCTTTCATGAACATACGCCTCCTTCCTATAAAAAGTGTGTTCTACATCTTGTACCCGATACTCAGTCCAAGTTAACAAGATAAGGACATCACCTTTTTAGGGACGACGGATGTATAAATCTATTATAGTCAGACAAAAAAGAATTGTCAAAGATATCGGAGGTGACCGAATTTGTCCACGGAAACGAACGCTTCATCCTGCATCCTACGCGAACCCTGCCGCCAGTCCACCGACCCGACCGCATGCACCCGTCTGTGTCCATCCTATATCGCAATGCACGGGGCGTCCGGTAATTCCGGTCGAGTAGCGTCCGCCTGCATCCCGCGTGACTACGCAATTGATACGATCACTACAGCTCCACCACGCGCCGATCAACCGGAGGTATACAAGAGTGTGGACGCGTATGTATCGACGTTTACACGGCAATTTAGCGACGCCGATAGGCGCATTAAATCGCTATACTTATATTCACGCGAACCCGGCACCGGTAAGACAACGACGGCGGCTGCGGTTGCCAACGCGTACATGACCACGCACTATATCGGATCGGTTCAGCGCGGACTACAGCCGTCACAGCGACCGGTGTTCTTCCTCGACGTAAACGAATGGCAGACGCTATTCAACACGTTCAATCGCCCAAGGGTGCCTGATCACGTTGCGGAACCCGCCAGCGCTAAATATTACGCTTGGATGGCGCATGCCAAGGCGGTGCCGTTCGCCGTGCTCGACGATATCGGCGTACGTGACGCAACCGATGCGTTTCGAGGCGACTTGCATACGGTGATTAATGCGCGTGTGACTAACGGACTGCCGACGGTGTATACGAGTAACATTCCGATGGACGAGCTTGCGGACGTATTCGATAAAAGGCTGGCGGATCGCGTACGGGATCAATGCGCACAGCTTACGTTTAAAGGCGAAAGTAAGAGGGGGATACGGAAATGAAACGGAACGCAATCCGTTGTTTACATTGTAACGACGTTATCGAGTCGAAGCACCGTCATGACTTCGTATGGTGCTCGTGCGGGAAGGTTGCGGTAGACGGAGGGTTAGCGTATATGAGGCGATTGTTTCCGAACCACCCTGCGGAGGACCATTACGAGGAGGTGGACGAATGATAGCGAAACTGGCGAAGGTGTTTGGGAAGGGATCGCGGGTGCCCGAGGCGGAGTTCGAACATTGTAGCGCGGCTATATTCGATTACTGGGCGCTGATTGAATACCGGAATGAGTACGATGTGAGTTTCACATACGTTAAACATTATCTTGTCAAGAATTATTTAACAAAATGCTACTATAAAATTTGATACTTTTTGTCGCACTAATTCTACGAAGTATAGATTTAAGACTACGTATTACCGATTATATCCTACAAGCTAAGGGTTTAGTTATACTGAAAAAATAAAAATATGAAAAACCTATGATATCCTTATTTCACAGGCAAGTTACGAATAACTAAGTAATTCTAGGTATTCAATTAATGTGAAAAATCTGCAAACATTTATGCATTTATCTGGCAAGCTTATCCATGTTAATATTTAGGTAAGAAAACGCTAACATACGGGGGTGACGTAGTGGCAGTTGGTGAACAGCTTTTATCCAAGATTATCGATGCGAACGACCCGGGTATACTAACGCGTTACAACGTTTCTGAGCAAGATTTCCCAACGGTATCCGAACGGCAGACATACCATTTTATCCGCGAGTATGCAGAAGCCAATCGAGGGCAGGCGCCAGACTATCGGACGGTGGTCGCTAAGTGCGATAAGTTTACGTATATGCCGGAAGTCGGCGACACTTTCGAATATCTCGTAAAGAGCCTAAAAGATGCTGCGGCTAAACGAGAATTTCACCGGGTATTGTCTGACCCGAAGACTGACGAGGACTTTCAAAAAAAATCCTTCGAAGAATTTTCAACCACATTGCAAAAAACACTGGAAAGGATTACAATAGAAACAAGTGTTCGTGGTAAAGTAGGAACGGATTTAAAGAGCGAAACGGACGCTTTTCTTGAAGAATATAAACGACGCAAAGAAGGGCAGTCGTTCAAAATATGGAAATCGAAGTTCTCGACCATTAACCGCGAAATAGGTGGCTACTTTTCCGGCTCAATGTATACCTGGTACGCACGCTCTGGTCGCGGTAAATCCGTGCTCACGCTAGAGGAAGCGATTGAAGCCGCGTTCCAAGGCGCGACCGTTCTCGTATGGGCGATGGAGATGTCGCGGTTCGAAGTCATGGCGCGCGCCTACACGTCTATCAGCGCTAGGCTTGGCGTATGCTCTACGAAAATTGACGGCATAGATTACGAGGCGGGCTTCGATAATAAGGCGTTACTTGCCGGTAAGTTGCCGGAGGAATTCGAGCAAGCGCTCGTTTCCTTTTTCGGTCAACTCCACGAAAAGATTCCGGGCCGCATCGTTATCCGCGCGGTTGACGACGAGGATTTTAGCTCGCGTAAAGTGTCCGACCTCGAGGCGGATATTCTCGCTGTAAAGCCGGATGTTGTCGTAATC
Source organism: Brevibacillus daliensis (assembly GCF_021245735.1). Lineage (GTDB taxonomy): Bacteria > Bacillota > Bacilli > Brevibacillales > Brevibacillaceae > Brevibacillus_B > Brevibacillus_B daliensis. The sequence goes on from NZ_JAJISB010000003.1 coordinate 156,551, forward strand.
GATCCGTTTTATTACCTTGACTACGAGCCGAATACGTCACGAACAACGGGCGGCGACGCGATGGAGACGAGTAAGAAGTTGCGTAGGGTGGCCGGGCGGACTCGATGCGTATTCCATGTGATAACGCAGGCGGACGAAGTGAAAGACGATAAGGACGACGAGGGTAATCGGGAGCTGCGACCGCCAGTTCGTGCGGAGATCAAGAAAACGAAGCAGGTGCTAGAGGACGCAACGAACGTATTCGGTATAGATACGTGTGACGGGCGCGGGATTATTGAGCTCGGGAAAGGGCGAAATGGCGGCGAAGGTGCGCAGGTTGAAGTCGTATACTTGCCGAATTTCGGGATTGTTAACGAGCAAAGTGCGACAGAGGCAGCGGGTAAGTTCGAACTACCCTTCTGAGGAAGCTAGTAGTTTAGTCATCCATTTCCACTTCCTCAAACTGCATTAACTCAGATATATCAGAGATATTAAGCGCGCGTGCGATCTTTTCAACAATGGGTATGTTTATTTCAGTTCTAGCATTTCGACACATATCTGAAATTGTTCCCTGCCTTACATCAATCATTTGCGATAATTTCGTTTGACTAATGCCTTTGTCTTTCAGTACGGTATCTAGTTTAAGTCTAAGTTTTATCATAATAAAAACACTCCAATTCAGAAATTTGTTATTGACACTATACTAAGGAACGTATAATATGAACACAAGAGCTATACGATCCAGCGTATAGATTTAATAATAACACTCATTTACAGAAAAATCTATGGTTTTCTGCTAATTTCCTATTGTCAATTTTTGAAAGGAGGGTAGAAATGATAGACGTACGAGAGGAACTCGAACAGTTTCCGTGGACAAGCGCAACGTGGACGGAGGACAGGCTGCTCGCAGCAAGTCCGTTCCGTTTCGACCGATCACCGTCATTCTACGTATGGTTACAGGATAACGCTAGATTCAACGCAAAAGCTGGCTACTGGTCGGACTCAGGCGCAAAGGACCCGGAATATCAACGCGGCGGAATCGTAAGGCTGCTCGCATTCCTTCGCGAAGAAGAAGAGTGTGAGACGCTAGAATACTTACGGTGGAAATACGGAGACGACGAGAACGATGGTCATACCACGTATAGTATCGCGGGATTACTGCGCCTAAAGGAGGAGTCACGCCCTATAACGCTTGATTCTTCGACGATCGATATATACCGTACCGTACATCCGTATTTATCCGGGCGCGGAATCAGTAGCGAAGCACAGGCGCTTTTCCAGACAGGTTATTGTCCGCGTAGAGACGCTATTGTAATCCCGTGGTTCGACGAAAGCGGAGCGCTAGGAAACGTAAAGTACCGCAAAATCCGCGAAAAGGCGTTCTTTTACGAAAAAGGTGGACGACCTGTGCGCGAGATGGTATTCGGGCTGAACCTCGTATATCAACGGAGGATCAATCGTGCAGTGATCATAGAGTCAGAAATAGACGCTATGTATTTATGGAGCGCGGGAATACCGGCTATTGCGATGGGTGGATCGGTATTTAGCGAAGAGAAGGCGGAGTTGCTGCGGAAAAGTCCGTTAGAGGAAGCCATTGCTATGACGGATCATGACGAGGCTGGACAGAAATTGAAACGTGCGATCATAGCGGGGCTAGGTCCGTATGTTCGCGTATCCGTGGCGGGTTATCCGTATCGTTATAAGGACCCAAACGAGATCGGTGACCTGGCGAAAGTAAAGGGATACGTGGAACGAGCGAGGGGTGTTCGTTGGAAGACTGCGTTACTTTCGGCTTAATAGCGAGTTTAAAAGTACACCTAAATTGGGGTACATTTATTGTTGAGCAGACATAAAAGCCTACTCATTGCGGTCCTTCCTTCTGGTTCGAGGTACTTCTTGCCATTCCCAAAGATCATCAATACTACAGCCTAAGAAATCCGCCATATCTTTTTGAATACCAATGGGAATAGATCGTCTATTGTTCGCCCAGTCTGAAACTCGCTGCCTCGTAACGTTATACCTCTCAACAAGATCACGCTGCTTCTTTCCAGCAAGTTTCAATCGTTCTTTAAGTAGGGACCGCCCGGCTACATAACGCGCCATGCGTAACCCTCCTGTGGATGATTATTGAATCATTATACCACAAAACAATGAATCCACAGTTTAATGAGAAGATAAAAAGATTTTTCAAGAAGGTTGTACCAGTTTTTGAATTTGACGGGCCTATATAAGTATAGGGCAAAAAGGGGGATAAAAAGATGAGTAACGATGAGTTAAATGACGCGGTTGTCAAAGCAAAAAACGGCTGCAAGGAGTCGAGACAAAAGGTGCTGGAATGGTATATTAGATTAGTAAATAAGACAACTATTAGGATTTGGTTCAAAATCAATAATGAATGTAACTTCGAGAGGAAGTGCTTAAAAAATTTAGATTATATGATTAAACGCTTTGAGAGAGAAAGGGGGAATTTCTCTAGTGTAGCAATAATAGACCTAGAGCGAGTGACTAATGATTACATGAAAAACAGAAGTTCCAAAAGAAAACATTTAGAATCATTAGATGAAGTTGCACGGCAAGGAGATCAAGATAGCAGGAAACGCGTAGCAGAACCCAGAGACGTTTTAGCGGACGTCGAGGGGGATTATATCACAAAAGAAATGGCCGCCCTGTTAGCGCAAGGCGACCCGAAAAAAATGATGATCCTTAGAGGCTGGATCGATGGAAATACTGATTCTCGCGTTGCACAGATGTTAGCGCATCTGTACGGCGGTAAACCTGAATCACATAGACAAGCCGTCAAACGATTTAGAAAAGACTGCCGAACCACCCTATCACAAGTAGCATGACAGTTTTCCAGAGAAGTGGATAGCGACGTTTAGGCATAGCGTCGTTATTCCTTCCCTGAATAAAATATTATATGACACTTTCGTGTTAGTTTCAATGTTTTGATATTAGTATATTATAACCAATATCTACATTATCTATACTATCAAGTTTGGCAGCTTTTTGTCAAGCGTATTTATAACGCAAACAAACGCGAATTCAACGAAATAATAACGATAAACCAACGGAGGCGAATCGCCATGTACGATATTCTACGCAAGCCAACGCTACAAACGACATATTACGATTACAACGGAGGTTTCCCATACGATGATGATATTGCGGACTTTCTTTCGGCTTTCATTTCCGACAACGAACGAAAGGCGGTGCGCCTCGGATGACCGCCGTCACCGTAACCCGCCACGCCGCCGAAGAAGCCGTTAAGGACTTCCGCATCCCACAGCGGACAGCCGAGGAGTGGGTACGGTCGACCTTCCGCAAAGCCCGTTTTGTCGCGAACATAATATCCGGCGAGGGTAAGCCGACGCGTCTCTTCAGCCACAACGGAATTGCCTTGGCGGTCGCTCCCGAAGAGGATCGCGTAATTACCGTCTATCCCGCAAATCCAAGCGCTACCGTTCGCCAACGCGTCCAAGCGATGGTACAACGAGAGCTTGCGAAAATTGAACGACGAGAGCAGGCGCTACTAAGGCGGAATGAACTGACGAAGGCGGAGCTGACCGTCGAGCTTGCGCAATTACAACTACGGCTGATCCGCGCAAGAAGTGAGGCGACGAAGCTGGCGAGTCAAGCGCGCATTAACGCGATCAACGAATACTTTACGCAATTGGACAGCGATCTACTCGCAGTTAAGCACGAAAAACGTGCGGTGGCGAAAACGGTCGCGGCGTATATGTAGCGAAAAGGGAAAGGTGGAGGAGCGGCAGTGGTTTACACGCTTATCTATTTATTAGTAGGTTTGGGCTTTATCTACTTGGACACCCAAACCGAGCAATTTGCGGAAAAATCCGAGAAGATTCCCGTAGACTTGCGACATAGAACGCAAATGACTTATGTAGTAGTCGGAATTTTCATATGGCCTGTACGACTAATCCTAATTCTAATTAGGCTGATATTCGGAAAATAAAAATACCCACCCGCGACTAGCGCAGGAGGGCGAGGACCCCCAAAATAACTAGAACCAAGTCTAGTATCCCGGAGTCGCGCAAGTGTTGTAGCCACTTCACGCGATCACCACCTTTCTGGCCAATGCGTTACGGCCCCGATCCGGGCAAGCCACAGATCAGACGAAAGAAAGTTTGTCCAACGTAAAGTATACGAAACATTCGATATGTTAGCAAGAGCCGACAACCTGCGTCAGCAAGGCGGTATGAACGAAACAGGGCGTAGCTTCCCGTATGCCCGTCGCAAACCTTCGGGGAGCAACCGAGGTTCCAGCGGACCTTGACTCGAGTAGGCGACCGTTCATATCGTCTTACGGACGCGGGATTACCGGTGTCCGAAATGATAACGAGGAGTGTTGCGAAATGACTACGTTAGAAACGATTGTACACGAAGGGCAGACGTACAAGAAGGTCGCGCGTGTGGCGAAGGAGGGCGAGAAAATCCTTGTTACTAAAGAGGAAAGGGCATACGGGTCCTATAAGAATGGCGATGTCCTAACGATCAGAAAAGTTGATACTTTATTTGAGTGCGTACGAGTTACTGAGCACGGGACAGTTTTGTACCACCGTGAATACGTAGTCCTCGAACCGATCGCCCAACCGTCCGCACCAATCACGCTTATCTCCACGACGCCTGCCGTTGAGAAGACGTACACGATTCAACTAACGGAAGAATCGATGGGCAAGCTGATCAACGCATTGCGCTATTTCGCATCTGACGTTCCGATGGGCGCAGAGCTACGAGACCAGTTCGAAGCCATCCGCAAGTCCTAACGAAAACCTACGAAAAGGGAGCGATGTGTAATGAGTATTTTTACGAAAAAAGGTTCCGAAGCTGCTGCGGCTGCCACGGCGGAAAAGGACAAGAAGAGTAGCGCAATCGTCTCATTCAACGCGGGCACCACGCTAAAAGTACGCGTTAAATCCGTTACGGATACGGCAGAATATTACGGTTACGGCGTCTACAACAAGGTGAATACATTCGTGCCGAAGCAACCGGCGGAACGTAACGCGAAAGGGTTTATCACCGCAAATCCGACCGTATGGGATCGCGCGGCTGACCACTATTACGGTTTAGCAAAGGCGGCGAAAGATCGTGGTGACGAAACGGAAGAGAAGAAGGCGAAGGATGCCGCGTACCTCTATAAAGGGAAGCCACGCTATCTGATCGGACTCGGCTCGCTAGAATCCGGAAAAGACATCGTTGTCGACTTGACCGCCAAGCAAGGCAAAACGGTAATCGCCGCCATGCAGAAGTATGAGAAGAAGATCGATAAGGTCGCGTTCGAACTGTCCAAATCCGGGTCATCCACGGATACAGTCGTCTCCCTGACTCCGATTCTCGATATGGACGAAGACTTGACGGATGCTGAACGTGCGAACTTCGATAAGACCGGAGAGAATCCGTTTGACTTCGCGCTGTTTGATGATTGCCTTTACCTCGCGGACGAAGAGGAGCAGACGAAGAACCTCGTTGTTGCCGGTTTCGATATTGGACTTATCGGTTTGACGATCGGCGCGGCCGCGCAAACAGCGGATACGGACGATAAACCCATCGAAATCACGGACGAAGACTTGCCATTTTAACGGAAAGGATGTCGCGTATGCGTAAGTTTTTAATGATGCTTGCCGTTATCGTAGCTCTTAACACAATGTCAGCGCTCGCCACCGTATGTTTTGGCGCTGACTTCTATCTGACCCACCACAGCATGTTAACCGCGCTTGTTGCGTTAATGTACGCGAACTATCTATGCGAGTAAGGAGGCGGTGACATTGGCGCATCACACGAACAATATCGGAGCGCACTCGGAGTCACTCGCCGTAACCGCACTCCTAGCGAACGGATACGAAGTTTCAGAGCCGAAAGCACCCGAAGTTTATGACCTAGTTGCGCGCCATCCCATAACTCGCGAATGGAAGACGTATCAGGTAAAAACCGTGCGTAAACGGGAGGATCGCGGATATCTAGTCGTATGTGGATCGCGGAACAATGGCGAAGTGTACACGAAGGGTGATGCGGACTACCTTATCGGCGTGCTCGACGGCGACGTATATCTCATCGAGAACCGGGAGTTGTCGGAATACTGGGTGACGCCGGACAACATCAACGAGAAATGGCGGAAGCTTTCAACGGTAATACAAAAACAATTATCGGAGGCGGTCTAATAATGGCGAACTTTAAAACGATTGATGGCGTGGATTTCCGTGTGGTAACGGATCGTGAAGCGAAGGTGGGCGATTATATTCTGTACGAAGAGTCTCCGGGTTATTACGTTAAGGAAAATAAGGCGTACGAGGTAATTGACGTAGACTTATACGATGATGCGCAGATTGTTGATGAGGACGAAGATGAGTACGATACTTGCGGCGACGATTTCATTATCCTCGAAAAAGTTGACGACATCATTACGCACGAAGGCGTGACTTATCGCAAGGTGGCGCGTAAAGCGAAAGAAGGCGAGAAAATCCTCGTTACTGCCGCGGAATCAACGAGCGGGTATTATAAAAACGGTGACGTTCTAACCGTTAGAGAGATAGGCTCCTACTCCGGTGAGGTCTACGTTACTGAGCACAGTCGAATCATATATCACAGCGAATACGTAGTCCTCGAACCGATCCCGTTATCCATCGACGACGAAATCGCAGCCGCAAAAGCCGCGCAAGAAGCCGCGTCAACAAAAGTTGCCGAACTCGAAGCGAAGAAGAAGGAAATTACGGAGGCTAATCGTTTGAAGGTCGGTGACTATGCGGTAGCCACAACCGGAAACAATGTCGGCGAATTCGTCGGCGCGGTCGTAGAGATCATCGAAGACGACGGATCAAGTACGCCGTTTAAAGCGAGAGTTATCGGTGACTCGTATAGCACGTGGTATTACGCTAGCTCGCTCCGTCGCGCCGACGACGAAGAAGTAGCGAAGGCTAATCGGTTGAAAGTCGGTGACTATGCGAAGGTTGTCGGTGGAAATAACATTATGACAAAGATCGGAGATATCGTAGAAATTACGAGTATCGAAACAGACGGTGACTATCGCGTTAAAAAATTGAGTGGCGAAGCAATTGACGGATGGAAGTTTCCTGAGAACGTTGTCCGTGCCACCGACGAAGAGGTTGCGGAAGCCAAACGTCAACTTGCGTTTGCACAATTCGCAAAAGGCGATAAGGTGCGATTGGTTAGCGGTGGCGGAGAATGGCCTTTGTTCGGTATGGTAAACGGTAAAATTTACACCGTTGATGAAGTCGGTGTACGTAAAATTTCCGTAGGATGCGGCTACGCTGACCCCGACCAACTCGTTAAGTTGACCGCAGAGGAAATCGCGGAATGTGCGAAACGCGAAGAAGAAACCGCAAAGTGGGCGGCAATCGGGCGAAAGGTTGGCGAGTATAAGGCGGGGGATGTCGTTCGTGTCATAAAAGTGCCTGGCGGAATTTGTAACGGTCATGACGAAGGTATGGTCGGAGTTGTAATATTCGATACGATCGTCCAATCCCTAATAAATGGTAATCCGCAGATTACGCACAACGGTGAAACGCTTTATTGCAACGTAGAGCTCATCGCACCCGTTGAATCCGTCGTCAACCTACGCGCATCCTAACGAAAGGGGACGATTACGCTGACCGTTAAGCTAACGTTAAATCTACGATCGCCAACCGTCGACGGCTCGGACGCAAAAGAACGAATAGCTGACGCAACCAAGCGCAAGGCGAGCGCAACTGAGACGATCGAGCAGGCGTGGGATCGCGTGAGCAAATCGAAGTTTGACGCCAAAGAGCTCGCGCTGTTCACCGCCGCAAGGCAAGCGTTCTTTTCCGGAGCGATAGGCAGGCTTACGGAGAAGAAGCTGTCCAAAAGCGAAGTCCTCGAGATGGGCCGCCGTGTCATGTTGGCGCGTGATGCGGAAGCCCGCGAGGGGCGGATTGCGGAAGTGCTCGCGAGTAAACCGGACAACTATTTTATTCTGACGGACGACGGCGACCTTCCGGCATTTGTCGAACGACTGCGCGAGGAAGTCCGGCGACAACGAACAGAATGGCGCGATCGATTCCGTATCTTAGGCGTCGATACGATGACCGCAGGAGACTTCGAGGGAACCGGAATCGATTCGTATATCGACTTGTCCATCGGATTCTCCGTATGGCTTCCGTTACTGAACGAGGGTTACTACCTTCCTTACGGTCATGTCGACGGATTCGATGTACCATGCGCTTTCAAAGCAGGAGACCCGCAGTTGACGAGATCAAAAGTGCTTGCAGCAATTACACCGTATCTTTCACGACCGGAACACGGCAAAACGTTCCACATGGGATCGGCGCGGTACGACTTACACGTTGCTAGAAACGATGGGTATACGATTAAAGGTTGCGTTTGGGATACGTTGGACGCGATGAACGATCTTAATGAACACGAGGAGGCGTACGGTTTGAAGCCGTTGGTCGCGAAGTACGGACGATGGTTCGGTATACCGGGTCCGATATACACTTTCGAAGATCTTTTCGGCAACCGATCGCCTGCACCGTTCAACACCGAGCTAGTCGGCATATACGCGATCAAAGACGTTCTGTACGGTTGGAAGTTGTTCGAGTGGCAATTCGAAATGATGGCGAAAACGGGACGCCTGCTCGAATGCTATGCGAATATTGATTCGAAACTATCGGAAACGGACGTATTTATGGCACGGTGCGGATTCGAAATTGATCTCGATTTGATGCGGGAACTTAGCGTTGAGTTCGAAGAAAAGTTGACGGAAGCAAGGCGTCAACTAGTCGAGACATACGGCATCGACGACGAGTTTGTACGTAAGATGGATCGGACAATACACGCTAAGAAAGTGACCGACTGGATCGAAGCGCAAAGGAAACGGATTACGAAACGGGACGAAGCGATTGCGAAATTACACGCTGAACTTCCGGCTATGAATCCGGCAACTAAGCGGTACCAACAAGCGAAAGAGCGCCTTGATAGGTTGCTCGCGGAAGAACTAGTACCAGCGGACGAAAAACACGCGCCAATTTTCGTCGAGGACGGCGAGTTCAAGTTGACGAATGGTAATCACATCGCGTATCTCATTTACGATCATGTCGGAATTAGAGACAGGACGCATCTTGTAAAACGCGGAAAATCACGTTCAACCGCCGCAGATGTACTCGAAATGTATTACGAGGATGAAGAAGAATTGGCACCGTTGGCAACGGTTGCCGCGTACGAGAAGTTGTTGTCGACATACGTTAACAAGATACCGAATGCGCTAGAGCCAGATGGGCGATTGCATTCCGAGTTCAAGGCGGGAGGGACTGTGACTGGGCGATATAGTTCGAGCAGCTACAGTGGACGACCTATCGACATACTGGACGAGTTCAAATCGGAGGTGATCGCGTGACACTGAAGATTACTGACGCAAATTACCACGCGATTGTGCGGAAGCTTATCTCAGACGACCGTAAAGTTCCGAAGGGGACGAATCTTCAAAACATACCGGCGAAGAAAGACGGAAAGCGAGTCCGCATGTGCTTCGTACCACGTGAAGGTTACGTATTTATCGGAGCTGACCTCGGACAGATTGAACCGCGCATCCAATCACACATTATGTACACGAAATACGGCGACAATTCGATGCGTCAGATTTTTATCGACGACACCGGATACTACGAAACAATGGCGGAAATGACGTTCAGATTACCGCGCGAATACTGCGTCGATGGTGCGGACGATCCAACCGGAACGTTCAAGCCTCGGTCGATGATGAAAACGGGAGTGCTTGCGGTATCATACGACCAGTCTCCAAACGCGTTCGCAAAGAAAATGCACGTAACGAACGGGATTGCGGAAATGTTTTTCAGCCAGTTCAACGAGTCATTCCCGTCATTCAAGCAGATGGTGACGGACATTCGCGAAGGAATGAAACGGACGGGCTACGTCGAGACATTGTACGGACGCAAGCGCAGGTTTCCCGATTACAAGCGAGTTGCCGCGGAGGCCGCCAAGCACGAACAGAAGCGCATTCGGTTATATACGGAGCGCAAACGTCTGAATGCGAAAGACAAACAAACACCTGCGGATGAGAGCCGCCTTTCTGTTATCCAAGCCGAGCTAGATATACTACGCGACCAAACCGGACTCGTCGGATACTGGGAACGCGCCGCATTTAACGCGGTCATCCAAGGCACAGGCGCCGATATCCTCAAGATGAATGGCAATCGGATGGCGCGGATTTGCAAAGAACGCGGATGGGAAATGAATGCATCGATACACGATGAGGTACTCCTATCGGTTCCGCGCGACCAAGTAACGCCAGAGACAATCGCACTGATTAACGATGTGATGACGAAGACTGCCGACCTGTCCGTTCCCCTTACGACTGATATCGTGATTATGCCACGATGGATGGAAGAGTACAGACCGGATAAAGGCGAATGGGATTTCGAAAATTGCCGACCGAAAACGAAGGAGGACGATGCACTATCTCACAATTAGCCCACGATTTCCAATCGATGCTTGACCGATGGCATTCCGCGCCCGAAGTATGGGACAACGCTCTTGACGCGTTAATCTCCGAACAGAAAGCGCATGCCCTCCGTAACCGACCGTTTATCAACTTCCGAGCGCAGCCGTATTTCTCTCCATCGAGCGCTGACGCGTGCAAACGTGAACTATACGAGAAGCTGCGAGGTGCTAAGAAAGAAGTCCAACCACGACCACCGCATCAGGGACGATGGACCCGACTTGGTACCGCAATCGGTGACGTAATCCAACGCGACCTACTATTCATCGAGAGGCATTACGAGCGCACTTTCGGAGAGGCACCGCCATTCACGGTCGAACGTACGCCGGACGGTCTGCCGATGTGGGAAGATTTCGCGCAGAAATTGCACGTCATCGATCACGAGGGTCACCGATTCGCCCTCTACGGCAAGCCCGACGGGATTCTTCGGTACAAAGACGGGCGCCGCGTTGGACTCGAAATAAAATCGAAGCAGACGACCGCAGCCAAGACGAGTCCGCATTCGATGAGCGAGCCGGAAGGTAAGCACGTTGCCCAATGCGTCGGCTACACGGAAATGTACGGCAGCGAAGCCGAGCCGTTAGACGATTACATCATCGTGTATGTTAACGCGGCGAAATCGAGTTGGAATTTAACGAAGGAAGAGTACGAAGCCAAGCCGGACTTACGCGTGTTCCACGAAACAATTACGGACCGCGACCGTATTGGACTCCGTGGTGAATTGGCGGACATTGTGTCGCGATCGAAAGACGGGCGTCCGCCGAAACTCGACCTCGAAAAGTGGACGTTCAACAACTTCAAGACAGCGTGCGCGCTATCGTTAAGTACGGACGAATACGCGGAACTCGAACGGCAAGTATCGATGGTTAGGCGTTCACGAATGCCGGAGTGGAAGAAGAAATCGTATATTGGCGCGTTCGAACAGATTACGTCGATTCGCGAAAGGGAGGCGGCATGATGTCGGAAATCTACACGTTTATCGACTTGGAAACGACGGGACTCGATCACGAAAACGACCAGATTATCGAGATTGCTGCGGTAAGGACGGACTTGGAGCGCGAATACGGGCGATTGCAGATGTTCGTGCACCTCGAGGAGGGACGTGAGCTACCGGACTTTATTACGGAGTTAACAGGAATAACAACTGAGGACATTATCGGAGGGAATGGTCCCTTTTCCGCCACAAGATCGCTCGCCTGGTTTATTAATGGCTCCGTAGTGGTTGCGCATAACGCTCCGTTTGATCTTGCTTTCCTAGACAGTTGGAACGTTAACCGACAGTCGTTCATCTGCACCCGCGCCCTCGCCAAGCTCGTATCACCTACGGAATCGGCATCGCTAAAAGACGTATGCGCCCGCCACGGAATCGACTTAACCGGACACCATCGCGCAATGAACGATGTACTCGCGACAATTGAAGTCTTCCGTAAGCTCAAGCCGATCGCGGACTATCGCGGAATTGATTATCGGAATGTGGTCGTGAACTCGCCGGATCGACCATTAAAATTCGTGCCTTACGGGGCGAAAATCGTGGAGGTGGCGTAGATGATTGACTTATTTACAGGGGAAGGCGTAGGTCAACTTGTTAAAAAGAGACTTAACCAGCCTGTCATAGTTAGTGAAGTTGACTACGAGGACGGACAACACGTTGTAGTTGACGCTACTCAATTCGATGAAGACGAGGAGTTGTACGTTCTAGCACGCGGAAACTATTTGAATGGCGGCTATATGTACGTAGTTTACTCGCCGAGAATTAACGAGGCAACTACGATGCATGAAGAACTTCTCGAGGAGGTGTCCGCCTAATGCCGTTGGTTCCCTACGAAATGGTCGAGCGTTTCGACGAAATGGAACGCGAAATCGATTCGCTGAGAACGGTAATGGCGGTCGTGTCCGGCGACATTCGGCGGCTGGCATCCGAAATGCATACGGAGGAGCACGATGTAATCTACGATAACCTAATCGATTACGCGCGTCACTTAGAGGATGCGGCGGGAATGCGGAGGTGACGGATTGGCTAAACGTAAACAGGCGGAACCTGCCGCAAGATACCTCGGCTTAGACATTTCGCTGAACCCCGGATTCGCGGTGATAGACGTAAAAAACCGAGTCCCGACGTTAATCCACGCGTCCTCTCTCGTAACGGCTACGACTCACACTGACGGTCAACGTTTCGCCTATATCGAAGCCAAGACGGTGGCGACTGCACACGATTACGGACCATTTACCGCGATCATACGGGAGGACTTTACGGATGGACGTTCGAAACGGGCGAGACAAGGAGTGTTCGGTGCGTGGGCGGCGGTTGATCAGGGGTTAGGTCGTTACGGGTACGTGGTAACGGATGACATAGCACCGACGGCAGTTAAGCGCCATGTAACCGGAAACGGCAAGGCGGAGAAGGCGGAGGTCGCGGCGACTGTTCGGAAGTACCTGCGGTTGCCGGACGACTATACTTTCGCGGCTGGATACGATGATAGTGACGCGTGCGGCATTATACTTGCGCATTTGATCGCGAATAAATTGATAGACGTTGAGGGGGCGGTTTAATAATGGACGAGAAACAAGCGTTATTAGCGAAGTTGAATAGCGTGTTGGAGCGAGTTAACGAGACGATAGAACTGATTTCGGATGGAGATCGAGGTTATAGCGAAGCAGGCGAGTATTTCTACGACTTCTTAGGCGACTCGACAGCAAGCGCGCTAGAGGCGGCGATAGCTTACATTGAGGAGGCGGTTTGATGTTCGATAGTAAACAGTCTTCATTTTAGGCGCGATACTACTAGACATCGTAATTAACGTGTTTCTTGCGTGGGTAGTGTCCGTCCTCGTGTCATTCGTTTTCGGCATTGACTTCGGATTCTGGCAGTCGCTAGCATCGTTAATCCTCCTATCCATCGCGAGTAAAGTATTCTTCTCGAAGATGCCGACGTACGAATGACACGCCACTTCGACGATTACGCCGCGCCAACTATCGTACGCTCACTCCGGTATCTGCGTGAAGAACTGGCGGATACCGAGGCGTTGATAGCTGACGCAAATAAACGATGTGCCGCGCTAGAGTTACGAAGGCAAACGTTACTGGACGGAATAAACGATATAGAAACGGAGATGGGGCGGATTGAACATACGGTTATTAACGGATGATTTTATCGGAAGATATGCGGATTTTCCCGACCACATGAACGAGCTCGGTAAATTCGTATACTATCGGACGTACTCGCGATGGCTGCCGGAAATGGGGCGTCGCGAAACTTGGAAGGAAACGTGCAGACGCGCTACGGAATATAACGTCGGGCTTGCGACGAAACACTACGAGAAGATCGGATACGACGTGCCGACCGTTGATTTGCGCATGGAAGCCGAGGAGCTATTCGATAACATGTTTAACCTGCGCCAATTCCTGAGTGGGCGTACGTTATGGGTCGGTGGTGCCGAGAGTGGGATCGCGGACAAGTACCCACTGGCGAATTTCAATTGTAGCTACGTTAGTATCCGTTCGTGGTCGGATTTAGGCGATTTGTTTTACTTGTTAATGGTCGGCACCGGCGTCGGATTCAAATGTACGAAGGAGTTCGCGTCTGAGCTCGCACCGATCCGAACGAACACAACGTTAATCAACGCGCCATACGAACCGGTACCGATAGAGCACCGTCTCGAACGCACAAAAGTAACGCAGCTCGATAACGGCTACGTGAAAATCTACGTCGGCGATTCGAAGGAAGGTTGGGTCGAAGCTCTCCGCGCCTACTTCGAAATCCTGACGCAACCGGAGCACGAGGATATCCACACGATTAAGATTTCGTATAACTCCGTCCGTCCGAAAGGTGAGCGTTTGAAGCAGTTCGGAGGCACGGCGTCAGGTCACGAACCACTTGCGGAAATGTTTGCGGGGATCGACCGCGTACTCAAGAACGAGATTGACCCGTCACTGGCACCGTTAGAAACCGTTATGCAATTCGAATCGGACGAGATTTGCAGTCTGTGGATGGATCGCGGGTACAAACGAGTTCGCCCGATACACATTCTCGACATCGGCAACCTTATCGGCGCGAACGTAGTGGTCGGGGGAGTCCGCAGAACAGCCGAGATATTCCTGTTCGATGCGGACGACTACGAGTGCCTACTCGCCAAGTACGGGATTAACGGTGTGTGGACGGAAGGTCAACTCGAACAGCACCGCAAAGTTGGCGAAATGCTCGACTCAATCGGACAGAAGCCGGATTGGTTCGACTCTATCGCGAAAGTAGGTGACGGAAGATTCGGACTGGACCACCGCCGCATGTCGAATAACTCTATCGCGTTTGAGACGAAGCCCGAGCGTGAGTTCTTGAATCTCGTGTTTACGATAATGCAATCGGAAGGCGAGCCGGGGTTCATTAACCTTGAGGAAGCGCGCCGTAGACGTCCGAATGCCGAGGGTCTAAACCCATGTGCGGAAATTTTACTCGACTCGTACGGCGTCTGCAACTTAACAACTGTCAACGTTATGCAATTCGTATCCGACGGAGATCTCGATATCCCAGCATTATTCCGCGCACAACGACGATCCGCCCGCGCTGGTCTGCGTATGACACTCGTAGAACTCGAACTCGCGCATTGGGACGCAATACAGCAACGCGACCGTCTGCTCGGAACGTCGCTTACCGGATGGAAAGACGCAATGGCAGCCGCCGATTATAGCGAGTCACAGGAGCGCGATCTGCTCGAGATGCTCGGCAATGCCGCACGTAACGAAGCCGATCGATACGCGAAGGAAATGCGAGTTAGTGCGCCACTGCTCGTAACGACAGTTAAGCCGGAAGGAACGATATCACAAGTGGCGGGCGGTGTATCGTCCGGTCTGCACTGGTCGCACTCACCATATTATATCCGCCGTATCCGTATCAACGCGGCTGATCCGTTAGCAAAGGTCGCAATGGAACACGGATGGACGGTAAATCCCGAAGTTGGCACGACGTGGGAGAACGCCCGCACGCTCGTCATCGACTTTCCCGTAGCTTCTGGCGCGATAGAAACGAAGGATGACGTAAGTTCGGAGCGTCAATTCGAGACGTACTTCCGATTCCAACGTTCATACACCGATCACAACTCGTCCAATACGATTACGGTGCGTCCTGACGAGTGGGAGGCGGTGGAACAAACGGTATGGGACGGATGGGACAATTTCGTAGGCGTGAGCTTTTTGGCACTTGATGGCGGTACGTATCAACTCGCGCCATACGAGGCGATTACGAAGGAGCAATACGAGGAGATGCGCGCGCAGATGAAGCCGTTCGATCCTGCGGTATTACAACGATTTGAGACGGACGGGACGAGCGATTTAGATGGCGCGGATTCGTGCGATGGCGGCGTGTGTCCGATTCGATAAAACGGAGGTGGGCGCCAATGAGCTACGGACTGACGGATGAGCAACGCGAGTTAATCGAAATGATACGAGGAGGCGGTCGGGTGGATAACGAAAAATTTAGCACCTTAATGTACGCACTGACGAAAAACGCAGCACGAAATAGTTTCGTAGACTTTCTCGAAGAGTGGGACTTGACGAAAGATGATTACGATGACATTAAGGAGCATTTAATAGAGACTTACGGAATCAGAAAACCTTACGTTTAGAGGTGAAATAATGAGAGTGCCTTACACCTATCCTGAAGCAGAGGCGATCGAACGTGATTATGATGAGCAAATCCCATTAGGCGTTATTGCTGAGAATGTGAATCGCGATTTCCATAATGGTAATCCTGTTCGCACAGCTAATTCAGTCAGGTACGTAATTAATAAGATTTATCATGGCGATGATTGGTACGGTAGGATCGAAGAAGCTTGGCTAAACGAAAACGGAAAGTAGGAGACGGTCGGATGAAACACGTCATGGTTATCGAAGTGGTCGCGAAGAAAACGTTTGACGAAGAGGCAACGCTAATGCTCGATGCGCTTACGCCTGACCAGCTCACGGAACGTCTTGACGAAATTAAGACGGAGACTCACCGATTGTTCTCCCGCGAGATGGAAGACGGTGCTGAGATAGTTGTGAGTGTCCGTATAGAGGAGGACGAATAATGCCGCACATTGACGAGATAATTCGTATATGTCGCGAGGTTATCGATGGTGATGCGTACCTGGAGGAGAGCGTTATATTCGATATCCTGGACGAGGCTTATAAAGCTAAATCGGAAGTGGGGGGCGGTGGTCGGGTGAAGAGATCAGTTTACGAGATTGCCGATATTAAGAAGCATGACGGACTAACGGAAGCTGATTCGGCGCGATTGGGTCGCAGGCTTTACCCTACGTTGATTGAAGTCGGGAGCCCCGCGTTGTTATTACACGCGGATGACACTACGAAGATGCTCCGAACGTCCACCGTTACTAGCGTGGAAGAGCAGTCCGAAGCGATCACGTTCACGACGCGGAACACAACGTACACGATACGAAAGGTGACGTGATTATTCGAATAGGCCGTGAAGTTATCAACTATGTCAAGGAGAGAAGAAAGCATTTATCAAGTTATGTACTGCTTCGAGAACAGCAACTGCAATTACCGTCCAAATTAGTGTTCCAACAATCCCTTCAACACCTGCCAGTCCGCGAGTCTTGTATTCGAAAAAAGTATACATTGCAATTGGTCCATAGAGTGAGAATTTCAGAATGTTTAAAACCCTTTCGATAATCCAAATGATTTGTTTCACTTTCATTTGTACTCCTCCTCAAATTGTTTAGTCTTAGAATATTTGTTTTATTTCGCATTCATCATAACACGGGTTTTTAGAACGTTTGTTCTGATTTTTGATTTTCTTTAAGACATGGTCGTTTATGACCAGAGTAACGTGTTCATAGCTATGATATTTTTTAAAAAAGTACGGACATGACACTTGACAGAATGCAGGAGCTCTAATTTTTCAACAACAAAACGAGTGAAGGAGGCACGCTAATGGCAGAAACGCAAATGTCCGTAAATTTAATCGCACATACGCAACTGAGCGATGGGTTTTACGATAGCTTAGATATATACAACGAATTTATAGAGTATGAAGGTAACCAGTTCGACCGATGGCGCGCAACCGACGCCCAAGCCGTTGCCCTCTCCGCAATTCGAACGTGTTACTCCGCAAACAAGCCGTCCGAAATCGTAGCGACCGAAGGCGAGCGTTACTTCGGTAACACCGCGTCAGACGGCGAAGGCGGCACGGAAGCCGATCGACTATTCCGGCACATTACACGCTCGGGTCATACGTCTACACTCGAGCACCTATCGTTCACATTCGCGGTGGAAGGCGTAAGCCGCGCGTTACTAGCGCAACTAACACGTCACCGTGTCGGTTTTTCCTACTCCGTCCAGTCACAGCGTTACGTACGGATGGGCAGTTCCGATAAGTCAGGCGGATTTGATTACGTTGTGCCGCCGAGTATCCGCGAAAAAGAGCCGGGAGCTATGGCGGTATATAAAGCGTCAATGCGCGCGTTACAGCAGGACTACGATACCTTACGAGAACTAAGCGTTCCACCCGAAGACGCCCGCATGGCCCTACCGAACGCAGCCGCAACCAATATCCTTATGACGGTTAATCTACGCGCACTCCTCGATTTCTACGCGAAACGGAAGGGCGGACGCGGGAGCCAGTGGGAGATTGCGGAACTAGCCGAGCGCCTACGCAAAGAGGTAACGAAAGTCGAGCCGTGGTTGGAGCCGTATTTTGACGCTGTTTAGTGCGATTGTCAGCGTACTTTTGCTCGCGACTATTCCGCAACCACAAGAACCGCCCGTTCTCGTTGAGCAGTACGAAGTAACCGCGTATACATTATCACCGCATGAAACGGGTAAAACCGCAAGCCACCCGGAATACGGAATCACCGCATCTGGCGCGAAAGTAGCCGAATTGACTACCGTCGCCTGTCCGCCAGAACTACCGTTCGGCACGCGTGTCTACATCGAAGGCGTGGGCGAGCGTATGTGCCAAGACCGTGGTGGCGCGATAAAGGGGCGTAAGCTCGACGTATATATGCACGACTATAACGACGCAATTCATTTCGGAAGGCAAACGTTGGGCGTGACGATAATAAAAAATTCGGAGGGTGATCGATAATATGACGAACATTACGGTTTTGACGGATGCAAACGGAGTTCAACGTGAGTATAACGAGGTTAAGCGTAAGGCGAACGTGGGTGAAAAGGTGAAGATCGTTTCTGCTTCGCGTGGCGCGGACTACCCGATCGGAGCGACTGGCGAATGCACCCGTAATGACGAATTTAGAGACGGATCAATAGATACCACGATAACAGAACTTGACGAAGACGGATTCATCGACTGTGACCACGCGACTTACGTAGTCCTCGAACCGACCGACATCGCTATCGTAGACGGCGTGCGCTACCGTGAGGAGAAACGGAAGGCGGTGGTGGGTGAACGCATTTTGATTACGGATAAGGTTAGCTACAACATGCGTGACATGGCAGTAGGTAAAAGCTACGTAGTCAAGGACGAAGTATTTTCATACGAAGATTTCGCCAATGTAATCGATGATGCCGGACATGTAGCAAGCGCAAAACATAGGGGATACGTAGTCCTAACGCCAGTTACCGAACCGACTCCGCAACCAACCGTAAATGTCACGCTCAACCTTTCCGTCGCCCACTCGTCGCCTTCCGAAATCCTGCACGCAATAAAGGCGAGTGTTGACGCGGAGCTAGCGAAGTTTGAGGGCGCGCCAAATACGAAAGAAACCCGAGATCAAATCGTAAAAACGTTGACGAAAACACCACAACAACTACGCGATGAGATCGTTGAGAAGGCGAAGGCGGACGTGGCGGAGTTGTTGGATATCGGGGGAGACCGCGGCAAAGACTTGCCTAATACGTCTCCACTTCACGATACTTTTTACCGCGTCGAGTTCGTGGATAATCGAGAAAAACGGACGGTGGTCGCTCTTGTACAATACTGTTACGGAGTAAGCATCGTCGCAAAAGGAATCGCAAAATGCGCACCCGGCGACTGCTTTAACGTTCACCTCGGAAAGGCGATCGCTCTCCGCCGCGCGTTAGGTATCGAAATACCTGTGGAATATTTGACGGTGCCGAAGCCGACGGAGGTTCGCGTGGGTGACATTGTAAAAACAAAGACAGAACTGGGTGGCGGTTGGGTTACGAAATTAACTTCACGTGATTTTTACCATGATAATCACCGTATTGGAAATAAATTAGCGTTCAGACATACACATGATGCCGGTTGGCTAGGCGACAATCAGTTCGATGTAACCGACGACTCACGCGAAGAAACGGAGGTGGCTGCGGTTGCCTAACGTAAAAGTCGCCCTTACAGGCAAAATGCGAAGTGGCAAGGATACGGTCGCCGACTATCTCGCGGAACACTACGGGTTTACCCGTTTCGCGTTCGGCGACGGCATCAAGCGAGTGTGCTCCGAACTCTTCCCGGATCAATTTGCGGACGGCAAAAAACCCCGCGCGCTACTGCAAGGCGTGGGGCAGGCGATGCGGGCGTTCGATCCCGACGTGTGGGCTAACCGGACGCTTGACAAAATTGATCGGGAGGATAAGGCGATCTTCCGCGGAGCATATAAGTTGCTTTTATGCGACGAGGTTATTAGCGAAGTTCAGGCGAATCCCTTGCAAGTCGTAATCACCGACCTCCGCCAGCCCAACGAATACGCCCGGCTATACACGGAAGGCTACGTAATCATTCGCGTCAACGCATCGGACGATACGCGGCTAGAGCGTATGCGCTCGGCAGGCGACACGTTCGATCTCGCGGACTTAACGCATGATACGGAGCGCTACGTGGATGTATTCGCGGTCGACTACGAGTTGAATAACAACGGTACGGTCCGCGACCTCTACGAGCAGATAGACGTTGTGATGCGCGAAATTACGTCATGAGTCCGTTCGACACCGACTGGGCCACGTTACTCCGCGAAGCATACGAGGACGGCTATCGGGCGGGACATGCCGACGGGCGCCTCGCCGCCTCAACGGAGATTACTTACGAGTCTTTACGCTTACGTCCCGACTTGGCGGGCGCCGGCGACGTAGGAGACTCGTCCTCTTCGTGACGGAACGCGTACCATCCGTTAGCGCGCTCGATATACATGTAGCGTCCGAGTTTGAGGTTGTGCTTGCGGATGAACACGGCGGTTCCGGCATAGTGGCGCTTGCCGTCGAAAGTTGCGGGAGTCACGTTGTCGTCGACGGAGATTTCGCCCGGACGTGCTATGCCGATGTTTCCGTTAGCTTCGTCATATCCGATGTGGCATTTGAACGGCGCGCCGTCAACGATACCGAGTTTCTTGCATAAGCCAGCCGATAGCATCAGGCGGTTGAACTTGTCCACCGTTACGAACGCTTCGGTTGCGGGCGGTTCTTTAAAGTTATGTGCGATAAATGACACGATAATCACTCCGATCTATAACGAGGCTATAACGCTAGTATAACGAAATCTACGAAAAATTGGAAGGGGCGATGGGATTGACGTACGACGTTACACCTCAACTCGCAAATAACGGATTTACCGTCGCGGAGCTATTCGCAGGCGGCGGACTAATGGCAGTCGGGCTTCGTGCCGCCGGATATGACATCGTGTGGGCGAACGATTTCGATAAGAGTGCGGTAAAAGCCTACCTCCATAACCTCGGCGACCATATTGTACCCGGTGATATTACCGCGATCGATATTGATAGCTTACCAGACGCGGATATAATCGCAGGTGGGCCACCGTGTCAAGATTACAGCGTCGCGGGACCTGGTGCGGGCGAAGAGGGTGAGCGCGGTAAGCTCGTATGGCGCTACCTCGAGATCATCGAACGGAAGCAACCGCCAGCGTTCGTATTTGAAAACGTAAAGGGATTAATCACGAAGAAACACCGCCCGACCTTTGATGCGCTTCTCGAAAGGTTCAAGGAGATAGGATATACGGCAAGTTGGCGGCTTATAAACGCATGGGACTACGGAGTCGCGCAGAAAAGGGAGCGCGTGTTTATCGTAGGAGTGCGAAATGACCTCGGATTCACGTTTGAGTTTCCGGAGCCGAGGTCAGAGGATTACCGAACGCAAGTGTTGCGGGATGTGATCGGGGATTTGCCGGAGCCTTTTCTGCACGAGCGCAATCCGCAAGATGGACGTTACTCGAGTCCGTATCTTTCGCGGAATAGAGTAGTCGGGTGGAACGAACCTGCGTTTACCGTATTGACGAATCCAAGAGACGTTTCAATTCATCCGGGCGATAGTTCAATTACGATGGAAACCGTCAGGAATCATACGGAGAAACATTACTGGTCCCCAAAATCCGAGTACACTTACGACCAAGCCAACCGCGTGCAGTCGATGGACGGGCCGTGTAGCACAATCCCCGCGCACCATAACAGTGGGCAACCGATTCACCCAACGCAGGCACCCCGCAGATTCACCGTCCGCGAGTGTCTCCGCATTCAATCCGTACCAGACTCGTACGTGCTACCGGACGACATTTCGCTATCTGCACAGTACCGAATTGTCGGTAACGGAGTCGCGTCGCGCGTCTCTTACCTACTCGGAGTCGCGCTGGCGGAGCAATTACGGACGGCACTCGGTAAAGACGTAAAGGAGGCGGCATAGATGGGAAAAGCCGAGCGCAAACGATGGGACGGAAATGTACGCTCAATGGCGATCGTAGCGAAAGCGCCCGAAGATATAACGGAGGATGACGTAAAGTTTCTACGCGAAAACTATACGTCGGCTGGCGGGTTGCTTCCGAACGCTTTCTCCGGTGGCGCATTCTTTACGCCGACGCACGTTGCGCGGTTCATGGTCGAGGTGATTGCGGGGCTATCCGGCGGGCTAAAACGGGGAACCCGAGTCCTAGAGCCGTCGGCAGGTTCCGGCGTCTTCCTCGAACATATTCCGCAGGACTGCGAGGTCACAGCGCTAGAACTCGACGAAACAAGCGCGAAGGTGACGAAGCTCATTTACCCGCATGTGAACGTGATTAATGCGGATGCGCTGACGCATGAGCGACGCGACTACTACGATTTGGTAATCGGTAACCCGCCGTACGGGCTGACGCTAGAGACGGAAAACGACGAGTTCGCGACGTTATCCAAGTCGAAAGGGAAATACCGCGGTAAGTCCGAGAACGTATTCATTGAACTCGCGATTAAAGCCGCAAAGCCCGGCGGGTACATTGCGTTCGTCCTGCCGATGGGCGTGTCGTTCTCGCAAGCCTCCGCAAAAGTTCGGAAATACATGCACGAAACATGCTGGCAAGTCGCGACGATCCGCCTGCCGGGCGAAACGTTTCAGCACGTAGGCACGACGATTCCAACGCAAATATTGATACTACGGAAGGCGCCGCCGGGCACTCCGTTAATAGAGCCCGCGACTAAACGGTGGGGATCGAATTTTAGACGAAGCGATTACGGAGATATAGCGAAATGGAACGCGAAGTTCCTAGCCGGACAGCCGCCGTCTTACTTCGCGGCGGTAACGGACATCGGATGGGATGCGAAAGGGAAGGTGACCGATACGGCGCAACTGGACGAGCTACTCGACGATTTTACGGACGGTGGTCTGATGCGCGAGAATCTATATCCGCATATTCCGTCGTGGCACGGACTAACGAAGGGTAACGAGGCGTTCTTCTTCTCGCACGGCAACGAAACATGTGACGGATATAGAGACGCGTCCCGAACGTTTGCGGACGGCCCTTGCCGTTGGAACGAACTGACGCTCGGCGCGGGCGAGGAGATCAACGGTAACAGTACGTGGGACTTCGGATGGGCCGATCGGATTGTGGCGGAGTATTACGAGGGAACATCGTTAAAGGAGGCGGCGTAATGGATGCAACGGAAATGCAACGTAAGTATATCGCCCACTTTATCAGCCGCGAAGAAACTCTATCGGAGAGAGATGCGCGAGAATACCTGGCGTACTTATCCGAGAATATGGACGCTGCGTTTAGGGAACGAAGAATCGCGCAACTTGAGCGATATATACGAAACCTTCAACGAGAAAAAGAGACGGAGAAGGCTCGCGAAGAAGAATGGATGACGAAAGCCCGCGAAATATGTGCGACCAAAGAGCGATGGGAGGCGTTAGGTGCGGCGTGGGAAGAACGACACGACTGCGGAGTAGGCGTAACTACGTGGAAGTTTCGCGGTGAAACGATTATGCGTAGGTGGACGGGTGCGTCGTTGGACGAAGAGTTAGCGCTTGTTCGTGATGGGGACGATAAATTAACGAAATTAATCGAACAGGAGGCGGCTTAATGGACATCTCGAAGGGACACCGTAATCTCTCCGTAAAGTACACGCTGAACGACCGCGACGGCGTTGACGCAATCCTCCGCGACCTACACCGCCTGCGTTCGATGCGGTTCGAGCGTGGCGACTACGCGGCGTGCGATATACTCATCGATTTGGATACGGCGATTGAGCGTGCGGGGCTGACGGTGAGGGAGCGTGAGGCGTTGTATTACGTATATGAGCGTGAATTGGATACGATCGAGGCGGGACGTGCGATGAGGATAAGCAGACAGCGCGTAGGTCAGTTGGTATACACCGGGTTGGATCAGATTGCTACGGTTTATGAGACGTGGAATTACGGTGAGGAGGCGGTTTGATGTTCGGAGAATACGAATTAAATCGGATTTATCAGCGCGATTGTATCGAGGGAATGGCGCTTATTCCCGACAAGTCCGTCGATATGATCCTATGCGACCTGCCATATGGGACTACGCGGAATAAGTGGGATTCGGTCATTCCTCTAAGTGAGTTATGGGAGCAGTACGAACGTGTAATAAAGGATAGCGGTGCGATTGTTCTTACTGCGCAAACTCCATTTGATAAGATATTAGGCGTAAGTAATTTGAAGCTTTTACGTTACGAATTAATTTGGGAGAAGTCGAAATCAACGGGGTATCTAAATGCTAGACGAATGCCGATGAAGTCTCACGAAAACGTCTTGGTTTTTTACAAAAAGATGCCCTCATATACTCCGCAACTCACCAAAGGTAGTCCATATAAGAATCGACATAAACCTGGTGACACCGGCGATAACTACGGTGAAAACAAAAAGGTATATTCGTTTGATAATAAAGGAACGAGGTTCCCACGTTCAGTTCTGAAGTTTAACTCAGTTCTTTCGTTGGAACAGGAACACCCTACGCAAAAGCCAGTCGCTCTTTTCGAATATCTCATCCGCACGTACACAAACGAAGGTGACGTCGTACTCGACAATTGCATGGGTTCCGGTACAACCGCGATAGCAGCGATAAATACTGGACGTAAATTTATCGGGTTTGAAACGGAACCGAAATACGTTGAGATCGCGAACCAACGGATTGAACGATTAAAGGAGGCGGCTTAATGATCGGATTAACTCGAATGGAACGGACGGAGCGCATCTCCGCAATTGATACGTACATTAACGACGTTATCGAACGAACGGGTGAGTGTCCGAATCCCGCAGAACTCGAACGCCTGGCAGACGCAATCCTGCACGAAGAATTATCGGACGATGACGAGCACAAAATGGCTCACGAAGAATATCCGATCCTATCCGCGACACAATACGCCCGCCGAACGCAAGGCAAACACAAGCGACGCGGTTCCGGCATGGGCGGTGAGACTTCGCTAAAGGTCGTGGAGGAAACGGGCACGGACGGACGGAGCCATCGGAAGCCTTCGCGTAGGAAACGTAGCCCGTACGAACTCCAATTCGTGGACAACAACGCGAAGATACGGAATAAAGAGAGACGCGAGCAGTACGCAAAGGATACGAAAGCAGGCGAAGTCAAGCGTTATTTTATTACGTAAGGGGTTTCGTTTCGGACAATCTCGTATCTATACGTTATAGGCACGATTAATAACGGGCATTCACTTCGGTGGGTGTCCGTTTTATTTACGTTAATAGAGCGAAGGGCGGGCGTTATGATGGCGGAAGTATCCGTAAAAGTAAACGTTGATGTATCGGAAGCACTTGCGGGGCTACAGGCGTTGAGACACGAGGCAGAAGCGTGCGTGGATGCGTTAGATAAAATCGGTGAAGCTGGCGTTTCTCTGCGTCATGAACGCGTTGGTGACGTTGAATTTACGGAGGTCAAGCCGGTTAGTTTATCCGCGTACTCCTCGAAAGAGTTGACGGACGAATTGGCGAGGCGTGCGGGCGCTCCGGTTGTTCCGTTACCGAGGTTCGGTCACGCAAGGTTAACGGTAGATATCTACGAAGACGGGCGTGTGTACCTCGATGAGCTTACGCATTATTTTCCGGACATGACAGCGCGACCTAAACGATAGCTTCCGACATAATCGTCGGGGGCTTTATTTAATTTAAATACAATTACGGAGGGATCATTTATGGAGAAGATCGTAAATTGCCACCACTGCGGAGAACGCCATATCGTAAGCGAAACAATGGACGGTCACGGAAACGTGGTCGGTCTGTTCTGTAACCGGAAGCAAGCGATGATCGTCGCTAACACTACGAACTGGAACGGAGAAGACACGTATGACACAATGGAAAGGTTCGCGATTGCTAACGTAGATACGCAGGCTCTCCGCCGGATTAAACCTGATAAGGTCAACGGGCTGGTACGTAAGATTTCGTATCTTTATCTGCAAACGACTTACGCAAAGGAACGGAAGATTAACTATTTCTTCGCGACTTACCATATGAGGTCGATTATCCTACGAATGAAGGCGAAGGCAGCACGTCAAAAGGCGGAGGTTTAATCGATGACATACAATTTAAATACAGGCGCACAAAAGCGCAAGAAGCCGTTCGAACCCGACTTGGATTTCGTAAAGGTCCACCGGGCTCTTTACACCTTGTATACGCAGATACCGGGATTCACGGCTGACCACGTGCTCATGTACATCGTGCTGATGGACTACTACAATACGGACTATGGGTACGCGTTCCCTACGAAATGGCAACTCGCATTACGCATGAATTGCGGTGAGAATAAGCCGAGTCAGACGGCAAGGCTGCTCGAAAGTTGCGGACTCATCAAGGTAAAGTCGTTAGGACGCGGGAAAAATCACGTTTACTACGTGTACGCTCCGATAACTGATCCGGCAAAGTTTTACGAAAGGTTTCCGGAGGTAAAGGCGCATTACGATGGTCGCGAGGCAGCATTCGAAGAGAGACGGGCGAGACACCGGGCACAGGACGAAGAGGAACGTGTTCCGGACGAGCCGATTATCGGGATTGCAACGGATGGGACGCCGATTACTTCCGCCGACTTCTTTTAGTTTCAACCACTAAATCGGTGGGTCTCAACCACTGTTTCCGTGGGTCTCAACCACTAAATCGGTGGTGTATATAGACTTATTTCTATATAGACTTATCTTTAAATAGACTTACAATACCGCAAAAGATATCGCCCATTCGGATACAAGTATCCTCACTCGCGAGGTCATCTATTTAATAAAAGAGTATACGCGGAAAAAGATAGACGCGGTAGAAGGATAGTAGACACACTAGTTCGCGAAAGTAGTAGAAAGCATATTCGAAGAAGTAAAGATAACGAAAACAAGCGTGGCGCCGTTCGATGGTTCCGCATTATTTCTACATGAAACGGAGGGATAACGATGGCTAAACGATTATCAGCCGAACAGTACCTCGCTATAGGTTACCTCGCGCAACCGAAACGGGCGGGAATGACGATGGAAGAGGTCGCGAATGAGTGCGGCGTAGCGCGTAAGACTATCTACGAATGGAAGAAGCTCCCGCACTTTGACGCGGAGTTAAAACGTCAAATACAGCTTAGTGTAAGCGATAGGGTACCGGATGTAATAGACGCAATGGTACGGACTTCTGTTTCGGAAGGCAACGCTGCTGCGGCGAAGTTAATCCTGCAAGTAGCCGGTATGCTAACGGATAAGGTCGAAGTCGAGACGAAGAGTGCTACGGAGATTCCCGATATAGACGAGTTGAAACGTATGGTGGCGGAAATGGACGTGTAACTTACCGTGCTATTTTACGCTACATAATGAAGGAACTCGTGCGCACTCGGTAACAATGCGTTACAGCATGCGGGTGATTTCGTCTGCAACGCGACTCTAGGGCGCACCCTCCCCGAAAATTTTCGTGAATGCCGTTATGCGCCGTTTCCCTCGTTAATCTGCGCTATTCGTATGCGGTGTTTTATGCATGCATACGGAAAAAGACCGTTATACAGTCGATGTATAAACGTGATACCTACGCTGTTCTTGCGTTATGTATAAATGAGCGCGGATTGGGGACGAGTTGGATAGCGTTAGAATGGCGTTGTTATGCGGTTTGTACGTGATCGCGAATGTAACTTAATTACATTGTGTTACATTCAATATTCATTGAAATGTATAGCGTATCCATACGACAATTGATTAGTTACGCACGAAAAGTAAGTAACATTTTCCCCCAAGGCGGGGGTCGAATATGCCCGTGTGAGGCGTCAGAAAAATCCGCGTATCAAAATTTAACTCTGAACATGAAAAGACCGCCCAAGGACGAATCCCGAGCGGTCATTCTCGTTTATAAGTCGATGTTGGCGTAAACTTCATCGATTGTATCTTGCGTAATCCCGATATAGCGCAATGTCACCGCCTGCGACGAATGGTTAAACAACGCCTGTAATGTCGCTAGGTCCTCGTTTGCCTTGTACGCATGGTAACCGAGTGTCTTCCGCAACGTGTGGCAACCGATCGGCTCCGTTATACCAGCACGCGTAGCCGCATCGTTCAGTATTCGGTAGGCTTGTACGCGCGTAATCGGACGGTTAGCGCCTTTACGCGACCGGAATATGTACTCGTCGTCACCGGCATCTGGCGGTATAAACTCCGCCGTCGCCCGTTTGATCGCGTCGTTAATGCGGAAGTTCTTCGACTTGCCCGTCTTCTCTTCGCGTAGAGCGATGAAGCTACGGTCGCGTACATCACCGACCTTCAACGGGAGAATATCGGATATGCGCAAGCCGGAATTGATTCCGAGTATGAACAATAGTTTATCGCGACCATTTAACGCGGCTTTCATCGCGTTTATTTCGCGTTTAGTACGTAATGGTTGAACGATTTCCAACGGGATCACTCCGTTCTCGATATGTTACATTCAGCATAAACGAAACGGCAACGATTGTCAACGAAACTAACGAAAGGGGACGAAAAGCTATCGCATGGACTAACGGTAAATGGTTAGCGCGATCTGAACGCAAGGAGCTAATCGACACACTGCGGTTAGGAACGAAGAACTTACGTAAGAAGTTAGACGCGGGCACGCTATCTGCGGACGAAGGCGTTCAGTTACGCGCTTGGTTAACGGAGCTAAAACGCCTAGAACGCATACACCGCGCCGAGGTCGATTTGCTCTACTTTGCTTACGAATATTTTGGCGAGCACTACAATCCGGATAACTCCGGTAACTGGATACCGGTGACTATCGATGAGGCGCCGGACTTTCACCGCGAGCTCTGCGATATCATGAACACGGTATCAAACGATGTTATCAACGCGAAGATAGCGTGGGCGGCACCGCGCTCACATGCGAAGTCTTCTTACCTTTCGAAGGCGTTTCCGTTGCATGAGATCGTTTTCCGTAAGCGTAAATACATCGTAATCATATCGGAGACTCCGCAGGTCTCAACCGCGAACATGGAATGGCTCGGAATACAGCTCAAGAGTAACGCAAAGTTACGAGCTGACTTCGGGTCTTTGTTGTCGTTGAAGCAACAGGAGAATCCGAAGGACAATAGTTCGGAGTTTATCGCATGGGAGACGCGCGAAAACGGTCCTCACATGTTAACACGCGTTGAAGCGGCATCTACGGGACAGGCGTTGCGTGGTCGTAACTGGAACGGCACGCGTCCCGATCTCATCATTTGCGATGACCTCGAAGGTAAAAAGAATACGAACACGGCGGAACTACGGAAAGAGTTACGCGACTGGTTTACGCAGGTCGTAATGCCACTTGGCGATCCAGCGGGCAAGAAGACGGCATTTGTTTACATGGGAACGATGGTCCATGCGGAGGCGAATTTACGTTATGTCATCGAGGAGCGCTCGGACTTTAAATCGCGCCTTTTCAAAGCGATTATCGAACCGCCTACACGCGGCGACTTATGGGAACGTTGTCGCGCTATATATACGGATCGAGAGAATCCGAATCGCGCGGAGGATGCCGAGGAATTCTATGCTGCGAATCGAGACGAAATGGACCGGGGCGCAGTCGTATTATGGCCTGCGGTTCAGCCGTTGTGGACGCTGATGAAATGGAAATGGGACAACGGATCGAAGGCGTTCAACACCGAGTACCAGAACACGCCACTCGACGAGGAATCGCAGGTTTTCGTGCCCGAACGGTTCACGTATTGGGACAAGGATTACCCCAATCGTGATTTTACCGGAAACAATTACGAAATCTACATGGGGATTGACTTCGCGATGGGTAAGACGCGTGGCGACTACTCCGCAATCGTAACGGTCGCTAGGCGAAAAGACACCGGAGGAATATACGTAATCGACGCGTGGGGCGAGCGTGTTCATCCTGACGAGTTTATGCGCGTTATTGTCCGAAAGGTCATGGAGTACCAGCCGACAGCAATCGCGGCAGAGTCGCAGGCGGCGCAAGAGTTCTTCGTACACAAGCTAAAGGAAGCGCTGAGACGCGAGGGATACCCGTCACAGACGCGCGTAAAAGAGATAAAGCAGAGGCAACGGAAGCAACTACGGATAGAGGCGATGCTGCCGGAGATTGAGAACGGGACGATACAGTTTTCGCGGAAACACGCGTTATTGCTCGAGCAATTCGAGCGGTACGGGAGCAACTCGCATGATGACTTACCGGATGCGCAAGAAATGGCGGTCAGCATCGCGAAGAAAGGCAAAAAACGAGCGTTGAAAGAAAAGCCTGCATGGGCGTAGCGAAAGGAGGAGGCAACTATTAGTGTACTTAAACCGGGCGACCAGTTTCCACCCGTCGACTCAATCGAAAGGCTTGCGAAATACAAACGCATGGAAACGATATTTGACGGAGATTTGCATAAGGTTTACGAGCGCGCATCGCAACTGTTACGAGACGCGCCTAACGCGAAGCAACTCGAAAAGCTGTATATCGCGGTCAATCTCATTGACGTGTTGACGACTAAGCCCGCCGACCTTCTCGTGGGCGAGGGTATTACGGTCGAAAGTGGCCATGACGACGAATCGCCGGAGCAGGAAGCCGTTAATCGAATCGTCGAGGAAAACGACTTAAGCACGTTAATTTACGAGTCAGTCATTGGCGCAGGTATTCGAGGGGACGCGTGGTTAAAAGTTCGATACGATAACCGCGACGACAACAGCGCGTTAATTGACGCAGGATTGCCGACGCCGAACGGAATGATGGACGCAGAGCCGATCATCGAGACAATTCCGGCTAATTGCGTGTTTCCTGAACTCGCGAAAGGGTCGCGTAAGAAATTCCGTGCGGTTAACATCTGTACGGTTGAGTACGTAGAGGAACCGGCGGTTATTATCGGGAAGCGGACGAGGGAAGTGCCGTATTTGAACGTCGAGCGACATCTACCGGGCTACATCATATATGAGCGCTATCGGTTAACGGAGCGCGTCGGAGGCGTCGATAGTAGTTGGGGCGTTCCAATTCAGATATACCAGGTCGAGAAGCAAGTCGCAACAGGGCGAGACAGAGACGCAGTAGACACGGGAGTTTCCGACATACTTGTTAGGCATGTTCCGTATAAGGCGAAGGACTCGCGTTGGCAAGGAATCGGAAATATCGAGAAGGTGGAGTCAACGATCGCGGCTATTTGCGACCGTCTCGTTCAGATCGATTACATCTTGTGGAAACACAGCGACCCGATGATGTTCGGACCTGATTTTGAAGAAGGTGATTCAGCGCGACTAGGTGGTCGATATATCCCCGTGATAAAGGAAGACGTAAAGCCGGAGTACATGACCTGGAACTCGCAATTGGAGGGCGCGTTTAAGGAACTTGATTATCTCCTTTCTCTCGTTTTCCAGATGACAGAGACACCACAATGGCTTTTCGGTACGTCAATCACGCAAGATAAGGGCGGAACGGGCACCTCACACTCGGATGGTCGCGCAATTCAAATGCGGCTTATGCCGATCATATCAAAGGTTAACCGGATCAAATTGTACGTAGATAAGGCGTTTAGGGATGCGATATATCTCGCGCAAGTTATAGAAGTCTACGCGAATAATGGCGTAGACGGATTTGAACACTATGCGCCGCAGTATCCGAAAATTGTATGGAACAATCCGTTACCTCGCGATCCTAAGGAAGAGGCGGAGGTTGTGACTATGAGGACGGGAGGAAAGCCTACGTTGGACGTTCAGAGCGCTATTAAACGACTTGACGGATTCGATGACATACAGGCTGCGAAAATCATGCAGAGAATCGACGAAGACGACTTACGTGTGAATGGATCGGTTGACGCGTCGATCTTTAATGACCCCGGAGGTGAAGCCCGTGAATCGGATTAAGGCTGCGTTCATCGCTTTATCTCTCGCGACTGTTCTCTGGTACAACGCTAGATTCGGCGGTGATCGCTGATGCGCGAGATTCCATCGCCGAATTACGATCGTGAAGTATCGGTACTTGTCCGCGCATACGAAAGAGCACTCCGCGATATTCGATCCGAACTCAACACGTTATTTCTAACGGATTTTGAACGTGCGCAAATACTTGCAGTCGAGGCGAACATCCTCGAAATCCTACGACAACTTGACGGAAGTTCAACGAAATGGATTGCGGAAACAATGCCGGGATTCGTGCGGAACGGTGCCGCAGATGCGATCTACACGTTGGGACTTGCGAAGACGGTCGAGGAGGCGCGTAATATCGTCCAGTTTAACCGATTGAACCGGACGTTCGTTGAGACGATAATAGCCGATACACAAACGGACCTGCTTGCGGTCACTACGAACGTACGAAGACGTACAAAGAACGCTATTCGCGAAGTAGCTGGCGAAGTAATGCGCCGCAACTATGCGTCAGGTATAAACGCGCCACAAACGCTTAGTCGCGAAGTCGAACGCGAGTTCCGCAAGAAGTTAGGTGACGCGGCAGATAACGCAATCATAGACGCAGCGGGGCGTAAGTGGAAGGTGGGCACTTATACCGACATGCTCGTTCAAACGAAGGCGATGACCGCACATCGTGACGGCACCGTTAACGAGGCGCTAGGACGCGAAGTGTATTACGGCGTTATTAGCCGTCACGGGGCGTTAGATGACTGCGGTAAGTACGAGGGGAAGATCGTTAAACTCGTACCGGAAGCGCCCGGTGACTATCCGTATTTGTACACGTTGCCTAGGCGCGAGATATTTCATCCGCACTGTAAGCACATTGTCACGCCAGTTAGACGACCGGACCGAATTAATCCCGAACAAGATTACGAAGGGGAAGAAATCGAAGTGTGACCGAACGTTACGTCATTAAACTAAACGGCTTGAAAACGAATAGCCGACGGGCTTTAAACGGTTGGAGGTATACGAATGAAAAACGCTATTAAAACGTTGATCCCGATGAATCTACAATATTTTGCGGAGGTTGATCCGGAGCAACTCACAGACACTACGCCAGAACCTGAGAAAACGTTCACCCAAATCGAACTGGACGAGATCGTCGCGAAACGTCTCGAACGTGACCGCAAGAAGTACGCGGATTACGACGAGATGAAAACGAAGCTTGCAGAAATCGAAAAAGCGGAGCAGGTCCGTAAAGATGCCGAGATGTCCGAGCTTGAAAGGTTGCAGACGAAGCTATCCGAGAAAGATACCTACGCGCAACAGCTAGCGGATCAAATCGAAAAGCTACACGAGCAATCGAAGCAGGAACGTATTCACGGTGCGTTTAACAAGGCGGCTGCGGCTGTGAACATCAAATACGTTGACGACGCGCTGAGACTAGCGGACTTGTCGACGGTCACAGTCGGAGAGGACGGTAGTATTACGGGCATTGACGAGGTCGTTAAGGCGCTTATCGAGTCCAAACCGTTCCTGATTGAGAGGGCGCAACCAAAGATAATTGGAAGCGCGACTATCTTACCTGACGAGAAAGCAGAAAAGACAAAAGAACAAATTTTAGCTGAGGCAGCGGAGAAAGCGAGAAAGAGTGGTCGCATGGAAGACATGGCTCTTTTCGCGAAACTTCAACGCGAGTTAAACGGGTAGCAGGACGCCAAATTTTACGGCGTCTTTTTTGTATTAAAAACTACGAAATTACAGGAGGAACTTAAACTATGAGTAAAATTTTATCCGGTGAACTTATTGGTAAAAAGGAGTCTGTTACGGAACAGTTGCTTTTACTAAATCCGCATTCTACACCTTTCCTGTCTATGGTTGGCTTTTCAACGCCAGTAACGCAAATCGAGCATCAATGGTTTGAAGACGAGATGATCGCGTACGAAACGGTAGTAACCGAAGCAGTTGTGGACGGAGCGGCGACCGCCGTGAAAGTAGCGGATACAGAACCATTCCGCGTAGATCATGTCGTGAAGGCAGGCGACGAGATGATGAAAGTGACCGCCGTTGACGTAGTAGGAAAGAAACTAACCGTGTCTCGTGGGTATGCCGGTACGTCTGCGGATGCCATCGCTGCTGAGACAAAGATTGAAGTTCTTTTCGTTGAAGGACAAGAGAGTCGCGACGCTCGTGAAGGACGCTACAAGCCACGTAAACGTTTTAGCAATATTACGCAGATTTTTGACGAGACAGTGGAAATCTCCGGCACTACTGCGGCAGTCAACCAATACGGAATTGACGATATTTACGAGTACGAGAAGCAGAAGAAACAGCTTGAGCTGGCGTTGCAACTCGAAAAGGCGGCCGTTAACGGAATTAAATACGACAACGGCAATGTACGCCAAATGGCCGGGGCACGTAGTTTCATCAATTCGAACGTAATTGATCTCGGTGGAAAGGACCTGACGTTACCTACTATTGGCGATGCGTTACAAAAAATCTACGAAAAGGGCGGCTTTAAAACAGGCGGTTCTTACGAGATTATTGCGGGTGCAAAACAAAAACGCGTGATCAGTGCGTTTGATCAAAACGTTATTCGAATCAATCAAGGTGAGGAAAAACGTGGAACTGTCGTAAACTACTTGACGACTGACTTCGGTGAGTTCCCCGTTTCTATCAACAACAACCTGCGCGCCGACGAGGTATTGATCGTTGACAAAAACCGCATCCGTTTAAGTGCGCTACAAGGTCGCGAATTCAGCCACGAATACCTGGGCAAAAAGGGCGACTACCTTCAAGGAATGATCGTCGGTGAGTACACGCTAGAGTTCGTACAAGAAGCCGCACACGCACGTATCAAAGGCGCGAAGTAGTAGACGTCATGGCTCGTCGGATTACCGGCGGGCCTTCTTATATAAACGGAGGTGAGCGAAATAACGGTGGTAAAGTATACTTCACGTTTTCCTGCGTTGATGTTTTACGTAGAAGGTGAGATCCGGCAGTTTAGAAGCGGAGAATACGTTGCAAACACGAAAGCCGAACGGGACGCGCTTGATCAGTTAGCAGACGTAAAGCGCGTTGATGATCCGAAGCAAACGGAGGAGCCGAAGCCGAAACCGGCTACCACACGAAAATCCTCCGCAAAATAAACGGAGGTGTAGCGAATGTGGGACATTACGGAGGCGACCGATTATGTGCGCCTTAACACGCTTGATAACGAGGACTTTCTCGATGCGGACGATGAGCGTAAAGAAGCGACACTAAACGTGGCTAGCCGAACACTAACGCGAAAATACAACGGATATAAAATACCGAATAATGCCGTTTACCTTTTCGCGGCGGTACTGGCGAGTGCGTTTAACGATACGAACAAGTTACAGCAGCAGGGCGTCGCGTCGTTCTCGATTCGCGGAATATCGTTTACATTCAAGGACTGGGCGAAAAAGGGGCTCGAGGCTCTCATAACTGAAGAGGTCGTTGATTTGATCGGCGAAGAGAACGGAGTCGACTTATCACTACGTCAGGCGAAATGGACGGTGTTGTAATTGGCGTTTATATCACTCAAGCAACATGTCAAAGTCCATAAGCCAGCGACCATCGACGATTGGGGCGAGGTCACTCCGCAAGAGCCGATCACACTGAAATGCCGAGCTGACGAAAAGACCGAGGTCGTGAAAAATCAGTTGGGCGTGGAGGTCGTATCTGGCGTACAACTAATGTTCGATAAATTACCGAATATCGCGTATAACGACGTCATCGAATATACGAACGAATTGGACGTAGCGATTAAGCGCACACCGGTAAAAATCGAACCCGTACGGATGGTCAACGGTAAGCCAACCTTGACATTCGTTTATCTATGAGGAGGTGTGCGGATGGCAAAATCATTTTCGGTCGAGCTTGACGGCTTGAAGAGAGCCATTCGAAAGTCACCGATTGCAGTAAGTCGCGCGATACACACGTCGTTGAATGACGTAAAAGACGACTGGACGAAGCAGTCCGTTGACATCTCACCTATTGACACGTCCAATCTCCGTAAACAGATCAGCGGCGAAATCGACGGCTCACAACTGGTTATGACTGCGAACGCGACGCGGGGCGATGGTGGGCGATTTAACTACGCGTATCACATTCACGAATTGGACGCGGGAGGCAAGTCGCTCAAGTCGCCGGGAGCCGAGAAGAAGTTCCTCGACAAGCCTGCGGAGGACAGCGAAACGAAATGGCGCGGTTGGATGAATGACCAGGTTCAGTTGGAGCTGAGAAAATCGGGGTGGTAACGTGGCTTCGTTAATAAAAGAAATCGAAGCAGTCGGAGCGATCGTTCGCCAAGCGATTCCCAATGCGATAGTGAAGTATCAGCACATACCGGAGGAGCCGGGGAAAGATATGTGCGTTGTCCAATACATCTCGGGTGGTAACGAGTCAGAAACCGCCTATCACTATCGAATAGACCGAACGTTTCGGATCGTATGGTTTGGCACGAGTGAGGTCGATTGCATACGGAAGTTAGAAATAATGGAACGAACATTTGGGAATACACTGCAATTCAAAGCGGACGGATACCGCGTCATAACAAAATCATTCGGAGCGTCACAGCCGTTTCAAACGACTGGTGGCGCTTTTGCTATTCTTGCGACTTTACAGGCGGAGTTACGCCAAGCACGTCCGCAAGAGACTTACGAAAAGATGCAGAAAATCAGCGTTTTTATTAACGAGTAGCAAATGAAAGGACGGTGCTTACATGGCGATTACACCGATCGAACAGTGGGACCCGACTGCGCTTCCAATACGTCCCGGTCTCTATACCAATTTCAAAAACGCCGCAATTGCGCAGATAACGGGAGGTGCTCGCGGTACGGTTGCAATCCCGTTGATTTCGTATAAGGGCGGATCAGCAACGGCTAAAAAAATGTACACGGTCGAGGGAGAGGCGCACGCACAAGAACTATTCGGAGCCGCGAACATTCAATCGATCAAATTCGTGTTGCAGGGCGGAGCTAAGAAAGTACTCATCTACACGATGCCGGAAGCTCCCGAACAAGCGGACTACACAGAGATGCGCGATGCATTCGAAGCGCATCAATTCAACGTGTTTGTGTACGACGGAGAAGTTGGCGCAGAGGAACAGGCGGCGACACTTACGTGGCTTACACGCAATCGTACGGAGAAAAAGCATTTCATGTTCGTGACTGGCGGAAGTGCCGAGGACGATCAGGATATTGCGGCAGGTAACGCACGCTCAGTTCTTCTCGCGGACGATTACGTGGTCAACCTCGTAGCTGGTGTTGTTATCGGTGAAAAGTCGTATTCGAGTGGTCAGTACGCGGCTTATCTCGCGGGCTTAGTCGCAGGCACAGCGATTAACAAGTCGATTACGTATAAGCAGGTCCGCGTGAACGACGTGACTAAACGATTACGCAACAGCGAGATCGAGTCGGCATTGAAGGCGGGGTCGCTCGTTCTTGTCCACGACGGCGAAAAAGTAATCGTCGAGCAAGGACTCGTCACAAGTGGCGATAAAATCCGTAAGATTCGCGGAAAACAAGCGATTGCGACCGACGTTGAAAAGACAGCGCGGGACAATTACATCGGCAAGATCGACAACAACGAGGCGGGTCAAATGTCGTTACTTAGCGCGATCAAGGCGTACTTGGAAACGCTACAGGTCGAAAATGTGCTCATCAATCCGCAGGTGGCGTTGAGTACGCAGTACAAGAGCGAAGGCGACAAGGTGTTCGTAGACATCGCGTACACCGAGGTCGACAGCATGGAACGTATATTCCTAACGATTACAACCGCCTAAAACGAAAGGGTGACGAAATAGTGACGATGGATTCAACGAAAGTCGTAAACGGTGCGTTTTGCAAAGTGTATCATGACGGCGTATGGCTAACGTACGTCACCTCATTTAGCGCATCAGTGAGTGTAAGCTACGAAGATATTAAGCGAGCAGGGACGAGGTGGGTCGGTAAGAAGGCAACGTCACTGTCCGGTGAGGGCTCGATGACAGGTTACAAGCTAACGCACGACCTCACAAAGCTGATTTCGCGCGTAGGGGACGACGTGAGTTCTCCGTACGTGACCGAGTTGTTGGTCGAGGTTAACGATCCGGAATCTCCGCAAGCGAAAGCGTTCATTCGATTTAAGCAAGTTCAATTCGAAGCGGTTCCGATTCTGGATTACGAGGTCAATTCGGTCGTTGAAGAGGAACTAAACTTTACATTTAGCGGTTTTGAGTTCGTTTAATACAATAAGATAACGAAAGGTGGACGAATAGATGGGCGAAATTAACGCATTAGACGCATTGTTAGCGGCGGATTTAAACGTAGAGGAGCAAGTTTTTATGAAGCGACTCAATGCGTATTTTACGGTTAAGGCGATTGATGGCGAAACGTTGACGCAACTTCGCGAGGCGGCGTCGCATTTCGAAGGTAGGGGCGCGAAAAGACGCAAAGTAATTGACGAAAACAAGCTAGCGGCGGCAGTGATCGCGGCTGCGTGTGTGTCGCCAGACTTTCGAGCGAAGCCTTTGATGGAGAAGCATGGCGCTAAGACGGTGGACGAGTGCGTGCAGAAAGCGTTGTTTGCGGGTGAAATCGTTAAGTTACAGCAAACAATTCTTGAATTGTCCGGATTCGATGACGAGGACGACGAGAAAATTGAAGAAGTAAAAAACTGATTAGGGCGGGAGGCAAAGCGTATTTGCTTCACCGTCTTTTTCAGTTGCACCATATTCCGCCGGATGAGGTATACGCGAAGGACCCACGACACCGATTGTTCTTGTACGCGAGTGAGCTTTTGGTGATCGAAGAAGAACGCGAGCAAGAGAAAGCACGCAAGAGCAGGAAGGGAGGTCGGCAGTAGTTGGCAATTAATTTGGTCGCGTCGCTTAGTTTTCAGGACAGGTTTACGAGCAAATTCAAACGGGCGTTGACGAACGTTGAAGACTTTTCAGTTGCAGCGCGTAAAGCAGAAAGGTCTACCGGCATGCTGACCTCCGGCTTCAAGTCGGCGGCACTCGCGGCAGGCGGTCTTATTGGCGTCATGGGAGCGACGGGTCTTGCCGGGTCCATCGTTAAAATAGGTGCCGAGTTCGACTCGCAAATGTCGAAAGTAAAAGCGATATCGGGCGCGACAGCCGAAGAGTTCAGCGCCTTACGTAACGAAGCGAAACGGCTAGGTGCCGCAACTGCTTTTACCGCGAAACAAGCCGGTGAGGGTATGGAGTACCTCGCATTAGCCGGATGGAAGACGAACGATATCCTATCCGCCATGCCCGGTATGCTCGACCTCGCTGCGGCGGGCGGACTTGACCTCGGACGAGCCGCCGATATTACCTCGGATACCATGCAAGCGTTCGGCATTAGCGCGGATAAAGCTACACACGCAGCGGACGTATTTGCTTACGCTCAAGCTAACGCGAATACCAACGTTGAGCAGATGGGTGAAGCGATGAAATACGCGGCGCCAGTTGCGAATGCACTCGGATGGTCGCTCGAAGAAACCGCGGCGGCACAAATGGCGCTAGCCGACTCCGGGATCAAAGGGTCACTCGCTGGGCAGGCGTTCTCGTCCTCACTCGCGCGACTTGCGAAACCAACGCGTCAAATGAGCAATGTAATGAACAGGCTCGGAATCGAGTTTTTCGACGCGAAAGGCAACATGAAGTCGATGCCGGACGTTATCAAAGAGCTCGAAAAAGGTACTGCCGGACTGACACAGCAACAACGATCCGCCGCAATCTCCGCGATTTTCGGTGCAGAGGCGTATAAGCACTGGGCGGTATTGCTCGAGCGCGGCTCTGGACCACTCGATGAAATGACGCACGCACTCGAAACCGCCGATGGAAAAGCGGCTGAGATGGCGAAAACCATGCTCGATAATCTAGGCGGTAAATTTGTTATCTTCATGTCCGCATTAGAGGGCGCGGCTATCGAAATCTACGAGAATTTCGAACCTGCACTGTCAAGTCTCGTCGAGAGCGCAACGGAAGTAGCGACTAGGCTTCCCGCAATGTTCGACGAATTCCTCCGTATTTGGCCTACGCTGAAAGAGTACATCATCGGTGCTGCAGTCGCTATCGGTACGTTTAAAGTCGGCATGACCGGTCTTACTATCATCGGAAAAGTGACGACGCTACTAAAGGCGTACCGAGCCGGAACGTTAGCGGCTGCACTCGCAACAACCAGTCTCAACACCGCATTACTTCTGAACCCGATGACGTGGGTAGTCGTAGGAATCGCGGCGTTAGTAGCGGCAGGCGTCGCTCTCTATCGAAACTGGGACACGGTAAAGGCGAAGGCTATCGAGTTGTGGGAACGTATGGGAGAGTACAAGATCGCGTTACTAGCGTTATTGGGACCATTCGGCGGAGTCGTAGCGGCGGGTATAGAGTTGTATAAGAACTGGGACACGATCAAGGAAAAAGCGGGGCAAGTCGGTTCATTCCTCAAGGGAGTATTTGTAAGCGCGATAAACTATGTTATCGATAGGATCAACGACTTGAGCGACACGTTTAACGCTGTCCTAAGTAAGATCGGCCTAGAGATTCCGAAAATATCGAGGATTGTGGTCGAGCAGGAAACCTCCGTAAAACAAATTGCCGGTCCAAAAGCGCCGCAAAAAGACTTCAATATGGTTACGTTTAAGCCAGGTATCGACGGCTCGCACTATCACGGTCTCGACCGCGTACCATACGACGGATATATGGTTCGCGCGCACAAAGACGAGACGATTCTCAATGCGGATGAGGCGCGTGATTATCGGAGTGGACGTGGTGGCGGCGGTGGCGGAGGAACCGTCACGATTACCGGCAATACGTTTTATGTCCGCGATGAAGGGGATATCGAAAAAATTGCGAACGAGCTGGCGAATCGGCTATAGGAGGTGGTGACGGTTGTCAAACGCTATTCAATTTTGGCTTTCGTACAACAACGGAGCCGAGCGGCTTCAACTTCCGGTGAACCCCGAATCTATCTCGATATCAAGTTCATACGGTTATGAAGACGTTCAAGTCTCGCAGTTAGGCGAATTCACCGTGATTGGTGACGCCAACTTGCGAGACTTTTCTTTTTCATCGTTCTTCCCACGAGCATACAGCCCGTCATATTGCGAGTACGAAGCGATTCCGGACCCGTGGACTGCCGTCGAAACTCTCGAACGTTGGCGCGATTCCCGTAAACCGTGCCGCCTGACCATTACGGGCACGCCGATCAACTATGCGGTGACCATTCGTAGCCTCGACATCGAGCCGGAGAAGGCAGGCAGTCCCGGTGACATTTACTTTTCACTCGCGCTGAAGGAGTACAAATTCGTGAGCATTCGAAAGGTCGATATGTCCGCGACTGGAAACGCGAAAGTGACTTCGCCATCTGTCCGCCCGCCATCTACGAAAGAGACTCCGGGAACTTACGTGGTCAAAAAAGGCGACACACTTTCGGGAATAGCCGCGAAAAACAAGCTGAACACGCGTGATTTACACGATAAGAATACGAAGGTAATCGGCAAGGACCCGAACAAAATATATCCGGGACAAAAGTTGGTGTTAGCATGACGGCGTGGGAAGTCTGGTATGACGACGCACCTATTCACGTTCAGTCCGCGAACTGGTCGGGCGATATTACGGGGCCGGCTCGCAAACTCGACGTTTCGCTCGTAAACACGACGGACGGGAGAAGAAAGGCATTTCCGATCGAACTCGGCAAGGAACTCCGACTTTACTCGGACGGCAAGGAGCTATTTCGCGGACTCTCGTTTACACATCAGATTGATGATCGTGGGAACATGTCCGTAACGGCATATGACGATAACATATATCTTACGAAGAATCAGGACACGCAGATTTTCCGAAATATGACCGCATCAGCAATCGTAAAGAAGTTATGCGGAGAGTTCGGGGTTCCTGTCGGACAGATTGACGATACGGGTTACGTAATACCTAAATTAGTCCTACGCGATAAGACGCTATGGGACATGATGATAACGGCGCTGACGGTTACGCAAAAGCAAACCGGACGGCGCTATTTTATTTGCTCGAAAGAGGGCAAGCTCCATTTGCTCGCAAGGAAAGAGCAGCCCGTACGGTGGGTTCTCGAAAATGGCGTGAATCTTTTGTCCGCGTCATATTCGCAGTCTATCGAGGACATGCGTACGCAGGTAAAAGTGATCGGTGGAGACGAGAAAAAGAAACAGTACGTGGCGGTCGTTAAAAACGAAGAATTAATCAAACGCTTCGGTATCATGCAACACCTTGAAAATGCGGACAACGACGCTACTAAATCGCAAGTCGAACAACTGGCGAAACAATTACTAAAGGACCTCGGCACGATTAACGATGACGCATCGATTGAAGCGCTCGGCATTTCGGAAGTTTACGCGGGAACTGGCGTTTATGTGCAGGAGTCGATGACGGAAATCATCGGCGGATATTACGTCTCAGTCGACTCGCACACGTTTGAAGGCGCAAAGCACACGATGTCGTTAACGTTAAGCGCGACGGACGATCTACCGACGATAGAATACGAACCGCCACCGGAACCAAAAGAGAAAAAGAAAAAAGGACGAAAGGGGAGAGAGTCAGTTGTCGATAAAATCTTC
Organism: Brevibacillus daliensis; assembly: GCF_021245735.1. Classification (GTDB taxonomy): domain Bacteria; phylum Bacillota; class Bacilli; order Brevibacillales; family Brevibacillaceae; genus Brevibacillus_B; species Brevibacillus_B daliensis. Next base: position 199,076 of record NZ_JAJISB010000003.1, read on the forward strand.
AAAGACGTCAAACCTCGGGGAACCTAGTAGGCTCGAAGGCGGTGGCGTAAGTAAGCTTCGGCAACGCATTAGTCAAATTGGCTACAACAAAGACGTCGACATCGAACTCGGCACCGTTCTTACGCCACTCCCGAATCTCACCGTACAGGTCGACGCTGACCAAAAGCTCGTCCTCACCACCGATGACCTCATCGTAGCCGAACGCCTGACCCGCCATAAGCGCATAGCGACGCTCTCACATAGCGAAGGTGCCGACCGCGATCTCGGCGACGGAAAGGCGACGGATTCATCTTCGGATGCATACGACCAGTCGTGGGATCACCGTTATATCGAATTAACGTTCGAGGACGTACTCAAGCCGGGCGACCGCGTTATCTTAGCGTCAATCAACGAGGGGCAGACGTTCGTTGTCGTAGATCGGGCGGTGACGTACTGATGGCGTTATCTCCATTACAGCGCGTTGAGGAACGTGTTATTCAAGCGGCACCCGCCGTTCAGCCGACGCTTACATACGCGTTAGACTTCGGCAACGGATCAATCGGCGGGCTTATCGAAGGCGAGGAAGCGATCCGTCAATTTATCCGCAAGGCGATCGTGACGGCGCGGTTCCGTTTTCCGATTTACGACGATGAGTACGGATGCGAACTCGAAGACTTGATCGGACAAGACGTTCCGATCGCGCTATTAAACGCAGAGATACCACGCGTGATTACCGAAGCGTTGATCTACGATGATCGGATCGACGCGGTATATAACTTTGATATCCAGAGAGACGGCGATAAACTGACCGTCTCTTTTTTCGTTGACACAGCGGACGGCTTAACGATCGAAACGGAGGAGGTGGTCTGATGTACGAAAATCAAACGAGAGACGCGATAAAACAGCGGATGCTCGATAACTCGCGTACGGACGTAGACAAGCGGCAGGGGGCGGTGACGTACGACTTGACTGCTCCGGCGGCGCCCGAACTAGAGCGGTTATGGATCGAATTGGACTCGGTGCTCGATAAGGGATTCGCGCTAAACCTAGACGGTACGCAATCATCATTCGGCGAGTGGTTGCGCAGACGATGCGGCGAGCTCGGTGTATACGCGAAGCCGTCCGAGAAGTCGAAAGGATTCGTAACGTTTACAGGCAACGAGGGTACGCGGATAACGACCGGAATGGAAGTATCGACGGACGGCGAGAATCCGGTTTATTTCGTTATCAAATCCGAGGGCGTGATCGTAAACGGCACCGTTACTCTCGCGGCAGAAGCGAAAGTGGGCGGTAAGTCCGGTAACGTACGAGAAGGCGCGATCAAGCTGACGCAGGGTAACATAACGGGAATCACCGGCGTTACGAATGAGCAGCCGTTTGGGGGCGGTATCGATGAGGAATCGGACGAAGCACTCCTCGCCAGATACCTCGATCGCGTCCGCAAACCGATTACGTCGGGCAACCGCCATCATTATCGTGCGTGGGCGATGGAAGTTACGGGTATCTCTGACGCGAAAGTATACGAGGTGTGGGACGGACCGGGAACGGTAAAAGTCGTATTGCTCGACGATAGAAAGCGTGCGCCGTCGGATGAGCTTATCGGCAAGGTCGTGGACCATATCGAGAGTGAGCGTCCCGTCAATGCGGAAGTAACCGTGGTGGGCGCGGCAGAAATACCGATCAATGTATCGGCGCGCATAACGCTAAATAGCGGTAAAACGATTGAGGACGCGACAACCGAGATAACCGACGCAATAACGGAGTATCTAACGAGTTTAGCGCTTGTTGATCCGGTCGTGCGGTATACACGCATTGCAGGAGCGATAGGAGACGCCTTGTCCGTGCTTGACTACGCGGATTTGACGGTGAATGGCGGTACATCAAACGTAATAGTCGGCGCTGATTCGGTCGCAGTTCTCGGGGCGGTGACGCTTAGTGTCTGACGCGATTAAAAAACGAATGCTCGACGCCCTGCCCCGTTACTACTACGAGTCGAAGGAAGCCGTTAACCTCATCGAGCGCGAGTCGGCGGAATTCGATCGCCTGAACGGTGATATCCGCGACGTACTCGACCAGTTCTTCGTAGGTACCGCGACGTGGAGCTTACCGCGTTGGGAGACGATAGTGGGCGTTAAGACCGATGTTAACAAGACGCTCGAACAGCGGCGCTCCATCGTTAAGGCGAAGTTACGCGGAACAGGAACGGTCACACTCGCGGTCCTCGAATCGATAGCCGACGCGTTCTTTACGGATGTGAAAGCCGAAGAGGAGCCGCGAAAGTATACGGTCGTCATCGTAGTCGGCGGGATTCCTCCGAACTTATACGACGCCTACGTTGCACTGCGCGAACTGGCTCCGGCTCATGTCGACGTTGTACTCGCGCCTATGCCGCGTGAAGCGGTCGAGGTTGTCGACGAAGTAACCGTCAGTTTGAAACGGTATCACACGATCGGCGAGTTACGCGTCGGCTATACGATCGGTAAAGACAAGCGGGAGGTGGCGCTTTAATGAACACGGGATATCTCGAAAGAATAGCGGAGGACATTGCGGCGCGTGCGACTTCGATCGTGCTGAACAATCAGACGGTACCAATCCGGTCGGTAAAACGCGACGGCGCTGCGGTTGTCGTGCGGACGGATTCAGTCAAGGGGATTGCGCGGATAACGTTGCTCCGGCTCTACGATGAGAAGGGCGGGCTGATAGCGGAACGGCACGCGGACGTAGCGGTTGACACGGGACAACGGCTAGAATTCCGGTTCGATTTCGCAGTACGAGAGGGGGCGCGTTGATGGCGTATAATGCGAAACTAGACTGGGAGTTTGACGATGATATTACGGAGCACGACGTCAATCGGTGGGAAAAGGGAATTGACGATACAAGCCGATTGGTAACGTTACATGACGCCGCGATTCAAACGTTACAGATCGATGTGAAAACGATGAAAGATGCGTTGTTTAACAACCTCAACAACAATATATTTTCCGGTAACTTTTCAACGTTAAACGACGTGGTTTTGACGGATGGATGGTATGACGAAACAGGGAAACGGTTGGTGGTCTAGTGTCAATTGGAAAAACGTGGATGACTTCGGATAACGGCCAAAGTGGAAGGGAAGGGGGAGAAACATGCCTGTAATAACGTTAACGAAAAGTAATGTTACTGTAAAAGATACTTATTTATATCAAGATGCACCAACTGGTAACTACGCCACATCATCGGTAATTGCAGTTGGTAATACTCCAACGGCGGTGGAAAGGGCATTACTAAAATTTGATTTAGGACTAATACCTAACGATGTCATAGTAAATAGTGCAACCTTAAAATTGGTAATGCACTCAAACGTGACGGCATCAAGGATAATAAACCTACACCCGATTACATCCGATTGGGTAGACACAACAGCAACATGGAATATTGCTCCATCATTTGATATTAATACAAAAGCAAGTATTACTGTACCTACGGTAGCGTCAACGTTAGATGTTGATGTTACTAATATAATCCAAAAAATGGTTAACGATAATCCAAACAATGGATTCTTGTTAAAGGATTCTGATGAAACTTCATTAAACTCAAATATTCTTTTTCATTCAACAAAAAGCACAATAACCGCAAAACAACCAACCTTAACCATCGACTACACAATACCGACAACAAAAAAAAAACAGGTGGAGTATGTTGGTAACGATGGAGATGTGTTCGGTAACACTATAGATATTAAAATACCAATTCCTTCAAGATCATTAAGTGGCGATTTGCTGGTTGTTCAGGCTGTCATTGCTGGTGATTTACTAGAATTACCGACTGGATGGGATGTAGTTCTAAACCACTATAATACAAGCACCCAAAGAAAACACATTATGCTTACTAAGTTCAAAAGTGATAATGATGGAAATGAGTTGATTTTGAAAAAGAGATCAACAGGGTATTATTTATGTCACATGCATTTGTTCAGAAATGTGAAAGCTATTTCGCAGAAAAATTCAGGAGCGGCTGTAAATAGTAACAAATTCGGTATTGGTAAAGATATAATCAACATACCTGAAAAATCAATGGCTGTGCTTATGAATACAGCTACAACTAACGTTTTTTTTACAAACCCACTTAACTTTTATACGGTTGGATTTGGTAATTCTTCAGAAGCAGGTTCCGTACACACTGGCGTTAGTTACTGCCATGACAAAACATCGTATAAAATGGATGAATTAACAAGTGTATCGTCTAATTCGACCTATGGATATTCGACCATATTAATATTAGAGCCGATTAACAACAACGTACCAACATTAACACTAACAAGCCCTACCAATAATCAACTATTGACCGAAGGAAATGTGCTATCGATTGAAGGCTCGGTTTCTGACGCGGACAACGGAAATGTCGTCACAACTAAATATCGAATCAACGCAGGGCCAGTAAGGGCGATCGCCTCCGGAGTATCCGACGGAAGCACGCCTATTTTATTTGCTAAAACGTTAAAGTACAGCAACAAACGCCTTCTCGACGGCACTACCGATATCGTCGGTATTGACCTCGCGGAAAACACCGACCATACGCTGACCGTTTGGAGTGAGGACGACCAAGGTGGCAAGTCTGCCGAAGTCACCCGTACATTCCGCGTAGTATGGAATCGTCCGCCCGTCATCAGCGGCACGAACGAAGACCTCGGCGTATTAACCGCGTCACCTTCGTTAAAGTACAGCGCGAATGATCCCGAAGGCGATGCGTTCACAATTTCGGAGAAGGTCAACGGAAAGGTTATACGCACGTTCCCCGGCGAGTCTGGCGTGGAATACACGGTGACTATTCCGAATGACGCGTGGCTACGGCTGTCCCTCATCGACGTCAACACGCTAACCGTCGAGGCAACCGATAGCAACGGACTGACTTCGGTGCGCGCGTACACCTTCCGACGCACAGCGGATAAGATCGCGTTTCAACTAGCGGAGCCGTTCATTACTGACATCGCTGCCAAGCGTATGATCGTATCGATTGACGCGACGATACCGACGGGCGCGGATTATACCGTTGAGGTGACGAATAATGCGTTTGACACCGAGCCAACGTGGGAGAACGCGACGGCTGCCGCAAAGTTTAACCAAAAGTATCTATTCGAAAACACCGAGAAGACGGCGGATGAGTGGGGCGTGAACTTGCGTATGGAGTTTACGAAAGGGATCGCGACAGAGTTCGTAGTCATACGGGGATTCGGGGGTGCGTTTGACTAATGGAACTTTTACACCCGAAAGCATTGTCGGAGATTGAGCAAGAGAAGCAAGCCGGGCAGTTGCCGTTACTGACGTTAGGGCAAGAGGTCGCTCTGCAAAAGATTGAACTCGCGCAGAAAGACTACTTGATTCAGGCGTTTGGGCGTGAAATAGCTACACTAAAATTCGAACTCATACAACTGAAAGGTGGCGGAGCATAATGGAATTTTGGAGAATTGCGTTCACTTACAGGTGGGTAACGTCGGAGCAACTAAGACTCGCGGTGAAAACGGAGACTAGTCCGTACGGTGACATCACGCCTGAGCAATACGAGGAGATTACCGGAAAGAAATTTTAATACTGTAAATGGCGGTGATTCCGTGGAATTAGACGTACTCAAATATTTTCTAACGCAGGGACCGTTCGCGGTCCTTTTCGTTTATCTTCTACTATCTACGCGTAAGGATGGGAGCCTCCGCGAGCAAAAGCTAATGGACCATAACGAACGAATGGTCGTACAACTAGAAAAAAATACGGCTACTTTACAGCAGATAGAACGTAGTTTGACGGGGTTAGAGAGCGATGTCCAAGACCTAAAAGATAGGGTGAAATAGATGTTCATATCGCAAATCGCACCGTTGGCCGTCGCGGAACACAAGCGGACAGGCGTACCGGCATCGCTCACACTCGCGCAAGCAATCCTCGAATCAAAGTCGGGCACGTCCGAACTCGCGGTAAACGCCCGTAACCTATTCGGAATCAAAGGCGTCGGCACAGCGGGCAGCTACGATAAAGTTTCGGCTGAATTCGTTGACGGCGAGCAGATCGAAGTGAAATCGGCATTCCGCAAGTATAACGATTGGCCGGAGAGCGTACGCGACCACTCCGACTTCCTACTCAAGCCGCGCTATCAGAAGGTGCTTAACGCCGATTGGCGGACGGCTTGTATCGAAGTGGTACGGGCTGGCTACGCGACCGATCCGGTTTATTTACCGAAACTAATACGTATTGTCGAAGAACACAAATTATACGAATACGACGTTAAGGGGGCGGTTCCTATTATTTTGATAATTGATCCGGGTCATGGCGGTAGTGACCCCGGTGCTGTCGGCAACGGTCTACGCGAGAAAGATCTGACGCTACAGTTCAGCGTTTACCAGTATGAACGGCTCAAGGCGCTAGGCGTTCCGGTTGCTCTAACGCGGAGTACGGACGTTGCGTTGACACCGACGCAGAGGACGAAGATTGTACGCGATTCTGGCGCGAAATACTGTATCTCGAATCACATCAACGCGGGCGGTGGAGAAGGCGTCGAAGCGATCCACTCCGTTTACGCGACGGATAAAGTTGCGTCGGCACTCACGCAAGCCGTCGTTAGTTGCGGTCAGAAGTTCCGCAAAGTATATACGAGAAAAGGCGCGGACGGACGCGACTACTACTTTATGCACCGCGACACTGGCGTGACTGACACTACGATTATGGAATACGGTTTTATCGATAACGCAACGGATGCGACGCGTTTGAAAGCGAACTGGAAGTCGTATGCGGAAGCGGTGGTCAAGGCGTTCTGTTCCGTTATCGGACATAAATACGTTGCGCCTACGAGTGAATCGCCTGCGGATGACTTAGCGGTCTTACAGGCGCACGGAATCATCAACACGCCGGACTATTGGCGGAAGAACGCGGTCAAAGGCGGTAAAGTTGACGGTGAGTACGCGGCTATATTAATCGGCAAGATGGCGGGTCACTTACGAAAATAAGGAGGCGTTTACGTGGACTTAACATACGATATTGCAACGTTGGCGGCGATAGTGGCGGCACTTACGGGAGTCGCAAAAGGGTTCGGAGTGCCGTCGAAGTATGCACCGTTGGTGGCGATTCTACTATCGGGCGTGTTCGTGTTCATACCGGACGGCGCGATAAGAGACAACCTATTGACGACGGTGATCGTAGGGCTGACGGCGGCGGGTGCGTACAGCTACGTTAAGCCGGGGAATGACGAAATGAAAACGAAATAAATTACGCCCTCTGACGGTAATAAATCCGTTGGAGGGCGGTTTTTTGTTTGCATATACGGTGGCGTCCGGTGTATAATAAGAACAAACGTTCTATAATCGGAGGTCTTACGAATGAAAACGGAACGCACGAAGATAGACGACTTATTCGGCTCAATGCGGCTAATCTTACCGGAACACCGCGAAGCCTACCTAAAGTTTAAACGGGAGCAGAGCCTCGTACCGAAGCCGGACTTAGAATACGATGAAATTGCGGAGATCAACGACGCGCTTACGGAAAGCAAGCGTTATTCATGGCCGTTGACACTACGCGTATGGCAGCCGATTAACGGGGACCGCGGCGAGATAGGCGAGGTGACGGGAGTGGTGCGGTCGCTCGACCCGGTGTTACGTCAAGTACGGATTATACACGAAGACGGGACGGGTACGTGGGTGGATATGTGGAGGATCGCGGGGATGGAGCGCTAGCACCTGAGTCTAGCGCGTCTCCCTTTCGTTATTTCAACGCATACTTATCTAAACTTTAAATTTCCGCGTTTTTTCTGATTGCCCTTGTCCAATAAAGACGTTACTGGACTAGCGACTTCATGGTACTCGGATAGGTCTCTATTAGCGTATCGAACATACTTCTCCGTCATGGTGATTGAAGTGTGGCCAAGGATGCGCATAAGTGCGATTGGCTCCCCATGCTGCCGTAAGAATTTTATAGCAAAGTAATGACGGAATGTATGCGGAGAAACGCGAACCCCAGTTATTCCTGCTTTCTTTGCATATTTTTTTAGCATTTTTGAGAATGTATCAGCAAAATATCTCGCACCAAACTGAGTAAGCCACAGGTAATCATTTGAATCAACATTCATAAAATTAATTAGTTGCTCAATTTCTTTTGCAGTAATTATTGATATGGGAAGAGTTCTAGCTGTACGTGTTTTAGAGATTTCTGCACGGATTGAAATTTGTCTTAACTTGAGGTCAATATCAGATATCTTTAAGTTAGTTAGTTCTCCGACGCGACATCCCGTGTCACACAACACCAATATCATTACATAATCTCTTAGGCCCGTATATACACGTTTATTAGGAGCCCCAAGCAATTTTAGAACATCGTCGTCACTAAATATTTCAAAAGTCTCTTTGTCTTGTGTTTGATAGCTAATATTATCCATTGGTGAAGACGGCATGATCCGTTCACTTACTAGGTGATTAAAAAATACTCGAAGATTACGAATGTTATTGTTGACAGTTCGCGTCGATAATCCTTTTTGCCCCGTCGGATTTGTTGGGTGGTCGTCCCATTTCTCCTTCTCGTACGTTAAGTAGGAAATGTACTCGCGCATGATGTCAGGAGTAAAAACGTTGAACTCCCGTTCTGTAGCCCATTTCACAAATTGCGATAGACACTGTGCGTAGGCCTCGATGGTTCTAGGAGACCTACGTTCTGACTTTTTAATCGCGAGGTAGTCACGAATCTGTTTGTCGAGATCGATCTCTCTGGCGGGTTCTACGCGTGAGATAAAATTGAATTTAGCGGTCATAATCGTACCAAACCTTTCCAATAAATTTTACCGACACGTTCCGATAAGCTAACGCAAAGTTTATTGGAATTGTAAACTTACGCACCTGTTCACGCCTAATTTAACGGGTGTCCCATACAAAGGCGAAGCCAACGAATAGTGAGTTTATTGCTATGGTGGCTGACAAGCTGCGGATTGAGGCGAAGATTAGTTAATTGTAGTCAGGGCAATATTGAATGTGTCAATTTCAAATGCAAGGATGGCTTTATCTGAATTGACAAACCAACTACCACTTGTTTATTGGTCTTTTAAAAAGCCGATAAAGGAGTGGTATTTTTGATTAATTGTGAAGATGTAGTGATCTTTTCAAACATATGGTAAAGTAGAAAAAATAATATGGTAATGAAAGGGTATGAATAGGTAAATGAACGTTTCAGCAATTGCTTTGGATTTGGATGGAACATTCTTAGATTCCAACAAAAAAGTGAGTAGTCGAAATTTGCGAGCAGTTTTAAATTGTCATAAACAAGGTGTACCAATAGTTGTTGCTACTGCTCGCCCTCCAAGAGCAGTTAAAGATATTCTTCCTAAACAATTACAGGAAATCGGAATAATGATTTATTATAATGGTGCGTTAGTAATTAGTGAAAAAATGAAAATAAGGGAACATTACCCTATCGAATCTACAATAACTACTGAATTGATTGATTACTTAATGACAAGCGAAAGTGATCCAAACCTTTCTGTCGAAGTTGAGGACAATTGGTTTAGTAATAAAGAGTTGGACTATACCGAACTTATGAAGGTTAAGACGAATCCACATATTCTTGCGTTAGAGGAACTTCGCCAATTATCTGCTTCTAAAGTGCTACTATCTAATTTCAAAGGAACTGATAAATTACTTGAACGTTTCGGACAAAGGGTCAATATTATTGTCACAGATACTGGCGAACTAATTCAAATAGCTTCAAAAGAGGTATCGAAAGAAAATGCAGTTTCAAAAATATGTGAAAGACTAGGGATTCCTGTTGACAATGTTATGGTTTTTGGGGATGACTACAACGATTTAGGTTTATTCAAATTATGTGGCTATCCTATTGCTATGGGGAACGCAGTACAGGAGTTAAAGCAAATCGCATACGAAGTAACTGAATCGAATGATAATGATGGTGTTGCGGTTGTGTTAGAACGAATACATAAGCGTAAGCAAAAAGATTAATACATTGATGAAATAAGGAATACAGAACCGCTGACCGCTGTAGAAACATGAAAACAACGCCATTGCTTCGGTAGACACCCGAAACGAAGGCGTTTTTTTCGCATAAGAGAGAATCAATGGGGAGGCTTGGGAGAAAATGCACTCTCTTAAAAAAATAAACTATAACACCAACGTCCACACTGGTTTGAGTACGATTTATTCAAAAAGGAACCTGTAAGGTTAGACCCTGTTCTTTAGAATAGACCATGTTAGATTTATTCGTATTCGTAGAATCTTCTACTTCAACCAAAATCCCTGTATGGATACAAAAAAGATAAATAAAGAAACAATAATACTCATATACCCCCAAATTCCTTTTCTATCTTTTTGAAGTTCAATAAACCCACTTGCTAACATAAATGCTCCTAAGAACAACATTAAATACGGCATCAACTCAAAGTCTTTTGTTATTAGATTATAACCTGATATAACAATAACGATGATTCCTAAAATAACTCTAATAAGTTTAATCAAATTATTGTAACCCCCTTTCATTTCAAAAATTGATACGTTCTTAATGATTGATAGGTTTCATTAATTGGAAATATAACAGGTTCAAGGATTGGTTTGCTCCAACAATGGTAAATACATATAATAGATAGTTGAGTATAAGTAATAACATCAGAGGAGAAAAATATAAATGACTGATAATGTTAATTGGAAAAGTGGGGCTTGTGGACATAAATTTGTAGCTTCATTTAGTGGTGGAAAGGATAGTACTTTAGCTTTATATAAAGCAATGAAGGATGGAGAAGCGGTTGGACTAATCGTAATGATGGAAGAGGAAGGCAAACGTTCAAGATCCCACGGATTGCCTCCAGATTTATTACGTGCCCAAGCTGAATCAATAGGATTACCTATATGTAGTGCCGCAGCAAGCTGGGCAGATTATGAAGAAGTTTTTATGAGCCTTTTAGAAAAAGCTAAAAGTCTGGGAGCAGAAGTGTTAGTAACGGGTGATTTGGATATGCCAGAACATGGTTGTTGGCATGATAAGGTTACGAAAAATGCCGGGTTAAAGCTTGGGATGCCGTTATGGGAAATGAATCATAAAGAAGCTGTGGAAGAGTTCCTTAATTTAGGCTTTGTAACGAAGATTGTAACTGTAAACTTATCGTTAGGAATGAAAGTAGAGGATCTAGGACGAACGTTAACCCATGAATATATTAAGGAGCTTGAAGAGCGTGGGGTTGACCCATGTGGAGAAGGTGGAGAGTTCCATACCACAGTAATAGATGGTCCCATTTTTAAGAATCCTATTCCTGTGCGTGAATGTGAGATAATAAAAGAGGGAGAGTATGCTTTCTTACCTCTGGAGCTAGATAAGAACTAGATTGATGTATGAAAATAAAATGAACAGTTTGGAAACAAATACGCTAGTCTTTCGGGATTAGCGTTTTTTCTTTTAAAAACACTTCTGGAGAATCATTCAGAAAATAGTTATAATTTTGAGGAATAGGGGGGTGCAAAGCTTTTTGATACTTATTTTATTGAAGGGTCTGATTCCTGTTTCACTAGGAATTTCACCACTTGGTGATCCTAAAGTAGTAGTAGATGAATATTACACAGATATACTTAATGCAAACTATAAAGTCGCTTATGAATCTTTATTAGATAGGGATAAAGGAAAAGTAACGAAAGAAGAGTATGTGTATTACATGGAACTTGCTGAAGAGATCAGTCCACTAAAAAATTGAATATGAGCTCGTACTTACACGATATGATTTTTTTGAAGATAAGCAATTCAAAGAAACAAAGAAAAGAATAGTCATAGCTGAAAATGGTGAATGGAAGATAGATACAAATTACAATTATGCCAATGGAATTGCAATCCTACAAACGGATATAGGTTGGATGCATAATCAAGGTATAGGGAAAAAAGATCTAGATCTTGTAGAAGCGGTCGAATGGTTTAATAAAGCAATTAAACAAGATATGATATATTCTGATGCCTATTATGGCCTTGCAGTAACCTATGGAGAATTAGAAAGATACGAGGAAGCGATAGAAATCGGTAAGAAGTATGTTGATATGGTGATGATTTCGTCAAGGGAGTGTTGCGCATGCCAGGATGTATTACCGATGTGCCGGGAATAAAGGTAGGGCAAATACAAAATGAGGAAGCCTTAACAGGTTGTACAGCTATTCTTACTGAACAGGGAGCTGTCTGTGGCGTTGATGTACGTGGTGCTGCGCCAGGAACAAGAGAAACGGATCTGCTTTCTCCAATCAATATGGTGCAAGAGGTCCATGCAATCTGTCTTTCAGGAGGCAGTGCTTACGGTCTGGATGCGGCAAGTGGAGTAATGCGCTATCTGGAAGAACAGGGCATGGGACTTCAGGTTGGATTTGGAGTTGTTCCTATTGTACCGGCTGCTGTTTTATTTGATTTATCTGTAGGTAATCCCAAGGTACGTCCTGATGCAACGATGGGGTATGAAGCAGCAAGTGTAGCAAGTTCCTCTCCCATTAAACAAGGGAATGCAGGTGCTGGCTGTGGTGCCAGTGTGGCAAAGGTTGCTGGATTTGATCGGGCGATGAAAGGTGGAATCGGAACGGCTTCTCGCACGCTCTCAAACGGTGTAGTAATTGGTGCAATTGTTGCAGTAAATGCGGTTGGTGAGGTAAGAGATCCTAGAACAGGTGAAGTGCTGGCAGGAGTTCGTTCAGATGATGGTACCTTGTTAGACATATATACGTGTATGGAAAAAATGGCATTTTCACTGCTTGAAGCAAAGCATGACGTACCTTCTCCCGGTACGAACACAACAATTGGGGCAATCGCTAGCAATGTGGCTCTAACGAAAGCAGAAGCGAATAAAATTGCCCAAATGGCTCATGATGGATTTGCTCGTACGATTTACCCTGTACATACGATGCATGATGGGGATACGATTTTTGCTCTGGGAACGGGAGGCGAACGAATGCCAGTAGATCTAATCGGAGCGATCGCAGCAGAAGTAATGGCGGAAGCAGTGGTGAACGCAATAACCCATGCAACAGATGCGGGAGGTCTTCCTAGTTGGAAAAGTAGAGTAAAACTGTCAAAATAGCTTTTTCAAGAGGTTTTTTGGAATGTGTTGGTTCTACACTTCAAAGGGATATAGATGGTGTTAATTATTACGAAATGAGGTAAGTTTGGAAGTATAATTTCATAAAAAACCCGAATGGAGGTATGAAAATGTCACACATGTTTACTCCTTACCATATCAAATCGTTAGAGTTGAAAAATCGGGTTGTGATGGCTCCCATGTGCCAATACAGCGTAACGAAAGAGGACGGAATCCCTAATGAGTGGCATTTTGTCCATTATACGAGCAGAGCAGTTGGTGGGGCAGGGCTGATTATTATCGAAATGACTAATGTTGAACCAGATGGTCGCATTTCGAATAACTGCCTCGGATTATGGTCGGATGAACATATTCCTGCTTTTTCACGAATTATTAAATCGTGTCAGCAATATGGCTCTAAAGTTGCTATCCAGATTGCTCATGCAGGAAGAAAAGCGGAAGATGCGAAACAGCCTGTTGCTCCATCTGCTATTGCATATAGTGAGAAGTATAACACTCCTCGTGAACTCTCCACAGAGGAAGTTAAGGGAATGGTAGAAAAGTATAAAGCGGCAGCCAGACGTGCCGTGGAGGCTGGCGTAGACAGCATTGAATTACATGGGGCACATGGCTATCTGATCCATCAGTTTCACTCTTCCTTAACAAATAAGCGTGATGACGAATATGGCAAACGCCTTACATTATTTGGTGAAGAAGTGGTACGAGCAGTGAAAAGTGTGATGCCAGAAGATATGCCTTTGATCATGCGTGTGTCTGCTAAAGAGTATGTCGAGAACGGATATGATTTGCCAGAAGCGATTGAATTCTGCCAGGCATATAAAGAAGCAGGCGTTGATGTATTCCATGTCTCATCGGGAGGCGAAGGCAAACCATTCAAAAAACTCTCCATGACTCCTGGGTACCAAGTAGAATTAGCAGAAAAAATGAAAGCTGCATTGAACATTCCAGTCATTGCAGTGGGTATTTTAGATGATCCAGCTCTTGCAGAACAAGTATTGGAAGAGAATCAGGCTGATCTTGTTGCTATTGGTAGAGCAATGTTACGTGAACCATATTGGGCTCTGCAAGCCTCCAGAATATTGGATGGTACTTGTGAACCCCCGAAGCAGTATATTCGAGGATTCTAATCGGAATAATCAGTTTATCAGCGTGCTATCTTTTTAAAGATGGCACGCTTTTTACACAATTAGCACGATCTTTATCATTCTTTACTGTAAATTAAGGTTAATTTTACTGGATATAAAAGCATATTATGCTACTATAAAGCGTATACCAACCGTAAAACAGCAAGAAGGTGAAAAAGACATGGATTCATCCCTACTTATTCTTTTGAAATTATTGTTATCAGCTTTCTTAGGTATTGTGATCGGAATTGAACGGGAATTGAAGCATAAACCTCTTGGATTGAAAACAAGTGTTATCATTTCCGTTACCAGTTGTTTATTAACGATCGTCTCGATTGAAGCAGCATTCATGTATGCAGAGACTTCAACTAATAATCGAACTGATCCCATGCGCCTTGCTGCTCAGATTGTGAGTGGAATAGGTTTTCTAGGTGCTGGTGTTATTCTGAGACGTAATAATGATGTGATTTCTGGACTAACTACAGCCGCAATCATCTGGTCTGCAGCAGGAATCGGGATCGCAGTAGGATCAGGCTTTTATTATGAAGCGGCATTAGGTGCAGGACTTATCTTGTTCTCTGTACAGGTGTTACCGTATTTAATAACAAGAATTGGTGTGAAAAAACTACAAGGGAAAGAGATGAAAATCAGACTTTTCCTTGAAGATCCTGAACTTATGACGACGATTATCGCTAGGCTGAAAAGAGAAGACATGGTAGTTAAGAACCTATGGATAAAAGATACGGATAAACAACGTGTACAGATAGATGTGAGACTGGTCGTGTATGATCACGTGTATATAACTGATATCTATCACATGGTTCATGACATAAAAGGTGTCGTACGTGTTGAAATAGATAGTTGATTGAACAATTCAGATGAATAATTAGAAAGAGAATAATACCACCCGTGCTGATTAATGTGCATGGGTGGTATATTTTCGTTCATCATACTATTTCTTTCGCGAAAGGGTAGTGGACTTTGGTGAGGTGATTTTGCCTTGAAAGGCAAGTGCTGCTTCTGATACCTGATTATTAGCGGCTACTTTATCGCTACCCTCTCCACTTACATAATCCGGTGATGTACCTGATTGGTATGAATGATACATACTCTGATTCACATGGACCGTTCCTCCATCTCCGGTGCCAGCCACATATACGGGCATTTCCCCAGCTCCCATAACGGAATGAGCAGAAGCTGGTCGAGAGAATGATGAAGAATAGGGTTGTCTATTCTGATTCATATAGGCCTGCTCAATTAATTGGGCTTGTTTTGCATGAAGTTCAGCATGCTGACGGTGAGCAAGAGCCTGTTGCTCATGGGCTTGTGCTTGGTTGATATGCGCTTCGGCCTGCTGCTTATGTGCATACATTTGTTGATGGTACTGAGATGCAAGCGTGTGCATATGAGATTTCTCCTCTCACTTTATCGGCGTCCTGGTTTTGTTTGTGTTTCTTTTCCCATCGTGTTGGATGAACGTGTTTGAGATGGGTTTTCCTTATTTCCTTGTTCATTTTTTACACCGTTATGTTTGGACATATAGATAACATCCTTTCTGCATCTGTATAAAAAGCCTGCATTGATATAATTCCCGTTAAGACATTTCATGAGTATTACAGTTTTTCCCGCAGAACAATTAAGAGGATGTACGCGATCAAATAATGGTTTGGGTGAAAAATCAATACGACTACAACTTGATAATAATATGGAAGAAGATTATGGTAACAATAGGAAAAGATGTTGTCAGATGAGGAAATAGAGAAAAGAAAAGGAGGGGGTTACATGCCTATAGATTTCCATGATCAATCAAACCTGCATACATATGCAAATCGAGAGGTAACTACAAGTTGGCAAGATTTTTTGTCAAAATGGGTAGATCTTACGAATAAGAAGGTTCTTGATGCAGGATGTGGAGGAGGCATTTACACTCGAAAACTTGTTGAATTAGGAGCAAGGGAAGTTGTCGCGATGGATTATTCGTCAACAATGCTTGAAGCAGCAAGAAATACATGTCAGGATCTTCCGCAAGTTTCTTATCATCATGGAGATATGTGTAATACAGGACTTTCTGGCGAACAGTTTGATCTGGTTTTTTCTAGAGCCACCATCCACCATATTAGGGATCTTCCCACTTGTTTTACGGAGCTATATCGTTTAATTCGTAAGGGTGGTGTCTGTATCATTCAAAACAGAACGATGGAAGATGTCGTAAGACCAGGAAGTAAGGAACATGTACGCGGTTATTTATTTGACTTTTTTCCTGAGCTAATGGAAACGGAAAAAGGACGGCGACCGGAGCGTGAACAGATTGTACAAACATTAAAAGAAGCAGGTTTTACGCGCGTAGATACCGAGAGAATTTTAGAAGTTCGCCAAATATATAACGGATTTCAACCATACAAGGAAGAACTACTAACAAGAAAAGGTCGCTCCATCCTTCATGAATTGAATGACGAGCAACTAATCGAATACGTAGAAAAACTAGAATCTGTCTTGGGAAAAGAAGAAATATTGATTGAACAGGATAGCTGGACATGCTGGATTGCTAGGAAATAATCAAAAATAACGAATGAAATTAAATACACTAATTTATACAAAAATTTTGAATAACGTGTACATAATTTCTATTGCGACTTGTTTAAAAATTTTATACATTATATAATGATTTTGCCATTGTTTGTTAAGAATGAGAAGGAATACTAGCATGAAGGAGGTTGAATTCGTATGACATGGATCATGCCTGTTACCATGTATATCATTACACTATTTATTTTGGCGGGAATCTATCGTTCTTTCAAAGTGCGTAATTATTTTGCAGTAGGGTTTGGGGCCGTATCTTTCCTTGTATTTGCAGTTGTAGATTATGCTATTATCCAAACGACTTTTTTCCCTTAAACCGCTTGGAATGAAATAACGAAATAATGAGAAAATAAGAGGGGCGTTTGCTGTTAGGGCAAATGCTTCTTTTTTGTGTTCCGTTATTAGGTTCCTCAGATAACTTCAAGTTAGGTTTTAGGGGGGAGATCCCCACTGTTCCACCACATAAAAGAATGAGACCAGCCAATATCATCCATACTACTACTAGGAGGTGGTACGGATGAGCGGTTCAGTAAAACATACAGGCAGGATCGAAGGAAAACTGTTAGCAGATCCTGTTACCAAACATCTTTGCCATCGATTAAAAAGGGGCGAGATTGCTTTTATCGCCCATGAAAATTTAGATAGGACTACTGCTGAATCGTTGGCTGCAAAAAGAGTGAAGGCTGTCATTAATGCTAGATCCTTTTTGACTGGCAAACAACCTGCGGACGGCGCTCAGTTATTATTACAGCATGGGATTCCCATGTACGAATGGACCGAATCAGGTACCCATTGTTTACATACGTTTTTAGCATCAATACCGGATTATGTTGAAGCATATCTTGATGATCATACTTTATCTCTTTCGCAAGCAACTAATCCTGCAATCCATTTATCCATTCAGCAGCTTACATCAGAAATCATAACGTATCGAAAAACCACGCACAAAGAAATAACTGACTTACAAATAAATTGTTTTATCAGTAACACAATAGATCATGCAAAACGGGAGGCAGAGCAGCAACAATTTCATGATACCCAAAAATCTCCACTTCCGATTCAAACCACTGTGTCAGGCAGATATGTCGTTGTGGTTAACCGAGGTCCGATGTGTCGTGCCGATCTACAGGTAATTCGACCAATGCTAAAAAAATTACAGCCTTTGTTTATTGCTGTTGATGGTGGAGCAGATATTTTACGGGACTATGATATACAACCAGATCTCATTATTGGCGATATGGACAGTATTTCAACTGAAGCCTTACAAAGTGGAGCTGAACTGATTGTCCACGCATATCCCGATGGAAGGGCTCCAGGTGTAGCTAGATTGAACGAATTACAGCTAGCTTATCAACCATTTGCAGTTGCAGGAACGAGTGAAGATGCGGCCCTGTTATTTGCGGATAAACATGGAGCGAAGGCAATTGTATGTTTGGGGAGTCATTCCAACATCCATGATGTGATGGAAAAAGGACGTGAGGGCATGGGAAGCACCTTGCTGACACGAATGCGAATAGGGCATAAGATTATTGATTTGAAAGGGATTCATCAGCTCATACCTCCCGTCAAACAATGGCAAAGCCCGAGCTGGATGGTTGCGTCCCTGTTACTTGTACTCCTAACAGGTTATTTCATTAGAGAGCAATTTCATGCAATTAGTGTCTTTCTGAGAGACTATCTGCCTAATTCGTTATAAGTATGGACCGTTCATGGTAAGGAGAGGACATATACATGCATAAGGCAAGTGTAATTATCCCCGCATACAATGAAGCTGATTATTTACCACTTACATTAGTCGCATTGAAAAAACTCTCTACCATCGGTGAAATTATCGTTGTTGATGACGGGAGTAATGACGACACCTTTCATGTTGCTAGAAGGTTTACGGAGCATGTCATTCGCTTGCCTATTAATCGAGGAAAAGGAGCTGCACTTGAAGCAGGCTGGAAACAAGCAACTCATCCGTACCTTCTATTTCTGGATGCAGATTTAGGAGCAAGCGCTACTCATGCCGAACTATTGCTGCAACCAGTAATCGATGGGAAATGCGATATGGCTGTAGCTCTCTTGCCTAAATCTAACAAGAAATCAGGATTGGGATTTGTGAAAAGAACGGCACAAATGGGAATCAATCGCTTGACACATAGGAAGATGAATGCCCCTTTGTCCGGGCAAAGAGCGTTACATCGTGACATGATTTCCTACATCCAAAACCCAGACTGTCGTTTCGGAATAGAAATTTCGATGACAATCGATCTGCTGCAAGCAGGTTTTCACATTATTGAAACACCTGTTCCATTCTCTCATCGGGTATCTGGGAATAACCTGCCGGGTTTTTTGCATCGAGGACAAGAATGGTGTGACATTACACGTGTCCTTGTAGGGAAATGGCGTAGTGAAGGGTATGGTAAATAATCATGGTACCTTCCATTAGCCTTTTCGTACTGGCGTTTCTAATGCCTGTGATATTACACGAGCTTATTAGTAGCAGAGGGATATCTATATTGTTAAAACAAGGAATGGTTGAGTTTAATTTTAGAGGTGAGAGGCTGCCAACAGCTACAGGGTGGTTTTTGGTTTGCTACATTTCGGTAAGTGTTTTGTTCCTAGCGACTTTGCTATCGATTAAGGGAAACGATCTAATATCTTGGAAGATTCTTCTCCTGTTTCTTGTTGGTTCAATAGCTATTGGATTCTTAGGTTGGTTAGATGATAGCAAGCAGGATTATCGGAATAAAGGGATTGTGGGTCATCTTAGGGCATTTCTGTCGGATGGTTATATGACTAGCGGAATGATCAAGGCGCTCGTAGGCAGTTTCCTCTCAATTATCATCTCGCTCACTTTATCCAGCAATTTTTTCCTGGCAATTCTTAATGCCCTCTTACTTGGCATCTCCTTGAATTTTATTAATTTGTTTGATATCCGACCTGCAAGAGCCATTAAGGTTTTTTGGATCTGCTTTATCTGCTTGTTCCTGTTGGCTCCTATCTTATTCACTACAATTCCTTTCGTGTTTGTTTTACCTGTGGTCAGCGCTACATGGCTCATGTTTCAAATGGATGCCAGTGGTGAAGTGTTGCTTGGAGATACCGGCAGTAATTACTTGGGGTTTTTACTGGGGTTCTGTTTGATTTTTATTACGAGTATTTGGATAAAAACAGCACTGATACTCATCTTATTCGTACTACAGATAGCCGCAGAGAGATATTCCTTTAGTAGATGGATTAGTAAGAATGATATAGTAGATAAAATCGATCGTTTCGGTACAATTAGACAAAAATAAAGCTTCCCCGACACCGATAAATGGGAAGCTTTTCATCAAGTATGAATGTTGAAAATAGTTAATCGTCATCTTCCTCATCATCTTCTGGGTCTCGTTTCATAAATCGTGGTTGAACACGATTTCTTTTACGTTCATGATGCAACACAAAACCGCCAATGAAGAGGACGGGAACTAGAAATATGAGCGCACCCGTAAGGAAATGTCCCCAAAAGAAAGACGGAACATTCGGATTAAAAGATAAATAGAAAGCATCACGCATGGTTTTAATCCCATAACCTGCGATAACAAAGGGAACTACCATAATGATGAGGGCAACAATTCGTTGTCCAAGCAATGAAGCCACATCCTTTTGTAATTGTATCAGAAAGTATTAACTTCGAAGGGTCACTTCCTGATACGCATGAAAAACATCCGCTAAGGAAGGACCAGCTTCTTCGAATAGACTTCGATAGAAGTTTTTCTTACTGTATCAGAAAGTATTAACTTCGAAGGGTCACTTCCTGATACGCATGAAAAACATCCGCTAAGGAAGGACCAGCTTCTTCGAATAACTTCGATAGAAGTTTTTCTTACCATTTACCGTTTACTTTTATCATAAAACATCTGGGAGTGCTTGTCTAACCTGTCAGGTGGAGTAAAATGTATACGAAGGACAAATTGAATAGCGTCTGGGAAGGAGAAGGTTTCAGATGCATAAAATGTTAATTATCGGTGCAGGTAAAGGCGGTTCATTATTACTGACGCTGTTGATGCAGATGAATCAGGTTGAAGTCATCGCAGTAGTCGATACCAATATGGATGCACCAGGGTTACAATTAGCCGATCAGCTGGGAATTAAGGTAGGTAATGATTATCGAGACTATTTGGATAGAGAAGTGGACATCATTCTTGAGGCTACAGGTGATAAGGATACCTACGAGGATATATTGCAACGAAAACGAATAGAAACCGTGCTGATTCCAGGCACTTTTACCAGTATTATTATGAAATTAATTCAAGACAGAGAAAAGCTTATTCAAACATTGAGTCAAAAACAGCTTGAATACGATACGATGCTCAACTCAACACACGATGCGATTGTAGCAATGAACCAAGATGGTCTGGTTACGATATTTAATCGTGCAGCGGAGCGTTTGATTGGTCAGTCTAAAGAGGAGGTTATTGGTACAAGAGCGGAGGATACCATACCCAATACTCGTCTTCATCATGTCTTGAAATCTGGTAACCAGGAATTAAATCAGGAGCAACAGCTCTCAAGTCAGACTCGAATTATCACGAATCGAGTGCCTGTACGAAATGAGGCTGGGGAGGTTGTTGGGGCAGTCTCTATTTTCCGCGATATTACAGAAATCATGTCGCTCGCTGAAGAAGTGACAGATCTTAAAGAATTAAAAAGTATGCTACAAGGAATCCTGCATTCCTCCGACGAAGCGATCTCTGTTGTGGATGGACAAGGTAATGGTATATTAATTAATCCAGCGTATACACGAATAACAGGGTTAACGCCTGAAGATGTAATTGATAAGCCCGCAACGGTGGATATTTCTGAAGGGGAAAGCATGCATATGCAGGTACTTCGAACCAAGAAACCTGTTCGTGGTGTACGTATGAAATTAGGGCCAATGCGCAAGGATGTAGTTGTAAATGTAGCTCCGGTACTGGTAGATGGCGAGCTTAAAGGTAGCGTAGGAGTTATCCACGATATTTCAGAGATTAAGAACTTATCCGATGAGCTGGAAAAAGCAAAACGAATTATTCGTACGTTGGAAGCTAAATATACGTTTGACGATATCATTGGAAAAAGTGAAAAAATGCTTGGAGCAATCGAACAAGCTAAATTAGCTGCCATGACTCCAGCAACCGTGATTTTGCGAGGCGAATCGGGAACGGGAAAAGAGCTTTTTGCCCATGCGATACATAACGGAAGCAAGAGAAAGTACAATCAGTTTATTCGTGTGAATTGCGCTTCGTTGACTGAATCTTTGTTGGAAAGTGAATTGTTTGGATATGAAGAAGGCGCCTTTACAGGAGCAAAACGAGGTGGCAAGCGAGGATTATTTGAAGAGGCAAGCGGCGGGACCATTTTTTTGGATGAAATCGGCGAACTTTCTATGGGGATGCAAGCAAAATTACTGCGTGTTCTTCAGGAAAAAGAGATTGTCCGAGTAGGTGGCACCAAAGCGATTCCAATTGATGTCAGAATCATCGGAGCTACACACGTCGATATGGAAAAGGCGATAAAAGAAGGCAAATTCCGTGAAGATCTCTACTATCGCTTACACGTACTTCCCATTGCGATTCCACCACTTCGTGAACGCTTGGAAGATATTATTCCATTGACTCATTTTTTATTGCGCAAGTTTAACATCGAATACGGAAGAAATGTTCAGGAGATTTCTTGGGAAGCATTCGAATCCATCAAAAAATATAAATGGCCTGGAAATGTTCGTGAATTAGAAAATGTTCTTGGACGTGCAATGATCCATATGAAATTTACAGAACAACGAATTTTACCTGGTCATCTTTCCATCCTTCAGCCTGCGATTCCTGTCTCAAATGAGGATGCTTCCACCCGTTATTCCTCAGGTAGTAACTTGAAGGAGGTTGTTGAAAATGCAGAAAAAGAGTGCATTTTAGCCCAATTAGCAAAGGCAAAAGGAAATCGAACAATAGCAGCCAAGCATTTAGGAATATCTCTTAGGAATCTCTATTATAAGATGGAAAAATTAGGGATTTTACTTGATGGATAGCAAGAAAGAACTGAATAGCGCAAAATGTTGCATGCAATAATTTGCATAAACGTGCAAAAAATTTCACAATTTAGGGGTGGGCTACCCAATCCTTTTTGTTATTTCATCAGTTGTTCACAAAAAGCGAAAGTAGTTGGCATATATATTGCTTTAGGTAATTATTGAGAAACTGGGGGAGAGTAAAATAAATAGTAACCTCTCTAACAGATTATAAGAAACATCAGGAGGGTAATCCCAATGAAAATTTTTGAATATCTCCAAAAGTATAACTATGAACAACTAGTGCTTTGTCAGGATGAAACTTCTGGACTTAAAGCGATCATTGCGATACATGATACAACTCTTGGACCAGCTCTCGGTGGTACTCGTATGTGGATGTACAATTCTGAGGAAGATGCTATTGAAGATGCCCTTCGCCTGGCACGTGGAATGACGTATAAGGCTGCCGCGGCAGGTCTTAACCTTGGTGGGGGAAAGGCAGTAATCATTGGTGATCCGCGCAAAGATAAGAGCGAGGAACTGTTCCGTTCATTCGGCAGATATATTCAAGGATTACATGGTCGTTACATCACAGCGGAAGACGTGGGAACGACTGTTGCAGATATGGATTTGATTCATCAGGAAACGAATTATGTGACAGGAGTATCACCAGCATTCGGTTCTGGTGGAAATCCTTCTCCAGTAACAGCATTCGGCGTATATCGTGGTATGAAGGCTGCTGCAAAAAGAGCGTTTGGAAGCGACAATCTTTCTGGAAAAACCATCGCGGTTCAAGGAGTTGGTAACGTTGCTTACAATCTTTGCCGCTATCTGCACGAAGAAGGTGCTCATTTAATCGTTACGGACATCAATCAGGAGAATGTGGAACGTGCTGTAGAAGATTTCGGAGCGAAAGCAGTGGGTGTCCAAGATATCTTCTCGGTAGATTGTGATATTTTTGCCCCATGTGCACTTGGTGCGATTATAAATGATGACACGATTGGATTGTTAAAAGCAAAAGTTATTGCAGGAGCTGCTAATAATCAGTTGAAAGAAGAACGTCATGGTGATCGGATTGAACAAATGGGTATTGTATATGCACCGGATTATGTAATTAATGCTGGTGGTCTAATTAATGTGGCCGATGAACTTCAAGTTTACAATCGTGACCGTGCAATGAAAAAAGTTGAGACAATTTATGACAATATGCTGCGTGTGTTTGACATTGCTGATCGCGATCAAATTCCTACTTACAAAGCAGCAGATCGTATGGCAGAGGAGAGAATTGCACGTTTGGCTCGCTCTAGAAACAGCTTTTTACAAAACCCAAAATCTATTCTGGACCGATAAAAGGTTCGTAGGATTTAGGCTTGACTCTTAGGCGTAATGGTAGTACGGTATAGCAAGAATCATTTTTATGACCTGCTCCTAAGAGAAGATACCACATATGCTAAAAATACTTATAGCACTCACACAGGAGTTGGAGACATGCAGAGAATTGTGCAGATATCCGACTCCTTTTTTCTGTATCAAAAGGTATGACCTACACAATGTTTTTCCTGATACGCATGAAAAATGTCCGTTCAGGAAGAATCAGCTTCACCGACTGGAGATCGGTTGGGGTTTTGCTAATCGGAAACAAATGGAAGGAGCTGGAAGGTATGTCCCGCGAATTTGACTTGGTTGTACTTGGTGGAGGTATTGGCGGATACACAGCAGCTATCCGTGCTGCTCAGCTCGGTATGTCTGTAGCGTTAGTAGAAAAGGAAAAGCTGGGAGGCACTTGCTTACATAAGGGTTGTATCCCAACCAAGGCGATGCTCCGCAGTGCAGAAGTGTATGCAACGATTCAGGAAAGTGAAAAATACGGTGTTCGATCGAGGGATGTTCAACTCGATTTCGAGCTGGTAACAAAGCGTAAAGAAGAGATTATTGAACAATTACATAAAGGCGTTACATATCTGATGAACAAAGGGAAAATCGAGATTTATAAGGGATTGGGCCGCGTTATGGGTCCAAGTATCTTTTCACCTCAGGCTGGAGCCGTTCGCATTGAATCAGCTGATGGCGATCAAGAAATAATCGTTCCCAGATTCCTGCTGATTGCTACTGGATCAAGGCCGCAAATCCTCCCAGGACTGGCGGTAGATGGGACTCACATCATGACTAGTGATGAGGCTCTTAACATGGATAACCTTCCAAAGTCATTACTGATCGTAGGTGGAGGGGTAATTGGTGTGGAGTGGGCATCCATGATGAGTGATTTCGGTGTTGAGGTTACCCTGATCGAATATGCAGATCGGATTCTTCCTGGTGAGGATGAAGAGATCAGTAGAGAGCTTTCTAGATTATTAAGAAAACGAAAAGTAAAGGTCGTCACAAAAGCAAAATTACTTACCGAAAGAGTTGCAGTTCAAGAAAATCAGGTCACGATTGAGGCTGACATAAATGGCAAGCAAGAGAGCTTTACCGCAGATCGCTTATTACTTGCTGTAGGTCGTGTAGCGAATGTGGATAACCTTGGACTGGAAGCAACTGAAATTCAAGTTAACAGTGGAAAAATTGAAGTAAATGGTACTTATCAAACGTCTGAACCGCATATTTATGCCGTGGGTGATGTGATTGGCGGAATGCAACTGGCCCATGTTGCTGCACACGAAGGGATTTTGGCGGTAGAACATATGAATGGTCTCAAAAAGGATCAGCTTGATCCGTTGAAAGTTCCACGTTGTACCTATAGCAGGCCTGAAGTAGCGAGCATCGGACTTTCAGAAAAACAGGCAAAAGAACAAGGCTTCCAGATGAAAATTGGTAAGTTTAGTTTCAAATCACTTGGTAAAGCACTGGTACATGGTGAGAATGATGGTTTTATCAAAATTATTATGGATGAGAAAACGGAAGATGTGCTTGGTATTCACATGATTGGACCCCATGTAACAGAATTGATCTCACAAGGAGCGCTTGCTCGAGTTCTGGATGCTACACCGTGGGAAATCAGTCAGGCTATCCAGCCACATCCGTCGCTCGGAGAAGCTTTTGGGGAAGCAGCACTAAGTATTGAAGGGTTGGCAATTAATGCTTAATTAGCAGGGAGGAATACTCATGACTAAGACTCGTCACCAGTCTGTGGGATTAACAGACGATCAGGTGTTAGAGATGTACCGTTATATGTTACTTGCACGTAAGGTGGATGAAAGAATGTGGCTGTTAAATCGCGCAGGAAAAATTCCATTTGTTATTTCCTGCCAAGGTCAAGAAGCAGCTCAAGTTGGTGCTGCCTTAGCTTTTGATAAGACAAAAGATTATTTATGCCCTTATTATCGTGATTTTGGTGCGGTAATGGTTTTCGGACAGACGGCGCAAGATACCTTGTTATCTGCTTTTGCAAAAGCAGAAGATCCAAACAGTGGCGGACGACAAATGCCAGGTCACTTCGGTGGGAAAAAATATCGAATCATGAGTGGTTCCAGTCCAGTAACAACGCAGGTGCCACACGCAGTCGGCATCGCACTAGCGGGGAAAATGACAGGGGAAAATCAGGTTGTCTTTACTTCTTTTGGCGAAGGTTCCAGCAATCAAGGCGATTTTCATGAAGGAGCCAATTTCGCAGGAGTTCATAAACTGCCGGTTATCTTTTTCTGTGAAAACAATAAATACGCAATCTCTGTTCCATTGAAAAAGCAACTTGCTTGTAAAAGTGTAGCGGATCGGGCAATTGGCTATGGGTTTCCAGGTGTCTCAGTAGATGGTAATGACCCGATTGAGGTATATCGAGTCACGAAGGAGGCAGTAGATCGAGCAAGAGCAGGAGAAGGTCCGACGCTGATTGAAGCGGTCACATACCGATTGGTGCCGCACTCCAGTGACGATGATGATCGTGTGTATCGTAATCGTGATGAGGTGGATGAGGCGAAGAAACAAGATCCACTAGTCATTTTCGCTACTTATCTAAAAGAAGTAGGGCTATTAACGGATAAGGCAATCGACCAATTGAATCGGGAAGTACAGGTTATCGTGGATGAAGCAACAGAATATGCGGAGAAAGCTCCGTACCCAGCACCTGAATCTACAATGACACATGTATACGGATCGTAAGGGGAGTGATGAAATGGCAAACATGTCGTATATTGATGCAATAACGTTAGCAATGCAAGAAGAGATGCGAAGAGATCCACGCGTATTTTTGCTTGGAGAAGATGTAGGGGTGCGCGGTGGAGTATTCCGTGCTTCTAATGGATTAATTGATGAGTTCGGTGAAGAACGCGTTATCGATACACCGCTTGCAGAATCTGCAATCGTCGGGGTAGCGATTGGTGCAGCGGCTGTTGGAATGCGTCCGATTGCAGAAATCCAGTTTGCTGATTTTATCCTACCCGCTGTTAACCAAATCGTATCAGAGGCAGCAAAACTACGGTATCGATCCAACAATGACTGGAATTGCCCGCTGACGATACGTGCTCCTTTTGGCGGTGGTGTACATGGAGCGCTGTATCACTCTCAATCTGTTGAAGCCATGTTTACGAACGTTCCTGGTTTAAAAGTAGTGGCTCCTTCCACTCCTTACGATGCAAAAGGTTTGCTGAAAGCAGCCATTCGTGATGAAGATCCTGTCCTCTTTTTTGAACATAAACGTTGCTACCGATTAATTAAAGGTGAGGTTCCCGAGGAGGATTATACCGTACCTATTGGAAAGGCAGACGTGAAGCGTGAAGGTACGGATATAACGGTTATCTCTTACGGGATGACCCTTCACTTCGCTCTTCAGGCTGCTGAAAAACTGGCTGAAGAAGGGATTTCTGCCCACGTACTTGATCTTAGAACCTTGTATCCATTGGATAAGGAAGGCATTATCGAAGCAGCCTCCAAAACGGGTAAGGTACTGATCATTCATGAGGATAACAAAGAAGGAGGAGTGGGTGGCGAGGTCGCAGCAATCATTGCAGAGCATTGCTTGTTTGAACTGGATGCTCCAATCAAACGTCTCTGCGGACCTGACGTACCAGCTATGCCATATAGCCCTCCTATGGAAAAATTCTTTATGTTAAATCCGGAAAAAGTACTGGAAGCAATGCGTGAACTGGCGCATTTCTAGTAGAGGGAGGACAAAAAGATGGCTACAAAAGTACTGATGCCACAATTAGGTGAGAGCGTAACAGAAGGAACAATTGCTAAATGGCTCGTGCAAAAGGGCGATTTTGTAAATAAGTATGATGCACTTGCAGAAGTGAATACGGACAAAGTTACAGCAGAAGTTCCTTCAACTGTCTCAGGGCGTATCCAGGAAATTTTGATTGCAGAAGGTGAGACGGTTAGTGTCGGCACGCTCATGATGTATATAGTAGAAGAAGGAGAAAATGAGACATCTGAAAACAGTCCAGAGGTAACAAAACAGACTGAACAGAGTTTCGTACCTGAAACTACAGGAAAGCAACCCGAAATGAAAAGAGAGACAATCAATCAGATAGAGAAGCCTACACAGCAGGGGAGTAGAGGGAAAGTAAGATATTCTCCGGCAGTGATGACCTTAGCGCAGGAGCATGGTATTGATTTGTCTTTAGTAATGGGAACAGGCATAGGTGGACGGATTACGAGAAAAGATGTGGAGAAAGCCGTTCAAGAAGGTGTACCCGCCCCTACTTTTACTCAAGGAGTAAATTTGGATACAGAAGAGAAGACAGCAATGGCTTATACAACTGCTGGGCTTACTCAGGAAGATACACGGAAGCAAAACGCAGTGACCCAAGCAAAAGCTCAGCCCGTTCCAATTGGTGTTGGCGATCAAGAGATTCCGATCACACCTGTTAGACGCACGATTGCGAATCGAATGGTTCAAAGCAAGCAGGAAGCTCCTCATGCATGGATGATGGTGGAAGTTGATGCAACAAATTTAGTAAAACTGCGAGAAGTCAGTAAGGATGAGTTTAAAAGAAAAGAAGGTTTTTCACTCACATATCTTCCGTTCTTCATTAAAGCAGTGGTAGAGGCGTTAAAAGAATTCCCGATGATGAATTCCAGCTGGTCTGGTGATAAAATTATTATGCATAAGAATATAAATATCTCACTAGCGGTTGCAACGGATAACGCATTATTTGTACCAGTCATCAAAGACACCGATCAAAAATCTATTTATGGCATTGCTAAATCAATTGAAGGTTTAGCACAAAAAACGCGCGCTGGTAAACTGAGCATCGATGACATGGCGGGAGGAACGTTTACTGTTAATAATACAGGTACGTTTGGTTCTATTTTGTCGCAACCGATTATCAATGCTCCACAAGCGGCGATCATGAGTGTTGAAGCAATTGTAAAGCGTCCGGTTGTAATTGATGACATGATTGCTGTGCGTTCTATGGTGAACCTATGCTTATCCCTTGATCATCGTGTACTGGATGGTCTGATTTGTGGACAATTTATGCAGAGTGTAAAACGAAAGGTAGAAGGATACGGGGCAGGAACGAGCATCTATTAAATATTTCGTTTTTATTGATTCTAACGGTTGTTTTTGAGGTAATATACTTCAAAGGCAACCGTTTTTGAACATCATACAGATTAATTTGGATTTTTTTACGTTTTTATTGGTAACTTCATGTAACTTTCTTAGTTTTTTTACGTATTACTATATGATCTATGCCCAAAAAATTATTAGAATCTTATAGGCTATCTTCTACAACTCTTACTATTTTATGCTAAACTATAAGTGGGTCCTGTATTAGAAGACTTAGGGATAAATAGAATATTCAGGAGGATAATTATGAAAAAACAAGTGAAACAAAGCGCATTTTTACTACTCGCTACAACATTAGCATTAACACCAGTATTTAGCATGCCTCAATCTACATATGCTGCTTCAGATTTAAATATTTCTGCTGATGATTATAGAACAGAAGAAGAAACGGAATATACACTTGAATTTACAATTGATAAAAAGATGAAAGAAGGAGACGATATTATCATCACGTTTGATGAAGAGTTCGATCTCTCAGAAGTAACCAAAAAGGATGTCGATGCAGATTTTGATATCGATACTGTTTCAATCAACACAAAGAAAAACAAAATAACCATTACAATCGGTGATGATATTGATAAGGACGATGTAGTTGAGATTACTATCGATAATGTAATTAATCCAGATGATAAAGGTAAATATGAGATTTCTGTTGAAGATGCTAAAGGCAGTGAGTATGAAAAAGTAACTATTGATAACAAGAAAAGCAGCAGTAGCAGCAGCAGCAAAAACGAAAAAGATGCATTCAAAGTAGTAACCAACTCAGATAAAACCAGTGAAAAAACAAAATTTGATCTGGATAAATTTACGACAAGTACAAAATTGTCAAAGAGCGATACGATTACAGTAACCTTCCCTTCTTCTGACATGTTACCTAGTAGCATCAAAACAAAAGATGTTATTTTAAATGGTGATGAACCAGCAGATGTTACTATCTCCGGAAAAACAGTGAAACTTAAAGTTTCAAAAGATCAAGAAGGGGATAAATATATTGAAATTGAATTTGCCAAAGACGCAGGTATTAAAAACCCTAGCTCTTCTGGAGACTATAAAATCGAAGTAGATTTTGATAAGAACACATACATCTCAAAATCTTTCGAAGTGAAAAAAGGTTCTTCCAATGTTGACAGTAACTATGGCGTAAACCTGTCTGACAGCCGTACAGGTGCTCGTACTACAGTTACAATGGAAGTTGCTTTAGATTCAAATCTTGAGTCGAACCAAGAGTTTGTTGTAGAATTCCCTACGCAAGATATGATTCCTGGCTTTATCTTTAACAGCCACGTAACAATCAATGGTAGCGCATCTAAAAACGTATATGTTGCTGGAAACAAAGTATATATTTCTACACCAAACAACTTCTCTTCAACTAAAAATGCTCGTATCAACTTTGCAAACGATGCCTTTATCAAGTCTCCAGGTTCTGCTGGCTCGTACAACCTAAACGTAGTTCATAAAAACACAACATACAAATCAGCTAGCTTTAACGTTACTGGCTCTTCTGTAGTAGACCCAGGAAATCCTGGCCAAGTTACACCACCAGTTACGCCTCCTGTAACTACACCAGCTAATAACAGTGCAGCTACAGTATCGCTTAGCAAGCCAAACCCTAACTCCTTCACTGCTGTAACACTTGGCATTAAGGCTCTTGGGGCACAACTGAATACTACAGATTTCATTGAAGTGGTAATGCCTAGTAATTTCGTTGTACCTTCTACAATTGCTAATACCAATGTAACATTGAATGGTGTATATGCACGTGCGGTTGTAGTACGCGGTAAAAATCTGGCAATTTATCCTTCTGCACCGATTGCTGCTGGTCAAGCGGTTAACGTAGTAATTGGAGAAGGGGCAAAGGTTCAAACTCCAGGTGCTTCTAATATCTATAGTGTAGGTGTTTACACTTCTGAAGAGCAAAATCCATTGTTCATCCGCCAAGTAACAGTTGGTGCACAAAATGGTATTAGCTTCAAAACAGGTCAGGCTTCCTACAAAACACAAGGAAAAACGTACCCACTTGCAGTAGCACCATATACTTTGAATAGTAATACAATGGTTCCTGCAACTTTCGTTCGTGACGGTTTGAAAGTAAACACTACGTACACAAAAACATCTGCTACTGTGAAACATGGTAACAACACAATGGTATTTACAGTTGGCTCTAACATCGTGAAAATAAACGGTAAAAACTACACATTGCCAGTGGCTGTACAACAAAAAAATAACATCCCAATGCTTCCTCTCCGTAACATCACGGATACCCTTCGTTTCAACCTAGCTTGGGACAACAGCACTTCTAGCGTAATTATTTTCAAATAAGAATTGAAGTAGCAATGCTACTTCGTTCGTAAAAACCCTCGCAGACTAAGACTATCCCATAAGTATGGGATGCTTACTGCGGGGGTTTTCCTTTGTAGTAACAGGTTTTTAGAATGGACTTGGGTAGGAGTTTTCCCTCGATTCAATCATGTAGTGGGTGAGCAGAAGAAGTGCAATTTTTGTCTGTAAACTAGTTGGGGTTCTACCACTTGCGGGCGAAGACTTGAGCGAAGGATGAAAGCAGTGATACAAAAAAGCCGATTTGCTTTTACAAGCAAATCGGCTTTTTTCACCTACCTTTTTATACGATATATTGTAATACCATTGGAACCACCAGGGCCAATACAAGTATAAAAACAAGGATTTTGACGATGGTAGATTGATATTTCACAGTATACAACTCCTTCAACTATGGTAAAAATTATCCTCACTCAGCACATAGCACAGATTGAAAAAGATTTTGGCTATGCTAGAATATATTGGAGGATATTTCTTTAAATTCCAACTTTGTCACACAGGGGGACAACTGATGTCACAACATCATTTTACTCAAATCTATGAGAAGTGGCAACAAAGCATTGACCAAAAGCTAAAAAAGACACCAGAAAGAAAAGGGACTTTCACAACTTCATCCAATATTGAAGTAGAACGAGTCTATCTACCGAAAGAAGTCGACCAAGAGTATGAAGAAAAACTAGGCCTGCCTGGTGAATATCCCTATACGCGTGGAGTTCAACCCACTATGTATCGGGGGCGCTTATGGACCATGCGCCAATACGCTGGCTTCGGGTCAGCAGAGGAAACAAATCGTCGTTTTCGATATTTACTTGAACAAGGGCAGACTGGATTAAGTGTTGCGTTTGACCTTCCTACGCAGATTGGCTATGATTCTGATGATGCCATGGCTGTAGGAGAGGTTGGCAAGGTCGGTGTAGCTATTGATTCCTTGGCAGATATGGAATTGCTACTTGATCAGATTCCGCTTGATAAGGTAAGTACATCCATGACGATTAATGCCCCGGCTTCGGTCTTACTCGCTATGTACATTGTCGTGGCAGAAAAGCAGGGCGTATCCTCCGAAAAGCTTAGCGGTACCATTCAAAATGATATTCTCAAAGAATATATTGCGAGAGGTACTTACATTTTCCCACCACAACCCTCCATGAGACTCATCACAGACATTTTTGCCTATTGTGCCAGTCACGTACCAAAATGGAATACGATTAGTATCAGCGGTTACCATATCAGAGAAGCAGGATCGAGTGCTGTACAAGAAGTTGCATTTACTCTTGCGGATGGAATCGCCTATGTAGATGCTGCCATACAAGCAGGTCTCGATATAGATCAATTTGCACCCCAACTCTCTTTCTTCTTTAATGCTCACAATCATTTCTTCGAAGAAGTCGCAAAATTCAGATGTGCCAGAAGAATCTGGTCAAACCTCATGAGAAACAAATACAACGCTAAAAATCCAAAATCCTGGCAATTCCGCGTTCATACACAGACAGGTGGATCAACGCTTACTGCACAACAACCAGACAATAACGTGGTTCGAGTTACATTACAAGCATTAGCAGCAGTCCTTGGGGGAACACAGAGCTTACACACGAATTCACGTGATGAAGCGCTCGCTTTACCGACAGAAGAATCTGCTCGAATAGCATTGCGCACCCAACAAATTATTGCTTATGAGAGCGGTGTTACTGATACGGTTGATCCATTGGCGGGTTCGTATTATATGGAACAGTTAACGGATGAGATGGAAGCAGAAGTAGCAGTCTATATGGAAAAAATCGCTCAAATGGGCGGAGCTGTTGCTGCTGTTGAAGCAGGTTATATGCAGAGAGAAATTCATAAGGAAGCATATGACATGCAAAGAAAAATCGAGTCTGGTGAAGAGATTGTCGTTGGGGTAAATCGTTTTGTACTGGAAAATGAAACTCAACCAGATTTGCTTAGAGTTGATCCGTTGATTGGGAAGAAGCAAACAGAAAAGCTAGACACGCTACGGAAAAACCGCAATCAAGCACTAGTTGAGCAAACGCTCAATCAATTGCGTGAAGGAGCTAAGTCTACAGAAAATGTAATGCCACTCATTGTTGATGCCGTGCGTGCATATGCCACGATCGGAGAGATCTGTGGTGTTCTTCGTCAGGTATTTGGTGAGTATCGGTCTGTGTAGTCTACGTGTAGGAGGAAAAGCAATGAAGCAGAAGATACGTGTCTTAATTGGCAAGCCTGGATTGGATGGACATGATAGAGGTGCGCTGATTATTGCACAGGCACTTCGTGATGCTGGAATGGAAGTAGTTTATACCGGTTTGAGACAAACCCCCGCCCAAATTGTTCATGCAGCAATCCAGGAGGATGTTGATTTTATCGGTCTTTCCTGTCTGTCTGGCGCTCATAATGAATTGTTTCCGGAAATTGTCCGGTTATTAAAAGAACAACAAGCAGAAGACATCATTGTTTTTGGCGGCGGCGTTATACCGCAAGAGGATATCCCGTTTTTAAAAGAACAAGGTATTCGTGAAATTTTTACACCTGGGACACCTACACAGGCTGCAATTGATTACATTCGTCAACAAGCGAGACCAAAACAAGAGAATTGGCTAGAGCCCCCAAAGAAGATTGCTCATATTGGGATTGCAGTCCATTCCATTGATCAGGCTTTACCTTTTTACACAGAACATCTCGGTCTTCGATTAGAGGGTAGAGAAAAGGTAGAGAGTGAACAGGTGGAAGTTGCTTTTTTACGAATTGGTGAATCACGGATTGAGTTATTGGAAGCTCTTGCACCACAGAGCTCGATCGCAACATTTATAGAAAAAAGAGGGCAGGGCATTCATCATATTGCGCTCGAAGTAGATGATATAGTAGAGCGAATGAATACATTACACGAACATGGAATTCGTTTACTTCAAGAGCAACCTAAGATAGGTGCGCATGAAGCACAAATCGCTTTTATCCACCCGCGAGAAGCTCATGGTGTATTGGTGGAACTTTGTCAACCGAAAGACAGTGGGGTGGCAAAAAACGATGAGTGAAGAAATGTATAAAAAAATTGATGAAATGCACGTGAAAAAGAGAAAAGTAGAGCTCGGCGGAGGAGAAGCACGCACTCAGGCTCAGCATCAACGTGGTAAACTAACCGCACGAGAGCGAATTGATCTCCTGCTTGATCCAGACACTTTTATAGAGTTACAACCATTCGTGAAGCATCGCTCCCATCTATTTGGACTAGATCAGATGGAGGCACCAGGAGAAGGTGTCGTTACTGGATATGGTAAAATAAACGGTCGGATCGTTTATATTTTTGCTCAAGACTTCACAGTTTTTGGTGGTGCATTAGGTGAGATGCACGCTAAAAAAATCTGCAATATCATGGATTTGGCTGCAAAGAATGGAGCTCCAATCATCGGTCTTAATGATTCAGGTGGTGCACGAATCCAAGAGGGAGTTGTCTCTCTAGATGGGTATGGACATATTTTTTACCGGAATTCCATTTACTCAGGGGTAGTTCCACAAATATCGGTTATTTTAGGCCCTTGTGCAGGTGGAGCTGTCTATTCTCCTGCCATAACCGATTTTGTGTTCATGGTAGAAGAGACTTCTCAAATGTTTATCACAGGACCAAAAGTAATTGAAACGGTCACAGGTGAAAAAATCTCAAGTGAAAACCTTGGTGGAGCAAGAGTACACTCTAGTATTAGCGGGAATGCTCATATAACTGCAAAATCAGAAGTAGAGGTGTTTGAAGAGGTAAGACGACTGATGCAGTTTCTACCTCAAAATTGTGAGGAACGCCCTCCAGAGATCTCCTACGATGATAATCCTGGGAATTGGTTAGAGGAGATCATTGACCTCGTACCAGTTGCAAGCACAAAGGTTTATGATGTGAAAAAAGTATTAGAATTGATCGTTGACCATGGAGATTTCTTTGAAATTCAACCTGATTTTGCGAGGAATGTTGTCGTAGGTTTTGGTCGAATCAATGGAAAACCAGTTGGCTTCATAGCTAATCAGCCGAAAGTAATGGCTGGAGGATTAGATATTAATTCATCTGATAAGCTTGCCAGATTTATCCGAACATGTGATTGCTTTGGAATTCCACTGGTTACTTTAATCGATGTAACAGGCTTCTTTCCTGGCATTAACCAGGAACATGGAGGTATTATTAGGCACGGTGCGAAAATCCTGTATGCTTATTCCGAAGCAACGGTTCCCAAAATCAGTGTTATCACACGAAAAGCTTTTGGTGGAGCTTATGTTGCACTCAATTCCAAAGCGATAGGTGCGGACGTTGTTTATGCCTGGCCAAATGCAGAAATTGCGGTAATGGGTCCGGAAGGTGCGGCTAACATCATTTTTGCCAAGGAGATTGAAGTAAGCGAGGATAAAGTAGCGACCAGACAAAGGAAGATTACTGAATACCGTGAAAAATTCGCCAATCCGTATGTTGCAGCCGAACATGGGATGGTAGACGAAGTGATTGATCCTCGTGAAACAAGAAAATATTTACTGCATTCTTTAGAAATGTTACGTACTAAAAAAGAAATTCGCCCAAATAAAAAACATGGAAATATCCCATTATAACTCGGTTGAACCATTTTCTTCGCAAGACTACATGCAATTGAAATCTTTACACATCAGCGAAGAAGTGGAGCTTCATCAAAGATTGTTTTTCAATTATCTCAAGGTAACACTCAGCCTTTTCACTAACCTGATATCGTAAAAAGTTACATACCAAGTAGTACGGTAGTTGATTTTTAATGGTATACTAAGGAGTGTTACATAGGAGAATTTTGATCGGAGGTATGATCGTGATTAATGAACAACGTCTGTTAAATGAGTTTCTGGAATTAGTCCAGATTGATAGCCCTACAAAAGAAGAAGCAAATATCTCCAAGATTTTGAAGGGTAAACTGGAAGAAATGGGTTTCACCGTGAAAGAGGATGATGTGTCCTCCAAAACAGAGCATAGCGGCAACAACTTGTTCGCTACATTAGAAGGGACTGCGCAAGGCCCAAGAATTCTTTTCAGTAGCCATATGGATACAGTTGTTCCAGGTAACGGTGTGAAGCCCTCAATCAAGGACGGTTACATTGTATCAGATGGAACGACAGTTCTAGGTTCAGATGACAAAGCTGGAATCGCAGCGATTTTTGAAGGGATTCGTACACTGAAAGAACAAAACCTGCCTCATCCAAGCATTCAAGTGGTTCTTACTGTAGGGGAAGAATCTGGTTTGGTTGGTTCCCGTAATATGGACCCTAGCCTCCTGCAAGCAGATATGGGCTTTATCATGGACTCTACTGGAAAAGTAGGGGAGATTGTAAAAGCTGGCGCAGGACAATATCGTATCATTAGCAAAATTCACGGAAGAGCTGCCCATGCAGGTGTTAATCCTGAAGATGGTGTAAGTGCAATCAGTGTTGCTAGTAAAGCTATTTCTCGCATGCCGCTGGGACGAATTGATGAAGACACAACTGCTAACATCGGACGCTTTGAAGGTGGTAAAGCGTTTAATATTGTTACGGAGTATGTGGAGATCTGGTCTGAAGCGCGCAGTATGGTAAATGAGAAGCTGGAAGCTCAAGTGAAGAAAATGACAACAGCTTTTGAAGAAGTAGCCGAAGAAATGGGCGCGCGTTGCGAAAATGACGTGAAGTTCATGTATTCAGGTTATAAATTCAATGAAGATACCCCTGTTTTGCAGAAAGCAATTGCAGCAGTTAAGCGTGTAGGTCGCGAGCCTAAACTGACTAGCAGTGGTGGAGGAAGTGACGGAAACGTATTTAACGGACATGGTATTCCTTCCGTTAACTTTGGTATCGGATATGAAGATATCCACACAACAAATGAGCGTATGCCGATTGAAGAGCTGAATAAAGCGGCTGAATTGGTACTTGCGATTATTGCTGAATCAGTTGAATAGAAATAAAAAGGTATGCAGCCTGATTAACCGGGAAGCATACCTTTTTTTCGTTTAGATTGCTGATACGTGAGTCACATAACACTAGTACAGGTTCAATCGCTTACCGATCTGGAGTAGCTCATCATAAGGATTGCCTACCACATTAAGTACTTTCGCGAAGGCAGGCTCTGTCTTCAATCCGCTTTCCTTCAATTTGATTATCGTTTGCCTGAGAGACGGCTCTTTTTCCAAATAATAATGCTCCACGATCATGTGGCGATAAGCGTTTTGCTCTGTTACTGCTCGTGGTTGTCCAAATAGCTCAAATAAAAAACCATCATATTGAAAGTGAACCAGAACGGTAGGGTAGTCGTGAATGATATTCTTTTGAATGGAAAAGCCGTCTACATGATGATAGAGAGCAGTCACTTCTTCTCTAAAAAGAGAAAAATCATTCACCTCCATCACAATATCTAAATCTGAACTTACAATATCGATGGCAAGCGGAATCGTTCCACAAAGAACAGGGTCATAGGCGTCAAGCGAGTTCATAATTCCTAGTGAGGTAAGAGCGTTATATGCTTGCTGTTGTTTCGTTGTACCATTTCTTAAATATTCAATAGAGGTAAACAAATTTATTTCTCCTCTTCTTCCTTAATCCTTAATCTTCTTCCCATAGTATACATGCCAGTGTAAGTGTTTGGAATCCTGATAGGAACCAAGGTTAGTGAGTACCCTGCAAGCACCGTGTGTTTCAACTAATTGGGAGGCCACTTTTTTCACAACATCAAGGAGTTCTAGTAACAGCATTGAATCCGTTTCTTCCAAAGTAAGAAGCGAGGAAATATGCTGTTTAGGAATAACAACAATGTGTACCTCGTAATATGGTCGTGTGTGGTAGTACGCAAGAACATTTTTTGTTTCCCAAACCTTTTTTACCACTGTATTACCACTTAAAACCTCATCACAATAAAAGTCTTCTGACATGGAAAGCACCTCTCTTTTAACATGATATCTTTTTCTAGGAAAACAAGAGTAAATCCTTTTGTACATATTCCGTTGGTTTTTGATCATATAGATACCTATACCATGTGTGAGATGAGGAAATGTATATGCTGCAAATGAAATGCGCGGTAGTTCTGAAGCTTCTGGCTTCTAGAGACGGGTATCTAGAAGTATTAACTGAACACGAAGATGGCGAAAGAAGTGTAGCAGTATGGCTAGGATCAACTAATACTTCCTCGAAACCAGAGGTAGGCAATCATGTACTTTTAAATATCACGGGTCGCACGTTACGGTTAGGAACGGGAGGGATTGATTTTATCGTCGCCTTTCATTCTGAACGAAATCAGCTTACACAGAAGGGAATCGACTATGCTCCCAATCAATACGGGCATATTATGAAAATGAGGTACTCTCCTTGGCAACAATCCGTAGACTCGGCAGAAGAACAGAATAGTCCTTATCATCATGTGTTTCTTGATGGGCAACTGAATCTAGAGGGAGCAATCGTTATCTTGGGAGAGCTGCATAGTATGCTACCTGCGATTTGTTTACGGATCAAAGAGATGGAGCCTCAAGCTAAAATTGTATACATCATGCCTGATCATACATCACTCTTTCTCAACTTTTCCAAGCATGCCCATCATTTGAAACAGGGAGGATGGCTCGATCATACCATTACCTCAGGACATGCTGTAGGCGGGGATCTGGAATGTGTAAATACAGCTACAGCTATGCTTGTTGCAAAGCATATTTATCAGGCTGATTATATCATCTGTATACCAGGACCTGGTGGAGTCGGTACAGGAACCCCACTAGGTCATACTTCCTTGCAAGTTGCTGAAGTTATCCATCATGTAACGATATTACAGGGTACTCCTATATATGTACCTCGTATTGCTTTTCATGATCATAGAAATCGTCACATAGGCTTAAGCCATCACTCGGTCACTTTACTTACCAGATTTGTCCTATGTCCCGTATTGGTACCAATCCCTATCTTTCAAAACGAATATGATGCACTGCTGGAAAAGCAAATGAAAGAGCATCAGATCGCAAAACGTCATGTTGTGATGAAAGAGACGGTAGAAGACGAGCTGAAGCTGACTCGACTTTACGCAACATTTCCTGTTCCGTTACGCACAATGGAGACAGAGTGGCAGCGTGCATTAGAGGCATTTCAGACAGTAGACATAACAGTAAAAGCTGCCTATCGAATCAGGCAGCTCACAGAATCGTACTATTATTTATAAGAATCAAGGGTTAACGAATTTGTTGATTCAAATATTCTTGTAGGCTGAGATTTCTGGTTGCCAGTTCTTGTAAGGTAGCCTGAATCTCTTTTGCTTTGCCCACTAATCGTAACTGCTTCTTTTCTACGTACAGTTTCATCATCGATCATTACCCCTCTCAAGCGCAATGGTATTGTCCTAACAGTCTTACCAGAGTGAGCATGTACCAGACATCCTTGAAGTTTTTTTACTAGGATAGTTTGTCCCAACCGCTCTTGATGATAAGATATGGGAGGAAGATGCATTTTAGAACAAGAGATGAAAGCATACATGAGGAGGATTTACCGTGGCGAACAATCAGGCAGATCATTTGTATGAAAAAACGATCAAAACTAAGCAGATTTTTGAAGGGAAAGTTATATCTTTACAAGTAGATGATGTTGAATTACCTAATGGAAATCTGGCAAAGCGTGAAATTGTGAAACACCAGGGAGCCGTAGCAGTACTTCCCATTTCCAATGACAATAAAATGATTGCAGTAAGACAATTTCGTAAACCATTAGAGCGTAGCATTATCGAAATACCGGCAGGGAAACTGGAAAAGGGCGAGGAACCTCTAGAATGCGCAAAACGGGAGCTTGCAGAGGAGACGGGCTATACAGCGAAGAACATCACACACATTAGCAGTTTTTATACGTCTCCTGGATTTGCGGATGAGCTACTTCATCTGTACGTGGCAAAAGATTTAACGGCAGGAGAGCTTAACCTGGATGAAGATGAGTTTGTTGAGGTGTTGCACCTTACATTAGAGGAAGCAAAAGAGCTGCATGCAACTGGAGAAATACGCGATGCCAAAACAGTGTTAGCTCTCTTTGCATGGGAAAATGACATGTTAAAAGAGCAACGGAGCTAACCGAAGATGCGAGATTTTTTTGCGGATTTACATATTCATATTGGTGGAACGATGTCAAAAAAACCTGTGAAAATAACTGCTTCTCATACCATGACTCTTACAAAAATTCTGGAAGAAGCATCTGAGCGAAAAGGTATGGAAATGATCGGAATTATTGATTCCCATTCGCCTGAGGTTCAGCAAGAGCTAGAAGAGTTACTGGATAGGAAAGAGGCAAGATCACTAGCAAATGGCGGTATTGAATATAAAAGAACCACATTGTTATTAGGGTGTGAATTAGAGATCAAAGAACCTGGACGGGGAGAAGCACACTATCTCTGTTATTTACCTACATTGAACGAAATGAAGGAGTTTACATCATGGTTGGCTGCTCGTTGTAAAAATGTACATCTTAGTTCGCAACGAATAGCAACTAGCTTACTTGAATTACAGCAAAAGGTTCAAGTACTTGGTGGTGTCGTGATACCAGCCCATATTTTTACCCCTCATAAAGGTGTATATGGCAGTTGTACGGATAGGTTGGAGGAGGTAGCAGCTACAGATCTTTTGTATGCAGTGGAACTGGGATTAAGCGCAAATACGGAGATGGCAGATCGAATTAGTGAACTTCATACTATGACTTTTCTAACGAATTCTGATGCTCATTCACTGGGTAAAATCGGTCGAGAATATCAAACAATCCGAATGAAAGAGGCTTCTTTTACTGAGTGGGTAATGGCTTTACGGCGAATGGATAATCGTTCTGTTACTTGTAATTACGGGCTTTCACCCATGTTGGGAAAATATCATCAGACTGCTTGTCAGGGATGTGGCTCTACTAAATCTGCGAATGATCAGGGGCGTTGTCCTTCCTGTGGGTATAAACGTGTCGTACAGGGAGTCAGCACACGAATAGCTCAATTAGCAGATGTACAGCTTGGTATTCATCCACCGCACAGACCCCCCTATGTAGAACAGATTCCCTTGGAGTTCTTGCCAGGTATTGGATTAAAAACGAGAGAGCGAATGTATCAGCAAATCGGTACTGAGATGGATATACTCCATCGGGCAGATGAGTCTACACTGCAACGAGAACTGGGCGAAAAGGTAACAAACACGATCATGAAGGCTCGGAATGGTGAATGGCGGCTAGAAGCAGGTGGAGCAGGAATTTACGGGAAGGTACGCATCGATTAATTTGAGAGGGACAGGTTGTCATAATCAGGGAAGGGGTTCGCATAGATTGTTAGTATCCTGAATTGTAAGGAGGCGAGCAATGGTGCGATCC
This sequence comes from Brevibacillus daliensis, assembly GCF_021245735.1. Lineage (GTDB taxonomy): Bacteria > Bacillota > Bacilli > Brevibacillales > Brevibacillaceae > Brevibacillus_B > Brevibacillus_B daliensis. The sequence goes on from NZ_JAJISB010000003.1 coordinate 240,993, forward strand.
CGTTTTGGACAAAGCATTCAGATGTTCCTGATAGAAAACCAGTCACTCTTTTTATTTGCCATTATTCTTTTAACCATGGGCGCTATTTTTGGAGCTATTTTGGTTAATTCGCTCGACCTATCACAAAAACAGGAGTTGTTAGGATTTCTCGGATATTTCTTTACAAATTTTGATCAGAATGGAATTAGCGACCCTTCCCTTCATTTTCAACAAGCATTCGGTCATCATGTTAAAACATTGTTGATTTTGTGGCTATTAGGTATGTCGATCATTGGTTTGCCTATGATTGTGCTCCTTTTATTTTTGAAAGGAATCATTGTTGGGTTTACTGTAGGATTTTTAGTTGAAGAACTCCAATGGAAGGGGATGACTTTCGCTCTTTTCGGCGTTCTTCCACAAAATATGCTTGTTATTCCAGCGATGTTAATTGCAGGCGTGGCAGGTATTTCATTCTCATTAAAACTGGTACGCACTAGATTATTATCGAGAAGAGAGAGTATTATGCCATACTTTCGAACGTATTCGTTTCTGGTTGGCTGTATGTTTGCCATTATGATTGCAGCAGCAGTGGTTGAGACTTTTCTGTCTCCTCTGCTCATGCGCTACGCTATCAATTAAGAATAATTATAATTTAATAACAGATGTATTTGACTTAGAACATTTCTCTCCTCTATAATAAGTACAGGTTTGATGCGAACGGGGAGGGGCAAACATGGAAGAAAAAATAGAAAAAATTAAACAGCAATTGCACTCGCACCACTATAAATTGACGCCACAACGCGAAGCAACAGTTCGTGTCTTACTTGAAAATGAGGCAGATCATTTAAGTGCGGAGGATGTTTATCTCAAGGTGAAGGATAAAGCACCTGAAATAGGGCTTGCAACTGTATATCGCACCTTGGAATTATTAAGCGAACTACGCATTATCCATAAAATGAATTTTGGGGATGGAGTAGCACGGTACGATTTACGGGATGACAATGCCAAGCATCACCATCATCATTTAATATGTCTGCACTGCGGTACTGTAGATGAGATATTTGAGGACTTGCTTGCAGGATCAGAAGAGAAAGTGAACAATGACTATAATTTTGTCGTGACGGATCACCGTTTAACCTTTTATGGAATTTGTCATCGCTGCCTCGATATAGTGGATGTCGACGTTTATAAATAGAACTTCTCTATACATACGGAGAAGTTTTTTCTTTTTCAGCTAATTGGACAATCTGAGTGATACAGGAGCATAAATATAGGGTAGAGAATGTAAGAGGAGTGGTCTTTTGTGCTCATGCCTGTCAAAAAACTGATTGAACTAATCCGGTTTTTTCTGATTTTTGTTACCTGTTCACTTCTTTTTTACGGAGTTATTTCTTATTTATCTCATTTTTTGCTCCCAATTGATCCTTATGATGAACCCCTGGGCAAAGCGGTAAAAGTAATGAGTTTATTGAATCAGGAACAAGCAGATAAAGTGGACTGGTATATCCAGCGTTTACAGCTCTTCTATTCCGAATGGGAATAGATAAAAGCAGGAGAATGCTTGCTATATATAGAAAGTACTAATGTGCCTCTTTTGGTAATACTAGTCCAGAAGGAGAAGTGGCTTCATGGATATGTTGATCGATCAATTTTCTCACTTTCTCGCTGTAGAAAAGGGTCTTTCTACTAACACGTTAGAATCGTATCAGCATGATTTGGTCATGTATACGGCGTATTTAAATGAACAGGGAATATGTAACATGGAAGAAAGTACGCGAAGTCATATCGTCGGGTATCTATTGATGCTGCAGGAAAAGGGACGTGCTACTTCAACCCTTTCTCGAAATTTGGCTTCTATACGTGCTTTTTATCAATTTTTAGTTCGTGACCGCTATTTGAATAATGATCCGTCCATTCATTTAGAAACACCAAAAATTGAGAAGCGCTTGCCAAAGGTATTGTCAGTAGAGCAAGTGGAACGTTTATTAGACGGTCCTCAAGGTACTTCGCCCAATTCTTATAGGGATAAGGCCATGTTGGAATTATTATATGCAACAGGTATCCGTGTTTCCGAGTTAGTTTCGTTACAGTTCGGAGATATTAATCTGGAAATGGGTTTTCTGAAATGTATGGGGAAAGGTTCAAAAGAAAGGATCATCCCGCTAGGCAGTATTGCGATCACTGCAATACGGACCTATCTAGAAAAGGGACGACCACATCTGGTGAAGGCGGGAACTGATCAGGCATTATTTCTTAACCATTTAGGGAAACAAATTACCAGACAAGGTTTCTGGAAAATCATTAAAAAACATGCCTTAGAGGCAGGCATCCAGTCGGATATTACGCCGCATACACTCAGGCACTCGTTTGCTACACACCTGCTTGAAAATGGTGCAGACCTGCGTTCTGTTCAAGAAATGCTTGGACATGCTGATATTTCAACCACCCAGATTTATACTCATGTAACAAAAACACGTATCAAAGATGTATATGCAAAGACACATCCTCGTGCCTAGCAACGATAAATATGATAGAACTAATCGCAAAATAACTGTGCATAAGGAGGACCTACAAAGATGAAACGATTTAAACGTGTATTTCTAATTGTACTTGATAGCGTAGGAATTGGAGAGTTGCCAGACGCAGCTAATTTTAATGACAAAGGAGCGCATACTCTTGGTCATATCGCTGAAACGGTGAAAGGTTTTGCCTTGCCTAATCTGGCTCAAATGGGACTAGGAAAAATTGCGCCCCTACATAATGTGCCTGCAGTGGATAATCCAACGGCAATGTACGGTAAAATGAAAGAAATCTCTCTTGGTAAGGATACAACAACAGGTCATTGGGAGTTCATGGGGCTTCATGTATCAGCTCCTTTTAACACCTTCCCAGATGGGTTTCCACAAGAACTGATTCATGAGTTCGAAGAGAGAATTGGTCGCAAGGTATTAGGAAACAAGGTTGCTTCCGGTACAGAAATTCTGGACGAACTAGGCGAAGAACACATGAAGACAGGAAATGTGATTGTGTATACTTCTGCGGATAGTGTCTTCCAGGTTGCCGCTCATGAAGAAGTAATTCCGCTTGAGGAGCTATATCGAATTTGTGAAATTGCTCGTGAATTGACACTACGCGATGAATATGCGGTAACTCGTGTTATTGCTCGTCCGTTCCTTGGAAAGCCGGGTGCTTTTGAACGTACGTCTAATCGCCATGATTATTCTGTTAAGCCATTTGATACAACTGTTATGAACCACTTGGTGGATGCAGGTATTGATAGTATTGCACTAGGCAAAATCTCTGACATTTATGCGGAGGAAGGAATCACGAAAGCTGTTCGTACGAAGGATAACATGGATGGAGTAGACAAGCTAATCGAAACCATGAACGAGTCATTCACTGGACTCTCCTTTGTGAATCTGGTTGATTTTGATGCGAAATATGGTCATCGTCGAGATCCAGAAGGGTATGGACAAGCATTGATGGATTTTGATAACAGACTATCTGAAATCTTGGCTTCTCTTAAAGAAGAGGACCTTTTGATTATCACTGCGGACCACGGTAATGATCCAACCCACCATGGAACAGATCATACTCGTGAATATGTACCATTACTCGTAACCTATAAAGGGTTGGAAGAAGCAAAAAATCTGGGTATCCGCGAAACATTTGCTGATATTGGAGCAACTATTTCCGATAACTTTGAAATAAAGGCACCGAAGATTGGTAAAAGCTTTTTATCAGAGATATAAAGGGAGGAAGCAGAGTGTCTAACATTGAACAGGCTAAAGCATTTATTGAGGAGAAACTAAATGAAAAACCAACGATCGGTCTTGTCCTGGGCTCTGGTCTAGGAGTATTGGCTGATGAAATTGAAGATGCTGTCATTATTCCTTACGATGAGATTCCTCACTTTACGAAGTCAACTGTTGTAGGGCACAAGGGCCAACTCGTTATCGGGAAGCTGCAAGGAAAGCAAGTAGTTGCCATGCAAGGCCGCTTTCACTACTACGAGGGGCATGAACTAGAAGCAGTAGTTTTTCCGATTCGCGTGATGAAGGCGATCGGTGTGGAAACAATCATCGTAACCAATGCAGCAGGGGGAATCAATAAAGAGTTTGATTCTGGTAATCTGATGTTGATTAGCGATCACCTAAATCTAACGTTCCGTAACCCACTGATTGGTCCAAATGATGATACACTAGGCGTTCGTTTTCCAGACATGTCGGAAGCTTATTCAAAGCGTCTGCGTGAATTAGCTAAAGAAGTGGCAAATGAGCTTGCGATTGACGTAAAAGAAGGGGTTTATGTAGGTCTTCTTGGTCCTTCCTATGAAACGCCGGCAGAGATCCGTATGCTAGCAACGTTAGGAGGAGATGCAGTAGGGATGTCTACTGTTCCAGAAGTAATTGTTGCACGTCATATGGGCGTAGAAGTACTAGGTATTTCTTGCATTAGTAACATGGCGGCAGGAATCCTGGAGCAACCGCTTTCTCATGATGAAGTAATGGAAACAACAGAACGTGTTAAATCAGAATTCCTTGCTCTTGTTAAAGGAGTAATTGAAAAAGCGTAAAGTTGTAAAGGATAGAGAAAAGAAAAACTCCCGGTATTCTCGAGGAGTTTTTCTTTGTTTATATGTTTGGTAGCACATTTTATGGATGTAACGTTTAATTATTGTGATAACCTAGTCCCTCGGACAAGATCTTAGCAGTTTGTTGTACTTTTTCCCGATAGGAATCAAGAGGTGCTATCATTCGATCTGTAGGACCGATTAGGCTTATGGAACAAACTACTTGAGAAGTTACGTCGTATATAGGTGCAGCAATTCCGGTTACGCCGATATTTCTCATGTTAGAACTAACCTCATAACCGTTTTGTCTAATTCGGAGTAAACGTTTTTTCATATCTTGAGCTTCAGTGATACTCTCACTAGTATACTCCTTTAAAGGAGATGCGAGGATAGAATCAATAAAGGAATCAGGTTGAAAGGCGAGAATAGCACGGGCAGCACATGTAGCGTATAACGGGAATCTTCTGTAAATATCTACATTAAAACGAATGGTATATTGGGAATCGATCTTGTCTACATAGATTGCATCATTACCATCTCTGATACATAAACTGACTAGCTCTTTAGTAGAATTAGCAAGTTCTTGTAAGTGAGGCTTCGCATATTCGACGATATCATGGTCACGTAATACCTTATTACCTAACTCCAGAAGTGTATAGCCAAGCATATACTGCTTGGTTTTTTGATTTTGCTGAATAAAACCTTCACTTTCTAGTGTAGCAAGCATCTTATGAACAGCGCTTTTTGATAAGGAGAGCTTTTTGCTTATTTCCGTTACACCTAATTCCTTAGGGGATTCTAAAAAGAATTTTAAGACTCTACAACTATTTTTGACGGAAGATAATAAATTGTCCATTCAGCATACCCTTTCACATTATCTTTCATTGGTAGTCAATTGTAACATGTAATTCTGTATTTTCACAAATAATTGATTTTTTAAAAAAATCATGCTATTATTTTTTTATTGTTTACATATGGATAACACTGTTCTCTATAAGAGAACGAAAAAAACAATTAGGGGGCCATTTCTTATGAAAAAAAGCGTAAAAACTATTTTTTCTGTACTCGCCTTAAGTAGTCTGTTAGTTGCGGGATGTAGTGGAGGTAACCAACCAGCACCGAGCAATACCTCATCCACAGAAGGCGCTGGTCAGGAAGAAAAAATTGAGGGCAAGTTAGTTATTGCCGGAAATGGCGCAACCGTAGAGAAGCTGATGAAAGACAAGATTTTCAAGAAATTTAATGAGAAATATCCTGATGTAGAGTTAGCTTATGTTGCTGGTGTTGCTACAGAAATCGTAGCGAAAGTAAAAGCACAAAAAAATTCACCTCAAATTGATGTTACTTACATAGAAGGTGGAGAACAGGAAAAAGGTAGAGTAGAAGGTTTGTGGCAACCAATTACTGAAAAAGATGTGCCAAGCATTAGCAAGATATCAAAAGAGCTTGCTGTGTCTGAAAATTCTGGCGCAGTTATCAATTTTACACCGATGGGAATTTCCTATAATAGTGAGTTGGTTAAAGAAAAAGGATTACCAATTCCCTCGTCATGGAACGATTTGACCAAGCCTGAAATGAAAGGCAATCTAACCATGAATGATGTGACCAGTAACTTCGGTCGAAGTGCACTTATCATGCTATCTTATGCAAACGGTGGTTCTGAAAAGGATGTAGAAGAAGGATTCAAACATTTTGGAACGATTGCCGGCTACATGCCAACCTTTGCAAAATCAGCAGCGCAGCTTCAACAAAATCTGCAAAGTAAATCAGCCGTATATACAACCTGGCCAATGGCTCGAAGCATTACACAGAAAAAAGCAGGTTTACCATTAGAATTCGTTGTTCCCAAAGAGGGAGCTAACATCATTCCTACCGTTGGTTCTGTCGTAAAAGATGCGAAAAACCCTGAAGCAGCAAAAGCGTTTATTGAATTCCTGCTAACAGATGAAATTCAGACGTTATTTGCAACAGAAGCGTACTATGTACCAGCTGTCGATGTACCTTTACCTGAAGAGGTTAAGAAAGAACTAGAATTTGACCGCAGCAAAATCGTTTACTTTGATTATGGCATTCTCTCCAAAGAGAGCGGAAAATGGATCGAGCGTTTTAATAAAGAAATTGCACCAAAAGTAGGCAAGTAAGAATGAAGGGAAAAATGACCTCATGAAAAAACAAATCGATGTACAACTAAAAAATGTACAAAAAAGATTTCAAAATCAGGTGGTCGTCAAGAACTTTGATCTGGAAATTGAGCAAGGTGAGTTTATTTCCTTGCTCGGTCCTTCCGGATGCGGTAAGACGACAACATTAAATATGATTGCAGGCTTTCTTGATCCAGACGAGGGAGAACTTTTGATAAAAGGCAAGCGGATGAATGGAGTTCCCCCATATAAGCGAGAATTGGGCATGGTTTTTCAAACGTATTCACTCTTTCCACACATGACAGTAGGAGAGAACATTGGGTATGGCTTGAAATTACGGAAGGTATCCAAGCAAGAACAAGCAGAACGAATTCAAAAAGTGTTAGAACTAGTAAAATTACCACATGTTGCTGATCGTTATCCGAAGCAGTTATCCGGCGGACAGCGTCAACGTATCGCCATTGCTCGCGCATTGATTGTTGAGCCGTCTTTACTATTACTCGATGAACCGTTAAGTAATCTGGATGCCAAGCTTAGAGAAGAGCTGCGAGATGAATTAAAAAGGCTTCATCAAGAAATTGGAGTTACAACCATCTTTGTGACTCACGATCAGGAAGAGGCTTTGTCACTTTCAGATAGAATTGTCGTTATGAATTACGGGAATATCGAACAAATCGGAACACCATACGAAATCTATAATCAGCCAAAAAGTGAATTTGTACACACGTTTATCGGTAAGACCAATCGATTGCCCGGAGTAGTCTCTTCAATCGATAACATGCATGTACATGTCCGAACTGAAAATGGACTGATGATTAAAGCAACTCAGTCAACTGGTAACTGGACTGTTGGTCAGTCGGTAACTGCTTTTATACGTCCAGAAAAAATCAAGTTAACTACCCAATCAGAAAAAGACACATCAGATAATAGCGTAAACGGTACGCTTGATATTGCTTCATTCCTGGGGGCTTTTACAGAATGCAAAGTAAGCGTGGGGTCTACGTTGTTAGATGTCAGAATGCAGGAGAAAGTATGGACAGGTAACGGTCAAGATGGTGAGACCGTGACGTGTAGCTGGTCTGCAGAAGATGTGTTTCTAATGGCGGAAGGAGGCAAGTAGGATGTTAAAGCGTTTCCCGTACCTGTTTCTTCTTTTGCCAGCATTGATTCTCTTGTTAGGGGTTTTTGTAATCCCCATGCTCTTTATTCTTGTCCTTAGTTTTCAAGGGGTAGAAGGACAATTCAGTTTAGAAAATTATAAAACCATCTTTACCGATGTGTATTACTGGGAAGTGCTATGGAAAACAATCAAAATTAGTTTGTACACGGTTTTTTTTACATTGGTGTTGGCATTTCCAGTAGCGATGTTTATGGCTAAAACACCAGGTAAGTTACGTGGGCTTGTTACTATGCTCATTATATGTCCTCATTTAATTAGTGTAGTAATCCGTAATTTTGGCTGGGTTGTTATTCTAGGAGAGACAGGCTGGATTAATGTGACGTTAATGGACCTCGGATTGATTGAACAACCGCTTCGCTTCATGTATAACGAAGTTGGCGTTGTCATTGGGCTAACCGATGCGTTTATTGCTTATATGGTACTGGCAATTGCGACTAGTCTATATTCAATTGATCAATCCTTGTATAAAGCCGCCTCCATTCTGGGAGCAAATCGGATTCAATCCTTTTTCCATGTGACTCTTCCACTTAGTATGCCAGGTGTTTTTGCGGGAATAACACTTGTTTTTAGTTTATCCATGAGTGCTTATGTAACGCCTGCACTAATGGGAGGAACGGGAGTGAAGGTTATTCCAACCTTGGCATTTGAACAAATTATGGCTGTTCTAAACTGGCCGCTTGGCGCTGCACTTGCTATCTTGCTATTGGGATGCACTGTATTGTTGGTTACTTTATTCTCGCGCCTTGTTGAAACCAAACGATACAAGGAGGTATTCTCATCATGAGGTTGCCACGTTTCTCTTTGTTAGGCTTTTTAACACTAATGATTTTGATTTTTGTTAATGCCCCCTTTTTAATTATTGTTCCCAGTTCATTTACTTCTGCGGGGTACCTATCTTTTCCGCCAGAAGGGTTTTCATTTGACTGGTATTTGAAGATTCTAGATCGTCCTGAATTTATTGATGCTTTCTTTTTCAGTTTGCAATTAGCGGCTATCACAGCGATTGTATCTACCCTTCTTGGAACGTTAGCAGCACTTGCTCTGGCTAAGTACAAATTTAAAGGTAGAGATGCCATAAATGCGCTGATGCTTTCACCACTAACTGTACCTTCATTGATTATCGGGATTGCAGCATTACTCTTTTTTACCAGAATCAATCTAGGAGGATCTTTCCTCGGATTGCTGCTTTCACACATTCTGATATCGATACCGTATGTGGTTCGCTTGGTTTTAACAGGATTGACCAGCTTTGACTATACATTAGAAAAGGCAGGCTATATGCTTGGAGCTCGTCCACTTAACGTGTTTTGGGATATTACGTTGCCAATGCTTAGACCGGCCATATTATCAGGGATGATTTTTTCTTTCTTAACATCATTTGACAATGTTACAGTCTCGTTATTTATGGTAGCTCCTGATACTACCACGCTACCGCTCATGATTTTTAACTATATGCAGGAGTCTCTTGATCCTATGGTGGCGTCTGTATCATCTGTTGTGATCTTGTTCAGTCTTGTCTTTATCTTTTTATTAGAAAAGGTGTATGGATTAGATCGCCTTTTTGGACTTAATGCTCAACAACATTAATAGAGAGGGAAAGAAACATGACAATCTATGCTTATATGGAGAAAGAATTACCATTTTTTCTTCAACTACTGAAAGAGAGTGTTTCCATTGACTCTCCCTCTTTGAATAAAGAGCAAAGTGAAAAAATGATTACCTGGTATTTAGAAACAGTTGAGAAAGTCACGGGTGTAAAGCCGAGACGAATCTTGAATCAACAATACGGGGATCAACTCATTTGTGAATTTGGCACAGGAGCTAAGCGGATCTTGATTGCTGGACACTATGATACGGTTTGGCCACTTGGAGAAGCAGAGAAGAGACCTTTTACAATTGAAGGGGAAAAGGCATTCGGTCCAGGCGTATATGATATGAAAGCAGGGGTTCTTCAAGCACTATTTGCAATAAAAGCTCTACAACATTTTAATAGATTACCTAGTGATAAAACGATTGTCTTACTGTTAACAGGGGATGAAGAAATAGGAAGTCCCAGTTCCCGAGCCTTGTTAGAGGAAGAAGCGAAAAAAGCGGAAGCTGCATTTATCTTGGAGCCTCCTATGGCTACGAATGGAGCACTGAAAACATGGAGAAAAGGAAGTGCTCACTTTTCTGTCATTGCCAAAGGGATTTCTGCACATGCAGGAGTGGATCATGAAAAAGGTGTCTCAGCAATTGAAGAAATGAGTTATCAGATCCAAGCCCTGCAAAAATTGACGGATTATCAGGTGGGTACGACAGTAAACGTGGGACTTGTTCATGGAGGAATTGCCCGTAATGTAGTGGCCGATTATGCTGAAGCTCATATAGACGTGCGTATACGCACGATGGAAGAAGCAGAGCGGATTACTAGATCTATATCTAACCTGAGACCTGTATTAGCGAAAGCAGAGCTCATCGTCACAGGGGGCCTGAGCAGACCTCCTATGGAACGAACAGTAATGAGTGAGGCGTTATTTCAAAAAGCTTATCAAATCGCGAAAGCAGAGTTGAATCTCCTTCTTTCAGAGGAAGGGACAGGTGGGGTAAGTGATGGGAACTTTATCGCCGCTTGTGGTGTCCCAACACTGGATGGATTGGGAGCATCAGGAGATTTTGCACATTCGCCCAAGGAATTTATCTGGATTCCTCACATTTCACAACGAACTACGCTTTTAGCTAAACTAATCGAAGAATGTTAACACAAAAACATCTGGGGAGATAACTGAATAACTCCCAGATGTTTTCTTTATTTGGAATAAATTTCATAATAACAATCCTTGAAGTGTAAGATATTCTATAAAATATTATAAAGAATATAAAGTTAAATAATGATTGGGAATAAAAGGATATATAGGGAGGAAAAGCATCATGTAAGCGTTATCACTTAGTTAAAACAAATAGTTTTCAAAATGGGTGTTGATCGAGTTTGAAAAAACATTCAGTTTTGTTCCGTTTCGTCCTCCAATATGAGCCATTTCGCTTTTGTGTATTTCTTTTGTTTATAATATTTTATCTTTTGTGTAAGGCTAATACGTTGACAGCATAATTAATTCGTAATATTTTTATTGTAATAGAGTGTTTGTAAATTTATTTTGCGAATTTCGTAATGAAACAGAGTTTGAAATCAGTAAAATCGTAATACAGACGAACTCGAAAAGAAAATTACAATTGGAGTGGGTTAATTTGAGGAAAATCGACCATGTGGATCGACAGATATTGCAGATCCTTCAAGATGATGGCCGAACTCCTTACACCGAAATTGCTCATCAGCTAAAAGTGAGTGAAGGTACGATTCGCTCAAGGATTTCACGCTTATTGCTTGATGGGGTTTTTCAATTTGTAATTCGCACTGATCCAGAGAAATTGGGATTAAACGTTCTAGCCTTTATTGGTCTAACAACCAAGCTGGGGAGACAAAAAGAGGTCGCTAAAGAGCTTGCGGAGTTGCCAGAGGTTACATTTGTGGGAGCTTTCAGTGGCAAGCATGATCTTATTATTGAGGCCTGCTTTGCTAACAATAACGAATTAATCGTTTTTGTCAATGAACAGCTATCGCGAATTGAAGGAATTGTTGCAGCCGATGTATCACTGGAATTAAAGCAGTATAAGGAGTCATTTTCCTATGTTGGTGTAGGAGAAGATGAATCCTTACCTACAGAGAGGGGTTGAGCCCGGAAATAGAAAAAAATTACTACGCATCCTAAGTTTTCTGAAAAAACATACAATGAATGAATATTCAATTAATCATCCAAAAACTGGTAGATCGTTAATGAAGCAGTAACTTGGCTACGCCAGAAGTACTATTTCAATAGACAGGATGCAACGTAAAAAGTCTGCATCATACATATAGGACAGGGATGGATAAGAGATTGTACTACATGCTTAGTTAGTACATGAAATAAAGACGATCTAGCATTTTCCGTCACGGAGTATGGTAAATCGACTTTTCCTTATACATGCATGATCGAATCTGTCTCATTGAAATAAGGTGTATTCAACAACTCGCTAACTAAAAATGGTGCAGGATGATTCTATCCCACCCAGGAAGTTTTTGGTTAGGTATATGATCGTTCTCATATATCTACCTTCGTGCAAACGAAGAAAAGCAATTTGAAGAGAAGGGGGAATGAGTCTTGCTCCGTTACCTAGGTAAACGTGTCATCTTTATGATTATTTCTTTGTTCTTAATCGTTACAGCGACGTTCTTCCTGATGCACTCCATTCCTGGAGGTCCATTCACGAGTGAGCGAACGTTGCCACCTGAAATCGAACAAGCACTATTAGAAAAGTATAATCTTCATTTACCATTGCATGAGCAGTACGTTAATTATTTAAAAGGGGTAGTAACCTGGGAGTTAGGTCCATCATTTACAGAGAAATCATCCACAGTAAATGATATGATCAGCCGTGGTTTCCCTGTTTCTGCACATTTAGGTTTTCAAGCATTGCTTGTAGCAATATTCGGTGGGATTTCATTAGGGGTTATAGCTGCTTTATATCATAATAAGTGGCAAGATTACAGTGCCATGATGTTAGCTGTACTCGGATTATCTGTACCAAGCTTTATATTGGCCAGTTTCTATCAATACATTTTCTCTATTGAATTAGGGTGGTTCCCGATCGCTAAATGGGATACGTGGAGACACACCGTATTACCAACACTTGCACTTTCAGCCAGTCCACTAGCCTTTATTGCCCGTTTAACACGTGCGAATATGATTGAAATCATGGGTCAAGATTACATCAAGACAGCGAAATCAAAAGGACTAAGTACTCCGGTTATTACTGTAAAACATGCGATCCGCAATGCTTTACTTCCGGTTATTACTTACTTGGGCCCACTTACAGCTAGTATCCTAACGGGTGCGTTCGTTGTTGAAAAAATCTTCGGCGTCCCTGGTCTTGGACGTGAGTTCGTTATGTCCATCCAAAACCGTGACTATACGGTAATCATGGGAACGACGATATTCTATGCAATGATATTAGTTGTTATGATCTTGATCGTTGATATCGTTTATACACTAATTGATCCGCGAATTAAGCTGGGCGGTAGTAGAAAGGAGTAGTGACTGTATGCAACTAACAGAAAAACATTTTGAGCCAGTTTCCGTGGATAATCTTCAGGCTGAAGAAATCAAGCGTCCGAGTCTCTCGTTCTGGCAAGATGCTTGGCGTCGTCTGAAAAAGAATAAAGTAGCAATGGTTTCACTAATCTTTCTTGTATTGTTAATTATTGGTGCAGTTGCGCTTCCTTGGTTTAGTCAATACAATTATTTTTCTACTGATTTAACTGGTAAAAATGTACCTCCATCTGGAGATCATTTATTCGGAACAGACGACTTAGGTCGTGATATGTTTGTACGTATTTGGTATGGTGCTCGTATTTCACTTGAAGTAGGTTTTGCTGCTGCCTTTGTCGATTTGATTATCGGTGTTCTATGGGGCGGTATTGCAGGTTACTATGGTGGTAAAGTAGACGAAGTTATGATGCGTATCGCTGATATTTTGTTTGCTATTCCTTATTTGCTAGTTGTTATCCTTCTGTTGGTTGTATTTAGCCCAGGTGTTGGTACGATTATCCTGGCATTAACCATAACAGGTTGGATAGGTATGGCACGGATCGTGCGTGGACAGATGATGTTGTTAAAACAACAGGAATTTGTACTCGCAGCCAAATCATTAGGTGCTGACAGCGCACGGATTATCTTCAAGCATTTGATTCCGAATGCTCTTGGCCCGATCATTGTTACATTGAGCTTGACTGTTCCTAGTGCAATCTTTGCTGAATCATTCTTGTCCTTCTTAGGACTAGGTGTATCTGCTCCGGTTGCTTCATGGGGTACGATGGCATCGGAAGGTTTGCCTGCAATGAGATATTATCCATGGCGTCTCATCTTCCCAGCGGTATTTATCAGTACGACAATCTTGGCATTGAACTTATTAGGTGATGGTATTCAAGATGCTGTTGACCCACGCCTACGCAAATAGGAGGGATTAGGATGGAACGTATATTAGAAGTAAAAGATCTGCATGTTTCCTTCCATACCTATGCGGGTGAAGTTAAAGCTGTTCGTGGCGTTAACTTTCATGTAAATAAAGGGGAAGCAGTAGCAATCGTAGGGGAGTCAGGCTGTGGTAAATCCGTAACGGCACAGTCGATCATGAAGCTAATTCCAACCCCTCCTGGTCAATATAAAAAGGGAGAAATTCTGTTTAACGGCAAAGATATTATTCCGATGTCTAATAAACAGATGCAAGATATTCGTGGTAAAGATATGGGGATGATTTTCCAAGACCCGATGACTTCTCTTAATCCAACGATGACAATTGGTAATCAAATCATGGAAGGTTTGATTAAGCATCAAAATATGGCTAAATCTGCTGCTAAGCAAAGAGCGATTGAGCTGCTGGAAATCGTTGGTATTCCACAACCTGACCGTCGAGTTAATCAATATCCGCATGAGTTTTCAGGTGGTATGAGACAGCGTGCGATGATTGCAATCTCTCTTGCTTGTTCACCAAAACTGTTGATTGCCGATGAGCCAACAACTGCATTGGATGTTACCATTCAGGCACAAATTCTTGACCTGATGAAAGATCTGCAAAAGAAAATGGGTACATCCATTATTATGATTACCCATGATCTTGGTGTAGTAGCTGAGATGTGTGAACGTGTTATCGTTATGTATGCGGGTAAAGTAATCGAGCAAGGTACAGTTGATGAAATCTTTTACAACCCACAACATCCATATACAAAAGGATTGTTGCATTCCGTTCCTCGTCTTGACCTGAATCGTGATGAACCTTTGACACCAATTTTCGGAACACCACCAGATCTGTTAAAACCACCTGCTGGTTGTGGATTTGCTGCTCGTTGCGATTGTACGATGAAAGTATGTCTGGAACATGATCCGGAATTAACAGAAATTAATGCGAGCCACAAGTCAGCTTGCTGGTTGCAGCATCCTATGGCAAAAGCTCGTACAGGTTCGTAAGAGAGGAGGGACATCGATGTCCAGCAAAGAAATTGTAGCTAAAAATGATGATCTAATTGAAGTTCGTAATTTAACCAAGTTCTTTAACATTGGTGAAAAGAAGCTAAAAGCAGTAAATGATATTTCATTTACAATCAAGCGTGGAGAAACACTCGGAGTTGTAGGTGAATCCGGTTGTGGTAAGTCAACGGCAGGTCGAACCCTTCTCCGCTTGTATGAACCAACTAGTGGTCAAGTTTTATTTGAAGGTAAAGACTTGGCAAAGCTGAACGCTAATGAGCTAAAGGCTATGCGCCGTAACATGCAAATGATTTTCCAAGACCCATACGCATCTCTTAACCCACGTATGACTGTTGGAGATATTATTGGTGAAGCACTAGATATCCATGGTCTTGCTTCAGGAAGTAAGCGTAAAGAACGCGTGCAAGAGCTACTTTCTCTTGTTAGCTTAAACCCTGAGCATATGAACCGATTCCCTCATGAATTCTCTGGTGGTCAGCGTCAGCGTATCGGTATTGCCCGTGCCTTGGCTGTAGAACCAAAGTTTATCGTGTGTGACGAGCCTATCTCTGCACTGGACGTATCGGTTCAAGCGCAGGTTGTTAACTTGCTTGAGCAGTTGCAAGAAAAAATGGGTCTAACCTATATGTTTATCGCCCATGACCTATCCATGGTAAAATATATTTCTGACCGTGTTGCAGTAATGTATCTGGGTAAAATGGTTGAGTTGGCAGATAGTGAGAGTTTGTACGAAAAACCACTTCATCCTTACACACAGGCACTTCTATCAGCTATTCCGATTCCGGACCCAGAAATTAACCGTGAGCGTGAACGAGTAGTATTGCAAGGGGATGTACCAAGCCCAATTGATCCACCAAGCGGTTGCCATTTCCGCACACGTTGCCCTAAGGCAATGCCGGAATGTGCACAAAAAGAGCCTCAGTGGAAAGAAATTGAGCCAGGACATTTTGCAGCTTGTCATCTATATAACTAAGTAACACAAAACAGTCGAGATTCGTATAGGGATTTTCCCTTGTATCTCGACTGTTTTTATGTGTATTTCTGTATCTGGTCACTATTATCAGTAAGGAACATCGTTATAAGTAATCGGTGTTGTTATGTTATCTTCCCAATCAATTCAAAACACATCGATTTTCTGGTACGTGGGGTACGTGATTAGATGATTGGATCAACTTCAGTTCTGTAGCCTGTTTTTTTATGGCCTACATTTTGTTTCGAATATGAGCCTGAAATTGTTTGTGGTTCAGTGGAAATGGTAACCATTTCAGGATAAGCATTTTGACCATGCTCCGTGGTATCTAAGCCACGCTCCTCTGTATGCGGTGAGACACGCAATCCAATCGTTTTTTTCAAAGCGTACAATAAGATAAAGGAAACGATTGATACATAAATGATCGTACCCGCAATTCCTAATGCTTGAACGACCAATTGAGAAAGACCACCACCATATAGTAAACCAGCTTGCCCGATGCCTACTTGAGCTACTAGGTGTGGAGCAGCAAAAATTCCAGTTGATAACGTTCCTGAAATACCAGGGACTCCATGTACAGAGATAGCGTAAATCGGATCGTCAATACCTTTTCTTTCCATGTATGCCGCTACGCCAACAGAAGTAGCCCCCGCTAAAGCCCCAATCACTACCGCTGCCCATGGCTCTACAAATGCACATGATGCTGTAATCGCTACAAGAGCCGCCAACACCCCGTTTATCATTGTTGTCAAATCAGCATGATGGTTAATCATCCAAATTAAGAATAAGGCACCGATACCACCAGCAGCAGCAGCCAGATTAGTTGTTAATGCTACATATCCAAAGAAACCAGTTAATGAACCTAGTGTGGAGCCTGCATTGAAGCCGAACCAGCCAATCCAGAGGACGAAGACACCCATAATACTGTAGATTTGATTGTGGCCAGGTATTGAAACAGTTTCGTTATTTACATACCTACCTTTACGAGGCTTTAAGAGGATGGTGGCAATTAATGCAGCGATTGCTCCTTGTAAATGTACGACAGTTGAGCCTGCGAAGTCTTGCATACCTAGTTCTGCTAACCAGCCACCGCCCCATACCCAATGGCCAACTACAGGATAAATGAGTGCAGTATACAGAATGGAGAACCATACATAAACAGAGAATTTAGCGCGTTCGGCAAAACCACCCAAGGCTACAGCAAGTGAAACACCAGCAAAGGCTAATTGGAATAGGAATGTGATCCCGATGGGAATCGAAATGGCGGATAAATTTTGAAAATTGTGTTAGGTTTTCTTACATGAAAATAATGAAGCGTTTCCATTTTATTATGTTTTAATTAATAACTTTCAGCTTATAATCAATTTTTATAGATAAAGATGGTAAACTGTATTGGACGAGTGGGATTAAGATGTAGGGAGTTGTTATGTAATGAACAAATGGAAGTGGGGAGCGATAGCTACCATTGCAGTTGGTCTCATTAGCATTCCTTTACTTCAACAAGGTCAGGAAAGCACGGTAAGCAATAGAGAAAAACAAGTATTTAAAGATCAAACAGTTATTGGGAAACAAAAAGATAATCTAAATCAGAGGATCAACAATAACAATGAGGAGGGGAGTGACTTACCAGGCTGGCTAGAGGCTAAATTAAAGAACTATGAAGAGAAACTACCAGATTTACTAGAAAGGACGAGAGGAACGGTTTTATACGTCCCAGCAGATAAAAACAATCCATTCGATTTCGATAAATGGACGGTTGAATATTCGAGTAAAAATACGAAACAGCAATCTGGCTCTTCCTCCATCATCAATCTGGAGATGTTTGCAAAGACTGGTGAAATAATAAATTATCGCTATCATCAAAATGCGTTTGCGCCAAATAAAACGAACGAAACAGTACCCGATGAAAAGGCAATAGAAGTGGCAACTGATTTTATACAAATGAACTATGGAAAAGATGCAGAATATTTTACGAAGCCCCAAATTTTTGGCCGGTCTTATGATGGAACCCTTGGCAACGTTAAAATAGTCGGATTTTATAGGCTCATTCATGGTATACCTTATGATCTCTTATTCACTACGGTTAAGGTGAATCATGAAGGCAGAATCGTCTCCGTATGGGCTAGTCCCCTGCATCAGGAAGATGTCCCGAAGCTTCCTGATCCTGAGTCTGCGATGACAGAGCAACAAGCTCGTGTTAGATGGGGGCATCTTCAGAATGTAGAGCTAGTCTATTTTGATTTTTCTACTTTTAACTCTATAATCTCGGAAGAAAAGAGAAAGATCGGAACTGAGTTGATATATCAGCCTACTTATTTTGGCACTATTGATGCAATATCGGGTGAGAGAATAGGGATATCTATAGATGAGCAAGAACCACAACTTGTTACATTTGCGGGTAAAGGTACTATGCCACTATTGAAAACGAAGGAAGATGTAGCAAATACGATTCAGAAATTATTCGGAGAAAAGCTAACAGCACAACAGTTAAATGATATTGAGCAGCGTGGTACTTCAATGGATTGGTTTGTTGATATAGAAGGAAGCTCATACTTTTTTGAAATTGAAAATGGAAGTATCGTATACATGAATGCACAACGAAGTGAGACAGAATCAACAGAAAATCCTACATTTATTACCGAAGAGGAAGCTTACCAGAGTATGATTCAATTTTTAGAGAAAATATCCTCTGAAAAAGAATTGCTACTCCGTAATGTTAGTACCCCAGATGATAAATTAATTCCTGACTGGGTGGATAAAAGTAAGATAAAAGAGATAGGTTATTCTTCTTATACGTTTGAGTTCATGAATACTTTTCAAGGCATACCAGTTCAAGGAAAGCCGATAAGGATTCACGTTGATGCAGCTACAGGACAAATTTCTACTGCTCAACTTAATGGTCTTTCCATCGATAAAAAAAAGCTTCCTTCTGTAAAACCGGCAATAACGAAAGAAGAAGCAAAGAAACGAATACTAGATAATCAAGTCTTACAACTAGCGTATTACTGGGAACAATACGATACACAGCGAGCACCTGAACCGCGAATCTTTTGGGGATTAGCTCCAACCAGTGAATCTAGCTACTTGGATGCTAATACTGGAAAATGGATCTCGATCACTTTAAATTGATCAGTCAAATTAGTACATTAATACTGGTGTTAACCAAATGATTTGTATGAATATCAATAAAAGAGACATAATAATCCTGTCTCTTTTATTGATAAAAAATCTTTTAAAAGATAAAGAAAGGGTAAAAAAATCTGCCAATATTTCCGATAATAATTTATAGGGTTTTTTTATTCATATCATTCTTACTATTATAGTAGAAGAAGGGGTTGGTAATATGATAAAGGGGGTCTGGAGAGGGAAAAATAAAGAAAAGGTTCCACCAAAACTCCCTCCAGAGAAAAAGAAAAAAAGAAAGTTTAATTTGCGTTTCGGTAATTCAATTGCCTCTCAACTTATTCTGCTAGGTATCGTTTTAATTGTACTAATATTCGGGACTCTGGAGATAATTGCTGTTTCATTATCTAAACAAACCCTAATGAATATTACTGAACAACAGTCACAAAAACTGGCAGAACAGTATCGAGAAGGTATGGACGAGTGGATTGATGATATCTACAATCAAGTGAAAAAGTCAGCTGCAAAATCTGCAATGAATACCGACTTTGAGACAATAATAAAAGAAGAATTCAGACTAATGCGTCAAACGTTCCCAGAGATTAATCGAATACAATTAGTGGATGGAACGACAGGTATAGAGAAATATACAATGACTGCAATGAATCAAACAAATTTTAGTGATAAACAGTATTATAAAGAAGCAATTGAGACAAAAGCACCGCTAATTTCTGATGAAGAAATTGTTCCTTCTGTGGAAAAAAGCAATCTCATTATTGCTTCACCGATAGGGAGTAGTAATCACGATTCGTCCCGAATTATGATCGTTTCTATCTCTTTACAAAAAATGTTAGACAAAGTAGCAGGTATCTCGTTCATGGAGAGTGGCTATGCCTACGCACTTAACCAACAAGGGATGGTTGTCGCTCATCAAAATGCAGTGAACAATAATGTGTTAGTTTTAGAAGGACAAAAGAATTACGAAGAGATTTTGAAGCATGTTAAGGAACGCTCTATTGGTCATGTGACATACAAAGATAACAACACAGATTCTTTTGGTGTCGTAGTTCCATTCGAGAATCTTCCATGGAGTCTGGTACTAACAGCATCCTTAACGGAAATCTTTGCAGAAGTAAACAGCATGGGTTGGATTATTTTCTTCGCTAGTATACCAGTCACAATTATCGGAATTGTTGGCATTTGGTGGTTTGCAAAGAGAATTCGAGTTCAACTGCTATCGGTAACGAAACAGATGGAATTGATTGGTCAAGGTCAGTTTAATCAGGAAGTAACCATAAAAGGTAAGGATGAGATTGCTCAAGTAGGCGAATCTTTGAATGCGATGGTAAATGAACTACGCAATTTAATCATTCGAGTACAAACGCAGGCAACCGTTCTACATGAGGCAAGCAATGAGTTACGCGAGCATTCCGAAGAGAATTCTTCTTCTCTTCACAATATATCAGGTAGTCTTGCAGATATTTCAGAACGTGTTTCTTCCCAGACGAAAGAAGTGCAAAGCTCAGCATCAACTGTTTCAGAAATCTCCCAAGGGGTAGAACAAGTAGCGATTTCTGCTGAATCAACCTCTTCGGCTACGACAAAAACATTCGAGCAAACACAAGAGGGTATGAAGCAAGTTCAAGAGGTTGTCGGAGCAGTAAGAGGGATTGCTAAAGAGATTAGTGATAACGCGAAGAAGATGCATATGCTGCGTCAACGAGCTCAAGAAATATCAGAAATCGTCAAAATGATTACGACGATATCTTCTCAGACCAATCTACTGGCATTAAATGCTGCGATTGAAGCTGCAAGAGCAGGCGAAGCTGGACGAGGGTTCTCTGTCGTGGCTAGTGAAGTACGTAAATTGGCAGAGGAAAGTAATAGCTTTTCTGAAGGAATTGCTAATATTGCTCATTCTATCAATCAGGAAGCGAAAGAAATGACTGAGAAAATGGATGAGATGGTGAAAAAAGCAGGCGAAGGATTGATTTCAGTTGAGGGTGTAGGCACCACGTTTGCTCAGATTCTGAAAGAAATTGAACGTGCTGCTGAGCAGAGTGAAGCGATGACAGCGATCTCTGAAGAAATGGCCGCAGGGAACCAAGTGGTAACCAGTTCCATGACCCGCTTATCAAGTATGTCTGGTGAAATCGATGAATCCATAATTGAAGCAGTTGAGACAATTGAGCAGCAGCTTACCTCGATCTCACGGATTAATCAAAACGTAGAACGGATGCAGGAATTGGCGGATGATTTAAGCACAAATGTTTCTCGTTTTCATGTGTAATCAAATAGAAAGATAATATGAAACTTGCTCTGTACCCAGTTGGTACGAGCAAGTTTTTTTTCTATATTAAGTAAGTATAAACTTCTGGATTTCGCTTCCTTATACGCATAAAAAACAACCGCTACAGAAGAACCTGCAACTTCGAAAGGTGTAGATAGAAGTTTTCATATAGGAATATTATTTCTTCTAACTGGAAAAGATAGGTATAGAAATGGGGGTACGAATAAAACCATGAAAAAATTCGCACGTGTATTTCTCCTTTTATTTACCTGTTTCACGCTTATGTTATCGCAAGGTGTGGTTTTTGCTGAAAGCAATCCAGACTTGGCACCAAATGCCAAATCAGCTATCTTAATCGAAGCTGATTCAGGCACGATATTATTTGAGAAGAATTCGATGGAAAAATTACCGCCTGCCAGTATTACAAAAGTAATGACGATGCTCTTGATAATGGAAGCAGTAGAGCGGGATGAAATCAAACTGTCTGATAAGGTTAGAACGAGTGACAGAGCTGCATCTATGGGCGGATCACAAATCTTTCTGCAACCTGGTGAAGAAATGACAGTGGAAGATATGCTAAAAGGTATTGCGATTGCATCTGGAAATGATGCAGCTGTGGCTATGGCAGAACATATATCAGGTACGGAAGAGGCTTTTGTTGCAAAAATGAATGAACGGGCAAAGCAGCTAGGAATGAAAAATACGCATTTTGTAAATACAAACGGATTACCCTCGCCTGATCATTATACCACTGCCATGGATATTTCAATCATGTCGCGTGAATTATTAAAACACCAATTGGTAACCAAATACACAGGCATTTATCAAGATTATCTCCGCAAAGAAAGTGCTAGCCCATTTTGGTTAGTAAATACGAATCGGCTCGTACGTTTTTATGAGGGTGTTGATGGTTTAAAGACTGGATACACGCAGGAAGCTAAATTTTGTATCACGGCAACAGCAAAACGGAATAACATGCGAGTTATCGCAGTAGTTTTGGGAGAGCCAGATACCAAGACACGGAACGCAGAAATAACAGGAATGTTTGACTATGGATTTAACCACTATCAAGTACATCCTGTCTGGAAAAAAGGAGATGTTGTTAAGCAAATCTCCGTTGATAAAGGAAAAGAAACAAAGGTTAACATCATCACGACCCAACCAGTTAGTTTATTAACCAAAAAAGGCGATAATCCAAATCAGTATAATAAGGAAATCGTTCTGTTAGACAAAATGGATGCACCACTTCAACAATCACAAGTAGTGGGACACATTATTATTAAAAAAGAAGGAAAAGAGATTTCCAGAATTGATCTCTTCCCTGATAAAACAGTAGAAAAAGCTAACACATGGGATATTCTAAACCGGACAACAAAGAACATTTTGTTCCAGAATCGCTAACAACTAAGAAAAAAGTCGAGAGTGTCCAGGGATGTAGGATTATCTCGACTTTTTTGTTCTTTTGTCGACTGGGAGGAATTGTATTTACGCGTGAAGAAAAAGAGAGATATCTACGGGAGAAGGAGTTGTTTTAATCCATGAGTTTGCATGTAGAAATAGAAACAGTGAATGAGGTGCTCATTGTCCGTTTGCAGGGAGAGCTAGATCATCATACAGCGGATGTATTGCGTACCCAGTTGGACGAAGCTATTAAACAAGATTCCATTCGTCACGTGGTCCTTAATCTGGCTGATCTTACCTTTATGGATAGCTCCGGGATTGGAGTCATATTAGGAAGGTATAAACAAATTGTTGCCAGATCTGGTGAGGTTGTCCTTTGCTCCATGAACCCGACGATCTATCGCATTTTTGAGATGTCTGGTCTCTTTAAAGTAATGAAACACAGACAAGATCTTAAAGACGCGTTACATGTTTTGGGGGTGGCGTAAATGAGTACACGTAATCAGATGAACATGCAGTTTTCAGCATTAAGTCAAAACGAATCGTTTGCCAGAGTATCTGTTGCAGCTTTTATCTCACAACTGGATGTAACGATGGAAGAACTGGAAGAAATTAAAACGGTTGTATCAGAAGGCGTAACCAATGCAATTATTCATGCTTATGACGAAAATCCAGAGGGTGTTGTTTCGATAAGTGTCACGCTTATGGACGGAACAATAGAGTTGGTTATTGAAGATAAAGGAAAAGGAATCACAGATGTTGAGGAAGCGATGCAACCTCTTTACACATCTAAACCTGAACTAGAACGTTCTGGAATGGGATTCACGATTATGGAGAACTTCATGGACTCTATTGAGGTTATGACATCAGTGGGTAAGGGTACACGCATTCAACTCACCAAAAGTTTAGCCTATTCTAAAGCCTTGCAAAGCTAGGAGTAATGCCATGGGAGCAGATATCAAAAACGCTGGTCAACCATTTCTTACGAATGAGCAGGTCAAAGAGCTGATTGCGAAAAGTCAAAGTGGTGATATTGATTCAAGAGATTTGCTGGTTAACAGCAATATTCGTCTAGTATGGTCTGTTGTTCAACGCTTTATGAATCGTGGATACGAAGCTGATGATCTATTTCAAATTGGATGTATTGGGTTATTAAAAGCAGTGGATAAATTCGACTTACAGTATGATGTTAAGTTCTCAACGTATGCTGTTCCGATGATAATCGGAGAAATTCAACGGTTTCTACGAGATGATGGCACTGTTAAAGTGAGTCGTTCGCTAAAGGAAACAGCAAACAAGGTAAGAAGAACAAAAGATGAGTTATACAAGAAATATGGTCGATCTCCAACTATTAATGAAGTCGCTGAAGCACTTGGTCTGTCAAAAGAGGAAGTGGTATTTGCTCAAGAGGCAAGTAGAGCGCCATCTTCCATTCATGAGACTGTTTTTGAGAATGATGGTGATCCAATCACCTTAATGGACCAGATAGCTGATGACAGCCTTAATAAATGGTTTGACCAAATTGCATTAAAGGACGCTATCAGTAAATTAAATGAGCGAGAGCAACTTATCGTTTTGCTTCGATATTACAAAGACCAAACACAGTCGGAAGTTGCAGAGCGCCTAGGGATTTCTCAAGTACAAGTTTCGCGGTTGGAAAAGAGAATATTACAAACCATTCGGGACCAGATCGAGCATTAGCTCGAATGGTCTTTTTCTTTTTGTAAATACTAGCAAGGAAACAGAAATCTATTGTTTTACTTATGGCAAGAGCCTGAGGGGAGGAATAGAGATGGAACAACCCTTGTTTCTTCGATTACGAAAACGGCTGGTGGTTAAGGAGAAGGACGTCATTCTTCTGGGTGATATCTGTCAGATGTATTGGGATGGAGAAAGGGAAGCAAAGCTAAAGAGGATACCGCTTTATCAGATTAAAAAAGAAGATGGGAATCTCATCATAATTGACATCATGCAAGTCATTCGAAAAATGCGTCAGCTATACCCTGAAGTAATTCTTGAAATTCAAGGCGCGTCTCAAGTCATTGTAGAAGTGGAAAGTCCCAGAAGACAAGCACACATGCTGTTGGTTGCATTCGTATGGCTTATTCTTTTTGTTGGATCGGGACTCGCTCTTATGAACTTTCATGCGGACGTAAGCATGCCAGAAGTACAACAAAGGATCTATCAAATGATTACAGGTACAACTACAAATCGTCCACTCATGTTACAGATCCCTTATTCGTTAGGAATTGGCCTTGGTATGATTTTGTTTTTCAATCATGTTTTCCGCAAAAAAATTAATGAGGAACCGAGCCCGCTTGATGTTGAATTATTTTTATATCAACAAAATCTTGATCAATATTATCTCGAACACGAAAATGAGGAGAATCATCGGGATAAAACATGATCCTATCATATATCATCATCTTCATCGTAGGTCTGGGATGGGGGATTGCTGTTGGAAGCGGATTTGTAGCGTTCATTAGTGTACTGGACATCATCCCTCGTTTGACTCAAATTACGGGCTCCAAATCATACATGCGGTATTATGAGTGGGCAATTATTGCGGGGACATTTTTTTTTACTACTTGTGATTTTATGTCAGTTCAGTTGATGTTACCTCCCGTGCTAAGTGCGGGGGTAAGTGCCGGGATCGGAATTTTTGAAGGGATTTTTGTAGGTATGTTGGCTGCAGGATTAGCAGAAGTCTTAAATGTTTTTCCGATTATAACAAAACGCTTACAACTCCATGATTATATGCGTTTTTTCTTGCTTGCTGTTGTCTTTGGTAAGGTGATGGGATCTCTGGTACAGTGGGTGATTTTATAAGTGGAGTAGTTTCTCCAAGTACATGTTACTTCTTTGCTGGCAAATCGAACCGCTCATAGAATGTGCCCTAATCAGCAAAACTAATTATGTTCTTTTTACCTTTTGAGGAGGTTCAAAATGGCTACTAAGCAAAAAAAAGGATTCACATTCAAAGTAAATAAGGAAGAGTACCAAAAACAGGCACAAAAATATGAACCAAAACCAAAATTGTTACAGAACTGTCTGCGCGCTTTCTGGGTGGGCGGTAGTATCTGTTTATTTGGCCAGATCCTGCAAACCATATATATGAGTATTTTGAATCTCTCTGCTGAGAAAGCGGCATCACCGACTGCAGTGACCATCATTTTTATAGCAGTATTGCTGACTGGCTTTGGAGTATTTGACAAAATGGGTCAATATGCAGGAGCAGGGACTGCTGTTCCAATATCGGGTTTTGCTAACTCGATGGCTTCCGCGGCAATTGAATCTCGTAGTGAAGGATATGTCCTCGGCGTTGCCAGCAATATGTTTAAACTAGCAGGTTCAGTGATTGTGTTTGGTGTTACAACAGCCTTTATCTTCGGGCTTCTCAGAGGGGTTCTTAATCTTTTCTACTGATGAACATTACTGTAAAAGGATGTGATACATAAATGAGCTCTACCTATCGAGTTAGCCGCCAAACCTGGAAGTTTACTTCAGACGTGCGGATTCAGTCCCAGGCAGTAGTGGTTGGACCTAAAGAGGCAAAAGGCCCATTAGGACCTCTTTTTGATAAAGCTTATGACGACATGTATGCAGGTCAAGATACGTGGGAAAAAGCAGAGAAAAAATTGATGGAAGATGCAATACACCTCGCCATTAAAAAAGCAGGACTAAAAAAAGGTGACATTGATCAATTAATTGCTGGTGATTTATTGAATCAAAATATTACGGTTAGCTTCGCGGCAGAACAATTACAATTTCCTACACTAGGAATGTATGGTGCCTGTTCTACTTCCATGCTTACCTTAGGCACGGCTGCTGCATTAGTGAATGCTGGTTATTCGCATTATGCTGTTGCTGCTTGCAGCAGTCATAATGCAACTGCCGAGCGCCAATTTCGCTATCCAACTGAGTACGGTGGACAAAAACCGCCACATGCACAATGGACCGTAACAGGTTCGGGTGCGGCTATCGTCGGCATTGGTGGAAAAGGCCCCCGTCTCACCTATGCGACATTTGGCAAAATTACAGATATGGGTATAGCTGACCCGTTTGCGATGGGGGCGGCCATGGCTCCAGCTGCCGTTGCGACATTAGTAACCCATTTTATGGATACGGGCAGGAAGCCGGATGACTACGATCTGATTGTTACGGGAGATCTGGGTGAGATTGGGTCCGCAATAGCTAAAGATATGATGGCAAAAGAAGGATATCCAGTGGACAAAGTGTACAACGATTGTGGATTAATGATTTATTCGAAGGATCAGCAGGTTTTTGCTGGGGCAAGCGGCTGTGCTTCTAGTGCCTCTGTCACCTATACGTACATTATGGATCAATTAAAAAAAGGAAAAATACAAAAAGCTCTGGTATGTGCTACAGGGGCCTTGCTTAGTCCGGTTAGCTATCAACAAGGTAACTCTATTCCTTGTATCGCACATGCGGTATCGATTGAAGGAGGAAATAACTGATGGAGTATGTAATCGCCTTTATTGTAGGTGGAATCATCTGTGTAGTAGGGCAAATCATGCTGGATGTAGGTAAGCTTACTCCAGCCCATGTAATGGTTACGCTGGTAGTAACCGGCGTTGTTCTTGATTTCTTAGGTGTATACGATGGGTTTATCAAATTTGCTGGAGCTGGAGCTACCGTTCCCATCATCAGCTTTGGTCACTCCTTGTATCATGGAGCTCTGCAGGAATTAAGCAATACGGGAGTGATGGGTGTAACAACAGGGATGTTTACAGTTCCTGCGGCAGGTATTACCGCTGCGATCGCTTTTAGCTTTCTTGCTTCCCTTGTCTTTAAGCCTAGAGGATAGCAAGGAGGAAAATAGGTGGGGAATGATATGAGGAGAGTCATCATCATTACGGACGGAGATTACATAGCACAGAGAGCCGTTGAAGAAGTGGCCAGATTAGTAGGGGGCAGATGTATTTCCCTATCAGCTGGGAATCCCACACCGTTGACTGGCGAGCAGATGGTGACTTTGATTAAACAAACTCCTTATGATCCTGTCCTCGTGATGTTTGATGATAATGGCAATTATGGATTAGGGAAGGGAGAAAAAGCTATTCGTTACGTTGCCAAGCATCCTGACATTCAGGTCATTGGAGCTATTGCAGTTGCTTCAAATACGAGATGGGTAAGAGGAACACAGGTTGAATACTCCGTCAACAAAGAAGGGGTTATTGTTAACGAGGCAGTGGACAAGGCTGGGACTGATCACCAGGAACTGCAACATCGTATATACGGGGACACAGTCGATATCCTTGCGTCATGTAATATCCCTAATATTATTGGAATAGGTGACATTGGGAAAATGGATGGACGAGATCACGTAAGGCGAGGATGTCCAATTACACGTAAAGCAGTGGAATGGATCTTGGAAAGGAGTGAGATAATCGATGGCAAATAGAGCGAAGGACAAACGCCCCATATCAATTGATATCAATGAGAACAACGAATACCTGAAAGAAAAATTGGGTATTGGCAAGACGTTTGACATAGGGATTCACGAGTTTCGAGTAAGCCGGATAAAAGTCGCCTTGTACTATATCAATGGATTTGCTGATAACAGTGTTCTCACCTTGATACTTCAAGATTTAAACAATATTAAAGATCGCAATGCAGGTGAACATAACCTGGAGCGATTTTATCAAAAATTTATCCCCTTTTATCAAATCAGCAAAATAAAGACGTGTAATGAATTCATCGATAAAATCCTTGTTGGTCAGGTAGGATTAATCATTGATGGAGAAGACACTGCACTAATGATGGACGCGAAAATATATCTGACCAGAAGTCCCGATGAACCGGAAACAGAGGGAGTCGTACGTGGAGCGCACGATGGTTTTACAGAGGCTTTGATTAATAATACTTCGCTAACGCGGAGACGTATAAGAGATGAACGGTTACGATTTGAAATCATGCAAATAGGGGAACGCTCTAAGACGGATGTAGTGATTGCTTACATTCATGATATAGCAAATCCGGAGCTTATAGAGGTTCTGCGAAATAATCTACAAGACATTCAGATTGATGGTATACCGATGACGGAAAAAATGGTAGAAGAGTTTTTGATGAAAAAATGGAACTGGCACCCCTTTCCTCTTGTTCGTTATACGGAGAGACCAGATGTGGCTGCTGTTCATCTTTTTGAAGGTCATGTGCTGATTTATGTAGATACATCTCCATCCGTAATCATTACCCCAAGCACATATTTTCACCATGTCCAGCATGCAGAGGAATACAGACAAACCCCTATAATTGGAGCTTATTTACGTTGGGTGCGCTACTTCGGAATTATGGCTTCTTTGTTAATTGCACCGATGTGGTTATTGCTTGTAACCCATCCGGAGTACATTCCGCCATTTATGGATTTTATCGGGACGAAAGATACTGGAAAAGTACCTCTTACCATGCAATTTCTAATGGCTGAATTAGGAATTGATCTCATGAGGATGGCATCAATTCATACCCCGAGGGCAGTCGCTGTGTCAATGGGTTTAATCGCAGCAATTTTAATTGGAGAAATCGCAATTAAAGTAGGTTTGTTTTCACCTGAGGTTATCTTATATATTTCAATTTCAGCGATCGGAACATATACCACCCCAAGTTATGAGTTGAGCTTGGCTAATCGGTTGGTGAGGATCGTTTTTATTGTTTTAGTAGGATTATTTGGCTTACCTGGGTTCATGCTTGGAGGTTTAGCGGTACTAATTCTTCTCGCATTGACCAGATCACTAGATACTCCTTATTTGTGGCCGCTTTTTCCATTCAATTATGAAGGCCTCAAACAGATCATTTTACGTCAATCGGTTACCCAGAATACAAAACGTCCCAAAATCGTACGAATACAGAATCCAAAAAGGATGTAAAAATAGTCGAATCTCTCTTGGATTTAACGAAGTGCTGTGGTATAGTAAACCTTAAAAAATCAGCGAACGAGACTATGTGTAGACGAGGAGAAGCATGCTTCGCCCTCCTCGTCTTTTGTGAGAAATTATCAGAATGTTTCAGCGTTGTGGTGAAAAAGAGTGATTCCATCAGGGTGGGGGAGTAGTATTATGTTTTTACACGGCACTAGTCGCATAAATGAACAAGGCCATTTAGAAATCGGCGGTT
Source organism: Brevibacillus daliensis (assembly GCF_021245735.1). Lineage (GTDB taxonomy): Bacteria > Bacillota > Bacilli > Brevibacillales > Brevibacillaceae > Brevibacillus_B > Brevibacillus_B daliensis. Next base: position 270,842 of record NZ_JAJISB010000003.1, read on the forward strand.
GTGACACCGTTCAACTTGCCAAGCAATTTCAAACGCCATTATATGTATATGATGAAGCGTTAATTAGAGCAAAGTGTCGTTCTTTTGTTGAGGCTTTTAAGGAGAGTGGTTTCTCTTTTCAAGTCGCCTATGCTAGTAAAGCATTTTGTACCATGGCAATGTGCAAACTGGTAGAAGAAGAAGGGTTATCGTTAGATGTGGTTTCGTCGGGAGAATTATATACAGCATTGATGGCGGGGTTCCCTGTAGAACGGATACATTTTCATGGAAATAACAAGACCACTGAAGAAATTGTTATGGCCTTAGATGCTCAAATTGGCTGCTTTGTGGCAGATAATTTTTACGAGCTGGAGCTACTAAATGATTTTGCACTTGAACGTGGAACAAAAGCTAATGTTCTATTACGATTAACTCCAGGTGTAGAAGCACATACCCATGAGTATATTTCCACAGGACAACAGGACTCCAAGTTTGGCTTTGATATCATAAGTGGTCAAGCACTTGATGCAGTTCGTAAAACGATTGAACTTCCTGCGTTACATTTGCTTGGAATTCACTCTCATATCGGTTCCCAAATTTTTGAAACAGACGGATTTTTATTAGCAATCAATCGACTTTCTGCTTTCCTGGAAGAAGTAAAAGATGCTTTGCACTATGAGTGCGAGGTTCTAAATGTTGGCGGTGGCTTTGGCATTCGTTATGTTGAGGGTGATACACCACTTGCACCTAAGGATTATATACAGGCAATAACCATAAGTGTACGTGAGGAAATTACCAAGCGTAATCTAACCATGCCTGAGCTATGGATTGAGCCTGGACGTAGTATCATAGGTGATGCGGGAACGACACTGTATACGATTGGTGCTACAAAAGAAATCCCGGGAGTACGTAAATATGTAGCGATTGACGGTGGGATGACAGATAATTTACGACCAGCGCTTTATCAGGCAAAATACGAGGCTTGCGTGGCAAATCGAATGAATGCCGAAAAAGAAGAGCTGGTATCTATTGCGGGTAAGTGCTGTGAGTCAGGAGATATGCTGATTTGGGACGTTCAGCTTGCCAAGCAAAAACCAGGTGATTTATTGGCTGTATCCAGTACGGGTGCATACGGATATGCGATGGCAAATAATTATAATCGTATCGCTCGTCCAGCAGTCGTATTTGTTAAAGAAGGCGAAGCAGAAGTGGTAGTGGAACGAGAAACGTTGGCTGATCTCATTCGAAATGATCGTGTTTATTCCAAAGTCTCCATGCCATAAACTGAGAACTATTTGAATCAAAAAACGTGAGAAAGACTGGAGTTTATAATGGAGGACAGGATACTCTCAGCGGAGTATATGTCCTCTTTTTAAGTTTAGTACAATGATGATTTTACGGTGGAAGGAAATGTAATATGAGACAAGCAACAGAATTACAGGCCAATGCGGGCACAAGTCAAAAAAAACGCCTTTGGCTTGCTTTAATATTAGGTACGTTATCTGCTTTTGGGCCTTTTTCATTGGATATGTACTTGCCGGCGCTTCCCTTACTGGCAAATGATTTACATACAACAGCATCATATGCACAGCTTAGTTTAACTGCATGTATGGCAGGATTAGCATTAGGGCAGCTTTTTGCCGGACCCATTAGTGATGTCAGAGGTCGCAGATTCCCATTATTGATCGGACTACTATTGTATATCGTATCCTCTTTACTTTGCATGGTAGCTCCCTCTATTTGGACATTTATTATTTTGCGGTTTGTTCAAGGTGCGGCTGGAGCTGTAGGCATAGTCATTTCGAGAGCCGTAGTAAGGGATCTATATTCTGGAACAGAATTAACCAAGTTTTTTTCTTTATTAATGCTGGTAAATGGCGCAGCACCAATCATTGCACCTATAGCAGGGGGACAGCTATTAGAGATCACATCATGGCGAGGTGTATTTTTCTCTTTGAGCCTACTAGGCGTTCTCACTTTACTATTTGTCATTTTTGGTCTGGGTGAAACGCTTCCGGTTGAACGTCGTTCGCCAGGCGGACTGAAACAAACAATGACCACCTTTAAGAAAATAATTGGAGATCGTATGTTTATGGGTTATGCCCTGTCGCAGGGATTAGTAGGAGCAGCGATGTTCGCTTATATTGCCGGTTCTCCATTTGTCTTACAAAATATTTTTCATTTTTCACCACAAATGTTTGGACTATGCTTTGCCATTAATGGTGTAGGGATTATTATGGCTAGTCAGCTTACTGGGAGATTAGCAGGGCGAATTGGGGAAACAAGGCTTCTAGTATTTGGTCTTGTACTCGCTGCTTTAGCAGGGGTTTCATTGTTATTATCCGTTTTAGTAGACGCAGGTATCTATGGAGTATTGATTCCCTTATTTATTTTAGTGTCGTGTGTAGGAATAGTAGGTACAGCCTCATTTCCACTTGCGATGAAAAATCAGGAGAAATCTGCTGGGACTGCTTCCGCTTTAATGGGGCTCATGACGTTTATGTTAGGAGGTCTTGTGGCTCCTTTGGTAGGGATTGGTGGAGAATATACAGCAGTTCCGATGGCGCTTGTGATTACCATTGCTGAGCTTGGTGCATTAACAACCTATTTTCTCATGATTGGTAAATTGGTTCGAGAGTAAATCGAAAAAGGGAGCACATGTACAACAGATTACGATGTGCTCCCTTTTTTTATTGCATTACGGTGTTGGAATCTCATTAGGTTGTATGAGATCAACCAATTGTTTATGCGCTCGTACCATATGTCTGGGGGTTTGTTGGAGTCATGTTTTTTAAATATTAATTTTACCGGTAAATAGCTGATAGAGTGAAAAGACAGCAAAGAATACAAAAACCAAGGCAAAGATTGCTTCCATTGTGGAAAACATTTTTTTCTTTTTGTTTTCTTTTTGTGCATACATGAAAACAAGAGCACCGGGTGCGAACAAGAGAGTGGTCAGTAACAAATAACTGACTCCAGCAGCATACACAAGCCAAAAGGAATAGATGCTTGCCAAAAAGCCGACGACTAGATCTTTCGTTCGAGATTCAGTTGGTTGGTAGGCTTCACCTGTATAAGAAATCTTACATTGGTACAGTGCCGAAAAGAGATAGGGTAACAAAATAGCTGAAGATGCTAGTGAGTAGGCAAACGTATATGCTTGATCCGTGAACAAAAAGGTAAATAAGAAAAGTTGAATCAAAATATTCGTAATCCAGAGGGAGTTAATAGGAGCATGATTGCTATTCTCTTTTCCAAACCAATTGGGGAAAGTCCCGTCTTTACCAGCGATGTATGGAATCTCTGAGGCAAGTAAAGTCCAGCCAAGCCAAGCTCCTAGTACAGAAATGATTAATCCAATATTGATAAAAATTGCACCCCATTTTCCTACGATAGATTCAAGGATAAAGGCTAGGGATGGACTTGGCATCGAACGAAGTTCATCTGAAGTCACAACACCTAGAGAGAGTACAGTTAGGAGAAGGTAGATGAACAAAATGCCGATTAAACCGATAACCGTTGCACGACCGACATCTTGTTTATTTTTGGCGCGACCAGATAGTACAACAGCCCCTTCCACTCCGGTAAAAACCCATAGTGTAACGAGCATGGTACTTTTAATTTGTTCCCCTATGGTAGAAGTCAATGATGTAGCTCCCCAAAAATCGAATGTAAACTTATCGTAATGAAAGGCAAAGATAGCGATAATTAAAAAGGCAAAAATGGGGATTAGTTTGGCTACTGTCACGATGTTGTTAATAATGGTGGCATTGGAAACCCCGCGTAATAATAAAAAATGAACCATCCATAACAAGATGGAAGAACCAATGATCGAAGCTATGTTCTGCCCAGCTCCAAATACGGGAAAGAAGTATCCAATCGAACTAAATAACAGCGTAGCGTAGGCCACATTCCCAAGAAGGGCTGCGATCCAATATCCCCATGCAGAGTTAAAACCCATATATTTTCCAAATCCTGCTTTAGCAAAACTATATATTCCTCCGTCTAGTTCAGGTTTTCGATTCGTGATGTTCTGGAAGGCTAATCCTAGAGAAATCATACCGATTCCTGTAATTGTCCAGCCAATTAATATAGCTCCAGCATTCGCATTTTCTGCCATATCACTAGGTAAGTTAAATGCTCCACCGCCAATCATCGATCCAACAACAAGAGCAATTAAGGCAAACAGCCCGATCTTCTTATCATGAGCCAATACTATTCACCTCTGTAAGAAAAAAATAGATGAATGCAACAGGGGGAGAGATCCCCATTTTGTTATAATTAAGGTAAATTTCCAAGGTAGCAGCCATTACAGCCTTGATCGTATGCATCCGATTTTCCGCCACATCAAAAACCTTGGAATGTTTGCTTTGGAACACTTCGTCTTTTATCTCCATAGCATCTAGCCCGAACTTCTCATGAATGTCGCGACCTTTACCGCCCGATTCGGCAGTGAATGAAACGGCCATATCAATCCTATCTATATGGTGAGAAACTTTTGTTCACATGTTTAGAGATCTTCGCGAAGAATAGGCATACTCATACAACGTGGACCACCTCGCCCACGAGCTAGTTCTGAGCTAGGAACTTCAATCACTTCAATCCCATGACTACGCAATAGCTCATTGGAAACATAGTTGCGATCATATGTCACAACCACAGCAGGTGCGATGGCAAGTGTGTTAGATCCGTCATTCCACTGTTCACGCGGCGCTGCAATAATGTCACCGCCGCCACATGGAATGAGTAGAATTTCTGAAAGATTCAGCACTTCTTTGAGAGCCACAGCAATGTCCTGGCGATGAGATATCTTAAGATCATTCTCTGTCTCGCCACGTTCAAGGATATAGATGTTCATTTTTCCACCCGGACCTTGGATACCAGGATGAATGGTGAACTTATCATAATCAACCATCGTAAATACAGTATCAAGGTGCATGAACGCCCGTGTTTTCGGGATTTCAACAGCTAGCACTTTTTTAAAGGAAGATTGCTTGGTAAACAAATTGCGAGCCAAACGCTCGATTGCTTGAGCGGTTGTACGAGCACTCACTCCAATGGCCACGACTTCATTACTAAGTACCAGTTCGTCTCCACCTTCAATAGAAAACTTATAGTCTCGATCCGACCATATCGGAATATCATGTTTAGCAAAACGGGGATGGTAGGTAATAATATATTTCATAAAGAGAGACTCCCTGCGACGTGCAGGCTCGTTCAATCGATTAATCGTAATGCCATCTCCAATGACCGCAGCAGGATCGCGAGTAAAGTAGAGATTGGGCATAGGATCAAGATAAAACGGATAATAGTCTTCCATCATTTCGAATAGATGAGTTCGTTTGCTTACTTGTACTTCTCTTTTCATAACGCCAGCCATCACTTTATCAATCAGTTGTTCAGTAGGGAAGGAGAGTAAATACTCCTTTAATACGAGATGAGCTCCGGATTCTTCGGCTTTACTTTCTAGTAATAGTTGCTCAATAAAGTCATTTCGAATTTGCTCGTCGTGAAGAGTCTCGGTCATTAACTTCTCTAGATAAAGCACCTCTACACCCCGGTTGCGAAGGGTCGTTGCAAAATAATCATGCTCTTTTTGGATCGCTGGTAGAAAAGGAATATCATCGAATAACATCCGATGAAGATATTTAGGAGTTAAATTCTCTACTTCTTTGCCAGGTCGACGAATTAAAACAGTTTTGAGTTCACCGATTTCTGAAGTTATCTGAAGAGGGTGCCTCATGGTTGTAGCTGTACGTGCTTCTTCTAAGATGTTTTGAACCATTTTAATCCTCCAATACATAAAAAAATTATTATGTGGTAAGTAGTATGGGTTGCTTGCTTCAAAAATATCCGCAGAGTGAAGATGGACGAACGTGAACGATACTTCATAGAGAAACTATTCTGTAGATTGCTGTATACGTTCAAATCGTAGAGATTGCTTGCTATTAAAAAACGAAAAAGATAATATAAAGGAGGTTACTTTCATGTAAGACAATTACAACAGGTAACCTAATAGATAAACATGATAAATAAACCACACAATCCCGAGTAGATTGTGTGATTACGGAGGTACATACGATGAAAAAAGCACAAATTACAATGGAAAATGGAAATGTGGTTGTAGTTGATTTCTTTGAAAAAGAGGCACCTGGTACGGTTGCTAACTTTGAAAAACTAGCAAATGAAGGTTATTACAACGGATTATCCTTTCACCGTGTCATCGCTGGTTTCGTAGCACAAGGGGGTTGTCCTTATGGAACAGGAACTGGTGGTCCTGGCTACACAATTAAATGTGAAACAAAAGGAAATCCTCACAAACATGAGCGTGGTGCACTATCCATGGCACATGCAGGTAAAGATACAGGCGGAAGCCAGTTCTTCATTTGCTATGATAACTTCCCACATTTAGATGGCGTTCATACTGTGTTCGGTAAAGTAGTAGAAGGTATGGAACACGTGGATAAAATCAAGCAAGGCGATAAAATGCAAGAAGTAAAGGTTTTTGAAGAATAATAAGTGCAGGAAGAGCAGGTGATTGTGCCTGCTCTTTTTTTTATGTTGTAATCGATAGCATTTCTGTTAAATGAATTGTTTTAAGTCCTACCAGAACGAAAAAAATCCCTTCCAGCAAATACCCAGAAGGTGAAGCTCACTCCATTAGGTATCACTATAAAATAGCAACAAAACTAATTGAATACTATGGGAACCCTGAAATCCTCATGCAGAAGATAGAAGAAAACTATTGCTACTTACAGAAGTGAAAGGGGTAGGTTTTAAAAAGATCGATCGATTATGAGTTTTACGTAACAGAAGATCTTATTGCTCTGCATAAGAATTACTGGTATGAAAAGTGAATCTCAGAAATTCTAGTTAGACTATTAGAGACAAAAGGAAATTTTAAAATTGATAATATTGAGGGAAAAATAGTAGAGGCAGAGAATGAGCAAGGCTTTACTTTCACGGAGGAGCAAAGCAATGCAATATATCATGCAGTGGAGAGTAATGTAGTTGTCATAAGCGTAAAAGCAGGTACAGGTAAGTCAGCTATACTCAAAGGCATTTTGAAAGTATTGTATGATTATACCTATGAAACATGTGCTTTGTCTGGTAAGGCCCAATCGTCTACAAGAGATTTTTCATCCTTCAAGATGAGCTTGGTAAAATTGAGCTTGCTTATGCTATTACTGGTCACAGATCCCAGGGGAGTGGATGGAAGAATGTACTTGTAGTGTTGGATTATTGTGCTTATAAGTTATTGAATAGACAATGGGTATACACTGCAATGACCAGGACAATTAAGTATTGTGTAGTGATTGCTGAGTATAGAGCACTGACACATGCAATAAATACTGATGAATGTGACCTGAACTGAGGTGTTTAAGTAGATATTTATCCTGTTTACTAATCCTCTCTTTGACGACAAATCATAATCGGAAAGGATTAATTTGTACGATACATAATAATACCTTATAATGATATTAAGTAACATAGGGTTGAGGAGATAATTCATATGGAATATGTAGAAGCTCTAAGAGACATAAAACAAATCAATTCCATGAAAAGATATTTAAAAAAATATTCTGAAAGAGATTATGTACTCTTTGTTTTTGGGATAAATACAGGTTTAAAGATCACGGAAATATTGGATATTAGAGTAGGGGATGTTTTGGAAAAAGAAGGAGCTATAAGCGATTTCATTATGTCTCCTAGAATGACTAAGGAAGTATATCTCAATCACAAAGTAAAAAAGGCTTTACTACATTATATCCAAGCAAATTATTTGAACAGTGATGACTATTTATTCCAGTCCACTAAAACTCAAAAACCAATCACACGTCAACAAGCTTACCGAGTCATTCATCATGCGGCAGAAGTAGTTGGTATACGGGGGAAAATTGGTACAAATTCTATGCGCAAAACTTTTGGATTCTATGCTTATAAACGGGGAGTAGCCATTTCTCTGCTTCAAAAACATTTTAATCATTCAACTCCCTCAGAAACTCTTAAATATCTTGGAATTTCAAAAGATGAAAAAATTAGAAAGGAAATTGATGTGAATCTTTAAAAGTAACACCTCAATCCAATGTTTGTAAAATTAAAGGAGGAAAATTCGAAATGAATATTAGAGAAAGTGAGCTTCCTGGAATTGGGTATAAGTTTGAAATTATTACTAAAAATCAAGATAAGATGGTTATTGTAATTCATGATGATGGAAGAAGAGAAATATATCATTTTGATTCAGATGATCATGATGAAGTTATCTGCAATGTTACTTTAAACGATATGGAATCTAGACAAATTGCAGGAATATTAGGCGGAATGGCATATAAACCAAAAGCGTTAGAAACTGTGGAAATTGCTTTTGATGACTTAATTATTGAATGGTATCAGGTAGAACCAAATGCACCTGTTGTAAATAAAACGATTGGTGAGATTGATATACGAAATAACTTTGGGGTTACCGTTATTGCGATAAAGAAAAAAAATACGAAAAAAGCTAACAACCCAGGACCAGATACAGTTATTGAAGTAGGAGACACATTAGTTATCTCAGGGGAAAGGAACCAATTAAAAGTGCTTATTCAAGATTTATTATCTAGTAGGAAGTGAGGGAAATAGATGGATCAATTAGTATTTGAAGTTGGAACCGCACTTGTCCTTGTAGCTATTGGTTCAATTATTGCTAATAAGCTTAAGTTTTCCATTATCCCTTTTCTGATCATACTAGGTATGCTTGTTGGGCCACATGCTCCACAGGTCGGGATTATTAACTTAACCTTTATTGAAAGTAATGAAATTATTCAATTTTTAGGGCGAATAGGGGTACTGTTTTTACTTTTCTACCTAGGGCTTGAATTTTCTGTAGGTAAGCTAGTGAAATCAGGACGGAATATTGTTATAGGGGGGAGTATCTATGTAGTAATCAATTTTGTATTAGGCCTTCTATTTGGATTTATTACTGGAATGCCATGGATGGAAACTCTAATTATTGCTGGACTCCTTAGTGTATCCTCTAGTGCAATTGTAGCGAAAGTTCTTGTCGATTTAAAAAGAACAGCAAATCCTGAAACAGAGCTAATTCTTGGGATTGTATTATTTGATGATATCTTTCTAGCTTTATTTTTAACCACAATGTCAGGTATTTTGCTTGCTGGATCTACTTCCGCCCTCGGTATTATCACTTCTGTTCTTATTTCAATTGGTTATATGTTACTGTTTTTTATAATTGCACGAAAAGGTGCTCCTTTATTAAATAAATGGTTAAATATAAAATCTGATGAGATTTTCATTATTGTTATATTTGCCATATTATTTTTTGTTGCTGGATTTTCAGAAACGCTTCATGTAGCAGAAGCGATTGGCGCCTTACTATTAGGTTTAGTTTTTTCTGAAACTGAGCACCGGGATCGTATTGAACATTTGGTCGTTCCGTTCAGAGATTTCTTTGGAGCTATTTTCTTCTTTAGCTTTGGACTTAGTATTGATCCCTCAACATTGGCAGGAGCAATTTGGTTGGCATTAGGTGCTGCATTAATAACAATTATCGGAAACTTTGTAGCAGGTATGATTTCTGGTAGAAAAGCTGGTCTATCCCATAAAGCTTCTACTAGTATCGGGCTAACAATAATGGCTAGGGGGGAATTTTCAATTATTGTTGCTAACCTGGGAGTCACAGCAGGATTAAGTTCGATTTTAACTCCATTTACTGCCCTTTATGTTTTTATTTTGGCAATCTTTGGGCCACTTATGGCGAAAGAAAGCAAGAGTATTTACAAAATTTTAAACAATATTTTCAAATGGAGCAAAGAAACGGAAAAGAAAAAAAGAGAAGTTACTGGAGGATGAACTAGTCATCGACAAAACTGTGTGGGAGAAAGATGAGTATGCAGATACAGGACTCTTTACCGGTATAGGAATGTAGGACGGAAAGGTGTATGCGTTGCAAGCACCAAGTGAAGCACCTTATGTGGAGAAGCCGGAAAGCCCAGAATATAACGAAAGTGTCGACATGCTGAACCATCTTAGACAATCCATTCGTTTATGTTCATTAGATAAATGGAAGTAAGCAAAAGAATCCTTGAAGATTATCTTCAAGGATTCTTTTGCAGTAAAAATAAATATGAAGTATATCCATACAATTTACTGAAAGCATCTTGGGTGAAGATTAGGAATGCGGGTTGGAACATTATATTGAATATTGGTTAGGTAATCATATCGCTGATCAAAAAATAGATTAGCCATCAAAATCACTTTCTTGATAATCGACCTTTCTTACTTTTATCAACTTTTTATTAATCAAAAATTGTTGAAGGTTGATGATAAACTGGGATACTTTTCTTCGATTGAAAACAATCATACATGGATAAAATAATAAATGGTCTAACAAAATGATTGTAGTTACGGCGGTGTAAAATGGACTTACATATCTTAGATATTGTTTTTCGATCCGTTCTTGCATTTACAATTATGATGATTATTGCTCGTATACTTGGCAAACCAACTATCTCCCAGCTGACGTATCACGATTTCGTAGTTACAATTACACTAGGTGCTTTAACAGCTAATTTGTCATTCAATAAGCAGGTAAGTGTTTGGCAGATGATCACCGCACTACTCACGTTCTCTATCATTGCTTATATATTAATGTATCTAGCCCTTAAAAATAGAACGCTTCGTAAATGGTTCTCAGGTCAGCCAACGGTCATTATCCAAGATGGAAAAATTTTAGAGAGTAATATGCGAAAATTGAAGTTGACATTGGATACACTGAATCAAGAGTTAAGAGAAAAAGACGTATTCAACCTTGAAGAAGTTCAATACGCCATACTTGAACTAAATGGAAAACTTTCTGTACTTCGAAAACCGGAATATTTACCAGTTACGAGAAAAGATTTAAAACTAAAACCTATCAAAAAGCAATTATTTCCAATTGAACTGATCATGGACGGTCAAGTCATTGGAGACAACTTAACAGCTAATGGTGTTACAAGGGAATGGCTTCTATCCCAGGTAAAAAAACGGGGGCTCACCATTGAAAAAATCAATTATGCCGTAAAAAGTTCTAATGGAACTTTATATATTGATCAGTATGAGGATCGTATAAAGCATTCAATCGACCGGGAATAATATCCTGTCGAATCATCTGTATCCATGCTTTTTCCAAGAAGGCACTAGTTTCATCGTTGCAGACTCATCCATCAGCTTTGCTCGCGCTGTGGATACCAAAACAAAGAGGTTAAAAACCTGAATTTGCGTAAATTGTCGTGCCTAAGTTGCCGCAGCGAATGGGACAGAGACACGTCAGTTTGAACATTCTTGCCTAAGGCAAAGAGACTATGTATGAAGCACGTGGATAAAATGCAAGAAGTTAAGGTTTTTAAAGAATAGAATATAAAGAAAATATGAAATCCCTTTTAGCACATCGCTAGAAGGGGTTTTTTAAATAAAAAAACCAAACGTGTAATGGTAATTTTTGCTACAATCAAAAGAGAATTGCTTGTTTTAGAAAACCACGAATGGAGGGTGTATGTTGCAACCATTATTTCAATATAACTGGCAAGTAAGAGATGAATGGTTTGAATTGTTACAAAGGGTTCCACAAGAAGAATTAATAAAGCCCCGTGTTGGTGGAGTGGAAAGTATTATGTATACACTGTTTCATATTATCGATGTAGAATACAGCTGGATTCGTGGTATTCAGGGCAAACCAGATATTTCAGTGCAATATGAAGATTACTTGAGTATCCCCTTACTAAAAGAGCTATCTGATTCATGGCGTACCGAGCTGCAAGAATTTCTACAAACATGGTCAAATGAGGATGAAAAAGTAATTGTGACTGTTTCCTGGGACGAAGAAACATATAGAAAAGGCGAAATATTGCGGCATGTGATAGCGCATGAAATCCATCATATGGGACAGTTATCTGTTTGGGCGAAGGAATTGGGAGTAACACCTGCTTCAGCTAATCTGATTAGAAGAGGTTTATATGAGTAGGTTAGAGCGTCTAGCTAGGCTAATGGAAGTAATCCTACATACCTAATACAATTGCCCAACCGGCTACAATCCCGGTTGGGCAATGTTTTTGATCATAGTAAGTTTTATAGGTATTTGTGCAGGCATTCTATTCGCGAAAAGTAATAGGGATAAGATATTCTGAAACAAGAGGGTGAAGTATTAATAATCACAAATTGGTTGACCACCTGGTACTGGTTTACATACTGGCGGTGGTGGCGGTGGTTTTTTTCCCCCACCACAATTTGGTGTTACTTTGAATACATTGGATCCAGTGGAACTGCATGGATAAATAACATCAGTTGCATGAACGGATCCCATACTGCCCATAATTAAGCCAAGAGCCATAGCTAATGTAATTACCTTTTTCATTTAACTCACCTCCATATTTATAATCTAATAGAAGTATATCTATAAATGACATTAATGTAAATATATTCTAAATAATAAAAAAATAAAATCTTTTTAGTTTTATTATTTAGTATAAAAAAATAAAAATGTTAATTTTAGTTACTCATTTTCAAGAAATTTTCAACAAAAAATGTTACATTCATACAAACAAATAATAGGTTTTCCAAGAATAATTCATACTTTTATCGGTTTACTAGCAGCAGACACCCCTTTAAATTATTTTAATTTTCCATAAATAATATAACTGGATATATAGTGTTAGAATTGGATGTATTAGAAAAATGACACTATATATAGTAGTTAAAAACAATAAACAGGTATTAAATTTCAAGGGAGAGGTAAGCATGCTTGATAAAAGATTAAAGGGAAAAATAGATGGGATTATTTTTGGTACTGACATTGAGGTGGTAAATGAAAACTCGAATAAAGATGGGGGTGTCATTCCTGTACAACGTGATTTCGTAGCAGGAATGATCTCTAAAGAGTATGCTTTAACCTATTTAATTCCCGAAGAGGTAACTAACGCTCACACGGAGGGCCTCATTCATTTTCATGACTTAGATTATTCTCCGCTATTTCCAATGTTTAATTGCATGCTGATTGATCTTGAAGGAATGTTCAAGAAAGGGTTTAAAATTGGAAACACTGAGATTGAAGAACCAAAATCTTTCAGTGTAGCGTGCCAGGTCACTTCTCAAATTATTGCCCAGGTTTCATCACATATCTACGGAGGAACTACTATAAATGGGATTGATCGGATACTGGCACCTTATGTGAAAATTTCTTTTAAAAAGCATTTCCTCAAGGCCTTTAAATGGGTGAGAGGAGAACAGATTAACGCACAGGATTTTGAACAAGAATTCGGTAGCATTGAACACGATAATGAAGTAGTTAAAGAGAAGTTTAACAATGTTTGGATTGCTGCAAAAGAATTAACAGAGAAAGAGGTTTACGATGGTGCACAGTCCCTAGAATACGAAGTAAATACACTGTACACCTCTAATGGACAGACACCATTTATTACATTTGGTATAGATTCAGAGTTATCTTGGGAAGGTAGAGAAATCCAGAAGGCAATCTTCCTGAATAGATACAAGGGAATTGGAAAAGAAGGGAAGACAGCGATTTTTCCTAAACTTGTCTATGCATTAGAGGAGGGGAACAACCTTAAGCCAGAAGATCCGAACTATGATATTAAATTGCTGGCAATAAAATGTAGTGCCAAAAGATTATATCCAGATATCGTTTCCAAACCGCTAATCAGAGAAATTACAGGGGACTTCAAGTTTCCCATGGGATGTAGAAGTTTCTTAGGTACATATACGAATGAAGATGGAAAAAGAGTTACAGATGGCAGAATGAATTTGGGTGTAGTTTCGTTAAATCTGCCAAAAATAGCAATTCGATCCGAGGGTAACGAAGAGATGTTTTTCTCTCTACTCGATGAGGCACTGGATCTCGCATATAAAGGGCTGCAAACTAGAATTGGAAGATTTAAAACAGTAACAAGTGATGTAGCACCTATCTTGTATCAACAAGGTGCAACTGGATTCAGGCTTCCAGCGCATACGCCAATTCATGATATTTTTAAAAACGGCTTTGCTTCTGTAAGTCTTGGCTATATTGGAATACACGAAACCATTATTTCATTATATGGAAAAAAATTATGGGGGAACGAGGACCTTCATCATAAAGCTCTTGATATTGTTAGGTATCTAAGAGCAGCTGTTGATAAATGGAGAAACGAGACTGGTTATGGCTTTAGCCTGTATTCAACTCCATCGGAAAGTCTGTGCCATCGATTTTGCAAAATTGATCAGGATGAATTTGGAATTATCCCAGGTGTTACTGACAAAGGTTACTATACCAATAGTTTTCACCTTAGCGTGGAGGAAGCTGTAACTCCGTTTGAAAAAATAAAATTTGAAAGCGAGTATCCACAACTGGCATCAGGGGGATTTATTTCTTTTGTAGAAGTAAACTCTTTGATCAATAATCCAGAAGCTCTTGAAATGATTTGGGATTATGCGTATTCTCATGTGCCATACTTTGGTGTTAACACACCGAGTGACAAATGTTTTGAATGTAGATTCGAGGGTGAATTTGAAGCCTCCATAGATGGGTACAAATGCCCTAATTGCGGTAACAATAATCCATCCACTGTTTCTGTAATTAGAAGATGCTGTGGCTACCTTTCTGAACCAAGTGATCGTGCCTTTAATAAGGGAAAACAGATTGAGGTAACGAAGCGGGTGAAACATCTCTAAATGAATATTGCCAGTTTTAAAAAGTTCGACACCTTAAATGGCACTGGAATTAGGCATACCTTGTTTGTTAGTGGTTGTACACATAGATGTAATGGCTGTTTTAATCCCCAGGCTTGGAATAAGAATTATGGAGAAGCATTTACTAGGGAAACTGAGAGAATGATAATGGATGCATTTCGGGATGCTCCAATTAGAATGTCTGGATTGTCCATTTTAGGTGGCGAGCCATTTGAAAGTGCGGAGGAATTACTTCCTTTTGTCAAAGAATTTAAAAGAGAATTTCCCGACATGAATATTTGGACTTGGTCGGGTTATACTTTTGAGGAAATAGTAAAGGATAAAAACAAAAAAGAACTGTTACAGCTGTGTAATGTACTAGTAGATGGCAGATTCGTTCTTGAGCAAAAAGATTTAACCCTAAAATTCAAGGGATCTACTAATCAGAGAGTTATTGATGTTCCAAATAGTTTATTAGTTAATCAGGCGATAACAATGAACTTATAAATATTAGAACCTAATATCCACTGTCAGAGGTACTGCCCCTGACAGTGGATATGTAGTAGGTGAAATCCCCAAAATAAATTGACATGTTGACAAAAGAAAAAATAACACATATAATTATCTTAAATTCAAGATATAACAATTAAAGAAACTAAAAATGTAGGTGATAAGGAGGGAAGCTTCCATGACAGACCAACAGGGTGAATCAACAGTAGTGGATGTTACACAAGAGAGTCTTGACTTGCTTATAGTCCTTACTCGTTCCTATAACTGGGTAACACTGCACGTTAATAAATTCCTTCGCCAATATGGTTTAAATCCAACAGAGTTTGGAGTATTAGAAGTACTGTATCACAAAGGCGGTATGCCCTTACAACAAATAGGAGAAAAAATTCTGATTTCAAGCGGAAATATTACGTATGTGATTGATAAGCTGGAAAAAAGAGGACTTTTACTTAGAAAGCCATGTAAAGCAGATCGTCGTGTAATATATGCCGAGCTAACGGAAGAGGGACATAAGCTGATAGCTGAGATTTTTCCTCTCCAACATCAAAATCTGGAAGAGTCATTACAAGGGCTTACTCTAGAAGAAAAGCGCCAGATTATCCCGCTATTAAAAAAACTGGGTAAGAGTGCTCAGGCACTGAAGAAATAGCGTTTATAAAAAAAGATGCTCCCACCTGAGGAACAGGAGTATCTGACTCTCTTATATCTTAAAATAAAGATATAAAAAATAAAGCTATACAAAATTAAAATAATCATAATTAATTGGAGGTTTTATAACATGTTGGATCTAGGTTTACTTATCATACGTATTGTCATTGGTGGATTATTCGTAGCTCACGGGGCACAGAAGCTATTCGGATGGTTCGGAGGTTATGGACTAAAAGGTACTGCAGGTTGGTTGGAATCAATAGGGCTACGCCCTGGGGTATTCATGGCATTTATGGCAGGAGCCTCTGAATTAGTAGGTGGTTTGCTATTCGCTACGGGCGTGTTTACCTGGTTAGGAGCATTGATGATCACAGGAGCAATGGTGGTGGCGATTGCTACCGTTCACGGGAAAAATGGTCTGTGGGCAACTCAAAACGGTTATGAATATAATCTTGTATTGATAGCAGTCGTCATAGGGGTAGCATTAGGTGGTCCAGGTGCATACGTACTACTGTAATTGACACGGTTTATCCATATCATAATCGGTAAGTGAGGCATATCATTGTATGATGAGCTATCAGTCGATATCATATATCTCTAACATTTGAAAAAGGGGACGGACTTAATGAGTGACTTTATTAATCTGCTAAAAACTAGACGATCGGCCAATAAATTTGAAGAAGGCGTAACAATCTCGCACAAAGAATTAGAAGAGATGTTTTCATTGGTGAAATTTGCACCTTCTGCGTTTAATTTACAACATGTTCATTATCTGGCAGTTACGGATGAGCAATTGAAAGAAAAAATTTATGAGTCAACGAAGCAATATAAGGTTCACACTTCATCTGCAGTTATTGTGGTAGTAGGGGATTTGCGTGCTTATCAGGACGTAGCAAGAATAAATCAGGGATTTTTAGACTTGGGTATTTTAAGTAAGCAAGAGTACGATAGAGAAATAGAAGTTGTTACTAGCTTCTATGAAGGTAGAGGTCCTGTTTTCCAAAAAGAAGAAGCAATTCGAAATGGAAGTTTATCTGCAATGTTGTTTATGCTGATCGCAAAGGAAAAAGGTTGGGATACTTGCCCAATGATTGGTTATGATCCGCAGGAAATTTCTGAGATATTGGAAATTCCTGAAGGGAAAATCCCTGTCATGATGATTACGCTTGGTAAGGAAGACACGACAAAACAAAGACCAAGAGGTTATCGAAAACCGACTGGTGAATTTGTTAGATTTAACAAATTTTAATTTTCGGGATTTTTGTCGGAGGAATCTTTTACAGGTAAACGAGATTTTTGCATAAAATATTTATAAAGAGAAGCTGTTTTCGCCATGATTGGGAAAACAGCTTCTTTTGTTATCAAAATATGCTTGTTAATTACAGCGACTGTTTGTCATTTGATAATTCATATAATGGTATTCCTTCGATATTTCTCCATCTCCTCTATATTTGATTCCTTTTACGTTTATATCACATAAATTGGTCTTTTCTGATACAAGAAGGAATTAATTGGCTACATGTTGTATACAAATGTATACAAAGAAAGGTGGGAGAGGATGGGGGATTTCCGAAAGAAGACATTTCGTGGAGCAAAACTTGAAGATCTGATTCTGGAAGTAGAAAGACTGGAAAAAGAGTTTGATCGTACCTATCACTCTACACAAGAGACGGACCGTAAACTTTTTTATGAAGGTATGGCAGTTGCATTTAAAATTGTGGTTATGAAAATAAAAGGAGAGTTCGAGTATCATGAGGATACACAAGTAAATTCTGATAATGATGTCAGCGTTAATAAAACGGTCATGGATCATAACAGATGCTCCTTTTGTTTACGAACTAAAGAGGTTGTTGTGAGAGGACCTTCTGTAATCATATGTGGTGAATGTCTTGATTTTGGTAAACAACTCTTGACGACAGATACCAATCATTCAGTTACGTGATAGTATATTCAACATAACATCTTGTCCGCGCAAAAATGTCTCAAGGAGGGATTACCATGAATATGGTAGTGAAAGCAGTTCAATTGGCAACGAAAGCACATGAAGGTCAGAAGGATAAAGGGGGACAACCCTATATGTTGCATCCATTACGCTTAATGCTTCATATGTCTTCTGATGAAGCGAGAATGGTTGCTCTTCTACATGATGTACTGGAGGATACGGAAGTGACAGCTGACGATCTTCGGGAAGAAGGATTTCCGGAAGAGGTCATCTTATCTGTTATTGCCCTTACGAAAAAAGCGAATGAAGAATATGACTTATATTTACAACGAGTAAAGGATAATCCGCTTGCAACAAAGGTGAAATTGGCGGATTTAAAGGATAATATGGATCTATCCCGCATTCCGGAACCAGATACGAAAGATTATGCGAGAGTAGCAAAATATCAGGATGCTTTTCAATTTCTAACACAGGAAGATTTCGCGGAGAAATAAAAAATCTTGTCACAAGCTCCGTTATATTGTTATAGATAACAATTGCTTATACTTGTAACCACTTCTACAGGCTGTTATTCTATTAAAATAGGCATATAAGCATATGGTTGGAACGTGCGAAGAAGGAGGATTTTTATTTCATGGGTTTATTTCATTTTGATTTGTATAGCCTTCCATTTCGGGTAATTGCGTTTGTAATCGCATTTTCTCTGCATGAATATGCGCATGCACTGGCAGCGTATAGCTTGGGAGATAGAACAGCAAAAAATGAGGGCAGGCTAACAATTAATCCCTTGCCCCATCTTGATCCATTTGGATTAATTATGATCTTGTTTGGACCATTTGGATGGGCTAAACCTGTACCATTTAATCCGAATAATTTTAAAGGAAATAAACGATTAGGAATTGTTTATGTAGCAGCTGCTGGACCAGTGATCAATATGATCTTGGCTTTTATTTTCTTGTTATTGTTTTATATGTTTCAAGCACCCTTTATGATCGAGATAATGGCTACTTGGTCAGATAAAGTAATCGAAGCTATTCAGTTGACAATTCAATATTGTGTATTTATTAACCTCGGTTTAATGGTATTTAACTTACTACCTATTTCTCCGCTAGATGGTTCTAAAATCGTGCGATATATAACACCACATCGCTGGGATCGCTTTTTTGACAAGCTAGATTTGTATGGCCCTTGGCTGTTGCTGTTAATCGTGTTGTTGCCACCATTCAGGAGTATCCTCGTCATTCCGATGGAAATGACCTTGAAAGTTTTGGAGTCAATCGTTCGTCCTATTGCGTTACAATTATTTTTATAAGGTGAGTTAGATACAATCTACTCTCGTTCATAGAAAAGGATTTACCAGTCGGATTTAGATAAAGCAAGGCGGGATTAGCATTGTCATACAGTATTAAGCTAGATTCTTTTGAAGGTCCACTCGATTTACTGCTCCATTTAATTGATAAAGCAGAAGTGGACATTTACGACATACCGATTGCAGAAATAACGGAACAGTATCTCATAACTATCCAGACCATGCATGAATTGCAATTAGATGTTGCCAGTGAGTTTGTCGTAATGGCTGCCACCTTGTTATCTATTAAAAGCAAGCTGCTTCTCCCCAAAAAGGAGGAGCAGCAATTAGATATGAGTTTGTACGATTATGACATGGATGAAATGGACCCACGAGATGATCTGGTGCAACGCTTACTTGAATATAAGAAATTTAAAAAAGTGGCGGAACAGCTCCGAGAAATGGAAATGGGTAGAAGTCACGTGTTTACTCGTCCAGCAGAGGATTTAACTCCTTACGTGCGTGAGGAAGAACAGCCAGCGATTAAAAATGTTACGTTATTTGATATGGTACAAGCTCTGGAAAACATGATACAACGTCTGAAAACAAAAGATCCTGTCACCAAGGTATCTCGTGATGAAGTATCGATTAAGGATCGGATGACTGAGATTCGTCAATTGGTAAAAGTAGGCGGAGGTCATGTCCGGTTTTCTCAACTATTTGTTAATGATGTTTCTCGTACAGAGATCGTTACAACCTTCCTAGCTTTGCTAGAGCTGATGAAATCAAAAGCAATCACCTGTGTACAAAACCAGCTCTTTACAGACATCATGATTAGTGAAGTAAAAGGAGGGAACAATAGTGGATTTGAATAAAATGAAATCTGTTGTGGAAGGCTTGTTGTTTTTGGCAGGGGATGAAGGGCTTGAATCAAAGCAGATTGCAGAAATATTGGAGCTTAACGAAGCAAGGGTCATTGATCTTATGGATGAAATGAAAAAAGATTTCATCCAGGCAGGCAGAGGTATACAGATTGTTGAGGTAGCAAGAGCCTATCAGTTCACCACATTGCCAGAACATATGCCTTATTTTGAAAAGATGGCACACTCACCAACCAATTCAACTCTCTCACAAGCAGCCTTGGAAACATTAGCCATCGTTGCTTACAGGCAGCCGATTACACGATCGGATATAGAAGAAATTCGTGGTGTCAAATGCGAAAAAGCACTACATACCCTAATGACCAAAGTGTTAATCAAGGAAATAGGCCGCGCAGAAGGAATAGGGCGCCCAATTTTATATGGGACTACCCGTGAATTCCTGGATTATTTTGGATTGAAAGATATTGGAGATTTACCAGAGCCACCTGTTAATTTATCGATGGAACTGGATGAATTGGAAGCTTCACAGCTATTTGCTAAAAAAGAGATCACAGAAAACGACCAGACGCTAGAGTAAGATTGGGTATATCATTAGACTTGTCTCCATATACTTGGTACAAACCATTTTGGAAACCAAGCATGGGAGGACACTATGAAATACCAGTCTAAACCAATCGGCGTTCTCGTCGTTTTCTTTTTATGTATGGCTACACTCTCCCCAACGTCCAATATAGAAGCGGCACCGAGTGATAGTCCAAGTATCTCAGCGGAGTCAGCTGCTGTTATCGATGTGGCATCAGGACGAATTCTGTTTGAGAAAAATGGTCATAAACAGATGAGAATTGCTAGTTTGACCAAAACATTAACAGCAATTACAGCGATTGAATCAAGTGACATTAACCAAATGGTGACGGTTCCTGATCAGGCAGTAGGAGTGGAAGGCTCGTCCATCTTTCTGAAAAGAGGGGAAAAATTAACACTGGAACAATTGTTGTATGGATTAATGCTCAGGTCCGGTAATGATGCGGCGACCGCCATAGCCATGCAAGTAGGCGGATCGACGCAAGGCTTTGCTACTATGATGAATGAGAAGGCTAGCTTTATTGGAATGACGGAGAGTAACTTCACCAATCCTCATGGACTAGATGATAGTGATGAACATTATTCTACAGCGATAGATATGGTGAAATTATCTGCGTATGCCTTGAAAAATCCAGCTTTTCAACAAATCGTCTCAACTAAGGTGAAAAATATTCCGTGGGACGGAGAAAAGTGGGAGAGACGTCTACAGAACAAAAATAAGATGTTGCACCTATATAAGGGAGCAGATGGCGTAAAAACAGGTTTTACGAAAAAGGCAAGAAGATGTCTCGCTTCGTCCGCCACCCGAGATGGAAGGCAGTTAGCCGTAATCACACTGAATGCATCTGATGATTGGAAGGACCATGCTAACCTGTTGGACTTTGGTTTTCAACAATACAGCGAGCATACTTTGCTAGAAAAAGGGAAAAGCTGGTCGCTCCCTGATCATCTGAAAAATAAGGAGAATAAGGACTGGATTTTGACCGTTCAAGATTCATTTCGATATCCCTTACAAGCTGGAGAAGAACAGCATGTCCGTACAAAATGGAATGTCACGTTGCCTCTAAAAAAATCATCGCTGAATCAGCAAGCGGGATTTATTGAGTTATATTTGCATGACGATCTAATAGGAAAAATGCCGGTAACACTTCAGCAAGCAAAAGACACCTTTCAGCAGTTCGATGAACCTTCTAGCTCTTGGAAAAATGTGATGCAATGGTTGCGGGGAGGTGCAAAAAGTGCTTAATGTGATCTGGTTGTTCATGATTGTCATAAGCATAATTGTGGCAGCAATTAATGGCAGAATGGAAACGGTTAGTCAGGCGGTATTTGATGGAGCAAAAACAGGTCTTACCGTTAGCTTTGGATTACTAAGCGTCCTCATCTTTTGGATGGGGCTAATGAAAATTGCCGAAAAATCCGGACTATTGCATCTTGTGTCAATTGCATTAGGCCCAATCGTACAACGTTTATTTCCCGATATTCCAAAAGGTCATCCAGCTATTGGTTATATCATGTCAAACATTAGTGCCAATATATTAGGATTAGGTAATGCTGCAACACCCATGGGTTTAAAAGCAATGGAAGAGCTGCAAAAATTAAACCCAGACAAAGAAAGAGCATCGCCTGCAATGTGCACACTTCTAGCTATTAACACAGCGAGCATTACACTTATTCCCACCACAATGATAGCCATTCGCCTCCAATACGGATCAAGCAATGCTTTTGAAATAGTGAGCAGTACCCTCTTGGCCTCATCTATCGCTACCCTATTTGCCCTAATGCTAGATCGTTATTATCGATATCGTACGATGAACAAACTTCGTTAAGGAACAGGAGGAGATATGACAATGTATCAAGTGGTCAATCTACTCTCGATTTGGGCCATCCCCTGTTTTATTGCATTTATTTTAACGCACGGTTGGTGGAAGAAAGTACCTGTCTATGACACCTTTGTAGAGGGAGCAAAGGGAGGATTGGTTACAACAATTCGAATATTGCCTCATCTTGTGGCGATGATGGTAGCTATTACTCTGTTCCGTCAATCAGGAGCTCTTGATCTTTTTTTAGAACTTATAAAGCCGCTGCTTGTTTTTTTGCATATTCCTTCCGAGATCGTTCCATTAGCGTTATTGCGTCCCTTGTCTGGAACAGGTTCATTAGCGATTGCTACCGATATAATTGCCCAGTATGGTCCTGATTCTATGATTGGACGTCTTGCCTCGACGATGCAAGGGAGCACGGATACTACCTTTTATGTATTAACTGTTTACTTTGGAGCGGTGGGGATCAGAAATAGTATGTATGCGCTTAAAGTGGGACTCTGGTCTGATTTAATGGGGGTAGTAGCATCATTAGTTGTGGTAGCAGTCCTGTTTTAATACAGAAACTGTCAGAAAACCGGTTGAAACCGGTTTTTTTGCTTGTTCAACAAGATGGAAATGGGTAGAATGTTGAAGGGGTGATGTATGAATGATGGAGCGCTTGCAAAAGGTTCTTGCTCAAGCGGGTGTCGCCTCGAGACGCAGCTCAGAGGAACTCATCAAGCAAGGCAGAGTCAAAGTTAATGGTGCAATTGTTACTGAACTAGGGACGAAGGTAGATCCAGCTTCTGACATAATTCTCGTGGATAATAAAAGCATTGCACAAGAAAAACATGTCTATCTACTGGTAAACAAACCAACAGGTGTAATAACAAGCATGCATGATCCACAAGGAAGAAAAACTGTTCGTGATCTGGTAAAAAGCATTAACGAACGTGTTTATCCAGTGGGACGGCTTGATTACGACACGTCTGGTCTATTATTAATGACCAATGATGGAGATTTAGCAAATCGGCTTGCTCACCCATCATATGAGATCGATAAGGTGTATCGTGCGTGGGTAAAAGGAATACCGAGTAAGGCTTCTGTTAACCTATTGGCTACTGGTATTGAATTAGAAGATGGAATGACCTCTCCTGGTGAAGCAGAAATACTATTCATTGATAAAGCTCATAATCGGGCGCAGATTCAGCTTACGATCCATGAGGGACGTAACAGGCAGGTTAGAAGAATGTGTGAGGCAATCGGACATCCTGTGGTTACCCTTGAACGAATTCGTGTTGGATTTTTAACGTTGGATGAAGTAAGATCCGGGGGATTTCGACATCTGAAACCTCAGGAAGTAAAGCACTTAAAAAAAGTGCTGAAGTAAACAATCTGAAGAACGGATGTGTGATGTAGCTCACATCGTTCATAAGTTGTTCAAAAAGTTTAATAAGTATTGGAAGGTCTCCCCGCTATAATGAAGGGGAGTATATTCATTTTTCAAACGATTTAGAGAGTTCGGAAGACAGATTGACAAGAAACGGCAAAAGGCCAGGTGACGTAATGGGCAAAGAAAAGCGAATCTATATGCGAATAGGCGTCTTGGGAATATTATTAATTGCACTCGTGTTTGCTATTTATAGCAGTATTTCTAAACCTGGACTCCTTAAAGTTGGAGACGAAGCACCCAATTTCAGTCTGAAGGATAGGGAAGATAAAAATGTAACGCTGGCAGATTTAAAAGGGAAAACGGTAATCTTGAATTTCTGGGGGACGTGGTGTGAACCTTGCCGCAATGAAATGCCTGCTCTTGAAAAGATCTATCAAAAATATAAATCAGACGACGTGGTAGTGATTGGACTTAATGTTGGTGAAGCAAAACTAACAGCAGAACAGTTTATTAGACAAGTGGAAGTTACCTTCCCAATCTGGTTTGACTCAAGAAAAGAAGTAACCAAGCGTTATAGCGTAGGAAAAATGCCAACTACATATTTTATTGATAAAGATGGAGTGATCCGTGTCATTAAGACAGGTGAGATGACCGAAAGAGTCATGGAACAACTATTATCTGAAACTAAACAATAAGTGAGGAAAAAGTATGAGCGATGATAGAAAATGTGAATGCGGTCATACCAATCCCATAGGAACGGTTCTTTGTGAATCCTGTGGTAAACCGCTTCTGATGACAGATGCCGAACTGGAAGAAGCGGACAACTTCCCAAGCATGCGCTATGAAGGAATGGCGAGACGCTCCAAAACATATTCCCGTAAATTGGTTGATAAGGTATGGAATTTCTTTTCATCTGTCAAAATAGCTGTAATTATCATTATTATCACATTAGTAATGGCGAGTGTGGGAACGATCCTACCTCAGAAGATGTATGTACAAGTACCACTTCTAGACGAACAAATGACCAGAGATTATTACAGCGGTACGTACGGACTATTCGGCGATATCTATTATTTACTTGGTTTTCATGAAATGTATAATTCCTGGTGGTTCGTCACATTAATGGCGATGATCGGGATTTCATTGGTAATATGTAGCCTTGATCGGATTATCCCGCTTTACAAAGCGTTACGTAAACCGAGAATTAATCAGCATTTAGCTTTCTATCGCGGACAAAGGCTGTTTATTCCCCTGCCGGTAGAGGGGGCAAAAGAATTAGATGCTACTATGGATCAAACAAAAGGCTGGTTGAAGAAGAGAGGGTACAAGATCTTCGGAGAAGGAACATCCATCCTGGCTGAAAAAGGACGTATAAGTCGATGGGGTCCTTATATTAATCACGTTGGTTTGATTGTATTTTTACTAGGGGTGCTCTTGCGTGGCGTACCAGCTTTCCATATTGAAGAGTTCATATGGGTTCGTGAAGGCCAAACAGTTTCTATTCCAGGAACGAAGTTATTTGTTAAGAATCTGGAATACAAGACGGAATATTATGCGGAAGACGAATATGTAGAAGAGCTTGGTATGAA
This sequence comes from Brevibacillus daliensis, assembly GCF_021245735.1. GTDB lineage: Bacteria > Bacillota > Bacilli > Brevibacillales > Brevibacillaceae > Brevibacillus_B > Brevibacillus_B daliensis. Next base: position 296,150 of record NZ_JAJISB010000003.1, read on the forward strand.
AGAAGGGATGGTAATCCCGAAAAATTTTCAGACTGATGTGATTATATACAAAAATGAAAATGAGAATTTACCTGGTGCAGAGCCTAATTTGACCCAGGTAAAAGAAGGTCCTATTACTGTAAATCATCCGATTACGTATCAAGGTATTTCGTTATTTCAGCTAGATCGACGTGAACAAATATTGGGTGCTTTAAATTTTACACTGATTGATATGGATTCTCCTGACTCTAAGGAAATAGGGGAAGTGAAGATCGATTTGTTCGATCCCTCTTCTGAAATTAAAGTGGGAGAGAATTACGTAGTTCGTATTCTGGATTACTTCCCTGATTATCAAATGGGTACTGACAATAGACCGCAAACCAAAGGTGTACTTCCGAACAATCCAATGGTTGCCATGGAGATTGTTGATACAAAAACAAATGTGTTGGAGCGCGTTGCATATGTAGCTGGTGGATTTGTTCAGCAAAATGAGAATACACCTCGTTTTCAACTAGCAACTCATATGCCTGATCTCATTGATTCTTCAGGGCTAATCGTACGAAAAGATACGATGCTCCCATTGATTCTGTTTGGGGCAATTGTCTCTATGATTGGTTTGGTTATGGGCTTTTATTGGAACCACCGACGCATCTGGATTCATATGGAAGCAGGTCGCATTTATGTAGCTGGCCATACGAACAAAAACTGGTTTGGATTGAAACAAGAAGCTAAGTTTTTGATGAAACATCTGAATCTTTCGAATGATTTGGTTGCTGTTCAAGATAAGGACAAAAAGAAAAATACGTAAAGAAAAGGGGGCGTCTTGATTGATAGAATTGAGTGGTAATTTGTTACTTGGAGCTTTTATCCTCTATCTGATTGCTACAATGCTTTTTACAGTAGCAATTACAGGTAGAAAATGGTCGAATCGAGACCCCGAAGAGCATGCAACAAAATATGGCCGCATAGGTATGGTTGTTAGTTTGATAGGGTTTATTCTCCATCTGGGACAAATCGTGCTGCGTTGGGCAGCAGCGGGAAGATCGCCAACAAGCAATATGTTCGAATTTATTTCGCTCTTTGCGTTTTTCATTGTTGCAGGGTTCCTCATACTTTACTATTTGTATCGGTTAACAATACTTGGAGCGTTTTCAATGCCACTCGCAGCTATCATGTTAGCGTATGCCAGTGTGTTCCCAAAAGAAATTACACCACTTGTTCCTTCTCTTCAAAATTACTGGTTACAAATTCACGTTTCAACCGTGTCGCTAGGAGAAGGTATACTTGCTATTGGTTTTGCTGCCGGTCTCATGTATTTGATTCGGACAATACCACAAAAAATACGTTCAAAAAGCACGTTTATGCTGGAGCTCACAATTAGTGTCATTTTGATGATGATTGGATTTATTGTTGTATCATTCGCTCTCCAATCGCCTAATATGGCAACAACCTTTGAATTTCCTGTGTATGATGCAAATAATCCTGGGGTTGTCAAAGAAATGCAACAAGTTGAATACAAGTTGCCAGCCATTGCTGGTCCACAGGATTACACGATCATAAAAGAGGGACCGATGAAACCACTTTTTGAAACTCCTACTTTCATGCATGGTCTTGATGCTGCTCGCAAATTTAATACTGTTATCTGGTCCGTTATGTCGGGGTTAGTGCTTTATGGACTTCTACGCCTTATTTTACGTAAAAGAATTGCGGCAGCTATGCAGCCAGCAATGGATGATATTGACCCTGAGTTACTTGATGAAATCAGTTACAGGGCTATTGCCATCGGATATCCGATCTTTACGTTAGGTGGTTTAATCTTTGCAATGATTTGGGCTCATGAGGCGTGGGGACGCTTCTGGGGATGGGATCCAAAGGAGACTTGGGCACTGATTGTATGGTTGTTTTATAGTGCATATTTGCATCTTCGTCTATCAAAAGGATGGTTGGGAGAAAAATCTGCTTGGATGGCAGTGGTAGGGTTTGTTATTATATTAATAACACTAGTTGTAGTAAATCTGGTTATTGTAGGTTTGCATTCCTATGCAGGCGTTTAATATACCGATTTAATTACACTCAAAAGGCTGGTGTCAAGGCACCAGTCTTTTGGAGTTATTATGCACATATGCTGCTGTAGAGGTGATCTGGGTGGAGAAAGAACGTATCCTCATTGTAGATGATGAAGAAAGAATTCGTCGTCTACTGAAAATGTATTTGGAGAGAGAGAACTACTATATTGACGAAGCGGAACATGGAGAGGAAGCGCTAGAAAAAGCATTAAACCAGGATTATAACATTATTCTTCTTGATTTAATGCTTCCTGGGATGGATGGAATCGAAGTCTGTGAAAAAATCCGCGAACAAAAGGCAACACCAATTATTATGCTGACAGCCAAAGGTGAGGAAGCTAACCGGGTAAATGGCTTTGAAGCAGGTGCTGACGATTATGTTGTAAAACCTTTCAGCCCACGTGAAGTTGTATTTCGTGTGAAAGCAATCTTGCGTCGCTCATCTGCGACAGCTTATTTAAAGACAGATACCGTTTCAAGTCATTCTATTCTCGTATTCCCTGAGTTAACGATCGATCATGATGCTCACAAAGTTACAGCGAATGGTGTAGAGGTAAATCTCACACCAAAAGAGTACGAGCTGTTACATTATTTAGCTCTGTCTCCTGATAAAGTATTTACACGTGAAGAATTATTAAAAGATGTTTGGCATTATGATTTCTTTGGTGATCTAAGAACTGTAGATACCCATATTAAACGTTTGCGGGAAAAACTGAATAAGGTTTCACCGGATGCAGCCCAAATGATATCTACCGTATGGGGCGTTGGATATAAACTAGAGGTGCCAAAGTAAGTGGAAAGGTATCTTCGAAGTGTCGTTGGCAAGCTATGGATGACGATCATTGCCCTCTTCGCGGTTGTTCTAACAATATTCAGCCTCTTGCTGGTTAATTCTTTCGGCAGTTATTATTTTAAACACCAGAGTGATAATCTGGCACAACTTGGTGAGAACTTGGCTGCGACCTTAGAAAGCTCTACGAACCAGCAAGAAATGCTAACTACTGCTTCAAATATTTTATCTGTTAGTAACACGGGAATTTTAATTGTTGATGCTAATAAGCAGGTGCTTGCTCATAATCAAGTGAAAGATAAAATGTTTCAAATTTCATATTCTTATTTAATTCGAGAAGAGTTTCCTTTGTCTGATGCATTGAACGGGAAAACGGTAGCTCCTACTCGAATAGTTGTTGGTAGTGAAGTAGGCGGTGCTGTCCATCGTACACAATATTTGACGATGGCTTTGCCTGTTAGTTTTGGCAATGAAAAACAGGCAGCGATGATTTTGTATCAGGCAGTTCAAGAAGTGAACGGCACTTATCTGGAGATCCGACAACTAATATTTGTGGTTGGAGTAATTGGGTTTATTTTGACTACGGTGTTTGCTTTCTTCCTGTCGTCGCGTATTACTTCACCGTTACGACAAATGAAGCAGACTGCACAACGAATTGCTGATGGTGAATTTCATGCCGAAATTCCTATTCGGACTACGGATGAAATAGGTGAGCTTGCTTCAGCCTTTAATATTATGACGGCTAAGCTGAGAAAGGTTGTGAATGCACTTTCTCATGAAAAAGAGCAAATCGCAACTGTACTAAGCAGCATGGTTGATGGTGTCGTGATGATGGATATGAAAGGAAGCATTGTTCTTACCAATCCGCAAGCAGAAGAATTTATTAAGGATTGGCAGTATGAATACAGTGGGCATCCACTGCCTGTATATGAGCTATTCCAAAAGGTATTGACGTCTGAGCACGAAGTGACGGCAGATATGGAAGTCCAGGGCCGGTTTTGGTCCATTGTCACGGTACCGTTATATGATAATAATCAGGTTCGTGGCGCTGTAGCTGTAGTTAGAGATTTGACTAAAGAGCGTAAAATGGATAAGCTTCGTCAGGATTTCGTTGCTAACATCTCTCATGAATTACGCACACCATTGTCAATGTTACAAGGCTATAGTGAAGCTATCGTTGATGATATTGCTTCCACTCCAGAAGAGCATAAGGAATTGGCTCAGATTATTTATGACGAATCAGTTCGTATGAGTAAGCTGGTTAACGAATTATTAAATCTGGCGAGAATGGAAGCAGGGCATGTAGAACTTCATGAGGAAATGACAGAACTTAAGCCATACATGGAACGAGTGATGCGCAAGTTTGTTACTGTTTCTATGGAAAGACGCGTACAATTTCATTTAGAATTGAAATCTGTTCATAAATCAGTATTGTTTGATCCAGACAAAATCGAGCAGGTATTAACCAATTTAATTGATAATGCAGTTCGCCATACACCAGACGGTGGCGATATTTCCCTACACGTGTATGATGAAGAAGAAGGAAAACTTATCATGGAAGTTAGAGATACAGGAAGTGGTATTCCTCAGGATGATTTACCATTTGTATTTGAGCGTTTTTATAAGGCTGATAAGGCTCGTACAAGAGGTAGAGCAGGTACCGGACTGGGGCTGGCCATTGCCAAAAATATCGTATCGGCTCATGGTGGAAAAATATCTGTACAAAGTAAAACAAATGAAGGTACTACCTTTACGATTGTCATACCTGTCAAGTCATGAATAGAGAATAGATGAAATGCGGCGAATGGAGAGTGCTAAAGGTTGGAAAAGACCATACTGTTTGATGTTGATGGAGTGTTTTTGAGTGAAGAACGTTACTTTGATGCTTCTGCTTTAACCGTTTGGGAATTGCTACATAGCGACAATTATCTCGGAGTAAGTGGGGATACGTTTGAAGCAGCTCCTCTGGAACCTAAGATCAGAGAAGTACGGACTCGCGTTTTTTCGAATGACGATGTTCTGAACTTTATCAAGAGTCGAGGCATTAATTCAAACTGGGATATGGTTTTTCTGGCCTTCTCCTACCAGTTGATTCGACTTGTTGAGCAGTTGAAGAAAGCAAAGGGAGACCAAGTTGCTTCTATTCTACAAAATCAGATTAATCGTAATGAAATAGCTGATTTGAAATCTTGGCTGATTGAAGAGAAGCAGAATTTTGTCCCTGATTATGCTAGTTTTGTTTCAGACTTTTCAAAAGGGAATGCTGTGAAAGGTGAAATGCTTTCCTATCTTAACCAAATCGCCCTTGAGAAGTGCGGAGTGAAAACAGAGATGTTTTCTCGTAACAGTGAACTATGGGTTCTATGTCAGCAGACATTCCAAGAGTGGTATCTTGGTGATGGACTCATTGTGGATTCAATTGGCAGAGTATCTTTCCAACCTGGGAAGAAGGGCTTTTTGTCAGATGAGATTGCCATTGTACCACCTAGCAAAATGCGTGTGATTTTGCAAGGCTTAAAAGATCGAGGATATCGGTTGGGTATTGGAACGGGTCGTCCTTCTATTGAGACGTATGTGCCGTTAGAAGAGTTGGGATTGCTCGAATTCTTTGAACCAAATCGTATTGTGACAGCGAGTCATGTCCTGGATGCTGAAAACGAGTTTCCAGAAAAAGCTCCGCTTTCAAAACCACATCCGTACTGCTATTTACATGGATACCTTACAAGAGAGCAATCTGTAGCAGAAGCACTTTCCTATACGCTTACAGAAGAAGAGAAGAAACATTTACTTATCGTAGGGGATTCTTTAGCTGATTTATTAGCTGCCCGGTCCATTGGCTGTCAATTTGCTGCTACATTGACTGGTTTGTCAGGTGAAGAGGCACGTGAAAAATTTGTACAGGAGAAAGCAGAGTTCATCTGGAAGGATGTCAGTGAAGTCGCTTCGCTTACCTGGTAAAATAGATAAAAGGAAAGCGTGTAGACCAGAGAATGGTCTACACGCTTTTTAGTTATATAAGCTTATAGTTCGATTTGAGTGACGCTTACAACCTCAGCTAATCCGCCCAATTCGTCCAAAATTTTAGAATTAACCTGTTTATCCACAGTTAACATCATAATTGCATCTCCACCAATATCTTTACGACCAACCTGCATAGTTGCGATGTTAATGTTGTTTTTACCAAGAATACTACCAACATACCCGATGACACCAGGGCGGTCATTATGTTGAACGTAGAGCAGATTACCTGCTGGTTGTACATCGATTGTGGATTGGTCAATTTTTACGATACGTTCGCCGTAACCATTTAATCTAGTACCAGCAATACTTCTTGTTTCTAGATTGGAGCGAAGCGTAACAGTGATTAGGCTGGTAAATCCACGGTGAATCGTTGATTTTTCTTCTGTTACAGAAATGTCTCTCACTTTAGCCAAATAATTTGCATTAATATAGTTAACTTCAGAACCTAAGCGATAGGAAAGTAAGCCTTTTAAAATGGTACGTGTGAGTGGGGATGTATCCATATCAGCCAGTTCACCACTGTACGTAATTTTAACTTCTTGCAGGGCACCTATTGTAAGCTGAGCTAGGAATTGTCCAAGTTTTTCTGAAAGAATAAAGTATGGCTGAACACGTTCCATCAAATGTGCAGCAATGGTAGGTAAGTTAACTGCATTTTTAAAGGACTCACCACGGAGCACCTTCAGTAATTCATAAGATACGTCGATGGCAACATTCTCCTGAGCCTCAAATGTTGATGCACCTAAATGAGGCGTTGTAACCACACGAGGATGCCCGATTAAAGGATTATTAACAGGTGGCTCCTCTTCATATACATCAAGGGCAGCACCTGCGATTTGGTGATTATCCAGAGCGTGTAGGAGAGCAGCTTCATCAATGATGCCTCCGCGAGCACAGTTAATGACACGAACATTAGGCTTCATTTTAGCGAACTCTTTATAGCTGAGAATATGTCGTGTCTCTTTCATAAGTGGAGTGTGAACCGTAATGAAATCTGCTTTCTCTACGATATCAGCGACACTACCGTTAATGACTCCCAACTTTTGAGCTCGTTCATCCGTTAGATAAGGATCGTAACCAATTACAGTCATATTGAAGGCTTTAGCGCGTTTTGCTACCTCAGAACCGATACGACCCATACCGATGATCCCTAATGTTTTATTGTTTAGCTCCACACCTTGGAAACTTTTGCGATCCCATGTTCCATCTACGAGCTTCTTGTGAGCTTGTGGGATATTGCGTGCTACTGCCATCAGCATGGCAAAGGAATGTTCTGCGGTGGAGATAGTATTTCCGTCAGGAGCATTGATGATTACAATCCCAGCCTCTGTAGCGGCGTTGATATTGATGTTGTCCACACCAACTCCGGCACGGCCTACTACTTTCATGCGTTTTGCCTGTTTAAGTACTTCAGCGGTTACCTGAGTCTGACTGCGAACTAGTAGAGCATCATAGTCAGCAATAATCTCAAGTAACTCTTCCTGACTAATGCCTACTTTTTGCACAACCTCTACGTCTTCAGCATCAAGCAGCTGTTGAATTCCTTGTTCACTAAGTGGATCTGTAATTAAAACCTGAAATTTATCCATGTTGAATCAACACCTCCTGGGCGGCCTTGACGCCAGCACCTAATTCTACTTGGTAACCTATTTGAATGAGTGAAACTTCGATTAAGGCAATAACGGTCAACACATCTTGAGGGTCACAGTAGCCCATATGACCAATACGGAAAATTTTCCCCTTCAAATGCTGTTGTCCACCAGCGATAGTGACATTGTATTTGGTCCGTAAAGTTTTACGTAGTGCTTCTGCATCAAACAAGTCACCCGGATTAATAGATGTAACAGTAGGAGAGGCGTATTGATCACTTGTCATCAGTGGTACATTCAAAGCACGCATAGCTTGGCGTGTCATTTCTTTCATCAATTCATGACGAGCATAAATTTGCTCTAAACCTTCCTCCTGAATCATGGCAACTACTTCTTGTAAGCCGTGAATCAAAGAAACAGCTGGTGTATATGGAGTTGTATCGTCAGCTAAACTTTTGCGATATGCGCGTAGGTCAAGATAGAATGCGCGTGGATCAACTTCTTCGATACGTTTCCAAGCACGTTCACTTACAGCGATAAATGCAAGACCAGTAGGGAGCATAAACGCCTTTTGAGAGCCTGTTACAACAATATCTACACCCCAATCATCCATTTCACATGGAACGGCACCGAGGCAGCTTACTGCATCCACGATGAACAACGCGTTGCTGTGCTGATTAATGGTCCCGGCCAATTCTTTGATCGGGTTAAGGATTCCTGTAGATGTTTCACAATGAGTTGCAAAGACTGCTTTAGCAGAAGGATGCTCTTGTAAGAAGGATTGCAATTGTTCAGGTAAAATGGCTTCGCCCCAAGGTACTTGAAGACGGTGAACCGTAATGTTGTAGCGTTCACAGATTTTTGCGAATCGTTCACCAAAAGCGCCGCTCACGGTTACGATTGCTTCATCGCCAGGAGCCAATGTATTCACAACGCTCATTTCTAGAGCGCTAGTTCCGCTACCTGCAATGGTGTATACATCTTGTGTTGTTCCAAAGATTGGTTTCAGTTGCTCGGCTGTTTCCTTCAGGATCTTGGAGAATTGTCCACTGCGATGCCCGATCATTGGCTGACTCATTGCTTGTTGTACTCTTGGTGGAATTGGGGTAGGGCCAGGGATGCGTAGAATTGCTTTTTCTTGTAACATAATATCTCAACCTCCTACATGATCTCTCAAAATATCTGTTTGTAAATATAAAAAAACCTCTCATAAACCACCCACTACACGTATTGTGCAGTGAGGGACGAGAAGTTTGATTTTCGCGGTACCACCCTCATTTGTTATTCTCTTCACAGAGAAAAACCTTACCAGGTATCTTAACCTGAGAGATAACGGATCACCCGTTCAAGCCTACTAACTGATAATAGGGTTAGGCTTGCCAACTCAGAAGTGCTTATCTTTTAAAGAAATCACCGGTTCGCAGCGACCACCGGCTCTCTGGGGATTTTCTCAAAAAGCATCTCTTCTTCAATGTTGTTTTATATGTAGCTGTGTAAGTTAGAACTAACTTTATCACGGTAATTCAGAAGCGTCAAGCATAAAAAAAATTTTAAAGGATGAACATTATTTATACATAATGAGTGCATGTTCGGTAATTGGTTTAATAAATGCTGAATAGGAAGGTAAGAGAGTAGAATGTTCGTGTTTTGTGCGGATCAGAATGTATTTCCTACACAGAGATACTTTCTGAAAAGTATGAAAAATAAACTGGGAATTATTAGCTTATTCGAATGAACCATCGATATAAGCTATTCTAAATGAAGACAAGCTGACTTCCACGTAAGTAGATGTCAGCTTGCTAATAAAGAATTACCCTTCAATCTTAATAGAATCAGTCGGGCAACCATCAACTGCATCACGAACATCTTCGTGTAAAATATCCGGAATTTCAGCAGTATTAGTGTTGTCATCGATTTTGTTGAAGGCAATACCATCATCATCATAATCGAATACGTCAGGAGCGGTAGCACCACAAGCTCCGCACGCAATACAAGTATCTTTATCAACCCATGTAGTCATAGTAGGTTTCACCTCCCGAAGAACCTCGTACAGACTCTGTACACAATTATTGTATTATTTCTAGCTATTTTTTTCAATAATGAATCGCGTCTATAAATGTACCTAATACATGATTCATTTTGTGAAAAGTGGCATCTCGGGCAATTTCAATACAGGGTAGAGACTTTTGTTTAAATTGGAAAAGTCGCCAGCTTGTACCGAATTGCTTGCAATCAATACATTAACACCAATCGCTATATTTTGCCAGCCTCTGCTCTCAAATTCTTTTTTCTTCCGAATCAAATCAATTTTAGCAGTTACGTCATGCGGTACGAACTGAGGTAACACATGCATGTTTTGCATATATCGAGCAGATAAATAATTGCGGTAGTGAAATGGCATCTTGTCCCAATTATCTTCAGAAACAGAAGAGATATCTACGTCACTTATGCTATGCTTCAGCACATATATTTGTTCCCAGAGTGCAATGGCATGATACATCTTTTTCTGGGCCTCTAACCATTTGGTTGTAAATGCTTGTAAATGTCGCTGGGCGGCAATGTCTTGCGCAGTGTATGTATTTCCTTGTGGATCATCGATCACATTCTGTATGCTCGTTTTTAACGTTTGTAAACTTGCTATGTATTCTGCTTTTGCATCCACCAATAATGGGGAAGTAGCGGAGACCATTGCGGGCTCAAGCTGTTTTAGTTTTGCTTGTATGATTTTCAAAAAGTCTTGATGATGTTTTTTTTGACCCTCGATTGTTTTTCCCTGTAAGTTGGCTACATAGAGAAAATAATCTTCCTTGAAAGATTCGATAGGCTGATAAAATCCATAATAATAGCTGGTGAAATCTTGTTCACGATATAATTTTTTCTCCTTAATAAGTTGATCATTTTGCTGCATTTGATTGTTGGCTTGCTGCAATTGATTAATTTGTACGTTCATTTTTGATTGTACAACAGAAGCACCTAAAAAAAATCCGCCGATTAAGCAAGCAAATGATAAGATAATCATATAGATCACGAGGTACTCTTGTCTGGATAATCTCTTTGTCATAATATCCCTCCACATTACAGACAGGTCTTCTAGTAATCATTTAGTTGTAAAACTGGTAAATCGAAAAGGAGAAACATGTAGCAATGGAGGACCAAAACTTTACGATCATTTCCTATGTGATGCTAACCGGATTGGCAATTGTTGAGCGTGAAAGAACCGTTCAATCGTTATATCACATGGTAAGAGGGCGCAAAGCCAGCCAAGTACTACAGGATGTTCACCATTTTGTCCTCTATCCATATTATCGGTTATTTCCTCAGCTTTCGAGAGAGAGTTGGGACGAAATCGTTAAATATTTACATGATAATAAGTATATAGAAGAAATGAACTGGACTGATCATAATAAGAAGAGCTTTTACGTAACGGAAAAGGGAAGAGAAAAAATAAAAGAGGTAGATAATGAGCATCAGTTAACCTACAAATTATCCCTGATAGACGGTTTGCGTTTTACACCAAAAGTGGAACGGTTTCGCAAACATCTCCATTTAGTGGTTCAAACCGTTTCTCATTTGTTATTTGAGGATATGAGATTCTCTCCAATCATTTCTCACAAGGATATTCAGCGAACAGTAAAACAGCTGTTAGCAACTCCTCAGGCAAGAAAGGCATGGATAACTGGTTTAGAACGAGAATTATATCAACTGTTATCCATCTATTCTGCAGATATTCAGGAGCAGTTGTTTGATCAGTTGACGGGAGTAGGACAAGTAGGGATGACATGGCAGCAGTTAGCTTACAAAAACAACATGCCACTTGTGTTATTTCAACTCTCCATGACCGGAATCTGGACCCAAGTATATAAAGAAGTAGAGGAGAATCATGACAAGTACCCTCTGCTTACGATGCTAATAGAAGACGATAGCCGAGCTTTGCTTTCAGTTAGTACTAGTACAATGGAAACGTACCGCTTGTTACAAAAAGGGGCGGATATACAGGAGATTGCTGTTAGACGTAACATTAAAAGTAATACAGTTGAGGACCATATCATTGAAATTGCACTGGCTGGAATCCCTCTTGATTTTAGTCGCTGGATTACCAAGGGACAAATAAATGAAGTAAATCAAGTTAGCAAACAGTATGAGACAAAACGGTTACGACTTATTAAAGATGAATTGGGAAATTCCTATACCTATTTACAAATCAGGCTTGCTTTAGCGTTGAAAGGAGGGCCAAATGGATAAGAATTTATTGGTGCTAAGCGATGCCTTACAAGCGAAATTTGGTCATACTTCCTTTCGGGAGGGACAGAAAGAGATTATGGTTCCTTTGCTACAAGGAAACCATGTACTGGGTATCATGTCGACGGGAGGGGGAAAATCCCTTACTTATCAGCTACCTGCTTACCTGTTTCCGGGAATTACACTTGTGGTTTCCCCGTTAATTTCATTGATGGTGGATCAGGTTCAAAAGCTTCAAAAACATGGACATCGTTATGCTACCTACCTAAACAGCTCACTTGATCGGGATGAGATGAGAATAGTAATGGAAGAGGTAGTAGCAGGAGTTTATCAACTGCTGTATATTTCACCTGAAAAGCTGATGCAACCGCAAGTCATTTCTCTATTAAGAAAAAGAGGAGTATCATTGGTAGCAATCGATGAAGCACATTGTATTTCACAATGGGGTCATGACTTCCGTACAGATTATCTGAAATTGCCTGATCTAGTTAATAGTTTGGGGAACCCACTGGTACTCGCAGTGACGGCAACGGCAACAGCAGAGGTTCAGCGTGAGATAGGGGAGCTATTTCAAATTTTACCGGAACACCAAGTCAGATTGACAGTTAATCGTCCGACAATAGCGATTGATGTTAAATGGGTAAAAAATGATGCTGAAAAGCAGGAAATTCTCTTTTCCCAGCTAAAAGAATTACGAATGCCCGGAATTGTATATTGCAGTACCCGTCAAACTGTGGACAAGCTGGTTGCCAAATGTCACGGGGAAGGCTTACATCGTGTCAGTGGTTTTCATGGTGGAATGAACCCGATGGAGCGAATTTTGATTCAGGAGCAATTTGTGCAGAATCAACTAGACATTATTTTTGCCACGAATGCTTTTGGCATGGGGATTGATAAACCCGACATTCGGTTTGTACTTCATTATCATACGCCTTCCAGTATGGAAGCATATACACAAGAGATCGGTCGCATTGGGCGGGATAATCAGCCAGGCTATGCGTGCTTGTACTATCGCGAAGAAGACTTATTGATTCATCATCGTTTGTTTGCCCAGGAGTATCCTACTGTAGAAGAGGTAATAAGGTTTATACACCTGTTTGCAAGAAATCAGGAGGAGTTCAACACGCTGACACATGAACAGCTATTTGAAGAAGTAGGTGTCGGTGAAAATGTGACAAGATTACTGTTTTATTACGCGGAGAAGGCGGGAGCCATTTCCTCGGTTCATCAGTTGAAAAATGGATATGAAATACGAAAAAATGTGTTTCAACCAGAGCAAATGATAGAACAGCTTTGGGGGATCATTCAACAAGTAAAATCTCAAAAATATCAAAAACTAAAGGGAATTCAAGATTGGTTACAAGGAGATTCTTGTTTGCGCGGTAGAATGCTTACCTATTTTGGTGAGGAAATGGCTGGTCACCACGTAGTGAATTGCTGTGTACATTGCGGGATTGATCCCACCATGTATGAAAAAAAGGAGATGTCTGTGGAGATTCCTACTAGACTCGTTTGGGATCTAAAAACCGCATTGTCCCAGCTTTTGCCCGGTGTTACGCATTATGAGAAGGGAGAACATCATGAAGATAACCCCTGAGCAACTGGATGATCGTACGTTACTGCTTAATTTGTGGCTGTCACAGGCTATTTTGTTAGGAATTGCGGTTGTATCAACTTTTTTCATATACAGTAATGATGAGCTTTTGCAGTTATTTACCTCAATTGATAGTCGAGGACTCTTATATGCAGCGTTGTTTGTAGGATTTATTGTTTCACTCAATCTGATAATGGATAAAACATTACCTGCTGACTGGTTAGATGATGGCGGCTTAAATGAGCGATTGTTTCGAAGCCAGTCCTTACCGATGATCATGCTGATATGCATCGTGGTTGGTATTAGTGAAGAGTGGTTGTTTCGTGGAGTGATCCAACACTTTATGGGCAACTTTTGGACGAGTGTGATATTTACTTTAATTCATATCCGCTATCTGAAAAAAATTCTACTCGTGCTTGTGGTGTTTGGAACCAGTTACTTATTAGGCTTATTGTTCATACACACCCAATCCCTGGGTATCGTAATGTTGGCTCATGCCGTCGTAGATTTTCTTTTGGCGCTTGCTTTGAAATATTTACATAAACCAATTAATCAAGATAGCATACGTTAGTGAAGATGGAGGATTTTTTATATGACTAAACATGATCAGATGAAAGACGAAGAGGAAACGAATACAGAGGAACATTACCATCTACCTCCTCGAAGTAACAGGCATCAGAAAAAAGAGAAGAATGGATCATCAAATAGAAAAATAGGGGTGTTGCCGATAGCAGGTGCTGTCGTGGCCGTTGCAGCTGCAGCAATATGGATCTTTTGGCCGACTTCAACGGAAGTGAATCAGAAAGCCCCTGGCGAACAAACATCTGTACCTCAAGCAACTTCAACCTTAGGACAAGAAGCTTCCCAGCCAAGAGAGGTCGAGCAAGAACCAGTAGATAATCAACCTTCTCAATCTAGTGATCCTACTGTTAAGCAGAAGGCTGGTGGAGAATCAAATAGTGGCACGAGTCACGATTCAAACATTCAGAATCAGACGACACCAACAGTGCCTTCTAGTAACACGAATTCAGAAACAGGTAATGGAACCACGTCAAATTCAAATCATGCACAACTAGAGCAAACCCAGCCCGTAAAAACGGAGCAAAAGGTAAAAAGCAAGCTATATCGAGTACAAAAAGGGGATAATTTGTACAAGATCTCTCGCAAATACTACGGTAATAACGATGGTGCGAAACGAATCGCACATTTTAATGGTCTTAAAATGGAGGCATCTCTACCTGTAGGTAGAAAGCTGTACATTCCCATTACACCTTAATGAGTAAAGGCGAATTGGGGTAACATACCCATAGCACGAATCAGGAGGGTAGTCATGATCTATGATACGATTGTGATCGGCGGCGGTATAGCTGGATTACAGGCGACCATTCAATTGGTTAGAAGCAGACGGAAGGTTTTAGTAATAGATAGCGGGATGGGCAGATCGGTACTTGCTCGCAACTATCAAAATATACTAGGATTTCCGGATGGAGTAAGTGGAGAAGAACTTAGACAGAGAGGACAGCAAATGGCCAAAAAATGGGGGGCTGTCTTTTTGGAAGCTACAGCAACCTTTTGTGAACAGAACGAAGATGGTATCTTTCAGGTAACAGTACAAAATGAAGACCAATTGCTACTCGGCAGGACCCTACTTTTTTCGACCGGTATTAAGGATGTTCTTCCGCCCATTCCGGGTCTACTACCTTGTCTAGGAAAGAGCATTTATATATGTCCGGATTGTGATGGCTTTGAAATTATCAATAAGTCCACTGTTGTGATCGGTAGTGGTATACAAGCCATAAACATGGCAGATAGTCTTCAGTATTATTCTGATGATTTAACTGTGATCAATCATGCCAGAATTAATTTAGATCATGAAGAACAGAAGATAACAGAGAAATGGGGAAGTCGTTACCGGAATGAAGAAATAGCTGAGATTTTACAGGTATACGGAATGATTAGCGGCTTTCGGTTACAATCAGGCGAAACTTATCAGGTTGAGAGAGGATTTCTCGCCTTCAAAGGGGCACATGTAAACACTGACCTCATGAGAACGTTTCAGATTGGTTTTCTAGATAAAGGTCACGTACGGGTTGACCCTAGAACGAAAGAAACCACCCATAGGAACATTTGGGCTGCAGGAGATATTAATGCCCATTCGCAACAAGTCGTAACATCATTAGCAGATGGTGCAGTAGCAGCAATCTGGATACATAAGAGATTATTTGAAATCACGTAAGTAGCAGAATAAGTCGCCATAGTTGCGGCTTTTTCTTTTACTTACTATGTGGATAGGAACAAAGTGTTTGATAGGAAAAACAATTGTTATAAAGTGAACAGCTTTCTTAGTTCCTTTCAATAGAGCTTTTCAAATAATTATTACTTGTAACATGAAACGAAATGATAGAATAATCGTATAACTATCAAGATAGACAAGATAAAAAGTTTCCTGGGAAAGCGCAGAAATTGACAAGGTTAGCATAAAAATCGTAATAGCTCTAATTATGTCAATACTTGTGGGAGATTTGAGAGTTTGACCATCTTTGTTCTTTGCATTGATTGTGTTATCATGATGGAATAGAGACAAGTATAAGCTTGCCACAATTATGTGCTGATGAAGTGTCTTTTTATGGTTGTATGTACGGAACTCTTACAGGCTTCGCTACATACGTTGTAATAGGACTGGATGGTTAGGAGGGACAGTCATGCGAGTAGAGCGCCTTGGCACAGATAAGATAAGAATTTTTTTAACCTTTGATGATCTTACAGAGCGAGGGATTGAAAAGGAAGACATGTGGCGTGACACCCATAAGGTTCATGAACTGTTTAATGATATGATGGAGCAGGCCTACCATGAGCTCGGATTCGAAATATCTGGTCCTGTCGCTGTGGAAGTGTTCGCCCTTCCTGCGCAAGGTATGGTTGTGATCGTAACCCGTGGAAAAGCAGGAGTTGCAACCGAGAAGGACGAAGAGGATGAAGATGTATACGAAATGGAAGTAACTCTTGAAGAGAGTGACTTGATCATATATGCTTTCCGAGATTTTGAAGATGTGGTAGAAGTCTCCCATCGTATTAATTCAATGTTAGTGGACGGTGGAAGTCTATATTCTTACCAAGACAAATACTATCTTGTATTAGAGGAAGTTGATCTGGAGCAGGATAAATATCAGCATCTGATTGCGATATTATCTGAATATGGGGAGGCAACTCCAATAACGGTATATGTGCTTGAAGAATATGGGAAGGTTGTCATGGCTGATGATGCTGTGAAACAAGTGGCGCGTTATTTCAATTGATAGGTTTGGAATTCATGATAAAGAACAGGACTCATTCTAATGGAGTGGGGCCTGTTTTTTCGTACTGCGGTTCCACGGAGTCCCTTGGCTATTATTCCTGACATTGATTTACTATACAAAGTACAAGAAGAAATTGGTCCAATCATCTGAGGAAACCACTGGGAAAGTAGTATAAAAAAAGGAGTCCACTCAAATAAGGTGGACTCTGATTGTAAAAAGAAAAGGGGTCTGTATCATATAGATTCTTTACTCAGTAACATGGGCAAATAAATCAGCCTCTTTGACATCGGTATCAACAATATAATCAGTAAGGTTATGCCAAGCCAGGATATAGTAATTTTTTGTTCGTACATTCTCATAATTGTGTGAACCAATACCTGGAAACACCCGTTCAACTGACATATGCTGAGTTCGATGGGCTAAAAGTGCTTTGGCCACTTGCTCCTGTTGTTGTTCATTTTCAATGATAGTCGTAATGTTCTCGATAAGATCACCATTCGTTGGGGTACCCTGTTTGCTTGTAAATGGGGAATTCAAAGGAATGGTAACATAATAAAGTTTCTTGACGCTGGACGATTTATCAAGTACATGGTCGACGACATATTTGGTTGCTTGTGAAATGGCGATATGATCAGGGTGACCAGAAATACCATGAGGGGCAAACGTAACAAGAATTTGTGGCTGTTCTTCATCGATCATTTTCTTGATGTGCCCGGCCAATTCTTCTTTGGGAACATCGCTTACATGTTTATCTTCATAATCAAGTATTTCTACTCGATTCATTCCAAGAATTTTGCATGCTTCTCTTAATTCAGCTTCACGCAAAGCAGGTAATTCCTCAGGGGTACAAAGAGGAGGATTCCCAGGCTTTCCTGCTTGGCCCCGAGTCGCACACAGCAGTGAGAGGCGGGTATCTTCTTGATTTGCATAACTTGCAAGGGTAATGCCTGATGCAAATGTCTCGTCGTCAGGGTGAGCATAAATAAATAAGATGGTTTTGTTGGAAATTGTAGAGGACATTACATGACTCTCCCTTTCTAATCTATGAAGTGTTTTTAAACGGTCAAGAACGTAATACATTTTTCTCTTACGTAAGTGCAACTAAGGCTACCCTACTATTATATCATCATGAGGAGAAGAGCATTACAAACACTTACAAGTGCATCCAACCCTTTTCATTTACCAAGAAGAAGGATATGCTGTGGCTAGGGCGAAAAGAATTGGTATGATCCAGTAATTATGGTGAATATTTTAATAACTGGGCATATAATGAATTTTTTTGCTTCTCTTTGAAAAAGAGAACGTGTATACTAAGCGTTGGAATAATCGACATAATTTTCTGAGGTGGGATTTAAAAATGGGTAATCACGAAATGGTAACCAATAGCAATGAATCAAGTCAACAGACAGAAAGCTTGAACTTGCTGACTTCTACTCAGTCAGTAATTAAGGAAGCACTGAGTAAACTTGGTTACCAAGAGTCGATGTACGAACTGTTAAAGGAGCCATTGCGCGTATTGACCGTTCGCATCCCAGTGCGTATGGATAACGGTGAAGTAAAAGTGTTCACTGGTTACCGCGCCCAACACAATGATGCAGTAGGACCAACAAAAGGTGGGATTCGTTTTCATCCAGAAGTTACTGAAGAAGAAGTGAAAGCGCTTTCGATTTGGATGAGCTTAAAGGCGGGAATTGTTGACTTGCCATATGGCGGTGGAAAAGGCGGAATCATTTGTGATCCTCGTGAGATGTCTTTCCCTGAGTTAGAACGTTTAAGCCGTGGTTATGTACGAGCGATCAGTCAAGTGGTAGGGCCTACCAAAGACATTCCAGCACCAGACGTATTTACCAATTCCCAAATCATGGCGTGGATGATGGACGAGTACAGCTGTATTCGTGAATTTGATTCTCCTGGATTTATTACGGGTAAACCGATTGCCTTAGGCGGATCACACGGTAGAGAGACAGCAACTGCAAAAGGCGTAACCATCTGTATACGCGAAGCTGCTAAGAAGCGTGGCTTTGAGCTAAATGGGGCTCGTGTGGTGGTTCAAGGTTTTGGTAATGCAGGTGCTTATCTTTCCAAGTTCATGCATGATGCAGGAGCGAAGGTAGTAGGTATCTCCGATGCTTATGGTGCTTTGTATGATCCAAATGGTTTAGACATTGATTATCTACTGGATCGCCGTGATTCATTTGGAACAGTTACCAAACTATTCTCAAACACGATTACCAACAAAGAATTATTGGAGTCAGAATGCGATATCCTGGTTCCGGCTGCTATCGAGAACCAAATTACAGCGCAAAATGCTCCTCACATAAAAGCAGCTATCGTTGTTGAGGCAGCAAATGGTCCGACTACTTTGGAAGCTACGAAGATTCTGACAGAACGCGGAATTTTGCTGGTTCCTGATGTTTTGGCTAGTGCTGGTGGAGTTACAGTATCATACTTTGAGTGGGTTCAAAACAATCAAGGTTACTACTGGTCAGAAGAAGAAGTAGAAGAAAAATTGGAAAAAGTAATGGTTCGCTCCTTTGAAAATGTGTACACAACTTCTCAAACCAGACGTGTTAACATGCGCCTTGCAGCATACATGGTAGGTGCACGTAAAATGGCGGAAGCTTCTCGTTTCCGTGGTTGGGTATAAAATAATAAATGAAACCCCGGAGCCTTATGGTTCCGGGGTTTTTTGTGTACAAAAATATTTTGGTGAGACATCGATACGTCCAAATCTAGTTACAGTTCAAAACAATTCTGTAGCTCTTTTGGATTTGTGGTTTGTTGTAAGGCAACAATGAGCTTTAAACGTGCTTTCTGGCCATTTAAGCCATTGGAGAAAATAACGCCCAACTCTTTAAGCTGTTGTCCGCCACCTTCATAACCATAGATATCTTGTACTTGTCCATTGTGACAGCGAGATACCATGACTACAGGAATACCTTTTTCAATTAATTGTCGTAAAACCGGTAAAATGGTTGGTGGCAGGTTACCTAAACCAAATGCTTCAATGACGACGCCATCGATGTTTTGTTCAAGTAAAAAAGTTAACCACGCTGGGTCCATACCTGTTACAGCTTTAACTAGTGGTACGTTCCCATTTCCATGGTTAATGGAATAAAATTCACGCTCAAGAGGTGCATGGTAATAATGGATGTTTTTTTTCATGACGGACCCAATAGGACCATAAGCAGGTGATTGGAATGTTGCTACATTTGATGTATGGGTTTTGGTTACGTAACGAGCAGCATGAATCTCATCATTAAAAACAACAAGGACCCCTTTATTTCTGCTTTCTGGGCCAATGGCTGTACGCACAGAAGATATCAAATTAACAGGACCATCAGCACCCAGCTCATTACTTGATCGCATTGCACCTGTCACTACGATAGGGACGGTCACCGGAAGAGTAAGATCAAGGAAATAAGCAGTCTCTTCCAAGGTATCAGTTCCATGAGTAATAACGATGCCATCATAAATGTCATTGATAAGCTCGTTTTCAATAAATTGACGTAGTTGGTTCATTATTGCAGGCGTAATATGAGGGCTAGGTAAATTTGCCATGTCCTTCATAACTACATCAGCATACTTAGATAGATACGGGAGGTTCTGGTTCAATACCTGTTCATCGATAGGCTTAACGCTTTCCGTCCCTTCTTCGACTGACATGGCAATGGTGCCACCTGTATTGATCACTAGCACTTTTTTCATAAAGGCACTCTCTCCTGTTGCGGGTTTTCTTCATTATTGTTCTATGGTACGATGGGAAGGTAACTTATGTAAAGGAGCAAACAGGTATTATGATCACGCTTATTGGTGCTGCAGTGGCACCAGGCCTTGCGTTGCTGTGTTATTTTTATTTGCGTGACAATTTAGAGCCCGAACCGATTTCTATGGTGGTTCGCTCTTTTATTTTTGGGATACTGATCGCATTTCCTGTAATGATTCTTCAGTATATTATCCAAGTTGAGTGGGGATTTAATTCCGTTTGGGCCTCTTCTGTATTGTCAGCGGCAATAGTGGAAGAATTTTTTAAATGGTTAGTCGTTTTCCTAACAGCATATAAACATGTGGAATTTAATGAGCCTTATGATGGAATCGTCTATGCGGTAGCGACTTCTTTAGGGTTTGCTACATTGGAAAATTTGTTGTATCTCATTTTAAATGGCAATACAGTGGCCATTTGGCGTTCGTTATTACCAGTTTCCAGCCATGCCTTGTTCGCAGTCTGGATGGGTTATTACATGGGAAGAGCCAAGTTTGCAGGAGAAAATGAAAATCGAAGGGTATTCCTGCTGTTTTCACTCTTTTTACCGATGCTCCTTCATGTTATTTATAATGTTATCTTCATGTCTGCTCAGTATTGGATGATGCTAATCATTCCATTCATGATAGTATTATGGTGGCTAGGGCTAAAAAAAGTTCACCTCGCTCATGAATTTGGTTCTAAAAATGCACACAATCGCCCACAATAAGGTCAAGGGGGCGACAGTATTTGACGAAAACTGATCGATTCAAAGTAATGATACGATGTAATCAATGTGGCGAAAGATTTATTTTGCGTGGTCGCCGAAGCACAGAAGGCAGAGTAGAGACCGGATTTAAGCAATGTGTATGTGATAATGCTGAACGATTTGATATTTTATCGATGGATGAATGAAGAGACTGGTATTTACTGGTCTCTTTTTTTTTGTATAAACATGTTTTTCCTCACGAACAATACAGATACAAAAATATTCCACTAGTGAGGAGGCAACCATGTGAAAGCTAAATTCGCCCGTAACATAAGAGTAGCCACAACGTCTCTGATTGCCCTGATTTGCATCATTCTTTATTCGGTTTCTGACTTTCCTAAGGAAACTGATAACGCATCAGTCGTCTCAGGCATAGAAGAACAGCTTGCTTTAGAGACTGCAGCAAAGAATAAAGAATCAACCTTTCATATTTCAAAGGTTTCACAAAATGATTTAAAACTAATGGCGAATGCTGTATATGGAGAAGCAAGGGGGGAACCATATATTGGACAAGTAGCTATTGCTGCAGTTATTTTAAATCGTGCAGCAAGCCCATCTTTTCCTAATTCACCATCTGCGGTGATTTATGAGCCTCGTGCATTTACGGCTGTAGCTGATGGACAAATTAACTTAGAGCCCAATGAAACGGCGAAAAAGGCAGTTCAGGATGCGATGAAGGGAATGGACCCAACAGGTGGGTGTACCTACTACTTCAATCCTGTAACTGCTACCTCAAAATGGATTTGGAGCAGACCACAGGTTAAGAAGATCGGTAAACATATTTTTTGTAGATAAAAGATAGATGCATCAGAGAGTAGACAATAAAAAGGAGGTTTCCCATCGTGTACGGAGCTATTTCTCGTGTAATGTTTCCCATTTGCTTGATTGCGTTAATTGGGGTTGGTGTTTGGGGGTATCAGGAGCATAATGAAAAAAACAGCATTTTAATTAATGCAGAAAACCAATACCAACGAGCTTTTCATGATCTGAATTATCATGTGAACAAACTTCATGATGAACTAGGAAAATCTGTTGTTCTTAATTCGCGAAAACAGATTTCTCCTTGTCTAACAAATGTATGGCGCCTGTCTTATACAGCTCAAAATGATCTCGGACAATTACCGCTATCACTGATGCCCTTCAATAAGACAGAGGAGTTTTTGTCAAATGTAGCCGATTTTTCATATGAAGTTGCTGTTCGGGATTTACAGAAGCAGCCTCTTTCAGAAAAAGAATACAAGATGCTAAACAGCCTCTATGATCATTCAAAGAATATCCAAACAGAACTAAATACGGTACAAACAAAAGTAATTGATAGTAAGCTTCGCTGGATGGAAGTTGAATCTGCTTTAGCCAAACAGAAGGAGCCAGGAGATAACACAATTGTAGATGGATTTACAACGATGGATAAGAAAGTTCAGGAATTCCCTGAGATGGATTGGGGAGTGACTGTAACGACCATGAATAAGAAAAGACAACAACGTATTCAAGGGGTTTCTGGTAAATCTATTACAGAAGAAGAAGCAAAAGAGATTGCGAAGAAGTTCGTGGGACATATTTCAAAAGGTGCTACTATTGAAGTGGACAAAAATGGGAAAGGTATGCAATACAATGCATATAGTGTACGAATTACAGGGAAAAATAAAGAGGCTCCCATCAACTTAGATATCACCAAAAAAGGTGGTCAGGTAGTTTGGTTGCTTAACGAGCGCAACGTCCAAAATGAAAAAATATCATTAGATGAAGCGGAAAGAAGCGCGCAGAAATTTTTACAGGCTAAAGGATATGGAAACATGGTTGCATCGGAACGTGATACATATGGAGGATTGGGGATCTTTACGTTCGTACCAAAAGAAAAAGATGTCGTAATCTACCCAGATGCTGTTACCGTGAAGGTTGCACTAGATAATGGAGATGTGAATGGATTCCATTCTGTAGAATATTTATTTAATCATAAGCAGCGTAAAATGAATGGACCAAAGGTTACCGCCGAAAAAGCAAGAACGATGATTAACCCTCACGTTAAGATTAAGGGACACCAAATGGCTCTGATTCAAGGAAAGAATGATGGGAAAGAAGTCCTTGTTCATGAATTCAGAGGTGACTATAAAAATGATCACTATCTGATCTACATTAATGCTGAAAATGGAGATGAAGAAGAGGTAATAAAAATGTTCATGGGTGATGGAGCGCCTCGTAAAAAAGGAACTGCGTCATAACCGTCGAACTATGAACACCGTCGAATTATGAACAAAGAAGTTTGTGCCACGCAAACTTCTTTGTTTGCTGTATGGATATTAGCCTGTGTATAATGGAGGCAGAGGGTATAATAGGGGAGGAAAAAAGAGTGAGTGTGCTGCCTCAAGTTGGACAAGTGATGCACCTGTCTCTAGCATCTTTAACGGATGAAAATAGCAAACAAATTTACAAAACAAGAGTTGCTGATTATTCTGACAAAGAGATTGCAATAGAATTACCTACTGAAGAGGATACAGGTAAAGCCTCGTCATTTCCTTCTGGGGTAACGTGTTTTGTATGGTACATAGGAAATGATGGGTCAAGATATGATTTTGTGACCTCAGTGGTTGGAAGGAAACGAGAAAACATCCCGATGCTCCTATTGGCAAAGGTACCTAAAGAAGAAATAGTTAGAACGCAGAGACGAGGATATTTACGTGTTCAAGCGTCGTTGGAAATATCCATCAGCTATTTGAAGGGAAAAAACAAGCAGACGTTCTTGGCTAGAACGATAGATATCAGTGGTGGAGGACTTGCTTTTACTTGTCCAAAGCACTATATATTTCATGAACAGCAAGAATTAGAAATCTGGTTATCGCTCCCATCCAAAAATGGTAGTGTCAGTCATTCATTTTCCAAAGCTAGAGTTATTCGAGTTAATCAACAAGAGCATAGCTCATTCTCTTGGGTCTCCGTTAAATATACCGAGATTTCAGAGGCAGACCGTGCAAAAATTGTACGTATCTGTTACGAGCGGCAATTGGAGGACAGACAAAAAGGCTTGACGGACTAAGCATCTTGTAAAGGGGCCACCCAGATGAGTCAACAAGAATTTGACAGCTGTTTTATATCGTTTTCCAAGCGAATGGAGAAAATGATTCGTAAAGGGATTTTTTTGTTTGCTATCATGATAGTATTGGCCCAACTACTTTTAGCAGTAGGAGTGTATCGAAATTTCCTAGTCCCGACAGTGAGATTGGAAGGCGTAGCTGTAGTGCGCTGAGTTTGCTTCATCTGGTGGGATGTGGTACAATATACCATAGAATGGCTTCGACGAATGTTCTTCGTTCGGGGCTTTCTTGCTTTCTATCTTTCTATTTTTTAGTAGGTGACTTCTGATCATGAATATAGCGATTGATGGACCTGCAGGCGCAGGGAAAAGTACGGTGGCCCAACGAGTAGCTGCATCCCTACAATTTGTATATGTAGATACAGGTGCAATGTACCGGGCGTTAGCTTGGGCTGTTATTCATAATAGTGTAGATGTGCTTGATCAAAAAGCAGTTTCTGCACTGTTACAAAATGCTCAAATTGAGTTAAAACGTATGCAAGATGGACAACATGTATTCTGGAATGGAGAAGATATTACCCACCATATCCGGACACAAGAAGTAAGTAACTATGCTTCTGTTGTTGCTAGTTACCCAGACGTACGCAATAGAATGCTTACCCTTCAACGAGAAATGGCACATCAAGGTAATGTGGTCATGGATGGTCGCGATATTGGCACACATGTATTGCCAGACGCGAGAGTGAAAATATTCTTGACTGCTTCTATTGAAGAAAGAGCTAGACGCCGTTATGGTGATTTGATTGCAAAAGGTGAAACACCAGACTTGGAACTTTTGCAAAAAGAGATTGCCGAACGAGATCAGCGTGATAAGGAAAGAAAAAGTGCTCCGTTACGAAAAGCAGAGGACGCTGTATTGCTTGATACGACAAGCATGTCCCTCGATGAAGTGGTTATTAATATTCTAGCGTTATGCAGATAATTGGGTGAAAGAATTGAACTTATACAAGATTTTCCGTTCAGGTTTTCGCTTTTTATTACGAATTTTTTATAAATATGAGGTTGTTGGCTCACACCATTTGCCTACTACGGGTCCAGTTATTTTATGTGCAAATCACATTAGTAACTGGGATCCGATGTCGTTAGGGGGCGCTGTGGAGCGGCAGGTTTGTTACATGGCAAAGGCTGAATTATTTGACATCCCCGTAGTTTCCTATCTTGTTAAAGAATTTGGTGCTTTTCCAGTTAAACGGGGTGGTGGCGACCGAGCTGCGATTCGTGCTACCATGCAGATACTAGATGAAGGGAAAGTTTTCGGGATATTTCCTGAAGGTTCTCGCAGTAAAACTGGCGAAGTAGGTGAAGGGAAATCAGGTGTTGCCCTTTTTGCGCTTAAATCTGATGCTGCCGTTGTTCCTGTTGCAATCATTGGACCTTATCGACTTTTTCGTAAAGTTAAAGTTGTTGTAGGTAAACCGCTTGATTTATCACCGTGGAAGACTGAGAAACCAACGGGAGAAACGATGAAACAGGTGACAGACTTCATTATGGATGAAATACGAAGAATGATTGTAGAGCACAAATAATCTACTGCATCTTTCTTCCAATCAAGTTGCATACTACTTACTGCACATACATTTTTACTGTTTGTCAGACCTTCGCCACTGGCGGGGTTTAACATATTTATTGTTCACGAGCCTGGCTACTATCACTTACATGTCAATGTTGGCATTCGAGGAGGTTTATTCAATGGTCGATGGAACAGATAGCAACCTAAGTCTAAACAATGTGGAAACTCTATCCGTAGGGGACGTTGTAAAGGCAAAGGTAACCAAAGTGGAAGACAAACAAGTACTTGTTGATGTTGGCTACAAATATGATGGTCTCATTCCGATAAGCGAACTGTCAGGTCTTCATGTAGAAAAAACATCTGATCTAGTTGCTATCGGAGATGAGTTTGAAGTTAAAGTTACGAAACTGAATGATGATAGCGAAGAATTGGTGGTTTCCAAAAAAGCAGTTGATGCAGAAAATGCTTGGAAAGACCTTGTAGAAAAAAAGGAAACTGGCGTTATCATTGAAGCAGAAGTAAAAGATGTAGTGAAAGGTGGCCTTGTAGTAGATGTTGGTCTACGCGGCTTTATTCCTGCCTCTATGGTAGAACGTCATTTTGTGGAAGATTTCTCTGATTACAAGGGTCGTACTTTAAAACTTCGAGTTATGGAACTTGATAAAGAGAAAAATAAAGTGATCCTGTCTCACAAGGCAATTCTTGATGAGGAAGCTAAGCAAGGCAAGACAAAAGTATTGGAAACCATTGAGGTTGGCAGTATTTTGGACGGAACCGTACAACGTTTGACCGATTTCGGTGTATTCGTTGATATTGGTGGCGTTGATGGTCTGGTCCACGTTTCCGAACTTGCCTGGGATCATGTAGAGAAGCCTTCTGATGTAGTAAAAGAAGGGGAACAGGTTAAAGTAAAAGTATTGAAAGTAGATAAAAATAATGAGCGTATTAGCTTAAGCATGAAGGATGCTCAGCCAGGTCCTTTTGATGAAGCGGCTGAAAAATTCAAGAAGGGCGACGTCGTATCTGGTACAGTAAAAAGACTGACAGGATTCGGTGCTTTTGTTGAGATTGCTCCACGCGTAGAAGGTTTGGTTCATATCTCACAAATCGCAAATCGCCGTGTGAAAACTCCAAGTGAAGTGTTGAAGGAAGGCCAGGAAGTAAAAGTGAAGGTCCTGGATATTAATTTAAAAGACCAGCGTATCAGCTTAAGTATTCGTGCTGTTGAAGAAGACCGCGAAGAGGAAGCAGAACGTATTTCTCGTAAAGAACTTCAACAATACACGCAAGAGAATAACCAACAAGGAATGGGTATAACCCTAGGAGACTTGTTTGGTGATCTGAAAGATAAATTAAAATAAGAGTAACAAAACGGTCATGACCGTTTTGTTGGACCGCAAGCGATCACATCCAATTTCATGAAAAACGTCGAGACGTTTTTCACAGAAAACAAAGGATATGCCCAAAGACGTTTAATCGTCAGGACATATCCTTTTTTTGTGTGAAGAAGAGACTACTACCACACCAAGTGAGTCATACTACAGGCAGGTACCTAAATGTCGAAAGTAGATTGTGCAGGTGTTCAATATGAATGATGGAATCGTAGCGTTACTACTACAATGGTTGTTTCTGTGTATTGTCTGGATGGGGTTGGCAGATCGTCTCCTAGCCAAAATGAAAGTAAAACGCTCTACGGTATTGGTTATCGTAACGTGCTTTCTCCTAACGGGCTTTGCTGAGTGGAAATTGTATTTTTATCCGGCGATTGTTAATGTTAGTGGGTTTCTATTACCACTTGCCGTTGCAGCTTTAATTTGGTCAGGTAACTCTTCTTCTCTACAAGAGAGAAGTCGATTATTTCTAGGTGCATTGATTCTCATTTTTTCACTAGTTTTTTTAAGAAAGATCATTTTTTGGAATCCAGTATTGTTATTACTGGATGAAAAAATCCTGATTCCTTTGATTACTATCAGTCTCTGTTTCTTTCTTGCACGCCATCTCTTGCATCATGTCTTTTATCTTACTGCGGTGCTGCCCATTTCAGATGCCATCTATCAGCTTTCCTTTGTTTCATTAACCAATCAAGCTAGTATGGGTGGTGCATACCTACAAGATTTGCTGTGGGTATGTATAGCCGCTGTGGCTGTTCTTTATCCAGTTTTTTCGCTTGCTATGAATGGGGGAGCCCGAGGATATCAATTTGTAAGTATGATTGTGCGTAAAATAATTAATCAAAAACAGACAGGTGAATAATATGCTAAAACAGTTACTCACGAATGAGTATGTTATTCCTTTATTTCTAGGAGTAGCCTTCGGAATCATTAATCGTATTTATCTTCTACGCACTGATTATCGCCAGTATCCAACCTATCCTCATGGACAATTGATCCATATTTCACTTGGAGTCATTGCTGCAGGGTTGGGTGCTGTTGCAGTGCCTTCCTTCTTGAAGGAGGACTACACGGCGATCACCTTCCTCTCTCTAGCAGCTCAGCAATTTCGGGATGTTCGTAACATGGAACGTAATACCTTGACTGAAATCGACCAGATGGAGCTAGTTCCCAGAGGGAAATCGTACATTGAAGGGATAGCCATGGTATTTGAAGGGCGCAATTATTTGGTTATTTTTTCATCCTTTCTTACGACGTTCGCCACTGTCTTATTTACTTGGAAGGGTGGGATTATAGTAGGAATAGTCACGTTGATCGTTTCGCATCTGTTGAAGTCAGGAAAGACCTTGGAACATATTGTTGATGTAATACCCGGACATGTTCGTCTGGAAGGGGTAAATTTGTACGTAGATGATATATATATTATGAATGTAGGTTCCACTGCCGCTCAAGATATCATAGCAGAAAAAGGGGTGGGATATGTTTTGATTCCTAAAAATGATAATGCCAAGGTTACGATCGCTCACCCGGGTCAACGCCAAGCAATTTTGCATGATGCCTCTACAATCCTTGGCGTATATACAGACCAGGGCGAACCATCCCTTACCCCTCTTGTAAAACGTGATTTAAAGACAGGTAGATTAGGTGTATTCCTTTTACCTTACGATAAAGACATAACAAAAGGGGCGAAGGTAATAGAAGGTTCTACAATCATTGAGAGTTCGATTCGTATGCCTCAAGAAGCAAAAGTGAATCAAGCGAAAGGAAGAGAGACGTAATGAAGGAAATATCTGCGATCATTACGACGAGAAGAGAAGATGTATCAGGAGGAACTCCCGTTTTTGTTGCAAAGGATGAACAAGAAATGCAGGATATTGCCTTTTTATTGGAGAAAATTTTGGATGGAATGGTACATGAAATTGCCCCTCGGATCCTAGTCATTGTTAGGCACAAGTAGAATATGATATGATTAGCAGATGAAATCAAGTAAGCAGAGAGAGAGTGTTGAGTAGTATGGGATTACCAGTAGTAGCAATTGTCGGACGCCCTAACGTTGGTAAGTCGACGATTTTTAACCGATTAGTAGGAGAACGAGTTGCAATCGTTGAGGACAAGCCAGGTGTTACACGTGATCGTCTTTATGCAAAAGCAGAATGGCTAACTCGAGAATTTCATGTTATAGATACAGGTGGAATTGAATTTGCGGAAACGGATCATATTTTGACGCAAATGCGTAATCAGGCTGAATTAGCCATTGATGAAGCAGACGTAATTATCCTGATCGTAGATGTTCGTTCTGGAGTGACCGATGCTGATCTAAACGTGGCACGTATGTTGAACAGAACAGGAAAACCAATTGTTCTGGCAGTAAATAAAGTAGATAACTTTGAGATGCGAAATGATATTTATGAGTTTTACCAACTTGGTGTAGGCGAGCCATATCCAATTTCCGGTTCTCATGGTCTAGGTTTGGGCGACATGCTGGATGAAGTAATTGCTCACTTCCCTAGTGTTGAAGAAGAGGCAAAACGGGATGATGAAATTCGCATCTCCATTATTGGACGTCCGAATGTAGGGAAGTCTTCATTAACGAACGCTATCCTTGGTGCAGAGCGTGTTATTGTTAGTGAGGTGGCTGGTACCACTCGTGATGCGATTGATACTCCATTTGTTCGTGAAGGACAAGAGTATGTACTGGTTGATACAGCTGGGATGCGTAAAAAAGGAAAAGTGTATGAAAGCACCGAAAAATATAGTGTAATGCGCGCCCTCAAAGCGATTGAAGACTCAGATGTGGTCTTGGTTGTTATTAACGGGGAAGAAGGAATTATTGAGCAGGATAAAAAAATCGCTGGATACGCACATGAAGCTGGACGTGGTGTCATTATTGTCGTTAATAAATGGGATGCCCTTGAAAAAGACGACAAGACCATGCAACGCTTTACAGAGTTGATTCGTGAGGAGTTCAAATATCTTTCGTACGCACCAATCCTGTATGTCTCAGCAAAAACAAAACAACGGGTGCACACTATTTTGCCAAAGGTAAATGAGGTAGCAGAAGCACATACGATGCGTGTGAATACTTCAGTGTTGAATGATTTGATCACAGATGCGACGATCATGACGTCTCCACCGAGTGATAAAGGTAAACGCTTAAGAATTAACTATACGACCCAGGCAGCTATTAAACCACCAACCTTTATTGTCTTCGTAAATGACCCTGAATTAATGCATTTCTCCTATGAACGTTACTTAGAGAATAAAATTAGAGAAGCGTTTGTATTCGAAGGGACGCCTATCCGTATCTTAACCCGTAAGAAAACATAGGGAGTGGAGAATGCAATGATGATTTTGCTTTCACTAATCATCAGTTATTTGATTGGTTCAATTAGTTTCAGCTATCTAATTGGGAAAAAAGTAGCAGGAATTGACATTAGAAGTCATGGTAGCGGGAATGCCGGAGCGACGAATACGCTCCGGGTTCTCGGTAAAGGTCCGGCGGTCATGGTTCTATTACTGGATGCATTAAAACCTGTTGCAACCATGTACATTACATATTGGTTAACAGATAGTAATCAGCTTGCATTTGCTGCTGCAGGGTTATTCACTGTCATAGGTCATAACTGGCCTATTTACTATGGATTCCGCGGTGGAAAAGGGATTGCCACAACAGCTGGTGTTGCTCTTGCCCTAAATCCGTTAGCATTTGTTATCTGTGCAGTTCTTGCCATTGCAAGTATAGCGATTACAAAATATGTTTCTTTGGGCTCCTTGCTGTTTGTTACGTTATTTCCCATCTTATTGCTATTATTTACGCAAAACTACCTGCTATTTTTTATAAGCTTGCTGATTACTGTGTTGGCTTATTACCGTCATTATTCCAATATCACTAATTTGATGCAGGGGAAAGAGCGTAAAATCGGAGATAAATCCCACAGAAAACTTAATTAAGTGGAGGAAGACATGTTGAACAACCGTGTGGCAGTATTGGGTGCAGGTAGCTGGGGAACAGCTTTAGCCTCCGTCTGCGCCGATAACAACTTTGATGTAACCTTGTGGGTCCGCGATCAAAAACATGCGGACGAGATTAATTACAACCATACGAACCAAAAATATCTGAAAGAGGTAACTCTTTCACCAAAGATTACAGCGACAACAAATATTCAAGATGCAGTTACGGAAGCTTCCGTTGTGATTTTGGTTGTCCCATCCAGTGCAATGCGTGAAGTAACAAAAAAAGTAGCTCCTTATTTAGCGAAAGATGTAACCTTGGTTCACGCAACCAAAGGTTTTGAATTAGAGAGTTTGAAACGCATGTCTGAAGTCATCAAGGAAGAAATTCCAGCTGAAATATCAGATGGATTAGTCGTATTAACAGGTCCGAGCCATGCTGAAGAAGTAATCAAAAAATCACCTACGACCGTAGTCGTTGCTTCCACTTGTGAGGCAAGCATAACAAAAGCACAAGACATTTTCATGAATTCGTATTTCCGTGTATACATGAACCCGGATATGGTTGGTGCGGAAATTGCTGGCGCTTTGAAAAATATCATAGCACTTGGCGCAGGAATGAGCGATGGGCTTGGTTTTGGAGATAATGCGAAAGCAGCGTTACTTACCCGTGGGCTGGCAGAAATTGGACGAATGGGTGTAAAACTAGGTGCAGATCCTTTAACGTTTGCTGGACTTGCTGGAGTAGGGGATCTCGTTGTTACATGTAACAGTAAGCATAGCCGTAACTGGAGAGCTGGCTATATGTTAGGTCAGGGAAAACCTTTAGAGGAAGTTCTCGCGCATATGGGAATGGTCGTGGAAGGTGTCCGGACTACGAGAGCTGCTGAGGCTATGGCAAAAAGAGAAGGAATCGAAATGCCAATTACGAGCGTGTTGTATAACGTGCTTTTTGAGGGATGCTCACCACGTCAAGGTGTTGAGGATCTAATGGGACGTGGCAAACGTTATGAAATGGAAGACATCGTGAGATATACAAATAAATAGGCATCTCACCACTTTGCCCCTCTCCTCATACAGTAATGAGAAGTTTACTGTAGAATAAGGAGGAGAAGAAAGTGGAAAACAAAGGGATGTCACGCCGTTTACTTGATAAGTTGGCTGGTAAGACGAAGGTAGACGGTGATCAATTGATGCAGGTCGCTCAGACTTTCAAAAAGGAAGATTTGCAAAGCGAAGAAAAAATTCGTCAATTAATTAAAATGGTCTCCATGATGAGTGGATTTGATATCACAAAGGAAAAAGAGGATGAGATCCTTACCATGATTCAGGATGGAACGTTTAATCCAAATGAAATTCAATCCATGCTGGAACGCATGAAATAGGCAAAAATGAGCAACAAATGGGCGAGATTGTTAGTTCCCCTAAAATTGGAATGACATAGAGTAGAACAAGGAACAATCATGGCTCTACAGGGACATGGCTGTTTAGTACCAAAAATTCTGTTACGAACAGGTTAGCGGGAACAAAACAGAATCGAAACAGGTGATGGTTTTTATAACCATCGAAACACACAAAAAAAGAGGGATTATCCCTCTTTTTTTCGTGTCTCATCATTTGAAGATTGATTCAATAGACTTTGTACTAACGGTGATTGCAATAATCCGAGCAACTGTCCAAGATCAATGTTTGATAACAGGTTACTAGCAGAATTATTTTTTTGTATAGGTGACTCATCATCAAGGTTATCAGTCGATTCTGCTGCTTCCGTTCTAGAGGAACGTGAATCTAGTACACTTTCTTTTGTACTTGCCTTTGCAGGATTTCCAAAGGCTTCAAACATCTCCATGGCACCAAAGATCGTATCCATTGTATCTTCCATTTGTTTAATGGTTGAGCTGATCCCTTTTATGTTACTTCTGATTCGAGTAACTGACGTACGTATATCCAGATTGTTGAGAATGTTCAAGGCGGGAAAGTTTGCAAATAACGTTTTTCGCTCAGGAACATTACGTTCCTCCCTTGGCTCTACAACATCAACGTCGGGAGATTCGTCGACCTCTTTCACTGCTACGGGAACAGCTTTTTTGGACTGAGGTTTCGATTGTTTAGCGCTCGGATGAGTTGTTTTCTTTTGAATCGTGACATATGGATTTCGCCAATTCCGTTTATTCATGCAACTTCCTCCAAGTGGACGTGAATTATCGTAATATCCTATGTAGGTGATTCGAAATGGGTTCGTGTCCCGAACATTTATGTTATACTTAGCACAAAAAGACAAGTAAAGGACACTTTGCCATATGTATATCGATCCAATGACAAAAATGTACATATCATTTGTTGCGATTTTTCTCATGTTTGTGTGCAATTTTTTATTGATTTTTGCACGCAAAAAAGCAGGTACATTTATTTCAGTCCTTATTAAAATTTTCTCATTTTTATTGCTACTCTTAACTTTCGGTATGATTATTATTGTTATGTTTGTATAGGAGTGAAATATCATGGATCAGATTACACTAATAACAAAAATAGGCGAATCTTACCATATACCGGTGGAGCAGCATACATCCATTGTTGAATTAGCAAAAAAAAATAAGATCCCCTGGGGATATGCCTGCCAGAGAGGGATATGTGCGCAATGTCGTACAAGAGTTACGGAGGGAAGAGAATTTTTAAACGATATCACCCCTGAAGAAAAACTCCGACTTAAAAAGGCAGAGCGAAGAGAGCATATTCGTCTTGGATGTCAAATTAAATTGATCGGTGAGGGCTCCGTACAACTGGTACATACTCCATATATGTAGGTGAATAATGATGTCACTCGTAACTTTCTTACCTAGTAAACGTACATACAAGGCACGAAAAGGACAAAACCTCCTGCAAATTGCAAGGGCTGCAAGGGTAATAATCCCAACACGTTGCCACGGACAAGCCTCTTGTTTAATGTGCAAAGTAAAGATTGAAGCAGGAGCGGTAGGTCCGCCTACTGATAAAGAGAAAAGAAAGCTGAGCGCAGGTGACTTGAAGGAAGGCATTCGTCTAAGCTGTCAAACGATTGTAACAGATGAGCCTTGCACAGTGAGAATTCCAGAGGACCGACTAAAATCAGTCGTTCAACGAGCGCTAGAGCGCCAGCACATGGATCAAGATGATTGGTAGGAGGAACAAAATGATACGAAAGAAAAAAGGCTGGCTCCTATCTTGGATGGTCATCCTGTCTACGATCGTAAGCGGTTGCCTATATCCGCAGAATCAACGTGTAGAAAATCAGGTGCCTATCCCAGTTTATTTGGAACAGACGCAAAAAGCGATGGAGGAATTCCAAAAGACAGAAGGCGGATTGCCTATTTATACAACTGCTGCTTCCACGCCCTACTTCGAAAAGTATGAGATAGATTTCAAAAGATTGATACCGAGATATTTACCTGATATTCCGGGAAATGCTTTTGAAAAAGGTGGGCCTTATAAGTATGTAATCATTGATGTGGAAGACAATCCGAAGGTAAGATTAATCGATTTGCGAGAGGTTAGTAAAGTAACGCAAGTTCAGCACAAAATTATTTACTATGTAACAGCAAACAATAAATTGCCGATTGATCAGGACCTCGGCAACAGCTATTATTCCATCAATTACACGGCAATAGGGGCGACAGAGCCTCAGATAGAAAGTCCATTTAGTGATCAGCTCTTGCCGCTTATTATGAATAAAGAAGGGCAAGTAGGGATCAATTATGCTAGTGATATTGCAAGCATGATGAGGGAGCAAAAGATAACGGTTCCTAAAGATACGGACCCACGTTATGCGGTCGCTCGTGAATCCTTTTTTGTTCCGTTTAAATCATTCCCATATAAACTGGTAAATAATGAGCCAGAGTTGCTAAAATATTAATAAGCTTGAAAAGCTATCTCCCTTTTATGGGGGGATAGCTTTTTTCTTTTCTATATAAGAAGGAACTATCTTTTTCGTTCTAAAGATTAGAGTTTTTCATATATTAATATTGTCTACAACAATTGTACAGGCAAGGTGAGGAAATTCTTTGGATGAGAGGGATAAATTCTAAAAACAGCCATAGATTTAAATAGACAATCATAAGGAGGTTTTCGATGGTGGAACGAATCGATATCTTTAAAGACATAGCCGAGCGTACGGGTGGTGATATTTATCTCGGTATCGTAGGACCTGTCCGTACAGGGAAGTCAACCTTTATTAAACGATTTATGGAGCAGGCGGTCATACCCAACATTCCATCCGAGGCAGATCGTATTCGAGCCACGGATGAGCTTCCACAGAGTGCTTCGGGAAAAACCATTATGACGACTGAACCAAAATTCGTGCCTAACCAGGCGGTACAGATAAACGTAACAGAGGGTTTAATGATTAATGTCCGTCTAGTGGATTGCGTCGGCTACACAGTAGATGGGGCCAAAGGATTTGAAGACGAAAATGGACCACGGATGGTTAATACTCCTTGGTATGAGGAGCCGGTTCCATTTGAGGAAGCAGCTGAGGTTGGAACACGTAAAGTAATCCAGGAGCATTCCACCATCGGGATTGTAGTTACCACGGACGGAACTATTGCAGAAATACCGCGCGAAGGCTATTTGGAGGCGGAAGAACGGGTTGTACAAGAGTTAAAGGAAGTTGGTAAGCCATTTGTTATCCTTGTTAACTCGACACGTCCACGTACAGAAGAAACCCAAGCTCTTCGTCAGGAATTACAAGAAAAATATGATGTTCCGGTAGTAGCTCTTTCTGTAGATACACTAACGGAATCTGAGGTTCTTCACATTTTAAAAGAAGTCTTGTTCGAGTTCCCCGTACATGAGGTAAACGTGAACTTACCAAGTTGGGTAATGGTTCTAGAGAACGGTCACTGGCTCCGTCAAAACTATGAAGAAGCTGTGGGAGAAACGGTTAAAGATATCCGGCGTCTCCGTGATGTAGATCGTGTAGTAGGGTTTTTCAATGAGTATGATTTTATTGAGCGTGCAGCTTTGGCTGGTATGGATATGGGGCATGGTGTAGCAGAAATCGACCTCATGGCTCCTGATCACTTGTACGATCAAATTTTAATGGAGATTGTTGGTGAAGAGATTAGCGGGAAAGATCATCTGTTAAAAATCATGCAGGAATTCGCTCATGCGAAAAAAGAGTATGATCAAGTTGCTGAAGCTCTGCATATGGTACGTAGTACTGGTTATGGCATCGCAGCACCATCCCTGCATGAGATGACATTAGATGAACCAGAAATGATTCGTCAGGGTCCTCGTTTCGGGGTACGTCTGAGAGCTACAGCGCCATCTATTCATATGATCCGTGTAGACGTAGAGTCGGAATTTGCTCCGATTATTGGCACTGAAAAGCAAAGTGAAGAGTTGGTACGATACCTCATGCAGGATTTTGACAAGGACCCACTTGCAATATGGAATTCTGATATATTTGGTCGATCGCTTCACTCCATCGTAAGAGAGGGCATTCAGGCAAAGATTCTGATGATGCCAGACAATGCACGATACAAGCTACAGGAAACATTGGGTAGAATTATAAACGAAGGCTCTGGCGGGCTAATTGCGATCATCCTATAGAAATAATCGTAATAGTTGTCGCTCCATAACGATATCTCATAGGAAACTCTCCTCATCTTAAAGGGATGGGAGAGTTTTTTTGCATGTTCTAGAAGGTATATACGTAGGATTTTTAGACCTGATTTGTAACTATTTTTATTGAATTGCATCATTGTAAAGTGGAAAAGTCTTGTAAAAACCTATGCCCTGTATTACTATAAGCTTGTCAGATGGCTTAGTAACGCCATTCTACGTATAAAAATCGATTAATCTGTTAAGACATGTAATACCATTAGATTAGTGATTATGCTAAGAGGGGAGGTGAAAGCTATGAACAAAACAGAATTGATTGCAAAAGTTGCAGATACAACCGAATTAACAAAGAAGGATGCGACAAAAGCTGTTGAAGCAGTTCTTGAATCGATTGCTGACGCTCTGAAAGATGGAGACAAAGTACAATTGATTGGCTTTGGTAACTTTGAGGTGCGTGAGCGTGCTGCTCGTAAAGGACGTAATCCTCAAACAGGCGAGGAGATCGATATCGCTTCCAGTAAGGTACCTGCGTTTAAACCTGGTAAACAATTAAAGGATTCCATTAAATAAGGTGCAACCAGGACTTACATATAAAAGGTCTCCTATGAAATAATTAGCATGTTACATGCTAATACTTCATAGAGAGATCTTTTTTGGATACATACCAGGTACTCACACACATATACTTTTAACACATTATTGTTTTGTATTTTTCGTTAGGGTATGGTAAGATTGGCGTGTTCTTGCTTTAAGGGTTGGGAGGTTGTCATTATGAATGTAGATCACGAAAAAATTAAGCAAGCAGTACGAATGATCCTAGAAGCTGTAGGTGAAGATCCTGACCGAGAAGGTCTGCTAGACACTCCGAAGAGAGTAGCCAAGATGTATGCAGAAGCTTTTGAGGGTATGTGGGTCGATGAAGAACAATATTTCGAGACAATTTTCACAGAAGATCATGAAGAAATCGTACTTGTAAAAGATATCCCATTCTATTCTATGTGTGAACACCATTTAGTGCCTTTCTTTGGGAAGGCGCATGTAGCATACATTCCAAAAGGCGGTAGAGTAGTTGGGCTTAGTAAACTGGCACGCGCCGTTGAAAGCGTAGCTCGTCGTCCTCAACTTCAAGAGAGAATTACCTCTACAGTTGCGAATGCTATCATGAAAAAGTTAGATCCTCATGGCGTAATGGTCATGGTAGAAGCAGAACATATGTGCATGACAATGCGCGGAGTGAAGAAACCTGGTTCTTCCACGGTTACCACTGCTGTTCGTGGTGTCTTTGAAAAAGATGCCAACGCTCGTGCAGAAGTTTTACAGTATATTAAAGGGTAATAAGATAAAAAAAGCGTCCTTCAGTGAAAGCTGAGGGATGCTTTTTTTTTACTGTATCAGAAAATATAAACTTCGAAGGCTCACTTCCTGATACGCATGAAAAACATCCTCTAAGGATGAACCAGTTTCTTCGAAAGTACTTCGATCGAAGTTTTTCTTATGGGGTTGGAATGAGGAATGAAATGATCTACCAGAGGTTAGACGGATGATAGTCTTTCATAACGAAGAATGTTATGAGAAGAAATGACAAGAAGAACAAGGGGAGATCATTTGAAAAGGATTAGAGTAGCCACTATTAAGGATATGGAAGCCATTTATATGATGGGGTATGACGTGTGGGGAGAAGGTATGCCTATAGAAAAATATGTAAGATCGTGTCATACATCCGCTAAGTACAAGAGAGGAATGTGGTATGTGCTAGAAGACACAGAAACAGAAGAGTTAGTAAGTTCCCTGATCGTACATCCTTTAGATAATAGTATTGCTAGAGGGTTGCTCCTAATGGCTTGTTTTTGATTGCTGGGGTTGATGGAAAGATTGTGGG
This sequence comes from Brevibacillus daliensis, assembly GCF_021245735.1. GTDB lineage: Bacteria > Bacillota > Bacilli > Brevibacillales > Brevibacillaceae > Brevibacillus_B > Brevibacillus_B daliensis. The sequence continues at coordinate 334,652 of NZ_JAJISB010000003.1, forward strand.
TAATCTTACCTTTAGAGGTGGAGAATTTTTGATTAATGATGTTTTCTACGATTGTATTTATATGGGTATCGATGTTGACTGAGGCATGGTGCAGTAATTTGTCGTGGGAAGCAACATACTATGTTCAGGGTGAAAATAGCATCGACTCCGAGTGAAAAAACGGGGAGGGGTTCGCTCCCAAATATTGAAAGGGTGAGCACCTATGTGCTATAATTGCCTAAATCAGAATAGAAAACGTACAATTACGATGTTGTAAACCATAAAAAAACCCCTTCAAACCAATGTTTTTATCCGACTTTCCGTCGGGATGTGGCGCAGCTCGGTAGCGCGCACCCTTGGGGTGGGTGAGGTCCAGGGTTCAAATCCCTGCATTCCGACCATATACGGAAGTGTAAACTTATCTAATGCCTTAGGTAACAACTAAGATAGATAAGTTTTTTTATTTTTCAGGTAAATACCCACTTATGTTATCTGATGACGAAAGAGCAACTTTTTCCAGTTTCCACTTGGCTCTGAAGACTCCTATCCTTTATAATGAAAGGAACGTCAAATCAGAATGGATGAGTGAACGGTGAAGATAGATGCGACGACTCTAGCAAGAGTAGCTTTTGAGAATCAAAACTATGCGTCACAAATGGCACGCAATACGAACCAGGAAGAGACGAGCACTCAAAACATGATGATCTCTTCCGATCAAGAGGTGCTGTTTGAGAATGTGTTAGCTCAGGAAATAGATAAACGCCAGACCGTGATTTCTGCTGAACAGGTTCTCTCTCAGTTGGATGGAACCAAGCCTTATGAGCATAAGCCTTTCCAACATACGAAACACCAACTTCTACCTGCTAACAGCCAGGCAGCCGTTCCTTCGTTTATTTTGGAAAAGATTGAAGAGGCTAGTAAGCGCTTTGGTGTGGATTCTGATCTAGTGCAAGAGGTAGTACGTGCGGAGTCTAGTTTTAACCCGAATGCCATTTCGGTTGCAGGAGCAAAAGGGTTAATGCAACTAATGGATGCTACTGCACAAAGTCTGGGTGTTACCAACTCATTCGATCCGGTTCAAAATATTAACGGCGGAACAAAATATCTTGGTCAGCTTTTGGATCGATATGATGGAAATGTGAAAGTTGCGTTGGCAGCTTATAACGCAGGGTCAGGTCGAATAAGCAGAACGGGCATTCAAACAGACGAAGATTTTGAACGGTTATATCATTTACTACCACAAGAGACCCAACGATATGTTGATAAAATAACTGATAATCTCAAGTGAATTGGTGCGAGTGGGTAGTAAACATTACATCACGAACAGGAGGCTTTACATATGGAAGATAAACAAAGCGGTTTCCATGACTTTTTTGTCATTAAAGCAAAAGAGAATGGGGTAAACGTGATTGGATTAACAAGAGGAACAGATACACGTTTTCACCATACGGAAAAACTAGACAAGGGTGAAGTAATGCTAGCCCAGTTTACAGAACATACTTCTGCCATTAAAGTACGAGGAAAAGCAATAATCCAAACAAGACATGGGGTTATTGACACAGAAGAATAAAATAAGCATATGTCAAAAAAGTAGCGAATTGCTACTTTTTTTATTTTATGCGCCTTTATTTCTTCTGTAGCAGATGCAGAAGAAACACATTTTTTGTCTGCGAACTCGTTCAGGTCCTGTAAGGAAGCGTAGACTGTCCGATACACAGAAAATGGTTGGAAAAGTGCGAAAATATCGGAATCTATTAAGGTTGATTACCTATCATTTATTTGGTAAAGTATGGAAGGATATGATTTGAGAAAATATTCGGAATAGGTGGGTAAAAACATGAATCATAAGGGCATGCTTATGGCAATGAGTGCACTGCTGACTGCCGCTTCGCTTTTAGGCACAGGCACAGGAGCTCAGGCAAACAAGGTAGAACAAAAGCAGGTCAAGGTTGCTGATAACAAGCAGCTTCAAATCAACCTGTCGAGGGAGGTAGTATCGATGGACCCGGCCTTGGCAGAAGATGCGCAGTCGTTTACCATGGTTCGCGCTACATTTGACGGGTTGACCCGGACAGATGCAGAGGGCAAAATTGTCCCGTCGATGGCGAAAAAGATTGATGTTTCCGAAGACATGATTACATACACCTTCCACCTGCGGGACGCCAAATGGAGCAACGGAGATCCGGTAACCGCATACGACTTTGAGTATGCGTGGAAACGGGTGCTGTCTGTTGACTTGGACGCAAACTACTCCTATCAGCTTTTTCCGATCAAAAACGCTGAAGAGGCGAATTTTGGCAAGGTAAAGATGGACGAGGTTGGTATAAAAGTGCTGGATGACAAAACTTTGCAAGTGATCCTGGAAAAGCCAACACCATATTTCCTTGAACTAACATCGTTCTCCGCCTACTATCCTGTCAATAAAAAAGTGGTAGAGAAAAACAAAGAATGGGCTTATGAGGCTAGAACCCACGTAGGCAATGGGCCGTTCAAGCTGGACAGATGGGAACACGAACAAAAGATGACACTGGTGAAAAACGAAAATTACTGGGATAAGGATGCCGTGAAGCTGGAGAGCATCGAAGGTCTGATGATAGAAGATGAGGAAGAAGCTCTTGCTCTGTTTGACAAGGGAGGTCTGGATTGGATTGGACAGCCATTGGATATATTGCCGGGCGATACGATCCCTGCCCTGAAGAAGTCCGGCAAACTGCAAAGCCATCCGCTTTCTGGTGTGTACTGGTACAAGTTCAATGTAGAACAAGCTCCGTTTAACAATGCCAAAATTCGCAAAGCATTCGCCTACGCAATCGACAGAAAGCAGATTACCGACGAAGTGTTGGGACTAGGTCAAATTCCAGCTATGTCTGTTATTCCCCCGACGATGACATTAAAGGGAGGCGGTTACTTCAAGGACAACGACAAGGAAACGGCGAAAAAGCTTCTGAAGGAGGGCATGAAGGAATTAGGCATTAACGAGCTGCCGCCGATTGCTTTATCGTTCAATACCAGCGATGCAAACAAAAAGATAGCGAATGCCGTCCAAAAGAAATGGAAGGAAACGCTTGGTGTTGATGTAAAACTGCAGAATAAAGAATGGAAAGTGCACCTGGAAGATATGCATAACGGAAACTACCAGATCGCACGCCTCGGCTGGAACTCTGATTTTACGGACCCGATCAACTTCTTGGAGATGTTCAAGGAGAAGGAAAACGGTAACAACGATACCAGATGGGAGCACCCACAATACAAGAAGCTGCTGGATGAATCAGACAAGGAAAAAGATCCTAAAAAGCGGAAGCAGCTCTTGGCTGAGGCAGAAGCTGTCATAATAAACGAGATGCCGGTTGTGCCAATTTACTTTAACAACAACGTATATCTAAAAAATGAAAAGCTAAATGGCTTCGTTATCGACGGTGTCGGTACGATTGATTTTAAATGGGCATATTATAAAGAATAGTAAGAAAAACCTTCTATTGTAAAACCAGTAGAAGGTTTTTCTTTCGGAAAATTTTCGCCGTTGGACTGGACAATAAACCAAGTTTTTTCAATCATACAGCGTAACCATATCTATTGACTGAAACTGCTGCCCAAGTGTAGAATATGGAGGAAGCGAACATTTGAAAATGTTTAGAACATTTGTAAACGAAAGGTTGATACAATCGCAGCGTTGTTCCAAAAAGACCTAGTGTAGATGGGAGTTGAACATTCGCTTTTAATTTGGGTAACAATTGAAAGCGTTACCAATTTGTTCAAATTAACGCAAAAAATAGAGAAGCGGTGATCAACCTGTTGGCAACGACATTTTGGAGGAGGAGAGATGGATACAATGAAGAGAGTTACTCCAGGTACAAAAGTTTATAAGTTATTTGAGGACCAACATTTTGTTTGCGAAGGAACAGAAGAAGTTTTTTTAATTTCTGTTAAAAAGCTGTCTAAAGAGGATTACCAGAAGAAATTGGATGAAAATCCAAACTTTTTGCAATCACAAAATTAAATAAAAAATCAATATAAGTAGTTGTTGACTTATTGGAAGTAATAGAGGTAGAATAGGACTCGTAGAACAAATGTAATCATATAGAACAAATGTAAAAGGGCTGCGGGCCGGATGCTTTTTCTCTGAGAAGCGTTCGGTCCGTTTTGTTTTTTTACAGACATTGATAGGAGGGTGCAGTATGACTGTTGCTTGGAAATTGCCAGAAATGGTTACCGAGGAGAAATTAATCGAGTTGTATCATCAAATGTGGGTTATTCGCTTCTTTGATGAGAAAGTGGATGAGTTTTTTGCCAAAGGTATGATTCACGGAACAACGCATCTATGCGTAGGACAAGAGGCTACTGCTGCTGGTGTAGGTGCACTTCTTACAAAAGAAGATAAAATTACAGGTACTCACCGCGGACATGGACAATGTATCGCCAAAGGTGCAGAAGCAAGCCGTATGATGGCTGAGTTGTTCGGTCGTGCTACCGGATATTGTAAAGGTAAAGGTGGCTCCATGCACATCGCCGACTTGGAAACAGGTAACCTTGGTGCGAATGGTATCGTAGGTGGCGGTATTCCAATCGCAGTAGGAGCAGCACTTACTTCTAAAATGAAAAATTTAGGATACGTTACTGTCAGTTACTTTGGAGATGGAGCAAGTAATGAAGGTAGCTTCCATGAAGCTGTTAACATGGCTTCCATTTGGAATCTTCCGGTTATTTTCTTCTGTGAAAACAACCAATACGGAATGTCCGGCCCTGTAAAAGAAATGGTTAACATTGAAAATATAGCTGATCGCGCTGTTGGATACGGAATCCCAGGCGTGGTTGTAGATGGTAATAACATTTTTGACGTTATGCTTGCAACTGAAGAAGCTGTAAATCGTGCAAAACGTGGCGAAGGTCCAACACTAATCGAAGCTAAAACATATCGTTATAAAGGTCATTCTAAGAGTGATGGTAAAAAATACCGTACTCGCGAAGAGGAAATGGACTGGAGAAAGAACCGCGATTGCATCCAATTCCTTGAAAAAGCACTTATCGAAAAAGGCCTAATTACAGTAGAGAAAGCAAGAGAGCTTGAAGCAGATGCAAAGAAAGTAATTGAAGATGCTGTTGAGTTCGCTTTAAATAGCCCGCATCCATCAATGGATACCCTAGAAGAAGACGTATACGCATAAAGGATATGGAGAAAGGAAGGTAACGAGGACATGAGAGAAATCACCTATTTAGAAGCTGTACGTGAAGCAATGAGCCAAGAAATGCGCATCAATGAAGACGTATTTATCATGGGGGAAGATATTGGGGTATACGGGGGAGCATTTGGTGTAACTCGCGGAATGATTGAAGAATTCGGTCCTGAACGAGTTCGTATCACTCCTATCTCTGAAGCAGCGATTGCTGGTGCATCTGTAGGTGCAGCGATGACTGGTATGAGACCAATCATGGAACTTCAATTCTCTGACTTTATTACAATTGCAATGGACCAATTAGTTAACCAAGCTGCGAAAAACCGTTATATGTTCGGTGGTAAAGGTAAAGTTCCGATGGTTGTTCGCACACCATCTGGTTCTGGTACTGGAGCAGCAGCTCAACATACACAAAGCTTGGAAGCTTGGGTTGCACACGTTCCAGGGTTGAAAGTAGTCCAACCTTCCACTGCTTATGATGCAAAAGGTTTGTTAAAAGCCGCAATGGATGACGATAATCCGGTTGTGTTCTATGAACATAAATTACTATATAAAGCTTCTGGTGAAGTTCCAGAAGAGCAATACTCGATTCCACTAGGTGTTGCAGATGTTAAACGTGAAGGTACAGATGTAACGATTGTTGCTACAGCGATCATGGTACATAAAGCGCTGGAAGCAGCGGCTGAACTAGAAAAAGAAGGAATTTCTGTAGAGGTAATTGATCCTCGCACCCTTGTTCCATTAGATACAGAAACCATCATTAAATCCGTGAAGAAAACAGGTAAATGTATCGTTGTGCATGAAGCGGTTAAGTTCGGTGGATTTGGTGGAGAAATTGCAAGTATCATTGCTGAGAGTGAAGCATTTGACTATTTGGATGCACCGATTCGTCGTTTAGGTGCTCTATGGATCCCAATGCCATACCATCCTGAAATGGAAAAAGCAGCGATTCCACAAGTTCCAGATATCATTCAAGCAGTTAAAGATACAGTGGCATTTCGCTAAGAGGGGGAGAAACTGATGGCAACAGAAGTTTTCATGCCGAAACTGAGCATGACCATGGAAACTGGTACGATCCTACAATGGTTTAAGCAAGAGGGCGATGAGGTAGAAGAAGGCGATCTCCTTCTTGAGGTTATGACCGACAAGATCAATATCGAAGTAGAGGCATATGCTTCAGGTACCTTGCTGAAAACATATTATGAAGAGAACGCTGTTGTTCCTGTTCAAGCAATCATTGGTTATATCGGGAACGAAGGGGAAAACGTTCCTGACGCAGCTCCACCAGTAGAAGGTGCGAGTGAAGCACCTGCCCCTGTGGCTCTTGAAGAGGAAACAGAGGAAACTGCTGAAGCGGCTACTGAATATCAAGCAAACGGTGAAAAAGTTCGTGCGACTCCAGCTGCAAAACGTTTGGCGAAAGATAAAAATGTATCTTTACAAGAAGTATCAGGACGTGGAGCAAATGGTCGTATTCATAAAGTAGATGTAGAAGAGTTCGTGAAAAGCGGTCCTAAAGCAACACCGCTTGCTAAAAAAGTTGCTGCTGGAAATGGAGTCGATCTTGCATGTGTACAAGGTACAGGTGCAAACGGCAAAATCACAAAAGGTGATGTATTAGGTGCTGGTTCCACACAACAAGTTGCAGCTCCAACAAGCGAACCAAGACGTGTGAAAATGGATGGAATGCGTAAGGTCATTGCTGATCGTATGTGTCAAAGCGCGTACACAGCTCCTCATGTAACCATGGGTACAGAAGTAGATATGACCAATGCAATTCAAGTCCGCAATGCCCTACTGCCAATTATCGAAAAAGAAACAGGCTATCGCCTATCTTATACAGAGATCATCATGAAAGCAGTAGCGTACGCGCTTCGCAAGCATCCTGAGATCAATGTGTCGCTTGAGGGTGATTACATTGTTTATAAAAATGAAATCAACACAGGTCTAGCTGTATCTGTTCCAAACGGCCTGCTCGTTCCTGTTGTGAAAAATGCTGATCAAAAAGGCTTGGCAGCACTTACAGCAGAATGTAAGGAACTTGGCAGGGCAGCTCGTGAAAGTAAACTTCTACCTGCAAATATGCAAGGCGGTACTTTTACAATTAGTAATGTTGGTATGTACGAAGTTGACATGTTTACTCCGATTATTAACCAACCTGAATCTGCAATCTTGGGTGTAGGTCGTATTGCGGAGAAAGCGATCGGAGTAAATGGCGAATTGAAACTTCGCCCAATGATGACTTTAAGTCTGTCCTTCGATCACCGGATCATCGATGGATCACCAGCCGCAGCATTCTTACAAACCGTAAAACGTTCACTTGAAGAACCATATCAGTTACTAGTTTAGGAGGAACAAGCATGAAAACCTACGATATCGTCGTAATTGGTGGAGGACCAGGTGGTTACGTCGCAGCTATCCGTGCTTCCAAAGAAGGGAAAAAAGTAGCACTGGTAGAACAAGGACATCTGGGCGGCACTTGCTTGAATCGTGGTTGTATTCCTTCAAAAGCTCTCTTGAAGCATGCAGAAGTGATTCATACGATCCGTGATGCTTCCAAATACGGGGTAGAGGTGGGAGACATGACTTTCTCCCTTTCTAAAATGATGGACCGCAAAAATCAGGTAATTAACACGTTGCGTGGTGGTATCCAAGCATTGTTACGTGGAGGTAAAATAGACCTGTATGAAGGAAAAGGTTCCGTGCAACCTGATAAAACGGTAAAAGTAATTGGTGAAAAGGAAGAAACCATTCAAGGAACCTCGATCATTGTGGCTACTGGTTCTTTCCCAACCATTCCACCAATTGAAGGCTTGGATAAAATCTCGTATCTTACTAGTGATGACGTATTTGATATCACAGAAATTCCTGAATCTATTGCGATCATCGGTGGTGGAGTTATCGGTGTTGAGTTTGCCAGTATTTTTGAAAGCTTAGGCACAAATGTAACAATTGTGGAGATGGCAGATCGCATCGTACCTAGTGAAGATCCAGCTGCATCTCAATTGCTGACAAAAACACTACGCAAAAACAAGATTACGATTCTGACAAGCACGAAGGTAACTGCATTCAAAGAAGAAGCTGACAAAAAAATCGTAGTGATTCAGGATGAAATGGGAGCAAATAAGGAATTGGCTGTTTCAGCTGTCCTTGTAGCAATTGGTCGTTCTCCTAACCACTCTGCAACAGAAGCACTTACCTTGCAGAAGGATGGTAAATTCATTAAAGTAAATGAAAAACTGGAGACAAGTCAATCAGGTATTTATGCAATCGGTGATGTTATTGGTAACTGGCAACTGGCGCATGTTGCTAGTGCAGAAGGCATGGTTGCTGCTCAAAATGCGGCTGGCCTAAACAAAATAATGGATTATCGAATTGTGCCGCGTTGCATCTATACTTCTCCGGAGATTGCTAGTGTAGGTCTGACAGAAGCTCAGGCAAAAGAACAAGGATATCAAGTGAAAACGGCAACGTATCAACTTGCTGTAAATGGTAAAGCACTGGCAAGTGACCATCGCGAAGGTTTTGTAAAAATCATTGCCGACAAGGAATATGGCGAGATCCTCGGTGCTCTTCTTGTAGGACCGCATGTAACGGATATGATTTCTCAAATATCTTCCTACATGCAGCTTGAAGGTACAGTTGAAGAAATGGCGGAATTGATTTTTCCACACCCTACCATTTCTGAAACACTGATGGAAGCAGCGAATGATTGGCTAGGAAAAGGTATTCATTCCTAGGCAATTTTGACAACAAGAACTGGGGAGCAAATATATCCCCAGTTCTTTTTCTTCGCTAAAGGTTCGTTTGTTAGTATAATAGTATGGAAATCATAAAAGAAGTGAGGTGAGCAAATGGATTGGACAGAAAAAAGAGAACTTGTGCGTGTCTCTAAGTTGTATTATTTTCAAGGATTAACACAAGCAGATATCGCAAAAAAAATTGGAGTATCGCGCCCCGTTATCTCCAAATTGCTCCAGAAAGCAAAAGATGCGGGTATCGTTGAGATAATTATTAAGGATGAAACAGTAAATGTCGTAGAAATTGAACAACAGCTAGAATCTCTCTTTTCATTAGAGGAGGCTATTGTCGTTCCTGCGAGTGGAATAGATAATCAGGACATTGTAAAACAGCTAGTAGCGAAGGAAGCCGCTATTCATCTGTCTAAATTAGCTAAGAATGTGAAAAGCATTGGTCTATCTTGGGGAACAACCCTGTATCATATGGTAAATGAGTATCCGTATCAAAGGAATCCAGAACTTACCGTGTATCCGTTAGTAGGAGGTACGGGACGCAGATTTGTAGAGATCCACTCCAATCAATTAGCGTTTGAACTATCAAAACGAATGGGAGCAAAATGTCAGTTTTTATATGCACCTGCTTTGGTAGAAACAGTTGAATTAAAGGAACAGATGTTGCAAAATGAATCCATACATGAGCTACTTGATGAAATCAAGAGTGTAGATATTGCCTTACTCGGGATTGGAAATATTGAAAATTCCACTTTGCTAAGCATGGGATACATGAAAGATAGTGAGATTGAAGAGCTAAGAAGGCATAAAGCAATTGGTGACATTGGTTCCAGATTTATTGATGAACACGGCAATCTGATTGATATTCCGATTAATAATCGAGTCATCGGTGTTGATTGTGAAGATCTACGAGACATTCCTTGTGTAATCGCCCTTACTTCCGGAAGGGAAAAAGTTAGAGCAATAGCAGCTGCATTACGCGGAGGATATTTTCATAAGTTGTTCATTGATGAACATACGGCCAGAGATCTGGTTGAATTAGTTCAATCGCAAGCCTTAGTAAAGTAATCTATAAAGAAGTTAGTATCTGTCATGAAGGGGGTTGGACGTATGAAGGAGACGGCAATTGAAACGGAGTTGTATTGCATGACGTGTCTTGGGCAAGCTCCCCATACGGTTATTTATGTCAATGATATTTTGTACAAAGTAACATGTGAGCAATGCGGAAAAGAAAGTGTCATGGAACCTGATTTAATTAAAGAGATCTATACCCAGTATGTCGATCGAATTATTTCCAAGCCACATCGTATTACGCAAGAGTTCCGGGAAGATTTAAGCCATTTTATTTCCACACTCCCTTATCGAGTCATTAGTAAACCGTATCGAACCTATCAGGAATTTAGCGGTATATTTCACTACAGAAAAAAAGCATCTGGGTGGAATTCAACCAGATCTATTCAAAGTAATAAAGAAGATGAATAGTTGTCATTCAAAATGTAAAAGGATAACCTGGAAGCTCACGCTGCTGGGTTTTTTACATGTCCACTTGCAAAAAATCTGTCGAGGAGAGAACGGTTTCTTTGAGCCGAACTCTGAAAAAGGAGTTCTTTCTGTAAGAAGAACACAAGCTTTTTTCTGCTACATTGGTATAGCTTTTCCATCTCATTTGTAAAATGAGTAGGAAAGGAGGAATGGTCATGCCCCGACAATTTTTGTATGCCTTACTGGTATCCCTTGGTTTGTCACTTACTATTTCAGTTATACCTAATGTAGTGGTAAAGAAAGATTTATCTGCAGACATCCCTACATTTCAAGAAATGCCAAAACAAGTTGTATACACGCATAATATCGTAGACTTACTAGCTTATATGCAAACATATCACAAGGTGAGTCGTGTTGAATGGAAACAGCCTTCCTTACGCATTACCTTACATGTAAAGAATAATAGTACGAACAATCGAGAGCGAATGTTTAAGGATACGTATGCTATATTGTACCATTGCTTACTTTATACTGAGAATATTGAAAAAATAACTGTCCGATTTTCTTCCATGTTAAATGAGAATCAGGGTGCTCCGGAATTGGAAATCGAAGCTAATCGAATCAGTGCACAGGAACTGGATAAATGGGAGAAACCTGAGCAAGTAGAAAATGCAGAAGATTATGTGAAAAAGTTAGGTATAATCCAAATAAGAGAAGCGTCCGGGTTGTAGTAAAATTATTGTAACCCTAAAAAATATGATATACTGTATGGCGATAGATACGATTTCCACATTGTGGTGTGAAGATATTGATGAACGGAAACTGTCATGATGGTGGCATGCAAAATAGCTTCAAGGTTGTAGATGGAGGAGGCACAATGAGCACAGAACGCACTACACTTTTACAAGAAACGAAAGAGTTGCTCGAAGATCTCAAAAAAATGGCTTCGCACTCGTATATTCAACATTACACAGACATTCCTGCTCTCAAAGAAAATCGACTTGCTCTCTTATATTTTTTCTTGAATGAAAATGGTTTTACCAAGGAGAGAGCTCGTATTCTAACCATAGCAACCGGGCTGGTTCAACTGGGTATCGATACACATGAAACGGTTAAGAATCAATACGAAAAAAACAATCTGATTGCAGAGCGGAACAGACAACTTACTGTTCTTTCTGGAGATTATTATAGCGCCTTGTATTATCATCTGCTTGCTGACCAGGGTGAAGTTGAAGCCATCCGTACGCTTGCAATGGGTAATCAAATGGTTCATGAAACAAAAATGAAGCTCTATTTGGCTGAACGAGATAATAAGATGCCGCTAGAGACCTATCTTTCTTTACGTAAAACAATTGATACGGCCCTTTATGTAGCCATCGTGAATCAGTACGCGAAAGAAGAGCAAATGAGAGCATTTTGGATTAGCTTGTTTGAACAAACTTCTGCTTTTGAGCAGCTTATGGGAGAATGGGAGCAACTCGAATGGCAAGATCAATCTCCTGGGCGAATGGTACAATTTTTATTGCAAAAACCAGGAGTTACTTTGGCACTTGTTCTGGATACCATTGAAAATAGAGTCATGGACTTATTACAGGTATGCGATCAGCTCCTTAAAAATTGGAAACCAACAGAAAAACAGAGCGATCTGGAGTGGGTAACATCTCGCTTTACCAATCGTGTGCAACGTTTAAAAAGGGCAGAGGAGATGTAGGGATCATGAGTGCGAAAGATACTAGCCCAAAGGCGGAACACGTCCATTCCGTCTTTGAAAGCATTGCGGATGAATATGACCGCATGAATAATGTTATTAGTTTTGGTAGTCATGGCGCATGGCGAAAATATACAATGCGCCAAATGCAAGTACAGCCTGGACAAGCATGTCTGGATGTTGCATGCGGTACCTGCGACTGGACGATTAGCCTTGCCAAAAGTGTGGGGGATAGTGGTCGAGCTGTTGGGCTGGATTTCAGTCAAAATATGCTTAATGTAGGTGCATATAAGGTAGAGAAGGAAGGACTCTCACAAATCGAGCTAATCAACGCGAATGCGATGAAAATGCCATTTGAGGATAATACCTTTGATCATGTAACAATAGGCTTTGGACTGAGAAATGTTCCGGATGTGCAAACAGTGCTTAATGAGATGGCTCGAGTGGTGAAGCCGGGCGGAAAAGTAGTTTGCTTGGAAGTGTCCAAGCCTCCGTTTATGCCATACCGCAAACTATTTTATCTATATTTTTATAAAATGCTACCGTGGGTTGCCAAGATGGTTGTAAACAAGTATGAAGAATATGCTTGGTTGCCACAATCTTTAACAAATTTTCCAGATAGCAAAGAATTAGCCAGAATGTTTAAACAAGCGGGCCTAGATCCCGTGCAGGTTAAGCTGTTTATGGGTGGAGTATCTGCTATGCATATTGGTACAAAACGGTCATGACCGTTTTGGTTGGACCGCAAGCGGTCACATCCTATTTTATGAAAACCGTCGAGACGGTTTTCACAGGAAATAAACGTAATTCATTTGCAAAATAGAATGGAAGTGCACGACAAATGGGAATTCAAAAACTAAAGATCATCCTGGAAATGATTAAATTTGAGCATAGTATTTTTGCACTACCATTCGCATTCATGGGAGCGGTGCTAGGTAGTTTTGTGGTTAGTGGCACATGGCCAGACTGGATGGATATTTTTTGGGTAACGATTGCTATGGTAGCGGCCAGAAACGCAGCGATGTCGCTTAATCGTTTAATTGATCGTTTTATTGATGCAAGAAATCCACGTACTGCCACGAGGGCAATCCCTGCTGGTCTACTTTCAGTGGTTGAAGTTATCGTCTTTATTATTGTTTCATTTGGAATATTATTTTTTGCTGCGTACAAACTTAATCCGTTAGCAGTAAAATTATTGCCGCTTGCTGTGTTTGTACTTATCCTCTATTCTTACACGAAACGTTTTACTTGGCTCTGTCATTTTGTACTAGGTATCGCACTTGGATTTGGACCGCTTGGCGGGTGGGTAGCCACGACTGGCATGATTGATGGAACTGCCATGCTACTATTTGTTATCATTGTGCTATGGACTGCCGGGTTTGATATCGTGTACGCCTGCCAGGATCACGAATTTGATGTGGATGAAGGTTTACATTCCATTCCGAGTAGATTCGGGATAAGGAACGCTCTTATTATTGCACGTGTTTGTCATGCGATTACCGTGATTGGATTTTTCGCACTATATGCCACAACAAATCTATCAATCTGGTTCTTGATCGGCATTATTGTGGCAACACTAATACTAATCTACGAACATCGTCTAGTGAAACCAAATGATTTATCTAAGCTAGATGTTGCCTTTTTTACCATGAATGGAATACTAAGTGTAGTTGTATTTATTTTTACTATGCTGGATTTGGTGATTACATGAAAAAAATGAGATTAGGTGTTGGAATAACAGGCGCAAGTGGTGCGATATACGGAATCCGTCTTGTGGAAGAGTTGCTTCGAGCAGGTCATCTGGTCCACCTGATGGTTACAGAAGCAGGGTGGCAAGTCTTTCATGATGAGCTAGACTTGGCACCTGACGTTACAGAACGCGAAACATTCTTGCAAGAGTACTTTGCACCACAAAATCAAGGAGAACTTCATTACTGGACACTTCGGAATTTTAATTGTCCGATGGCTAGCGGTTCCTATCAGAGTGACGGGATGATCATCGTCCCTTGCTCAATGGGTACTTTATCAGGGATTGCCCATGGTGCTTCGGGTAATCTGATGGAAAGATGCGCTGATGTAATGATTAAGGAGGGGCGTAAACTAGTGCTTGTCCCAAGGGAGACGCCTTTAAATGCCTTGCACTTGGAAAACATGCTGAAGCTTAGTCAACTAGGCGTTAGAATCCTACCAGCCATGCCAGGTTTTTATCAAAGACCTCAAACATTGGAGGATGTCGTTAACTTTGTCGTTGGAAAGGCGCTCGATTCGTTGCAAGTGCCTAATCAGATGTTTAGAAGATGGGGGGATCACCTTGAGTAAAAAGAGACTTCAAGTCGGTCAAATATCCTATACGAATACCCTTCCCGTTTATTATTATGTACAGACTGAAAAATTTATCAATAAAGCTGATATCATTCAACAGTATCCGGCTCAATTAAATGATGCAATGGCAGAAGGAAAGATTGATGTAGGACCAATCTCTTCTTTTAGCTATGCGGAACATGCAGAAGAGTATGTTCTTATGCCAGATATATGTGTTGGAGCCAAAGGCCCGGTTAACTCTATCTTTCTATTTAGTAAAAAGTCGATTGAGAAATTAGACCAAGCAAAAATTGCTTTGACGAATACCTCTGCAACTTCTGTTAATCTACTAAAGATCCTATTGCAGAAATGTAAGGGTTTATCTCCATCCTATACAGTTATGAGACCCGTATTATCAGAGATGATGGTGGAACACGATGCTGCTTTACTAATTGGCGATGAAGCTATTGTGGCTAAGCGCTCCGATCATGGGTATTTCGTCTATGATCTTGGACAATTGTGGTATGAAGAGACAGGTTATCCAATGACCTTTGCTGTTTGGGCTATTCGCCGTGATGCGCTTGAACAACATGAAGAATTGCTTAGCGAACTGCATCATCAGTTTGTTCTTAGCAAGAATAAGAGCCAACGGGACTTCACGGAAGTGGTGGAGTACACAGTTAAACATTTTGGCGCGGACACAGACTTTTGGCATGGATATTACTCGGGCTTGATTCATGACTTCACAAGCGAGCAAATCGCTGGGTTAGAGCATTATTATGCCTACGCGGCTGAGTTAGGTTTATTGCCAAAACCGGTAAAGGTAACATTTTGGCCTGCAGACAGCTACACTACTACGTCAATGAATTAGGTGAATGGAATGAATTTGGTTGATATTTATATGCAAGTTAAGAGCGATGTTTCATACATCGAACGGGAACTGGAAAAGTCAATTGATCCAGATTCCCGAGAGCTATATCAATCCTCCACACATTTAATGAAGGCAGGCGGAAAACGAATCCGCCCTGTCTTTGTGTTGTTAGCGGGAAAGATGGGGGAGTATGACGTGAAGCAATTAGCTCATGTGGCTGTACCTCTAGAATTAATTCACATGGCTACTTTGGTTCACGATGATGTGGTAGATGATGCACATAAACGACGTGGTAGAGATACAGTACGTACGAAATGGGACAATAAAACTGCCATGTACACGGGTAATTATGTTTTGGCAAGAGCCCTTACCATTATCACGAAATTGCCTAATCCACTGATTCATCGCATTATGTCGAATGCTATCTTGGAGATGTGTAAAGGCGAGATTGCACAAGTTCGTGACCTACATAACTGGGATCAAGGATTACGCAATTATTTGCGTAGAATCAAGAGAAAGACGGCTTTGCTTATCGCGATTAGTTGTCAGTTGGGAGCAGTTGCTTCCAATGCTTCTACTGATGTTGTTCGACGTATGTACCAATTTGGCTATAATGTTGGTATGGCTTTTCAGATTACGGATGACATTTTAGACTTTACAGGTACGGAAAAACAATTGGGAAAACCTGCTGGAAGCGACTTGCGTCAAGGAAATGTCACACTGCCAGCTTTATACTCAGCATATGCAGGAAGTACAAGAAGCACCTTCCAGGATTGGATTCGTACCGGTGAAATATATTCACGTACAGAGGATGCGATTACTCTCATTCATCAAGGAGAAGGTCTAGCGTACTCTCAAGAGTTGGCGGAACGATACCTGGCTCGTGCGAAAGCTGCATTGGTTGATTTACCAGATTCATCGGCTAAGAAATCAATGTTGCAGATTGCCGATTATATCGGGGGCCGTAAGTTTTAGATGACAACGATCTATCAAAAAACCACTCTCATAAAGGAGATGTGGTTTTTTTGTGAATAGAAAGAAGGGATTGAAGTTTCTTGCAATTCGGTTATTGCTTGTACTCTCTGGTTTTGATAAAATTTTGATGTTACAGGTAAATAGTAGTGCAAATCTTAGTAGGTATTATGGAGGGCATTAGAATGGAAAAAACTTTTATCATGGTAAAGCCAGATGGTGTACAACGCAATCTTGTGGGAGAAATCGTTTCTCGTTTTGAGAAAAAGGGCTTTACTTTGGTTGGCGCAAAAATAATGAACGTAAGTAAAGAACTCGCTGAACAGCACTATGCTGAACATAAAGAGCGTCCTTTCTTTGGGGAATTGGTTGATTTCATCACTTCTGGACCAGTTTTCGCTATGGTTTGGGAAGGTAACAATGTAATCACAACGGCTCGCACGATGATGGGTAAAACAAATCCTGTTGATGCAGCACCTGGTACAATTCGTGGTGATTATGCAGTATCTGTTGGCATGAACATTATTCACGGTTCTGATTCTCCAGAGAGCGCAGAGCGTGAAATTGGTCTTTGGTTTGCTACTAACGAAATCGCTTCCATTGAAAAAACGATTCAACGCTGGATCTAATAAGAGCACACAAGAGGTATATCGCTAACCGTAACAGGTTAAGTGTTATACCTCTTTTTTCTTGTGTAAGCATGTATAAGCAATGTATGTACACAACTGTAGTGGGCTTCTTCTGCAAAGGGTTGTGGTGAAAAAACCAAGTAACTTCAAATCATGAAAAACCAGACTGCTCCACAACACCGTTCGAGGGAAACGCAAAAGGAAGCTATCTCAAAGATGTACCACATAGGTAGCGTTTCTATTTCCTCGAACAGTGTTGTTACGCAAGGTAGGATGGTAAAAGGTCCCTTGCCAGAAAACATGATTCTTTTCGCAAGCTTATCCTCTTCAAACAAGGAAAATGAAATTGTGTAAACATGGATGGAAAGTTTTTATCCTGCTAACAGACTGCATCATTTTAATGAGGAACAGCCTCTATGAACAGGCAATAGTTTTTTATGATTCGTTAATCCACTACAGCTGGTTGTCTCCACCAAGTTGGAAGTAAACACAAGGAAGCTTCCACGAAAACCTTATCTATAAAGTTCTCTTGGTAAATCACAATTATTAACATTTCGCGGACATTTTTTATAAACAAGCAGGAATTAGCCCTGTTAGTAACGAAAAGGCATCATTAGTGCAAAAGGGGGCTATACATAGTGGATGATAAAGATTTTTTACAGTTTATCGCCCTGGTCAAAGGCAAAACGGGTATTGATTTAGCACTGTATAAAGAAGCTCAGATGAAGCGCCGATTAACGTCGCTCCGAATGAAACGTGGTTACTCAACGTTTGTTTCCTATTATGAAGCAATCAGCAAGGATCAGTCTCTTTTTTATGAGTTCTTGGACAGAATGACAATCAATGTCTCAGAATTTTTCCGTAATCCAGGTAGATGGACAACATTAGAAGAGCGAATCCTTCCTAAATTGAGCCAAGAGTCAAGTCGTCTGAAATTGTGGAGTGCAGCTTGTTCAACGGGAGAAGAACCATACACATTAGCACTAACTCTCAAGCGTAAGCATTTGCTTGGGAAGTCTAGTATTTTGGCTACAGATATTGATGAGGGGGCCATCAGTAAGGCAAAACAGGGTGTCTACATGGAACGTTCGTTGCAAGATTGTCCCAATGACCTACTTCAAAAATATTTCCAGAAGGATCAGCTTACATATCGGATTGATCAGGAAATCAAGCAAGCCGTTCATTTTAAGAAGCATAACCTATTAGCAGAACCGTTTGAGACCGGATTCGATCTCATTATTTGTCGTAACGTTCTTATATATTTCACTGAGGAAGCAAAACATGAATTATATCAAAAATTTAGCCGTGCCCTGCGCCCAGGTGGAGTATTATTCGTAGGAAGTACGGAGCAAATATTTCAACCACAACAGTATCAATTACAGCCAGAAGATACGTTTTTCTATAAAAAAACAGAAAAATAAAAACGACGATGTATAGGAAAGGGGCTTCCTTTGAAAAATAGGAATATAAAACTTTTCCAATCAAAGGAGCTCTTTCATGGACAAGTCTAAAGCGATTGAAGCATATCGTCACGGGTTGATTAGTATAAAGGAATGCAGTCAGATTATTGGAATGGAAACCAGATTTATGGAGACCGTAAACAATCTGTACGAGCAGGAAAAAAACAGAGTGACTAAAGTAAAATCAGTATAATCTGATGTACATGTAAGGTGCTTCTCATGAATGTGGGAAGCATTTTATCTTTCATCCATTTTCTTATTTTGTATTGTATGATATTATAACGCTTAAAAGTGTTAAAGGATTGGATTGGAGGAGACGAGATTGAGATATATAACAGCAGGTGAATCACACGGTCCCCAACTAACGGCAATTATAGAGGGGGTACCAAGTAACGTTCCTTTTTCATTTGACGAAATAAATAAACAATTAGAGCGTCGACAAAAAGGTCATGGTCGTGGTCGCCGGATGCAAATCGAGAAAGATACTGCTAAAATTGTGTCTGGTGTTCGACATGGATTTACAACAGGTGCTCCAATTACGCTCGTAGTTGAAAATAATGATTGGACACACTGGCAAAAAATTATGGGTGCCGAACCAATACCTGAGGAAGACGAAGCACGTCGCCGTGTGTCTCGCCCTCGTCCTGGACATGCTGACTTAAATGGAGCGATCAAATATCATCAGCGTGATATGCGTAACATTTTGGAGCGTTCCAGTGCCAGGGAAACAACGATGCGTGTTGCCGTTGGAGCTGTTGCACGCATTCTATTAGAGCAATTTGGTATTCGTGTAGCTGGACGCGTGAAGCAAATTGGCGAAGTGATCGCTCGGGATCGTGAGCTCTCACTATCCGAACTCATAGAAATTACGGAAGCATCACCAGTGCGCTGCGTTGATCCGATTGCAGAGAAAAAGATGATGGAACTAATTGATAAAGCGAAGGAAGATGGAGATTCGCTAGGTGGTATTGTCGAAGTAGTGGTAGAAGGTGTACCGACTGGGTTAGGAAGCCATGTTCAATGGGATCGAAAACTGGATAGTCGACTGGCCCAAGCGATAGTAAGCATCCAAGCCTTTAAAGGTGTAGAAATTGGAATTGGCTTTGAAGCAGCAGGTCTTCCTGGTTCACAGGTTCATGATGAAATTGTCTGGAATAAAGAATCAGGCTATAGCCGAACTACCAATCGTGCAGGCGGTTTGGAAGGCGGTATGACGACTGGAATGCCGATTGTTGTTCGTGGCGTGATGAAACCAATCCCTACCTTGTACAAACCATTGATGAGTGTGGATATTGATACAAAAGAAGCATTTACCGCTCAGATAGAGCGTTCTGATAGTTGTGCGGTACCAGCTGCTAGCGTGGTGGCGGAAGCGGTCGTAGCGTGGGAAATTGCTTGTGCCATGTGTGAGAAATTCCCTTCAGATGCCTTGGAAGATATGATTGCTAACGTAAAGGACTATCGGGCATATACGGAGAGCTTTTAATGAATACCAAACAAGTAACGGTCGAGTTGGGTGAGAGAACCTACCAGATTTTAATTGGTTCTGGGCTTTTGGAAGAAGTAACCACGCACATACAGCAAGTTGGAATAAAAGGTACCCAAAAGCTTTTTATCGTAACTGATACAAATGTTGCTCCGTACTATTTAGAAAAAATCAAGGCACAGCTTGCGGATGGCGGCTATCAGGTTGCTACATTTATCGTTTCAGCTGGGGAAAAGGCAAAGCAGTTTGCAGTTTACGAAGAAGTGATGACAGCTGCCATAGAAGCAAAATTAGATCGAAAATCAGTGGTGTTAGCACTTGGAGGCGGGGTAGTTGGTGATCTGGCGGGATTTGTCGCAGCTACCTACATGCGAGGAATCAGCTTCATTCAGATTCCAACTACTTTGCTCGCCCATGACAGCTCTGTCGGAGGAAAGGTAGCTATTAACCACAGGTTAGGTAAGAACTTGGTAGGGGCCTTTCATCAGCCATTGCTGGTTTTATACGATGTCTCTACGCTTACGTCCTTACCAAAACGTGAAATTGCAGCTGGATTTGCAGAAATTATTAAGCATGGATTGATTTCAGACGAAGGCTTTGTACGCTGGTTGGAAGAACATGCGGACGAGCTTAAGCAACTACATCCTGAATTATTGGCAGAGGCCATTTATCGTGGATGTGCTGTTAAGACAAATGTAGTCTCTGAGGATGAGACAGAGCAAGGGATACGTGCGATTTTGAACCTAGGTCATACCTTTGGACATGCGTTTGAAGCTTTGTGCGGCTATCAGGAGCTAAATCATGGAGAGGCAATTTCTGTTGGGATGGTCCTTGCTGCTCGGTTTGCAGAGCAGGAACATCTGGCACCACAGGGTGTAGCTAAACGAACGAGCAGTGTCCTCAGTATGTTTGATCTACCAGTCAGCTGGCCAAAAGAAATGAATCCAGATAATGTATTAGAAGTAATGGAAAGAGATAAGAAGGGCGTTGCCGGTCAGATCAACCTTATACTTCCGACATCAATCGGTCATGTTCAGATTGTTCCCGGGATAGCTATAGAAAAACTACAGAAGTTTTTAAGAGACGAGTGGGAGGAATCGAAGAAATGATGATGGTGAGGGGTGTTCGGGGAGCTATTACAGTAAATCATAATGAGAAGAATGAGATGTTAGAAGCCACCTCGGAAATGTTACAAGAGATCATGAAACGCAATCAATTAGACGCTGATGATATTGCAAGTGCAATCATCACGGTAACGGATGATCTGGATGCTGTTTTCCCAGCTCAGGCTGCGCGTGACACATTGAAATGGGAACATGTTCCTCTGATGTGTGCCAAAGAAATTTCAATACCTGGGAGCCTGCAAAAGTGTATTCGCGTCATGCTACACGTCAATACAACAAAGAGCCCGCAAGAGATTCAGCACGTTTTCTTACGTGATGCTGTGCGATTACGCCCTGATCTGGTAAAAGAATAGTTGACATCACGAGCGGTTTTTTGTAAAGTAAGATCAAGTTTTTAAAGCAACCGTAAGATCACAGGATCTTAGGTTTTGAGTGAGTAAGATGAGTAGAGCTGAGAAGAGATAGGTTGTATGAGATGAGGAGAGCTGAGCTAGCTACGGGACTAAAGTCTAACACCCAGCACTCTGCTGGGTGTTTTTGTGTTACATAAAAACTACCCTCCTTATATTCATGATACTATCCTCTTCCACATTACGGAAAGAGGTGTGTTAGCCATGTTTGAACCCCGTTTTGAAGAAGTGCTTCGTTTATCACGTACACACAATTTGATTCCCATCCGACTGTCTATGATGGCAGATCAAGAAACTCCCATTCGACTTTTTCAGAAGTATCAAAAAGAAGCCGCTTTTCTGCTTGAAAGTGTAGAAGGAACAAAGCATTGGTCTCGTTACTCTTTTATCGGATTAACGCCATTTTTACGGGTAAAGGCAACAGAACAAGAAGTGGAATTACAATATGCTACGGGAGAGCGTGAACGATTATCAGCCAACCCGATTGAGGTATTGCGAAGGCTATGCAGAGCGTACCAAACCCCTCAACTACCTGACTTTCCTCCATTAACCGGAGGAGCGGTCGGATACTTAGGCTATAACACGCTACGTAACGTGGAGGAGCGATTGCCGAAGCATAAACGACAATCTTTACAAATTCCAGATGTGCAAATCCTGTTTGTTGATGAAATGCTAGTTTATGATCATGTGAAACAGGAAATACAATTTTTTGTCCATGTGAAAATAGCTCCCGATGATACAGAGGATATCGTAAGAACGAAGTATCAGGAAGCTACTGAAAGATTGTTGGAGCTTCAAAAACAGTCGGAGGGTGAAGGAGAACAGATACAACGTGCTCCCATTATTACGCAGGATCATAAGCCTCTTGTGTTAACAGGAAATATGACCTACAAAGAGTACGAATCCATGATAAACAAAGGAAAAGAGTACATTGCCAGTGGTGATATATTCCAAATTGTCTTATCACAACGGTTGAGTGCAGAAACTAGCGTTGATCCATTTGCAGTTTATCGAGTATTGCGTACGACCAATCCATCTCCTTATCTGTACTACTTACCATTAGAGTCAGCCACGTTGGTAGGTGCCTCACCTGAAGTGGTGGTAAAGGTTCAGGATAAACAGGTGCAAATCAGACCAATTGCTGGAACGAGAAAGCGTGGTTCAACGAAAGAAGAGGATATGGCTCTGGAGCAAGAACTTCTAGCCGATGAAAAAGAGTTAGCTGAACATCATATGTTAGTAGATTTAGCTAGAAATGATGTTGGTCGCGTATGTAACTATGCATCTGTGAATGTAGACCAAATGCTCGAAATAGAGAGATACTCTCAGGTCATGCACATTTCTTCCACTGTTTCAGGGGTGCTTAAAGATAATATGGACTGCTTTGATGCCTTACTATCTGCATTTCCAGCTGGGACGGTATCAGGTGCTCCCAAAATTAGAGCGATGGAGTTAATAGCAGAGCTGGAGCAGGACGATCGACATACGTATGCCGGGGCAATATGCTATTTCAGCTTTACGGGTAACCTCGACAGCTGCATTGCAATTCGTACTCTACTCTTTACGGAGGGTAAGGTGCATATGCAGTCTGGTGGCGGAATTGTAGCGGATTCTATACCGGAATTAGAATATCAGGAAGCATTGAATAAGGCCAAAGCAATGATAAAAGCCTTAGAAAAGGCGGAGAAAATGTTTACAAAAAAGGAGGCAGGGGTATGTTAGTCAAAACATTAGAACATCTCAGTCGTCAAAATCATCTGGATCGTGAGACAGCAAGGATTGCCATGGGCGAAATCATGGATGGTCATGCAACTCCTGCCCAAATCGGTGCGTTTCTGGCGTTTCTACGCATAAAAGGGGAACAAGTGGAAGAACTGATTGGTTTTGCACAAGCCATGCGAGAGAGAGTGAATCATTTTCCACTACAGCAAGGTAATCTAGTGGATACCTGCGGTACAGGTGGAGATGGCGCGCACACTTTTAATATTTCCACTGCTGCAGCTATTGTTGCGGCTAGTGGTAATGTTCAGATAGCGAAACACGGAAATCGGGCTGTTTCGAGTAAATGCGGCAGTGCTGACGTATTGGAAGCGTTGGGAGTACCCATTCAACTAGCGCCTGAGCAAGCAGCGGAATGTCTGACCCAGACCAACCTATGTTTCCTGTTTGCACCGCTATATCATGAGGCAATGCGCCATGCGGCAGGTCCACGGAAAGAACTGGCAATTCGAACGGTTTTTAATTTACTTGGTCCGTTAACAAACCCCGCACGAGCAGATCGACAGCTACTAGGTATTTATGATCGTTCTCTTTTAGTGCCTATCGCAGAAGCGTTGGGTGAACTAGGGGTGAAACGGGCAATGGTCGTAGCAGGCTCAGACGGTCTAGATGAGTTGACCATTACAGGCGATAGTGAAGTAGCTGAACTCCGTGATGGTGTAGTCACTTCTTATCGTGTGAATCCAGTAGAATTCGGGCTCTCACTGGGAAGTGCAGAGGAGATTAAAGGCGGAGATGCTTCTTACAATGCAGAAATACTCTCTAGTATTTTTCAAGGGAAACGAGGAGCGGCTAGGAATATCGTTCTCTTAAATGCTGGTGCCATTCTTTACATTTCTGAAAAGGTACTTTCGTTGCAGGATGGCATTATTAAAGCGGCAGAACTAATCGATAATGGGCTGGCTTCAGCCAAATTGGAACAGCTTCGTCAGTTATCGGGGAGGATTAGCCATGCTTCGTAAAATCGTAGAACAGAAAAAAATCGAAGTACAGCATCTCTACAACACAACATCAACTCAGTCCATGTTAAGAGAGATTGTTCATCAATCAGATTGCCGAGGGTTTGTTGATGCCTTACTTACAAGCAATAGACCTGTCAGTTTAATTGCAGAGGTAAAAAAAGCGTCACCTTCAAAAGGACTCATTCGTCCAGATTTCGATCCAGTAGCTATTGCTCTTGATTATTCTGCTGTACAGGCAGATGCGATTTCTGTTTTGACGGACCGGCAGTTTTTTCAGGGGAATTTATCTTACCTGCAAGCTATTCGTGATGCTATAGAACAGCCGCTTCTACGTAAAGATTTTATCATTGATGACATACAAATTGTCGAGGCGCGTTTATCTGGTGCTGACGCTATCCTTCTGATTGCAGCTATTCTCGAGCCTGCACAGCTACAGCATTTATACCAGTCTGCTAAGGGTTTAGGCTTAGATGTCTTGATCGAGATCCACAATCAGAGGGAACTTGCGCAAGTACTGTCAGTCGTGAAACCAGAATTGCTAGGTATTAATAACCGTAATCTTCATACCTTCCAAACAGATATCCAAACAACAGCTGAACTCATGCCTCTTGTTCCATCGGGAATTCCGGTTGTAAGTGAGAGTGGTCTTTCCAGCTATGAGGATGTTGTTCACGTTCGCCAGGTTGGAGCTCGTTCCGTATTGGTAGGAGAACAATTTATGCGTAAACAAAATATCAGAGAAGCCGTTCAGAGTTTTTTACGAGAAAATGATCCTTTGAGTAATGTTCAGATATCCGGTTCGTTTGCAAGTGGTGATATACGATGAGCCAATTAAAAATTTGTGGCATACGTGACAGCGAGACCATGATACTACTCGCTCGGCTTCAGGTTACTTATGCAGGATTTGTTTTTGCTAAAAGTAAACGCCAGGTAAGTACAGAAGAAGCCAGGCAGATTGTAGAGCAAGCCAGAGTGGAAGGTGCCAAGCTGCCTAATGCATCAACTATTACATTGCCTCAATTGGTTGGAGTCTTTGTAAATCCGACGATGGAAGAAGTAACGGAAGCGGTTATGCGAGTCCCGCTTCATGTCATTCAATTACACGGAACGGAAACGCCAACGTTCTGTGCAAAGGTTCGTGCGAGGTTTCCACAGTGTGAGGTATGGAAAGCGATTGGAATAGGAAATGAGGGAGATTATAAGGAGCGGATTCAATCATATAAAGAGAATGCAGATGCCTTGTTATTTGATACCCATGATGAGAAGCAGGCTGGAGGCACAGGCAGACGTTTTTCATGGAGTGAAATCCCTTTACTAACCAAGGATACTTCTCCTCGCGTAACTGTCATTGCAGGTGGAATCACACCAGATAATGTTACTGAATTACGAAGAGATTATGATCCGGCCATTATTGATTTATCCAGTGGAGTGGAAACGGAAGGAAAAAAAGATAAAGAAAAAATCAAGATGCTTGTTGAAAGGATGGGACAACATGTCGCAGGTGTATAACTCAGAGCAGCTATCCAAGCCCGTAAATGGCAGATTTGGTGAATTTGGAGGAAGATTTGTTCCCGAAACATTGATGAATGCTTTATTTAGATTGGAGAGTAGTTTTGAAGAAGCAATCCAAGACGAGAGTTTTCAAAGGGAATTAAAAGAACTACTAACATTTTACGCAGGTAGACCGACTCCGTTTTATTATGCAGAACGCCTAAGTGAATACTTGGGTGGAGCTCACATTTATTTAAAAAGAGAAGATTTGAATCATACGGGGGCACATAAGCTGAACAATGCTTTGGCCCAGGGACTTCTTGCAAAAAGAATGGGAAAACAATCAATTATTGCCGAAACTGGTGCAGGACAACATGGGGTTGCTAGTGCTACTGTAGCAGCCAGATTGGGCTTGTCTTGCAAAGTATTTATGGGAGAAGAAGATATCAGACGACAAGAATTGAACGTTTTTCGTATGAAACTATTAGGGGCAGAAGTGATTCCAGTCTCTTCTGGATCGGCTACCTTAAAGGATGCCACAAATGAGGCAATCCGTTACTGGGTTAGTCATGTGGAAGATACCTACTATGTAATTGGATCGGTTGTGGGTCCACATCCATATCCTTACATGGTGCGAGAATTCCAGAAGATTATTGGTGAAGAGACCAGGGAACAATCAATTGCTCAACTAGGCAAACTACCAGATGAGCTGATTGCTTGTGTAGGTGGAGGAAGCAATGCAATTGGATTCTTCCATCCATTCGTCAATGACGACATTAAAATCACAGGGGTAGAAGCAGCAGGTAAAGGTGTTCATACAGATAAACACGCTGCTACTTTAACACTGGGTCGTCCAGGAGTGATTCATGGTTCCATGACTTATCTTTTACAAGACGAGTATGGACAAGTGCAGGAGGCTCATTCTGTATCAGCAGGATTAGATTATCCAGGGGTAGGTCCCGAGCATTCTTATTTAAAGGATTCTGGACGTGTCGAGTACACATCAGTTACAGATGTGGAAGCGTTGGAGGCATGCCAGCTACTTACAAGACTGGAAGGTATTTTACCAGCTCTTGAGAGTTCACACGCCTTAGCCGAGGTAATAAAACGAGCAAAAAAATATACCAAAGAGACGACTATCGCCGTTTGCCTATCAGGTCGTGGAGATAAGGATGTCCATACCTTGCAAGAATACTTTGGCAATCAGGAGGACTCACAATGAACAGAGTGCAAACAAGGCTGGAATCACTTTTTACCGATAAAAGTAAAAAACGTTTTATCCCCTTTATTACCGTAGGAGATCCGTCTCTCGAAGTAACATTCCAATTGGTTCTTAAACTGGTTGAAGCAGGGGCGGATGTCATAGAGTTGGGCGTTCCGTATTCCGATCCGCTAGCTGATGGACCTGTTATTCAAAGGGCTTCCAAACGGGCACTTTCACAGGGAGTACAATTACCAGATGCTCTTCTGTTGGGTCAACGATTACGAGAAGCAGGGGTGTCTATTCCATTACTTATCTTCACCTATGTTAACCCGGTAATCCAGTATGGCATAGAGAGATTCTTTGCTGATATAAATAAGTTCGATCTGGATGGGGCTATCATTCCTGATTTACCATTTGAAGAGAACGAAAGAGCAAGAGGGATAGCCGCACAACATGGTACAGATTTAATTCAATTAGTAGCTCCCACTTCACAAGAAAGATTAGCACTGATCGGAAAAGAGTCCGGAGGATTTCTTTATTGCGTATCTTCTCTTGGGGTAACGGGAGTCCGGCAAGAGATTCCAGTGGAAGTACGTGAACTGGTAGAGCAGGCAAGGGCAAATTCTTCTGCACCGATTGGCGTCGGTTTTGGTATATCAACACCTGAGCAGGTAAAAGAGGTAGCCAAATATGCGGATGCAGTAATTGTCGGTAGTGCAATTGTACAAGAAGTTGAGAAATACACGGAGGAACTCATTAACGAAACAACGCGGAACAGTGCGTTAGAAAATGTGAAAAAGTTTGTCAGAACCTTGACAGATGCGATACAATAGCAAAAAACAATCAACCATGAGGTGAGGAACTGTGATTCCGAAACAAAGTCTTTCGCAGGTTCCGGTATATAAACCGGGTAAACCAATTGAAGATGTAAAACGTGAACTAGGACTTACTGAAGTAATTAAACTGGCTTCAAATGAAAATCCTTATGGATGCTCTCCACTGGCAAAAGAAGCGATTGTAAACGCGATGGATCATCTAGCCATCTATCCAGATGGTGCAAGTAGATTGTTGCGGGAAGAATTAGCTACATTTTACAACATCGATGAAAATCATTTGATCTTTGGTAATGGTTCAGATGAACTGGTGCTTATGCTTTCCAGGGCCTACTTAGAGCCAGGTAGTCGAGTCATTATGGCAGATGTTACTTTTCCACAGTACAAATCCACAGCTGTGGTTGAAGGAGCAGAGATTGTAGAAGTACCATTGAAAGATGGCGTTCATGATCTGGATGCCATGTTAAACCAAGTAAACGAAAAAACTCGTATTGTTTGGGTATGTAATCCAAATAATCCAACCGGTACGATTAACACCTCGGAAGAAATTGCACAGTTTGTAGAGAAAGTGCCTAGTAATGTGTTGGTTGTTTTGGATGAAGCATACTATGAGTATGTTGTAGATTCGCAATATCCTGACAGTTTACCTTTGGTAGCAAAATATCCAAACCTTGTTGTACTCCGCACGTTTTCCAAGAGCTACGGTTTGGCAGCATTGCGTATGGGGTACGGAATTGCAGCAAAAGAAATCGTGGACAATTTAAATCGTGTTCGTGAACCTTTTAACACAAACTCCCTTTCTCAGGTAGCTGCACGTGAAGCATTGCGAGATCAGGAATTCGTTACAGAATGCAGTCGGAAAAACCGTATTGAAATGAAAAGATTTACAGATAAATTTGAGGAGTTGGGGTTACATTATTACCCGTCTCAAACCAACTTCATTTTATTCGAAGTGAAAAGGGATTCTGATGAGGCATTTACCTACTTCTTGAAGAACGGAATTATCACACGTTCAGGAAATGCATTGGGATGCCCAGGCTATTTGCGAGTTACGATTGGAGATGCTGAGCAAACTACGCGCTTCCTCGAAATATTGGAAAGCATGGTAGCTCAGCCATTGCAAAACTAAGCTTGCTGTTTAGCAATGAAATTAGAGTGATGTAGATGAAAGGCCGGTTATAACCGGCTTTTCTCTTTTACCTACCTATAAGAATGAGATAAATAGAAGTGGAGAGAAACAACATGAGTAGAACCATTGCCATACTTGGTGTCGGACTAATTGGTGCATCCATTGCTGTCGCGTTACGCCAGGATTCGATCAATCGTATTATTGGCTTTGATTTGTATCGAGAACAGCTGGATAAGGCAATTAATAAAGGGATCTTGCATGCGGGTACTACTGATCTTCAAACTGCGGTACGTGATGCAGATTTTATCTTTTTATCTGCACCTGTTGAATATATACATCAACTAATTGATGATCTTGCAGAACTAGATTTAAAAAGTGGTGTAATCGTTACAGATGTGGGATCAACTAAACTTGAAATCGTGAAAAAAGGTCAGAGCTTAGGGAAGAAAGGCATCACCTTTATAGGTGGACATCCGATGGCTGGCTCCCATAAATCTGGCGTAGATGCTGCAAATGTTCGATTATATGAAAATGCCTTCTATGTTTTAACGCCGACGGAAGAGACGAAACAGTCAGAAGTTGAAAAGCTCCAACACTTATTGCAGCCACTACATGCAAAGGTAATCACGTTAAAAGCGGACGAGCATGATGAAATTGTTGGTGCCATTAGTCATTTTCCACATATCATAGCTGCACTTTTGGTAAATCAGGTTTCAAAATATAACGGGGAGCAACCTTGGTATCACCGGCTGGCCGCAGGAGGGTTTCGTGATATCACACGTATTGCATCTAGTAATCCTAAGCTTTGGCGTGACATTATACTGAGTAATACAGAATATTTGCTTGAGATTGCAAAAGACTGGCAACGCGATTTTGCTCAAATTGTGCATGCTCTTGAACAGCAGGATTCTACAGAGATCGAAGCCTTTTTCAGAGACGCACGTGAGTTTCGAGATTCTATACCGGAAAAACAGCCTGGTGCCATTCCACCATTGTATGATTTGTATGTAGATATTCCAGACCATCCTGGTGAAATCGGTAAGATTACCACCTTGCTAGGAAGTAAGAATATTAGTATCAGCAATTTGCAAATCAGAGAAACTAGGGAAGATCTTTTTGGTGCTCTACGAATCAGTTTCAGTAATCAACGTGGATTAGAGAAAGGCATAGAATTACTGCAATACTTCGATTACAATGTGTATCAAAGAGAATAAGAGAGAAAACCAGTAGAATAGAAAAGAAATCGTGTGATAGGGAGTGTACATATGACTGAGCAGTTAACCATTAACAAGGTTACCACGATCAGCGGAGAAGTCGTAGTACCAGGCGACAAATCCATCTCACATCGTGCTGTGATGTTTGGTGCCTTAGCAGAAGGAACTACATCTATAACAGGTTTCTTGCCTGGGGCAGATTGTCTCAGTACGATCAATTGTTTTCAACGGATGGGAATTCAAATCGAACAAAATGAAGATAAAGTAACCGTCATAGGAAAAGGATGGTTTGGATTAGAAGAACCAGATCAAAAGCTCGATGTGGGCAACTCAGGGACAACCATTCGTCTGATGAGCGGTATATTGGCAACCCAGCCTTTTCATTGTGTAATAGAAGGGGATGAATCGATTGCCAAAAGACCCATGCGACGGGTTGTTGGGCCGCTTAAGGAAATGGGAGCTAGAATTGACGGGCGGAAAAGCGGTGAGTTTACACCACTTGCGATCCGTGGAGGAGATTTAATTGGAATTAACTACGTATCACCTGTCGCAAGCGCGCAAGTTAAATCAGCAATTTTATTAGCAGGACTACAAGCAAATGGTACTACTTCTGTTGAAGAACCAAGCATTTCACGAGATCACACGGAAAGAATGCTTCAAGCCTTTGGTGTGGAAATCAAGCGTGAAGGTAAAAAGGTAACTGTAACAGGTGGTCAACGTTTAACGGCAACAGACATATCTGTTCCTGGTGACATTTCCTCAGCAGCATTTTTAATTGCGGCTGTTATGATTCTACCTGGAAGCAGACTAGTAATAAAAAATGTAGGGATCAATCCTACACGCACAGGAATCATTGACGTTGTAAAAGCAATGGGTGGAATTATTGAGCTACGTAATGAGCGTATTGTTAATGAAGAGCCCGTAGCAGATATTTATGTGGAATATACGGCACTTAAAGGGACTGTACTAGAAGGGGATCTGATTCCACGCTTGATTGATGAAATTCCAGTAATCGCTGTAATGGCTTCACAGGCAGAAGGTCAAACCATTATCCGCGATGCAAAAGAATTGAGAGTGAAAGAAACAGATCGTATTGCTACTGTAGTGAACCAGTTAGGCAAATTCGGTGCGAAGGTAATCCCAACAGACGATGGAATGATCATTGAGGGTAACCAAAGGCTGCATGGAGCCGAGATTGATAGTATGGGTGATCATCGGATTGGGATGGCAATGGCTATTGCTGGATTAATAGCTGAAGGACAAACGGTAATTAATCAGGCAGATGCAATTCGAGTGTCGTTTCCTGGATTTGCAGAATTATTGCATTCGATTTGTAAATAAGTGATCAGAGAAAAAGTGCTGGTATTTTATAGGATATCCAGCACTTTTTCGTTGCAATATAGTTAACATAATATATTTATGGTAACCATACAGAATTAAAGGTCTGAGATAAAGATCCATCTCAGGTCTGAATTAGTATGATGTATTATATGTTACAATATTCACATATAAAAGAATGTAAGTACATAATAGAAGAAAGGAGTTGACGACCTACTTATGGAAGACCAAGTATTTAAGGAGCATAATTATAAACCTCCTACTCGTTATAAACGTGTTGGAATCTGGCAATTGGCCGTTGCATTTGTGGCGATCGGCTGTGTAATTCTTGCCGATCGTACATGGGATACAGATTATTTGGGTATGATTTTACCTTTTTGGCCTGTGCTTTTAATAGCAATTGGTTTAGAACTGATCCTTTATCAATTATTTTCAAAAGATGATACGAATTATGAGACAAAAATTAGCTTCAAGAGTATCTTTATTCTTATCCTACTTGTAGGTGGTACATATACCTACTATATGATAACAGAAGGAAACTTCTTCAATAATATGGGCAACTATATTTATCGCGGACCAGTGGAAAATCATATGATTGTAGAGAAGGATGTGCCTTTTGCAGAAGCAGAGAACATACGTATTACGAATCCTTTTGGAAAAGTAATCGTGGAGGGTTCGGCAGATAAAAACGTTCACCTATCCGTCTCAGCAAACCTAAAAGCAGATGACGTAAATAATGTAGAGGAATACCTGAAAGATATTCAAGTTATCTTGAGAGAAGGTAGCACCAGTTCAGTAACGATTGAAGATCCTAAACATCGAGCCAGAGATATTGATATAATCATGCGAGTCCCCGCTCACATGAATATTCAGACTAAAGTGGATGCAGGGTCTATTATGGTAACAAATGTTGCTTCAGCTGAGCTTCATTCTAATGCAGGGACAATTACTGTTGACCAAATTACGAAAAAACTACAGGCTGCAACAAATGCAGGCGAAATACAAGCGAGCAATGTTAACTCTGCAAATCTCGAATCGAACGTAGGGAAAATTGAAGTGAAAAACGAGATTAGAGGAGATTTAACAATCAAAAATGATGTTGGTAAGGTGGAAGTTACCGCTACTTCAAGTCCAGATGGTGATTGGAAGCTAATCAACAATATCGGAAAAGTAGAAATTACGATACCGAGAGAAAGTAACGTTACACTTAGTGGGGAAACAGAGCTTGGTTCAATTGATATGATCGATCAAACATTTTCGTCTCATGAAGACCGTAATATGCTGAAAGAGAAGCTAGGAACTGGACAGAACAATATCAGAGTTGAGACTGGTGTAGGTAATATATTATTTCAGCTAACAGAGTAAAAACCGGCTACATTTAGTCGGTTTTTTCTTTTGCAAGAATAGATACTTGATTCGAGTAGATTTTCTAATAAAAATAGTTTGACAAGTGATGGAAATATAATATAATAAAAGTACAGTATGGTTTCTCTCCACTCCTATCCAAATTATTAAAGCACGAATGTGCTGCCGTTGATTGAATGCGCTTTCATTCATCAGCGGCTTTTTTTTATTTTTATAGCAAGTATTATTATCCTCTCCTCTTTCATATGCTTGTCCTAGGAGGTTTTCCAGAAGGGGGAGTAGGTCATGAAAAAACTTACTATTATTAAAGATGCAGAAGTGCTCTCATCCCATAGTTCCAGAAAGACAGACATTTGGATTCAGGATGGAAAAATATTGCGAATGAATCTAGATACACTTTCTCGTATTTTCCCAGAAAACTATCAGGTAGAATATGTTATGGCATCTGATTATTACGTATTGCCTGGTTTCGTTACTCTATTTCCGGCAGATCAGCTTGTCCAGCGATCTGCATCCAGCTATATCAACCAAATTAGAAAGCTGATAGAACAGGGGACAACGAGCTTCGTCGCTACAATCCCTTTTCATGACTGGATGGATGATTATCAGTTACTGTATAAAATCTATCCCCACTATAATAGTATTCTTGATTACGCCATACGAATTCAATTTTCAGGTAGTAGCTTTAAAATAAATCGTCTGAAAAGAGCAGTGGAAAAAGGATTTTGTCTTTTCGAAATAGTTGTTGAGCATGAGGATCAGTTACATCGTATGGATTGGGAGCAGCTATCCATCTATATGAAAGGAAGACAAATTTCTCTTCATGTAACGATACCTTCTTCAGTCTCTACAGCCGATCGAGAAAAAATTATTGAACATTGGAATACCTATTGTGTATATTATAAGATCAGAACCCGTTATGAAATGGGAGTGGCTCGGGAGAGAGAAGAAGAGGTTCCCTTTTTCTTAATTAAGTTTATATCTCAAATGAATAATCATGATTGGAAAAAAATGATGCTTCAACTGGATCAAGATGAATATCAGTATTTACCTGTTATCTTGTCTCCTGAGCTACTTTTTGCTCGTAGGGAAACGCGGGTAATTCAGTTTCTATCAATGCTAGTACGATTCTGTTCCACAAATCCTGCTAAAATGATTGGCTGTTATCCCCAAAAAGGAAATGTCCAAAGTGGAGCAGATGCAGACTTAATTTTCCTTAATAAGGATATTTTCTTGACAAAAGATGCCTTTTCTACTATGCTAACTTTTAGCGAAATGTGTAATTCTGCGCTTGTTATGTCGAAGGGTATGTGGATTTATCGACATGGAATGCATGAGTCAATAATAGGGACTGGTAAATATTTGCAACATTTGAAACCTTATAATTATGCATTGTAGCCCCTTATGGGGTTTTTTTCGCAAGACTTATGATGACTTGTCTCACACAGATTCATAATCGACATGCTAAAAAAATTTCCTCAATAAAACTTTCGTTACTCTGATTTACCTCGAAGTAAAAGTATGGTTGAACGTACATATCTCGTACTCATTTCCTAGTTAGAACTCCCCTTTATGACACTGTCCATTGACTAATGGGGAAGACTTTTTTCGCAGTACATAGAAAAATGGAATTTATCTCGAAAAAGTCTCTGGCTTTTCCGCAACTTTTAGTGATCAATACTGTCTAAGTTAATGTATCGATCACTGGGATGGTAGGAATCGCTTAGGAGGTAAACCTAGATCATGACTGATTCCCAGTTAATTCGCGAAATTAAAGAGGGCAATTTGGAAAGTTACGCTGAGTTAATCAGGCGTTATGAACGTAAGATCTTGACTTTTGTTTCTCATATGCTTAGACAGGCACATTTAGAGCATGTCGCTGAGGATATTTGTCAGGAGACTTTTTACAAGGCGTACAAGAGTATTCACTCATTCCGGGATGTGGAAGCTACTTTTTCGACGTGGCTCTACACGATTGCTCGCAATACGGTTTTAAGTGAACTTCGTAAAAGCAGGAATGCTGATGTTTATCTGGAAGACAGCATTCACGTTCCAAGTATTGCCTTTGAACGTTTGCCTGAACAGCAGTTGCTGCAAACGGAACGGGAAGATTTGGTTCGTCAAGCCATAAATAATTTACCAGAAAAACAGCGTTCAGCATTAGTTTTACGGGAATATGAGCAATTGGATTACAGTGAAATTGCCCAAATCCTAGACTTAACCGTCAGTTCAGTTAAATCTCTTTTATTTCGCGCGCGACAAAGCATAAAACTCCAATTGGAAGCATATGTCATAGATTCTCAACTGGAAGAAGTCGAAGGGATGAGTAAGCGATGAGGTGCGAGGAAATTCAAGATTTATTACAAGAATATGTGAAAGGTAGTTTGTCGGAATTATCGGAACGCCGTGTCCAGAACCATATTGGTCAATGTGAACATTGTAATTCGCAATATACAGTGGTTCGAGATAGTTCTTACTACCTCCAATTAAATAAAGAAAAGTATAACGAGGATACGCAGCCTAGTAAATCGATTGTAGATGCAGTGATGACTAGAATACTATCTGAAGAAAAATGGGCTATTCCTATTGGTAAAAAGATTTTTACCGTTACAGTACGCATGAGAAGAATGGGTCTCGCTGCAGCTATGTTCCTGCTGATGATTTTTTCGTTTACACTTTATAATCAGACGGGTAATAATATGGATGTCTTCCTGTCATACACGGCAAAGGCAGAAGCTCTTTCTTCTGATAGCATTGGTCCAAAAGCTGATGTTAGTACAGCATCAGAATCTGATAAAGCCGTGCAGATTGTAGATAGCCTGTCTTCTGATCAGGCTGTGCAGAAAAAAGTACTTCCTGCTGAGAAACATGTTAAAGAAATTGCTTCTGATGCAATGGATTACCAGACTGGTACCGAGCCTAATTTTGGTGTCATTCTTAGTCTTTTAGGAATATTTATTACTGTTATCACGATGAGTTGGTTTACAAGAGCGTAAGAAACCAATAAAATAGAATTGATTAAGGTAAGACCGTCCGGGCGACGGTCTTTTAGTTGTCTCGGGAATGTATGAAAAGAGGTGGAACCGCATGCCTAAGAAATGGTTGCGAGTAATGGAAGAAGCAATAAATAAAATTGAGAACAATGAAGTAGAGCTTGGGATACAAGTTTTGAATAAAATCGGTGAGCACGGCAAAGAGTTTCCAGATGTCATGTTCTACCTGGCAGATGTATGGAATGAATTGGGTCATACAGAAGCGGCAATGACGATTCTACGAGATCTGATCGAAGAGAAAAAGGGTGACACGGAGCTTCTTCAAGAAGCAAAAATTATGGCGTCCGAGATCTCTTTGGATGAAGGGGACTTTGACACAGCGCATGATTATCTTTATGAACTTAAAGATGAGGGATATGATGATACGCAGCTGTATTTATTATTAGCTGATCTATACGCTATGCAGGGTTTGGAAGAGGTAGCGATTAAGTATTTGCAAGTGGCTCATTCACGCGATGATGATAATGAAGAATTAACAACCATTTTGAGTGAGATGTATTTAAAAGCAGGGCGAGTACAAGAAGCGATTGATTTGTTGGAGGACATTTCAGAGACAACATTCCATTCGCTCGTATTAAAAGCACGCATGTTTGCTCAACAGGGTCAATTTGAGGAAGCATATCAACTTTACACAAAAGCGGCTCAGTACGAACAAATTCCTGAGGTGCTTTATGGGTGTAGCTTAATGGCGTTCAATACAGAAAAATGGGAAGAAGCTCTGCGATTTGTTGAACTGTTATTAGCGGTTGATGAAGAGTATATGATTGCTTATCCGTTACACTGTGATATTCTGCTTTCACTAGGTAATACGGAAGCTGCTATCGAAAGCTTGAAAAAATATGTAGATATATCTGGTTTCGATGTTGAACAGATTCGTAGATTAACTGCATTATTACTTCAAGCTGGACGCTATGAGGAAGTCAAAGAGTATCAGAAACTGTTAGATCAATGGGATCTACAAGAAGAAACGGAAGAAGAGAAGAGCTAGAATAACTGAATAAAAAGCGTCAGATCCATTTGTACTGGGTCTGACGCTTTTTTACGTTATTTGAATGTGATCAGGAAAGAAGTTCAAATAGATTCCATAATAAATATTATGGAACGGATAAACGAGAGTTATAGAGTCGTTCCGATAATTATTGGTGCGTCTAGGGGAGTTATGGGTTGCGTCCCTGGTAGTTATGTTGGACATCTAAGACTGTTAATAAACCCACACATACATATTTGGTATCATGGATTTAATATAATCAATAGCACGTTGAAAACACTATTAAAGATTGCTTTCTCGAAAGAATCTGCAGCGTATCGTCGAATATTAGGGATTAGGTGACTAAATGTATTTAAGACCATTCGTGTGTTTGCAAGCCCCAAATGTTTTGCAACAATATATGTATGAACTCTTTAGGAGTAAAAGGGTGCGATGGGTATGCCGTATGTAATGAAAACAACAGTTTGGTAAATTAGGTTTTTCAATTATGATTTTGAGTTGTCGATTAAGATACCGAGAATTTATTGGGGCTTTTTCATTTGACTGTACAGCTAAACAATTAGGGGAAGCGGAAGCTGTATCGATACGGCAAAAGCCATCGTGGTTCTGGAGAGCAATGGTGGTTACATCGGGGACTACATGGGTGGCAAAAAAACATGCAAGCCAGCAAACATCACCCATATTGCGATTCCCACAACAGCCGGGACCGGTTCGGAAGCCACGGATGTCACCATTATCACGAACACCACTACTGACGTCAAAATGATGATCAAACACCCTGCCTTCATGTCAACAGTCGCCATCGTCGACCCTTACTTGACCTGCTCAGCACCACTGCCTGTCATCGCGGCCACAGGAGTCGATGCTCTCT
The DNA here is from genome assembly GCF_021245735.1 of Brevibacillus daliensis. Lineage (GTDB taxonomy): Bacteria > Bacillota > Bacilli > Brevibacillales > Brevibacillaceae > Brevibacillus_B > Brevibacillus_B daliensis. The sequence goes on from NZ_JAJISB010000003.1 coordinate 372,224, forward strand.
GCCATGCCATTGAAGCGTTTCTATCCAAAAAAGCACATCCCATGACCCACACCCTTGCCCGATCCGCTATCACACATATTATCAGCTCCTTACAACGCTCCTATGACGATCCGCATGATCTGGATGCCAAAGAAAGCATGTGCATCGGATCGCTGCAGGCAGGTATGGCCTTCTCCAATGCATCCGTCACTTTGGTACACGGCATGTCCCGTCCAGTCGGCGCTCTTTTTCACGTCCCGCACGGCATTTTCAATGCGATGCTGCTGCCTGCTGTCTTGGACTTCAGCAAGGAGGATTGTGTCGAGCAGTTAGCTGAATTGCTGCCTTTGTTTATGCCGGACAGGAAAACGGATTCTCTCTCAGTCGAAGCGAGGGCGGATATGATGATTCAACAGGTCAAGGAGCTGTGCCGTTACCTGCAAATTCCCACTCTGCGTGGCTGGTGGCTGGGGGGGGCCCGAAGAGGTGTTTAAGGCTTCCCTGGATAAAATGGCCCATGATGCACTAGCGAGTGGAAGCCCTGGCAACAATCCAAGGGTGCCGTCGAAAGAAGAAATCGTGAATCTTTACATGATTACGCTTATTCGCTCAGCTAACAAGGAACTCTGCTGCTCATGCACCAATGAGGCAGCAGAGTTTTTTTACGCAAAGGCAAATCGTAAATGCAACATATTTACAATAATTTATTTATTTTGTTTTGTTTTGTGTTATTGGTTTGTATTTAAACGCTTAAAGTGCTGCGTGGCATCGGAAGGACTTTGGTTATATATACTTATATTCCGAGTGCCGTTAAATGGGGAATTTTGTAATTCTTTTTGTATTAAATGTTCAGAAAATACAGAAATAAAAGCACTTCTTGCTGTATTTTTTAATCGTTAGAAAATTTAAACTTAATAAAAGAAAGCGATTTCTTTTCGTGATTTTAAGCAGAAAGGAAGGATTTAATCCATGAGCCTTAATTCAGGAAAATGGACACCCGAAGCAATCCGTGCCCTTATCGATGAGGAGAAGGGAGTGTTAGATCCACGCATTTATTCGGATCAGGAACTGTATGAGTTGGAATTGGAGAGGGTTTTTGGCCGCTCATGGCTGCTTCTTGGCCATGAGAGCCACGTTCCCAATCCGGGAGATTACTTGACCACCTATATGGGAGAAGATCCTGTGGTGATGGTGCGGCAGAGAGATAGAAGCATCAAGGTGTTCCATAATCAATGCCGGCATCGTGGGATGAAGATTTGCCGGGCGGATTGCGGGAATGCCAAGGCGTTCACGTGCACCTACCATGGATGGGCGTATGACACAGCAGGCATTCTGGTCAATGTGCCGTTTGAAGAAGAAGCATTCTCCGGATTCAAGAAAGAAGAATGGGGGCCGATACAGGCTCGGGTGGAGATATACAAGGGGTTAGTATTTGCCAACTGGGATCCGGAAGCGCCGGATTTGCTGACTTATTTGAGTGATGCAACCCCTTACATGGACACCATGTTGGATCGTTCCGAGGCAGGGACAGAAGCCATCGGGGTCATGCAAAAGTGGGTGATTTCCTGTAACTGGAAGTTTGCTGCGGAGCAATTTGCCAGTGACATGTACCATGCTGCCACGACATCTCATTTGGCTGCTGTAGTTGCAGGGTTGCCACCCGAGCAAGATTTATCCAATTTTGAGCCTCATATGAAAGGACATCAGTTCCGAGCCAAATGGGGCGGTCATGGATGCGGCTTTTATATTGATACAGCAAGAGGTTCGGTACGTGTAGGACCCATAGTCGACAAATATTATAGCGAAGGCCCGGCTTATGAAAAGGCGAAAGAACGTCTGACTCCTCTGCTGCCATACCACAGAATGGGGGCAAGCCACATGACTATCTTCCCAAGCTGCTCATTCTTGCCGTATGGTATGAACACTGTGCGGACCTGGCATCCGAAGGGACCGGATCAGATTGAGGTGTGGGCATTCGTCGTCGTTGATAAGGACGCACCGCAGGAAATCAAGGAAGAACTGGCTCGTCAAAATGTCCGCACGTTCAGTGCCGGTGGAGTGTACGAGCAGGATGACGGGGAGAACTGGGTTGAGATTCAGAGCGCTCTTCGTGGGTACAAGTCCAGAACTGCGCCGCTGGCTATGCAAATGGGGCTGAATGTTCTGGGAAAAAACAATCCGGAATTTCCGGGTAAAACCTCCTATGTATTTTCTGAAGAAGTAGCTAGAGGGTTTTATTCCCATTGGGCCCGCATGATGTCGGAACCGAGTTGGGATACATTGAGGCCCCAATCTTAAGTTGGGGTCGTTGCCTACACATATGAGGGATCGGATGTCATACGATTTAGGATTAAAACAAGGGGGGATAAAAGGCATGGAAATAATGGAGTTAGTCAAACCATTTAAATGGGCGGAAAGTAGCTCAAGTCTGGAACTGCAACATGAAATTGAGCAGTTTTACTACAAGGAAGCGCAGCTGTTAGACCACTCGGAGTTTGAATCGTGGTTCGAGCTGATGGACAAGAATATTCATTATTGGATGCCGATTCGCATGAACCGAGTAGGTAGAGAAATGTCGCAGGAGTATGCGCCTCAAGGAAAAGGAGCGCACTACGACGATACCTATGAAACGATGCGCGGACGTATTCGAGCGAGAGTATCGGGGGTGAACTGGGCGGAGAATCCGGTGTCGCGTACACGGCACATTATTTCCAACGTCATTATTCGGGAAATGGAGGAACCGAACACGTATGAGGTGGCATCGTCATTTATCGTGTATCGCAACCGTTCGGAACATCAGGCAGATATTTTTCCGGGCGAGCGCCGGGATGTACTGCGGCGTTCGGAGGAGGGATTGGGCTTTAAAATTGCCCGCCGAACAATTTTGATTGATCAAGGTACGCTTTTGGCAAATAACTTGTCTGTCTTTTTTTAATCATTACTGCAGTTGAAAGGAAATGCATTATGAAATTTACAAAGGTTTGCACGTTGTCTGATCTACCGAATGATGAGGGGTTAAAGGTAGTGGAAGGAAACACGGCAGTAGCTGTGTTTAAAGTCAATGACGAAGTATTTGCAACACAAGACCGCTGTTCTCACGCCAAATGGTCGCTGTCTGAAGGCGGTTATCTAGAGGGAGATGTCATCGTGTGCTCATTGCATATGGGAAAGTTTTGTGCCCGCACGGGAGAGGTAAAGATGCCCCCCCCTTGGAAACCTTTGAAAAAGTATCCGGTACGGGTTGATGGAGACGATGTATATGTGGCTTTTGAAGACGGTTACTTTGAAAAAAAAGAGTAACCAACCCATGATCATGCCACATGTGACTTTTTATACGAGTGGGGAGCTACAATTATGAGATTGACCAATGAAGTGGCCTTGATTACAGGCGGTGCATCCGGCGTCGGTCGTGCCATTGTGGAACGATTTGTGGCTGAAGGTGCCAAAGTTGCAGTGTTTGACAAGTCGGCAGATCGTCTGAATCAGCTTGAACAAGAGTATGGTGAAAATGTCATTGGAATGGTTGGAGACGTACGTCGGTTCAGTGACCTCAAGTCAGCGGTAAGCCGGTGTACTGAACATTTCGGGAAAATTGACACGTTAATTGCAAATGTCGGTATTTGGGATTACAACATGTCGCTGGTGGATCTTCCGGAAGACAAGATTGATCAAGCATTTGATGAATTGTTCCATATCAATGTCAAGGGTTACTTGCTTGCGGCCAAGGCGTGTCTGCCGCAATTGGCGGCAACTCGGGGGAATATGATCTTTACGGTTTCTAATGCAGGCTTTTACACAAACGGAGGCGGGCCGCTTTACACATCCACCAAGCATGCCGTTGTTGGCTTGGTTCGCCAGTTGGCATTTGAATTAGCACCTTATATCCGAGTGAACGGCATTGCCATTGGCGGTGCAATGACAGATTTGAGGGGACCTGCCTCATTGGAAATGGACAATAGGTCCATAACGAGCATGTATAAAGATTGGTACAAAGACGTTGATTTGGAACGGGGTAAGGAGAATGTAGAGTCTGCCTCTCCGATCGGGCGTATATTGTACGGAGAAGATTATGCTGGGGCTTACGTATTTTTTGCCTCGCGAAATGACAATATTCCGGCTACAGGAGCGGTATTGAATTTCGATGGAGGCTGGGGCATTCGAGGTCTTCGCAGAAAAACGGGAAGTCAGGGATTGCTGGAGAAAGTAAGGATTAGAGATTGAAAAAGTACGATTAATTCCATTTCACCGAGCAGTTTAGGTGAAGGATGAGATAGCATGGCAATTGAAAACATGGGATATTTGGGTTTTTCTGTGAAGGATGTGCCCACATGGAGAAGTCACATGACAAATATGCTAGGGATGGTAGAAGTTGATGGCTCAGATCATTCAGCTTTGTATCGCATGGATTCCGTATGCTTGCGATGGGTTGGTCTCGCTGGACGCTCTTTCATCCCTATGGACTTTGCTTTGCATAGTTCCTCAAAGTCCGTCATTAACGGGATGATGTAACGAATCGACAAGCGCACTCAGGAGAGATAGAATATTCTTAAAATGCTAATTTTTCACAAGAGCTAATTAAGGTTGTAACTTTCTTAAGTGGGTGAATATATTGCAAAATAAGGTCTATTATCCTAAAGCAATGGAAATGTTTGTTCAAATGTCGTCGCATTTTGGAAACTATGACTTCACAGAGAAGGAGTTCGAATCGGGACTGCCACAAATGCTTCTGAACTGCCTCGATACAGTTTTAACTGAAAAGAATAACTTGCAGGATGCCATGGATTTTAATAACCAAGCCATAGGGCAGTTTCTAAATGGCATTGAGGAAACACGATTGGCAGACGTATGCTATCAGCTTACAAACATCCCCATCATTCTTGAAGATTTAGGATTTAACTATCTTTATTCAATAGGTTTAGATCCGGAACTGGCTAGACAATATAGCAGGAACTTAAAGAGAATCGTTAAAAATAATCTCGATGGAGATAATCACATCAAACTGACTGAACTTATTGAGAAGCAACAAATTGTCGAACTGGTCCAATCTGATAAACATAAGAGATTAATTGCTCCGATGGTATCCAGAGGCAAGATTGTAGGTTACTGCTCCTTTATTAACACTTCTTTTAGTGCAGTTGATTGGTTGAAAATAAAGCAAATGTGTCTCATCGGATCTGTGAGTAATTATAACAAGGAAACAATCCTGGAAACAGAACTGAAGTTAAACATCAAAGGCGGATTGTTAGAAGATATGATCCATAATCGTCTAAACCCTGTAGTATTATTCAAAAGGGCTAGATATATTGGAGTGGATTTGGGCAAAGAGTATCAATTTTTAGTTTTGAAAGGGGATCCAAATTTTTATCTGAATGGAAACGATCCAATCGGCGGTATGAATTTGATTGAGGTTTTTTCAAGATATTTTATGAATAGTAATCTTAATATCTTAATCTCGGAAGACTCTCAAAACACTCAAAACATAGCTGCGTTGATGCCTGTTGACTTGTTCTCGAAATATTCTATAAACTTCGATGAATTTATCAGAAAATTACTTTGTTTTCTGAAAGAAAAATACCCTAATATACCTTTTGAAATTGGCATGAGCTCAAGATCAAAGTCTCTTGAAGATATACCGATTCTGTACAATGAAGCTCTCATTTCATTGAACATGAACTATCAGCAAAAGGAAATTACGTACTTTGATGATTTAGGAGCGGTGGGGATTTTATTTCGCGCAGGAAAAATGGATGATATCCGGCATTTCTGCAACAAAATGCTTTCGAAATTAATTGAATACGATCGAGGGAAAGAATCAGAGTTAACCAAAACTTTATATTATTACATTAAAAGTGGCCAAAATATATATAAAGCAGCAAAAATGATGAATTTGTCGAATGGTGGATTACGATATCGCGTGCAAAAAATATGTGAAATTTTAGATGTTGATATCAATGATCTAAATACCAGTTGTCAGCTTTTCTTGGCACTGCAAGCGGGTATCATTTTGGGAGATCTGAAAATTGAGTGAATAATTTCACCGTTTGGTTGCCGTAATGGGGGCTGTTTTAATTTGAGTTGACAAAAACAAATTAAAAAACAGTTACTACTTAGGTCACTCAAAAACCGGATTACCGCGCAAAGCTGAAATAAGCATTGAGATTACTAGGCAATTTTGTTTAATTTGTTATGAAATTACTGGTAAAGGTACTGGATCCGTGACACTTAAAGGCATGATCAAATATAGAGTGGTCAGTGTAGCTGTGTAATCCGTCAACGACATCATGTTTGATGGAGGCAAAGTGGTATTTTCACCAACCTATGAGAAAACGTATGATTTAGCACTGCTCTAAAGATCGATGATGAGATTTGCGAACAGTTAACATAGTACGTACAGAAGGAGGTGTGGAGATGGACAGTAAGAACATTCAAGCTCTTGCCAGGCAACTGTGGGAGGCCGAACAGAATCATACAGGGGTACAAGCCTTGACGGATGCCAACCCGGATTTGACCATACACAATGCTTATCAAGTACAACTGGTCAATATTCAACGTAAAGTGGATTTGGGTCAACGCATCACAGGCAAAAAGATCGGACTGACCTCCCGAGTCATGCAAGAGTTGCTTGGAGTGGACCAACCGGATTACGGCCATCTGCTGGACAGTATGGTTGTGGAAAACGGGGGGACCGTTCGGCTTAACCAAGTAATGCAGCCCAAAGCTGAGGGAGAAGTGGCCTTTGTATTAAAAAAGGACTTGATCGGTCCCAATGTCACGACAGCAGATGTTCTGGAGGCTACAGAATATGTACTGGCAGCCATCGAAATCGTGGACAGCCGGGTACAGGACTGGAAGATCAAACTACATGACACGATCGCGGATAATGCATCCTGTGGTTTATACGTGCTGGGCGGAAATTTGGTCAAACCTTCCGAGGTAGATCTGCGCCAGATAGGCATGGTGCTAGAGAAGAATGGCCAAGTTGTAAATAAGGGAGAGGGAACTGCTGCACTGGGAGACCCTGCTCTCTGTGTGGCCTGGCTTGCGAATAAGCTGCATGAATACGGCATCGAACTGAAGGCTGGAGAAGTGATTTTATCCGGGGCACTTTCAGCTGCGGTTGATGCATCTCCGGGAGATTCGTTCAGCATCCGGGTGGACCGCCTAGGAAGTGTCACGGTCAATTTTGAAGGAGAGGGATTCTAAATGTCCAAAGTGAAAACCGCGATACTGGGTTCGGGTAATATCGGCACGGACCTGATATTTAAACTGATGCGCTCGGATGTTCTGGAGCTGACGACCGTCATCGGCATTGATTCTAAGTCGGACGGCCTGCGCCGGGCCAAGGAAATGGGTCTGGTGGCAATCGACAACGGGATCAAGGGATTTCTGGAACGGCCAGAACTGGCTGATATCGTCATGGACGCCACGTCGGCCAAGGCGCACGTTCGTCATGCCAAACTGTTGAAGGAAGCCGGCAAGCAGGTGCTGGATCTGACGCCGGCCGCCAGAGGACCGTTTGTCTGTCCGTCGGTCAACTTGAGTGACCATCTTGATGCACCGAACATCAACATGATTACTTGTGGTGGACAGGCGACCATTCCGATTGTGCATGCTGTCAATCGGGTGGCTCCTGTTGAATATGCCGAAATCGTTGCTACCATTTCCAGTAGAAGTGCAGGACCCGGCACTCGGGAAAACATCGATGAATTTACCCTGACGACAGCCAACGCGATCGAGCAGATAGGCGGGGCCAAACGTGGAAAAGCCATCATCATCCTCAATCCGGCTGAACCGCCGATCATGATGAGAGACACTGTCTACGCGGAAGTGGCTGAAGGTACTATGGATGAAGACAAAGTTGCCGCCTCCATTCAGGAGATGGTCAGGGAAGTGCAATCTTACGTGTCCGGCTATCGCATGCGGACCGAGCCGATCTTTGACGGCAACAGGGTCACGGTCTTTCTGGAAGTGGAAGGCGCTGGTGACTACTTGCCTAAATACTCCGGCAACCTGGATATCATGACGGCAGCAGCGGTGAAAGTGGCAGAGGAGTTTGCCAAGAACCAGTTGGCCCAGCGGGAGGGAGTCAAGCAATGAATACGAAACGAGATCTGTACATTACCGAAGTGGCCTTACGTGACGGCAGCCATGCCGTGGCCCATCAGTTTACAGTTGAACAGGTACGTAACGTGGCGCGAGCCTTGGATGAAGCCAATGTGCCCTTTATCGAAGTGAGTCATGGGGATGGATTAGGTGGTTCATCGATGCAGTTCGGCCGCTCCCTGTTTGATGAATTTGAACTGATCGAAGCCGCGGTTGACGTTTGTCAGCAGGCGAAAATTGCCGTGCTCCTGTTGCCTGGCATCGGCACACAGCGTGAATTGAAAAAAGCATCTGAGCTGGGTGCCAAGATGGCCCGGATCGCCACCCACGTCACCGAGGCTGATGTCTCACCACAGCACATTCATCTGGCTAAGGAACTGGGCATGGAAACCGTCGGTTTTCTCATGATGTCCCATATGGCAACGGTGGAAAAACTCGTGGCGCAGGCCAAGCTCATGGAGAGCTATGGTGCAGACACGGTGTATATGGTAGACTCCGCAGGGGCGTTGCTGCCGCATGAGGTCAAGGAACGTATTCATGCCCTGAGGGAAAGCTTGGACGTCCACGTCGGCTTCCACGGCCACAACAACCTGTCGCTGGCCATGGCCAACACACTGGCGGCAATTGAAGAAGGAGCCACGCGCATCGATGGCAGCATCCGCTGTCTGGGTGCAGGTGCGGGGAACACGCAAACGGAAGTACTGGTTTCTGTATTGGACCGAATGAACATCGAGACTGGAATTGACGTCTTTAAAATGATGGATGTAGCCGAAGACATTGTCGCCCCGATTCTGCAGCAGGCTCAGGAGATTACCCGAGACAGCCTGGTGATGGGGTATGCGGGTGTGTATTCTAGCTTTCTCCTACATGCCAAACGTGCATCCGACAAGTTCGGGGTGGACGCAAGAGATATCCTGATCGAGCTGGGTCGTCTGAAGGTCGTCGGTGGTCAGGAGGATATGATCGTGGATGTGGCCACTGATCTGGTAAAAAAACAGAAACAGGCAGTGATCAGATAAACCTGCTCACTGCTCTGGTGTTAACCAAGCCGTTTAATAGAGAGATAGAATCGTATGGTAGACCCATTACTATCATTCATCAACAATGGATGAAAGGAATAACATTGGCAGAAGTAAGTGCTAAAGCAGGCATGGATTAGATGAAAGATGCGATGCTGGAGATCCGCTTTTTCTCCGTATAGACACTCAAAATAAAAATAATGACAAGGCAGAATGTTTATCGTTATTAAAGAAATTGACGGAAGCTATGATTTTCGGTACGAAATTAAAATATTAGTAGATTAATAATTAAGGGTGATTATATGGCAAAGATTGTAACGGGTGTGGCAATGTCACATAGCCCTTTTATTATGACGAATCGAGAAGGTGCAGGAGAAAGAGGACAGCGTTTTATCGATACGGCTTTGGAAATGCGAAGCTGGTTGAATGAGCAGAATGTTGATGTCATCATCTTGATTTCGGATGATCATTTTAACAGTTATTATTACAATCACATGCCTTCTTTTACGATTGGAATCGGAGAATGTGAGGGATGGGGGGACTGGAATTTACCACAGTATAAAATCCCAGTAGAAAAAGAATTAGCTAAACACATTTTGAATACTGGTTTGAAAAATGGAGTTGATTTTGCTTTTTCTATGTCAATGAAGGTCGATCATGGACACACTCAAGGAATATACTTTCTGAACCCTGATTTAGCCATACCAGTGGTTCCCATTGCTGTTAACACTTCTGCCCCTCCTCTGCCTACGATGGACCGTTGCTTTCAAATAGGTGAGATTTTGCGTAAGGCCATCGAATCGTGGGGAAGCGATAAAAAGGTAGCAATTGTTGCATCTGGCGGGTTGTCTCATTGGGTTCCAACGCCCAAAATCGACAGTCAAAAAGAGGAAGATCAATATATGATTAATATCTTATTGCATGGTAGAAAACAAATAGAGAATGATGAAGAATATAAAGCTTATCGATTAAAAAGGGTAACCGCGCTTACAACGGGGCCGGTAAATGAAGAATGGGATAGAAATTTTTTAGAAGCTATTGAGCAAGGGGATATGGCATCTTTGAGAAAGTTGACATATGAAGAGATTGAGCAAGAGGCAGGAAATGGGGGACAAGAATTACACAATTGGTTGGTTCTGTTAGGAATGATTCATGATTTTGAAGCGGAGACGATGTGCTATGAACCTATTCCAGAGTGGGTTACGGGAATGGGGATCGTTCGGTTTAAGTCATCGTGAAAAATTAGGTGAATCGAAGAGGCGAGACTGTGAAAACAGATTCCATTGCCCTGGACATAGTTTATAAAAGTTTAAATCAGAAAATAATGATTTTAGATAATTTACAGAGTGAAATGAATCAATGGACATTTATATACTAATATAATATGTAAATGTAGTATTAACAGTAAAAAATAAGGAGAGGGAGAAACTATATGTCAAACAACAATGTGAGTATTTGGAATGAATTGTCTGGAATCGCTTTTAAACAATACTTCGTCAATGCTGACGGTGTAAATACTAGAATTATCGAAGCTGGTGAGGGTGAACCGTTGATTCTCTTACATGGAATTGGCGGACACGCTGAAGCATACGCAAGAAATGTCAAGAGCCTGAGCAAGCATTTCAGAGTTCTTGTCTTAGATATGGTCGGGCATGGATATACGGATAAACCGAATCAACCTTATACGTTAGATGTATACAGTAATCATTTGTTAGCGGTAATTAAAACCCTCTCACTTGCAAAAGTTCACCTTTCTGGGGAGTCTTTGGGGGGATGGACGTCTGCATGGTTTGCTGCTCGTCACCCAGAATATGTAAAGTCCTTACTGTTGAACACGCCAGGTAATATTAAGGGTAAACCAGAAGTGATGAAAAAGCTGAAAGAATCCACGATTAAGGCTGTTTTGGAAGTCAATAAAGAGAATGTTCGAAAGAGGCTAGAGTTTTTGTTCTGGGATACGAGTTTTGTGACAGAAGAACTTGTTCAATCACGCTATAACATTTACACACAGCCAGAGTTAAAGAAAGCTATTGAAAATATCATGATATTACAAGAATGGGAAGTGCGAAAAAATTACACATGGGATTCAAAATGGACAAGTAAAATCACCGCTCCTACGATTATTTTAATGTCGGATCATGATCCCACAGCTACCGTCGAAGATGCGGAATACCTTCAGGAATTGATTCCTCATAGCCAATTGGTGGTAGTAGAAGGAGCGGGACATTGGCCGCAATGGGAGAAACCTGAACAATTTGATCAAATTCAAATTAATTTTGCTAAAGGGCATGTATTATAGCAGCTATTTAACCAAAATTGATGAGGGAGTTTGGCTTTTCGGAACAAGCGACCCGAAGTGCAATTTCCCGTATGCTCCAGCAAGGGTGGGTTGAATCGAGAAAAGTGGAGAATAAAAGCTACTACTCGATATCACCGCGCGGTCAGAAGCGGCTGGATGAAGCGACGGTGCGCATTTATCACCGGGATGTGGAAGAAAACTGGGACGGCAAGTGGTGCATGGTCAGTTACTGAATCCCGGAGGAACATCGCAACCTCCGGGACCAGTTTCGCAAAGAGCTTGGGTGGCTCGGTTTCGGGATGCTGTCCAACAGTACATGGATCAGTCCCCATCACGTCAAGCCTCTCGTCGAGGATCTTATCGACCATTTTGCGATTGAGGATTGTGTTGAACTTTTTTCTTCCTCCCATTTGGGACAGAACCCAAGTCGTTTGGTGGAACGTTGCTGGAATTTGGAGCACGTTCACGCTGCCTATCGACAATTTATCGATGACTATGAACCCAGATATATCGAGCTTCATTCCGAACACAAACAACCGATTGATAACTGGTATTAAACTAAAAAATGATGACGGAACGTTCCCATGTGATGAACACAGATATTGTTATTTTTACACCAGCTGTTTTACGCCCATCATTCTGGAAGATACATTTCTTTATTGCAGAGAACGCTCAAGCAGTTGCTAATTTAAGAAAAAGGTTTTCAAAAACAAAGTTACAGTATGAATTCTTTGTATAATCCAATTTCGGATTTTGCGTACATGATTTCATCCAATGGGATACCTCTTATTATTGAAACAATTATATGGAGGTTTTCATCGATGACAGGAAAAATCAATTCTCAAGATGACCATCGAACAGATGAAGAGGAGATTCGTCAGAAAGCTATGAAACTCATAGATTGTTGGCTGCAACAGTTACATGATAAAGATCATTCTGACGATACAGCCTAAAACTAAAATGAGATAAAGCCCCAAAGTCCAATTTTGGATTTAGGGGCTTTTCATATTTTCATAGGAAAGTACTAATAGTAATCATTAAGCAAGGAGGATTACATGAGTAACGACTTATCAAACGAATTCAATGTTGAAGAGAACATTACTTCTTCGACTCGGATCACTCACGCTTTTAAAGAAATGCTACATTACCGTAGTTGGTCGCAATCTACAATAGAAAGTTACTGTAGAGATATCGAAGTCTTTGAAACCTTCCTAGGTGAACAAGACATAGATCCAATTCTTCATAATGCAAAGCTTCATGTGATCCAAAAATAGATCATAAAGCAGGTTAACACTAAAACTTCTGCAACAACCATCCGCCGAAGGATGGCATCGCTATCGAGCATATACAGTTTTTACAAGGACTTGGGTATTATCACCAGCAACCCTTTTAAAGCCATTGAAGTACCAATTAGGGATAGAGGACATCATTCAGCTGTCATGACCATGGATCAATTAGTTGAAGTATGGAGATACGTAAAAGATTTAAAGAAAGAAGGGATTGATGTTGAACTTACAGTAAAAAGTTATTTACTGGATTGAGAAACCAAGCACTTACCATGTTAAAGGTCAAGGACGTCCTGCTAGATCGACAAATGATTCATTATGACGCGGGCCTAATCAATTCGAAGCACCGGATACAATTTTTTCCCCTACCACCAAAACTTTTAGAATTGATTCAACTACACATAGATCACCACAAGCTTCAGCCAGAAGACGTATTGTTATATGGTTTAAAGGGCATTCCATTGCACAATAAGCAATTAAATAGGATTACCAATAAAATATGCGAAGGTCTTGGTTGGAAAGGGGAAGATAAGGTAACACCTCACGGTTTTAGAACCAGTATCGCTACAATCTTAGATGAGAGGGGAAATGTCAGCCTCGATTCCATTAAGTTCTTATTAGGACACAGCAATCAGGAAAATATTCAGTATTACTTACGACGGGATCAGCGTAAAATCAATGCATTACGTAAAGAAATGACGAAAATTGAGGAAGAATTAGATACAAGTTTACATAATGATCTACCGGTAAGTAACTAATGAAAGAATTGATTCAAAAAGTGAGGTGAGTAACAAAGTGGATGTAAGTGCACATACCTCCATATCGGAAGATTTATTATTACAGATTTTTAAAAGCCATCCTAGATTAGTAAATAAGATGATAGAGCAAGGAGTCTTCAAATATTGACAAAAAAAGGGTGAGGGTTATTGAAGCAATAATAGATACTAAAAACTTAGAACCCGAAATATAAGAGGAAAGTAAATGAAAAGGATTGCAAATACAGCGAGACAAAATTAGAAATCGCTATCTTATTGGGTTGTTTTAAAAACATAGCTCTATAAATACTTAAAATGGAAAAACCTCTTCTCTAATTTAACTTAGAGTGGAGGTTTTAAATGCTTTATAAGTCAAATTGAAGGGAATCAATCGCTTGTTTCTTTTGTTCCAAATCGACATGGGTGTAGATTGATGTTGCCGCCAGGCTTTCATGGCCAAGAACCTCATGTAATGTTCGAATATCAACCTTTGAAACACCATCATGTGATCTTAAGAGCAGAGTTGCAAAAGTATGGCGCAAATGATGTAGCGTAAAACGATGAGGGGGTAATCCTGCATGTTGGAGTACTTCCTTGAAGATTTTATATAACCCCCGTGGATCTAATCGGTCCCCACGATAATTCGTAAAAACCGGCTCTGCTGGATGAAATCGAATTGCTTCCAAATGCCCCTGGTATGTCTTAAGTAAAGGCAAAACGATTGGATGAAGAGGCAGCACGCGTTCTTTATTACCTTTCCTGTATATTCGTACGGTATTCCATTCCAAATCAATTTGTTCCCATGTTAAATCAACTAATTCTTGCCGACGCATGCCGGTTGTCGCCAAAAGTTTGAACATTACATGGTTTCGCAGCGAGAACTTGCGTTGGTCACTTTCGAGAAAACGAAAAAGCTGTTGCACTTCTATTAACTTCATATACACAGGCAGTTTTTTGTCTGTTTGCGGAGCTTGAATGCCCGCCATGAACTCGATGGAGATCCAATTTTCCTTTGCACAAAAGCGACAGAAGGATTTTAAGCAGGAAATACGTCTTTGCAGCGTTCTTGGTCGTGCTCGATGCTCGATAACCTGGTTTTGCACAAAACGGCGAATCGTCGAATTATGAATTTGCTGTAGTTCGTTTGTCCCGTGAACTTAAGTTATTGGTACGCTTGGTCTTTCAAATAGATTCCATAATAAATATTATGTAAACAAAAAACCTCCAGAATTTTTTGTTATACATCGTTTCATGCGTAATTTTGGCCGTTCAACTAGTTTACAGGTTTAAGCAGGAAATGAACTGGGTATGATTGGAAGTAAATCTGCTAGGTAAGGTGGGATGGATAAATGAAGTTGGCAGAAGTGCTTGTTTATGCTGATATCGGACAGCTACATCAAATCGTTAAGCATTATGGATATGAATGTGATCCGCACTCAAAAAACGATTTGGTCACCACCTTAATGACTGGCATGAGACATCAGCAAACAATTCGCACTGAGATCGAACAACAGTCCTCAATAACCCTGCATTTTTTGCTTCTGGTTTTTCTTGATAAGCGAGAGGCATTTACACTTGAAGATTTACTAGCGAAAGCGATGATTGCTCAGATGGAAGGCGAGGGAGAAAGTAAAAAAGAGGCTGCTCGTAAAATGGTTGCTCACGCTTTACGTTCCGGCTGGATTTTTCCAGCAAAGGGAAGGTTACAAGGTCAGTTTATTATCCCGGAAGATTTACGAGAACTATATTTGCAAAACTGGATAAAACATCTGACAGTTTATGAGCAATCTACTCAACCATTGGCGTATCGAGACGAAGGGATGGCTTTACTCGATGATACTTTGGTGTTTCTACGATTTTTAGAAAAAGAAGCTGTGCCCCTAACCGCCGATGGAGGTATGTATCGGCGTTATCAAACGCAATTACTCTCCTTTCTAAGCGTTAAAGAGGAACCATTGCTTCCACAAAAATGGAGGTTTGGCTACGGTCTTCACTTCGATCTTTATCCAGATCGATTCTCTTTACTCTATGATTTTTGTTACTACAAAAAATGGATTGAAGAGGATGGGAAACAAGTCAGTTTAACGGGAGAAGGCACTCAGGTACTAACAGAGGGGCTAAGTGAAGCAGATTATCAGGAATGCATTCGATTTTGGTTTAGGTTATATAAGCGACCTATTCCTAACCTGCCTGCGATGGTACAGGTAATCGCTTTATTAACAGCCAAGTCTTGGTACTCGCAAGAAAAACTGTGCCAAATCCTTCTTCCTTGGGTAAAAACTTTTTACTACGATGCTCCACTCCAAATTTTAACCAATCGGATATTGAAAATGATGGTCCATGCTGGTTTGTTACGAGTAGGGGAAGATCGTGATGGTGAATGGCTCTATCAAAGTACAGAAGCATGCCAGCATTGGCTAAAGAACTATAACGGTTTTGTAGATACGACTATCCTAATGAAATGAGGGAACAATTATGGAACAATCCAAGTATTTAGGAAATGGATTTATGTCAGGTTTGTTATCAGAGATCATGATAGATCAACAGGTACGGCAATTTCGTAAGCGGACTCTCTATGATGAAATCGATAAAGCGTTGAAGGATAGTGATAAAGAAAAATTTATGGTCCTTACAAATGAATTGAAAGAATTGTTAAGTTATGAGATAACTGAAACAGGATAAGAGAAATGGCTCGCAGAAATGCGGGCATTTTCTTCTCTTACGTATCTTTATAACGGGAGTGACGGAAGACATGCAATGGAATGCAGAAGAACTGCAGGGATTTGAAGCGGTTCGGCCCTATTACGATACAGCGTTGTTACCACATTATATCTATAATAAAAGAAAATCCCTTGCTGAGAACGCAGTTCGAATGAATTATATAAGTGGACTGGCTTTAGCAGTAGAGGAAAAATTAAAAGGTAGGGTATTATTATTTCCTCTTCAATATCAAATTGAAGAAGAGGGCAACGATGAACGTCAGATAACGTTGCCTGGTCACTTCGCTTATAATGTGATTTTACGCTTCTCTGGACAGGTGTTTAGCATATCTAATTCTCAATCAGATGGAGCGGTAGAGATTCTAACAGTAGGCGATGAAGATCTAGAATCGCTCGTTCGTTTTGAGATTACAGTGGAAGTTTTTTACAAGGAAATTTTATCGATTTGGCAAAAAGGTATACAAATAGTTAAATAATAGTTACAAAGTATTATCAAATCTCTCTAATTAAGGAAAAAGAGAGCTCTGATTGGAAGGGAAATAGAGCGTAATCAAAATAGTTCCATTATTCAAGATAACCAAACTGTTGGAATTAAGTCTAATTTTTGACAAATTCCCAACATTATCATTATTTTGGGTTTTAACTCCTAGCTCCAAAGAGTCATATTATTGACATTGACTATTGGCTTAGCTATCATTGGTTTTGACCTAGTGTTTCTTTTATACGATCTCTTACATGAATAACAGAATCTAACAGGGTAAGGAGGGGAAATATGAGCAAAAAGGAGATTTCCAGACGCACGTTTCTAAACTATGCACTGATGGGAACTGGCGGATTTTTAGCGGCTGGGATGATCACACCAATGGTCCGTATGGCAATTGATCCGATACTGAAACCAAAGGCTTCTGGTAGTGAAGTTGCGGTTGGAAGCGTAGATGATTTTGGTCCTGAGCCTAAAAAAGTCGACTTTAAGATTAATGTCGTTGATGGTTGGCATAAGGCTGAATCAACAAACGTAGCATGGGTACGCAAATTGGAAGACGGTAGCATTCTGGCCCTGTCTCCCATATGCAAGCATTTGGGATGTACTGTAAACTTTAACGATCCTTCAGGGAAACCTAATGAGTACTTTTGTCCTTGTCATGAAGGGCGTTACGCTATTAATGGTGAAGTTATTCTGAATACTCCGCCAACTGCGTCGCTGGATATGTACAAGGTAACGGTTAAAGAAGGTAAAGTATTCCTCGGAGAAAAAGAAAAAAATCCACGCGGAGGGGTGAAAGGCTAACATGATGCAAAAAATGTACGACTGGGTAGATGAACGCCTTAATATCACTCCGATGTGGCGCGATCTTGCGGATCATGAAGTTCCTGAGCACGTAAACCCTGCTCACCATTTCTCCGCTTTCGTGTACTGTTTCGGTGGTCTTACGTTCTTTATCACAGTTATTCAAATCCTGTCAGGGATGTTCTTATCGATGTATTATGTACCTGACATTATGAATGCATATGAATCGGTTAAATACCTGCAAACTGAAGTTGCGTTTGGGGTAATTGTCCGTGGTATGCATCACTGGGGAGCCAGTCTTGTTATTGTCATGATGTTCTTACATACTTTACGTGTTTTCTTCACTGGTTCTTACAAGAAGCCTCGTGAATTGAACTGGGTAGTAGGGATGCTTATTTTCTTTGTAATGCTTGGTCTTGGTTTTACAGGTTATCTGTTGCCTTGGGACCAAACAGCATATTTCGCTACAGTAGTAGGGGTACAAATCGCTGAGTCTGTTCCGATTATTGGACCTTATCTGAAATATCTGTTAACTGGTGGAGATATCTTCGGTGCTCTCACACTTGCTCGTTTCTTTGCCATTCACGTATTCTTCTTGCCAGCTGCTCTATTGGGATTGCTTGCAGCTCACTTCATCATGATTCGTGTTCAAGGGGTTTCTGGACCACTATAAGAAGTCTTCAACATATAAGGAGGAATTAGCATGGCTAAAATTGATAAAGATGCTACCTTCGTTGGAGACTCGCGGATTTCAGCGAAGCGAATCCCAAACGTGTCTCCATCGTATTCAGAATATCCAGGCAAGAATGAAGCTTTCTGGCCTGACTTTCTGTTAAAAGAATGGATGGTAGCAGCAGTCTGTCTGGTGGGTTTTCTGGTATTAACGGTATCTCATGATCCGCCATTAACAGCACGAGCTAATCCGAACGATTCATCGTTTACTCCGTATCCTGACTGGTATTTCTTGTTCTTGTATCAGCTATTGAAATATCCGTGGGTTGCTGGTAAATATGTACTCTTAGGAATTCTTGGTGTTCCTGGTGTTGCGTTCACAGCAATGATTCTTGCACCTTGGCTGGATGCTGGCAAAGAACGCAGAGCTTTCCGTCGCCCGATAGCAACAGGACTCATGTTTATTGCATTGTTCTGTATTTTCTTCCTGACATGGGAAGCGGATCATCATCACACTGCTCAATTAGCTGCTAAGGGACCGGCAGCGGCAGCTCCTGCTCCAGCTGATCCTAATTTTAAAGCAGATGGAATGTGGGCTGCCCAGACTTCTTGTATTAGTTGCCATGGTGGTAACATGGAGGGTGGACCTGCTGCTCCGAATCTTCAAAAAGTTGGCACTAATCAAAAACCGGAAGATATTCAAAAGATCATTACTGAAGGGAAAGGTGGAATGCCACCTGGAATGTTCAAAGGATCTGATGAAGATTTAAAGAAGTTGGTTGACTATTTAGCAAGCTTGAAATAAAAGAACACAAAAGCTGGCTGTTCATTCGGTCAGCTTTTTGTGCTTCAAATATGTCTAACTGTTCACATAACTTCAGTTGCAACTGTCAAATGTTGCATGTACACTAGAGAAGTATCTTTTTTTGGGCTAATAGGGGTGACGCTGGAAATGACATTGTTGTGGCACTGGTTTCTGGGTTCCTTGCAGAAATCGTGGTTTCTCTGGACATTATTTATCATTAATTTTGTAGGAACCATTTACGGTTTCTATTGGTATAAAGGGCAATTGCTGGCTACGGCTGAGAACTATCCTACCTATTTACTTTTCTTTGTTGCTGATAGCCCAACTGGAAGTGGACTGTTTACACTCGTCTTGCTCATGTACATTATAGGAAGAAGTGTTCCTATATTAGAAGCAGTAGCCTCTGTTACTAATTTTAAATATGGGATTTGGGCAGTTCTAATCATACTAGCTGGCTGGGTTGCTGGGGATGATGTACATTGGATGCAATTCATGCTAATAGCATCTCATTTAGGTATGGCGATTGAGTCGATGCTGTATGCACGGTATTATCAACTGAGTTGGTTAGCGATGGGGATTGCAGCATTGTGGGTATTAAATAACGACTTTCTCGATTATGTAATGGAAATCCATCCTTATTTTCCTGATGTATTGGTTCCGTATACAGGAATTATTGGACTAGGTACAGTCCTCTTAAGTTTACTCTCGTTAACTGTAATCTGGTACTTGAATATGAAGACCAAGAAATTGGTCTAAACTTGTCCTCCTTCCCATAGTAATGACTATAGGAAGGAGGTTTTTTTGTGTCCTGGTATTGGCGAAAAATTACACTATGGTTATTTGTAGCGATATTGGTTGTGCTACCTATTAGTTATTATGTTATAGAGCAAAATCGGCCACCTGAAGAGAAGGAACTGGCACAATTGGACAAACTGGCTAGCAGTGTCTTACGAGCTACAGAAAAAGGAGATTTGGAGACAGCTAAACAGGACGTTAGTCAGCTGGCTATGCTCTTTCCAAATAAAACCTTACCTATCAGCATAAAAATTGAGAGTCTTAATGCAGTTACACAAACCATATTATCAGCCAAAAAAGCATACTCCAATCCAACAGTTACACAAAACCAGCTAATATGGCATGCGACACAAGTGCGCTTGGTTGTTGATGCCCTTCATCAGCCAAAAAATCCATTATGGCAAACTTATTATGAATCATATTCACAGCAAATGCAGCATTTGTTGCTATCAGCTGTTGAAAGAAATAAAGAGGCGGTTCTTACTCAATTTGAGGAGAATTATCAATTATATCTTGCCTTACGTCCTGCAATGACGATTCAGGTAAAAGAAAATACCATGCAGATTATCACCAATCAATACGAGGGGATTACGAGGCAAATACGTGACTCCAAATGGGACTGGCAAGTATTGCGGGCCTCCATTCGAGAGCTGCATAATGCGATGCAGGATGCTTTTATTGGTGAAGAACAAACGGCAATAGGTTCCTCCCAAAATGGGGAAGATTCTATCTATTTCATAATGGTTTGGCTGGGAGCGTTGATCTTACTATCACTTGCTTATGTAGCCTGGATCAAGTATTCGGCAGCACAGCAACGAATTTAAAGTAGAGAAGTATAAGCGTGGAATCAGAATCAGTAGAAATTTTCTGCTGATTTTTATTTTTTTTTAAAAAGTGTGAGAAAATACGGTTTGCTGGATCAATAGTATAGAGCGGTCAGAGGAGTACAAAATGGAGTTACACAAAACAAACGAAGCCAAGTTGGAATGGTTAATGGATGAGTATGGCCGAAGAATGTTACACCTCATCTTTTTTCTAGTAAAAAACAAGGAGGTGGCTGAGGATCTTACACAAGAGGTATTTTTAAAAGCGTATCGCAGTTTAGATAGTTTTAGAAATGAGAGCACTCACAAAACCTGGTTGTATCGGATCGCAATTAATGAAGTGAAAAAATACCAGCGTTCCTGGAACTATCGAAAAATATTCGCATCGATAAAAATTATTGAGTTATCTGACCAGCACAGACAGGATAGCGTCGAACCACAAGTGATCAATGAGATGGACAAAGAAGAAATGACTAGAATAATAATGAAATTACCGCTCAACTATCGTCAGGTCATTATCCTTCATTATTATCAAGAGTTATCGGTTGAAGAGATAGCCGGAATTCTAGAAACGTCACAGGGTGCCATCCACAACAAATTGTACCGTGCTAGAAATAAACTGAGAGCTCTGCTGGACAGGGAGGAAGTCGTATGGACCTTGAGAAGGAATTAAAAGAATATCGGTATGAAAAACAAGGAAAGATTTTACGAGAATTGGACTTTACTCAGGGACTAAAAGTCAGCATCTATCAAAGAGCAGTCCAACAAAAGAAGGGGCGAAGGCAAATGGCAATGATAGCAAAAACGGTATCGGGAATAGCTGTTGCAGTTGCTTTAACAACAGGTGTTACATATAACAGTGATAGTACGGGCGGTCTGAATGGGAGCTCTGTGGAGAGTGTTTTTGCGTTTGAATTATATGATGATGACAAGATAGACAAGTACGTTGAACAGGGAATGACGGTACCGTATGCGGAAAGTAGGACGGATCAAGGTGTGACGGTAACGGTAACCGACATCTATTATGATGGTGAGGAAATGTTCATTGGTTATGTAATACGATTACCTGAAAATTGGAAAGGCTCAGAGATCGTTTCTAAAAAGTGGAATCCCAATACGAACATCACTATTAACGATGATACGTCTGTTTTTAGATCTGTAAGAGTAGATATGAAGAAGGTAAATGATAACTTGTATGCAGCGGTAGAAAAGCACCGTAGGGAGGGACCGCTTGTAAAGGAACCATTGCCAGATTCGTTTAAGATAAAATTAGAAGCAACAGAAATTGGTAACATCAAGGGAACAGGGAAATGGAAATGGGAGTTACCATTTACGATGCCAAAAGAAGCACAAGAGTATTTACAAACCTTTGAACCTAATGTAAAAGCAGCTTGGAATGATCTATCCATTCAAGTCGACAAAGTACTAAAAAATGCATCTACAACCTCAGTGTTCCTAACGGTAGAGGGACCTAAGGAGAAAAGGGAACTTTTACAATTTAATGCATCTAGTGAAAATTCAACAGAAGCCTTTCAAGTTAAAACAGAAAGACGTCACGATGAAACTAGTTCCAAAATTGAGGTTTGGTGGGACACAAGGCATAAAGAAGAAAGGGCATTGTTATTAAAACCTTATTTTTTTGACTTTGCTAGAGATTCAGTAGATCTTGAGTTGGAAAATAAATATCCAATAGAAAAGCCATTGGCAGATGGGAGTGCTGTCATTAATAAAGTGGAATATTTAGCTGAAAAAACATTGGTTCATTATGAATTGAAACAAATAACGAATTATCTGGATCATAATATTTACTCTAATGAGTTAAGACATGAAGAGGGCTCCCAACTAAAAGGGAAAATAGTACCATCAAATAAAAATTCAATGCAATTTACAGCGGAATTCCCTGCCATTGATCCTAAGCAAAAATCAAGCTTTGATTTGAGTGTAAACACCAAAGTTGATCTGTCTAAGATAGAAAAGAAAGAAGATAAAAACAAAACGATCTCCATACCTCTTCACCCATAATAAATAACAAAAGGGCCACTATCCAAAAGAAGTGGTCCTTTTGTTAACATGCGGATGATTTTCTTATGTCTGTCGAAGCGGTTTTTTGTTTTCATCTAAGGTAAAGCCTTCACCAAGAACTTCATGGACTTCACTTACTATCACGAATGCATGAGGATCAATGCTCGACATCAACTGTTTCACACGAGAAACCTCGTTACGGCTGACAACACAATATACGATCTCTTTATCAGTACCAGAAAATGCACCTTTTCCTTTCAAGATGGTTACCCCACGACCTAATGTCATGATTTCCTGTGCGATTTTTTCAGGTTGATCTGAGATGATGGTTAATGCCTTGCCTGCATAAGCTCCATCCTGGAAAAAGTCAATCACTCTCGCTGCTATATAGACGCAGACAAGTGTATACATCGCATTTGGTACGGAAAGATAGATGAGAGATAAGGCGATTACAAGGATATCCCCCATAAATAGCGTACGTCCCATGCTGATATTAAACTTTTGATTTAACAGGCGTGCAATGATATCGATACCACCTGTTGTTCCTCCATAACGAAATATAATACCGAGTCCACAACCAATAAATACACCAGCAAACAAGGCGGCTAAAAGAGTATCTCCTAATATTTGGTAATCCAGAATCATTCCAAAGACTGAGAGGGAGATGGACAAGGCGATCGTCCCAATTAAGGTGTAAATAAAGCTGGTTCGACCTAGTAAGCGATAACCAATAAAAAATAAAGGTAAATTAAGCAGGAAATATACTATCCCTTGGTCGACGAAAGGAAACATCAGTTTAATCAGGATACTAATCCCCGTGATTCCGCCTTCTGCAAGTCCGTTCGGAATATTAAATGCATTAATTCCGAACCCCATAATCATAGAACCTACGATAATTGCCAAAATGCTTTTTACGTGAATGTTCATGTTGAAAATTCACTCCTTATTAGAGAGATTCAGACTTGCTCACAGGAAGGTTTTTCATGATGTTTATTTGTGATACACTTTATTGTAACGGTTTTTTTGCTAATGTGTATCAATGAACTGTTTTGTTTCGGAATTGTAATGGGAACTATATTGCAACTCGTAAGCAGGAGGGTGAAATGGGAAAAGATAAATCGTTGCAAGAGATCCAGCAAGAAGTTGATCAGTATATCTCACAATTTAAAGAAGGCTATTTTTCACCTTTATCCATGATGGCTAGAATGACCGAGGAAGTTGGAGAGTTAGCGAGGGAAATAAACCATTACTATGGAGAAAAACCCAAAAAAACCGAAGAAAAAGAGAAAACAGTAGAAGAGGAGTTAGGTGACGTTTTTTTTATTGTTCTCTGTTTTGCCAACTCATTAAACATTAATCTTGAAGAAGCTTTTGATCGAATTATGCACAAGTTCCAGACAAGAGATAAAGATAGATGGACTAGAATTGAGGAGTAGATACATATGGAAATAAATAGAAATATCACGGTAGCAGTAGCTGGAGCAAAAGGAAGAATGGGGCAAGAGGTTGTAAAAATGCTTCAGGATGATCCAACACTAACATTCGTAGTAGGTATTGACCCCAAAATTGCAGGACAGGACGTTGGAGAAGTTATCGGAGGGAAACCTCTTGGTGTACCAATGATGAATTCTCTTGAGGAAGCACTTCGTACCTATAAGCCGGATGTATTAGTTGATTTTACAACGCCTCATCATGTATATGATAACATCCGCACATCACTTGCACATGGTGTTCGACCAGTGGTAGGAACAACTGGATTGTCGCCAGAACAACTAGCTGAGCTTACAGAGCTAAGCACTCAATCTAAAATAGGGGTTATTATTGCTCCTAACTTCGCTATTGGGGCGATTTTATGTATGAAATTTGCCAGTATGGCAGCTAAATACATGCCACATGTTGAAATCATTGAGCTTCATCATGATCGCAAGCTGGATGCGCCGAGTGGAACGGCCATTAAAACGGCTGAAATGATTGCCGAAACAAGAAAAGAACTAAAGCAAGGACATCCAGATGAAGAGGAAATTTTCGAAGGGGCAAGAGGGGCCGATTATCATGGGTTCCGTATTCATAGTGTACGCTTACCAGGGATGGTCGCACATCAGGAAGTATTATTTGGTGCGACAGGGCAAACTTTATCGATTCGTCATGACTCAATTAACCGTGAATCTTTTATGCCTGGAGTGCAAATGGCGATTAAGGCTGTTGTAAATTTGGATACGTTGGTATATGGATTAGAGCATATTATTGACTAAGTACGTAACTTTGGTGTTTGCTAAGAGCAAAGGATGATCTGAGACATACTGTTTGAGAGGAGCGATCAAAGCATGAATATTGCACTGATTGCGCATGACGAGAAGAAGGAAGAAATGGTTAATCTAGCATTGGCATACCAACTTATACTAGAGAACCATAATTTGTATTCGACAGGAACCACTGGTCTTCGGATCATGGAAAACACATCATTACAAGTACAACGCTTTTTGTCAGGACCACTTGGAGGAGATCAACAGATTGGTGCAATGATCGCCCAGAACAACATGGATGTCGTAATTTTTCTTCGAGATCCATTATGCGCTCAGCCGCATGAGCCAGATATTCAAGCTCTTCTGCGTCTATGTGATGTACATCGAATTCCTGTTGCTACCAATTTGGCTACTGCTGAAATCTTGCTGAAAGCCCTCGAACAAGGTAACATAGCTTGGCGGGAGGCTATAAAATAAGGAGCGTTTTATGATGGAAGACAGAATTGAGTATAGGAATGAGCATCAGATAGATATTCTTGCGATCGGTGCTCATCCAGATGATGTTGAAATAGGTGCATCTGGAGCATTACTGCTAGCCGCCAAACAAGGAAAGCGGACAGGCATCCTAGATTTAACTCTAGCAGAACTCTCCTCAAATGGTACAGTAGAAACAAGACAACAGGAGGCTGCAGTAGCAGCACAACGACTTGGGTTATATGCCAGGTATCAGCATAATATCCCAGATAGAGGATTGGAAACACATCGCGAGGCTGCCATCGCCAAAGTTGTGGAAATGATTCGGTTGACCAGGCCACAAATAGTACTGGCTCCCTATTGGGAGGATCGCCATCCTGATCATGGTAGTATCAGTCATATTGTAAAAGAGGCTGTTTTTTCAGCTGGGATCAGAAAATATGCAAGTGAACAACATCTTGAGGCATACCGTCCTTCTCATTTTTATTATTATTTTATCAACAGTACGGCAAAACCTGATTTTGTGATCAACATTTCAGACGTTTTTCAAGAGAAAATAGAAGTACTTCGTGCTTATTCCAGCCAATTTGAAAAGCTTGAAGGCAGTGTCAGTACTCCGTTGACCAATGGTTACCTGGAATCGGTTGAATATAGAGAGCGCTTGTTTGGTCAACAAACGAATGTAGAATTTGCAGAAGGATATAAAACATCTTCTCCTCTTGTTCTCTCATCTTTTTGACAGCATGATTAACAGTGGAGGGTAAGTCTACCCGAAGTTTATACATAAGAGTGGGGGAAATAAAATGAACATCGGTATAACATGCTATCCATCACTGGGTGGGTCCGGTGTTGTTGCCACCGAATTAGGAAAATTATTGGCAGAGCGGGGACATAACGTACATTTTATTACTGCGGGGATGCCTTTTCGGTTGGGTCAATTTCATCCTAATATTTTCTTCCACGAGGTGGAGGTTAATCAGTACGATGTGTTTAAGCATCCGCCCTATGATTTAACCTTAGCAAATCGGATGGCTCAAGTTGCAGAAACAGAAAAACTGGACCTTTTACATGTTCATTACGCCGTCCCTCATGCACTGTGTGCTTATTTGGCAAAGCAGATGGTAGGAGATCATCTGAAGATCATGACTACTCTGCATGGTACAGATATAACTGTTCTTGGATATGATCCTGGTCTACGTGATATGATTCGATTTGGAATAGAAAAGAGTGATATCGTAACAGCGGTTTCCAAAGACCTGATCAGGGAAACGAAAGAAGTGCTGCAAGTAGATAAACCAATCGAACTGGTATATAACTTTGTGGATAAAAGGCGTTATTCTAAAAAGGATGTTCATGAATGGCGTGCAAAATTTGCTCCACAAGGCGAAAAAATCATTATGCACATTTCAAATTTTCGTCCAGTTAAACGTGTCCAGGATGTTGTGATGATTTTCAGAGAGTTACATAAGAAGGTGCCTTCTAAATTAATATTAATCGGCGAGGGTCCTGAGCAATCCAGCATTCGACAATTAATTAAAGAAAACGATTTGTGTGAAGATGTTATCTTTTTGGGTAAACAAGATGATGTTGCGGAGGTTCTTTCCTTAGCAGATCTAATGATACTCCCTTCGGAAAAGGAAAGCTTTGGACTTGTTGCTTTAGAAGCAATGGCATGTGGTGTACCTGTAATTGCATCAAACGCAGGAGGATTACCGGAGGTCGTGGTACATGGGAAGTCGGGATTCCTGTGTGAAATTGGAGAAACTGATAAAATGGCTCATTTCGCTATTCAATTATTGTCAGATGAAGAGATGTATCAAACATTTAGCGATGAGGCGTTACGCCGTTCTCAAGAGAAGTTTAGCCATGAACAAATTACTCTGCAATATGAGGCATTGTATTATAAATTGTGTAAGGAATAAGAAAGAGATTAGAGGTAAAACATGCCTAGCCAAGCTAGCCAGGGGGCAAAGAAGTGAGAGAAACAGCGAAATTATTAATTAAATCCTTGGAAAAAAACGGATACGAAGCTTATTTTGTCGGGGGCTGTGTTCGCGACTGGTTATTACATCGACCTGTCCACGATATTGATATTTGTACAAATGCACTTCCTGAGGATATCATGCGTATTTTTCCTGACCACATACCAACCGGATTGAAGCATGGTACGATTACGGTAAAAATGAATGGTGGATTTTTCGAAGTCACTACATTCCGAACAGATGGTATGTATGATGACCATCGAAGACCAACAGAGGTCTATTATGTGAAAAGTATCGTGGAGGATTTGGCACGACGTGATTTTACGATTAATGCCATGGCGATGACTCAGTCAAAAGAGGTAATCGACCCATTTTTTGGAGCTAATGACTTAAACGATCGTTTAATACGTGCAGTTGGTAATGCTTCTAGAAGGTTTGAAGAAGATGCCTTGCGATTGGTTCGAGGGGTAAGGTTTGCCGCGCAGCTTGGCTTTCGAATAGAAGAAGAGACACAAAAAGCTATGCAGGAGAAATCGGGCCTGCTGGCTTATATTGCTATGGAACGGATACGTGAAGAGTGTAACAAGATCATTGGTAGTAAACATCCTGAAAAAGCATTTGAAGCTAGTGAAGTTACTAATCTCTTTCAGGCTTTCCCGTTATTGGATCGGATTTTTGGACATTCATGGAACTTTCTGTGGAGACTTCAAAGCCTGCAAAATCTAGAGCAAAAATGGATGTTCTTGATGTACGGTGCTACTTTTACGGCCTCCGAAATTGAGGAATGCTGTCAGTTTCTCAAGATGTCCCGTAAGGAAAAAGAGAGTATAACGACATTAGGTAAATTAGTAGATCAGTATCAAGTAAAATGGGATCAACCTAAACAGCTTCCATGGAAACAGTTGTTAATGAATGTTGGATATGACCTTTGTCAGGATTTAGAACAGCTGATCCACGCAATTTGGTTTACAAAGCAACAGGAGATTCCTGATAAGAGTGTTACTGTTATTTATAATGAAATGTCAGTCCAAAATATCAAAGATTTAATGATCACTGGAGCTGATATCGTTTCATTACGAACCGAAAGACCCGGTAGCTGGGTACACGAAACCTTGCAACACTTGTTCCAGCAAGCCGTGCTCTATGATTTGAAAAATGAACGGAATATCCTGTTAGTAGAAGCTGAACGTTACTTGGAGCGTATCGATCAATCGAAATAAAAAAAACAATCATTACAGCTAGAAACCCAAAAGAGGGTTATTACGTACTAGGGGAGGAAGCTGATGAATATCAAGCAAGAAATACTGAGAGCATTTCGTTCGCATCCAGATGATTTTATCTCAGGGGAGTTTCTTAGCCAGAACTGCAATTGTACGCGTGCTGCGGTCTGGAAACATATAGAGGAGTTAAGACAGGATGGGTATGAATTCGAAGCGGTTCGAAAATCGGGTTATCGATTGATTTCGTCGCCCGATTACGTATCAGCAGAAGAAATTTTATCATTAATGAAGACGGAAGTGATTGGTCAAAATATCGTATCCTACGATTCTGTACCAACTACCCAAACGATTGCCCACGATGTAGCAGCTCAAGGCGCACCAGAGGGCACGATTATTATAGCGAATGAGCAGACGGGATCAAAAGGACGATTTGGCCGTGTATGGCATTCGCCGGCAAATACAGGGATTTGGATGAGTATGATTCTTCGACCCGTTATACAAATAGGCAGATCTCCGCAGATGACACTGGTAACGGCAGTAGCTATGGCTAAAACCATCCAGGAATATGATATTGATGTTAAAATCAAATGGCCAAATGATGTGTTTGTAAGCGGAAAAAAAGTTTGTGGTATTTTGACCGAATTAAACGCAGAGGCTGACGGAATCAATTACCTCGTGATAGGAATTGGAATTAATGTCAATACACAAGCGGATGACATTCCTGAGGAATTCAAAGATATAGCAACTTCACTTCGCATTGCAAAAGGTGAGCCAATCAGACGTGCAACTTTTATCCAATCTTTTTGCCTTCACTTTGAGCAAATGTATCTGGAATATATTCAGAATGGATTTGGAAGCATTAAAGAAGAATGGGAAGCGTTATCTATGTCATTAAATCGTCGAGTTACTGTTCGTACCCTGCAAAAAGTGGTAGAGGGTGAAGCGACAGGATTGAATGATGAAGGTGTTCTACTTGTCCGAGATGATGAAGGTGGAGTTCACAGAGTATATTCTGCTGATATTGAGTATAGCGAGAGTTAGAATCATCTGTTATACTTCAGCTGAAGGCCATATCCATTAGGACTGGCACTTCAAAAGAGGAATGAAACAAGTTAATAGTATCAAAAAAATCTGCTCCAAGCCTGTGAGGACCGAGACAGAAGGAACGAATCCGGTACGTATTTTATTAATGCTGGTTACTAATGCCTTCGCACGCGGTGCGAAGGTTTTTTTGCGTACATAATAACGGACCAGTACTGTTTTGGTAACAGGTAGGGGACATGGGGGATTCGAACATGCAAACCTGTAAGCCTGTAACAACATCTACTTTGAGACAAATGAAGACCAAAAAGGAACAAATTGCAATGCTTACTGCCTATGACTATCCATCTGCAAAGCTAGCGGAACAAGCAGGAGTGGATATGATTTTGGTGGGCGATTCTCTTGGTATGGTGGTCTTAGGTTATGATTCAACAGTATCCGTAACCATGGATGACATGGTTCACCATACGAAAGCGGTAACAAGAGCAGTAACAAGAGCGTTTGTTGTTGCTGATATGCCTTTTCTTACTTGTCATGGGTCGGTGGATCAAGCAATCATGCACGCTGGTAGACTCATTCAGGAAGGGAATGCAAAGGCAGTTAAAATGGAAGGTGGTCAAGAGATTGTCCCTATTGTAAAAAGATGTACACTGGCAGGAATTCCAGTCATGGGACATCTTGGGTTGACCCCTCAATCTGTTCATCAATTAGGCGGTTATAAGGTACAGGGTAAGGATATTGAATCGGCAAAACAACTGATTACAGATGCCAAAGCATTAGAAGAGGCTGGTGCATTTGCAATCGTTCTGGAATGTGTTCCACGAGAAGTGACTGCCAAGGTAACAGAAGCGTTGGAAATACCGGTTATTGGAATTGGTGCAGGCGCAGATTGTGATGGTCAGGTGTTAGTTTTTCATGACGTACTCTCCTATGCCTCCAATATTCAACCTAAATTTGCAAAAAGCTATGCAAATATTGGAGAAACAATTCAAACAGCCATTGAAAATTATGTAAATGAAGTAAAGGCTCAACATTTCCCTCGACCTGAACATACCTTTCATGCTTCTGAAGAAACAGTTACGCAGCTGTATGGAAAAGAGGGCCAAAAATGCTAACTATTCCAACTATTAAAGAGTTGCGTCACCATCTTCAAAAAGAGAAAGAGGCAGGAAAAACAATTGGTTTCGTACCGACAATGGGCTATCTCCATGACGGTCATATCAGCTTGGTGAATAAAGCAAAGGAAGAAACCGACGTAATTGTAATGAGTATTTTTGTAAATCCATTACAATTTGGACCTACTGAAGATTTAGATAAATATCCACGCGATATTGAAAGAGATAAAGAACTGGCTAGAAGTGCAGGTGTCACCTATTTGTTTACACCATCTGTACAAGAAATGTACCCGAAACCAATGCGAACCAAAGTGGTAGTAGAACAGATTACGGAAGTATTGTGTGGGTTATCACGTCCAGGTCACTTTGACGGTGTGTCTACGGTTGTAACCAAATTATTTAATATTGTTCAGCCAGACAAGGCTTTCTTTGGACAAAAGGATGCGCAACAAGTAGCAGTTATCGAGCAAATGGTTGAAGATATGCTCATGCCCGTAACGATCGTATCCTGCCCCATTTATCGTGAAGCAGATGGTCTTGCAATGAGTTCACGCAATGTATACCTTTCAGATGAAGAACGCTCGCAGGCCTTGGTTTTATCCCAAAGCTTATTTGTAGCAAAACAGATGATTGATGCAGGTGAACGTGATGCCAGTTGCATGATAAAAAAGGTACGTTCAATCATCGAAGAGGCACCCCTTGCAGTCATTGATTATGCAGAAATGAAAAAATACCCGGAGATGGCTGATGTAGATCAATTGGTATCGAACGAGAAATATGTAATCGCACTGGCAGTTAAGTTCGGGCAGACACGCTTAATCGATAATAGTTGGTTCCAGTTGTAGAATCCGGGGGCAAGTACATTTTCGTTTTGAAAATGGTTTAAATAATTCAGATGATAAACAGAGGTGTATTGCACATGTTTCGTACGATGATGACAGCCAAAATTCACCGTGCCACAGTAACGGAGGCTAACCTGAATTACGTTGGTAGTATCACAATTGATAAAGAGATCCTGGATGCGCTTGAGCTTCTTCCTAATGAGAAGGTTCATATTGTAAATAATAACAATGGAGCGAGATTGGAAACATACATTATTGAAGGTGAACCTGGAAGCGGAACTATTTGTCTGAATGGTGCAGCGGCTCGTCTGGTTCAGCCAGGTGATATTGTTATAATTATTGCCTATGCGATGATGACTGATGCGGATGCGAGAGATCATAAACCAAAAGTGGCTATCATGGATAAAGATAACCGGATTGCGCAGTTACTAACGGAAGAGGAACATGCTACAATTCTGTAAATGCTTGGTACGGAAGGCGTTGTTATTACTGATCTGTTGAATAGAGCCACTTCCCTTGTGAGACAATGAGTGTACTCACTTCCTACAAGGGGTGGCTTCTTATGTTTATAGATCAGTGGTTTATGGAGCTTCAGAAGAGATTAGAACGATTAGAACAGGAATGGCCAAAGGCAACTAAGGAAAAGAAGGAAGAATTGTACAGAGAAATTCTACAGCTTCGGTCATACAGTGATCAGATGATTGATCTATGGCTCAAGTATGAAGAGAAGCTAAATGAAGTATGCAGGTACGTTCAACATGAAAAGGCTTTTCCGAAAAAATACGAAAAAGTACTTGAGATGAATGATGATTCAATCGGTACATCCGGTATTGCACATCAGCAGGAACGTTTTAAAAGAGCAGAAGGATATTATCAATTACGTTTGTATGATCTTGCACAAAAGGAATTAGCCCCATTAGTTGAAGAGATGCCTAATTGGGAATTTGGAAGATTGTATTATGCCTACAGCTTATATTTTTGCAACCAGAAAGAATTAGCGATGAAGGAGTTTCGTTTGGTTAGCAAAACGGCAATCTCACCTCAAATCGTCTCAATAAGCTGTAATGCTCTTGGATGTATGCTAGGAGAAGAACAGAAATGGATTGAAGCAATTCCTGTCTACGAAAAAGCGATTGAAGTACGCCCAGGATACAGAGAAGCGATGTATAACCTTGCCATTGCTTTACTCGAAGAAGGGGAATATGAGGAATGTATTTATTGGTGTGAGAAGCTGTTGGACGATAAAGAAAAGGATTGGCAGACACAGGTGTTATATTTACGAGCAATCCGTCATTTTTATCAACTACAGCCAATTGAAGAGGCTAGTAAATTGCTTTCTATGTCGGAGCCGAGTAGTGATCTTGAACCAGACACACTAAGAGAACTGGCAATTTTATCCGAGGAGACAGGTCATTATCGACATGCAATCAGTTGTTACAGGTTTTTAGTTGATAAAAGACCGATGGATATAGCCTTTTGGCATGCTCTTGCGCGTAATACTTGGTTGCTCCATGGGGCAACAGCGGCAATTCCCATCATAAAAAAGGCAATTACACTTAGCCCTACAGACATCATCTGTCAATTAACCTATGCCTGGATGCAGCTTGATGTAGGAGAGCATCTTAACGCGAGAAAGGTATTCCAAAAGATTATGGAAATGGATAGGGAAGGGAATTATCCACTGGCGTTGATGGGTATGGTTTTTTCATTTGTGAGTGAAGGTGACTATCAGGAAGCAAAACGACTTGCTTTTTCGTTTACAGAACTCCAAAATGAGTATATGCAAATGATGGGACATTACCAGTTAAGCTGGGTCCATTTACGTGAAGGAAACCTGGAGCTTTCCAATTATCATTTAGGAAGTGGAAAGCGAATGGAAGCGAAATATAGCGACCATTCTACCGTAGATGGCTTGTCTTCTGGACTTAATCAGATGTCAGCAATGTTACGGAAATCAGATAACCATGAGCAAGTAAAGAAGCAAAATGCAGGATTTTTTCTCCCGTTGCCGAATAGGTAACAAGTAAAAATCCAGCAAGAGTGCGCGTGTCAATGAGGTGACGATTTTGAAGCAGTTTATCGTCGTAGACTTTGAAACCACTGGGAACCAGCCCCGACAAGGTGATTCCATTACCCAAATTGGGGCTGTAGTGGTGGAAGATGGTACGATAACCCAAAGTTACTCTACATTTGTGAAACCAGAAAAAGAAATACCATCTTTTATTACTCAACTTACAGGAATAACGAATGAGATGGTTGCAGATGCACCAACAATAGAGGAAGTGTTACCTAATCTGTTACCTCTACTGGACGGTCGAACTTTTGTAGCACATAATGCAATGTTTGATTTATCCTTTTTGCAAGAAGCCCTGCTTGGTCAGGGCTATTATCCATTTGATGGACCGGTACTAGATACCGTCGAACTAGCAAAAATGCTGTTACCGACACAAGAAGGGTATCGACTCATGGAGTTATCTTCAGATTTACAAATCACACACGATAACCCACATCAAGCGGACAGTGATGCAATGGCAACAGCAGAGTTGCTGTTACATCTTTTACGAATATTGGATGACTTGCCATTAATCACGATTCAGGGATTACAAATGACGATCACATCTTTTCGCTCCGATCTAGGTCGTTTATTGAATGAGTTAGAAGCAGAGAAGTTACTTTCTAGTTTTCCGTCACAGGAAGACGGGAGTTTAAAGCCAGCAGGAAGCGTTGAATCAGAAGATGAGAAATTTGATTTTTATCGACAGATAGCCATACGAAAACGTAGGTTATCTAAGGGGAAAAAACGAGAAAAAGAAGCGATATCATATGAGTATGAGCCATTTTTAGAGCAAATCTTGTCAGTTGATGGAGATGGCCTCGCTAAGCACCACACTTCGTATCAACGACGTGAAGCACAGGAAGCTATGATGCATGCGGTACATGAGGCATTTAGCGAAGAAAAGCATCTTCTGGTCGAAGCAGGCACTGGGACTGGAAAATCTCTAGGATATTTATTACCAGCAGTATTTTGGTCACGAATGCATAACCAGCAAGTTGTGGTAAGTACACATACCATTCATTTGCAGGAGCAATTATTTCATAAAGACATTCCGTTATTGCAAAAAACATTACCGTTCGATTTTAAAGTTGCCCAGTTAAAAGGAAGAGGCAACTATTTATGCCTTCGAAAATTCGAACAAAGCTTGGAAATGCAAGAGGGCATGTCTCATGAAATACAGATGGCAAAAGCTCAGCTCCTCGTCTGGCTGACTCAGACAGAAACAGGTGATGTAGAAGAATTAAGCTTATCACCAGGTGGACAGCAATTTTGGCATCAAGTGAAAAGTGATAGTCACTCATGTTTAAACCGCCAATGTCCGTGGTTTAGTCGTTGTTTCTATTTTCAGGCTAAACAACGAGCTCGTGAAGCTGATTTGTTAATTGTAAATCATGCTTTATTAGTAAACGATTTAGATAGAAAAGCAGGAGTAGTCCCGCCTTATGAAGTAGCGATTATCGATGAGGCACATCAACTGGATGATGTAGCAAGTCAGCACCTTGGAACACAAGTCTCAAGCGTTGATCTATTCTTTTTAATGGAACGATTGACGGTTGATCG
This sequence comes from Brevibacillus daliensis, assembly GCF_021245735.1. GTDB lineage: Bacteria > Bacillota > Bacilli > Brevibacillales > Brevibacillaceae > Brevibacillus_B > Brevibacillus_B daliensis. The sequence continues at coordinate 407,324 of NZ_JAJISB010000003.1, forward strand.
GGAGCGTAATTCACTCTCTGCATTTTTAGAGGAGCTGTTGATCTGGAAACCACAGCTTAGAGATGAATTGGAAGAAAAACGAGAGCAATTAAGAGAAGCACATCAAGGTATGAAAGAGGCAAGTAATAATTGGTTGCAACTTTTTTATCATTGGGGTTTGAAAAGAAGTGAGGAAATCGGAGAGTCTCAGCGTGCCGTTCTTCGTTACAAACAAGGTAATTTTGTAGGGAAGAATAAAAAACTTCAGCAATCTATTGATAAGGTAATTGAATCCATATCTACTTTCGGAAAGACTATGCAAGACCTCCTACAATTGATGGCTCCCTTACAAGAACAAGAGGTGCCGTTTTCATTGGAACGGCTGCATTCAGATTTATTTGGGCTATTGGACGAGTTAAATCAATCATCTGCAGATCTATATTTTGTATTGCTTGATGAAGATGATAGCTATGTTAGCTGGTTGGAACTCGAAACGAAGACAACAAGAAAACAATTGTTCTTCTTCAAGTCTCCACTTTCTGTTGCAGAGACTTTGCATGAAAAATTATTTGCTGATAAACGAAGTGTGGTATTGACATCTGCTACCTTAACGATTAAAAATAATTTTGATTACTTCAAAGAAAGAGTGGGGTTAGCTGATATTCCAGAAGAAAGGATTACTACCTTATCCCTTCCTTCCCCGTTTGCTTATGATAAGCAGGGATTAATCTTAATTCCATCTGATTTTCCTACCGTCAGCAAAGAAACCGAGCATATTTTTACCCAGTCAGTGATTCAAGGTTGTATTGATGCTGTCAGAGCTACCCAAGGACGTACCATGATTCTGTTCACCTCCTATACCATGCTACGTGCCGTATATGATGGAATGAAGAGTTGTATGCAGAAGGACGAGTTTACCATTCTTGGACATGGTATTGACAGCAATAATAGGAGTAAGCTAGTACGACGTTTTCAAACTGGCGAAAAAACCGTTTTGCTGGGAACGAACAGCTTCTGGGAAGGGGTAGATATTCCCGGCAAAGCATTAAGCTGTTTAATCATTGTCAGACTTCCATTCCAACCACCAAATCAGCCACTTTTACAAGGTAGATCTGATAAAATGAAGGAAGAAAAGAAAAATCCATTCATGGGACTGGCATTACCGCATGCAGTTATCCGGTTTAAACAAGGAGTGGGAAGACTGATTCGCCAACAGGATGATAAAGGTGTCGTCGTGATTTTTGACAGTAGAATAGTAGAGTCCCGGTATGGACGTACTTTTATTAAGTCCTTACCTGATTACCAGGTAGAAACGGGTCCCTGGACTGATCTAAACAAAAAAATCAGCCTTTTTTTGGAAGAAAACTAGATTTTCTCACATTTCAAGTACAAAAAATACTTGCGATAGCCAAAGAGATTGATAAGATAATAATACCGAAATTGACAGCTTCCGTTTAATAGGAATGGCTTCGTTACGGAAACACAACGAAGATAGGAGTGCAAAGTATGGGGAAAGTACCTAAAATATCGGAAGCAGTTGTACGCCGTCTGCCCATTTATTTACGTTATTTAACAAATTTGCAGGATAATCAGGTGAAAACAATCTCTTCACAGCAAATGGGAAAAACAATGGATATTAATCCTGCTCAAATTCGTAAGGATCTTTCTGCATTTGGGGATTTTGGAAAAAAAGGAATCGGGTATGATGTTGAATATCTGATTGATAAAATTAGACATATATTAAAGCTAGATCAGGCTATTCATGTTGCTTTAGTTGGAGCCGGTAATTTGGGACAAGCGATCTCGAATTATAATGTGTATTTAAAGGATAACATGAAAATTATTGCTATTTTTGATGCAGATCCTAATAAGATAGGAAAAGACTTAGGTGGATTGATGATTGAATCAATTGATAAGATGGCGGAGGCTATTCAAGAGAGAAATATCCGAATGGCTATTATTACAACTCCGGCATCTGCGGCACAAGAAGTGGCAGATCGATTAATTCATGCTGGTATTGAGACCATCCTGAATTTTGCTCCAGCTACGATCCGAACTGATAAAGATGTAAAAATAGATCATGCTGACCTGACTTCTAGTCTGCAAAGCTTGGCATATTATCTTCAAGATAAAACAGCAGATTAACTTCAAGCTGTTTAAAAGATGAAGGGGGAAGAATTAGGTTGAAGAACATCATCACTAATGCAACAGTTATTACAGTAAATGAAACGAACGAAGTTATTCAAAACGGAGCTGTTGGATTTGACGGTAATATTATCACGTATGTAGGAGAGACTCCTCGTGATCTCTCCATGTACGATGTAGTAATTGATGGTACGAATAAGTACGTACTACCTGGATTAATTAATACGCATGGACATGTTGGTATGTCATTGTTACGTGGTTTTGCAGACGACCTGCCACTTCAACAATGGCTAGAAGACAAAATGTGGCCGTTAGAAGCCCAATTCGGGTCAGATCATGTGAAATGGGGAACTATCATTTCCCTGATTGAAATGATTCGCACGGGTACAACCACCTTTGTTGATATGTATGATTATATGGATCAAGTTGCCCAAGAAGTAGAGATAGCGGGGCTTCGCGGTGTACTTTGTCGTGGTGTAATTGGACTTTGTTCCGAAGAAGAGCGAGCTAGTAAACTTGCTCAGGCAACCGCTTTTGCTCGTGAATGGAATGGAAAAGCAAATGATCGGATTCGCACGATGATGGCACCACATGCGCCATATACCTGCCCACCAGAATATATTGAGCAAATCCTTGAAAAAGCAAAAGAACTGAACGTTCCGATGCACATCCATATGTCAGAGTCCAAATTCGAAGTGGAACAAAACGAACGCGATTATGGTGTTCGTCCAGTTGCCCATTTAGAAAACCTGGGTGTCTTTAATCATCCTACATTGGTTGCTCATGCTGTGCACCTAACAGATGAGGAAATTGATACGTTGGCGAAATACAATGTGAAAGTTGCTCATAATCCGATTTCCAACCTGAAACTAGGCAGCGGGGTAGCAAGAGTACCTGCTTTGTTAGAAAAGGGTGTTTGTGTTGGACTAGCTACGGATAGTTCAGCGAGCAACAATAACCTGAACTTGTTTGAAGAATTAAAGGTCACTGCGATTCTGCACAAAGGTGTCAATTATGACCCGATTGCAATACCTGCTGAAGAAGCACTTCGAATGGCTACTCGTTACGGTGCAGAAGCTGTTTTCCAGAAGGATGAGATTGGCTCATTGGAACTAGGTAAAAAAGCAGATATGATTATGCTTGATTCCGCTCAAGCACATTATCACCCTGCTCATGATCCAATTTCACACGTTGTTTATGCAGCTAACGGCTTTGATGTTACAGACACCATTGTCGATGGTAAGTTTTTGATGAGAAACCGTGAGCTATTAACAATTAACGAAGCAGAGGCAATTAAAGAAGTAAATCGTTTGTTCTCCGGCTTAAAACGATAATAATGAGAAAAGGCTCCTGTCTGTAGGGATAGACAGGAGAAGTAGTGTAGGGTGTAGGCCTGGAATAAAATGTTAGTCCATCCGTTGCATCTCTGTTTGCCGTAAATCAGTAAGTGGGGTATGGCGAACAGAGAGAGTAGCGGTATTGGGCAAGGCACGAAGCGGTGAGGCAAGACCTTCCCAGGAAGCATAGGATTCTTGCTTCAGCCATTCCAGAAAATCCGGGAGAGCTGTCCTGTCGGTTTGATTCACGCGCTCACCTCCTTGTGGTGTACTTGTAGTATGGCTCTTCATTGCTCCAGTATGATTAGTAAGTTTTCCTCGTAGTTCTAAAACCTTCTTCTATCTCATAAATTCTAGGAGATATAGGAGGGAGAATGGATTATGTATGTAAAACCTCGCTATCTTTGGCTGATAATACCTGCATTTGCTCTGTTATTCTTTTTGGGGAATTCTCTCGGCAAATCACTGGACAAGCAAGCTGTCACAATCTTTCCTTCGCAAGCCACTTTACTACCGAATGAATCAGTAAATAAGGCACGCCATGATTTGAAGAATTGGCTCTCACCAATACTTACTGATAAAAATAGTACTTCGTTTGGGGTTAAAATTCAGCAAGAATCATTCATTGGAAGCTTTAAGGAAGAGTACTTTCAACTGTCAGGGACTTTCCAAGGTAAGAAACTGTACATGAATCGAAACGAAAAGGGTTCATCACTCGTAATAGATAATGAGCCACAACCACTTTACCTGCTTCCCTATGCTTTATACACGCCATATGAGCATGCAAAATTACTTCGTGACCAACTGGATGTCTTGGTCCCTAATCGAATGATTTCGAGGGATGAAGAGGGCGTGGAAGGTTATCAGTTTACGTTACCACCTGAAAAACTGAAGGATCTGCTGGGAGTGTGGTTAGGTAACTCTTTTATCAAGGATATGAACCTAGATGAGCTGTCAGCAACCACGTCTATTCAGTATCAACTGTGGTATCATGATCAAGAGAAAAAGCTCATTCGTATGGTAGTGAAATTAAAGGTGAAGAGTAACCATGGTGTTAAAGAGGATCAATTAGTATTTAATTTTTGATTTGAAGAAGGAGAATCATTGTGTGGAAGCGCATCCTGATTATATCCGTCTGTGTAGTTGTTATCGTAGGCCTTGGGATTTATTTCCTGCTCGAAGGATTGCTTACTGAACGTAGAGCAATGGTAGCAGATTCCCAAAGCTATATTGTGCAAAAGACTACTATTACGCAGATTGATTACATTGATGAATATCGTGGAAAAGAAACATACGCAGTTGTGATCGGGAAAGATGATAAAGGTACGTCACTTATTTCCTGGTTTAATGATAAGAAAACAGTAACTGAAGAATTGCATAATGGGATTCCACATGAGGAAATTAATCAAAAAGCATTGAAAGAGTATCCAGGTGCTGTGGTTAAGCGCATTGTTCCAGGTTTGGAAGGGGAGCAGAAACTCTGGGAAGTTACACTTCTAGATAAAGATAAACGTTACAACTATGTTTATTACGACTTTACAACAGGGACTTTATTACGTGCATACACTCTAAATATACCCAAAGCGTAAAAACGACCCATTCCGTTATCGGAAGGGTTGTTTCTTTTGGTCTATGTTGAATACGGTCAAAGAATCTACTGGATATAGTTCCAACATATACATGCCGAGACTTGGTTCTAATGATGATATACTTGGAAATGCAAATGACTATGATTGATTCGGGATCAATGAAAAGGAGAGTGTTTGGCTGTGAAACTGCGTAAAGGACCAATGTTTCTCTCGTTACTAGTTGCGCTTGCTCTCCTATTTAGCGGATATTTTCTCTTCCAAAAAGTACAAATTGAGAAACCGTTGATGGAACAAGCGGAGCAGATGACATCTGCAAAACTAATCGACTTTTCTATGCAAAAGGATAAAGTCACATATAAATTCGAAGTTACAAACCCAGAACAATTTGTTATCGACTACCCTAAGCTAATTGATGCAATTAAAACCTATGCACCAGAAAAAGCTTTTGATATAATGCTTACCAATCAGGATGAATCATTGCAACCTATTTGGAACGAAGGTTTATTCGGGCTAATTGAAGCAATTGAAACGAAACAATATAGCAATATCCCTGAACTTTTGTCAGAATGGAAAGAAACATATAAATTGGACGAAGCGTTTGGCCGAATAGACGACAAGTATGTCTATATTTTTATGAAGCGGGGAGAGGACGAGTTTTATAAAGTCATTCCACGCAAACAGCCAATAAGTGAGGTGGTAAACCGTGGGTAAAGAAATTCTCTACGGTACTGTCCCAGCGGTTATCATTTTCCTGCTGTTTCTCGGGGTTAATGTAGGGCCATTCCTATTATTTGCTGCCATATTATTTACGGCTTACTTCCTGTTTATTAAACAGGGTGGTAACATGCAAATTGGTGCCGGGAAGTCCAAAAGTGGGAGTCATGCCGTTAAAAAGACAAATATTTCGTTTTCTGATATTGGTGGTCAAGAGCGTGCAAAAAAAGAATTACGTGAAGCATTAGACTTTTTGTTACACAAAGAAGCGATTGAGCAATATGGAATTCGACCATTAAAAGGGGTTCTCTTAACTGGTCCTCCAGGTACTGGGAAAACCTTGATGGCAAAAGCGGCAGCTAACTATACGAACTCTGCATTTGTTGCTGCATCTGGGGCACAATTTGTAGAGATGTATGTTGGGGTCGGAGCACAGCGTGTTCGTGAATTGTTTAAAGAAGTGAAACAATTAGCAGAAAAAAATGGACAAGACAGCGGAATTATTTTTATCGATGAGATAGATGTCATCGGTGGAAAACGTGATGGACAACAACAGCGTGAGTACGATCAGACTCTCAATCAGCTGTTGACAGAAATGGATGGTATGACAACAAGCGAAAAACCGAGAATATTGCTAGTAGCGGCAACAAACCGTAAAGATATGCTCGATTCTGCCTTGTTGCGCCCAGGTCGATTCGACCGTCATATTCAGGTGGACCTACCTGATAAACCTGCCCGTGCACAGATTTTAACTCTTCACACCGATAATAAACCACTAGGGCTGGATGTGAATCTGGATAAAGTGGCACAAGAAACGTTTGGTTTCTCTGGTGCTCAACTGGAGAGTGTCTGTAACGAGGCTGCCATCTATGCCATGCGTGATGAGTCTGAGCAAATTATGCAGCGTCATTTTTCTCTTGCCATTGATAAAGTGATGATGGGGGAAATGACTGATCGTGAAGCCTCCAAGGACGAAAAAGAACGTGTCGCCATTCACGAATTGGGGCATGCCATTGTAAGTGAACGGATGCGCCCAGGTTCCGTTTCGCAAGTTACCCTTACTCCTCGTGGACAAGCCTTAGGTTATGTCAGACAAAATCCGATGGACGACCAATACCTTTATACAAGAGAGTATATGGAAGGACAGATCATGGTATGCTTGGCTGGTGCTGTTTCCGAAGAGATTTATTATGGAGGTCGAAGCACAGGTTCGAAAAACGACTTCGAGCAAGCGTTGCATATGGCACAGGAAATCGTCCAAAGCGGTATGTCTAAACTGGGGATTATCAATATGAATTACGTAGACAAGGCGTCTGTTCATCAGGAAGTTCATGCGATTATTGAGCAGCTTTTGGAAAAAACGAGAGTGATGCTTCGTGAACATGATGCCGTTTATCGTTATAGTTTACAGGTATTGCTCGATAGCGAAGTGATTAGCGGAGATCAGTTCCGTGAAAAATTATCTGAGATGGATATGGTAGTAGCATAAGTAAATAGTAGTATCAGCGTAAAAAACTGACGGAATAAGCAACCGTCAGTTTTTTTATGTTGGAAAAGAGGAAAGTTAGACTGTAATGATTTTGACTTGTTTTAGAAAAATTATGAGGTTGAATCTATCATGCAAACATAATATAATCAAAATAAACCATAAACAACTATAAACAATCAATTATATACGTAATAACAATCAAATACAGTCATTTATAATGGAAGAAGGGCCTGAACACTATGCTAACTCCAGAGCGACATCAACTTATTTTATCTATGTTGAAAGAAAAAGAGGTGGTGACGGTTCATGAATTAGTGGAAGTTACTCAATCGTCAGAATCAACCATTCGAAGAGATTTGAGTGACTTAGAAGATCTCCGATATTTGAAGCGCGTTCATGGTGGTGCTTCTAGCTTGCATCGAAAGCTAGAGGAACCAACAATAGTTGAAAAGTTGAATAAGAATGAACAAGAAAAGATTTCCATTGCGAAATACGCAGCAACTTTGATCCAAGATAGGGACTCTGTCTATATCGACGCAGGAACAACCACCTATCATCTCATTTCGTTTATTACTGCAAAGGATATTGTTGTTGTAACAAATGGATTAAATGTTGCGCTCAATTCTAGAAAACATGGTTTCAAAACGTTCGTAATAGGTGGAGAATTGAAGGCTGATACGATGGCGATGATTGGACGAGGAGCTGCCGTAGGAATAGGACAATATAGATTCGACAAATGCTTTCTCGGTATGAATGGTGTTCATCTTGATAACGGTTATACAACTCCGGACCCGGATGAAGCGTATGTGAAACAATTAGCCATCTCTTATTCAGATGAAAAATTCATAATATGTGACTCCGAGAAGTATGGAGAGATCGCTTTTGCTAAAGTGGCAGATTTACATGAGGCAGAATGGATCACTGACTCTGGTTTAGAGGAAAACGAGCTGGAGAAAATCAACAAGATTACAAGATGTAAAGTGGTGAAATCATGATATATACAGTAAGTCTTAACCCTGCTATTGATTATCATATCTGGTTACCAAGCTTACGTCCTGGAGAAATAACCGGTGCGACAAAAGATCTGAAAATATCAGGAGGCAAAGGAATAAACGTTTCCAAGGTACTAAAAAATTTAGGGGAATCTACGACGGCATGTGGGTTTATTGGTGGCTTCACAGGTGAGTTTATCCAAAAAGAGATGAATGATCTTCACATTCCTACCTCTTTTATTGAGGTGGAGGGAGCAACCAGAATCAATGTAAAGCTGAAAGCAGAAGAGGAAACTGATATCAGCGGAGTATCGCCAATTATTAGTGAAAAGGCTTTTATGCAATTGCTAAAACAAATGAAGGGATTGACTCATACAGATCAATTAATTTTAGCAGGTAGTGTGCCGAAGGGCCTACCTGAGGATACCTACGAGATCATCATGGATGAGGTCAAAGCAAAAGGTTTAAAAGTTGCACTTGATACGAGTGGCATAGCCTTAAAACAAGGAATAAGAAAAAAGCCATTCTTAATTAAACCGAATCACCATGAATTGGGAGAGCTTTTCGAGGTAACAATCAACACACCTGAAGAAGCCATTCATTATGCGAAGCAAATAGTGGAGCAGGGTGTTACTAATGTTATTGTATCACTTGCGGGTAATGGAGCTGTCCTGGTGAATCAAGAAGCTGCTTATATTGCTACGTTCCCCAAAAGTAAGCCTGTTAACTCAATAGGTGCAGGTGACTCGGTGGTTGCAGGCTTTATGCATGCAGTAAACAAGAATTTGGAACAAATGGAAGCATTCCGCTTTGCTGTTGCTTGCGGGACGGCTACAGCGCTATCTGAAGGACTTTGTACTCCCGACTCCATTAAAGAAATTATTCCTACCATTCAAGTGTCTAACATATAAATACGGAAGAGATCTCATATTCGCATCTTAGATATGCTTCGAATAGATACGGTTATTATGTAACGTGTGGCAACTACGTTGATGAGCTAGTGAATCAATTAGATACAGCAGGTTGCTTGAATAATAAAGAAGGTATGATAGAAGCGATTTTAGCACGTAAATCGCTTTCCAAATGAAACAGGCTGCCAAGCAAATGCTTAGTAGCCTGTTTTTTGTGTATATAAGTGAAATTATTGTAGCCCGCATCAACGAGATGAATATGATGAGAAGAGTGGCAGGTATGTTTCTAGAAGGGAGGCGAACGAATGAAAAAACAGAATCGCAAAAAAAAGTACAAAACAAAAAAGGAAATCCTTCGCCAACTTGATAAGATTGATGCAGCATTACTTCATGCTGAGCGTGAAGATCAATCAGAGTCGCATCTGCAAGAATTTTTTTCATTAGGTCTGCTCACAGAGTATGAAAATGTTACCTCTGGTATAAGTGAAAAAAAAAGAAGGACAAACGCGAAGGACAACTTACTAGAGAATTTATAGCTTCATGTATACTTTCTTTATAAAAAGGCGACATAACTCGGATAAATGTCGCTCTTTTCTTTTTACAAGGGTGGATATGAGCGAGGATCTCTCTTCATTAGATGGTAACCAGCATGCAGGAATCATCGATACCACTTCTTCAATCAAAAGTGACGGGATTGTAGAAATTAGCTCCGTTGCCTCTAGGAAAGCCTTCTGATTAGGAACGAGAGAGGCAAGCATCTCATGTGTGGAGCTCTTCATAATTTTAATCGGCAAGCGTCCGAGAGTAGCGGAAGTCCAGTTGGGGGAACCTAGGATTTCAGCTTGATCAATAATCCAGTAGGAAGGTGATTCCATATGTTCCTGAAGTAAGATATTCTTTTTCGTGCGATCCATATTGTACATCCAATAATCAAACATGATTAATCGTGGAATTGATTCAGAATTGAGTAATGTCGGCGGAAAAGGAGTATTCATAAGGTTACGGGTATGTGGAATATATCGTGAAGCGAATTGGTAGGGCATATATGGATGTGTGTGTAGGTTTTCGTTTTGCAGATAGAAGCTTTCGGGTAAGCTTATAATCCTGGAAGGGGGGACTGGTAATTCTAAAAACCTTGCAAAACAATAGCCGACCCATTCATTTGCAACAGTTTTTTCAAATCCTGGTTTATTTGTTTTTATAACATAATAGTCCCCGTCTTCTAAGGTGACAAGATGTGCCTCTGATTTACCTTCCAGTTGTTTATGATACACCAAGGAACTCATTCACTTTTCGCCCTCCTGTCTACAATGTCCCGTAGCAGATTGACGTACTCATTGGCACATAGCGAAATATCAAAATGGGTTGCAACTTGGTTCACGCATGCATCTGACATCACGTCGCGGCTCTCACCAGCATCAATGACTCGATACAATTGCTTAATAGCTCCTCGTACGTGTTCCTCTCGATATAATCGTCCGGTAATGCCATGTAAGATAATCTCAGGAATTGAAGCGATAGCAGGGGCAACAACAGGAACCCCACAAGCCATTGATTCAATAAAGGTGTTTCCAAATGATTCTCCTCGTGTGGTTGCCAGTGTACATCCGCCAGATTCCTTGATTTTTGCATATACCATTGGCATTTCTTGATACGGAATCACAGGAAACCACTGGATGATGGAAGTCAGGTTTTTTTCATGCCAGTAGGTAGCAAATTGCTCCTTCTGCACACTTTTATTACCACCAATAATCCAAAACTGAATGTCATCCCTCTCTTGTTGCACTAATTTTGCGATTTTACAAAGCATGAGCCAGTTTTTTCTTTTATCAAGTCGTCCGATCCAACCCACGATTTTTTTGTTCTCCGAATTGACTGGTGGAATCCAGTGTTCTTGTAAGGTAAGGGAGAGGGGGCGGAAAAAATGACGATTTACCCCATTATATATCACTTTGCATGGTACTCCCTTGAACAGAATGGAGACGACACGCCGTTGGTATTCTGAAGGGACAATCAGTAGCTCAGGTTTGTAATTTACGATAGGAGCGAGTTGGGGAGCCAGTTTTACTATTTCAGGTGTTCTTGCTTCTACAATAACTGGTCCTTGATAATCAGCCTCTTTTAACCAGTAATACGCATCCTGGGTATCAACAATGATAATGGCATCATAGTTGTTAGAACGAATGATTTTGCAGATCTCCTTACTATCTTTCGTCAAAAAGACGGTAGCGACGTCTTTCATCATGTGCATACCACCATGATCGGTAGTATATAAAAAATGGGTCTCGATTCCATTCTGTTTAAAGTATATGGCCCGGTTACGCCAACCGGCATTTACCCCACCAACGGTTAACAAGCGCCAGATCACTAATACCTTCATCGCATCATTCACCTACCGGAATAACATAGCTTTGCGAATGTCATTGTAGGTATTTCGGGATCTGGACTGAGATACACGTTTTTTTCTATATCTAGGACTTTGATTTGAGGTAGTTGAACGGCTGCTATATTGGCGTTGATTGTTGTATGAACGCTTAGTGGGGGGGGATGATTGTCGTTTTTTGTTATCCTGAACTCTGGAACGAGAAGAAGTGCGTTTATAATTCTTGGTATGTCTAGATCGCTCAGAATAACGATGAGATGAGGTATAATCATAACTTTCTACGTAGGTGAGCATCTGTTGTTTTTCTTTCTCCTCTTTATATACTTTACGTACTAATCCCTCTAATTTCTTGTGATATTCCCGATAGTTATTCATAGATAAAAGGGGGATCGTAGCTTCGCTAGCAAGTCGATCTCCATGAACGATTGGATTTTCTGATACTTTTCCAATTATATCTCGGGCCAACTGATCCATATCTATATAGTGAACCCATTCCTTAAATAACTCAGGAGCCATTTCCTGAACGTGTGTAAGAAATATTTTTTTATACTTGTTACCCAGACTGGTGAGCAATTTGCGAGGATAGGGGTATGTGCGGTCTCTCCAAACCGTTCGACCCACATCAATTACCTTAAGGTCACCAGAAGGCAACAGATAGATCTGGCGCTTGTGATGATCGATGCGTTCATAGCCAATCTCCTTGAATGTAATCAGCATCTGAATGAGTTTATACGATAATTCTTTTGTGAGAGGTTGTGCTTGTAAGTATTCACGAAGATCAATGCCTCTCACCCTTTCCATAACGAGATAATTACGGCCATAATCATATAGACGTGGTAGCAGATTTGTCTTCTGTCCTAGCTTCATGGCATAACGTTCACGTTCACAATCATCCGGATCACCATATACTTTTACGCATGTATGTTCATCTAGCAAAAAGACAGCTCCTTGTCTGCCTTTTCCTAACATGGGGAGCGGAGAGTAATTCTTTACTTCAACGTCTTGATTTTCGATCGGGAATACCCTGATCTGGGAAATAAGTTTCTTAATTTGACTTCGATCCATATGTCTACCTCCTAACGCGGACTGGTTGGATCTTCTTCCATACAATAATTAATGCACATAAATCAACTTCCGTTCATAAATTGGTCTGTTGCGTAACCTAATGTAGTTTTATCAGCTTTTTTTATACTCGAAAGACGTATAATCTATACAAGTTATCTCTCGTATGTTAGGCTATTGATTATTAATGGAATAATAGCCTACATAAAATTAAAGGTCGTGTCAGGAGGTCCTGGTTTCCCATGAAACTTGCAAAAAGAGTTACTGTTCTATCTCCATCTTCTACCTTAGCTATTACAGCGAAAGCGAATGAAATGAAGCGGCAAGGGATTGACGTTGTTAGTTTTGGAGCAGGTGAACCCGATTTTAATACTCCGCTACATATTATTGAAGCAGCGGAAAAGGCAATGCGCGAAGGAAAAACGAAATACACAGCAACAGCAGGGATTCCTGAGTTGCTCCAGGCCATTTGCGATAAGTATGAGAAGGAATACGGTGTAACTTACAATACCAAGCAAGCAATTGTAACGAACGGTGGAAAACATGCGTTGTACAATCTTTTTATGGCACTCTTAGATCCAGGTGATGAGGTAATCGTCCCTATCCCTTATTGGGTTAGTTATCCGGAAATGGTAAAGGTAGCAGATGGTGTACCTGTATACATCGAAGGAAAAGAAGATAATCAGTTTAAAATTACTGCTGAACAAGTAAAAGAAGCCATAACACCTCGGACACGTGCCTTAATTATTAATTCACCGAGCAACCCTACTGGAAGTATTTATTCTAGGAAAGAACTGGAAGAAATCGTCGATGTATGCCTCAGTAACAATGTCCTGATGGTATCTGACGAGATCTATGAGAAGCTGATTTATGATGGCCATGAGCATGTTACTGTTGCTTCCCTCAGTAAAGAAGCATATGAAAACACGATCATTGTAAATGGTATGTCCAAGCCTTATTCGATGACTGGATGGAGAATGGGTTATGCGCTCGGAAATGAAAAATTGATCCGTGCCATGGTAGACTTGTCCAGCCACAGTACGTCGAATCCAACTTCATTCTCTCAATATGGTGCACTGGCAGCATTGACAGGCCCACAAGAACCATTGGAAATGATGAAGACCGAGTTCGTTAAGCGTCGTGATCGTGTGGTAGAATTGCTAAACGATATTGAAGGTATTACCTGCTTGAAACCAGAGGGAGCTTTTTATGTATTCCCGAACGTTAAACAAGCAATAGAAAAGCAAGGATATGCAAATGTGGATGAATGGAGTAAAGCATTATTAGAGCAGCAGAAAGTAGCTTTAATTCCAGGAAGCGGTTTTGGTGCTTCAGAAAACATCCGCATCTCTTATGCGACTTCTATGGAGCAATTGGAAAAAGGAATTGCTCGTATTAAACAATTTGTTGAAGGAACGAACTAATAAGCTATAGGTAAAGCAGCCCTCTTTATGTGCTTAAAACCGTTACGGTGATGGCAATAAAGAGAGTCTGCTTTTTTATTTCTCAGCATGTCCTTTACATAATGGCAAAGCAGAAAATAAACAAGCGTTGAAATTACCAGAATGGCAATAGTATAATTGTAGAGGTTATCTGTGACAGATAAATGGAGGTAGTATTATATGTCATTAATTACAATTGGGCAAGTCGGACAGCATGTTGGACAAGAAGTTAAGATCGGCTGCTGGTTGTTTAACAAACGTAGCAGCGGGAAAATCCAATTCCTACAATTAAGAGATGGTTCTGGTTTTATTCAAGGTGTAGTTGTTAAAGCTGAAGTAAGTGAAGAGACCTGGAACCAAGCTAAAGAGCTAACACAGGAAAGTTCCTTGTACATAACAGGGATTGTACGCGCAGATGATCGTGCTCCAAGTGGCTATGAATTAACAGTTACAGGAGTAGAAACAATCCAAATTGCACAAGATTATCCAATTTCTCTAAAAGAGCACGGTGTAGAATTCCTGATGGACCATCGGCACCTTTGGTTGCGTTCTCCTCGTCAGCGTGCTGTTATGGCAGTTCGCTCTGAGATTATCCGTGCGGTTTATGAGTTTTTCCAAGAAAATGGCTTCTACAAAGTAGATCCGCCAATTCTAACACCAACTTCTGCGGAAGGAACAACGAATCTGTTCCACACCAAGTATTTTGATGAAGACGCGTATCTATCTCAAAGTGGCCAGCTTTACATGGAAGCGACTGCAATGGCAATGGGACGCGTATTCTCGTTTGGACCAACGTTCCGTGCAGAGAAGTCTAAAACTCGTCGTCACTTGATCGAGTTCTGGATGATTGAGCCTGAGATGGCTTTCGTCGATCATGAAGAAAACCTTCGTATTCAAGAAAAATTCGTTAGCCATATTGTTCAATCCGTTCTAAAAAATTGCAAATTAGAATTGAAAACACTAGAACGTGATACGGGCAAATTGGACCAGGTTGTAGGAGAGTTCCCTCGCATTACTTATGATGATGCGATTAAACTTCTACAGGAAAAAGGTAGTGAAATCAAGTGGGGTGACGATTTTGGTGCTCCAGATGAAACGATGATTGCTGAGCATTACAACAAGCCGGTCTTCATTACTCATTATCCTACTGAGATTAAGGCCTTCTATATGAAGCCAGATCCAAATCGCTCTGATGTTGTTCTGTGTGCCGATCTGATTGCACCTGAAGGTTATGGTGAAATTATCGGTGGTAGTCAACGTATCGATGATCCTGAGCTGTTGGAACAACGTTTTAAGGATCATCAACTATCTGAGGAAACTTATAAATGGTATCTGGATTTGCGCCATTACGGTACAGTTCCTCACTCAGGTTTTGGTCTTGGTTTGGAAAGAACAGTTGCTTGGATTTGTGGTTTAGAACACGTACGCGAAACAATTCCGTTCCCACGTTTGTTAAACCGCCTGTATCCGTAAGCAGTCGAATAATGAAGTAGCATTACTTTTTTTGTAGAATCCCCTCATAGCATACAGTGAATAAGAGTTCAAAGAATCTTGAACCTTCACTGTATATTGAAGGGGATTTCTTGATTTTTTGACGTATAAATATTCATAATGGTTCTTGCTTTTATGCATGAAAAACAATGCTTAAGATGAACCCTGATACAAAATGACTTCGTGAATGTTGAGAATTGTAACAAAAAATTGACGAATTTGAAAACCCTTACAAATTGTTAGTAGAAATGATTGATAAGCATAATACTTTGTGATACGATTCACATGCAAAGATACATAACATAAAAATGCGCAGGGGGATTATCAAAAATGAAAAAAATGATGTCAATTTTGATGGTTTCAATTTTATCTATGTCAATGTTAGCAGCGTGTGGAGCAAAACCTGAAGAAGCGAAGCCAGCTGAAACGAAGCCAGCTGAAACCACAACTGGGAGCACAACTACTGAGGTTGCAGCAGGAGGGATTGCTAAAATCGGATTAGGTACTATCACAAGCATTGGAAAATCCAAAGATGCAGAAGGCGACAAAGGTCCATTAGGTCAAGTTGATACAATTATTATTGCGGCTGCATTTGATAAAGATGGTAAGGTAATTAAAGTAGATATTGATAATGCTCAAACAAAAGTGGAGTTCGATAAAAATCTTCAACTTGCTACAGATGTAAACGGCGAGTTCAAAACAAAACAAGAACTTGGCGATGAGTATGGAATGAAGAAAGCATCTACAATAGGTAAAGAGTGGTATGAGCAAGCAAACGCTCTAGGTCAGTGGATGCAAGGTAAAACGATCGATGAGATCAAAGCAATGAAAACAACAAAACGTGATGATGCTCATCAAGCAGTACCAGACGAAGCTGACCTTACTTCTTCTGTAACGATCACAGTTGAAAGCTATATCGCAGCTGTTGAGAAAGCATACAACAATGCAATTGAGGTTCAAACTGCGGGCGGTGAAAAGCTTGGCGTAGGTCAATCCATCTCCGTTAAAAAATCTAAAGGTATGGAAGGCGACAAAACTCCAACCGCTCAAGTAGACACTACAATCGTTGTTGGAGCGTTTAATAAAGACGGAAAAGTTGTAGCGAGCATCATCGATACTGCTCAAACAAAAGTTGACTTCGATAAAGAAGGTAAAGTAACAACCGACAAAAATGCAGAGATCAAAACAAAAAATGAACTTGGCTCCGAATATGGAATGATAAAAGCATCCTCCATAGGAAAAGAATGGAATGAACAAGCTAAAGCATTAGCCGACTGGATGGTTGGTAAAAATGTAGGCGAAATTAAAGGTATGAAAACAGTAGATGCAGAAGGACATCCTGGTATCCCAGCTGAAACAGATCTTACTTCTACTGTAACGATTTCTGCACAAGGATTCATTAGCGGTATGGACGAAGCATTCACCAAAGCAAAATAAATTCAGCATAACAAGCTTTAGTATAAACCTTAAACTCCCCCATGCAGAAATGGGGGAGTTTTGTCTAACTAGGAGTAATATTTGACGGACTCCCCAAAACTTGCAAGGAATGAGGAGAATGCATGCTCAAAAGATATAAAGGAAGCCTAACGTTTCTAATAATCATAATGCTGCTTGCGGGCTGCACTATGAAAGAGAGATCAGTAGACTACAGTGAGTATCAAAAGTATAATGATTCTTTTTTTGAGAGCTTCGATACAGTGACACAAGTGGTTGCATATACGAAGAGTGAAGAAGAGTTCAAGAAGTACTTTAATCAGATTAAGGCTCGTTTTCAGGAGCTTCATCGCTTGTATGATATCTTTAACAACTATGAAGGCGTAAACAATATCAAGACGATTAATGATCAAGCTGGAATCAGACCAGTGAAAGTCGATCAGGAGATTATTGATCTCCTTCAATTTT
Organism: Brevibacillus daliensis; assembly: GCF_021245735.1. GTDB lineage: Bacteria > Bacillota > Bacilli > Brevibacillales > Brevibacillaceae > Brevibacillus_B > Brevibacillus_B daliensis. Next base: position 424,760 of record NZ_JAJISB010000003.1, read on the forward strand.
CTAATAAATGGTATGTAGAAGCAGGAGAAGAGACCAATATCGCTATGGGAAGTGTGCTAGAGATATGGCAGACATATCGTGATGAGGCGTTGTCCAATCCGGCAGTGGCAAAGCTACCCCCAATGGAAGAGCTTAAGGCAGCAGCTCAGCATATGGACATGGACAAGGTAATAATAGACACAGCGAACTCTACCGTATTTTTAGAAGATCCCGAAATGAGCCTCAATGTGGGTTCCGTGGCGAAGGGATTCGCTACGGAATTGGTTGCAAACGAGATGAAAGAAGCGGGGTTGGAATCAGCCATTATAAGTGCAGGAGGTAATGTCCGTACGATTGGTTATCCTTATGATAGCGTTAGAAATCGTTGGGGAATTGGTATTCAGAATCCAGATCGTCTTGTTGTGACTGATGAAGAAAACTTGTTAGATACAGCTTTTATCCAGGAGGCTTCTGTTGTAAGCAGTGGTGATTATCAACGCTATTACGAGGTAGATAATAAGCGAATTCATCATCTCATTGATCCAAAGACTTTGATGCCGGGAGACTATTATCGGGCAGTAACTATCGTGACAGCAGATTCTGGACTGGCAGATTTCTTGTCTACAGTTGTTTTTCTCACTCCATATGAAGAAAGCAGAGCTTTCGTGGATCGATTAGAGGGTGTGGAAGCATTGTGGGTAATGCAGGATGGAACTGTAAAGGCAACACAAGGCATGGAAACTATCTTGAAGAGTAAAGGAGCTTCCGGTAAATAGAATGGCTTACCCTTCTACATATACATGAGAAACCTATGTTATTACTAGGATTTTGTGTAGGGCGTCTTATACCAATCGCAATTAGAAAAATTTTTTCCTAGGTGAAAAAGAGGCAGATTGGTATAATAGGAGAGAGGTGAGAGAACGACATGGATCGACAAATTAGACAAATATTAAAAGAAGGCTCTACTTCCGTCTCCAATCTTCTGTTAAAAAATTATAAAAGGATGTCACTGACGGATGAAGAGATGATGTTTATCATCCACCTCTTGTCATTTCAGCAGGAAGGGAATCGTTTCCCTACACTATCTGAACTGGAAGACCGCTGTTCAATGTCCAGTTTGCATCTGATAAAGCTTTTGCAGAAGCTAGTTAATGATCAGTGGATAACAATCGATGAGAACATTGACCATATATCCGGTTTTCGCTCCGAGAGTTACAATCTTTCCATGCTATACGATCGATTATTCGATTCTCTGAAGAAAGATTTTCTGATTCAAAAAGAAGCAGTTACCAATAGTAGTCAAGATGAAGCTTCTACTACATCCTCTACCACTAGTGTAGATGCGGTACAAAATGATTTTATGTATTTTTCTTATCAAGAAGAGACCAAACAGAATGCTAGTATGTACACATATTTTGAACAAACTTTTGGACGTCCACTTTCTCCGATTGAAGTGGAGACGATGCAGATTTGGTCAGAAGAAGATGGTTACACGGATGATTTGATTATGGCAGCCTTGCGTGAGGCTGAATCAGTTGGGAAATTATACATTCGTTATATAGATCGGATCTTGTTGGAGTGGCAACGAAACCAGGTGACTAATGTGGAACAAGCCAAAGCATACAGTCAGCGTTTCCGCAGACAGTATGCTGTAAAAGAGAGCAGTCGATAATTCAAACAAAAAAGCTAGCTTTTGTTCTTTGGACAAAAAGTTAGCTTTTTCTTTTTCATCAGAGGTAACATGCACAATTACGCCTATCATGCTCATACGATGTAATGTCGAGTAAAGGAGGTATGCATAAATGGAGAAAAAGAGCATAGCAGAAGTCGGATTTCAACCAACACCCATTTTTTCAGCGATGTTTGGTGTGAAAGAGGGAACGGGTCAAAGTGATTATCTCATCATTCCAGAGCATCTTATGATTGAGTCAATGATAGATCCTGAGAAATTTCAAATGGATAAGGAAGTAATACTTTCAGAGTGGCGAATTGTCATGGATCGAATAAAGAATTGGGATAGCGAGCGCAATTCACTTCTTGAGAAAATAGCTCATTCAGTTGAGATCATTACGAATCTGGAGCAATACCAGCAGGAAATACTTACACAGCTTAAAGAAGCCCAACTAAAAAACGAAGAACTGGAGCAAAAATTCGACCGAGTAGTCTCCCACATTGATAAAGAGTGCGATTTTTTGCATCGCGTCGTCATCAGCATTAAAAAAGAGTGGGAAGCAAAACGCTGATGAGGATTGCCATCATCAGTCCAGGCCCATTTTCTGTGCCTCCTATCAGAGGAAGCTCTGTGGAACATGATATTGAAGAGGTAAGTAAACAGCTAGCCAAAAAACATAAGGTAATCATTTTTACCCGCATCTGTAAAGAATATTCCCGTTCCGAGAAAAAGGGACGGGTATCTTATATTCGTCTCAAATATCAAGGTCAAAATGATTATATAAAAAAAGTTTGTCTTCTATTGCCCAAACAAAAACCAGACCTGATTTTGATCGAAAATCGCCCTTCCTTTTTCGCACCAGTTAAAAAGTCTGTAAAAAATACCCCGATTGTCGTAAATATGCACTCTCATGTATTCGCTTCATCACGGAATATTTCGAAGAAACACATGCAGAGGGTCGTTCGTCAATCGGCTGGATTTATAACAAACAGTAGCTTTTTACGTCGTCATTATGTGAAAAAACATCAAATACCCGAAAAAAAAGTGCATGCTATCCACTTAGGTGTAGATGCAAGTGATTATGAACGAACTGACAAAATGAAAGAGCGTGTCCATGCAGTGAAGATGGAGTGGGGCATTAAAGCAGACGATCGTATCATGATGTATGCTGGTAGACTTATGAAAGAAAAAGGCGTACACCTATTAATTAAGGCTTTTTTACAAATCCTCCAAAATGATACAACAGCAAAGCTGCTTATTTTAGGGGGAAGAGGGTATGGAACAGGTGCGAAAAAGAGTAGTCCTTATATCCGTAAACTGAAAAAACTGGCTAAACCTGCAGGTGACAGAATTCAATTTATGGGCTTCATTCCTTCTCCCGAGATGCCTGTCTGGTATCAACTAGCGGATGTCATTGCGACACCATCTTTGTGGAACGAGCCTTTTTGTCGAGTCAATCTTGAAGGGATGGCTGCAGGTAAACCAGTTCTTACTACAACACGTGGGGGAATAGGAGAGGTTGTCCAGCATGAAAATGGCGGATATGTCATTCCACCAAAATCCTGGATAAAACGAGTGCCTCTTGTTTGGGAAGAGTTATTTCGTAATCCTGAAACGTATAGGTCTATGTCCGATAAAGCGTGGGAAAGAGCAAAAGAATTATCATGGAAAAAAACCGGTCAGCAGTATGAAAAGGTATTTGAAGAGGCAATCGGAAAGAAAGGAAGCGCCTAGATTTTCAATAAGCAGGTATTCACCCAGTCCTTTACCTATAAATCACATACCTTATTATTATCACGAACTCAGGGGTGAAAGATAATGAAGGGGTTAGTACTTTGCGCTGGTAGAGGTACACGACTTTATCCGTTTTCCTTTTCACAACCCAAATCTCTCCTGCCAGTTGCAAACATGCCCGTCCTTTCTTCCTGTATTACAAAGTTGACTGATATAGGAATCAAGGAAATAGGGATTGTCATCAATCCTGGACAGTCGCAAATACGAGAGCAAATTGGAGACGGGAGTATATTTGGAGCGTCCATTACCTACGTAACACAGCAACAGCCTTTAGGAATCGCTCATGCCATTCAGTTATCGGAGTCATTTATCGATGGGGATTCATTTGCCCTCTTTCTTGGGGATAACCTCCTCCAGGATTCGCTACAAGAACTCCATCGTGCTTTTTTGGCATCTAATTCCACCGCCGCAATATTACTACATGAAGTAAATAATCCACAAGATTACGGGATAGCTGAAATTCAGGGAACTAAAATCATTTCGTTGGAAGAGAAACCGTTATATTCGAAAAGTAATTTGGCGGTTATGGGTGCTTATTTTTTTACCTCAGCCATCTTTGAGGCAATCACGAATCTAAAACCCTCTAAGCGAGGCGAGTATGAGATTACAGATGCCATACAGCTTTTGATTAAGTCTGGGCAAAACGTAAATTATGTACTCTCGGAGTTGGCCACCTCAGATGTAGGTACTGCCGAACGTTGGTTAGAAGCAAACAGATGGATGTTGAAGGAGAAGGCAGGTAAAGAAATTATTAGTGGGGAGGACTGTATCATTACGGACTGCGAATTGATCCCTCCTGTTATTATCGGGAATAATTGTCGTTTGTCTGGTAGTTCAATCGGACCGTTTGTCTCTATCCATGATGGTGTCACAATCAGTAATTGTTTACGGATTGAAAATAGTATTCTTTTACAGGATTCACGTGTCGAGGATATTTCTTTGGAAATAACGAACAGTATTTTTGGGCGTTCCTCTATTTTGTCAGGCCCAACAGGGAATAAAGTTGCCGTATTCGTATTAAGTGATAAATCAACGGTCCAGTTTCCTCAGGGGAAGCGAGCGGAATCATGATTCAGTCTGAACTACTTCCACTTATCACAGTGGTTATACCAACTTATAATCGTGCGCATATGATTACAAAGGCAATAAAAAGCGTAGTGAAACAGACCTGTAAAGAATGGCGCATTCTTATTTTAGATGATGCTTCAACAGACCACACAAATGAGATCATTCAGCCTTTTCTCCAGGATTCAAACATACAGTATATCCAGTTGGAGGAGAATCGAGGCATCTCACATGTCATGAACGTAGCATTATCCCATGTGAAGACATCATATATGCTTCAACTTGACTCAGATGATTGGTTATCTTCTAAGACACTCCACCATCTATACAGACAAATTAAGCAGGATGTTCATAAATCGGAAGAACGAAGACCAGCGTTATATTATGGGAACATGAAGTTGTGCAAGCTCAGAAACAATACCGTACAAAAAAGTCGAATGGTTTTGCATCGTCAGTTTACAGATAAATATGATTTTTTACGGATGACCGGGTATATGATCGCTCCACGTTGCTATCGTGTAGCAGCTTTAAAGGAGGTGGGGGGATGGGATATATCGGATCAGTATAAGGGGCGAATCATGGAAGACAGGCGCATGATCCTCCGTCTAATTGAGAGATATCCCATTACTCACATCCCTAAGCACCTTTATCATCGAACAAAACATAAAGCTCAATTAACGGACCCCACCTCCATAAAAAGTAGAAACGATTTACGTCGATCAACATACAAGTATTATCTAAAAAGGTGGGGCAATGAGTATAAAGCTGTGTTCGGTAAAAAAGGAAAATTCATCGTCATAAAACAGTTAATCGAACAAAAACAAAAACGAAAGAGAGGGCGACCATAATGTCTCAGAAAGCGCTTGTAATAGGATGCGCAGGCTTTATTGGTTCGCATCTGTCAGAAAAATTACTATTGGAGCATGTCAGAAATCATGAATAAGAAGCCGATCCTTTCATTTATGGAGAAACAGCCCGGTGATGTAATGCGAACTTGTGCAGATATTTCGTTAGCTCGTTCAAGATTAGGTTATCAGCCCAAGGTGAGTCTTACAGATGGGTTACTTATACAAATGAATGATCTTCACGCTCTTTATAGAAGGGATGGGCAGCATGTATCCTATCCTTCTTTATAGACGAATCTATCTGCCGCGTAGTGAAACCTTTATCTACGCGCAACTGATCAAACATGAACAAATAAAACCATTCGTTCTAACACGTAATAAGCCTATAAATACAGATCTGTTTCCATATGAACATCTACTTGTAAGGAAGAAATGGACCAATCTACCACGTATCATACAAAAAAGGAAAATGAAATTACTTCATGCAAGGTTTGGTCCTGCGGGCTTGGAATTATTGCCGATAGCAAAAAAAACTGGACTTCCATTACTAACTTCTTTTCACGGTTCTGATGTTTCAAAACGTCCTAAAGTTAATCATATGTATCGAAAAAAATTAAAAAAACTGTTCAAGGAAGGTACTGCATTTACGGTTGTAAGCTCGCACATGCGACGAAAATTGATGAAGCTTGGCTGTCCACGAAATAAAATAACCATCATTCGTTCAGGTGTAGATGTAACCAGATTTCCTTTCACATCCATTCCACAGGTTGATGAAGGGAAATTTCGGCTTTTAAGCGTAGGTCGTTTAGTCGAAAAAAAAGGAATGCAGACCATTATTAAAGCTTTTGTTAGAGTAGTTAAACAGTTCCCCACTGCCACTTTAACCATAATCGGGGAAGGGGAACAGCTAAATAAGTTAGAACAGCTTATTGCCCGTTATCATGTAGCGGAACACATACGGCTAGTAGGAGCAAAAAGTCAGGAAGAAGTAGCGGCGGAACTACGGGCAAGCCATATCTTTGTCAATGCCAGCCAAACAGCAAAGAATGGGGATCAAGAGGGGATACCAAATGTACTTATGGAAGCGCTGGCAATAGGAAGGCCCGTTATTGCGACCAGACATGCAGGTACACCAGAGTTAATCAAGCATGGACAAAACGGGTTATTGGTACCTGAAAAATCGGTTTCCGAGCTTACCAAACAGATCATGAGGATGTTGAGTGAACAAGATAAGTGGAACACATTCGCCCTCAATGGTCGAAAAATTGTTGAAGCAAGGCATAATATTACCATTCAACGGAAGCGACTAGAACTTCTGTATTTACAGTTAATTGAGAAGAATTCCTCAAAGGAGGTGAAAGTGTGAAAGTAGCAGTAATTGGTACTGGATATGTTGGACTTACAACTGCGGTAGCTCTTGCCTTGAGTGATCATCTAGTAGTGGGAATTGATCTAAATGAAGAGAAGATTGAGGCGCTTCATCAAGGAAAGACTCCCATCTATGAGCCTGGTCTAGATGAGGCACTTATCCATGTTCAATCAAAAAAAATGATTACCTTTACGACTGATTTTGATAAAGCGGTTCAAGCAAGTGAGATTATTTTTATTTGTGTAGGAACACCATCTGATATAGAAGGAAAAGCAGATCTGGGGCAGCTTTATCAAGTGATTAGACAGCTACGAAGAGCATTACAGGAAAATAAGACAAGACGCGTGATCGTTGTGAAAAGTACAGTGCCCCCAGGAACATGCGATCAAGTAGCAAAGCAGCTAGCGGATATGTCACATCTTACAGTCGCATCTAACCCGGAATTTTTACGAGAGGGCAAAGCCCTTCTTGATTCCATGTCTCCCTCCCGAATTGTGCTGGGGACTGAATCGGAAGAGGCTTTTACGCGTTTAGTAGAACTATATGAAAAGATTCCTGCAATTCGGTTAAAAACTACACCCATACAGGCTGAATTGATAAAGTATGCCTCCAATGCCTTTTTGTCTATGCGAATCTCGTTTATGAATGAACTGGCGAGGTTGTGTGACAAGATAGGTGCTGATATAACAGCGGTTGCGGTGGGAATGGGCCTTGACTCGAGGATAGGTCCAGAGTTTTTGCAGGCAGGATTGGGATACGGAGGCTCTTGTTTCCCAAAAGATACGCTAGCCTTGCTTGCCGTTGCTAGGGAAAATAATCAGCCAATGGATATTTTATATCAGGTGACGCAAGTTAATGAGACACAACCTCTCTGGTTTTTACACAAGATCGAGCAACAATTGAATGGTTGTAAAGATAAGACGATAGCCATATTAGGATTAGCATTTAAGCCAGAAACAGATGATATAAGAGAAGCCCCCTCAATCAAGATCATCCAGCAGCTACTTGATCGTGGCGCGAAGGTAAAAGCGTACGATACCATTGCAATGACTAATATGAAAGTAATCTTTTCAGAAGATCAAATCACATATGAATCAGATGCCTACGAAGCTGTAAAGCAAGCAGATGCGCTCATTTTATGTACGGAGTGGGATGAGTTTAAGCAGTTAGATTTTGAACGTGTGTATCGGTATATGAAGAACCCGCTTGTTTGTGATGGCAGAAATGCATTACCGAGGGAACGGTTACATGCTATCGGGTTCAAGTATCTAGCGATTGGACTTACATCCTAAAAAATCGTTTCAAACTTTGAATGACACTTAAAAACTCGCTTTTTTAAGAGGCGGGATTTTTGGTGTGTCAATATATTTGCTCAAAGAAGTGAATAGAATCTGCGAATGTGTATTTTTTGTTTGATAGGAGTGATAGGTAGTGATTTGTGTTGTACTTTGTCGGTAACAGGCAATTGTCACCGCTACCGATGTGGTGTACGATGGATAACATAACCAGTATGGTACAAGGGCAAAATAAGAATGAAACGGGAACGCTTCAGATCTTCAACAACTGGTTGGAGAAAACCGTAAAAAGTACAAAATACATTAATAAGGAGTGTAGCCTGTGAACAAGACAAAAACACTGCCGACAAGAAGTGAAATTCCTGAGGAGTTTAAATGGCAATTAGAGGATATCTACCCAACTAACGAAGCTTGGGAAGAGGATGTAAAGCTAGCCAAATCCTTGATCGGAAAAATGCAGTCAAAAAAAGGAACGTTGTCTGGATCTGGAAAACAATTGTTGGAAGTTCTTCAGCTTTCTGAAGATATGATGATGAAAATTGAGAGAATATATGTCTACGCTCACATGAGACGTGATGAAGACAATGCAAACTCTACATATCAGGCACTTTCTGATCGATCAGAGACCCTTAACGTTCAGGCTTCTAGCGCGATGTCATTCGTTCAGCCGGAACTACTGGAAATCCCTTCTGATCGCTTGGAAGAACTCATGGGTGAAGAGCCAGGGCTGGAACACTATCGTAAACATATTGAGGAGATTGTTCGATATAAGCCATATACGCTTTCCACGGAAGAAGAGGCATTGCTGGCTGAAATGCGTGAAATTGCAGGAGCTCCATCCAATATCTTCACCATGCTAAACAATGCAGATATTAAATTTCCAATGATCAAAGACGAGAACGGTGAAGAAGTAGAGCTGACCAAGGGTCGTTATGTGATGTTTATGGAAAGTCCAAACCGTGAAGTCCGTGAAGCAGCCTTCCGTGCTCTCTACGATACCTATAAAAAGCATAAAAACACGATCGCTGCTACCCTCATTTCCAGCGTAAAACGTGATGTGCTGTATGCACGAGTACGCAAATATCCGTCTGCTCTACAAGCGTCCCTGTTTAGTGATAATGTAGATCAGTCTGTCTATGATAATCTGATTTCTACGATCCATAAGTTCTTACCAGAAATGCACAGATACCTCGATATTCGTAAAAGAATGCTGGGACTGGATGAATTACACATGTATGATTTATATGTGCCACTGGTTAAAGAAGTAAAAATGGAGATTCCTTACGAAGAGGCAGTTAAAACCGTGGAGGAATCCTTACAACCACTTGGTGATGATTATGCAAAAATCTTGAATCAAGGCTTTACCTCTCGATGGGTAGATGTGTATGAGAATCAGGGAAAAACGAGTGGAGCTTATTCTTGGGGAACACATTCCGCACATCCGTTTGTTCTGATGAACTATCAAAACACATTAGATCATATGTTTACTCTGGCTCATGAGATGGGGCATGCGCTTCACAGCTACTATTCTCATAAGCATCAGCCATACGTATACGCTCAGTATCAGATTTTTGTCGCAGAGGTAGCATCTACACTGAATGAATCACTATTAACAAACCATCTACTTGAAAAAACTACAGAAAAAGAAAAACGCATGTACCTGATCAATCATTATTTAGATCAGTTCCGTGGCACTATTATCCGTCAAACCATGTTTGCTGAGTTCGAAAAAATGATTCACGCAAAAGTGGAAGAAGGAGAAGCACTAACGGTAGATTCTTTATCTGCCATGTACCGCGAGCTTAATATGAAATATCATGGTGAGCACATGGTGATGGATGAAGAAGTAGATTTTGAATGGATGCGTATCCCTCATTTCTATACCAACTTCTATGTATACAAATACGCAACAGGTTTCTCTGCAGCTATTTCGCTTTCTAGACAGATTTTGGAAGAGGGACAACCGGCTGTAGATCGTTATCTTGAATTCTTAAAAAGTGGCGGTTCTGATTATCCAATTGAATTGCTTAAAAAAGCTGGTGTTGATATGGGCAAACCTGCACCAATTGAAGAAGCATTAACAGTCTTTAAGCAGTTGCTAGACGAACTGGAAGAGTTGGCTTTCTCATAAAATGATGAGTTAGATTGTCGATAAAAAGTAGATCTCTTACAGCAAAAAATCGCCTTAATAAGGCTTTTTTTTGCTGTGTAAAGTAAAATCTATGGAAAAGAATAATAGGTGGACACTGGAATTTCTGATACAATGAGTGTAAGCAAAAAGGGCCAAATAGAGAAAGAGAGTTGCTTCTTTTTGTCTCTAGAGAGTGTAACAGGAGGATTGAACCATGGCTGAACAAGGAACAATAAAAATCACTCATGTGAATGTTGTCACAGAAGAAACGATTCTTCACGACAGCACAGTCATAATTAAAGATGGAAAGATTGCTTATATCGGAGAAGATAACCATCAACAGACTGATACTGTTTATGATGGGAAGGGCAACACATTAGTGCCTGGATTTATTGATCTTCATGTACATGGTGGAGCAGGGTTTGATTTTATGGATAGCAATCAAGAAGCAGTGGACGAGATTTGTAGTTTTCATGCATCTCACGGAACTACGGGAATCCTTGCTACCACAATGACAGCACCTGTTGATCACACCGTTGACATTCTTACATTTTACTCACAGCTTACTGAGAACAAGGGCGCCAAGATAATTGGTGTACATATGGAAGGTCCATTTATAAATCAGAAGCTTAAGGGTGCCCAAAACGGAGATTTTATCGAATCCCCAACCCTCGTTAACATGAAACGTGTGTTTGACATGGCACGTCCGGGTCTCGTTAAACTAATGACATTAGCGCCTGAATTGGTGACGGAAGATGAAGTATTTGAGTTGTTACGTGAACAAAAAGTAGTCGCTTCCATTGGACACTCGGAAGTCGGACATGATGGAGCATGCTCTTGCTTGAAAAAAGGTGTTAATCATGCAACTCACTTAGGAAATGCAATGAAAGGCTTACATCATCGTGACGTTGGTGTGATTGGGCTCGCTATGCAAAATCCTGAGCTGACCTTTGATTTTATTTGTGATGGAATTCATTTGTCACCTAATTTTGTACGCATTCTAGCCAAAACATGCGAATTACGCCAGATGATGCTGATTACGGATGCAATGCGTGCTGCCGGTCTTGCTGACGGTTTATATGATTTGGGTGGACAAGACGTTACAGTAATTGGGGATGAAGCACGACTCTCTGATGGAACGTTGGCTGGAAGTGTACTTACCTTAGATAAAGCATTAGCTAACTTTATGAAATTCACAGATCTCCCATTAGAAAAAGCAATCTATCTCTTAACGATGAACCAGGCGAAAAAATTAGGTATTGAGGAGAGCAAAGGAAGCATTACACAAGGAAAAGATGCTGATCTCGTTCTTTTATCAGATACCTTTGAAGTATTATCGACCTGGGTTGATGGAAAAAACGTTTATGAGAAGGTGGCGAACTAGAAATGGAAGTTAAAGTATTTGATGATTACCATTCGTTAAGCCGATATGCGGCAAATCTTTTCCTACAACAAGTGAGACAGAAGCCAGAGAGTGTGCTCGGACTGGCAACCGGAGGAACGCCAGAGGGATTTTACAGACAACTTGTACAAATGAGCAACGAAGAATCAATTTCGTATAAAGCGATACGTACGTTTAATCTGGATGAATATTATCCGATTAATCATAATCATCCCCAAAGCTATTGGACATTCATGAAAAATCATCTGTTTTCACATGTGAGTATCAACGAGAATAACATTTTTATTCCAAATGGAGAAACCTCTGATGTGGAGAGAGAATGTGAAAGATATGAACAATTGTTGAAGGAGAAAGGCGGAATTGATCTTCAAATACTAGGTATTGGTGAAAATGGTCATATTGGATTTAATGAACCAGGTGCTTCCTTCGCTTCTCGTACACGGGTCGTGGAGTTAACTCCCAATACCATTCAGGCGAATTCTCGCTTCTTCACTAGTGCTCAAGATGTTCCACGCCATGCTATTACGATGGGGATTGCAAGTATCCTTGAAAGTAAAAAAATCATCGTGCTAGCATCAGGGAAAAAGAAAGCCAAGGTCGTTTCTGAAGCAATAAATGGGAAAGTAACTGAGGAGGTACCAGCATCAGTCTTACAACACCATCCTAATGTACTTTTCTTAGTAGATCAGGAAGCTGCCGTAAATCTATAGTAATGATGGGAAAAGGACTACCTTCGGGTGGTCCTTTTTTGTCTTGTCAGATAAATTCTTAATTTTTATTCAGAAATTATTAAACATCCCTTAATTGAATGATGCCTTACAGGGTGCGATAATTACTCTCGGACAGAACGAAATTGTTAGAAATAATACCAAATAATTATTTGGATAGAGGGTAGGGATTTCATTTTGAGGAAACCAAGTTATGTAATCTTCTGTGTCGCATTATTACTGGTAGGGGGATGTGCTAGTCCAGCAACGGAGACTGATACATCGGCACCTGTTGAGCAGGCATCCAAATGGGTGGAAGCGTATAAAGTTGCTTCTGAGACGAAGCCTATCCAGTTTGCCTATGCTGGAGTGGTAGAACCAACACGTGAAATAGAACTGTCTTTCGGAAGTCCAGGCGAAATTGCTCAGCTCGCTCTCAAAAAAGGGGATAAAGTGAAGAAGGGACAGCTTTTGGCATCACTTGATGGAAAAGCACAGCAGATTGCTGTTCAGGTAGCTGCTGAACAGGCCAACATGGCTGCCATCATGAAAAATGAAGCAGGAAAAGGTTCCAGCGCTGAAGCAATTGGTCAGCAGAACCTACGACTAACAAGTGAACAGCAAAATCTGGCTGAAGCTAAAAAGGCATTGGCACAAGGGGAGGCTCTATTCCAAGGGGGAGCCATTTCCAAAAGTGAACGAGATAATTTTGCTGTACGGGTTCAGCAGATTGAAAATTCGGTCAAACAACAACAACTCGCTCTACAGGAACTTCAAAAAGGTCCAAGTGCCAATCAAGTGGCTCAAGCACAATCTTCTCTTGCACAAGCACAAGGACAGGTTTCGCAAGCAAGAGAAAGCATCCAGCTAGGGAAGATAGTGGCTCCTTTTGATGGAACCGTGGTAGAAATTTACGAAGAAACGGGAAAACTGGTTCAACCGGGACAGCAGATTATGAAGGTAGTTGATTTAAGTAATGTTACGGTAGCGTTATCGATAGATCAAAGTGAGATAGGAATGTTTTCAGTAGGTAAGAATCTATCAGTTCAATCTGGAACAGGAGAAAGTGTAACAGGGACCATCACTTTCATTTCCCCAGTAGTAGATCAGAAGACAGGCAAGTTCCGTGTTGAAGTTACTGTTCCAAACAAGGAAGGATTCTGGCGAGGTGGTATGATGGCAACGATTGAACTACCAGTAGCTGTTAATGGAGTTATGATTCCACTAGAGTGCGTGGGTATGTCCAATGAATCCCATTATGTTATGAAGGTTGTAAATGGAAAGGTAGAAAAAGCGAAGGTCCAGACAGGAAAAGTTATGAACGGTCACATCGAGATTCTCTCTGGAATAACCAACGGAGACCTCCTCGTTAATAGTGGAATTACATCACTAATGGATGGTGAACGGGTTTCAGTGAAAGGAGAATCGTAATGGGCAAGCTATTAGAATTTTTCTTTAAAAGAAAATTGATCGTCTATCTACTTACCGCAATGATCATAATTGGCGGAGTTGCTTCATTAATGCAACTACAGGTATATCTTGTTCCGAAATCAAACCTTCCATGGATTATGGCAAATATCTCTGGTGGATCACTTCCCCCTGAAGAAATGGAAAAAAAGGTAACAAATAAGATAGAGCAAGAGTTAGAAGGATTGGACATAATTGACTCATTTACGTCAAGTACTTCGAGTGGATCAACCTCTATTACTGTAATCGCAAAAGAAGGAAAAGGCGAGGAAGCGAAACAAAAAGTAGAGAGTATCGTGAATCAAAAGCGGAGTGAATTCCCTAAAGCTGTAGAAAATGTTTTGATTTATCAAGCAAATCTTGGGGATGACCTACTTATGGAGTTAGCCCTTACTGGCTCTGATCCAGAAGGGTTGTACCAGCTTGCCAAGAATTCAATTAAACCCCGTCTGGAGAAAATGAAAGGCGTGAAGGAGGTTACTGTATCAGAAAGTAGCTTTCAAGACAAAATTGTCATTCAATTTGATAAGAAAAGTTTGCAGGCATATGAACTTAGTCCAAATCAATTGCTGGTCCAATTACAAAATCGAAATACTACACAATCGATTGGGACAATGAAAAATGCTGGTACCAAAACGGTTATCGAGATTGATCAATCTCTAAAACATGTTGCCGAATATGACAACATGCTCATTCAAACACCAAAAGGCGTAGTTCCCCTATCTCAACTGGCAACCATTCAAGATAGAAGAGGACTTGCGAGTACAGAGAATGTCTCAATTACTAAGGGAGAGACCTTTATTGGGATCAGTATAAAACGTTCTCCAACAAGTGAGATTATTCCTACTCAACAGCTTGTGGAGGAAGAAATCAATAAGATTAATACGGAAGCGGGTGGATTGTATAAAATACATACAGCGTTTGAATCCGCATCCTTTATCGAACACTCTATTACGAATCTCAGTAGAGAGGTAATCATCGGTGGATCATTAGCCATACTTGTTCTATACGTATTTCTTCGCAATTGGCGTGTCACTACAGTCATTGCGACCACACTACCTCTCTCTATTTTGTTAACATTTATAGCTCTCTTGTTATTTGGCTACAATCTTGATATGGTCACATTAATCGGCTTGAGTCTCTCAGTAGGGCTCATTGTTGACGCAGCAATCGTTGTATTAGAGAGCATTTATCATCAAAAGGAGAATGGAAAGGAACTACGTGAAGCAATCATACAGGGAACGAAGGAGGTCTTAGCCCCAGTACTTGCTTCTCAGCTAACGATGGTTATCGTTTTCTTACCGATGCTGATAGCTAATTTTGATGAAGTTATCACACCTATTTTTTCTGCAATTGCCTTTATCGTCACAGCCGCCATTCTATCTTCAACTTTAGTTGCCTTCTTCTTTGTGCCGATATTCGCTGAGAGTATGTTAAAAAGAGATAAAGGGATCCCGGTGTCCGTAGAAGCTAAAAGGGGAGTACTAATAAGAACCTTTGATCGTTTACTTTCATTTTGCATGCGACGTCGTCTTCTTACGCTCATCTGCTCGTTTTTACTGTTTGTCAGCGTCTTTATATTAGGTCCTTTCGTGAAAACGAACCTTTCTATTGATGTGACGGAAAACTTCATTTTCGGTGAAATCATTCTACCTGAAGGAACCTCCATTGAAGAAGCAAAAAAAGTAGTTGCAGATACTGAAAAACGACTTGGAACGTTTAAGGAAATAACAAATGTTTATGTGTCGGGAGATTTGCAGCAACTTCAATTGCAAGTAAGTATAGTACCTCAGGCAGAACGAGAATTGGATAAGGAACAAATGAGTATCAAAATTCAGGAACAGGTACAGCAGATAAAGGGAATCGAACGCTTCTCCTATGGGAATAGGAGCAGTGGCGGAGTAACGAAAGTCTCGGTAGATATTCGAGGGGAAGATTTAGAGATCGCTAAACAATTAAGTACCCAAGTCGCTTCATTCTTAACGAATGTGGAAGGAATATCGAACGTCAGAGATGATTTTAGCATAGGTGATGAGAAACTTACTTTGTTACCACGAAAAGATGCGATGGAGCGTTTGGGGATAACAGACCAAGCATTATCCCAAGAGCTGTCAGGATATCTTAATGAACAGAAGGTTGCCGAGATCACTACATCAGGAGAAGAAGCAGATGTTTTTGCTGGCTTTCCCAAAGAAGAGATGAAGCACCCTGAACAACTAAAACATGTAATGATTCAGTCTGAAAGTGGAGGAAAAGTGCCACTAACAGAGATAGCTGACTGGCAATTTGGGAAAACTCCGCAACAATTGGTACATCAGGATGGAGAAAGGGTTATTACCGTTTCAGCAGACTTATTAGGTTCTGACCCAGGAAAGGCTGCGACCCAGCTACAAGCAGAAATTAATAAGATGAGTATTCCAACCGGGTTTGAAGTAGATTTATCGGGGAGTCTGAAACAGCAGGAAGAGACAATGAGTAAAGCGCTACTGGTGTTCGCTGGTGCTATTTTGTTCATTTACTTCATCATGATTCTACAATTCGGTCGGTTATCGCATCCTTTTATCATCTTACTAACCTTACCGATGGCAGCTGTAGGGGTTGTAGTAGGTTTAGTTCTCACACAACGTGCCATGACAGCTATGTCTATTATTGGTGTAATCATGTTAATTGGAATCGTGGTATCCAACGCCATTCTGTTAATTGACCGAATTAATCTACTTCGCTCACGAGGAATGGAGCTTTCTGAGGCTATCATAAAAGGAACACACGAACGCGTAAGGCCTGTTATCATGACCAAAATTACAGCTATTCTGGGGATGCTTCCGATGGCGATAGGTGGAAGCTTTGAAGCACCTCTCGCTACAGTAGTTATCTCAGGATTAATTTTTCATACGATCGTCACACTGGTGCTTGTGCCTGTTCTATATTCATATTTTGAAGGAATTAGAACGTGGTTCGATTTACGAAAAAAGCGTAGAAAGGAAAAAAAGAAGTTCGCGTATAACGAAACCATACCTCCAACTGATTAAAGTGTTTTCACCAGGAAAAAGGAAGGATAGCAGTTGTTGCTATCCTTTTTTTGTATGATAAGATTAATGAAAGATGCATTTATCTGTCAATTCGGAAATTCATTATCTTGATTATTTAAGGGGGGAATCAGTTGAATCAGGCATTATACCATTCGGGTCCAAAAGGTTTAGTAGGATTACATTATGGTGAACGTCCAAAAAAAGCACCTGAAAGCGGAGAAGTACGTGTTCGTCTCAAAGCTTCTGGTGTGAATCGCCGTGATTTATTGATGATTAACTGGAGAAATGAAGAAAATACTCCTCTTACCATTGGGTGTGATGGAGCGGGCATTATTGATGAGATCGGTGAGGGTGTAACAAACTGGAATGTTGGTGATGAGGTCATCATCTATACTGGACTAAACTGGCAAAGCATAAGCGATGCGCCACCTGAAGACTTTGCTTTATTAGGTTCCGACTCAGATGGAACACATGCAACTTTTATCACGTTACCTGCAACAAGCATTGCCAAAAAACCGGAATATCTCACCTGGGAAGAAGCAGGAGTAATATCGGTTGCAGCTCTTACTGCA
The DNA here is from genome assembly GCF_021245735.1 of Brevibacillus daliensis. Taxonomy (GTDB): domain Bacteria; phylum Bacillota; class Bacilli; order Brevibacillales; family Brevibacillaceae; genus Brevibacillus_B; species Brevibacillus_B daliensis. The sequence continues at coordinate 442,087 of NZ_JAJISB010000003.1, forward strand.
TACCGTGCGTTATTTACAAAAGGAGATGCAACTTCAGCTAACACCATTCTCATTCCTGGTATTGGAAGCGGAGTAGCTACCTATTTACTTCAGTTTGCAAAAGCAACTGGTTGCCGAACGATCGTTACCTCCCGAAGCAGTGAAAAACGCAAACGTGCACTAGAGCTAGGTGCAGACCTTGCGATAGATACTGCTGAGGAATGGAATGAAGCACTTCAGGGAGAGAAAGTGGATATCGTAATTGATAGTATTGGTCCGGCAACCTTCCAAAAATCTTTATATCAATTAAAAAAGGGCGGTAAACTTATTACCTTTGGTGCAACAACCGGTGATGATGTAGAGTTTAATCTGCGTGCATTTTTCTATAGTCAATGCCGAATCATCGGTACGACATTAGGTAGCTATGAGGAATTTCTTGAAATGCTATCGTTTATGAAAAAACATCAGATTCATCCTGTCATTGATCAGATTTATCCATTAGAAAAAGGAAAGGAAGCTTTGGAAAGATTATCTGCTTCCGAACAATTTGGTAAGATCGTGTTGTCTAGATCATAGCAACATTTGTTATTTGTGCGCTTTTTTTAGGGAAAAATGGAATCAATCCAAAGCAAAATGACAAAATAGATTCTAACTCTCCTCGTACGAGCGTATGCATGTACTAAACGGCCGGAAAGGGAGAGAAAAGATGAATGTAATGGTTATCAGTTTGCGCAAACTGATTTATGGTTTTGCTGTTCTTATGGGGCTTGTTCTAGCAGTAGTTTTGGTGGTTTGGCAGGACCCTCTCCATGTGGCTACCTTGTTCCAGTTTGATAAACAAAGTCTGGAAACAACAGCTAAAGCAGGTGCTGATCCATTCACTTCTGTAAAACCTGAACTGGCTATGGATGTTAAGGTAGAGAAGGGTCAAGTTGATGTTACATTAATTACGAATAACTTTACCTTTGTTCCTGAGCAAAAAACGCAATCAGAGGACACATCCATTGAGAACAAGCACGGAACGGGGCATGCTCATTTGTATTTAAATGGGGAGCTTCTTCAAAAAATCTATAGCCCCTCATTTTCAATGAAAAACCTGCCAATCGGGGAGCATGAACTAAAAGTAGAGTTGGTCTACCCGAATCACTCTTCGTACCAGATTCAAGCGGTGAAAATCTTGCAGATCAAGTAAGGAAGCTTGAGGAAGCTCTCATGATAAGTGAGGGCTTTTTCTTTTTACGTTAAAGGCAGGAAATCATCTACGTAAAGGGAAGTTATATAAAGAAATTCGAATAATCAGCTATTGTTTAGAAATTCAGTGTAGGAGAGAGATAAAGATGAAATATGACAGTGTCTTTCACCATTTTATCGAACAAGCAGAAACACCATTTACGGGATGGGATTTTTCATATGTACATGGTACTGGACGAATTGGAACAGAGGCTTTGCCTTGGTCGTATGCCAGTAAAGCTATTCCTTTATTGGCGCAGGCAGATAGCATGCTCGACATGGGGACAGGCGGTGGTGAATTTATCTCAAAAATGGTCCCATTACCCCCACTCGCATGTGCGACAGAGGCTTACGAGCCCAATGTTCCCATTGCCAAAGATAAATTAGACCCTCTTGGAATAAAAGTGTTTGCCATACAAAATGACAGTGAGCTTCCGTTTACTGAAAAGCAATTTTCTTTAATTCTAAATCGGCATGAATCATTTGATGCAAACGAAGTGAGACGAATTCTGAAAGATGGGGGAATCTTTTTTACCCAGCAGGTAGGTGGACAGGATTGCCAGGAGTTAAATAGAATGCTTGGAATCACCTCAGACGAGTATTCTGAATGGAATGTAACCAATGCAGTGAAGCAACTGGAAGAGGCTGGTCTATCCATCCAAGAAAAAGGTGCGTTTACTCCTTACCAACGCTTCTATGATATTGGTGCATTAATCTATTATGTAAAAACAATTCCTTGGCAATTTCCTGCGTTTACGTGCGAACAATATTTAGATGAATTATATTTACTTCATTTGCAGATTCAGGAAAAGGGCTATATAGAGGTGAAATCGGATCGTTTTTATGTACGAGCTGTTGCACCGTTGGTTTCCGTATAAGAGAAATTTCTATTGAAATCTACTAGTTGAAGTCTATACATGATGATAAAGTAAGAAAAGCAAAAAGCAGGCTTGCTTAAGGCCTGCTTTTTCCTTAATTTATCTGATGTTCTTCGTGTATTATTTAGTAGCTCTTGCAGCCTCATAAGCAGCAATTTTATCTTCTTGTTGCAAAGTAATACCGATATCGTCCAATCCGTTCAAAAGGCAATAACGGCGATATTCATCTACTTCGAAGGAATAGGAGAGACCTTGGTTATCCTCTACAACTTGGCGTTCTAAATCTACAGTAAGTTGGTAACCAGGCGTAGATTCAGTACGTTTGAACAATTCATCAACTTGTTCTTCCGATAAGCGAATAGGCAAGATGCCATTTTTAAAGCAGTTATTATAAAAGATATCAGCAAAAGATGGAGCAATGATGCAACGGAAGCCAAAATCAAGCAGCGCCCACGGAGCATGCTCACGGGAAGAACCACAGCCAAAGTTATTACGTGCGAGCAAAATACTTGCGTCTTCGTATTGTGGCTGGTGAAGAATGAAAGAGTCAATTTTATCTCCCTCAATCGTAAAGCGCCATTCATAAAAGAGGAACTGACCAAATCCAGTGCGTTCAATACGCTTTAAAAACTGTTTAGGGATAATTGCATCTGTATCGATATTGGCACGATCCAAAGGAGCGGCCACACCTGTAAGTGTAACGAACGGTTCCATGGTGGATACCTCCTGTTTTATAGTTGGAAAAAGTTAAGTCTACATATCATTACATACTAACTGGTTCTTTTAACCATTCACGCACATCAACGAATTTGCCAGCTACCGCAGCTGCAACAGCCATTTCAGGGCTTACAAGGTGAGTACGTCCATCACGACCTTGACGACCTTCGAAGTTACGGTTGGAAGTAGAGGCACAACGCTCACCAGGTGAAAGAATATCAGGGTTCATAGCAAGACACATAGAGCAGCCTGATTCGCGCCATTCAAAACCAGCTTCTGTAAAGATATGATGCAAGCCTTCTGCCTCTGCACGTTCTTTAACGGCTTGGGAACCAGGTACGACCATTGCATGAACAATAGGGGAGACTTTTCTACCTTTTGCTACTGCTGCAGCTTTACGTAAGTCTTCAATACGACCGTTGGTACAGGAACCGATAAACACACGATCGATCGTAATGTCAGTCATTGGCGTTCCTGCAGTAAGACCCATATAAGCTAGAGCGTTACGAACTGAAGTTTGATCTGTAGCATTTGCATAGGAATCAGGATTTGGAACAAGGCTGTTGATACCCGTACCCATTCCTGGGCTCGTACCCCATGTTACTTGTGGTTCAATTTCAGTTGCTTCGATTTCAACATATGTGTCATATGTAGCGCCTTCATCGCTTTGAAGCTCTTTCCATGTTGCTACTGCTTGATCAAATGCTTCTCCTTGAGGCACGTGACGACGACCTTGCAGATAGGTAAAAGTAGTTTCATCAGGAGCGATTAGTCCAGCGCGGGCACCTGCTTCAATGGACATGTTGCAAACAGTCATGCGCTCTTCCATGGAAAGATTGCGAATTGCTTCACCTGTGTATTCAAGAACGTAGCCGGTAGCAAAATCAGTACCGAATTTTGCGATAATAGCTAGAATTAAGTCTTTTGCTGATACTCCGAGTGGAAGGGGACCATTTACGCGTACTTCCATCGTCTTTGGTTTAGATTGTTGCAGACATTGTGTAGCCAGAACATGTTCTACTTCACTTGTACCAATACCAAAGGCAAGAGCACCAAATGCACCGTGAGTAGATGTATGGCTGTCACCGCAAACAATCGTTTTACCTGGATGAGTAAGACCTAGTTCAGGACCAATAACGTGAACGATACCTTGATCAGGGCTGTTCAGGTCAGCAAGTGGTACGTCGAAGTCTTTACAGTTTGTTGTTAGTGTCTCCATTTGCGTGCGTGAGATTGGATCTGTGATGTTGAATCGATCTGCTGTTGGAACATTATGATCCATTGTTGCAAAAGTCAAATCTGGGCGACGAACTTTTCTGCCTGCAAGACGCAGTCCTTCAAAGGCTTGTGGAGATGTTACTTCATGGACCAGATGTAAATCGATATACAATAGGCTTGGCTTGCCTGCTTCTTCATAAATGACGTGGTGATCCCAAATTTTTTCAAATAGTGTGCGAGGCTTCATGTTACGCCCTCCTTTTCTCAAGTACGCTGCTCTTACTTCTATTTGTATCATGGCAATTAAAATAGTTCAAAGATATAATGATTATAGAAATAATAGAAAAATCCTATAGGGTAAGGGATGACAGAAGATGGAATTACGACAGGTTCGCTATGTATTAATGGTAGCTCAAGAAAAAAGCTTCTCTCGCGCGGCAGAAAAGCTTCACCTAGCGCAGCCTTCACTCAGTCAGCAAATCGGAAAACTGGAAAAGGAATGGGGGATTGCCCTATTTCATCGATTACCACAACGCATTGAATTAACAGACGCAGGAGAAAGGTTTGTTCATCTAGCTACTTCTCTCATTAATCAGGCTGATGCTTTGGAAAGAGAAATGCTTCAATTTGCGGGAGGGGAAGCAGGCAGGGTCATTGTTGGTAGCCTTCCCATAACAGGAGCATATGTCATACCCCAAGTCATTTCTGAATTTACCAAGCGCTTTCCAAAGGTAGAAGTGGTACTAATTGAAGAAACATCGAGCAAGCTGGAACAAATGCTCGTCCATGGAAAGCTGGATCTTAGTCTACTAACCATGCCAATACAGCATCCATCACTACAAGTAACCCCTGTAGTACAAGAAGAAATCTATCTTTCATTACCGCCAGATCATGCTCTGAGCAAAGAACAAGTGATTAATCTTTCCGCCCTTGAACATGAACCTTTCATCTTATTAAAGGAAGGACAAGGGTTTCGTACCATTGCACTAGGTCTTTGCGAACAAGCTGGCTTTACACCCCGGGTAGTATTTGAAAGTACCAACATTCAAACCATCCAATCCATGGTTGCCTCAGGGATGGGTGTCTCTTTTGCGCCTCATATGATTACGACGACGAGCTGGACTGGATTAAGGCCCGCATACGTACATATGTCAACTAAACCGACTCGTACTCTGGTTGTCGCAGCGCATAAAGATAAGCATCTGTCAGCTCCCATGCGTGCATTACGACATGAATTGGAAAAGGTGGGGGCACTATACTCCAAGGATCTGATTTAGAGACAGAAGATAGTGGTTGTGATACACTAACTACAAACATATGGTAAGAATAGAAGGGAAGATCAATAGATGAGAGATATTAAAACAGAAGCAGAATTCAATGAGGTAATTCAATCCTCTAAACCAGTTGTTGTTAAGTTTTATACAACTTGGTGTCCAGATTGCTTCCGCATCGACCCATTCATGCCAGAATTGGAAGAGGCGTATAAAGAGAAACTGGATATGGTACAAATTAATCGTGACGATCTTCCAGAACTGTCCGAGCAACTGGAAATCATGGGAATCCCAAGTTTTGTTGCGTTTAAAAACAATAAAGAATTAGTCAGATTCGTAAGTAAGCTGGCGAAGAGTAGAGAAGAGATTGAACAATTCCTAGATCGGGCTGTGCAAGTAGGAGAAGCGCTATAATCTTTTGATTCATGGAAAAGTAAAAGGGGGAGACAGCGTGTCTAATCAGCTTTGCCTAGCTCATAGAGGGTGGTCGGGAAAAGCGCCTGAAAATACGCTTTCCGCTATTAATTTAGCTCTCAATCATCCTGAAGTTGATGGAGTAGAGTTTGATGTGCAGTTAACGAAAGATCATATTCCTGTCGTCATCCATGATTACACGCTGGAACGAACCACAAACGGGAGAGGTCTGGTACGGGATCATACCTTTGCTGAGTTAAGAGCTCTTGATGCAGGCAGCTGGTATCATGACAGCTTTCTCGGAGAAAAAATTCCATCGCTAGAAGAGGTTCTGATTGCTAATCAGAATCACAAACAGCTAAATATAGAATTAAAACAAATGAATAGTTCCCCAGATCGTGTTCTGGAGGAAAAAGTTCTTCGGCTCGTTGAACAGTACGACATGGAAGAACATGTCGTTGTTACTTCGTTCCAGCATCAGATGATCTATCACGTAAAACGCATGGCGCCTCAGATCAAGGCGGGGCCATTAATATACGGGATGCCAATGATGCTTAAAGAACAAGCAGAACACCTGGGGGCCGATTTATTATCCCTTTGCTATCCTTATTTAACTCCGGAGCTTGTCAAACATATCGGAGAATGGGGATACTCCATTATTGCATGGACAGTAGATGAGCCAGATCATATGAGGATGCTTGCTCATCTTGGACCTTCAGTACAAATCTGTACCAATCATCCTGATCGTTGGTTAGAAGTGAAAGGAAGTACAATATGATTCAAATGAAAAAAAAAGGAGAGTGGCTTACTTGCACAGTTGGTGAGCAAGAAGCTGCTCTTTCTTTTGGAGATTTACTGAGAAAAAAGTGGGCGATGCCCAAGAAAACAGTACATTTGCTTTTTCAACATAAAGAAATACTGGTAGACGGTCTCCCTGTTACCCAGGTTCAAAAACCTAAGGTTGGTCAAACAGTAGCCATGCGATTATGTCCACCTGAAGAATGGGGAGTAGAGCCAATCTATGCAAAGCTTGAGGTCATGTATGAGGATGATCATGTACTGGTGGTGAACAAGCCTGCTGGCATACTATTACATCCTACGGAAACAGAGAATAAGAACAGTCAAATACAGACACTAGATCACTTTGTGGCTGCTCACTTTGCCTCGCAACAATTATACTCTCGCATCCGACACGTTCATCGATTAGACCGAGATACCTCAGGGCTTGTTTTATATGCAAAACATGCGTTCGCCGCCGCACGATTAGCAAATGAATTGGAGAAACGTGAAATATCGCGTACGTATCTTGCTTATGTGGAAGGGCTCATCCCAGAGGAAAAGGGGAAAATTGATGCCCCGATTGGTAAGGATCGGCACCATGCCAGTCGTAGGAGAGTTGCCCCACATGGAGATAAGGCTGTAACCTATTTCGAAGTTGTAACTCGTTTTAAAGAGGCAACTAAAATCCGTTGTCGATTGGATACGGGCAGAACTCATCAAATACGTGTCCATCTTTCTCATCTGGGTTATCCGTTGATTGGAGATCAATTATATGGAGCAAGAAAGCTTTCATTGTTACCGGACAGACAAGCACTCCATGCTACATCACTAACATTTGTACATCCTTTTAGTGGAGAACGTATCCAGGTAAATGCTCCGTTACCAGAAGAGTTGTCTGCACTGGAAAAGCGCTTGTACAACAAATAAAGAAAGACATAAATAACATATAGATTGCTGTTGGGAGAAAAGAAGGAGAAGCAGATCATACATGAAAGCGGAAAAATTTTTTACACACCCGTTAGGAATTGTGGTGGCAGCTACTGCTACCACTTTTTTATGGGGTAGTTCCTTACCTTTTATTAAAAAAAGCTATGAAGAATTATCAATTGGACCTCAAGATTTCTTTGCACAAATTCTGTTTGCGGGCTATCGGTTTGTACTAGCTGCACTTGGCATATTACTTGTGATGCTACTTGTTCGTAAGAGTATTTCATATCAGGAAGGATCATGGAAACGACTAGTTAAGGTTGGTGCTTTTCAAACCTTCTTCCAGTATCTGTTCTTTTATATTGGACTTAGCACGAGCTCTGGTATACAGGGCTCGATTATTGCAGGGACAACCTCATTCTTTCAAATTATATTAGCGCATCTTATGTTTAAGAATGATGGTATTAGCACGAGAAAGATCGTTGGGTTAAGCATAGGTTTCCTAGGTGTGGTCCTGGTAAACATGCCAAATGGTCAGGTAACGCTTAATTTTGGCCTAAGTGAAATACTATTACTTGCTGCCATGTTTTGTGGTGGGCTGGGAAACATCCTATCGAAACAGGAATCAGCTTATTTGGATATCTTATATTTGACTGCCTATCAAATGTTGATCGGTGGTATTGGATTAGTGGCAATTGGTGTGAGCCAGGTTGGATTTACTCCTTTCCAATTTGATGTAAGCAGTTCATTGATGCTGATCTATCTTGCCTTCATTTCAGGTGCAGGATTTGTCATGTGGAACAATATCATGAAGTACAACAAGGTGGGGAATGTCTCTATGTATCTCTTCCTGATACCGGTATTTGGGGTGCTATTATCAGCAATTATCTTGAATGAGTCGCTTCATCTTGTAATCTTTGGAGCATTAGCTTTAGTTACAGCGGGGATTGTTATTGTAAACCGAGAAAAGCCAGTAGCGTCACAATCTATCGAGATTAAAACCGAATAATATAGATAAAACATCGAATAAATCAGCGTGCATTCACCCAGTATCTCATCTGTTCATATGGTACAGAAAAGAGAGGAGGCGGTGTGATGCACGCTGATTTTGCATTTATCCACGGTGTTTATGTATTTTTTATTCTTGCTATCATTTTGCTAATGATATTTCGCAAAGACACCAGCCTGATTAGCATACTGGGTGTAGGAATACTTGGATTAATTGCCACGGGATCTGTTGTATCTGCTGTAGGTGGCATATTCGGGAGCTTCATGTATGCAATAACAGAGCTGTTGCCGACTATATTAATCATTTGCATTATTGTAGCGATGAGTCAGGTTCTTCAAACATCAGGTGTGAATGAAACCATGATGAAGCCCATGACTTATTTGTTAAAGAGCCCAAGCCTTGCATTCTGGATTATAGGAATAACGATGATGCTTATTTCGTGGTTTTTCTGGCCATCACCTGCCGTTGCCCTAATTGGCGCTGTCTTACTTCCAGTCGCCATTAAAGCGGGCCTTTCAGCTATTGGGGTGGCAATAGCCATGAACCTATTCGGTCATGGGATTGCCTTATCGAGTGATTTCATTATCCAAGGTGCTCCAACGCTAACTGCTGGGGCTGCTGGAATACCCGTTACAGATGTCATTTCTGCTAGTGTACCCCTTGTTATTGTTATGGGTGTGGTTACAACTGTACTAGCCTATTATTTCCTGCGAAGAGATATGAAGGCAGGCAAAATAATCGAGGAACCATTACTTGATATGAATGAAACGAAGGTAGAGAAGAGTAGGTATTTAATGTCAACACAATGGCGTTTCATTTATGCAGTCATGATCCCCATATTATTCTCACTGGATGTCGTCGCCATGTGGATGTTCGATCTGAAAGGTGGAGACGCAACAGCAATAGTAGGGGGAACAGCTTTACTGATTCTTCTAATGGTAACGATTACAACACATACGAAACAAGGTTTAGAGAAAACAACAGAGTATTTAATTCAAGGATTTCAATTTGGGTTTAGAGTGTTTGGTCCTGTAATCCCAATTGCAGCGTTCTTTTACATGGGGGATTCGGGATTTTTAAAAGTATTTGGAGAAGTTCTCCCAGTTGGTTCCCAAGGAATCGTGAATGATCTCGGCTATGTGCTCGCCCATAATATCCCAATAACGGAAGGCGTAGCAGCAATAACAGTAGCGATCGTGGGGGTAATAACCGGTTTAGATGGCTCCGGTTTTTCGGGAATAACATTAGCAGGTTCAGTTGCCCAACTATTTGCGGTTAGCCTACAAGATGGAATAGCAACGTTAACAGCATTAGGTCAAATCGCAGCAATTTGGGTAGGGGGAGGAACACTGGTCCCATGGGCATTAATACCGGCAGCTGCTATTTGTGGAGTAAGTCCTTTTGAGCTAGCAAGACGAAATCTTATTCCCGTTACGATAGGATTACTTGTTACCACAGTCGTGGCGATATTTTTACTATAAGAGAAGGAAGAAGCCCAGAAGACGCCCATCATGCAGCGTTATCTGGGCTTTTTGTTTATATCAGAATGAATAAATGACTGATACACCTGTTCAAAACCAGTAAACCATTCAATTACGTTATCTGTTGTTATCTTGCCACTGAGGTGAGCCTCCGTTCAGAATTACAAAATAACAATCAATTAGTTTACATAATATTATTATAGTCTCCTTTATCATACACAATTTCCACATTTACTCCATACGTCTCCTTTATATGATTAGTAAGATAATTATCAGAAAGGCGGGAGAGAACAATGAAAGATCTAAGACAAGCTCGCTTAGAGTTGTGTGAAATGCTGAATAAATGTGAGACTTGCGAACTTCCTCTTCAGCATCGCCGTCCAGGACAAAAAAAGCGAAACACTAAATATTGTGCTACTAAATGTAATCACTACATTGCTCTACAAGAAATGCAAGCTGAAGTAGAGGCACTGCAATTACAAAGAAGAGGATTATTGGGAATTAACCGTTCGGGCAGTAACGAACAAGGTAATGAAGAGCAGGAATGGACAAGATATTCCTCCTAAATTGCTCATTGGTCGTGATATCTCCAATTCTTAAGAGATTGCGACGTTCCTAATCCATAAGTGAATGAAAGATTTTATCGACAAAACTACCGAAAAACGTAATATAATGTTTCAACAATAGTTGAAAAGATTAATAATCAATTAATAGAAAATTTGGCTTTGCCAAACCTTTGGCGCAGGCAAAGCCTGGTTGCACTTATGCAGATGAGAAATTTGATAAATTCTTATCTATCAACGAAAAGCCTTAGGTTCCCCCCTTAAGGATATTTCTGTAAAAGCTGGGAAGGAGATATATGTTCTGTCTACAATCTGAACATGTACCTCCTTTCTACTACATAATAGAAGTGCCTAACAAGTACACTTCTGTAATTAATTCACATCCTAACATTTGTCGATAATGTCTATTTTTGTAGAAAATGTGCAAATGATTTTTCTTGTGCAAAGGCTCTATTCACTTTATTCTAGAAATAGGAAAAATATCCAATCTCGCAACAGAAGCAAAAGGAGGTATTCATGGTGTCATTGGAATTACGTACGATGGTAGAGGAATTACAAGAAGATAAAGAGCGGTATACAGGTTATCTAGTCAAGAGTGAAAAATCATTGGATAAACTCATTCGAATAAATGAATTAGAACATAGTGAATCTATCATTAAATTGATTCATGATACCAAACAAGAAATGGAAGCGTTACAAAAATTAGTTACCTACATTGAATTTAAAATAAAGCTGCTGCAAGTTAAAGAGTATGCTTCTTAATTGGGGCACGAATACTCTAACGAGGAAAAGCCACAAGTACCATTCCGGTAGCTGTGGCTTTTTAGATTTATGGTTTTCTTAATGAGAGTTACAAACTGTTTATACATGTAACCTTCTGCTACAATAGGGGAAACTGATTTTCTCATATTGATTATATGGAGGTATTTGCTCATGTCATTGAATCAGGAGCAAAAAGAACAACATCAAGAACCTCAACCGAAGCTGAATAAAGAAGCAAAAATGGTTATTGGCAGTTTTGTAGGAATTGTCCTAATTGGCATCATTTTTATTGGATGGTTTATGTTCTTTAGGTAGATAGAAATTGAGGAACAGAAAGGTAGGAATCTATCTTGAAAGAGAAGCACATTCAACCAGGAGATATCGTTTTGATTTTACACCGCACTGGGGAATACATAAGTGAAGTAATGGATATAAATCCTTCTAAAGTATTGGTGAAGACACTGGCAGTCGTTACTCATCCTGTTCAAGGAGATTTACATAATCGATTCAAGGTGGATGTGGAATTATTTCATGAAAGAAAGGCGCTTGCTTATCAAGAGAAGGTGAATGTCCCTCCAGCTGTGGTACGCCAATTTGAAGGGGAAGTTCCAACTTATAACGATTCTCTAAAAAGCGCCTTGGAAAAGGAAATAAATAAATTGATTGAGAGAAATGACACCTATGGTAAGCGGGCACTACAAAATCTCGAAGCATTGCAAGCAGAGTATTTTCGTTCCTGACAAAACGGTAGTCATGACCGTTTTGTTGGACCGCAATCGGTCACATCCAATTTTATGAAAAACGTCTCGACGTTTTTCATAGAAAAAACCTCCTCATCATAAAAGGAAGAAAATAGGGGAAACCTAGAAAAGATCGTTTTTCTTCTACTTTTTTGATTCAGGAGGGTAAGATATGGCTGCTAGTCTAGGCGCACATGAAATTCTAGGATTACATGAGGTATTAACTTGCATGATAAACGATTGCAACACTCTGCAATTGTATAAAGGACATTGTAAAGACCCACAACTAACGCAAATGCTTGATAACCAACTCCAATTTGGAATTCAATCTTATAATTCTCTGGTCTCCATCTTGCAACAAACTGGTAAACAGCAAGCTATTCCGTATCGGACTGTTAAGTCAACCGCATCCACACAACCTACATATGGCTTGAGCCAGCCAGAGCCGATGACGATTTCCATGTTAGTAAATGAATTAGATGATCGAGATATTTCATCAGCTATGCTTGGGCTACATAAAGCAGGTGCACATGGAAAAATGATGGCTGCGCTAGAATGTGCCGACCCAATCTTACGACGAGCTTTACAGCAGGCTTCAATAAATAGCTCAGAACAAGCTTATGAGGTCTGGTACTATATGAATCAGCGAGGGTATTATCAGGTTCCAACTATGAAAGAAGTAACCACACAAACCATGATTCACACCTACCAGCCAGTAACAACCCCTCCTTCCACAGGAGGAACGGTGATGGGTAATGGAAATCAAATCGTGTCCCAAAATGGGGTTTCAACTGGTACGACAGTACATTCGAATCAAGCAGTTGGTTCCATAATGTCACCAAATGAAATTCCTACTCAATCAACTGGATATTATCCAGGGACGACAACAGCTGGATCACAAGGTGGTTTTCCTTCTTCTTTGGGAGGTACTCTACCAACACAAAATGCTTCTAGCATTTTTAGTAATCATGATACCCAGACAACCGGGCATCTCCCACATCAAGAGTAAGAGTTGAATTCTATAAATACTACCAGACCAAAAGTGTAGAGTGATATGAAACAGTTACATGCTTTTGCGTCTGGTAGATATATAATCGTAGTTCTTTTACGTAAAGGAGAGTATTACATCATGTCGGAACCAATGACCAACATGGTTGGATTTGTCTTGGTAGCTATCTTGCTATTTGGGATGATGATTTTTTATATCAAAAAGTGGAAATAGTTCACCTGTAGGCATTCGCCTGCATATTCTGAAAAATATGGAATATGCAGGTTTTTTTACTGCATAAAACTGGATAAACATCGAGATGCTACAATATGCAGGAGGGTGACGAGTAATGTCAAATCAAGTGCGTAATGTTTTTGGAGCAGTATATACGGCGAGAGGATACGTCAGTTTTTATGATTCGTTATTACAAAACGTAGAACAACTCTATTTGATAAAAAGTCCAATCGGTTCCATTTCATCTACGGTTCTGACTATTCTTCGTGATGAATTACGTAGCCAGGAAAAGGTATTGCAGGTAGTTCATTCACCTTGGAACTATACAGAGTGTGATGCGCTCATTTTACCTGAAGAGAAAGTGGCTATCATGGATGCCAGAATTTATGAGGCGGCGGTAAAACCAATAGATAACCTTGTTCCGATAATTGTGGACGTGTTACCTGAAGAGTCTAGTGAGCAACAAGCTGCTGTTTTGCGAGAAGTTGATGAGGAACTGGAAAAAGCATACGCATGCTACGGAAAAGCCTTGGTAATCCATGATGATTGGGAACGTATTTACATTAGCAATATGGATTTTAATAAGGCTAATCAGGTTGCTGAACATATTTGTGAGACAATATTTGCAAGCAATCTACAAAAAGAGGCAAAGGTGATGGAGTGTTACTTTGGTGCTGCTACTCCAGATGGTAACGTAGACCATATATTGAGTCTGACAGAAGATGTAAAGCGTTATTATATCAAAGGTAGACCTGGATCGGGTAAATCGACCATGCTAAAAAAGATTGCACAAAGTGCTCAGCAGAATGGATATGATACAGAAATCTATCATTGTGCTCTTGATCCAAATAGTCTGGATATGGTTCTGGTACGGGAGACTGGCGTAGCATTTTTTGACAGTACCGCACCTCATGAATATGATCCTGTTCGTCCTTCAGATGAAATCATTGATATGTACGAAATAGCCATTCAAACAGGAACAGATGAAAAGTATGCTGAGCAACTGGAAACAATCATAGAAAAGTATACCGTTGAGGTTAAACAGGCTAGAGGACATCTGGTGCGGGCAAAAGAATTGAGAAATACAATTGTACGAAAAGAATTGACTACATTGGAACAGAGTATCGTCATTCATGGTACCAGAGAGTTACTACAAAAAATCACAGGTTAACTTAGTAAAAAAGTAACTTCGTGCAACATCAGAGTTGAAAGAACATGGTTTTTAGGTAGAAACCTAGTTAGAGAAAGCAGATTGTTTAAAGAACTGTGTAAGAATTAAACGGAATAGCAAAACATGCGTATCCCTGAAATTGAGGGGTACGCATGTTTTCTTATCATTTGCGATTATGATTTGCATTCAGCAGAATTTAGGTTACGGCATGATTATCAGATTCGTCGTTACAGGGCGTTCTTTCCCGCTAGAAGGTTGGTTCATGACCTTTCCGTTGTAGTAAAAGGCACTGGAACCACCACCATCCAGATTATAGGCATCGCGTACCTTGAATTCTAACAATTTTCGTTGAGCCTCTTCTAATGTAACGCCATTACTCCAATCTTTGTTACGTCCATCAATAACAATGAATAATAAATCTCCGTTTTCAAAATTACCGATTAACGTACGAGGTTCTCTTTTATTAGCCCAAGCACTAGGGATTGGTTTCTTTTTCCCGCCTTCTAGTAGAACGGGTAGGAAACTAGCGCCTTGCATGATGCCTTTCTTTTTAACATCAGCAGCAGAAGTAACTCGTCCACGCGTTAAATGACCATTTTTGTCAAATCCAACAAAACTCAGGTTTGGATTATCGGAAAATGTTTTTACTTGACCGTCAACAACCGTTACACCAAGAGGGGAGAGCTTTCCTTTCCCGGTGTTAAACCCACCCGCGTTAATCGCGAGAATGGCTCCTTTTCTTCTGGCTGACTGACTGGTTGTCTCTCCATTGCTGTATACTTTATCGTCAGCTAATACCATTTTGATTGCATTAGGATTATGAAGACGCACCTTAGCCATCACACCACGATAGCCGGCTTCTTTCAGTGAAAACACTTTAATTCGCGCATTTTTACCAAAGGTTTGTCCAATCGGATCACCCAGCATGTTGGTTAATAGGTTATCCGATACGTCTCCAGTAGTTTTGGTAGTATTTTTACTGGTTGCGACCAGGTTATTAATCATTTTCTGCTGTTCTTCAATTTCTTTCTTTTCCAGGTCGACTGCGACACGAATCTCTTGCAGAACTTTCTTTGTTTCTGAAGAGGTTTCTTCCAGCTTTTCCATCTGATTACTTAATTCTGTGTGTTTAGAAGTAAGCTTGTCCATTTTTCCTAGAAGCGGTGAAGGCTCTACAAATGCAATAACGATTCCACATACGGTAGCGAACAGAAGGAAGAAAAACAGATTCAGCTTAGAAAGCACGAGCTGCATCCTCCAGTTTCTTTAAAGAAGCTTTTAATTGAACAAGCTGTTTATCTAAAGCTGTGATTCGTTCTGATAACGCTTGTTTCGTTTTGTCTGTACCTGTAATCGTTTCGCCAGTAAGAGCCAATTCTTCTTTAATACTTGTCATTTCATTCTCAATCGTCGTAACCTTTGTAAGTAATTCAGTATTTTGTGATTCCACTGCAGTAATTCGTTGGTCTATATAGTTTTGCGAATTGGTAATATAGGTTTGTGCTAACTGGAATCCTCCATAACATAACCCGACCCAGATCAGGACACTACCAGCAATTAATAGACGCTTTCGCTTAAACGTATCCACTTTTCTTTTGGATGGTCGTGAAGCGGCAGCCGTTTTGGAGTGTTCTGCAATACTTTGATTCATTTTTATCCCTCCCGGATGATCATTACGGACTTTCTCCTGATAACCTTGTCCAGCAAAATAGATTCATCATGAGACAGTTATCCTGATGATTCCCGATTTTCCAACATTTTTGTACACGAGTTCATATTATAGCACGAGATTTCGTATCATGTTACCCGGATAATGGGAAGGAATAAAAGTCTATCGGAATTAGAAGCGATTATCAGCTTCCAACTGTCAATTTTGCTATTTCTTGGCTGCATGTAAAATGTAAGCTTTTTGCTATTTTTATCAATTTTTTCAAATCCAGTGTCTTAGACGATACCAGATCGCAGGTTGTTGCAAGCATCTTCACTATAACTGTACAGAAACAAAAAAAAGAAGCCTCCAAATAGTGGAAGGCATTGTAGTAATATGTGCTACATATTCATCTTTTCATGTTATCTTCTGGTCAAAATACAGGGGACTCCATACCCTACTTGACCGCCAAGCTGCATGCGCTTTGCATAGGCAAGTCCTCTTTCACAGGGGGTTTTACAGGCGAGACATACATCATGGGTAACTACCTTCATTTGTGGAATTACGCGTTCGTTAGAGGGGACTTGCTGTTTCTTTTTGGTATTTTTGGCCATATAACTCTTCCTCCTACTTTTCATCTACAGCCATTCTATGAAGAACAGGAATAAAAGATTTCCTCATTTTCTGAAAAACTTTATTACCGAATAGGTGAGTGGTAGAGGAGGAAGTGTCGTTCTATCCCAGTTGTGAAAGGCATACCATGTAAGATAAATGACAACATACTGTATGCGATTCACTATGTATAAGGTAGTAAGGGGAAGGAGCGAACAATGGAAGCTCATTTGGCGCGTTTTTATGAATTAAAACAAAGACAGAAAGAGGTGACTGACGAACTAGAAGAAGTTCGTCGTATTCTGTTAGCAATTTATCCTGAACCAGTGGTGAAAGAAGAGGGGAAATACAAAATCAAGGTCACCAGACAGGAAAAACGTGAATTTGATGATAAGCTCCTGTATGAGGCATTACCTGACCCTGAATTGTGGAGGTTAATGTCGCGAGCAGATACGAGCAAAATAAACAGTCTGCTTAAATTAGGTGTCATATCAGAACAAATTCTGGCAAACACCTTTGAGAAAAAAACCATTCCGGTTATTCAAATCAGTAAAAAATAAGTAAGAAAATAAAATAATACGTTGTTTATCATGATTACGATAAGGAAAAGCACCTCAGAATTAGAGGTGCTTTTCTTTGTTATAGAGGTAATGAAGCGTTTTGAATTGCAACAGAAATCGCTTGCTTCAAATCATCGAGGATATCATCAATCGATTCGGTACCAATAGAAAGTCGAATCATACCTGGTGATACGCCTGCTTGTTTTTGTTGTTCAGGTGTTAGCTGTAGGTGAGTCGTGCTTGCAGGATGAATAATTAGTGACTTGGAATCACCAACATTTGCAAGGTGAGAAAATAATGTCACGGATTCAATCAGTTTTTTACCTGCTTCCAAGCCACCTTTTATTCCAAAGGTAAGGATAGCTCCTTGTCCTTTAGGTAGATACTTTTGGCTGTGCACATAATCTGGACTCTCTTCTAAGCCCGGATAGTTTACCCATTCAACATCAGGGTGAAAATCTAAGAATGTGGCTACTGCTAGCGCATTTTGACTATGACGTTCCATGCGCAAATGCAAGGTCTCTAATCCTTGAAGGAACAAGAATGAGTTAAATGGAGAGAGAGTAGAGCCGATATCGCGTTGCAACTGAACGCGTGCCTTGATGATATAGGCTGCTTTTCCTACTGCTTCTGCGTAGACGATATTGTTATAGGTCGGATCTGGTGTTGTTAAGCCTGGGAATTTCCCATTGTTCCAGTCGAAAGAACCACCATCAATAATTACTCCACCAATTGAAGTACCATGACCACCAATAAATTTGGTTGCCGAATGTACGACGATGTCAGCACCATGTTCCAGTGGACGGCATAAAATTGGTGAGGCAAATGTATTGTCAACGATTAAAGGTATACCGTTTTCATGAGCGATCGCAGCAATTGCAGACAAATCGGCAACATTCATTTGTGGGTTACCAATCGTTTCGCAAAAGATGGCTTTTGTTTTTCCGTTAATTTTTTCTCTGAAATTCTCAGGATTACTTTGATCTACAAAATGAAAGTTGATCCCTAGTTTAGGTAGAGTATGGGCAAACAGATTGTAAGTTCCACCATACAAACTGCTAGATGAGACTATCTCATCTCCCGCACCAGCTATGTTTAAAATAGAAAATGTAATAGCTGATTGACCAGAAGCAGTAGCGAGGGCACCGATCCCTCCCTCAAGCTGAGCAATCCGTTGTTCAAAAACGTCTTGTGTAGGATTCATGATGCGCGTGTAGATATTTCCAGATTCTTGCAGGGAAAAAAGATTAGCAGCATGATCAGTATCTCTAAAAACATACGAAGAGGTCTGATAAATAGGCACCGCTCGAGATCCTGTCGTTGGATCAACTTGTTGACCTCCGTGAAGGGCAATCGTTTCAGGCTTCCAATTTTGGTTACTCATCGTTACTCATCCACTCCTACTAATTATTTTAAATTATTTGAATCATCATGAGAGAGAAGCTGGGTATTTCGTTAACATGGCGTCGTTTCGCCAGTGGCTAGGAATGCTATGCAATCTTAACCATATAAAAAACTTCTATTGAAGTCTTTCGAAGAAGCAGGTCCTTCCTTAGAGGAAATTTTTCATGCGTATCAGGTTGAGTTGCTCGCAGTTTATACTTTCTGATACAGTCAAAAAAAGCCTTCATCTCTAGAGAGAAGAAGGCTCGTTAACACGTAGCAAGTTCATCTCTCAGAATCTTTTTGATCCTGCAGGATTTAGCACCTTGAGCATATTGCTCCGGTTGCCGGGTTTCAACGGGCCAGTCCCTCCACCACTCTTGATGACATATATGGTTTTTATTTATCAGTAGAAGCTATTCTTACTGATATGTGCGAGATATCCTGTAAAGAACCAAGTTCTTCGATAGGAATTCTTCGGTAGTATTATTTTACATTGTAAAAAGTTACTAGCCTTCTGTCAATCATTATTTCAAATGAAAATGTGCCGGGAGTATGGAAACGACTCCTGTTATATGTTGAGCAATGGTTTTGTAAGTGAGCACGACTGATTTGAAATCGTGTAGTGGAGTGGTGTGTTGTGAAAGACGATGCTACTTTCTATTTTGGCTGTTATCAGATGCTATTTTGGATTTTTTGCATGAACGAGCGTTCCTTGATAAGATTTGGAAGACGGTAGAAATGGATTAGGTAACCATTCTAGTTATTTAAACGTAACTACATATGATATCAGGAAGAAAAAGAACGAAAAAAAAGACAACAAGAAGAAATTTAGAAGTGTATCTCCAGAAGAAAAGACAGCTACTTTTCACCAAACTGAAAGCTTGTACCTGGTAAAATCCAAAAAAAGAATAATAGGTTATGCAAATATACAATGATGCATAAACAGATAATCAGCGCCAGTATAGGGGTATTGGTTGTTTGGATGCGACTAATTGTATAAAAATTCATCTATGTATAATTATGCATACACATCTGTATAGTCTTTATATATGTATGCATAAGGTTTTTGTTTAACGAAATTGAACATCTAGATTTTATGATAATAAGTATCTGTTTAATACTATTAAAAAAACGGAGTGGGTAAATCATGAAAGAGTTCATTGTTAAAGTAGAAGCAGTTTTATCTGCGCAATCTGATACTAATTTTGTTACATCCAGACAACCTAATATTGAAGTAACATACGGAGGGATTCCAGGAGATTTACATTTTGGCCTAACTAGATTAGCAGGTTCGAGAGAGAAGATGTATAAGCGTGGGACAGAAATCTTTAACCGTAGACAGCTTACATTGGTCTCGATAGAAGAGTGTGAAGAAGTAGCGAGGAAACTGGGGATACCACACGTATTACCAGAATGGCTCGGTGCTAATATTCTCGTTAGTGGTTACCCGGAAATCACCACCATACCGGTGGGAAGTCGATTCCTCTCTAGTAATGGAGTGGGCTTGTACAATGAAGGAGAAAATGAACCGTGTATTGGACCTGGCGAGATTATTGCGGCACAATATCCTGAGTTTGAAAAGCTTGCACCACGGTTTGTTAAAGCTGCATACAAGTCACGGGGAATCATTTGTTCCGTGGAAGTACCGGGTAATATTAGTGTGGGAGAAGAGTTACGACTTATCCTTGCCTGATAAGAAAAACTTCTATTGAAGTCTTTTCGAAGAAGCTGGTTCTTCCTTAGAGGATGTTTTTCATGCGTATCAGGATGAGTTGCTCCGCTGTTTATGCTTTCTGATACAGTAAAAAGAGTTGCTTTCCCATTGAAAAAAACCTTGGATGTCCGATTTTTTTCCTTTAGCTATTAACGTTTACCATCTTTTTTGTTACTATGGGAAAAGGTGTCTTGCCCTGATACACTTTCAGGGTGAACTGGCACGGGTGGGCCGAGGGATTGTTTCAAGTTAAGAAGGGGTCATCATTGTTTTCTTTTTTCAACAAGCATTTTGATTTGCAAGGTCATCAAACTACATGGAAAAATGAAGTGTTGGCGGGGATAACCACATTTTTTACTGTGGTATATATAATCGCTGTAAATGCATTTATCTTGTCAGATGCAGGTATTCCATTAGAAGCGGGGATAGTTGCTACGATCCTCATTTCGTTCATTGGATGCTTGATTATGGGCTTTTGGGCTAATGCACCAATTGCTCTTGTTCCTGGAATGGGTATTAATGCTTTCTTTTCATACACAATTGTACGTTCGATGGGTTTTTCCTGGGAAGAAGCACTAGCTGTAGTATTTTTATCAGGGATCTTGTTTATTGTACTAACGTTTACACCTGTTGCAGGGCTGTTAGCGAGAAGCATTCCTGATTCGTTAAAAGAAGCGATGACAGTTGGAATTGGTTTATATCTGACTTTTATCGGTTTGCAAAAGAGTGGGCTTGTTGTCCCGAATCCGACTACTTATATTGCGATGGGTGATCTGGGAAGTTTACCTGTACTATTATCAATAAGTAGTCTGGTTATTACTCTGTTTCTTTTTTTACGGAATGTAAAAGGTAGCTTTTTGATCAGTATTATTGTGAATACGTTGATCGTTTTCGCTTTCGGTCAATTAGAACCAGCAAGTGAGAGTGCAGGGTTTTCCTTTGCCAGCTATCTGTCTGTTTTCGGTGCAATGTCCTTTGAAAGAATCGGCACATCTTTATTTTGGGTTGCTATCTTTCCGCTAACGATGGTTATTGTTTTTGAAAACATGGGAATATTGCACAGCATGGTTAAGCCAGCCAAATTCAAGCGTTCTCTTCAAGCTAATGGGATTGTTGCTATGTTATCAGGAGTATTCGGTACGAGTCCGACAGTCTCTTCCGTTGAGAGTACCGCAGGGATATCAGCAGGCGGGAAAACAGGTTTGACTGCTATAACAACAGGAATTCTGTTTCTCTTCTCAATCTTCTTTATCCCTGTGGTTCGCTATATTCCAGATAGTGCAATCGCTCCCATATTAATCATCATCGGTAGTTTGATGATGACGAGTGTGAAAGGGATTAACTTCGAGGATATGTCAGAAGGGATACCTGCATTTCTGATCATTGTCCTGATTCCATTTACTTCGAGTATCGCAGATGGAATAGCGTTTGGTTTCATGTCATATCCGCTGGTTAAACTGGCAATGGGTAAACTAAAAGAGGTTCCACTTCCTCTAATGGTTATCTCCATTCTATTTTTCATTAACTTTGTCGTGTTAACATTGCAAACGTAAGAGTAGGAAAGCCACGAGTACCAAGATGGGTATTCGTGGCTTATTACATGTATCAGAAGGTATTAACTGCGCAGTATTCCTACCAAAATCGAATGAGAAGCATCATTTTTGTTCAATCCTCATTTTATTGTTTAACGGCCAATAGGTAATTCACGTTCTCAAAAGAAGTCATTTCACTACCGTGTTTACTAAAATATCGCTCAGTAATTTCTGAAGGATTCAAATGTTCATAGATTGCAAATCCACAACGCTGAAGTAACTGCTCGATCTGTTCGTAGCTGTATGCTGCAAGCATGGATTCACCGCCATAGCTTGCCATTTCTAGTTGTTTTTTCACCCGATAGCTAGCATTATCTGTAAACGTAAATTCATCCGGATAATCAAAAACCAGACTGCTTCCTTTGATTAATAAATGAGAGATTTTTTGAATCATTCTTTCAAAAGCTTCAGGAGTTAAATAGTAGCTTAGCCCTAGAAGTGTACAAAAGCTGAGCGCCTCTTTTTGAAAGGATCCATTATTAAGTAAGACGTTCTCCCAATCAAGATCGTTGAAGTCGCATGAAAGAAACTCTGTATTTGTTGGGACATCCAAATGTTTCTCGGTAAGCCGATTTTTCTTAAAACTCTGGGTGAGAGGGTGATCTAGCTCAAAAATGTGGAGCTTATCAGAAAAATCAGGTTGTCGCAGGCAAAAGGTGTCCAAACCTGCTCCGAAGATCATGTACTGTGTTACTCCAAGTGTAACAGCGGTTGCGAGACTTTCTTCAGCATAGGCAGTTCTGCCAAGAGGAGTAGGGCTAAGTTGATGGTTTACTACCCAACGTAAAGCCTCGTTATCATCTCCCTTAAAATCTGGATTGAAGAATGAAATACCTTTTGTCATGTTTAATGCGATATTTTCATATTCGTCATCAGTTAGTAAATTAATTCTGTCATCAAAAATCTTTTGAAGATTGTTTTTTGCATGGAATACTCTCGCGAATGCGCTTACCAAGGCTGTTGTGCTTTCCTTTTTCATTACATGACCCCCGATACAATTTTAAATAAAAAACGTTGACAAATAATAAATTTTATGATATAATATTATGTTGTGATTCGGTTATAATATTGTATTGGTTTGCTACATCTTAGTCAACGATCTTTTTCGCAACATGCTTGCCATAGAAAAGTGGAGTATGACATATGTCTTGCGTGGGTATCAGAAGAAGGGGATATCAGACATAATTCTTCGATAAGCAGGTAGGTTAATAAATCACAAAAAAGACGCTTTTTAGCAAGCGTCTTTTTTGCTGGTTACTATTAGGAAGCAATAGCATTTGTATTCGCAGCATTCTGTGCTGGTGGTGTAAATTCTCCCTCAGCTTTTGATATTACAACAGTAGCTACACCGTTACCAATCAAGTTGGTTACTGCACGAGCTTCAGACATAAAGCGGTCAACTCCGATTAGCAGAGCAACACCTTCAACAGGAATGGACGGGAATGCAGCCAGTGTAGCAGCTAATGTAATGAGACCAGAACCTGTTACACCTGCAGCTCCTTTTGATGTTAGCATTAGTACGGCTAGCAACGTTAACTGCTGCACGAGCGTCATTTCAATTCCATATGCTTGAGCAATGAAAAGGGCACCCATGGAAAGATAAATTGACGTTCCATCTAGATTGAAAGAATAACCAGTAGGAACAACCAAACCTACTACTGATTTCGAGCAGCCATATGTTTCCAACTTGCGCATCATGTTAGGAAGCGCTGATTCGGAAGAAGATGTACCAACAACAAGTAGGATCTCATCCTTGATGTAACGGATGAACGAGAAGATGTTAAACTTATGAACCTTACAAATCGTACCAAGAACGATTACGATGAACAGGAACATGGTGATATAAACAGAGCTCATTAACAAGCCAAGGTTTACAAGAGATTTGATTCCGAACTTACCAATCGTGTAAGACATTGCACCAAAAGCTGCGATTGGAGAGACTTTCATGATCATATTTACAACACCGAAGAACCCTTGTGTCAATCTATCAAACAGAGTAAGTACTGGAGCTGCTTTTTCTCCCATTGCTGTAAGAGAAATACCGAACAGTACAGCAAAGAATAAGATTGGAAGTAGCTCGCCGCTTGCAAATGCTGCTACAACGTTACTTGGGACAATGTTTATCAGGAAGTCTACAAAGCTTTCCGATCCAGCAGATCCTGTGTATTTAGAGATGTCCGTACCTGCAGCTGCAGAAGGATCAATGCCGACACCTGGTTTTACCCAGTTAACTACGACAATTCCGATTGCTAATGCGATGGTGGTTACAATCTCAAAATAAAGGAGAGCTTTACCGCCAATACGGCCAACCTTTTTCATATCACCCATACTCGCGATACCATGTACGATGGTAAAGAATACAATTGGTGGGATAACCATTTTAATCATATTGATGAAAACATCTGCGAGAACTTTTAATTTGGCTCCCATTTCAGGGTTAATAAATCCAAAGATAATACCAGCGATTACTGCAATAACTACTTGAACGGTCAGGTTTTTTAAAAATTTCATGTTGGTTTCACATCCTCTTTGAAAGCGCTTTTTTACTATAATGATATTGTAAGAGTTATGTGAAAATTAGAAAATAATCTGGTCGTATTGTTCTTTTTGGTTTTTTTGGTCAACAAAAAAAGCCGGAAAAAGGAGAAAAAATTCCACCTTATTTCCGACTTTATATTTGCAAAACTCAGGTTATTCGTTATGATTCTTTTTAATCATACCCATTAGCTCATCTCCAATAATGGAATGAAATTGGTCATAAACAGGCTGAAGGGTTCGTACCCATTCTTCTTTTTGTTCGGGTGTAAGCTCATAGATAGAAATATTCGTTTTTTCTTCAAGTAATTTTTGCTGTTGATCGTTCATTGCAATTGCCTTCACTCTATTCCAATAGCTTGTTTCTAGCATAGCCTCTTCAATTTGGTCACGTAGTTCAGGTTCCAATGAATTCCAAAAATCCTCATTAACCAATACTGCATACCCAAGATAGGCATGATTACTAATGGTAACGTGACTCTGAACCTGATAGAGCTGCTTTGTATAGATGTTTGAAAAGGTATTTTCCTGGGCATTTACGATACCAGATTTAATATTGCCATATACCTCAGTAAAAGGCATGACAACTGACTTTGCTCCAAGAAGATTCATTTGGCTTTCAATTGCTTTACTGGACATAATGCGGAAGGTATGACCCTTAAAATCTTTCGGGGTCAACAACGGTTGTTTGTCACTTGACATTTGCTTGAATCCATTGCTCCAAAATGCGAGCTGCTTAACATTTTGTTTTTCAATCGAATGAAATAAAATTTCTCCAATAGGTCCATCAAAAGCCTCATGGATGGAAACTTGATCAGGGAAAGCATAGGGGAGATCAAAGATTAAATATTGTGACGAAATGTTTGACAGTTTAGAGAATGCCGGCGCGATCATTTGGACGTCACCGCGTTGTAATGCCTCAAATTCGTTGTTATCCGAATACAAAATACCATTGGGAAAAACCTGTACCTCAACACGATCATTTGTTTTTTCTTTTACCGTCTGAACGAATTTTTCGGCAGCTAATCCTTTAGGGGTGTTTTCTGCCACCACATGACTAAATTTAATCACAATTCGCTCTTTCATTCCTTCTTGCAGCTCATCATATGGTTTTTCGGTGGTCCATAGTTCGCTACGAAATCCGAAAAGTATGGCAGTTAATAATCCGACTACAAGGAAGAAAATAATGCTGACTGCTGATTTCAAGATGTTTTCACCCTTTTCCTAGTTGAAGAATAGTGAATTTTCATCCAAAATAAAACATACAAAACGGTCATTACCGTTTTGTTGGACCGCAAGCGGCTACATCCAATTTTATGAAAAACGTCGAGACGTTTTTCACAGAAAATGACAGGGAAGGAATGTGACCGATCTGCTTCAGAACATGCGTATTCAACATAAAATAACAATCCTTTCACTAGGTATTGTACTATTTTCTCTCTTAATTGGGGGAATAATTGTGGTTGGAACTCTCTCTCATGAAAAAGAAAGAGAAGTGGGGCAACGCCTTCTAGTAACTGCCCGCACTGTTGCTGAGTTTCCAACTATACCTAAACAGATAGTAGATAGAGATCAATGGAAAAATATTCAGCCATTAACGAAGCGAATCCAAATTGTTAATAACGTTTCGTATATTGTGGTATTAAATATGGAGCGGATTCGTTTAGCAGATGTAAAAGAAGACAGAGTTGGAACAAAGTTTTTAGGCAAGGAAGCGGAAACAGCTTTTGCTGAGCATACTTTTATCCAGAAGGTAAAAGGGGAATTAGGTAACGCATTGCGAGTCTATGTACCGATAATGGATCAGGATCACCGGCAAGTAGGCGTCGTTATCGTAGGTCAAGTCTTGCCATCTCTATCTGATGCGATTCGTAGTAACAAAGAGAGTTTAACAATTACCTTGTTGTTATCGCTTCTTTTTGGAATGATTGGTTCCTGGCTATTAGCACGCCACATGAAAAAACAAATGCTGAATCTGGAACCACATGAGATAACCCGACAAATGATCGAACGAACGGCTACTTTCCAAGCGATGCACGAGGGTGCGATCGCCATTGATAAGAACCTGATCATAACGATCTTTAATGAACAGGCAAAACAGATTTTTCGGATCAAGGGTGATGTAATCGGGAAGAAGATTACGGATGTGATACCTGATTCCAGGCTACCGGAAATATTGTTGCTAGATAAACCAATCTATAACAGTGAATTACACATGAAAGATGCGTTAGTCTGGTCGAATCGTTTTCCTATCAAGGTAAATAACAAAACGGTAGGTGCATTGGCGATTTTTCAGGACCGAACGGAATTTGCTAAGATTGCTGAGGAGTTAACAGGGGTAAAAGCTTTTGTAGAAGCCCTTCGCTTGCAGAATCATGAACATTCTAACAAAATGCATACAATTGCAGGATTACTACAATTAGGACAGACAGAAAAAGCCCTTTCTTATCTGTTTGATGTGACAGAACAACAGGAAGAATTAAGTGACTTTTTGACAGAGAACATATATGACCCTATGTTATCAGGTTTGTTGTTAAGCAAAGTAAGGAAAGGGAATGAACGAGGTGTCAACGTCATTATTGATCGAAACAGCAGATTAACGCATTTTCCAGAACGGATGGATCATCATGATTTTGTTCATATGATTGGTAATTTGGTTGAAAATGCTTTTGATGCCTTGGAATCAAGTGAGCAAACCGATAGGGAGATATTTATCAGTCTGTATCAAGACGAGGAGACTCTTTCATTGCTAGTGGAAGATAACGGTTCTGGGATGGATGAAGAGACGAGAAATCAGATATTTACCAGGGGTTATTCAACGAAAACATCTTTGGTCAATCAAGAGAATCAAGGGCTTGGATTATATCTTGTACTAAATTTAGTTAATAAAGGCAAAGGAACGATACAAGTAGAATCTTTGCCGGGAATGGGTACTAGCTTTATCATCCACTTCCCAATGAGAGGAGAATAACATGACATTTCAAGTAGTCATTGTTGAAGACGACCTGATGGTACAGGAGTTGCATCGACAGTTTATTGAACAGGTAAGCGGATTTGAAGTAGTTGGAATGGCTAGTAATGGTGCTGATGGAGTTAAGATGGTGGAAGAGCTGAAGCCGGATCTGGTTATTCTGGACTTTTATATGCCTTCGTTAAATGGGCTTCAGGTGATAAAAACCTGGAGAAGTAATGATATTCATGTTGACGTTATTGCTATTACGGCGGCAAAAGATTTAGATACCATTCAAACAATGTTTCGTAATGGTGTATTTGATTATATTATTAAACCATTTACCTTTGATCGGATGAAGCAGACATTGGTAAAATATCGAGAATTCGTAACCTCGATGAACAAGCAAGAATCCCTGACACAAGCGCAGCTGGACATTATGTTTAAGGGTGAGTTTCATGAGTCAAAACAAGTAAAAGAGGGTGAACTTCCCAAGGGGCTCAATCCTCTAACGATGCATCAGATTAAACAAATCTTAAATGTGCAAATCACATCTATTTCGGCAGAAGAAGTGGCCGAAAAAGCTGGACTTGCCAGAGTTACAGCTAGACGTTATCTGGAATATCTGGAGAAAACCAACATGGTAGAATTGGATATTCGATATGGTGGAGTAGGACGACCTATAAACCGCTATTTGCTTAAGAAATAAGAGGAAGCTACAATATATTCATTCAGATTGATTTTTTTCCTGTAACTTAACCAGACACCTGTGCTATGATTAGAGGATAATTAAATTGATTGTAAAGGAGATTTTGCTAGCAATGGACATTATACATGAGCTTGAAAGCAGAGGACTTATCTATCAAACAACAGATAAGGATGAGTTGAAAAAACGTCTTGATCAAGGGATGCTCACGTTGTATACAGGCTTTGATCCGACTGCTGATAGCTTACATATTGGGCATTTACTCCCGATATTGACACTGCGCCGTTTTCAATTAGCAGGTCATCAACCTATCGCGCTTGTTGGCGGAGGTACGGGAATGATCGGCGACCCGAGCGGTCGTACATCAGAGCGTTCATTAAATACTCCGGAAGTAGTTCAGGGTTATTCTGACAAGCTAAAGGGTCAACTAGAACGTTTTCTTGATTTTGATCGTGAAGGTAATCCAGCGGTTATGGCTAATAACTATGACTGGTTGAGCAAAATTACCTTTATTGAATTTTTACGTGATATCGGAAAGCATTTTTCCGTTAACTATATGCTGGCGAAAGACTCCGTAAGCGCTCGTCTGGAACAAGGGATCTCATATACTGAGTTCAGTTACATGATCATGCAATCTTATGATTTCAAAAAGCTGAATGAAACGCTTAACTGTGAAATGCAAATGGGTGGTAGTGATCAGTGGGGAAATATTACTGCTGGTACAGAGTTGATTCGCAGAACTTCAGGCGATGAAGAGAAAAAAGTATTTGGTCTTACGCTGCCGCTCGTACTTAAAAGCGATGGTACCAAATTTGGTAAAACAGCAGGTGGGGCAGTATGGTTGGATGGAAGTAAAACATCCCCTTATAAATTTTATCAGTTCTGGTTCAACACAGATGATCGCGATGTAATCAAGTTCTTACACTACTTTACTTTCCTAACTCTTGATGAAATTAAGGAATTAGAAGATAAAGTAATAACAGAACCAGAAAAACGTGAGGCTCAGCGCACACTAGCTCGTTCCGTTACTACTTTGGTACACGGCGAAGCGGCAATGAATCGTGCTGAAGAAATTTCTCATTCCCTATTTAATGGTGAATTGAAAAACCTGACTCCTTCTGAAATCGCAGATAGCTTTAGCGATGTTCCTTCCACGACTATTGAAGATGGAGAATTAACAATGGTTGATGTCCTGACTCAGGCTGGAGCTGCTAAATCTAAGCGTGAAGCTCGCGAATATCTGAATAACAATGCCATCACTGTTAATGATGTTCGTTTCAACGATCTGGAAACAAAAATTGCTGATCTGGAACGTCTGGGAGATAAATACTTTGTCATTCGTCGTGGTAAGAAGAACTATTACCTTGTTGAATACAAAGGCTAATACACGAATTACAACGTAAATCGTTTATATCTGAAAATAAATTGTTCAAAGCTGATCTGGTTACATAGATCAGCTTTTTTTCATTTAGGGAAATCATTTTTTTATAAATTCATAAAAGTTGTAACTTTTTCCCTAATTTTGCAGTCTTATTACATGAGAACATGGTGTGTAGAAAAATTAGTTAGTACGAAAGATTTCAACTAGTGCCACCAAACCTTATAAACAATTATGTACGTCAAAAATATGAATTGAATAGGGGTGTATAAGTTGCGAACATGGTCATGGACAAAAATAGTGACCAGTTGCAGTCTTACTGTTATGCTAGTTTCTGGAAATGCTACAATTACGTCAGCTAGTCCATCTACTTTAACTGATGTACATAAAAAGATAGAAACCAAGCACTATTTGGAAAGGGAAAAGTCAATAGTATTTCCAAACGAAGACCGTTACTGGATTAAGCGTATTCAAAACAAGCCTGGTAGCAATCAAAAGTTTCAAACAATCCGATACTTTATTCCCGGAAATACGGGTGTTTATAAGTACAAAGCATTTAATGGTGGCGAGCTTGCTTGGCAGGAAGTAAATCTATCCGGGTCATTACCGTATCAAACAGGGTACATAACCACAGATTATCAATCCGTAATTATGAGTCAACCCCAAGTATACATACCACGTTCTCATCATTCAATGGAAGTAGTTCCAACTTATAATGCGCAGATCAAAATAAATGCGCAGAAAACATTTGGTGGCTATAATATTATCGTCACCATCCCTCTGGAGTCTAATATGTTCGGTGAAATATGGGCATTGACTTCAGCCCATGAACTGATTGACTGGGATAAGAAGAACATGGAACTAATATGGAAAGGTCTTGATTTTGAAGGTAATTTACGTTGGAGCTGGGATGGTTTTTATGCGCGCACACCATCTTCGTACACACCAACAGGGAAGAATTATTTCTTCCGTAACCCTGATAATTATTTTGCCAATTCCTTTATCATCACGAATGGCAGCCGTGCAGCCACTGATCTTGGTTGGATGATGATGCATACCATTCTACCTAATCAGAATAGTCAAGGTTATTGGATAACTCCACCACAATCTGAATGGTTGTTTAAGGATTACGGAATCCAAGCCGGTTTTTATGACACCAGATTTAATACCGATATTGCTTATCTCTTGTTAAAAGGATACCAAAAGTATAACGATCCAAGATTATTTGATTCAACGAAGAGGTATGCCGAGTTCTTTTTAGCTTATAGCGAGACCAACCAGTTCAAAATCACTAAAAATGGAAGAGAAGGAATACTCGTGGCGGACTATACTCATGAAAGCCCCCACAAAATAACACATAGCTCACTTAATCACCATCTTATGGAGATGATCTATCTCTATGAGATGTATCTGCAAACGAAAGATGAACGATACAGAAAATTGGCAGACAAAATGCTTTGGGGGGTAAAACTGACGCGGGACAAATGGGTCATGCCTAATTCCAACTTGCATTATGCTTACTTACCTAATGGAAAGATGGGCCTTTCGGATTATCCATTTTTGACATACAACGATCTCTATAAGACACAAAATGTCTTAATGAAAGTATATAATTGGAGAGACGAAGATCTAGATTATCTCATGCACGCGAAAAGAGAATGGATGGATGCAAACGGCGTAAAAGGATATCTGAAATAGTATGAAAAGGGAAGTGAGGGATCGTAGCAAGATATGATTCCCTTGCTTTTCTTGCGTAGTGGGAAGTAATCCGATGAAGCGATACATCTGTACAATCTAAAAAATGAAGGAGTCTTTGCCTGGATATTCTGGCAAAAGACTCCTTCGTTTTTTTTCTACAAAAATGCAGTTTTTCATGAAATCCTCCGAGCTAGTTACCTACGCAGTTTTCTGTACATGGTTTATTGAGACAAGTTAAGCAAGTTTTATTGCAGAAAACGTTGATCGAAAGGGCTTTTTTCGCATGTGTTGCCTTTGAAACTGAACGATATACAGATCTAGTTTTTGACTAAGATGAATGACAGATTGATCTAGAAAACTACCTTTCTCATTAACCAAATCAACAAGTTGTTTTTGGAGCTCTTTGATTTCTTGTTGTAATACTAAAGTAGATTGGGATTGTCCGGGGGTATCCTCGCCTTCATTCAGATGTTTGAGGTCCATGAAAAATCTCCTTTCAACGTTTTCTTAAGAAAAACTATATGTGGGATTTCAAGAATTAGATGTTTTTCGGTAAGGAAG
The DNA here is from genome assembly GCF_021245735.1 of Brevibacillus daliensis. GTDB lineage: Bacteria > Bacillota > Bacilli > Brevibacillales > Brevibacillaceae > Brevibacillus_B > Brevibacillus_B daliensis. Next base: position 473,789 of record NZ_JAJISB010000003.1, read on the forward strand.
AAACATCTTACACTCTTCGACAGCATCAGCATTGATTCGAACAGACATGATTCAGCATGAATTATCTGTAAAAAATAATCAAAATGTTAATGCAAAAAGAAAATAATATTGTTAATAGGCGAACGCAACCTTACAAATGTGGTAATCAGTGGAATACAAGGATAATACGCTTTCTTTTCGAATCATTTACATCATGTTTAGCATAACTTCACATAAAAATTAGTTACATTTTAAAAAAGTAAATACGAAAAGGATGCCTAACTTTTACAAAAATTGGGTGGATGAGCAATCCAGCGTTCAATCAATGTCGACTGTTTCTCTATTTTTAGTTAGGCTACCATAATCTTCATCATATAAATATTCAATGATATCCTAAGACACATAAATTTTAGTATTATTTTAAAAAATATAGATTAGTAAATAAAATCTGAATTTATAATAAATTATGATTGACGAGTAACCGCTTGCAAGTTACAATTGTGTCACTAATGAACAAATGTAAGGCGGTGAAGGACAACAAAATGGGATTCTTACTTATTGGTTTATTCGTTGTGATGTGGGTTCTTCAAGCGTATCTATCCATTAGACAAGCCAAACATTATCGAGTTCAGATGAATGAATTGAGACAACAGTCCAGCGGTTATCTGGGAGTAGGTGTACATAAGAAACGGTTTTCTGTTGGTTCTGTTGTTATGATTACTACTAACTTGGAAGGGATTATTACTCAAGCGAAAGGGATGACAGGGGTAACGGTTTTTGCCCGTTTTAAACTCATTCCAGATCTGATTGGGATGCACGTAAATGAATGTGATAAAAACTATTCAGATAAACCAGAAGATTCAGCCATTACAATGGCCATTCAAAAACTGAAAGCAGAAAAAGAAACGAAAGAGAAAGCTTATATCAAAAGTGATGTTACAAATAGGGATGATAATAAACTGGAATTTCAAGTAACGTAGCAATAGGTGGGGTCACGGACCAAGCTAATGCGTCAGGCATTAACTTGGTTTTTTCTCATAAATAAGCATTATGTTTTTGAAAGAGGGGGTGTTTAGAAAAAAGAAGAGTACGAATTCTACTTGAGGAAAATTGAAGCATTAGTGAAGGAGGTAATGAGATGGATTTCTTCATTCAACTGGCAGAAGGATTTATCGGAATGTTTCAAGAAGGTGGAAAAACATTTGTTGGTCTGGTAACAGGCATCATCCCGACCTTGATTTGTCTAATTACTGCTGTAAATGCAATTATCAAATTTTTCGGAGAAGAGAGAATTACCAATTTTGCACGAAAATGCACTGGTAACATCATCCTTCGTTATACAATTTTCCCGATAATGGCTATGTTCTTCATGACTAATCCTATGGCGTATACATTCGGACGATTCTTGAAGGAAGAACAGAAGCCAGCGTTCTATGATTCAGCAGTTTCATTCTGCCACCCGATTACTGGATTATTCCCACATGCAAACCCTGCTGAACTATTCGTTTACATGGGTATTGCTACTGGACTAACTCAATTGGGTCTCTCCTTGGGACCAATTGCCCTACGCTTTTTCCTTGTAGGTATTATCGTGATTTTAATTCGTGGAGTGGTGACGGAATACATTACGAAAATGATGATGAAGCGTAGAAATGAACAAATGGGTATTGAATCGTAACGGGTAAAGGGGGAAATGACATGGATAACTACAGAGCAGTCCGAATTATTAAGGGTTCAGGCGGTTGGGGAGGTCCATTAATTATTAAACCAACTGATAAGAAGAAATATATTGCTTGCGTCACTGGTGGCGGAATTCATCCCGTTGCTCAAAAAATTGCAGATTTAACAGGTGGAATTGCCATTGATGCTTTTAATACGAAAGTAGAGCCTGATGAAATGGCATGCGTTGTTATTGATTGCGGAGGTACTGCCCGCTGTGGTGTTTACCCTCGTCTGAATGTTATGACAGTAGATATCACAGCAACATCACCTTCAGGTCCATTGATTCAATTTATCAAGGAAGAGATTTTCGTCTCAGGTGTACGAGAACAACACATCGAATCAGCTGAGGGTGAAGCTGGCACCCAGGTAGCTGCTGCGGAACAAGTAACGTCTGATCATGCTCCTAAATCAGCAAAGGAAATAAAAGATGAAGCAAAAGCTAAGGTTGCTCAAATGAGAGCAGGTAAAAAGCCAAATTTCATTGAAAAAATTGGTCGTGCAATGGGCGGTGTAGTTAACGTCTTTTACCAGGCAGGTCGTGAAACCATCGAGCAGGTAATCAAAAATATCCTGCCGTTTATGGCATTCGTAAGTACATTAATCGGGATTATTACCTTCTCGGGAATCGGTGACATCATTGCCAAATTCGTCTCGCCATTGGCTGGTAGCCTCGTTGGACTATTAATCCTGTCAGTGATTGCATCCTTGCCATTTTTGTCGCCAGTCCTTGGTCCTGGTGCAGTTATTGCTCAGGTAGTTGGGGTCTTAATCGGGGTTGAAATCGGTCGTGGTAATATTCCACCTAGTCTTGCGTTACCAGCACTATTTGCGATCAACCCACAGGTAGGTTGTGACTTCGTACCGGTTGGTTTAACACTTGGGGAAGCAGAGCCTGAAACCATCGAAGTAGGTGTACCAGCAGTTCTCTTGTCCCGCCTGATCACAGGTCCACTTGCTGTTGTTATTGCTTTTATATGTAGCATTGGCTTGTATCCAGAAAGCTAAAAAATATCCATTTAAAGGAAAAAATAGAGAGCAGTAAAGAGTGTAGGAGGGAGAAAACCATGAAACAATTACTAGATGTAAAGACAACAAGTATCGGAAGTTTAGAAGAAACATTTTTGGCTGAGAATACACTGATTATCTTTAATGAGGATATCCCCGCAGAATTGCACAATATTGCAGTGCTTCACACAAAATGTGAGCTCGCTGACCCAGTTCAGGTAGGAGACTCACTCATGCTCGCTGATGTTGAATACATGATTACAGCCGTTGGAATCAATGCAAATGATACATTGGCGAGCATGGGGCATTGCACGATCAAATTCGATGGGGCCTTGATCCCAGAATTACCAGGCACAATCCACGCGGAAAAAAAGGATATTTCTGTTCCAGATGTTGATATGGTACTCCAATTTATCCGTAAATAGTTATCAAATAAAACGGTCACATCTAATTTTAGAAAAACGACGAGACGTTTTTCACAGAAAAAGGCAGAGTAAGAGACATAAGCATTACTGGAGGAGGAGAAAACAAATGTTAAATATGAACAGAAAACTGGCTCAATTAGAAAAACAAGGTGGAAAAATCCGCGTGGGCTTGGTTGGAGCAGGTCAAATGGGACGAGGCATGATCTCTCAAATCGAAGGAATGAAAGGCATGCAGGTTGTAGCTACTGCTGATATTCAACCGGAGAATGGAGTAAACGCCTATCACAATGCTGGTGTTCCAACTAATCAGTTACTACAAACAAATGATGTAGACAAAGCAGATCAGGCTATCGCACAGGGAAAAGTAGTTGTAAGTAGCGATGCTTCATTAATTACGAATCTGGATCATGTAGATGTAATCGTAGACGCGACAGGAGTACCTGATATTGGGGCGAAAATTGCCTGGGACAGTATCATGAATCGTAAACATATTGTGATGCTAAATGCGGAAGCTGATGTAACAGTAGGACCCATTTTACACCAAATGGCTCAAGCTGCTGGATTAGTCTACACAGGTACGTTGGGTGATGAACCAGGTTGTATTATGGAATTGCATGATTTTGCAGACTCTTTGGGATTTGAAGTAGTAGCGCTAGGGAAGGGGAAAAATAACCCCCTCAACTTTTTCTCCAATCCTGATACGACCAGAGAAAAAGCATTGCAAAAGGGATCTAGTCCAAAAATGATCGCTTCCTTTGAAGACGGTACCAAAACCATGGTCGAAATGACGTGTGTTGCTAATGCAACTGGGTTTATCCCGGATATTCCAGGTATGCATGGAATAACTGCAACAGTAAAAGAATTGCCTGATTTATATCGTTTAAAAGAAGAAGGCGGAATTTTAGGTCAGAAGAAAATTGTTGAATTTGTTAATGGAATTGCTCCTGGTGTATTTGCCATTGTTACCTCGGATAAAAAAGAAGTTCACCATGAAATGAAGTATCTTAGCATGGGGGATGGACCTAACTATATTTTGTATCGTCCGTATCACTTATGTAGCCTAGAAACTCCATTGTCCGTAGCAAAAGCATATTTTGATAACGAGGCTACCATCGTTCCGCACTACGGATCTGTGGCAGAAACAGTTGCTATCGCGAAAAAAGATTTGCAACCCGGAGATGCACTAGACAGTATTGGTGGGTTCACCGCATTTGGGCGCATTGTCACAGCAGAGGATCAACGGAAGTGGAATGCTTTGCCACTCGGACTAATTGGACCACATGTACGTGTAATAAAAGCTGTGAAACAAGGCGAATACATTACCTATGATGACGTCGAATTTACTCAGCAAAATACAATCTATCGTTTGCGAAGCATGATGGATGTATTGGCAAAATAATAGAATAAAAGAAGCTGTTACATAATAGAACGAGCCTACTAGCGCAACTTATCCACGAAGTTGTGCTAGTGGGCTCGTTTTTTTGTCATATTTATTTCTTGTCGTAGGCATATTTTTTGAGTGAATCAATGAGGAGTATCAGGTCTAATTCGTAGAAGGTTCTTCCCTCAAATCGACCAGTACCTTTTTTTCTGTCTACGTGAGAATCAAATTGCGATTTCCCCAGGTGCACTACTTTTAGCGGAAACTCATGTTTTCCTTACATCTCCACTCAAGAGATCACAAACCCTTGAAAAATAGGAGTATACCTGAGATACGGGGTTTTTTGGTTAATTGGATGGGCTCTCTAGCAGTATGAAATTATTAATATAGCTGTCGGTGGAGACAGAGAATAATCTGATTACTTCTTTTGCTTTGTATAATTCTCTTTGTTTTATTTGCTCTCCTTGATTCATATCGTATTCGACGACACGGTGAGTGGCCGCATCCACGTCAGGTGCTTGTTCTTTCGCTGCTTTTCTGGAAAGTGCTTTGCGTTCCTGAGTAGAATAGAGAGTAGCATACAGCTTTTTTGTAAATGGGTTATACATTAGATGTTCTACTGCGGTATCGTCGTCATCTGGGGTAACCCAAAATGATAGTTTTTTTGTTTGTAAGTCATACGAAGCCAATTGAACAGAGGTTTTTGTTTTTTCGGCAGCTGCTACAATAATTTGATTTCCCACTGGGATAATATAATTGATAGCAAATAAATTGGAGGTCAATTTCTCCTTCTTTTTCGTAGCTAGATCAAGTTTTACCAGTTGGTCGGATCCTGTAGAATCACGTTCGGAATAATAGAGTGACTGATTTTTTAGATCAATGACTCCAAGAGGATATTGAGCGGTATCAGGGGTTTTGGCGACTTCTTTTAAGATTTTCGTATCTATATCGTATGTATAAAAATAGTTTTCACTTTGTTTGTTTGTCAGGGTGAGAGAAAAATAGCCAGAATTGTTATGTTCTACAGCATTTGTGGCTGAGGGTGGAACAGTCGTAGTATTGGTAGTGCTTGTATTTGGTGTACAGGCATTCATCGTTACAGATACAATAAGAATAAACATGTTTAAGATTTTTTTCATCTGAGGGAACCCTCCTTTGTAACAAGTAACACTCGAAAAGCACAGTTAGATTTCTAGTGAAATCGCTCAAATGGGTTCATCATAATACATTATTTTGACCGAAATATACTTTTATTTACAATTATTTTTACAAATTTTAAAATAGTTATATATTAATCTGAACATTTGGGAAGGGCTATGCTTTAGATCTGCTCGAGAAATAGACTTGTTCTGTAAACTTTTAATAAGTAAAGAGTGGTCATTCTATCTATATAAATAGTAATTAAAATAGTAGCGCTCTTAATATAGAGTCCTTATAGCCATCTGGCATAGGGAGTCTTTGACACTCAAGTATAGAAAACCAATTACCCTCAAGATGCTCGTCGCTTATGCGGAGTGAATCCGAATCGGGCAGCAATATATGACAAAGATAGGTAACAATAAATACTTGTTTGCCTTTTGCTACGGTATACACCCAAGTATCGATTAAACCTGTTGTTGTACATATTAGAGCAGTTTCTTCTGCTATTTCTCTCAGTACACACTCTTCGGGAGTTTCATTTTCCTCTAAACGCCCCCCAGGAAGCTCCCATTCATTACGTTCATTCTTAAGCAACAACACCTTGTCATGATGGACAATGACACCCTTAATTGAAATCGGTAATCGCAAACTCATTCTGTTACCCCCGTGTCATGCATCAAATTTCATGGAATTTTTCCATATAGAACCTTTCCTTACATGGTTATGCTGTACCATGCAACAACCAATGATTCCAATCTGAACGACCATTACGTAGCGCCATAGAGGCGGCGTGTTGCCAATCATACTCTATCTGAATGAATTCCACTTGCCATTGTCCATCTTCATTTGTTAGAATTGCATATTTTGCATGAGGGCTCATAGATTCCATTGCATGTGGTACAGGAAGATCATCGGTATAAGCAGGAAGACCGACACTTCCTGGATTAACGATAAGCTGACCATTCGGAAGGACGATCTTCTTAGGTATATGACTATGCCCAAATAATATAACAGGATACGGAAATTCTGTAAGCTGGCTTACCAACAAATTAATAGGCTTTGGAACTATGTTATTATTGATAAATTCATCTACTAGATAGGCTTCATCTGATTCTGGCGTACCATGACATAAGAAAATCTCATCATTCCAAACATAAGTAGAGGGGAGGTTTTCTAACCAAGTAAATGATTCTACAGCTAATTGACTACGAACCATAGATAAAGTAGGGGAGATTGCACCAGATGAGTCTCGATCTATAATTAATCGATCCTGATTGCCAGAAATGGTGATCATGTCTTCACTGCGTATTCGCTCGAAAGTATCCAGGGGCGACAAGGACCCCATTAAACTATCTCCTAAATTAAACAATTGTTTAATTCCTCTTTTCTTACAATCATGTAGCACAGACTCAAGTGCCCATATATTTCCATGAATGTCTGAGAGTACAGCAATCTGCTGGTTCATGAGATCTCTTCTTTCCTAGCATAATGTTGAGTCGTTGTCAGCAAAATTTTTTATGTATAAGCATTAAAGATCTAGTATCAAAAAATTGGGACAATAGGAGCGGTCGGCATACATAATACAGGTATAGGAATGCTTGTAACGGATTTTTACTTAGAAGATGTGCTGAGTTGCAACCTGGAAGCGATACTTAGCCCTGCAAGCAACGTGAGTAATCATCTACCTGCTAATCAACAGGTGGTCAGGACTAAATCATTTTCCCTGATAAAAAAGGTTTATCAGCCGTGGAAATGTCATAGAGTAACTGTAACATATTTTTTTGAAGGTATCATTTTTGAATGAGTTTATTAAAAAGTAATAAGGTACATGCAATTCACACTGTAGAAGTAGTAAAGTCCCATTAACATGTCCTTGAAATTAATTATAATAAAATGAGATCATTACAAACAACTTACGTATTAGGAGATAAGATGGACTATCTAAACACGATTCAAACTTTTGCTGCACATATTCAGATCAACTCATATGAAGTTCATTCAAGTGGCTGGGATAATATTGGAATTTTGATTAATGATGATTTTCTTTTCCGATTTCCACGAAGCAAGGAAGCCTATGATCGAATAAAACAGGATGGTGTACTCCTTTCATTATTGCAGGAACCAATGAAAAGAATTGGTATTAACGTACCTATTTATCAGTTCTTGCGTGACTCAAAAGGCGAGATCATCTGTTGTTACTATCAGGCAATCATGGGTGATTCTTTAACGAATGTAATACTCATGAGTTTACCCTCCCATGAACAAGATATCATTGCAAAGCAATTGGCATCATTTCTACAAACCTTACATCGAATGAACTATGACGGCTTAGGCTATCACCGAGAACATGACAAAAAATGGTGGCATACACATCTAAAAGAAGTAGAAGAAAATATATATCCAATTCTAACAAAACATGAGCAGTCAGCTGTAGCTAATTTTTTTGCTGAACTAATAAGGACGGTGGACCAGGAGGGTGTCTCGGCAAGTATCATACATGGGGACCTTGCACACACCCATATCTTGTATCGGGATGGTTTAGAAGGAGTTATTGATTTTGGAGATGTTTGCATAGGTGATCCAGCGTACGATTTTTACCGTTTGTATGAGGATTTTGGAGAGGGATTTGCTAGGAACGTGTATCGATATTACAGTGAACAGCATCCTTTTCCACAGGACCAAGGTTTTTATTACAGAATAGAAAAGTTTTATCGATATCATGCCACTTTTCACGAACTATTACATCGTATTGAAATGAGTGACGAAATACAATGCAAAGAACAATTAGTAGTCCTTCAAGCGAGAATAGCCCAATGGAAGGAACCGGGAGAAGAATAGAATGTTTTTCGGGTTTTTTCTGTTATTCGTAAGTAGTGGTTTTTGTGAGCTTTAACAATTATTTATGAAAATGTAATGAACCAGAGAGCAAACTGTGGTTCATTACATGTTAAATGTTGACAATGATAATCTTTATCAATAAAATTGGATAAGGGACTTTTCTTTTAGATAAAATAAGGGGGTTATTTATCCATGTTTTTTGAAACGAAAACCTTTACAGTTAAAGAAGGCACATCCGATTTGGTAGTACAACGTTTCACAGGTGAGGGAATTATCGAGAACCAAGAAGGCTTTATTGATCTAAGTGTATTGGTCAAAAAAGTAAGAAGAGGCGATGAAGAAGTAATTGTTGTGATTCGCTGGGAATCTGAAGCAGCATGGAAAAAGTGGGAAACTAGTGAAGAACATATCGCTGGACACAGAGCGAACAAAGGTAAACCAAAACCAGAACACATTCTGAATGTAGACTTCGCCCTATATGATTTGAAAAGTCATAAAAAAGCGTTATAGTATCTATTGCTACATAATATGAAGGTCAACTTCCTGATTAGGAAGTTGGCTTTTTTGACTGTATTAGTGTTTTACTTTTGAATTGGGATAAGCTTAACAAAGAAAGATAAGCAGTAGATCGAAAGTGATCAAACTGACATGGAGGCAAAACAATGATTAAAAAAATGGCAACAGTAGCGGTTTATGTGGAAGATCAGCAGAAAGCGAAAGAGTTTTGGACAGCGAAAGTAGGTTTTGAGATAAAACGTGAGACCCAGATGGGACCAAATGCCTTTTGGTTAGAAGTGGCGCCACCAGGACAAGAAACTGCCTTAGTCATCTATCCCAAGCAAATGATGAAAAACTGGGAAGAATGTAAAGCGTCTATTGTTTTCGAGTGTGAAGATATGGATTCAACATATCAAAGATTAAAAGAAAATGGAGTCCAATTTCAAGGTGAACCATCAAAAATGGAATGGGGTACCTACGTATCTTTTACTGATTTAGATGGGAATTCCTTTCTATTAAAAGGAAATTAAATACTCGCACGTACTAATCAGAAGGAAGTACCACTAGGGGATTTCATACCTAGTGGTATTTTATATGTTCAGCTATTATTAATCTCTTTATATTTACTCTTGTTAAAAATGAAAAATGCGTCCACAATGGGAGAATGAATAATCAGAATAGAAGCTAAAGGTGAGCAGACGAGATGATATTACTAGGCGCAATCGCAAATGGAGTAGCTATTATAGTAGGTACGTTAGCAGGTAAGTTGATTCGAGGCATTCCTGAGAGCATGAAAAATACAGTTATGCATGGGATTGGCCTAGCAGTTACGGTATTAGGACTACAGATGGCGTTGAAGAGTGAAAATATTCTGATTGTTATCGTTAGTTTAGTTGTCGGTGCCGTTTTAGGGGAGTGGTGGGCGCTAGAAAATCGCTTGACAAAGGCGGGAGACTGGTTAGAATCAAAGATTGGAACAAAAGGTGAAAGTAGTATCTCGGTAGGCTTTGTGACTGCCACGCTCATCTTTGTAATAGGCGCGATGGGCATCATTGGTGCCATGGATAGCGGAATTCGTGGGAACCATGATGTGTTGTATACAAAAGCAATTATTGACGGATTTATTTCTCTCATTTTAACTTCCACATTAGGGGTCGGGGTTCTTTTCTCAGCCGTACCGGTAATCTTGTATGAAGGTTTGATCGCACTTTTTTCTAAACAAATTGATCAACTCGTACCTGAAATTTACATGAATGCATTTATTACAGAAATGACAGCCATAGGTGGTGTGATGATTTTTGCCATTGGATTAAACCTGGCTGATATTACAAAGATAAAGGTAGCAAACCTGTTACCAGGTATATTGGTTACGGCTGTATTGATTGCTGGAATGGCTTTAGTTGGTTCCATGTAACATCCATAAAGGAATTACTTCCCAGAAATTTGTAATTGAAAAAAGCACGGGTTGAATGATTATTTGCAACCCGTGCTTTCTTAACTAAGCTGATAGACGTAACCCGCATTAATAGTCGTTACGTTCTTATTTCAAGAAATAATTCATGACCCAGTTAACATTATATTTGTCAGTAACTTGACCATGTAAGGCTCCAAAAAATGTTTCCATTAAATCAATTGTTACTTTACCATCTTTACTTAATTCTTGAAAAACATGTCTGATTTCTTCTTCACTCTCAAATACCATGATGATACGGGTATTATCTCCAGGAACAATTGGTTTACCAAACGAACCAGAAATATGAATATGACTGTTGCCAACATGAAGTTCGGCATGATTCATTTTCTCTGGAGAACCATTCAGTAATTTGATTTCTCCACCTAAAATACTTTGATAGTACTCAATCGTTTCTTTGCAATCTTCAACAACTATAAATGGGCTTACACTGATCATCGTGATACCTCCGTAAACAATTAATCATTACAATTGATAGCAATTCTCTATATGAGTTCCCATTATATGAAAGAAATAGTTCATGAGTCAAATCTAAAAAGAAGTTTAACTCTTTGACCGTCCCATTCTACTATGATTGATTTCAAGTGTACCTCCATATTCGGTGTTATCGTAAAAAAGCACGCATGATCAAAAAATACCATATATCTTTATGTACAATGAAGGTAATTAAACTTGTATGAAGAGGTGTTTGTCCATTGGATCATTACAATCGAATACAACATGCAATTACCTTCATTGAACAAAATCTTCAAACAGAGCTGACTATTACAGAAATTGCTTCACATGCATTCTTTTCAGCCTTCCATTTTCAAAGGCTGTTTCAAGCTATATCTGGTTTTACCGTGCACGAGTACATAAGAAAAAGAAGATTGTCAGAGGCAGCCACTGTATTGAAGGAGACAAACTCTAGCATTTTGGATATTGCCATTTCGTTTCAATACGGATCACAGGAGGCTTTTTCACGAGCTTTTGACAGTTATTTTGGCATAAGTCCGGCAAAATATCGGAAATCAGATACGGACATTACTAAACAATTTCCACTGAATTTTCTTGACTTTAGCACGTCTACCGGGAGGGAAATATTCATGAACAAGCCTATCATTATGCAACTGGAAACCAACCTTATCTATGGGTATGAATATAAAACGAATCTTAATAATGAAAAGCATTATGAGGACATACCCGGTTTTTATCAACATTTTGGCATGAATGAATACTTTTTGCGAATCTCTCATAAAAAAAGACCTGCTTTTTCCTATGGTATTTCAACCAATTTTGAAGATGATGGTGAATTTTCTTTTATTGTTGGTGAAGAAGTACATCAATTCGCTGAAGAAGCGGAAAGTGGATTCGTTCAAGTCGAACTTCCAGCTGGGACTTATGCCATGTTTGTTGTGAAAGATTCCGTCCAACAGACCAGAGACTATATTTATGGCACATGGTTACCTCAATCCAAATATGAACGCAGAGAAGGTCCAGATTTTGAGATCACCGATGTGTGTCATTCAATTTTCCCTCATGATATGAAAATTGAGATATACATACCAGTTCAATTATATTGATAGCTAATGTAAGCAATGGGTTTTTAAAGTTACGAGGTTTACATTTTTTCTATAAGGTTATATCCATACATTCATTTCCTTTTTCTGGGGAACATATCAGACAGGAAGTATGGACAGGAGGGTATAACGTGCAACAATCGACAGACAAGTTCAGTGGATTGCCTCAATTTCCAGAATCGTACTGGCTGGATTCCACAACATTACCGAAGTATCCAAAGCTAACGAATGATGTAAAAACAGAGGTTGCAATCATTGGTGGTGGAATTACAGGGATAACGACAGCCTATCTGTTAGCGAAAAAGGGGATTTCCGTAGCTATTCTAGAAGCAAGTACATTGGCGAATGGAACAACCGGACATACGACTGCTAAGGTAACAGCCCAACACGATGTGATCTACAATGAAATTATACAGCATATGGGGATTGAAAAGGCTAAACAATATTATCAGGCTAATATGGAAGCATTATCTTTTATCAGAAAGACAGTAGAAGAGAATCAGATTGAATGTGATTTCGCTACGGAGGATGCCTATTTGTATGCAACCTCGTCACAGGGGACTACCAAGTTACAAGACGAATGGGATGCATACCAAAAGCTTGGAATAAATGGTGAATTTGTTGATAAGATACCGCTAGCAATCCCTGTAAAAGCTGCACTAGTTATGAAAGAGCAAGGGCGTTTTCATCCTCTTCAGTATGTGAAACACATGGTTGAATTTATTGATCGAGCAGGTGTGAAAATCTTTGAACAGACAACCGTTACGGGCGTCGAAATGAATGATCATCCTGTAGTCATTACCAGAGATGGTTACAAAGTAACTTGTCAGCAAGTTGTTTCCTGTTCTCATTATCCCATTTACAACAACGGCTTTTATTTTGCGAAATTACATGCGGATCGTTCTTATGTACTTGCGGTGCGCACGAAACAAAGCTACCCTGGTGGAATGTATTTAAGTGTAGATGAACCGAAGCGCTCCATTCGAAACGTGACCATGAACGGAGAACCTCTCATTTTGATTGGCGGGGAGGGTCATAAAACGGGTCAGGGCATTAATACCATGAAACATTACGAGGCTTTACAGGCATTTGCCCGATCCCTATTTGGCGAAGCGGAGATTGCAAATCGCTGGTCAGCGCAGGATCTAATCACGTTAGACAAATTGCCCTATATCGGAAGAGTTAATGAAGCTAATCCTACCCTGTATGTTGCAACCGGATTCAGAAAATGGGGTATGACCTCAAGCACAATTGCTGCCCGACTTATTAGTGATCTCATCTTAGAAAAGGAGAATCCATTCAAGGAGCTATTTAATCCCTCGCGTTTTTACGCTGATCCGAGCATTGGTACGTTAATCAAAGAAAATGCGAATGTGGCCAAGCATCTGATTGCAGGAAAGTTGGAGAGTATTTCCAAAACTCCTGAAGAAGTAGGTGTAGATGAGGGAGCTGTGATTCGTATTAATGGCAAAAGAGCAGGAGCCTACCGTGATTTGGATGGAAAATTACATGTGGTCGATACAACTTGCACACATATGGGGTGCGAGGTTGAATGGAATGAAGGCGACCGCTCCTGGGATTGTCCGTGTCATGGCTCCAGATTCTCCTGTAAGGGAGAAGTTATGGAAGGACCGGCGGAAAAGTCGTTAAAAAAAGTAGAAGGCTATGAGTAAAGACTACAGAGAGTGAAAAGCTTGTATAGGATGGAATAGGCGATGAGATTTGACATTAGCTTTTGCTAATGTCCTTTTTTTGTTGTAAATAATTTTAATAATCATATAATTATTGTTTTATAATAATGTAAGTGAATTATATGAAAGATAACATATTTATTTTTAGGAGGTAGTCTCATGAATAAGATGTTGAATATTGGATTGATCGTATGTTTATTATTAATATCTGTTGACTTGGCTGCAGCTCATCCAGGTCGTACCGATGCTAATGGTGGTCACACTTGCAGAACAAACTGTGAAAAATGGGGGTTACAATACGGAGAATACCATTATCATAACGGTGGGAAAGCATCTAGTAATGGTGGAACAACTACTCCCAAAAAGCAGCAAGTAGTACCAGTAAAACAACAAGCTCCCGTTGTACAAAAGAAAACAATTGTAGCTATTGATCAAGCGAATGTACTTGAACATCCAAATAATTTACAAGTAGTTACCACTCTATGGTACGGATATGAGGTAAAAGATCAAGGAAGTCTTTTTGAAGGATTTATCTTACTAGATCAAGGGTATCTGTCCACCTCTGTGCTGACAAATTATGATGTGATTAAATCGAAAGGCTTGAAAGTAGCTGCAGAAAAAGCTTATTTCTTCCCTGTGCCCAATGCAACAAGTAAGGCAAGAGGTAGTGCGAGTAAACATGCAGTAGTTAATGTTGTAGGTGAAAGAGATGGATTTTATTATGGTTCAACAAAAGATGCAAATGGAAAAACTCTTGTTGGCTTTGTTTCAAAAACGGTGGTGAAATAAGTGGAGCATTATTCCAGAACATGAAATAACAGTGGAGAGAATTCAATAGATTATATAAATCATGAACAATTGAAGGTAGATGCATATGGTATCTATCTGATACAGTCTTCATTAATAATTAGTTATAATGCTATAAATACATAATAGGTAGAAGGTGTCTTATGCTAATTTTATTCTTAACTGTCATTTTTTTCGGTATACTAAAATTTTTGCAACCGTATTCTACGGAATTAGTTGGCCAAGAACCGACCTTGGTCGCTATAATAGTGGTTTCGTCTGGCTTAGCCTTCCTAATTGGACTACCCTTACAATTCAAAAAGGTGATAAGAAGATATGATGAACTTACAGAGTATGAGTTTCCATCTCGTAACGAAGACTCTGCTATCTTAGAGGTATTGTCTATTGCGAGTTCACAAAAGGGATATGTCTCTATAATCGATGTAGCAGCCCAATCTGAGATGACAATTGAGCGTGCTCAAAATATCTTGAATAAATTGCAAAAATCAGGGTATGCAGATTTAAGTGTGGCTGAAACAGGTGATGTTATCTATTATTTTGTAGGTTTTGAGGAATGGGAGGAGGAATAATATGAGTGATGATAATAGAACAAGTCTTCATGAGGAAATTGTGTCTTTACTAATTAAATTGGCTGTGATTGTATTTGGTATACTCTTCCTCGTTGCATTGATCGGCAATAAAATCGTTACATACGCATTTTTATTAGGCATCCTAATGGCTGCAATTACGATTATCTACATTTTATTCCTTGTTGAAAAAAGGAGATTTTTGAAAAAACAATTACTATGTGCTTATCAAGCGAAAGCACTAGAGATTGCTGACTATAATCTTGGGATCATTACCGCCCCTGTTTTTGCGTTACAGTCTTCGTTAGATTTGACCTTATGTGACCAAATTTTAAAGGATTTAGAGAAAAAAGGTGTTTTGTTTACAACATCTATAACAGGTGTAGGTGCGATATATAAATTAGATGAACATTTTCCTTATGAAAGGTTCGATAATACTGACCTTGACTACGAGGAGTTTACAGACTCGATATGGGAAGAGATCGAAAAACAATCCATGTCGAGAAAGAAAACATTCATTTGGACTATCATCGCACTATTTTTGCTACTTTTTTTCATAGACAAAGATTATATGTTATTACATAAAGATTCATATATGCTTTCAGCAGGAGTAGTTATTTTTTTCTTATTGATTAGAATCGTCCATGAATGGAAGATATTTCGGAAAAAGCATCAACGTATGATTGAATATGACGTTTTGGAGTATGCCTTGTATAATTATGGGAAAATGTATCCAAGAGAAATGCCCATGTATACCTATGAAACGATAGAAACAGCGAGTTCAATAGTCTCAAGTTGGCACCAAGACAATTATGCCTCCGCGGTCCAAGTGGAAGATGGAGGGATGCTTTACACACTTCCAAATTGTACGAAGGATTCGATTGTCTTGTATCAAGATAATAATTATAACCCTATGATTCCACTTACTTATAAGATCAAGAACTTTATCTTGTATTGCTGCTTCGCATTTATAGCTATTTTCATTGTAGCTTATGCGGCTATCAATTGGGGGAACCTGTTTCTTTACATTACAGCAGGAATCATCCTAGTTCTGTATGCATTTATTTCATATTTTCTAGGTTTAATGGATAAAGATCAATATGAGAAAGTAGCTTTACAAGTTGCTGCAAGGAAACAAGGCAAGCTTACTGTTCATGAATTAGCATACAATGCAATGATCACCATGAAGGAAGCAAATCGAGTATTAAAAGAATTGGAGAAAAAGGGTATTGCACGCAAAGTGGCACAGGATGATGAGTTGATTCCGCTATATGTGATAAGCGGTGTACTTTCAATGGAACAACGTTTGGAATCAGAGCGCGTGTAAAGTGAAAAGGTAAAAAAGTTATTTCGAGAGGGTAAGATCTCCATACGATAAAACAGTAAAGTGAATTCATGATACATTGAATTCACTACTGTTTACCGTTGAGGATTTTTTCGATGAACCTCAAATAAAAGGTATTGGAAGAAATAATACAATATAGATGTGGGATATAATTCTTCCTCGGATATAATCAGTTAGCAAGATATTTTACATGCTTTATCGTGCTAGATCAGTGTATCATGAAGATACAAGCAGAAACTATTGAACGAACGTAAGTAGGTAGAAAATAGCTCTCTTTAGTTTTGGAGTTGTGCTAATTATCAGGAAATATTACAAACTGAATAAGAGGTGAAGTCGTATGCCTAAAACCATTTACACAAATGGAACAATCTACACCCTGGATGCTTCTCAACCGATCGTTGAAACAATTGTCGTGGAAAACGGAAAAATTATTGATGTCGGAACACACCAGGATATGATTCTGCAATGGGGCAGAGTCGACAGCACTATTATTGATTTAGGGGGAAGGATGGCTACGCCTGGACTTATCGATAGCCATCTGCATCTGTCAGGTGTTGCCTTTCAATTATTAGACCTTAATGTGACAGGTGTAAGATCGAAGCAGGAATTGTTAACGAAAATAAGAGAGAAAGCAAGTACTGTTCCACCAGGAAAATGGATGCTTGGGATGGGCTGGGATGAAAATCTCTTTGATGACGGGACAATCCCAACGATAGAAGAATTGGACCATGTCGCACCACATTGCCCTATTTTTCTAAAAAGAATTTGCCACCATGCCTATTTGGTTAACAGCAAGGCTCTTGAAATGTGTAACTATTATTCTGGAATGGAGATTCCAATGGGTGGAGAAGTGGTTCTTGACCCCGTTACACAAAAACCTACGGGACTTTTGCTTGAATCTGCATCCGAGCTTATTACTAGAAATATCCCCGAGCGAACCTATGATGAGCTGAAAAATGCGCTAAGACAAGCAATGAATGTTGCCATTAGCCGAGGATTAACCAGTGTCCACACCAATGATCCTAACTACCTGGGTGGATTTGATCAAACATTTAGAATGTATGATGAATTACTGAATCAAGAACTAAACAGGTTACGATGTAATTTGCTGATTGATTATCCATACCTTAATCAATTGAAGGAAAGAGGCATGTATGCAGGCTATGGCAATGAAAGAATGCAAATTGGAGCGATTAAAATTTTCGCAGATGGAGCATTCGGGCGAAGAACAGCACTGTTATCAGAGCCATATCACGATAATCCTCTACAATATGGTGAAGCAATGCATGATCAGGAAACACTTTATACAATGATCAAAGAAGCTCGGGACCTGTCCATGCCAATTGCTGTTCATACCATCGGTGATAAGGCATTGGAAAATGTTTTAGACATCCTTGATAAACTGCCAAAAGTAAACCATCGTGACCGTCTCATCCACGTTTCCCTGCTGCGTGAAGATTTGATTAAACGATTAACTGATGCCAGTCGAATTGCTGACATACAGCCAAGATTTGTGGTTGGCGATTACCCATGGGTCCAAGAAAGAGTCGGGGAGCAAAGAGAAGAGTTCTTATATGCATGGAAGTCTTTACTTTCCTCAGGAGTTATTTGTGCTGGTGGATCAGATACGCCTATCGAACCAATTGATCCATTGCTTGGTATTCATGCTGCTGTTACCCGACGAGCACCAGGAGAATCTCATAATGACTGGAACCAAAAAGAGAAGCTGTCGATGCTAGAGGCAGTAAAGTTGTTTACGGTTGGTGGTGCGTATGCGACCAACGAGGAACATAAAAAAGGGACATTATCCAGAGGAAAGGTAGCTGATATGACGGTTTATTCGAGGAATCTATTTACGTTGGAAGATCCGGATGAACTGCTTGGCACAACTATTGAAATGACAATTATTGATGGGGAAGTGCAGCAGCTGTAGGCAATATGAGCTAATTGTCGAATATAAATAGATAATAATGAATGATTATAGCCAGTCAAACGCTCTTCATATGTTTGACTGGCTTTTATTTACTGGAACAGATGAAAAAATTATCGCTGTTGCTGCACGTTTACGTTCTTTCTCATGAGAGGAGTAAGCAGTAAAGCACCAATCACAAGTAAGAAACTACTTATGACATATACCGTCGTGAGAGAAAGCACATCTTTTAAATAGCCAGATAATGACATACCGATAACCATCATCCCCATAAAAATCGGTGTAATCGCACCACTGACCCGACCGATAAATGCGCTTTCTGAATTTTGTAAGATCATGATTTGGATGCCGACTTGAATACAAGGATAGAATAATCCACTGATTATCTGAAGCAAAATCGTTATGAGAATTGACGTAGATGCCCCAACTCCCACTGTACAAAACGCGCTAACAAGGAGACCTGTCACAAGTAAGATCTGAGGCTTCAGCTTTTTGGCTATTCCCATAATAAGAATTCCACCGATAAGCATTGCGGCACCATTTGCCATAAGTACCCATTGCAAAAACTGCTTGTTTTGTCCTAATTTTTCAATAACGATGAAAAGCGTAAGTGGAGTAATTAATCCTACTGCGAAACCAGAAGATGCGAAGGTGGCACTTAATGTTCGTAGCGAGCGATTAGCCCATACATAACGAAGGCCGTCCGTCATTTCCTTCATAAAGCTGCCTGCTTCTTTAGAAATAAGATCCTCTGTATCGCGTGGAAGCCGCATCAAAATAAGTGCTGACCCGAAGAACATCATTACAGTTAATGCAAGAGAAACCTCTATACCATATTGAAGATAAATAAAGGTACCGATGAGAGGTCCAACCACCATAAAAATAGCAATCAAGGATTGAGACATTGCCATCACAGCCTGCAACTGTTCATTTGGCACATGCTTTTTATACAGTTTCATCGCAGAAGGTTGTGAAAATTGAGATAGGCTAGCTGAAACAAACGTCCCAAGTAGCAAGGCAATCCATGTGCCGTTCATTACTGTAAATAACACGAATAGTACCGATAGAGCAGATAGCAAATCGGACCATACCATCGTTCGTTTTGGTCTCCATCTATCTGCGAAGGTCCCCCCGATGATGGCAAAAATAAAGATGGGTGCATATTCCACGACTGAAATAAGTGATACATATAATGGATCATTGTTTGTTACATCCGTAATAAAGAGAAGAACAGCAAAGTTTCTTATCCATATTCCAAGCTGTAAAAGCACACGGGAGAGGATAATTGTGCGAACGTACCGATTTTTTAACACTTAGTATCATTCCTTTTCTCATCAGATTAATGAAGTTACATGATTAGTTCCCAACTCCTATTTCAATGTCATTTGGTACGAGCACGTTTTCCAGCAGTCAATTCTTCCTTCTGTCTTCCATCTTCCATATTCGAGGAGAATCATCCCAGAAAGTTGGGTACATCTTTTTTTAGCGGATGCAAGATGTATACAACAAATGTAATCAAGGAAATAATAAACGTTTATAGTTTTTGTCTACGTATTTTATAAACATTATATTTATTTGTCTATAAAATTGCAATGGATTTATTTTTGTTTCATAGACATTTTTTTCGTGTGTTTATTAATCATCAAACAAATTGTAGATGTATAAGGGGGTTTGTTTAACAATCTTGTTTCATCCATAATGATGAACAAGATTATTGATATCTCTTTAGATGAGTGTCTTTTTCGAAAAAACGAAGGAAAAGTATGTAGTTTACTCGTTCTGGTAAAGAGGGGAGAATTCTGAAGAGTAAGGAGCGGAAAAAGGAGTTGAATTATCATTCATGCTGAAAAATGGCCTTGATTGCTTCAATGGGGAAAAGTCAGAGAAATTAGTAAAGAGGTTTTTCATGAGACGGAAGTTGAAATTGTAGTCTGTACGTTATGAAGAAAGTATAGGTCAATTTATAACAAGCCTTTTAGGTTTGCCAAAACAGCCAAAATAAAAGAACCCCTCGATGTTGGACGATCATAACCAACACAATGTCCAGATTCAATAAGGGGTTTAAGACACTCCAGAAGATAGCATGATCTTCCCGTTATCAACAATTTGAACATCATGTCGTATGGTAGATGATGTTGGTAACATTATTAAAAAACAAAATTGCTACGTTTCTTACTTGCTGTACCTCCTCCATAGGATAATCTCCCATTAAGAATAGCAACAATCAAAGTGAATAAAACTAATAACTTGAACGACTCGAAAAAGTTAGTAGAAAAACTGAAAATGTAATTAGTTATGGAGTCTTACAAATTCAATTATTTAGGATGCAACAAATTCGGCATACCCTTGAATAAAATCAAGCTGAACATCAGCATATGAAGCGGGATCTCCAAAATAACCAGAAGGGGTCATTTGCTTTGTTATTTCTCCGCCTTTCGTCCAATGAACAATATCATCATAGGTTAAGGTAGTCGGAGAAAGGCTATTTGTTTTTTCTGGTCTAGTAGAGCAGAATAGTGTTTAATCATCGTGGCTGTCACATATTTACCAGCATGTACATCATCCGGATAAATGGAACGTGGTTGATCAGGTACATCTACTGAGAAAATGAGGAAGTGGGGATCATCTTCTCCAATTTTCAATTGTTTTGCTATCCAATTCGAAATGATAGAGCGTACATCCAGTCCTAATACTACTCTAGCTTTCGTAATTGCTTTGTAGATTGCGATCCCATTTTGATGATCGCCGTGGGTATCTACATGAAAAACATGTTTCACTCCAAAGCGTGACAAGGAATCATAAATATCAAACAGTAAATTTACTACCGTTTCTTTTCTGGTAGTAAAAGAGCCAACGAATGAACGAGTAACGTAGTTCATTCCCCAATAAAACGGTGGAGCAAGTAATACCTTTACCCCTTGAGCTTCCAAAATGGACTTGAGTAACAAACAAATTTTGTAACTTACATACAAGTCAGTTGTGATAGGTGAATGTGGCCCTTGTTGTTCCATAACACCAGAAGGAAGTAATACAATAGCGTCTGATTTTATTGAATCTTCAATACTTTTATAATCCATGTTTGCTATTGTATCTGTAAAAATATTTATGATACTGCAATTACATATGAAGTTATTTCTTTAATTTTTGCATTTTTAGCCGAGCCGCTGAAAACATATACATTAGAGAACGCATAACTTTTTTTTTGTTCAAAAATGAAAATTCCATTAGCAGCACCAGATTTTCCATGTGTTATGATGTTATTGATTTGTAATTCTAAAACATTACTATTTTTCATTTGTCTCAGGTTTTCTGCAATATTATCCTTCCCCTGAATAAGTTTATAACCGACTATATTCCAAAAAACATCATCGGCAAGATGCTCAATAATAAAGGCAATATTTTTTTTAGCGAATGCAATGTTGAGTTCCTTAAGCAAATTTTTTTTGGGTGCGTTGTCGCAATCTTTTGGGCAACTAATTAGTAGTTCTCCGTATATGTTAGTAGTATTATCCATAATTCCCCTCCTTTATTTTATATGGTAATAACGAAGAAATGTCTTAAGTATTTAATATAGCATAATACATATATCAATATTATTGTGTGTTGAATGCCGCATTCTATATGATACAAGAGCTTTTGAATAAGTAAGGCTAAAAAGATACATGATAAGTTAGATGTATTGGTACATACTTTTGCAATTCATAAAGGAGTGAAGGGCATGTCGGTTGATGCTTATTTGAATTTTAATGGAAATTGTCGTGAAGCAGTGGAGTATTACGCAGAAGTGTTTGGAACAGAGAAACCGGAAATGATGACTTTTGGAGAAACGCCGCCAAGCCCGGAATTTACTTTACCAGAGGAAGCGAAACATTTGATCATGCACACGAGGTTAAGCATAAGTGGAAGCAATATTATGTTTTCGGATGTGTTTCCCGGGATGCCTTTTGTGGTTGGAAACAACATCAGCCTTGCCATCGTAAGTAACAACAAAGATGAAATTCAATCCATATTTACTAAACTAAAAGAAGGCGGCACTGTAGGTATGGAGTTGCAGGAAACATTTTGGAGCAAATATTATGGTATGGTGACCGATAAGTTTGGGATAACTTGGCAACTAAACTTAGGTATGGAAAATTGTGAGGATAAAACCTGAAAAAGTATAGAAAAGTAAACGAAAAAGCGACGCTTCCGCATAGTGGTGCCGCTTTTTTTATGTAAAAAATAAATACCTCATTTATTGCTGATGTTAAAAATGAGTGTTCCCATGCTAAGGCATACAAAAAATAAAAACTAGGAGTTGATTCAAAATGCAAAAGGTTACACCATTTTTAATGTTCCAAGGAAATGCAGAAGAAGCCATGAATTATTACACTTCTTTACTTGAGGAGTCAGAAATAATCAGTATCATTCGTTATGGAGCAAATGAAGCAGGTGAAGAGGGAAGTGTTATGCAAGCTTCCTTTTCATTAAAGGGACAGGAAATTATGTGCATTGATAGTAATATTAAGCATGAATTTACGTTTACACCGTCGTTTTCCTTGTTTATCACATGTGATTCGGAAGAGGAGATCAACCGACTCTATGAAAAATTAACTGAAGGCGGCGGGATTCTAATGCCTTTAGATAATTATGGCTTTAGCAAAAAATTTGGTTGGATTGAAGATAAGTTCGGTGTTTCATGGCAACTTAATCTCCCAAGCTAAAACGATGTAACTAAAGAAGCGTGGATATACTTTTCGTATTTATAAATTGTTTATCTCTGTTCATTAACTATATGGAGAGAGCTAAAAGACACTAATTTTGCTTTAGTGTCTTTTGTTAATTTTATTCGTTAAAATTAACATAGAAGAGTAGTAATTGTTATACAACTGATAAATCAAGCAGGGGTGTATAAAGTGATCCATATCCACAACAAATCAGATAAATTAATCATTGTAGTACACGAAATTTATGGAATAAATCAACACATAAAAGATATATGTGATTTATTATTAGAAAAAAGTTATGATGTCATTTGTCCAAATTTATTAGAAAAAGAGATACCTTTTGACTATTCACAAGAAGAGGATGCTTATCGTAATTTTATGGATAGTTTAGGTTTTGCTATTTTTTCCGAAAGTAGAAAAATCATTTCAGGTTGACAAATTAATTTCAACATTAGAAAAAGAGAAGATAGAAGTGCATATCTATGATAGTCAACACGGATTTAGTGATCCATACTCACCAAAATACAATGAAGAATCAGCACAAAATACATGGAACGAAGCATTAAACTTCTTAAAAACCAAGTAAAACTTGAAAAATATGAGCGATTATTGCGTTTTCCTATACGACTATACGTAAAACAGTATTATTTAAAACATCCGTCCGGGCAGGCAAAGGAAAACAGATATCAATGAATACAAGGCCCCCAATTAAAATCTATTCAGATAAAATGGGGGTTTTCATTTTGAAAAATCACCGTAATTACAAAAAATGGAAATAAAACCCTATTGACTCTGCTGAAGGTAGGCCTGTTATACCAAAATTTACTAAATTTTCAAAATATTATAGAATTTTATAAAAATTTAAAATATAATTAGCTTGTCAGTATTTTTTATAGAGAGGAGGAACAGACTATGAAAATCCAAGCCAAAAAAGTAGAAAGTGTTCGCACAACTTTGTTGAATGCAACGTAATTCTCTTGTAAAGGGGGGAATAGCACTCGGGCTATTCCCCCTTTTTCATCCATAACATCCAGAAATGCACCTGGTTGTACTAACCCTATTTTCGGAGGTGTTTTATATGGATCGTCGTCCTTTATTTAAACCTGTGCATCCCGTTTATGAAGTAACGGAGGGGATTATCCGCATGGGGGAAGCTCCCGGTTTTACCGTTGAAATGGAAGATGAGAATGGGTCCATACGTAAGATGGTGAAACTGATGGACGGCACTCGCAACGTCGGGCAAATACATAACTTATTGCTTGTTGATTACCCCGAACTCACTTATGAAGAAATAATGGAAGCGGTGGAAGCACTGAGTGGCCTGGGCTTCCTCATGGACCAAGCAAAGGAAGAGGCTTCCGGGCTAACTTTGGAACAAAAAGAAAGGTACAAAGCGAATATCCGCTACTTCTCCCTGTTTACCAATATCGATCAAAGTCCAAGTCGGCTGCAGGAACAGTTGAGTGGAAAAAAAGTTACAATACTTGGAATGGGTGCCTTTGGCTCCACGCTGCTGGTCAATCTTGTCGGTGTGGGAATTCAGCATATCAAGCTCGTAGATTTTGACAGGGTGGAACTCAGCAATTTGAACCGACAAATTGTATTTAACGAAAATGACATTGGTCGTCTGAAGGTAGAAGCGGCACGTGAATTCATAGCCAGGCTCCATTCAGAGGTGTTGATTGAAACGGAAACGCTGCAAATCAAGTCAAGCGATGATGTGGAACGGGTTGTTGCAGGAAGCGACTTTGTGGTACTCGCAGCCGACCAGCCCTTCTTTATTCTGCAGCGATGGGTAAATCGTGCCTGCACCAATCTTCAAATCCCTTACATTGCTGGGGGATTCAACTTGATAGAAGGACAATTCTTCTTGGTGGAACCGGGGAAGACAGGTTGCATCGACTGCATGCATCTGCATCGTTACAGACAGTTAGAGGATTATCCTCAGTTGATTGAAAATCTGCTCATCACCAATTTTGTCCCGCCCACCGCAACGATTGCACCCAATATCATGATGATCACCGGAATGATGGCTTCCGATGCAGTCAGATATTTGACAGGTATCGCTCCCGTGCAATCTGCGGGAAAACTCATATTGTTCGACTTCAATACGTTGGAAAAGAAAGTATTCTTCGAGTGGGAAAGAAATGAAAACGAATGCCCCACTTGCGGAATGGGCAGTGGAACGGAACCGATTTTCCAAATCATGAGAAAAGAAATGTACGTGGAGTGAGGAATTGTTTTCAGATAGAGGGAGGTGTCCGTCAGTGAATCTTACAGGCGATAGCATTCTCAAGATGCACCAGCTTGTTCGCCGGGTGGAAAATGAAGAAGAAATCCTCATTGGACGAGCAGATATCAGCAATTACATCGTGCTTCCGGCCATTGGTGTTGAGATTGTCGACATGCTGGATGAAGGAAAGAGTATCAATGAAGTCGCGGTCATTATGGAGGAACGGTTAGGAGAACCAGTGGATGTGCTTGACTTTGCGCAGGATTTAATTGGTTCGTATCAATTTGTGCACATGGTGGATGGTGAGGTTGTCAACGAACTAGTTCCGGTCGTAGATCATTTGTCTTGGATCAAAGAAAGGACGGGCCAGTTTTTCTTTAACCGTGTTACCTTTGGATTTTACGGTCTCATATTTCTCGCGGGCTTAACGATTTGTATTTCGACCGGCAAGTATGTACCGGTCTTTTCCGATATTTTTGTTTCTTCTTCTGTGACTGTCTCGGTTCTTGTCTCATTCGTGACCACTTGGGTTTTCCTTTTCTTCCATGAACTGGCGCATCTGATGGCGGCACGCTCGTTAGGTATCGGCAGCCGCATCGGTCTAAGTCATCGTCTTGTTTTTGCCGTAGCGGAGACGAATATGTCCAATATCGTTCTTATCGAACCCGAGCGCAGATACAAGGCGTTTGTGGCGGGAATGTCCTGGGATGCGATGTTTTGGGGAATCGGTGTCATCCTGCTGTTTGCCCATGACGCAGGTTGGATGTCTCTGATGCCCGCTTTGCAGGCGTTCATTCGGATGATCAATGTTATCCTGCTCATGGCCTTAGCGTTCCAGTTCATGGTTTTCATGCAAACAGACGTGTATTACATGTTGGCAACCAAGTTCCGATGCACCAATCTGATGGTGAACACACGGTTATTTTTGCGGGAAAAATACCGTTTCTTGACGCAGGAAGAGCGGGAGGAATGGGAATATGTGGCCGACCACGAGAAAAGGGTCATCCGCTGGTACAGCTGGGTATACTTGATCGGTTCCGTGTGGGGCATCTGGTTCTTTGCTCAGTACCAATTGCGAATGGCGCTTGATTTTATCTGGAAGATCGCAGACGACATGAAAAATGCTTCGCTGGGCTCATGGGAGTTTTGGGATGGAATCCTGTTGATCTTACTGGTTCTGGTTCCTTTCCTCATTGTGGGCTGGTCTTGGATAAGGGCCTATCGGCAAAGGAGAAGCGAAAGAGAGCGGGCAAAATCCCTGCAGGGAACATGATTTGCGATACACAAATCGTTCACAGAGAATGAGTGTAAAGAAACCACCGTTTCTTTACGCTTTTTTTGTTTCGATCAAAAGACTTCCCCTATTTCTAGTAGATTTTTACTCTATAGGAAAAGGAAATGAAACCAATAATTGACATAGTTAGAAAAATCACTATAATTATATTGGACCGACCGTCAGTCTATAAAATGGAGGCAACGAAATTGAGAATATCCAAAGAACCTGAAGAACGCAGAAATGAAATTTTAGATACCGCTGAAATGCTGTTTTTCACCAAAGGTTATTCCAAAACGACAGTGAATGATATGTTACAGGCCATCGGTATCGCCAAAGGTACCTTCTACTATTATTTTAAATCGAAGGAAGAGGTTATGGATGCTGTTGTCATGCGATTCATCGATGCCGGGGTAGCAGCAGCAAAGAAGATTGCCGTAAGTAAGGAGCTTACAGTTCATGAAAAGCTGTTTCAAATGATTATGGCGCAAAAGCCAGATACGGACAGAAAAGGGCAGTTGATTGAGCAGTTTCACCAACCAGATAATGCAGAAATTCATCAAAAAAGCTTGGCTCAAACCATTTTAAAGCTAACGCCTGTTTTGACTGAGGTAATCGAGCAGGGAATAGAGGAGAAGCTATTCCAAACTCCTTATCCGAAAGAATCGATGGAATTTTTGCTGATCGCCTCTCAGTTTTTGTTTGATGAAGGAATATTCGAGTGGCAGCCTGAAGAAATTACCCAAAAGATACAGGCTTTTATTTATAACATGGAGATTATGCTCGGGGCAGAAAAAGGCAGTTTCACCTATGTAGCCAAATTGTTTGAGCAGCTTCCAATGGCTGAGGGTGAGATTGAAAGGATGGAGAAGGAGAATGGAGAGATTGAGCAATAAATCCTTCGGAAATTTTTTAGTGCTATGGACAGGTGAATGGATATCCAGTATTGGAAGCGGTTTGACGGCGTTTGCTCTGGGTATTTATGTCTACCAAATGACACAGACAGCCACCAGTGTTGCACTGGTAACCCTTTGCGCATTTCTACCTTCCATTGTACTCAGTCCAATCGGTGGAGTGTTGGCAGACCGTTTTGACCGGCGGCTGATGATGATTGTGGGCGACCTGTGTTCTGCTTTCGGGCTTGTCTTTATTCTAGTGACGATGCTGCTTGGTGATCCTCCCCTTTGGCAAATATGCCTTGGTGTTACGATTAGCTCGGTTTTTGTTTCCTTGTTGGAACCGGCCTACAAGGCTAGCATAACGGATTTGTTGACAGAAGAGCAGTATGCCAAGGCCAGTGGCCTGGTACAGCTTGCCGCATCCTCCAAATATCTTCTCTCTCCGGCCATTGCTGGAATTTTGTTTGGCATCATGGACATCAAGGGCATTTTAATCATTGACATCGCCACTTTTTTGGTTACCTTGTTTGCGGTTATGGCAGTGAAAAGGAACTTACAGGTTATACAAAAAGCCAAAGCGCATCAGCCTTTTGTAAAGGACTTGAAGGAAGGCTGGGATGCTCTCGTTTCTGCAAAGGGTGTTTTGCAGCTTACCATCATTCTTTCTGTTATCACTTTTTATGTGGGCTTTCTCCAAACCTTATATACGCCCATGCTTCTGCCCTTCACGGATTCAAAAACCCTTGGTACGGTAATGTCTGTAAGTGCAATAGGGATGCTACTCGGCAGCCTGATCATCGGTATTTTCAGCATCAACAGCAAATATGCCAATGTGCTAGCTATTAGCTTAGGCTTTGCCGGAATGTTCTTTTCCCTGGTGGGTATGACCACGAATATTTACTTTATCGCAGGAGCCGGATTTCTGTTCTTCACGGCGCTACCGTTTATTAACACCAGCGCTGACGTAATGATCCGTAGAAGAATCGCTAATGAAACCCAAGGCAGAGCATGGGGAATCATTGGCATATTATCGCAACTCGGTTATGTGGCCGCGTATGCTATTGCCGGCGTTTTGGCGGATCATGTCTTTAATCCGCTGTTACGAGAGGGAGGTATGCTTGCTTCCACAGTGGGTAAAGTGATAGGTACAGGTGAGGGACGTGGTATTGGCTTATTAATCATCGTATCCGGCTTTCTTATGGTCCTGTTAGCCTTTGTTATTCCCCGAATAAAATCCATCCGAACCCTGGGAAATCAGTAGCTGATTTCAGCTGAAGAAAGGAGGAGAGGCAGTCAGATGCTGTTACAAATTGTAAAACGAGATTTTCAATGAAATAAAACTTCGACTGATAAAGATCCAGCTGCACTCAGAAAATATGCGGAGGTTACTGAAAACGAAAATCTACGTGAGGATATCACTAGAAGGCTTGATTCTATTGAGGATGGGGATGCGTAATGATGTGCTACTACTGTGAATCTATCAAGGCTACAACTACAAGATATGGTTAAACGATTTGTAATAAATGTAACGAAAATGAAATCAGAACAATTCAACACAAACCAAGAAAACTGACCGAACAAGATAAAGCAAAACAATTGAAGTTCATCTTGTGGGCTTTGAAAAATCAGAAAGATGACGAATAGGAGGAAGCCAAATAGCAGAGAGATTGATATGAAATTTGCAAAGTACTTTGGTTACGAATGAAAGAAAAATTGATACCGCCCGAATGTTCGGACGGTATCGGGTTAACCCTATTAGCAGAAGAAACCACAGCCAAAGCGACGACGGCGACGGCGACAACCACAACCAAAGCGACGACGGCGACGGCGACAACCACAGTCAAAGCGACGACGGCGACGACCACAGGAACAAGACATAACTCCACCTCCTCATCGTTTCATACTATATATGTAATCAGAAATAGCAGAAAATGATTGGACTAACCATAATGAAAATATATCTATTTATGCGATTATGGGCTATTCTCACAATTTCCTTTTATCAAGATCTTTAGTTTTATCACAAAGAAGAAATAAACTATTTTCCGACCATTTTGGTTTTATCTTAGTTACAAGCCAAAGGCGTGGAAATTAAGCCTTATGTGGTGAAAATAGACTAATTAACGAAAAAAGACCGTATTTACTTCAACTTGCCATTGGTGTCAACTACATTATTAACAGTATAAGAACAAGGATCAGACCACTCGTAACGTCTTGGAGAGATAGACAGCGGTTACTCCATGAACTTTTTCAGGAAATTGTTGACATACACCATGGAAAGAACGAAAAGAAAATAGACATTTTACAGAATTCTTTAAGAAGAGGTACAAACGTGTTAAGAAGCACTATTTATGAGGTAAACCTTTTTTTGGAGATAATTAATATAAAACATCATGGAAAACCATAACTATTTTGTACTCATGGAAAGAGAGCTGATATTGTAATGAACAACCTTACGAAATTTAAAATAATAAAGCCAGCTAATGAAGTATTTGAAGCCTTCGTAGATCCTGCAGAAATTAGGAATTTCTGGTTTTCGTCGAGTTCTGATAGGTGGGAACAAGGAAAGACGGTTACATTGAGATATGATGAATACGATGCTCAAGGGGATATAGAGGTATTGGAAGTGGAGATAAATAAGAAAATCGTATTCAAGTGGGGTGCAAATGGGGACGGGCATATTGTTACGATTACACTGAAAGAATTGGAAAAATCGAGTACAATAATTGAAGTTAACGAAGATGGTTTTAATGAAAATGATGATAATTTCATCAGTCAATTGATAGATAATAAAGAAGGCTGGGTTTATATGTTGACCTGTTTAAAGGCTTATTTAGAGTTTGGTGTTAAAAATTTGAGAGCTGGATTAGTTAAATAACTTTAGTGCCTGTTGGCTCTTTTTTTTATTGGTTCAGGGTATGTTAAGTTAGACGTATAAGGAAATTGAGGAACTAATGAATGGGGTTAAGGAAAACAGGACGACATCATGGTGAACAAGAACAAGGTAGTTTACATGGTCATCGGGATCGATTTAGACGGCAACAAGGACGAGAAGGGCATGTGGATTAGCGAGAGCGAGTCGGGCCAAGTTCTGGCTCAGCGTTTTAAACGATCTGAAAAATTGGTGTGTCCAGGATATCCTCATTTCCGCCCCATTAATTTAACGGGCAGAATAACACAATGGAAAGGGAATAATAAATTGGCAAAGGTAATCACTAAAAGGACTGCCTTGTGATGATATAGAAAGTAGATATAAAGAAGAAACTAAGATAAAAAAATACATAAGAATAAGGAGATACGATGACAGAGAAAAAAGCAATAATAGAGTCAGGATGGAACTTCGACAACAGTTACACTCGTCTTCCGAAATCATTTTTTACCAGGCTGGACCCAACCCCTGTACGCTCACCGAAGTTGATCATTCTTAATGATCTGTTGGCAACATCTCTGGGATTGAACGTCCAAGCGCTGCAAAGCAATGATGGTGTAGCGGTGCTTGCTGGCATCCAGATTCCCGAAGGAGCTCTGCCTCTTGCTCAAGCTTATGCAGGTCATCAATTCGGGCATTTTACCGTGTTAGGCGACGGCCGGGCTCTACTGCTTGGCGAACAAATCACGCCCCTAGGTGAGCGGGTTGATATTCAGCTTAAGGGTTCAGGTAAAACGCCGTACTCCCGCCGAGGCGATGGTCGAGCGGCACTTGGACCGATGCTGCGTGAATACATCATCAGCGAAGCAATGCATGCGCTTGGTATTGCTACTACCCGTAGCCTAGCGGTGGTGACTACCGGTGAGTCAGTATTCCGCGAAACCGAGCAACCTGGTGCCATTCTGACCCGCGTGGCTGCCAGTCATCTGCGCGTCGGCACCTTTCAATACGTTTCAAAATGGGGCACTTTTGAGGATCTCCGGGCCCTGGCTGATTACGCATTACAGAGACATTTTCCAGAAATTTACGCTGTTGAGAGCCGCTATCTTTACCTACTTCAGGAAGTGATCAAGCGTCAGGCCGTGCTGATTGCCAAATGGCAGCTCGTTGGCTTTATTCACGGGGTGATGAACACCGACAACATGACCATTAGCGGAGAAACCATTGATTATGGTCCTTGTGCCTTCATGGATACATATGATCCAGCAACGGTATTCAGTTCCATTGACATTAATGGCCGGTATGCCTATAGTAATCAGCCGTATATTGCCGCGTGGAACCTCGCGAGATTTGCTGAAACCCTATTGCCGCTGCTCCATGTCGACGAGGCGCAGGCTTTCAAACTGGCCGAGGATGCGATATCAGATTTTACCGAGTTGTATCACCGTAATTGGCTCGCGGGAATGAGGGCAAAACTGGGAATCTTTAACGAAGAGCTACAGGATGAATCCCTTATTGAAGGCCTCCTTAGCATGATGCAGAAGTATCGTGCGGACTATACCAATACCTTCCGCACACTAACTTTTGATAAGCCTGAGGATACGGTCCTGTTTGGCACCACGGAATATGCTCAATGGCATGAGCTATGGCAGGCGAGACTAGGTAGGCAGCAGGAAGAAAAAGCCGCCTCTCATCAGTTGATGAAAAACAGCAATCCTGCGCTAATCCCTCGCAACCACCGGGTAGAAGACGCACTAGAAGCCATGGTGAAACAAGGAGACTACAGCGTGATGGAGCGGCTTCTTGATGTTCTTTCGAGCCCTTACGTGCACTCCCCTGAACAGGCTGATTACTCCTCACTACCTTCGCTATCAAACCGTCCTTACCAAACCTATTGCGGTACTTGAACGAGAGTAAGTCTCGAGGCAAAGAACTGGATATTTGATGGAAGGGACCTTCCCAGCCTTCATACTCAAATCTTGATAGTGCTTGAAAGCGCAAAGGGCACAAGGGACGCCGGCGTATAGACCATGAAAAAGCTGAATGTATAGGCTATTGTCGCAACTGGTATACAAGTAGAGACAGCGTTCCATTAGGATGCTGTTCTTTCTATCTATGCGTTAGTTAGATGTCTTACTAATTGTTTGAAAAGCAAGGGAAATACCCCTTGCTTTTCCTGTTGTAGCAGTGTGCTATTTGCCTAGTACACTAAGTCAACCGTACAATAGAGAAGGGAGATATCCATGACACATTCGTTTCAGCATTCACAGCCGATATACACCCAGATCATGGATATATTCTTCCAGCGTATCTGCAGGGGGGAGCGCGGGCCTGGCGATAAGCTGCCGTCGATAAGAGATACGGCAGTTGAAGTAGGCGTTAATCCGAATACCATTCAACGTTCCTATATGGAGATGGAAAGGCGTGGCGTAGTGGAGGACGAGAAGAGGCCAGGGAACATTCGTTACAACGGATATCGAGCTGCTGGAGTGGCTCCGGCATGAGCTCGCCCGCAATCAGATTTTCCTCTTCCTCGAGAGCATGAGTCAGCTCGGCTACTCTACGCACGAAATTATGAGCAAGATCAACAGCAGCATGCAGGCAAAGGAGGATTCCGAATCTTGAGCTTACTTACATTTGAGCAGGTCCGTTATAAGAAGATGCTCCACGATTTGAGTTTCTCTGTGCCGCATGCCGGCATTATCGGTCTGATCGGGGCGAACGGGAGCGGCAAATCAACCGTGCTCCATCTGATAGCCGGTCTGGTCCGTCCGGCGAGGGGCGCATATGCATGAACGGGGAGCCGGTCGGTCGGCACACGAGAGAACAGGTGGCCTTCTCGCCTGAACGCGAGTGGCTGTATCCGTTCTTTACCGTCCAGCAGTCACTAGAGTTGGCTGTCCAGCTGTATACGGACTTTCAGATGGCGGAAGCGCTAACCCGCCGCAGAAAAGAAGAACTAGCGGCGTTTGAGGGAACTCGAGTATTTGAATTAGAAGCAAGTGGGTTATTTATTGGAACGATGCATAACGAATACGCTATGACAGGGAAGGGAGAATCCGATGCATAAAGCAGACGATAATATAGAGGAGCGGAGATGCCCATTATGCGGTGGAGTCAATGCTTGTAGTGTTACATCAGGTGATTGCTGGTGTTTTCATATGAAGGTACCTCAAGAGTTGCGAGATCAAATACCTTCAGAGCACCGGGGTAAAACCTGCATTTGCCGTAAATGTGTTGAAGAGTATCTTGCAAAGCAACGAACATTATAAAATCATTAAACGAACCAAGTTGGCATTCCTATTTCACACGCTCTTGGTGTGCATATTAGAATTAATCAGGAGGGAATGGGTTCTTATTTTTGAATATTTTCTTGTTTAAACAATCCTGGTCTACAAATAAGTAGAACCAGCTGTAGATCTTACAATGCAAGATGAATTAGGATCAGATACATATACCTTCTACGCCGATCTCGGAAAGACACAGTACAATTTACTGTGTCTTTCTTGTAGTATGAGTAGCAATTTGCCTTGTGCAAGGGGCGATCTTTGATTTAGGATGTTTTTCTATAACAAGGGCGATATGAATTCCATAGGTACTATACATGTACGACAAAAAGTGAAAGTCGCACGAATAGCAAACAGAAAATGCTCGAACAATAATCCATGTTTAGGATTTTTGATAGAGGGTGATACTGTTTGCTTCGATCAATTGCTGTAACTAATGACTTCAAAGTGATCAAAGATATACCAATACAAAACCTAACTGATTCAAACATTAAATGGTTTTGGGTTGATTTCTATTCTCCGACTGAAGATGAATCAAAGTTATTGGAAACCTATTTCCACTTCCATCCATTGGCTATTGAAGATTGTTTCCACATGTTGCAACGCCCAAAAGTAGACCATTATGAGGATATTCATTTTTTTGTGCTACAAGCTATTAATCAAAAAACGTTGGAAGCCGAAGAAATTAATTTGTTTTTAGGTAACAATTTCTTAGTTTCATTTCATTTACATAAATGCAAAGAGGTCGATGAAGCCTTGAATCGGATCAGTGATCATAAAGCTTTATCCGAAAAAGGGCATATTTATATTGCGTATACCATTATGGATAATTTGGTCGACAATTATTTTCCGAGTTTGTATCAAATTGAAGATCAATTAAACGAAATTGAAAGCAATGTTAAGAATGAGAGCATTGAAAAGTTAATGGATACAATATTTGATATACGCTCAAATTTGCTCAAGCTCCGAAAAACGGTTGTACCTATGAGGGATCTTCTTTACCGAGTGATTAATTCAGAAAAAATTGATGGGGTTAAAGAACAATTAGTTTACTTTACCGATATTTACCACCATTTGCTAAAGCTTTCCGAAATGATTGAATCAAATCGAGAAGTAACGGCAGATATGCGAGATAACTACGTTTCAATAAATTCAAATAGAATGAATATCATTATGAAGACACTAACAGTTATGACTTCTATTTTTATTCCTTTAACATTCATTGCGAGCATATATGGGATGAATTTTGAATACATACCTGAATTGACGTGGCGGTGGGGTTATTTTGGGGTATTAGGGGTTATGCTTGGAGTAGGTTCTGGTATGTTATTATGGTTATGGAGAAAGGGTTGGTTTAAGTAATAGTAAATAGGATGATTCTCAAATGAGAAAAAGTAGAATTCTTTATATACTGCTTCATTTGAGGACTTTAACAATATCTCGTATGCCTTCATCGGATTAAAAGGAAATCCTGAAGAAGTAGGGGAGAGTTTCCTAATTCCATTCAATTTAAGAACGTAATCTGACATAAACGTCCTCCTATTCAGATTCCCTTTACCTGTGTTTGCACCTGTTTTATTTTTATTTTTTTGACTATACATATACTGTTTGTGTTGCATATGATTAATTTTGTCTTTTCCATTGTTTTTTGTTTTTCAACAACGTGTAAAAAGAGCCACTTTTTCTCAGAAGAAGTGGCTCTTTTTCATTGCCGATGCCCAAATACAGGGACTTGGCCTTTATCCAATATCCTGGAACTCGCCGCGATTTTACAGTCACCTCCAATATTGCCCAGCAATGAGTAGGGCTACTTTAATTAGAAAATGAATCCTTTTGGCCAAATAAGATGTATTATTATAATAAGCAGATATTTATGGGGAGGTCCTTATGGGAATCTTGTCAAGGGTCAGAGAGATTATGTCCAGCAATATTAACGCTTTATTAGATAAGACCGGAGATCCGGAGAAGACGATCGATGACTTCATGCGGAGCTTAAACAGCGACCTAGGAAAGGTTAAAGCGGAAACGGCTTCGATGCTGACGGATGAGAGAAGGGCAAAGAGAGCGCTGGATGAATGCAATGCCGATATCAAAAAGCTGCAACATTATGCTGAGAAGGCCGTGGAAGCCGGCGATGACGAGGATGCCAGAAAGTTCCTGGAGAAGAAGGAGCCGCTAGCAGAGAAAGAAGCTCAACTCCAAGCCGCGTATCAATTAGCTTCATCGAACGTCGCTAGCATGAAGCAAATCCAGGATAAGCTGGTATCGGATATCGGACAGTTGGAAGCACGGCGTACGAAACTGAAGGGGAAAATGGCGGCGGCCAAAGCCCAGCAAAGCTTGAATTCCATTGGCTCGTCCGATGGCGGCAATGATGCTGTGTTCGACGCCATGGAACAGAAGGTAAACAGAGCTTATGACGAAGCCATGGCCATTGCCGAGCTTCGGACAGAAGCGAAGGACAATCTTGACGATTTGTTCGCGCAATATAAGAAAAGTACGAACCCAAATGTCGAAGATGAATTGGCTGCAATCAAAGAAAAAATGAAAAAGAAGGAATAACAGTTTCTTTATTACAGAGGTGAGCGAATGAAAATTATCGATTACAAATGCCCAAACTGCGGTAGCGACATGGTCTTTGACAGCGAAACAGGGATGTTATCTTGTCAAAGCTGCGGAAGAAACGACAATATTAACCTTATACCTGATCCTCTGACGAAAAATGTTTTTTCAGAAGATGAGACAACGGAGTATCATTGCAAAAGCTGCGGAGCAGTCGTAATGACCGAATCTGAGACGGCTGCAACGGTTTGCAGTTTTTGCGGGTCTGTCATCGTACTTAGCGAACGACTGACTGGGAAGCTGACCCCGGCGCAGGTCATCCCTTTTGCAATTAGCAAGGAAGAAGCGATGCGAGCTTTTCGGAAATGGTGCAGGAAAGGCTGGCTGACGCCAAACGGGTTTATGACGGCGGATCGTATCAAGGGAATAACCGGGATGTATGTACCCTTTTGGCTATATGAATTAAATAATGCAATTGAGGTTCATGCTCGCGGTACGAAGGTAAGAACTTACGAGCGAGGGGACTATAAGTATACGGAGACGCAGCATTTCGATGTATACCGGAAGATCCGCCTGAATTATGTGAAGGTTCCGATCGATGCTTCGGAGAAAATGAACGACGAGCTGATGGATAAATTAGAGCCTTTTCCTTACGATCAGCTGAAAAGCTTTAAAACGGCATATCTCGCCGGCTACGTCGCGGAAAAATATAGTTACGACGACAAGGAGCTTTTCCCGAGGGCGAAAAATAAAATTAGCGAGTATATCGAATCTTATATTCGGTCGACGATGGCACAATATACCACGATGAATTACACCGATAAGCACATTGATACACAATTCAAACATGCGGAGTATACACTGCTTCCCGTGTGGGTGGTACATTATGATTATAATAAATTGGAATATACGTTTGCCATGAACGGTCAGACGGGCAAAGTGGTCGGAAAGCCTCCGATTAGCATGGCGAAAGTGACCGCGTGGTTTGCGAGCATTTCCGGCGTTTCTTTCCTTTCACTGAAGCTGATCTCGTGGATGATGGGGGGAGGATTTTGGTGAGAAGGAGCAGTGCGATCGTTACATTCTTGTGCTTTTTTGCTGTTTTTCTTGCGTTTCCCTTGGTGATGAAGACGGGAGAGGCTGCAGCAGCGGAAATGAAGCAGTTAGTTTATGATGATGCGGGTTTGTTAAATCAGGAAGAGTATGATGAGTTGAACGTGATGGCGAATCAATATGGAGTTAGAAGAGAAACGGACATCATCATTTTGACTTCCAAAAACACCGAAAATGCCGATGTCGAGAAAATGACGGAAGATTTTTACGACAAGCACGCACTTGGATATGATAAGCCTCATGGCAATGCGGTTATTTTGACGCTGGACATGAAAAATAGAGAGGTGTATTTGGCCGGGTTCTATAAAGCGAAGATGTACCTAGATGACGATAGGCTTGACAAGGTACGTGCCAAGATTATCCCAGATATAGCGAGCGGCGATTACATGCTTGCTTTCCAAAAATATATTCAAACCGCGGACAAATATATGGGATTCCGCCCAGATATGAACCCGGACAACCTATTATTTAATGGTTGGTTTCAATTGGCGGTTTCATTAATCATCGGGGGAATTATCGTCGGCATGATGGCCATTCGTTCCGGAGGCCGTGTTACGGTTAATCGGCAGACCTACGAGGATGCAGGCACATCAGGGGTTCTGGAGCATCGAGATCAGTATCTTCATACAACTGTAACGAAACAGAAGATCGCAAAGAACAACAGCGGCGGCTCGGGCGGCGGCGGGACTACCAGCGGTGGCCACTCGCATAGCGGCAGCAGAGGATCTTTTTAAACGGAAGGGATGGGTTCACAATGACGTTTTTCGGAAACCAATTTGCGAATGTGGTGGAATGGGAAGAGTTTAGGGACGATATGATTTTTTGGAAGTGGAGTAACCGGGAGATTAAAAAAGGAAGCAAGTTAATCATCCGCCCCGGTCAAGACGCGATTTTCATAAATAACGGCAAGATCGAAGGGATTTTTGAGGATGAAGGGGAGTATCACATCGCTTCTGAGATCATCCCGTTCTTATCCACGTTAAAAGGGTTTAAATTTGGCTTTAACAGCGGGATGAGAGTGGAAGTCTTATTCGTCAATACGAAGGAGTTTACCGTCAAGTGGGGGACGCAGAATCCGGTTCTGATCCCGACTCCCCAACTCCCGGGCGGCATGCCCATCCGCGCGAACGGCACGTTCAATTTTAAAGTGAACGATTACGTTACGCTTATTGATAAGATTGCCGGGGTGAAAGACAGCTATCTTGTTGAGGACGTCAAAATCCGGATTACTTCTGTGTTGGATCAATTAGTAATGAAGTGGATCAGCAGAGAAGGGAAAGATATGTTCAATCTGCAAGCGAATGCGCTCGATATTGCCAAAGGCATTCGTGAAGATCTTGATATGCAAGTGATGGACATCGGTATGACAATTACAGGCTTTCACGTGATGAGCTTCAATTATCCGCAAGAAATTCAAGATAAGATTACAAAGACGGCCTCCTACGAAATGATCGGCGATCTGCAAAAGTATCAACAGGTTGCCATGACGGACGGTATGGCATCCGGCAACGTAAAAGGCGGTGGCGCCGCTTCGGACATGGCAGGCATGATGATGGGGATGAACATCGCGAATGAAATGATGAAAAATATGAACGCCAGCCAAAAGCCATCGGTTGATCCTAATCCTGCTCCTTCAGCACCGACACCTGAGGGGACAAAGCCGAACTTCTGCCCAAACTGCGGTACGAAAAACGAAGGGGCCAACTTTTGTCCGAATTGCGGCCAAAAACTGAACTAGTATCGCGGACAGGCGTCCATGAACAGGCGCGTACCGAAAAACCACAACGCAAATCGCGTTGTGGTTTTTCGGTAAAGATAGGGAGGGCTAATAATCTCATTAACCCTTCAAAAGCAAATAAGACAATTTATATCTGAAATTTCAAATAGGAAAATTGTAGGTATTGGGCTTAATTTAGTTGGGCTAACAAATATGCGCGTCGCTAATTTTTTACCAGGAATTCTGGTTACAGCAATTTTAGTATCGTGCATGTACTTCATCCAATAACAAATAGATTAAATGTTAAAAAAGAATAAAAAAGCGACTCTCAAAATAAATGGAGAGCGCTTTTTTTGTACGAACAAAAAGTATAAACACCCAAGAATAGCATCATGGTACGCATGAAAAACTCCCGCTAAAGAAGAACCAGCTACTTCGAAAATACTTCGATAGAAGTTTTTCTTATTTTCATGCATTAATGTTTTCATTAACCGTTTCTATGCCTTTCGCACTTTCTCTCTGCAGCAGGATATAGACTGTTTGGCAAAGGATTTTAAAATCGAGCACCCATGAATAACCGAATACATACAAAAGATCAAAGCGTAATTTTTCTTCAGCAGTGGAGCTATATTTACCCATGATTTGAGCGAGACCTGTTATACCTGGTTTCACATTCGCACGATACGTATATCCCTTAATGGAATCGTTAAATTGATTAACGAAAAAAGGTCGCTCTGGTCTTGGCCCTACTAGACTCATGTCCCCTTTTACTACATTAAAAAGCTGGGGAAGTTCGTCGAGTCGTGTGGAACGCAAGAATTTCCCGATTTTCGTAATTCTTGGATCGTTTTTGGTTGCAAGTACAGGTCCGGAACGATCTTCAGCATGGACAAGCATGCTCCTTAATTTATAGATCTGGAATGTTTTATTCGATAGTCCTGTTCGTTCTTGCTTATAAATGGCCGGCCCTTTTGAAGTGAGCGGAATCAAAATATACAAAATGAACAGGACTGGGCTGCACATGATGAGTAATAGGGATGAAATGATCACATCAAATATCCGTTTGACTAACATTTGAAGTGAGCTTAAACGCGGCGGCCGAATCAGAAACAGTAATAAGTCATTGATATGTTTAACTTCTGCATGAAAAATTGACAAATCTTGGGCCTCAGGTATGAGCAGGACTTGCTTTCCGTGATCCATTGCGGAACAGATTACATCATTTTTTTCTTTCATTTTGGAACTAATAATGACTACATCGCTTTCCTTTACATGATTGTCCCATTCTTCTTTTTTAGTTGGGATAATCCACTTCGTATTTAATTTTAAATAATGTGAGGAGAGTTTATGTTGAATGTCTTTTGATAAACCTTGATTTTCCGCAAAGATTAATGCTTTCTTATTTAAGAATAAATTTTGATATAGCCAATGAAACAAAACATGTAAGCAAACAATGAAAAACATTTGAAAAAACGTAGTTAAAAGAAAATCGGAGAAAGAAAAATCAGAGACAGGATAAATATCAAGATACAAAAATATGCTGAGTTGGCTAAACAATATGGATACGAATGTTGAGGAGGTAACAGATCCTGTGTTTTTGTAATGATCTTCCGAATAAATGCCAAATAAATAGAAGACTAGTAAAGGGACCAATAGTCCTAGTGGAAAAAATTTAGCAATATTATTGGTACCTTGATGCCAATAAGTGGAAAAAGTAAGTATAAAACTAGCATATACAAAAAATAAATCAAAAGTTAATTGAAATAACGTAATGATGCGCATTTTAATCGTACGTTCCACAAAGCTCACCCTTTTCAAGTTTTGGCAATAAAGTTTTTTTAAAAAACGTAGCTGCAATATTCTTTGGGGAAATCTTCACATTTTTCATCTGCTCATGATTATTCCTGATCAGAAGGTAATATTACATTGGACCTATTCATATAATTGAAATATTCCATTTTGGGACATACGAGAAAGGTAGGATGCTGGATGAAGGTTTTAGTGACTGGTGGATCCGGTTTAGTAGGGGGACATACTGTTGAGTTTTTGCTTCAAAGTGGATTTGAAGTAGTGGTTGTAGATCAAGTGAGAAGTGATGCTATCAGGGAAGACAGAATCACTTTTTATCAAGCGGATATCTGTGTAGATGATCTCACAGATATTTTTTATGAAGAGAAACCAGATTTCGTGATTCATTTGGCAGCACAAGTAAGCGTACAACGATCTTTAACGGAACCACATCTCGATGCGAAACTAAATATCCTAGGAACAATACAGGTGCTTCGACAATGTGTAGCTCATAACGTTCAAAAAATTGTATTCGCATCCTCAGCCGCTGTGTACGGAGAACCAACTTGCAGTGTTATAAGCGAAGATCACGAATCTGTTCCCGCTTCTTTTTATGGTATTTCAAAAATTACTGCAGAAAATTATATCAAAATGTTTTCAAAGGAGTATGGACTCAATTATGCAATTTTGCGTTATGCCAATATATATGGAATGCCCCGTAACGGAGGTAGAGCGGCTGGAGTAGTATCGATATTTTTAGAAAATATTCGCAATGATTCTCCGACAGTGATCTATGGGGATGGAGAACAAACAAGAGATTTTATCTTTGTAAAAGACATTGCCCAAGCGAACGTAGCTGCCTTATTGCGTGGGGATCGTGAAACCTTCAATGTTAGTAGTAACTCGCCTACAACAATTAATCAGCTTTTTTACACCATAACTGAAATGATGGAAGTAGAAAGACATCCACAGTACATGTCAAAGAAATCAGGTGAAAATCAATACAGTTTATTAAATAATGCACATGCCAAAGAGATTTTATTATGGGAAGCAAAATGGGCATTAGTAGATGGCGTACGTGAAATCATTGAACGGCAAAGGATTGCTATTTATTAGAAAGGACAATGTGTACATGAAGATTCCTTTTTATATTCCATATCTAAATGAGGAAGAAATCGTGGAGGTAACTGCTGCCATTCAATCCAATTGGTTAAGCAAAGGACCAAAAACGCTTGAATTCGAAAAAGAGTTTGCAAAAAAGGTAGGAAGCCAATATGCGGTAGGATTGAATTCTTGTACAGCTGGACTTCATTTGGCTCAGTTAGCTTTAGGAATTGGGCAAGGTGATGAGGTGATCACAACTCCATATACATTTGTTGCCACGTCGAATACCATCCTGCATTGTGGTGCAAAACCTGTCTTTGTCGATATTGATCCGCTCACACTTAACATATGTGCAGAGGCTATCGAGCAGGCGATTACTCCGAGGACAAAAGCGATTATTCCCGTTCACTTTGCTGGATATCCATGTGACATGGATCAGATACGCGAAATTTCAAAACGGTACAATCTAGCCATCATTGAAGATGCAGCCCACGCTGTTTACACGAAATATAAAGATGAGCCAATCGGTAGTATCGGGGATATTACTTGCTTTAGTTTCTATGCTACCAAAAACCTGACAACTGGTGAGGGCGGAATGATTACCACGAACGATGAGGCGATTGCAAACCAAATTAGAATTATGAGCCTGCATGGCATGAGTCGCAATGCATGGAATCGTTATGCAGCAAAGGGTGCTTGGTATTATGAAGTGGAGCAGGCTGGCTTTAAATACAATATGACGGATATCCAAGCGGCAATGGGTCTTATCCAACTTCAAAAGTTAGAAGAAATGCAGACGCTGAGAAAGCAATTGGCCCAAGCCTACAACGAAGCGTTACGAGAAACGGATGAATTAATTCTTCCTTATGATTCACCGGAGCATTGTCATTCCTGGCACCTTTATTATATTCAATTAAAGGAGGACCAAGTAACTATCACGCGAAATGAATTGATCGAAAAATTAAATGAAGCAGGCATCGGCACATCTGTTCATTTTATCCCGGTCCCCCATCATCCTTTCTATCAGAAACAAGGCTATCGTTTAACCGACTATCCCGTGGCAAAGAAAACATATGAATCTATCATTTCGTTGCCTTTCTACCCAACTATGACCAAGGAAGCAGTAATGTATGTAGCTGAAACATTAAAAACCATCCTATCTTTGCACAAAAGGTAAGAGATGAATAAAAGATACCAAATAACAAAGCGCCTGATTGATATGTGCAGCTCCCTCATCGGATTAGTTCTATTAAGTCCAGTTTTTCTACTCATTGCATTATGGATCAAACTTGACTCGGTAGGACCGGTGTTTTTTAAGCAAGTCCGAATTGGGAAAGAGGGGAAATCTTTTCATATTTATAAATTTCGCACCATGATCTCAGATGCAGAGAACGTTGGTAAACAACTAACGACTGCGAAC
Organism: Brevibacillus daliensis; assembly: GCF_021245735.1. Classification (GTDB taxonomy): domain Bacteria; phylum Bacillota; class Bacilli; order Brevibacillales; family Brevibacillaceae; genus Brevibacillus_B; species Brevibacillus_B daliensis. The sequence goes on from NZ_JAJISB010000003.1 coordinate 517,117, forward strand.
GATAAACGAATTACGCGTTGTGGTGCTATACTACGTAAATTCAAATTAGACGAGTTACCTCAATTGATTAATGTGGTGAAAGGCGAAATGAGCTTGGTAGGACCACGACCAGAAGTCCCTACATATGTTCGCCTGTATAACGATCAGCAAAGAAAGGTACTTACGGTAGCTCCAGGTCTGACTGATGAAGCATCGATTAAATACCGCAATGAGAGTGAGCTCCTTTACCATGCTGCAGACGCTGAACAAATGTACATCGAACAGATTATGCCTGATAAATTAAGCATGAACATTCAATACATTGAAAAACCTTCTTTGTTGGCAGACTTCCAAATCATTTGCAAGACAATTTGGGTTGTTATTAAAAAATAATACGATATACCACGGATGGAGGAGGGAAAATTTCCTGTGTTGCCCTTGAGTAAATAGAAAGAATCTACAAAATGGGGCGTTGGAATAACTCCCCTCATCCTAAATAATTGCAGATGACCGAAGGTGTTCATCATTTAACTGGCGTGCAAGTTCTAGATTTTGCACGTTTTCGCCATGATGCACAAGGTGATTTTGGCAGAAATGATAGGCAACAAAAAGTGTTAAAAGCGGTACTGGAGCAGAGTAAAGAGATTCGTTCTACAGCAAGAGCGAAAGAGAGTGGCCAGTTTGTTACATCAGAATATCTCTCTGAAGTAAAGAAGCTGTTCTACTTCAAACTTTATGAGATATACCTAATACTACAGAAACCAAATGGAGTAGCACGGAGGATATGCTTATGATAGATATTCATGTTCATATTCTACCTGGAGTAGATGATGGTCCGAGAAGCCAAGAAGAGATGATTCTTATGGCAAAACAAGCTGTTCATAACGGTATCACAACAGTTGTAGCTACCCCACATCATCGGAATGGTCTCTATGAAAATCCACCTGAAACTATCCTGCAAAGTCTCTGCGAAACAAATACGATCCTTCAACAACAAGAGATCCCACTTACAATCTTGCCAGGAATGGAGATTCGACTCTACTCAGATCTGATCAATGATTTACAAAAGAATCAATTAATCGCATTCAACCAGCAGAATCGCCATATATTGGTGGAATTACCGCATGATCATGTTCCTATTTATATGGAACGATTTATTTTTGAGTTGCGCTTAGTTGGATATGTACCGATCATTGCTCATCCGGAACGCAACATACATATTCGTACAAACCCTAACTTGCTATATCGGTTCATCGAAATGGGAGCAATGGCACAAATGACCGCAGCTAGTCTCACTGGTGATATGGGGAAAAATGTACAAAAAAGCGCTTGGGATATGATAAATCATCAACTTATTCAGTTCATTGCATCAGATGCCCATAATGTTGGAAAGAGGGGATTCATTCTTAGAGAGGCTTATGAGGTGATAGAACATCGTTTAGGTCGTGAATATGTACAACATTACAAGGAATCAACACAAAATATCATAGATGGAAGAGATTGTTTGGTACTTCCACCCACTAAAATCACTAAGAAATTCCTTGGTTTTTTTCGTCCTTTTACATAGTAATCACCATTTCCTTCTTATGAATAAAAAAGCATTCGTAAATAGGTTAGCAAAAATTCCTTCTCAATCAGCGATGGGATAAATGAATAAGAGACCATGGATAAAAAGGGGAAATGGTGATATATGGAAAGGACAGAAACGTACGAATTCTGGAGCATTGTTCGCAAACGGTTTCTCCTCATCACCCTCTTAGTTGTGTTCATCGTGGGTGCTACCGGTTTACTAAGTTTCTTTGTGATTACACCGGTGTATGAGGCTACAGCCACATTATTAATTCAAACAAAAGAAGAAAACAACCAGATCAAGTATGATGATTTAATTACAAATCAGAAGTTGGTAAAAACCTATGGCGAAATCATAAAAAGTAGGTATATTACTGAAGATGTCATCAAAAGGCTTAATCTACCGATCACTGTAAATCAACTGTTAGAAAATGTGAAAGTGAAATCAACCGAAGAGTCCCTTCTTACTTCTATCATAGTTAACGATCGGGATCCTAAAATGGCTGTTGACATAGCCAATGCCTATGCAGAATCATTTTCAACAAACGTTAATACAATCATTAAAGTGGATAATGTTTCGATTTTAGATGAAGCCAAGATTCCAGAAGTCCCCTTGCCGATTCGTCCACAACCATTGATTTATATGGCCATCTCCTTTGTTCTTGGTTGTCTGATAGCATTTGGACTGGCATTTTTTCTTGAAACACTAGATAAAACGGTGAAAACGCAAGAAGAATTGGAACAGATTCTCTCTCTACCGGTTCTTGGAATTATTGCAGATATCAATAAGTTGCGTCATACCCAAAATAACACCCAGGAGGCCATTCATGAGATCAAAGGCAATAACGAAGAGAGCAATCTGCCTGTATGAGCCTAATTCTTCTGTTGCAGAAGCGTATCGGATTTTACGGACGAATATTCAATTTACCTCTGTCATGAAACAAATCAAAACGTTGATAGTAACAAGCTCTGGACCTGAAGAAGGGAAAACGACTACCATTGTTAACTTGGCAATCGTTCTTGCGGAAACAGGTAAACGCATCATACTCATTGATGGTGATTTGCGAAAACCAATGATACATCGTGTGTTTAATCTGCAAAATGATAAGGGACTTACAAACTTTCTTACTGGTAAAGAACCATACAATCAAGTGATTCAAACGGTTCATAGTTGTGGGCTAGATGTGATCACAGCAGGACCTACTCCACCTAATCCTACTGATTTCATTGCCTCTCCAGATCTAGAAGCACTCATTAAACAATTAAGACTAACTTATGATATGGTACTCATTGATTCTCCACCCGTTTTGCCAGTAACAGATAGTCAACTACTCGCAGGGTATTCTGATGGGGTACTTCTCGTGGTTCGTGCTGGGAAAGCAACCAAGGAACATATCAAAAAAACCAAAAAAATGATGGAAATCGTTGGTGCACATGTCATAGGTACTGTTTTGAATAGTAAAAAAGTAGGGAAAAAGGGCATGGATGCTTACTACAGTTACACGGATTAATCAATTTCAATATCAAGCGTGCTCGTAATATGAAGAGAAAGGAGAGAGCACTTTGAAAGTAATGATTGTAGGTAGTGGGTATGTTGGATTAACAACTGGTGCTGTATTAGCTTATCTGGGACATGAAGTAACACTACTTGATATTGATACGAGGAAAGTTGACAATCTGCAACGAGGAACGCTCCCCTTTTACGAACCAGGATTATCAGAGATTCTTCAGGATGTGAAGCTGAATTATATATCCACATGGCATCAATTTGATCAAACCACTGACATCGTAATGATTGCTGTAGGTACATTGAGTAAGACGGATGGCGATGTTGATATGGCAGCAGTTGATGCAGTTGCGCAATCTCTAGGTGAGCAAATCCATTCGCAGTTCAATGGAATCATCGTTATGAAGTCAACTGTTCCTGTAGGTACTGCCGCGAGTGTTAAAGGGAGAGTAGAGCGCGGATTAGACGCACGCGGTATCAAAAAAGAAGTGGAAGTCGCATCAAATCCTGAATTTTTACGCGAAGGTCAAGCGCTTTTTGATTCCTTTTATCCTGAACGAATCGTTGTAGGCACTACTTCTAAGCAAGCACAAGCCATCCTTCATGATCTATATCTCCCTATCTTGCAACAAACCATGCAGGTTCCAACCGTGCTAGATCGACCATCAAATGATATCTACCCCGTCTTTATTAACACAACCAGTGTGAATGCGGAATTAATCAAATATACAGCGAATTCATTTTTGGCTATGAAAATATCATTTATTAATGAATTTGCTAATGTGGCAGAAAAAGTGGGGGCAGATATCAGAGAAGTAGCCTATGCAATTGGATTAGATAAAAGGATTGGCCCTCAGTTTTTACAGGCAGGTATTGGCTGGGGCGGGAGCTGTTTCGGTAAAGATATGCGTGCGATCCAACACCTAGCCAAGGAATATGGATGTGAAATGTCCATGATTCAAGCAACTATTGACGTAAACAATAGACAACGTGAAATCGTAATCAAAAAATTACAAGAGACTTTACACATCCTCAGAGGAAAAACCATTGGAATACTTGGACTATCCTTCAAGCCAAACACCGATGATATTCGTGAGTCCCCATCTTTAGACATCTTGCGAAAGTTGTTAGATTTAGGTGCCTGCATAAAGGTATATGACCCGCTAGCCATGCAAGTTTGTCAAAGCAGATTCCCAGAGCTCACTGTAGAGTATTGTGAAAATGTGGAAACGTTGTTTAACGGTTGCCATGCGGTAGTACTTGTGACTGACTGGCAAGAGTTTAGAGGGCTAGACTATCCTGAGTTAACAAGAAAAATGGTAAAACCGATTTTTATTGATGCTAGAAATGTTTTAACAAATGAGCAGATAAACGAAGCTAAATTGATGTATGTGGGAATGGGAAGAGGTGGTTTGAAATGGGTCAAAGAGTTCTAGTTACAGGGGGAGCAGGCTTTATAGGGAGTCATTTAGTTGATTCACTTCTTGCTGATCAATATGAGGTACTAAATATCGATAATTTTGATCCTTTTTACGATCGATCAGTGAAAGAAAGGAATATAAAACGAAGCCTCGTTCATCCGCATTATACGTTTAAAGAATACAGCATACTTGATCGAGCAGGGATTAACCAACTATGTGAAGAGTGGCAACCTGATCTTATTGTTCATTTAGCTGCGAAAGCGGGGGTTCGACCATCTGTGGAGTCTCCACAAACCTATTTTGACACGAATGTAACAGGTACAGTCAACATCATGGATGCAGCTGTAACACAATCCGTTAAAAAAGTAATTCTAGCTTCCTCCAGTTCTGTGTACGGATTAAATCAGACAACACCTTTTGCAGAGACTGACCCCATTTTGGACCCAGCTTCTCCGTATGGTGCTAGTAAAATTGCTGGTGAAGCGATCGGAAGAAGTTATAGTCATTGTTACTCACTTCCGGTTACAGCACTTCGCTTTTTTACTGTCTACGGCCCAAGACAACGTCCTGATTTAGCAATCCATAAATTCGCGCGAAAAATAGTAAAAGGCGAATCGATCCCAGTCTTCGGGGATGGCACTACAAGCCGTGATTACACGTTCATTGATGATATCGTTGCCGGAATTCGAGGAGCGATGGAAAGGGAGCAGACTGGATACGACGTGTTTAATTTAGGGAACGATCAACCAGTTTCATTAAGACAATTAATTGAAGAACTAGAAGAAGCACTAGGCAAAAAAGCAAAAATCGATTGGCTTCCTCCACAAATCGGGGATGTTCCACATACCTGGGCGAATATTGAGAAGGCCAAACAAATAGGCTACTGCCCAAAAACAGATTTTAAACAAGGGATTCATCGCTTTGTGGAGTGGTTGCACGGAAGTAAGTATGAGATCACTACTTAGCTTCTATTTTATTATCTTTGGATGTGTCGGTGTATTAGCCATTACATCTGTCTTGCCCCTTCCATTATTGCTAGCTCTATTCATTCTGTTATGTGTATGGCTTCGAAATAGTCAAGAGAGAGTTCTTCAGGTTGAACTCTCTTTACTATCACTTGTTCATGTCTTGTTTTATTGCTTAATCGTGATCATTATAAGTAGCTATCTATTACAAACTTTAGAACTTGGTTTTAGTGAAAAAGGTTTACACCACCTGTTGTCCTATCTCATCGTTATCCCAGCATTTTACTTCGCCATCTACTTTGGCCTTCACGCTTCAAAAATAAGCATGGATCTGGTATTTAAGTACATCGCGTACGGAGTAATGTGGACGGCTACTTTTGCCATAATTGAATTTGTAAGTAAGAATTATTTGCATATGGGAGATGTAGTGGATGAACTGACTCTTCGTGCGGCATATGAACCAATTTACAATATTAGCGGTCATTCCTTTATCAGAGCTCGGAGTGTTGCTGAAGAATCCGGTCACTACGCGATGTATCTTGTGATGTTCAGCCCATTCGCTCTCTACTACTTTTACCAAGCGAAGAGCAGGTTCAAGACCTTCATTTGTTTTTTTGTGATGTCTCTAGCGTTAGCAACTACCTTTAGTGCTAGTGCTTTTCTCTCCGTTTCTATCTCTCTCGTCGCGACTACCGTTCTTTATTTATTTCAAACGAAGAAAAATAAAGTGTTAAAAATCATTCTTACTGCATTGATCGGGATTATGTGTATTACCTTGTTTTTCTTCATTAGTGATAGCTTGCATTCCTTTGATGCTGTGTTCTCTAAACTCACTTTTGAAGACACGCGTTCAGCACAAGATCGCTTGCGAAGATGGCTATTTGCCTTTGATCTCTTCCAACAAAAACCGTTCATCGGAGGGGGACCTGGCATATCAGCCATACTAACAGACTCAGGTATTGTGAATCTTTATTTGGAGTTACTTACACAATTTGGTGGGCTGGGTTTTATCGTCTGGATCGGATTGTTATTTGTTTTTCTCAAGTTGATCATGCGAATAAAGGGTGCAATGCGTTATGTATACTTTTTCTCCATGTCAGCAGCTCTCATTCATTATGCAGCTATTTCTAACTACTGGTTTCCCTGGCTGTGGAACCTGTTCGCCTTGATTTCTTATCACTCACATATTCAATTTCAATACAATCTGCAAACAAAGAACGGTGAGGTGTCATTAGATGAGCATTAAAGTCCTCATGCTTTCAACAGGATTTGATATGGGGGGAGCAGAGCGACAAATAGCTGATCTCTCCAAAGAACTAGTAGCTCATGGGTACGAAGTTCGAATCGTCTCCTTAACACCACTCGGTCATTTAGCTAACCAAGCTGTCTGTCAAGGTGTAGATATTCTAAGTGTGAACAAGAGCAAAAAAGCGAATCTCTCTATGTTCATACAGTTATACAAGCTCATTCGTGCATGGAAACCAGATATTCTACACGCTCATCTAATCCATGCAAATATCTTGGCACGTCTACTAGGGATAGTTTTACGTGTTCCGATCGTGATTTCAACCGTGCACAGTTATAACGAAGGAAAGAGATGGGGAACACTAGCTTACCGTTTGACAGAATGGTTTGTAGATAAAACAGTTTTCGTCAGTCGAAAATCACTACAAAGGTATGTACAACTAGGTGCCGTTCGAGCAGGTAAAGCAGAAGCGATTTCGAATGGGCTCGATTTTACTCGTTATCACTCCAATCAAGTGTGGCGAGAGGAACTGCGAGCATCCCTGCAGATCGAGGATCATTTCGTTTGGCTGGCTGCAGGTCGTCTAGAGAAAGTCAAAGATTATGCAACCATGCTGCGTGCTTTTCAAATCGCAAGAAATTTTGAACCAAACTGCTTACTTTTAATTGCTGGAGAAGGTGTCTTAAAGTATGAATTACAAGTTTTGGCTACTGAGTTAGGCATAGCTGATCATGTTCGATTCTTAGGCCTTCGCCAAGATATACCAGAGATAATGAACGCTGCTGATGCATTTATATTATCTTCACAATTTGAGGGGTTTGGCAGAGTTTTAGTTGAGGCATTGGCGTGCGAATTGCCCGTTGTATCAACTGCGTGTGGAGGGCCTGAAGAAATCTTAGAAGAAGGGGAACTAGGTATACTTGTCCCAGTTGGGAGTGTTACTGAACTAGCGCAGGCCATGCAAAATGTGATGACTACTCAAATCCATCATTCGATTCGAGAAAACAGAGCAATGAGCGTAAAAAGTACCTATTTTCATGAAAGAATCGTCGGGCAGTGGGAAGAACTTTATCAGCGATTACTCAGGAAAAAAGGGATGAAAGCTCCAAAGATTGTGTATGAGGAAGGTAAAGAATGAACGCAAAATATATTTTTCGAATTGACGACGTGGCTCCTAACATGGAATGGGAAAATTACAACCGTTTAAAACACATCTTTCAAAAACATAATGTAAAGCCACTTCTAGGTGTGATTCCCGATAATCAAGACGAAGAGTTAAAAAAATGGCCAATCTGTACGTTCGACTTCTGGGAAGAGATAAGGTCCGTGCAACAACAAGGATGGGAAATTGCCATTCATGGCTATCAGCATAAGTTTCTCACAAATGACGCTGGCATCTTAGGAATACATCCTCGAAGTGAATTTGCTGGGCTGCCATTCGAGCAACAATACTCCAAATTGAAGCAAGCAAAAGAAATTTTCCTCGAACATGGAATTCAATCAAGCACCTTTATGGCACCTGCCCACACTTTTGATCAAGATACACTAAAAGCCTTACATTTGTTGGGAATTCATACTATTACGGATGGCTACGGTTTTTTCCCTTATTTGTACTCGCAGATCATGTTTGTCCCACAACTTTTTGCGTTTCCTCGGAAGATGCCTTTTGGAGTGTTTACGTTCTGTTTACATCCGAATCTGATGTCCGTCTCCGATATCATTTACATCGAGCAATTTATTCTCGCTAATCAGCGTGACATCATCCCGTTTGTAACAGCAAAGACTTATCTAACAAATAATCCCTTGTATTTTTGGATGGGAAAAGGAGCGGGATTTGTCCTTCAATTAGCAAGACGATTACGAATGTAGATTTTATAAAAAAAACTTCACTAAAGAAGGTTTGATACAAGTGAACAGAAAAGTAGCACACATCTGTACATCGCAATTAAGTTATAAGATTTTAGAGGAGAAACTGATTCAGCTTTCTTCGCAGTATGGCTATGAGATCCATCTCATCTCTTCTGAGGAAGGTCAAGATTCTGGAGCTTTTCGCAAAAATGGGTTACAGCAGCATTATGTCCCAATGAAACGCTCCATTCATCCTTGGGAAGATTTCAAGTCGATTTATCAGATGAGCCGCTTAATAAAAAGAGAGAAATTCGATATTGTACACACGCATACAGCAAAAGCAGGCATTATTGGAAGGATAGCTGCCACCATATCGAAAGTGCCACTGATCATCCATACTTCTCATGGGCTTCCGTTTTATGACGGGCAGCCATTTTGGCAACATCAATTGTATAAAGCAATAGAAATAATGGCATCTACCTGTTGCCATTATGTTGCGAGTCAAAATCAAGAAGATTTACAGAAGTTAGCCAAATACATTCGCGCAGATAAACTTATTTATGAAGGAAACGGCGTCGATGTGGCTGAGATAGACCGGTGCGACCACTTCACTACAGATGAGTTTATTCACGAAGTAAAAGCGAAGTATGGAATTCCCAACGATAAAAAAATAATCTTGATGGGTGCTCGCTTTGAACCTGTTAAAGATCATTTTTTACTACTGAAATGTTTACGATTGTTAAAAGAACAGGGGACTGAGCCGTTTTGTTGTTTACTTGCTGGGAATGGTCTACTGGAAGAGGAGATCAAACGAAGCGTGATCGAAAATGAACTTGAAGAGGAAGTTATTTTTCTCGGGTATCAAGCAGATATGTTTCCCTGGTTTAAAATGGCGGATCTATTGATGTTAACTTCCCAAAAGGAAGGGATTCCTCGTTTTCTGATGGAAGGAATGGCGATGTCAAAAGCAGTGGTTGCTACCGATGTTCTCGGAACAAAAGAGCTGGTCGTGCACAACCAAACCGGCTTGTTATCCAGATATGGCGATGCTAATGCACTTGCATTCGCAGTGAAGAGGTTGCTTGAATCTCCAGAAGTGAATAGGGAGTTCGGTATTGCTGGTCGTCAGAGGATAGAAGAGCAGTTCTCTCTTGAGGCAGTCTTAAAAAGGATGCATGAGCTCTATCAAAGACAGAAATATCAGGTAAAGGCTACATATGAACAAGTATAAGCTTCGCATGGACTTATGAAAGGAGGGAAAGGAATGAAAGTACGTAAAGCGATCATCCCTGCGGCAGGATTGGGAACACGCTTTTTGCCAGCAACAAAAGCTCAACCCAAAGAGATGCTTCCGCTCGTAGATAAACCAACCATTCAATACATTATTGAAGAAGCGATCGAATCAGGAATTAAGGATATCATTATCGTAACAGGTAGGAGTAAGCGTTCTATTGAAGATCATTTTGACAGATCCTACGAGTTGGAATCTGCGTTGTTAGCACGTAATAAATACGAACAATTGGAAGAGATCAATCGCATTTCTAATCTTGTAGACATTCATTATATTCGACAAAAAGAGGTAAATGGTTTAGGTCATGCAATATGGTGTGCACGCAAATTTATTGGGGAAGAGCCATTCGCTGTCTTATTAGGAGACGATGTGGTTGTGTCCAAAACGCCATGTTTACAGCAACTAATCTCTTTGTACGATCAACACCATACAAACATCATTGGCGTACAAAAAGTAATTGAGGCAGAAGTGGTGAATTACGGTATCGTTGAACTAGACCAGCATCTTCGTGATGGCTGTACGATTCGTAACATCATAGAAAAACCATCTATTGAAGAGGCACCTTCGCAACTTGCCGTAATGGGACGCTATATTTTACAGCCCGAAATCTTTGATATTCTTGAACACCAAAAACCAGGATTAGGCGATGAAATCCAGCTTACGGATGCGCTTTGCTCTCTCTTAGGAAAGCAATCGATCTTAGCTCATACAATTGAAGGAAAGCGATACGATGTTGGTACGAAAAAAGGATTTATTGAAGCAACATTAGAAATCGCGCTGAATCGTCGTGATTTGCGAAACGATGTCATCCATATTATAAAACGGTTAGTTGAACAAATTGATGTAGACGAATTGGGCGACCGAAATTGGATGTAAGAAGCATACCAAAAGATTTCCTTACCGGTTTCAAAGAATCTCGATTGGTTCGTAACGTGTCATGGTCTCTCATAGGGAATATCGTGTATGCCTGTAGCCAGTGGGGAGTACTTATTGTTATTTCGAAATTAGGTTCTACGGCGATGTTAGGCGAATTTGCCATAGGGCTAGCTATCTCTGCTCCTGTTTTTATGTTTCTTAATTTTCAACTGCGTGCGATTTTGGCTTCTGATGCGAACGATCAGTTTCGTGTGAATCAATATGTCGGCCTACGGATTTTTTCCAATGTACTGGCTATCATTTTCCTGTTTGTTATCGTGAGTATGCTTTCTTATTCATTGGAACAGAAGCTCATTATTCTATTGATTACAGTGTCCAAAGCGATCGAATCCTTTAGTGATATTACGTATGGAATTCTGCAAAAAAGTGAGAAAATGAAACAAATAGCAATTTCTCTGATGCTTCGAGGCATGTCCATGATCATGATCGTATTGTTGACTCTCTATGTGACGGAGAGCTTAATGCTCGCAATGATCGGGCAGTGTATGGCCTGGTTAGGCGTATTCATTTTTTATGATCGAAAAAATGCGAAGAAAATAGACAAACTTCAACCCGTTATTGACAAAAGTCAATTATGGCAATTGTTAAAAACGGGCTTGCCGATGGGGATAACAGCCTTGCTTTTATCGCTCAATACCAATATACCTCGTTACTTTATCGAACATTTCCAAGGGGCATATGGATTAGGCATATATATTGCGATCGAAAGCATCATTGCAGTGCCCCAAACGCTATCGGATGCTTTAGCGCAATCGACTCTTCCCCAAATGTCGAAAAGCTACGCGAAAAAAGACATGTTTGCTTTTCGTTCCTTACTGCGGAAATTGATGATTATTGGCGTTGTAATGGGGATCGTACAGATACTGGTAGCTGCTGTGGCTGGTTCCTTTATTCTCCGTTTGATGTATAACCCTGATTACGCGCATTATTCTATCCTTTTTATTGGGTTTATGATTTTATCCGCCATGCTTAATTTCCAAACATTTCTCAATATGTCGATCAATTCTGTCCGTATTTTTCAGTTACAGTTGCCAATCAATCTAGCAAAATTGCTAATCATCGTCATTCTGTCAGTTTTGTTGATTAATGATTTTGGAATAACTGGCGCACTAATCGCTTTAATCATGAGTGCAGTCTTTTCTGTCGTCGCTTTTACAATAATCCTGCTCCAAAGGATACGCCAGGTACCGAAGGAAGGGTAAACATGCTGGTTGTAAATAGAAAAAAATTTTTTCTGAAGATCGCAGAGGTGTATTTCTGCGAACAAGATAATGCAAATGCTCAAGATGTTGATGTAATTATGTATGTTCAATCTTCCCATGATAGAGAAGGGGCGAAGCAATTCCACACCCTACAAATTGACCTATCCAAAGAGGAAGATCTTTTATTTCAGGAACTGGGGAAGAACAACCGCTACAAAATAAAAAGGGCAGAAAAACAAGATCATGTAACGTTCACGATCCTGACTTCACCCGAAGATAAAGATATCGATGACTTTCTCTCTTATTACAATATCTTTGCAAAAACGAAACAGCTACCGAAAGGCAACAGACAAAAGCTGGCTGCTCTTCAAGAGATGAACGCGATCGCAATCACCGAGGTGAAAGATGAGCAGGGAAATCGTTTGTGTGCACATGTGTACGTATTAGATCAAGAAAGGGTAAGGCTCTTATACTCTGCTTCACACTTCCGCCAATTAGCAGATTCTGCACAACGTAGCCTTATTGGGCGGGCGAATCGATATTTACATTGGTTGGACATCAAGGAATTCAAAGAGTTGGGTTATCGGACGTATGATTTCGGAGGGTTAGCCTTAGAGGGGGCTGAGGGTGAAACAGGACAAATCGATGAGTTTAAAAGGGGATTCGGAGGAAGGATTGTAACGGAATTTAATTATTTTCAGCCAAAAAGTGCATTAGGTAAAATGGCGGTGAAACTCTTTATATAATCGTGAATGATTTATTGTGCATCTGCCCGCCATGTGCTGATTCTCCACGTTTGAGGAGAGGGGTTAACAGTAGACTGAGTCGTATTGTAGAAACGAATGGTTACTTGGTTATCGGCACTAACAAAGCAAGACCAAATGATCCCGGCTGGAGGTACCCGTACTGGATTAGCCACGGCTGTATCGCCCGTTTTGGCGCCATTTACTGTAATAACGTAATCGTTCGTCGTTTGTTTTGCCATATTAGGGAGATCAATGATTGCTTGCCGGTTTCTGAAATCTCTTAAGGCTTGCCCACCATTTATTTCTAAGCGTTGAAGACTCAATCCAACTTCTGCACCTTTGGATGCGTCGGTGTGAGTTAACCGGACGAAGACTGGAGTTGCACTAGTGTTTTCTAGAACAATTTGGAGGTCACGATTAATGGGGTTTTGCTGTAATCGCCACACACCAGAGATGGCGGGATCAGTAATCCCCAATTTATTTATGTTAAGGCCAGAACTGGCAAAGGGACGATCGTAATCTTGAGAATCACGATCAACAATGAAGTTTCCTGCTCCATTATTTTCAATATTGCTGCTAATGATTCCTGATCGGAACCACATGACGTGATTTCGATCTGCACCAGGATCTAAGATGAATTCACCTGTTTGGTTATCTTCTACGTACGCGCCATAGAATTGATGTCCTTTCGCTCCCTTTTTAAGATAAATCCCTTTTTGTACATTTTGTTGACAGGCGACGCCAATAAACGTACAGTCTATTGCATTTTCAATAACGAGTCCATGCCCTTTATTGGAGCGGATATCAGCACCTAATAACAACCCTGCATTTACGTTAGGACTAATTGCGCTATCATGCACGTAAATACCGCTTCCTGTATTGCCTAAGCAGAACACATTTTCTAGTCTCCATAAATTGCAGTTGTTCCCTATATCTGTTCCAATCCGTATACCTATCCCTTGATGAGAAGTAGAAGAGACATTCTTTATGAGTACGCGACTACCTATCACTTGGATACCGTCTTTTCCATTACCTGTATGACCATAAACTTGCAAGCCTAATAGAACGGAGTCGTCAGATAAAGAAATACCTACGAAATTACCATCTTTTTTAATAACTGTAGGAGCACTAGGTGTCACATATTCAGAACTATAGCCTGCTCCTTGCAGGGTGCATTTTGGAGGAAGAACGATTGTACTCGTAATCCGAAAGATCCCCACGGGTAAAATTACAGTACCACCCTTGGCGCTGACCAAATTTAATGCACTTTTTAATGCCGCTGTGTCATCTGAAATTCCATCTCCAACTAAGCCAATGGCTATCGCATTGACACTTAGGTCGGCTAATGCCTTGCCTTCGATTGTTACTTCTGCCATTTGTGCGGTGCTACCTACTTCTTGTACTGCGGTTAGCTTTTTCTCTGAAGGGGAGGTAGTATCCGGTTGTGAATGATTCATTGATTGGTTGGCGTTGTTTAATTTTTGCTTGGCATTCGCAAATACTTTTTCTACATTCGTTTCTAGGCTTTTCATAAGCTTTTTTATATTTTTTTTTAATGCCATTCTGTACCACTCATTTCTAATATTTTGTCGAAAGATGCAATGCAGATCTCGTATAGCGATATAATTGGGTTCTGCTTGTCTAAAAAAACAGGAGAGGTTGAGAGAAATGTCGCAATTACAAGATGCTACAATCGCTTGGCAATACCAATAAAATAAACCTAAATAACTTCTGACCATTATCAGAAAATATGTTATTGATGGATTCGAATTAGCTTATTCGATTGAAGGAGAAGGTGTTCCTGAAATAGTAATAATTAGTGCTATTTACCTGGTGTTAAAAATTTAAGAGTTGGATTAATTAATTAACTTTAGAGTCTGTTGACTCTTTTTTTAATTGGTGGTCAAGAAAGAAATTGCGGAGATTGAAACGCAATTAAAGGGAATCATGCGGTACACCGAGGAAGAAATTGAAGAACTATAAATGGGTTTAAGGAAAATTGGCAGAAGGCGACAACAGCAAAGGATACTATCATAATATTTCACTTATTAGGGCTAAAGTATAATTCAAGCTTAATTGGTAAAAATGAAATTGAAAGAGAAAGATCAAGTTGATTATATGTGAATAATTATCATTTCACAGGGCAATTATTTCCGTAGATATCAACTAACATGCTTCTTTTAAAATTTTCGATTGAAAATAATTAAGGTGAAACAGTGTTTATGAAGTGAACTAGACTCCAAAATTTATATAAGCGATGAATCAAAATACTGAGAAGGAATAAAACGTATGCGTTTTTTTAAGAAACAAAGAAAAAACAGTGTAACCCACTCCTCATTCGAGCAAGGAGATCAAAGTAAGGAAAATAACAAAGACCTGTTAAAAACAAGCCTCGAAGGAAATATTCAATATGTAAAGCAAGTGCTCGGAAATAGCAGAGACATAGTGATTAGAGAAATACAAATTGGCAAAAAAGGTGTTAAAGCAGGTATTTTCTATACGGATGGATTGGTGGATACGAATTCCATTCAGAACTTTATTTTGGAATCGCTCATGTTAGATATCCATACCGACCAGGGTCAAATCATATCATCTCAACATAATGTTTTGCAAATATTGAAAGATGACATCCTTACGGTTGGAGACATACAGGATGTTACTGAATTCAGTTATTTATTAACTTCCTTGTTATCAGGGGATGTTGTCCTCTTAGTGGATGGATATGCACAAGGATTCACAATTGGCATGCGTGGTGGAAAAGACCGTGGTGTCACAGAATCTACCACTGAGACAGTTGTTCGAGGACCCAAAGAAAGTTTTACAGAGAACTTGCGTACCAATACGGCGTTAATTCGCCGAAAAATAAAAACTCCTAATCTTTGGTTGGAAACAAAAACAATCGGAAGAATGACCAGAACAAACGTAGCAATCATGTATATTGATGGAGTCGTGAATGACAAAGTTGTTGAAGAAGTGCACAAGCGTCTAGATAGAATCGATATCGATGGGATCCTAGAAAGTGGTTATATCGAGGCATTGATTGAAGATGAAAAGTTCAGCCCTTTTCCGACTATATATTATTCGGAACGACCTGATGCGATTGCTGCAGAACTTTTGGAAGGGAAAGTTGCCATATTAGTGGATGGAACGCCGATTGTTCTAGTCGCCCCGGCACTGTTTGTTTCCTTCATACAGTCCGCAGAAGATTATTATCAACGTGCAGACATTAGCACCCTCATTCGTTTGCTTCGCTTTTTTAGTATATTTATTGCTCTACTAGGACCATCCCTATATATTGCTATCACAACGTTTCATCAGGAAATGCTACCAACTGGGCTTCTGATTAATTTAGCCGCCCAACGGGAAGGCGTTCCTTTTCCTGCATTTATTGAAGCTCTCATGATGGAAACGGCATTTGAAATCCTGCGGGAGGCTGGCTTACGAATGCCAAAGGCTATAGGACAAGCCGTATCAATTGTAGGAACACTGGTGATTGGTACTGCAGCAGTAGAAGCTGGGTTTGTATCGGCTGCCATGGTAATCGTTATTGCAATCACGGCGACTTCAAGTTTTGTGCTTCCTACCTTGGCCTTGTCAATGTCCATTAGGATGCTCCGTTTCCCAATGATGGCGCTTGCCGCTTCTTTTGGCTTGTTCGGGATACTCGTTGGATTTATTGCACTTGTTCTTCACTTGTGTAGCTTGCGTTCTTTTGGGGTTCCTTATATGAGTCCTTTTGGCCCTTTTATCCCGGAGGACATTAAGGATACGCTTATTCGGGTACCCTGGTGGAGGATGTTTTCTCGCCCACGTTTAATCAGCCAGAAAAACATCAAACGCGAACAAAATTCAGCCTCGAAACCGCCACGGAATAAAATGTGAGATTGAAAAACAAAATTATCAAAACAGCATAGAAAACACATAGCTCGTCTATTTGGACTTGGAAGCCCGATTCCAAGCTTGCCAAAGGTATAAAAAGAATTGGAACAAATAATTTTGAATTGCCCGTGAATACATAGTAGATATAAAGATTTGACGCATCGGTACAGTATCCCATTCTTTCATAAAGCAAAGGAAGAAAGGAGTAGATGAAAGTGGTGGCTGTTATAGGAATCTTTGTAATCGTCGCTGTGATCGTCGCGATAGATGTTCCTCCTCTTTTGAGAAAAAAATGTAAAAAGGAACTAGGGATATTTTCCGTTCTTCTACTATTTGGAACCGCGTTAAGCATTGCCCAAGCCCTAAATATTAAATTTGCCAATCCGCTAGATTGGATTACAACCATTTATAAACCGCTTTCTGACATTATTGAGAAACTTTTAAAGTGAAAACGATTTTACATGGTTAAAGTTTTTAAGAAACATTCATTCAAAAAGGACTAAATGGAGTCTTCTTCCCCTTAGATATAAGCATGTATAAATAATTCGAAAGGAATTTAATCTATGAAACGCTACGTTACATTGCTTATCATGCTGCTCGTATTTCTATTATTTACTACAGGTTGCTGGAACCGTCGTGAATTAAATGAACTGGCTATCACACTAGCCTTCGGGATAGATAGTACAATGGATGGTCAATATCTTGTAACCGCCCAAGTAGTAAATCCTAAGGAAGTGGCTATGGGAAAGGCTGGTGGAGGAAACGGTCGTTCACCGGTAATCATCTATCAGGCGAAAGGGCAAACCATATTTGAGGCTCTTCAAAAAATGACAAAGGAATCCCCAAGGAAAATTTATCCCTCACATCTTCGGATGCTTGTGATTGGTGAGTCATTAGCAAAAAAAGGAATTGGAAAATCGTTAGATATTCTCTCAAGAAACAGTGAACTGCGATCAGATTATTATATTGTTGTAGCTAAGGGAATGAACGCAGAAGATATCCTCAAGGTGCCTACAGCTTTAGAGAAAATACCTGCCATTAATTTATTTGATACCCTTAAAGAAACTGCAAAAGCATGGTCAGCGACAAGTTTCGTTACGTTAGATGATCTGATCACGGATTTGGTAAGCGACGGAAAGCAACCGGTGTTAACAGGAGTCTTCTTGCATATGAAAGGCGATAAAGAAAAAGATTTAGGTAATCAGAACGTAGAAGTGATTGATACCCCAGCCCGATTATTCTTTCAAAAATTAGCAGTGTTTAAAAAAGATAAATTAGTTGGCTGGTTAGATGAGAAACAAAGCAAAACGTATAACGTCATTACAAACAAAGAGGCAGGTACAGCTGTGAACGTACCGTGTCCTAAAGGCGGAAAATTTGTGTTTCATGTGACGAGTTCAAATACTGAAATGAAAGGTAAAATAAAGAATGGAAAGCCTGAGATAGATCTAAATGTTCACGTAGAAGGCAGTATAGGTGAAGTAGAATGCGATATCGACTTGACAAAATCAGAATCAATTGACAAGTTAGAGGAAATGTATGAAAAAGAAACGAGGAAAATATTTAACAACGCAATAAAACAAGTGCAGGAAAAATATAAAGTGGATATATTTGGATTTGGCGAGGCAATTCATCGTGCTGATCCTAAAGCCTGGAAAAAACTCAAAAAAGATTGGAATAAAAGTTTTGAGAACTTACATGTAAATTTACATGTACAAGGAGAAATCCGACAGATAGGCACAATAGATAATACCTTTTTAGAAAAGATAAAGTAATTTGCTTGGTTTATACAAGGAATGGGAGCATGCATTCGAAAATCATAAATAAAGATGTAAAACCCGTTATTTTTTATTCAGAAGTTGAAATTTATACTATGTTATTCCATTAAAGCGCCCTTTAATGGAATAACACCTGAGATTCTATTTGCGGGCATTGTTGAGATTACTATAAACTCTTTCATAGCTGGTTTGTGCAAAAATGATAGAATTTCACAAAAGTTTCTTAACAAATAAGATCCGATCTTAGTTTGATCCATCATTTTTCTGCACTTTAGCGATTGTTAATAATAACAATGGAAGCAAAAACCCGACTGTCATAGCATAAAACGGCCAGATGTCTGAAATCAAGTTATTATAATAGACGATATTAGGTGCCATAATCAAAGTAAAAACAATCAAAATCATGCCAAGTGGAAAAACCAAAGAACGATAATCTTGCAATTTTAACGTTTGTGCCAGACCTAAAACGGTCACATAAAAAAACAAACTTAATCTAATAAACATCGTGGTGAACCATATTACGGCGAGTATTGCTTCCAGCCTCGTCAAAAAATTAGCGATATTAATTTTCTTAGCCAACTGATAGCTTGGATAAATTTGTCTAGCTGTTGAATCTGCACCAAGAACAAGAATGGCTAACATTGTAATAATGATCAAAACACTTCCAGCCAACCATTGCCCGACAAAAAGGCTTTTTCTTATTCTGTCTTTTTGACTCACAAACGGAAGGATCATCAGAACCGCAACTGGTTCCATAAAGGGCAAGATAAGAAATGATATAGATCCCCGAATCACCGGTTTCAATCCTTCCTCCAATACTGGTTGCAGATTTTGAAATTGAATCTCAGGCAGAAGAAAAATCATCAATGATGATAACAATAATACAACAAAAGGGAACAATATTTCCGCGCTTCGCGCCAAAGGTTCCAAACCGAGGCGTGTGGCCATGAGGACGATACTCATAAAAAGAAACATGATAACTTGAATTGGAGTTTCAGACATAATATGACTTGTCATAAAATCCCCAATTTCTCTCAGGTAAGTCGCTGTAGTTATAAAAAAGTAGCTTATAAATACAAGTGAAATCGCTATTCCCAGCCACTTACCCAAAATTTTTTGGCTGTATTCCACTAATGATAAATCAGGATAGCATTTTCTTAACGCGTCATATAAAAAAACAACCAATAACGGTGCTATTGCCACGCTAAAAATACCTGAAATCCAGGCATCTTGTTTAGCTTCGGAAGCGACAATGGAGGGAATAACTAAAATAGAATCACCAATCGTATATAATATCACTAATATCGTCAGTTGACGGCTTCCGATTTTACCCTTCTCAAGCATTTTGATAAGTTCCTTTCACGACAAAACGTTAAGTTTTTAAAAAGCAATTGCCTATATAAAGGATAAAAAACAAAGATAAGCTAAATTTTCTTCCCTTTTAGCTGGCTCACCCAGCTCATTTGTATATTCTTTACTATTATAAACAGAAGGCGAATGTACAAACCCAGTTGAATACAAGTTTGTTTTTTTATTGCTACCGGTTACATTCGGCTGTTTGGAAAATCATCAATCAGGGATAGGGAAGCGCAGTATGTCGGGTATGTCGATGATTACGCCTTTTTTGCATGGGGATTGCTTGAGCTGTATGAAACAACAGGTAATACGGAGTATCTATCTCATGCTAGTCAACTGACAGACGATTTCCTAAGAAATTAATAAACGTCGTTTTTCTGTGTGATAACAGAGAAACGACGTATTTATATTAGAGTTGTTTTTCAGTTTTACCCTATCTAAATTTCTCCTGAGTAAGACGAGGTTTATAAGGCTTATCCACTTTCCTAAAGTGAAGAATCCGCCACACTTCGAAGATGAGGTGATGAGTTACCTGATCCAGTTCCTCTGTACGTGAGATGATTTTATAGATGCGCTCCATTAAAATATCGTATTCATCTTGGCTTAGATGTAGATGTGGCAAAGAATACACCCTCTTTATCATGATTGTATAGCCACATTCTTCCAGTAAATGCTGCCTTATAAACATCGTGCTACTGACTGATTAATATGACGAACGATAAGGATAGCGGCGATTGGTTCTACCGCCAATATTATGCAGCACTGACCCCTAAATATTTCACACCATTGCAGGGAAAAGTAATAAAAAAACACAGCAGATCAGATTAGATTTTGCTGTGTTTTTTGGTGGAATATCACGTTATTATCCGATTCTTGTGAGCATGGCATTGCCAAATTCTAATTCAAGCAGTTTGTCTCTTACCTGAACAGGATCATACTGCCACTCAGCTTCCTGCATATCGCACGTTATAGGGGCATCACAGAGAATCGTTGCCAGTTTACGACAGAGAAAAACAGTATCTTTGTTCTCTTCCAGCTTTGCTCTCATTTTCGGTGTTAGTAGGTGCAGGTTTTCATACACACCTTCAAGGGAACCATATTCTTTAATTAATTTAATGGCTGTTTTTTCTCCAATTCCAGGACATCCTGGAATACAGTCAGATGTATCGCCTTGAAGTGCTTTCACGTCAATGACTTGAAGCGGAGAGATTCCTTTTTGCTCTAATAGAAATTCGGGATTGTAATGTTCATGCTTCCCGCCATTTTTCAGGATCTTTACATGAACGTTATCACGGATTAATTGCAAGCTATCATAGTCACCACTAACAATGACAACCTCATTTCCTTCTTGTGAGACACGGTTTGCGATTGTGCCCAATATGTCATCTCCTTCGTATCCCGGAACTCCAAGATTCGGGACAGAAAAGGCAGAGGTAACTTCTTTAACCAGATCAAATTGAGGAATTAATTCCATTGGCGGTTCAACCCGATTTGATTTATAACCGTCATACCATTGGCTGCGAAGGAGAGTTTCTCTGGATGCTACATCCCAGGCTGCAATTACATGTGTTGGTTGGGTCAGATCTGCATAATCAAGTAGCATTTTGGTAAAACCATAAACAGCATTCGTGTAAACGCCAGATGATGTTTGACGAATACTGCCTGTCCATGATGAGCCGTAAAAGGCACGGAATAAAAAGCTCATTCCGTCGATTAACAAGACCTTATTATTTAATATCAATGAGGAAATCTCCTTCCGTAAAAAAACGCTATGGAACATTATAACACGAACAAGTGGAAACAGACCTATTCACCCAACATCTAACAAAATAAAGCAGGAATGAAATTTCGAGTTTGTAACATGATAGTAGTACAGCAAAAGCAATACAACAAGTAAAGCTCAAACAAAGGTGTACGGCACATTTCTCTCAGATGGTTGTAATCGGCACTCAACTTATCAAGCTACCAAAAACGCCTGGAAAGTTGAACGCTGACGGCAACAAAGCCGCAGCAATAAAACATGAATGGAGATGAAAGGTTATGGCAGTTAACAACGGGTCTAGCAACAACCTTTTAGTTCCTCAAGCGAACCAAGCTCTTGACCAGCTGAAGTATGAAATCGCAGCTGAATTTGGCGTTCAATTGGGTCCAGATACCACTTCACGCCAAAACGGTTCTGTTGGTGGAGAAATTACGAAGCGTCTAGTTTCTTTCGCAGAACAACAACTTGCTCGCTAATTTTTGGTCCAACTGAATAAGTGGATGAGAAAAGGGGCCCGCGTGGCCTCTTTTCCTTTTATAGACGGATTATGTACATGAAAAAAGGACGCGTATTTCCTGCTCCTTTTTCCAAGAATTATCCTACTAACTACTCGGTTATTACTTACCAAGCGTAACCGTTTTCGCATTCCTATGAACCATAACATATTTAATGTCATTTTCTGAATACTGCTGAGGAGAAGTGTCTAAAGCGGAAGAACTATTTGAAATAGGTTGAGATGTAGAGTATTGGAATGAATAAGATGGTTGAGAAACATGGTGATGTTTGTGTTTATGTTTGCGTACCCTTACCTTACTTTTGTGATGGTGGGAGTGAGCAGTCTTTTCTGTGTAGTTCTCAATTGTAGATGGATTAACATATGGAAAGATGTCCTTTTCCAGATTAACAATGCTGTGGATATGAGCTATAGGTAAGTGATAAACGGATTTTTCGTGCACAAGGTTAAGGTAATTAAAGAACAGTTCTGTTAGAGTACCATCTATACTTCTGGGTCCACGTTGATTTATACGAACGTAAGTGTTTTTCAAAAAAAGTATTAATTCATAGAAACTAGAAGCTTCG
This sequence comes from Brevibacillus daliensis, assembly GCF_021245735.1. Lineage (GTDB taxonomy): Bacteria > Bacillota > Bacilli > Brevibacillales > Brevibacillaceae > Brevibacillus_B > Brevibacillus_B daliensis. Next base: position 539,682 of record NZ_JAJISB010000003.1, read on the forward strand.
ATATATTGATCAAGCGGACTAATGTGACCAAAGAGCTCTTGTCGCTCCTGTAGTTCCTCATTTTCATCAAAGAACCCAAGCCGGCCAATACTTTTTACTAAAGGTGTATAGTAATAGATAAATTCCTTCTCGATTGTTTCAATGACAAAATAATCACTGGATACATAGCGGAGGACACCCCAATTTGCTTCTGATCCACCTTGTTCAACTTGAACCAAACGATTCACCATTGAGATAAGCAGTTGCTGAAACGTAGTTGCCGAAACTACCTCTTCTGGAATTCCTGATATGATTTTAAAAGGAGAGGCACTAAAATCCTGTTCAACACTTGAAACCTGAGTTAGTTGATAATAGATCACTCTGCTTCGTTCCGTCAACAAAACCAACAGGTCGCCATATGCAGCTAGCAGGATCCCTTGCTTTGATTCATAGCCTCCTTTAAAGACACGTACAGTCTTACCCACCAGATGGTGTAAGGCTGCCGGATTTGGCATTTCGATCATTTATGCATAGCCCCTTTCAATGACCACCAAGATATTTACACTGCATGTATATGTACCTAGTAGGTTCATGGCTGCAAGTTTCCGTGTTTTTACCAAAAAATCCACGAGTGCCCTGGTTGGTAGCCTTTTCTTTACCATAGTGGATAACCGCACAATCAGCACGAGCGGACTAGTCATATGGTAATGGTGAATAGTCTAAGTAGCGGTAGAAAGGGGATCAAGCTATGCGAAAAAGCACCGCGAAGCGTATATTGAAAGAATATCCTGAATTTGAACAATGGTTAAGAAAGAAGCCATCTAGAGTGGCAAAGGTGCTAAGCAATCCAGAGGAAATTGGTAGATATCTCGGAGAATGGGAGGCAGAAAAAAAACGGAAGCGTCTAATACCAATTGTTGACCTCGACAACATTTCACAGAAAACAAGAATGGTTAATGAAAAATTGACCAGCCTCCAAAGTTTCTTGGATTTACTTTCAGATAACAAAGAAAAATAAGTGAATTCCGAATAGAGAGGGAGGGCGAGATGCTCAACCCTTTTTTCTTTTCCATCTGCTATACTAGAAGAGATTATCTTTAGGAATAGAAATGAATAATAGCAGGTAAAGAGATGTTTTTAACTCATAAATTATCATCAGGAAGGTTGACAGTACAATTATGATTGAACGTTACGGACATGGCGGAGATATATGGACAGCCGCTGAAACTTATCAACTTAACCCAGATCAATTGCTCGATTACAGCTCTAACATCAATCCATTTGGTATACCTTCTAGATTACTGCCAGAACTGCAAAAAAGAATGCCTGAGATTGTTCGATATCCGGATCCTAGTTGTCGTAACCTGCGTAAACAATTATCAAAAACACTTGCTACTAATATTTCCCCGGACCATATATTAGTTGGTAATGGGGGGGCTGAATGCCTTCATCTAGCTGTTACAGCTCTTGCACCAGAAAAGGTAGGTATTATCTATCCATCTTTTTCCGAATATGAGAGTATTTCTGTACAAGCAGGGTGTCAAATAGTCGGGATACCAACCACTGCGGAGAATAACTTTTTACCTAAAGTAGACGATTTGTTGTTACAGGTGAAGCATGTGGATATGTTGTTCCTGGGGCATCCCAACAATCCAACTGGAAATTATCTACAACCAAGGGAATTATTACAGGTAGCAGAGGCTTGTGAAGAGGAACAAACCTATCTTTGTGTAGACGAAGCGTTTATTGACTTCATTGCAGATGGAGACTCGTTATCACTTTTACCTCATATAACGAAATTCAAGCATGTTTTAGTGTTCCGGTCTATGACAAAAATGTTTGCGATTGCTGGACTGCGCCTTGGGTACGTCGTTTCTCAACCTGACGTGATAGAAAAGCTATCTCGTAAACAAATTTCATGGAGTGTTAACCATTTGGCTCAAATTGCTGGGGAACTTCTTCTGGAAGAGCACGATTTTGTTGAAGAGACAAAGAGATACGTAAAAAACGAAAGAGAACGAATAACTGGTATACTTCGTTCCATTTCAGAATTAATTTGCTATCCGAGCGAAGTTAATTATTTGCTCCTTCAGTTAAAAACCATTTCATCGGCCACACTACAGGAAGAGATGGCGAAACGTGGTGTGTTAATTCGAAATTGTAGTATGTACCCAGGATTAACTGATGGGTTCATTCGGATCGCGATAAAGACAAAAGAGGAGAATGACATAATGATTGCCGTCCTCATGCAGGCATTACAAGCAATCACCTACAATGGGGAGGAATAATGATATGGGAAAATTGATACTGGTTATGGGAGGCGTACGTTCGGGTAAAAGTAGTTTTGCCGAACAGCTTACCTCTGCACAGGGAGATGAAAAACTCCTCTATATAGCAACTGGACAGGCATGGGATGACGAAATGAGAGAGCGAATTCGTTTGCATCAGAATCGAAGAAAAGAGAAATGGCTCACACTGGAAGAAGCAGAAGATTTACCTGGTCTTATCAGATCCCTACATGATAATCCAGAAGAACGTGTAGGTTCACATAACATCTCTGCTATTTTAGTCGAAACATTTACAGGGTGGATCGCGAATCTTATGATGAGCATGCCAGAAGATCAACTTTCAAAAGCAGAGACAAAACAAGCATTTCAAAACAAGGTAGCAGCTTGCTTGGATGCTATTCGTGGCCTGGATGTTACTTGGATAATCGTTTCAGATGAAGTGGGTCTCGGTGGTGTAGCTTCAACCAAGCTGGGTAGAAGTTTTCAAGACATTGCTGGCTATGCCAATCAGTTACTTGCTTCATTTGCAAATGAAGTATATTTCGTTGTCGCAGGAATACCGATGAATATAAAAGGGGCGAGTCATTCATGAATGCGTTTTTTTCCGCACTCACATTTTTGACTCGGATACCTGTAACGTATACATATGCAGAGAGCGACTGGTATAAAAGTGCTCGGTTTTATCCATTGGTTGGACTTGTTATTGGTTGTTTGTTAGCTCTTTCGTCAAGCTTATTGGGGTACCTTTTTCCAGATATGTTGGCGGGGCTGCTTCTTGTTAGCTTCTGGATTTGGGTAACTGGGGGACTTCACCTTGACGGATGGATGGACACAGCGGATGGTCTGGGTTCTGCGAGAACTCGTGAACGAATGATCGAGATTATGAAAGATAGCCGAGTAGGAGCAATGGGAGTCATTGCTTGTTTCGTGTTACTTTCCATTAAGGTTATCTCCGTGTATCTGATTATGAATAATCTGGTGGTAATCAGATATGCAGCCCTACTCCTTGCTATACCAATGATGGCACGAATGAGCATGCTAGCCTCTATCTACTATTGGCCATATTTGCATCAGAAAAGTGGAAAGGGCTCAGCACAAGGGCTTAAGGGTGGACTAAGCAAATGGAGTTTTATCATTTCTCTGCTTCTTTCATTCTTTATTATGATCATCGCTTGCGGTATCTGGGCAGGTAGCTTATTAACAGGGATTACAATCGTAGTCCATCTCTTGTTTAATAGTAAACTCATGAAGGAACTACATGGTTTATCTGGGGATTCATATGGGGCATTGGTTGAAGTAACCGAAACGCTTCTATTGGTAGGAGCAGTTTCCTACGTTCATCTTGGGGGAATGATTGGATGGTAAAAGTAATTTGGATGCGCCACGCCGTCACATTAGAAAATCAAGCAAAGCAATATATTGGACATCTGGATGCTCCGCTTGCGCAAGCAGGGGTTGCCCAGGCTGAGCAGGTTGCCAAATTTTTTGCAAATCGTCCACTAACGGCCATTTATTCAAGCGATTTGCACCGAGCAAAAGAAACAGCATTTCTGGTTGCCAAATATCATTCACATATTGATGTGCTGACAGATTCTAACCTGCGAGAGGTATCTTTTGGTGACTGGGAAGGGCTTACTTATCAAGAAATAGAGAAACGAAACCGCGAATTGATTTATCAGTTCTACAATAATCCTTGGGAAGTGGCGCCTCCTAATGGAGAGAACCTGATTCAGCTAGAATCTCGTCTGAAAAAATTTGTAACAGAGCTTATTTCGAAGCATTGCAAAAAGGATACGCATTCCGAAGCTACTGATGAGGAATCGATTGTATTAGTGGTAACGCATGGTGGAATGCTGCGATTGGTTTCATCCATACTACTATATCAGGATCGGAATCGATATTTTGATTCTTCCATAGGACATGGACAATTTATGATAACTAGATGTACAGATGATGAGGTGTGGCAGATTTGCAACTTATAAAAGATCTTCATGTATCAATTACACACGAACGGCTTTTGATTCATTACCCCACGGGATTTCGTGCATGTTCAAGTGCTCTCTGGGGTGGAGGTTTTGTATCGGCAAAATGGATTTTAAACAAATACGTGGATATTGATTACCTTTCCGATCAGCCAAAAGAAGATATTCACGCATTTCTATTGGATGAAAAAGCAAATCCAGATTATTCAATCGGGATGTTAACCGCAGCCCATGTGGATGAGGCAGGTACCGCGTACATTCGTGGTGATCAGTTCGAGGTTTGTGTGATAGCAACCTCTGGGGTAGGAAATGCAGCCAGAGCAGGCAGTGTAGAGCAGCGGTATAACGCCTATTCAGCTGGAACAATCAATATCACTATTTTTGTAGACGGAAGAATGACAGACGGAGCCATGGTTAATGGAATCATCACGGCAACAGAAGCCAAAACAATTGCACTTTCTAACATGGGAGTGACAGACGAAAAGGGAAGAATTGCAACAGGAACAACAACAGATGCCGTCGTGATTGCAGCAACCAATGATGAACAACGTTTTTTACACATTCATCCGTACGCTGGGTCAGCTACTGAACTGGGACATGCAATTGCCTGTGCAGTAATTGAAGCTACGACTCAAGCAATTACTAATGAACGTAAAAGAAAAAATAACAGGGGTTAAGATTTCATGAATATTTTTATTGGTATTAAATTACTTGCTGCTTATTTTCTAGATTTATTAATCGGAGATCCAAAATGGTTACCTCATCCTGTTATTGGAATAGGAAAAGGGATCAGTGTTTTGGATAAATCTATTCAAAAGTGGAATCAGCACTTAGTGAAAAAGGGAGCCTCGGCTAAGGTAACTGGCCGTCTATTAGGTTTGCTTTTTCCCTTGCTAATCGTATGTGGCGTTTTCTTGCTGACATATGAAGTTCTTCAGCTTTTAGCAATGATTCACCCGTGGCTCGCGATTGCTATTGAAATCTTGCTAATTTCAACTACGATTGCAACTAAAGGCTTAAGCCAAGCAGGAATGAAGATTTATCAAGCTTTGGTGAAAAACAATCTAGCTGAAGCACGATTTGAATTATCGATGGTAGTAGGGCGGGATACGGAAAAACTAAATAGTCGTGACATATCTCGTGGAGCTATTGAAACCGTAGCGGAAAACATTGTGGATGCAGTAACAGCACCACTGTTCTTTGCATTTATTGGGGGAGCTCCACTTGCCATGGCGTATCGTGCGGTGAATACACTTGATTCTATGGTTGGGTATAAAAACGAAACTTATCAACATATAGGATGGGCTTCAGCTCGCTTGGATGATATCTGTAATTTTATTCCTGCACGTGTTACCTTTTTGTTTCTGGTAATGGCGTCCTGGGTACAAAAAAGTGACTGGAAAGCAGCATGGCGGATTGGACTACGAGATGCCCTAAAGCATCCAAGCCCAAACAGTGGATGGACGGAAGCTTCCGTTGCAGGAGCTCTTAAAATCCAGCTAGGTGGGAGAAATACATATAAAGGTGTTGTCTCCAACCGTGCAAAAATGGGTGATCCGCTTGAAATTATTCAACCCACTCACATCAAAAAAACGATCGATCTATTATATACCTCCACTCTATGCTATCTGACTATAGCGTTATGTATTAGTTGGGTACTTCTGTACTAAAAAGTTTCACATGTACTTAATTAGCTAACTGGACAAAAGAGAATGTCATGGAGGATAATAATTTAAGGTTGTCGAATTCCTAGATGATATAAGAACACTATGTACCAGCACGAGTATTGGAGGTTCACAAGTTATGAGCCAAACAAAAAACATTGATAAACATATACCCAAAAAAGTACTGAATCGATTAGTATCTATGTTGGCTCCCTATGAACAAGCTGTTGATGAGATTAAGTTAAAAATAAAAGGTATCAAATATGGATTCCTAAAAAGTGGTCGCTATTCTCCGATAGAGTTCGTGGTTGGAAGAGTAAAGAAAACGGACAGTTTACTTCGAAAAGCGCTACTAAGAGAAATTGACTTTACCCAGGACGACTGGGAAAAACGTCTGTGTGAAGAGATTACTGATATAGCGGGAATTCGGGTTGTCTGCCGTTATATTGATGATGTGAGAGAAGTACAACAACTTCTGATGGAACGAGAAGACTTGGTTGTGCACGAGATGAAAGATTATATTTCTAATCCGAAAGAATCTGGATATAGAAGTATACATATAATCGGGTCTTACACGGTTTATTATGGAAACGAAAAGAAAGTGCTCCCATGTGAATTACAAATTCGTACGTTAGGGATGAATTTTTGGGCCACGAATGAACATGAATTACGATATAAATATGACGGTAATATTCCGACTGATGTCTTGGAACAATTGCATGTAGCTTCTACCGTTACCAACCAACTAGATGAGCTAATGAATAATTTACGCCAGGAAATCATGACGCCAGCAGAACTTGACTCCGATTTGGAAGAGAAGCTGGAAGAAATCTTTTCATTGTATGTGAAACAGGATTTTGATTCTGCAGCAGCCCTGTATAAGGAACATTTCTCTGGTTATGAAGAAGCCTTTCTTGAAAATCCAAAATTCCGCATGATTAATGATTTGCTAGGTAAGCGTTTGCGATAAGGCAGATAAGAAAAACTTCTATCGAAGTCTATTCGATGAAGCTGGTCCTTCCTTAGTGGATGATTTTCATGTGTATCAAGTTGAGAAGCTCCGAAGTTTATACTTTCTGATACAGGTAAACACAAATAGCCTCGGTAAAGAGAGCGAGGCTATTTCTAATATGATTTTCATGTGATAACCGACGAATTTTTCTAGCTAGACCAGTTTTTCAGGATCGAGCAAGAGATCGAGTTCTTCACTACTCACATTTGTATCCCGATATGCAATATCTCGTACGGTTTTGTTTTCCGCATGAGCAGTTTTGGCAATCTGTGCTGCGCGTTCATACCCGATTTTCGGGTTAAGGGAGGTAGCGAGAGCTGTGCTGTGTTCAACATAATAGCGGCATCGTTCCTCATCTGCTTCAAGGCCAGCTATACATTTTTCATGAAAAGCTTCTATTGCATTGGTCAAGATTTCCAGTGAATGAAGCAGATTATAGGCAATTACGGGCATCATCACATTAATCTCAAGCTGTGCACCTAACGATGATGCTGTGATGACTGCATCATTTCCTATAACTTGTGCAGACACCATATACAACATCTCAGCCATAACAGGATTTACTTTTCCTGGCATGATGGATGAGCCTGGTTGCACAGGAGGAATTCGTAATTCAGCCAAACCTGTACGTGGACCAGATCCTAATAAACGGATGTCGCTAGATAACTTGATAAGATGAATGGCTAGTTCCTTCAGTGCATGACTAAGTTGGATTGCTGCAAGTGTATTTTGCATAAAGGCAAATCGATCTCGTGGCTGTTTAAATGGCTCGTTCGTCCTGATTACGATCTCATTTAGTGTTCGTTCGGAAAAATCAGGGTGAGCATTAATTCCAGTCCCTACAGCATTACCGCCGATTCCTATCGCATATAACTGGGTTAGGGCAAGGCGGATGCTTTTTTCAGCGGTTATAAGCTGTTCGTAGTAACCCATAAATTCATGACCTAAACGAATAGGAACAGCATCCTGCAAATGCGTTCTACCCGATTTGATAATCGGCATAAACTGTCCTGCTTTCTTTTTCAACGCATACTGCAACCGATGAAGGGATGGAAGCAAACCATTTTTTACCTGATCGACCGCACTTATATTGATCGCTACATGAATGGTATCATTAGTAGATTGAGCCATATTTACATGATCATTCGGATGAATCAGGGAAAAATCACCTTTTTGACCGCCTAGGAGTTCAATTGCTCTGTTCGTAATCACCTCATTCGCATTCATGTTTTGAGATGTTCCAGCACCAGCTTGATATACGTCGACGACGAACTGATCGTCCAGTTTACCGTCGATTACTTCTTCAGCCGCTTTAATAATTGCACGTGCGATGTTTTCGGGAAGCATACCCACTTCCATGTTCGCTACAGCCGCTGAAGCTTTAATGATTCCTTGTGCTTTAATAAAAGAACGAGGTAATCGTAACCCGCTAATGGGAAAGTTATGAATGGCTCTTACTGTTTGTGCATCATAATAAGCCTCACTGGGAATACGAACTTCGCCCATTGTGTCCTTATTTGAACGGTAATCCATTAGCCACACCCTTTCTAGAAAGTAATTCTGAAACAGACTACATATAGATCACACATTTTCACCTTATGTACAACTACTTGAACTCACTTGTATGAACCCTCTACACTTGTTCACTGTAACGATCGTTTGGTAGAGTGATTGTAACTAGTTCGTAGATAGTTCATAGAAAGGACTCGCTCTTATGAAGAAATGGATTACATCAATACTTACTGTAGCTTTATCCTTTTTTGCTTTTGGAACAGGACAAGCTTTTGCCGAGCAACCAGCCACACTTACACCAGAAATGATAAATGGTGAATCAGCTGTTTTGATGGACGGAACAACCGGGACTATACTATTTGAAAAAAACCCACATAAACCGTTATATCCTGCTAGTATTACCAAGATTGCTACAGCTATTTATACGATTGAAAGAGGAGCAATAAATGATACGGCTATCGTTTCCAAAAAAGCAAGGCATGCGGAAGGCACTCGAGTTTACTTAGAAGAAGGCGAATCGGTCAGTATGAAGAATTTGCTTTATGGCTTGATCATGCATTCTGGAAATGATGCTGCTATCGTAATAGCGGAGCATTTAGATGGCTCCACGGAAGTCTTTTCAGAAAAGGTAACCAACTATTTAAAAGAAAAAGTAAACGTGCAAAATACAAATTTCACGAATCCCCATGGTCTTCATGATGATAACCACTATACAACAGCTTATGATATGGCCAAAATTTCACGTTATGCGATGGCTGATCCCCTTCTGCGTGAAATAGCAGGGACGAAAACATATGAATGGCATCAGCAGGAATGGGATACCGTCCTGGTTAATCACAATAAAATGCTTCGAAATTATGAGGGAACCACTGGACTCAAAAATGGATTTACCGACCAAGCTGGCAATACTCTGGTTGTCACTGCGAAACGTGGAGATACTGAACTTATTGCCGTCACCATGAAAGCACCATCTAGTGCCTTTTCGTATAAAGACGTGACAGCTCTATTGGACTACGGCTTTGCCAATTATGAAACACAGCAAATCGCCACGGGTGGACAATCCTTTGTCTACACGGGAGAAAATGAAAAAGAAGAACCCATGAAATTCTTTGCAGAATCTAATCTTTATGCAACGGTTCCTAAAGATCAAACCTATGCTACGGAAATTCAAAATACGGGAGATTTAGTAGTCCAGTTCGAAAATGGGGATAAAACGATTCTTCATCTAAAAGCGGAGAAAAAAGAGGAAAAAGCGGAGGTACTAGCGGCATCATTACCGGAAGAGAAAAACAAGATCGCTCTGTATGGTATTACAGTTGGCTGGAGTTTCCTCAATCTATTTATGCTTTTATATCTGTTTAAAATGATTAAAATAAAGCGTCGCAATGTAGTATACCGGAAACGAAATTACTAACATCAGTACAAGGTAGGACATACATCAGAGGTGGAACAGAATGAAACTTGTATTTTTATCTGATATTCACGGTTCACTTACCTTTGCGAAAAAGGGTATAGAAGCATTCGAGCGAGAAGAAGCCGATTATCTTATTCTTCTAGGTGATCTTATGTACCATGGACCTCGAAATGCTTTGCCAGAGGAGTATCTACCTGCGGAAGTGGCAAATCTTTTGAACCGATTTAAGGATAATGTTATCGCGGTACGAGGAAATTGCGATTCGGAAGTTGACCAAATGCTGATCGAGTTCCCGATGATGAGTGATTACCATATCATTTTGACCGAAAAACGACGCTTGCTCATTACTCATGGACATATCTATCACGAAAATAATCATCCTTACTTATCGAACGGTGATGTGCTTATTCATGGGCATACTCATGTTCCGGTAGCAAAAGCTTCAGAGGGCTTGTACATTATTAATCCAGGCTCGCTTGCCATACCAAAAGAAAATCATCCCCATACGTACGGAGTGTATCAGGACGATACCTTCACAATAAAGACGTTAAGCGGGGAAGAATATATGAGTATCCAGTTTGGAATGTAGTATTGAACCAGCTGGTTTCGTTTACAGAGTATAAAAGGGAAGGCATGCCAACAGTGGCATGCCTTTTTATTATCTAGCCCTATTTTTGGACGGTAGATAGTTGATTACGCACCATGTGGCACTATCAAACGATAAAGGAAGTCGATTGAAATTTCTATCAATAGTATGTTTTGTAACACAAAATCAGCCATTACAAATATGGCACATTGTTTGCAAGATGTAATAGGATGAAACAGTTTCTGCAATTGATCTTACTCACAAGTAAGGAGGTAGATTATGTCCGTAGTTATTTCACCATCCCTGCTTGCCGCTGATATAGGAAACCTGTCAGAAGAGCTGGCTCTGTTGGATCAGTATGGCATCCCTGTTTTGCATATTGATATTATGGACGGTCATTTCGTACCCAATATGTCCTTTGGACCAGATCAAATCAAGATGATGCGTTCATTATGTAAAGCAGAGTTTGACGTTCACATGATGGTTCAAGAACCGGATCGATATATTCCGGCATTTGTAGATGCAGGGGCAGATAGAATTACGATACATGTAGAGGCTACGACTCATGTTCATCGTTCTTTACAATTAATTGCTTCATACGGAAAGAAGATTGGGATTGCCTTAAATCCAGGAACACCAGTTGATATGTGTAAACATGTGCTGGGTATGGTTGATATTGTGTTAGTAATGAGTGTGAATCCAGGATTCGGTGGGCAGAAATCGATTACTGACATGTTAGGGAAAATTGAAGAATTAGCACAACTAAAAGAGCAACATGGTTATTCTTATACCATTCAAGTAGATGGAGGAATTAATCAAAGTAATATTGCATCTTTTGTAGAGGCTGGTGCAGAAGATATTGTAATGGGTTCAGCCATTTTTCAAAAAGGAAGGACAGAAGAGAATATGAAAGCATTCGAAAATTGGCTTAAATCGTAACTTGCTCTGATCATATTTTGGTGGTTGCAATGTCACTATAGATTGAAATAGACATGTAACGTACAAGGAGGTGATTGCTTCTTGATTACAATTGGAGCATCCATCATGTGTGCTGATCAATTAAATTTGAAGCAGGAGATTGACAGGCTTGAACAAGCAAAAATCGACTACCTACACTGCGACGTCATGGATGGACAATATGTACATAATTTAGCAATGGGACCGTATGTGTTAGAGCAAATCAAGGAATATACGAGTATCCCGTTAGATATTCACTTGGCAATGGTGAGGCCAGAGCGATTCTTACGAGAATTCATCGATCTTGGTCCAGGTATTATATCCGTTCATGCGGAGAGCACACCGCACTTGCATCGTGCTATTAGTATGATTCGTGATCATGGGATTAAAGCATCTGTTGCCCTAAACCCAAGCTCACCAATTTCTTACGTAAAAGAAATCATTCATCTTCTTGACATGGTACTCGTGATGACAGTAGATCCTGGTTTTGCCGGTCAACGCTTTGTTCGTGCTACTCTACCTAAAATTGCCGAGCTAAAACAACTATGTGAAGACAAGGGATTAGACAATATGCTGATTCAAATTGACGGTAATATTCACAGCGGAACCATTCCCGAAGCTGTTGCGGCAGGAGCTAACTTTTTAGTGGGGGGAACCTCAGCAATCTTTAAGGGACCAGATTCTGACTATGGGGAATTGGTGGCGAAAATGCGCACATGTGTCTAATTCAAATATCAGATCGATAATCAGACGGGAGAGATACAACATGAAAGCACTAGTTAAATTCGCAAAAGGGTCTGGAAATGTAGCATTACAAGATGTGGCTGTACCTGTACCTGCGGCTGGACAAGTTCGTATCAAGGTGAAACGTGCGGGTATCTGCCAAACAGATATGGAGTATACACATGCAGAAGAGTCTTCAGTTCAACCTCCTGTAACACTGGGCCATGAATTGTCCGGGGTTATTGATGCAGTAGGGGAAGGCGTAACCAACTTTAAGTCAGGAGATCGTGTAATTGGTCAAACTACTTACCATGTTTGCGGTAAATGCAGATACTGCCGTACATGGAATTACAACCACTGTATAGAAAGAAAAGGGATCGGTTCCATTGCAAATGGCGGTTTTGCTGAATATTTGGTTATTCCGGCAGAAAGTGCAATGCATATGCCAGAATGCATGAGTTTTGAAGAGGGAGCACTAGTTGAACCTGTTGCTTGCGCCGTTCATGGACTTATCGAGCGTACCAATATTCCTGCTGGTGCTGTCGTTGTGGTACTTGGACCTGGTACAATCGGATTAGCAGCTGCAATGGTTGCAAAATGTCAAGGTGCACATGTTGTGCTTGCTGGGCTAACTCATGATGAAGAGCGTTTGCAATTAGCAAAATCTCTCGGTATCCAAACTGTTGTTAACCAACAAAAAGAAGATCTTGAGCAAATCGTTCTAGGTCTGACAGAAGGTTATGGTGCTGACTACGTGGTTGAATGTGCTGGCGCAGCAAAAGCTGTAGATACTGGTTTTAAAGTACTTGCTAAACTAGGTGTATTTGTTAGCATGGGTGTGTTTGTTACTCCAATCCCAACTGATTTCTATGCGATCCACAAAAAAGAGATCACAATCATTGGTTCGAAAAGCCAAAAACCATCTGCTTGGAATACTACAATTAAACTGATTGAACAAGGAATTCTTGATGTAAAACCATTGGTAAGCGCTGTATATCCACTAACGAAATGGGAAGATGCCTTTGCGCACTTTAACCGCAAAGAAGGCGTAAAAATCATGTTAAATCCAGAAGAATAATCAGCTAAAATGCCCTCAATCATAGATAAAAATAGAGATTGAGTCGTTAAACAGATAAGAAACCTACAAAAGAGATAGAGATACGTGTGATAGTGAGTTGGGAGATTATTATAGAGAGAAGCGACGGACGGAAAATAGAGAGAGAATAAAGAATAGAGAGAAATCATCGAGAGCACCTGCTAGTTGTACACGTTTTTGTACACGAGCGGGTGCTTTGTAGGTTGACTAATAATATCGACACCTTTATAATTAAGTTATCTTAACAATAAAGGTGGTTTACATGTAGTGAGTTCACAACTGAATGATACGTTACTTGCATGCGTAAAAGAAATGAATGAAGCAGAATACACAATTAATGCGCTTTTACTGCATGAGTACCGTAATTTGTTACATGATGAAATAACAACTAAGCAAGCGCTTCTTCTAGAACTGATTCATAAACAAAAAAACATAACAGTTCGTGAACTGGCAGAGAAAATGGATGTCTCCTCCAGCGCCATTAGTCAGATTATAAGTAAATTGGAGAAAATGCATTATGTTAAGCGTGAAATTAATCAAAGCAATCGAAGAGAAATTCTCGTTCAATTAGACGAGCAAGGATTTCTGTATTTCGTTAAGCAAGAACAGGTAGAACAAGACATCATCCGGCGTTTTTATTCCAAATTAGATTTGGAAGAGGTGATTCTATTAAAAAATCTCACACTTAAGTTAAGGGATATTGTAGAACAAGAATTACAACCTGAGTAATTCCTATTCGATAGCATCTAGAAGAAGTAAACCTTAGATTATGTCATGCATCAAGAGAAATCTGGTTGTTTTTCACTATGAACGAACAACCAATTCTTTTTCTTTAATGAGTAAGGTGACTAAACAATTTAAATAACTTACTTGTGAACTGTAATTAGCGGAGGGATGATCTCATGACTAATAAAAAACAAAAGTTAGAACATTTGTTTGCTACACTCCAAATCAAGAATGATTGTAACGGTGCTGTTCTGGTAGCAGAGAAAGGTAAAGTATTGTACCAAGGAGCTTTTGGATACGCCGATTTTACCACAGAGCGGAAACTAGTCTTAGATTCTGTATTTGAGTTAGCTTCTTTATCCAAACCCTTTACAGCAATAGCAATGATTTTATTGCAGCAGCAAGGAAAGATAAACTATGATGACCTAATAGAACAATGGTTACCACAACTTCCTTACAAAGGGATAACCATTCGTCATTTACTTACTCATACATCCGGATTGCCAGATTACATGGAAACCTTGCGAAACCATTGGGATCATTCCAAAATCGTTACAAACAAAGATGTACTTGATATGTTGATCAAATATCAGCTTCCGGCTGTTTTCTCGCCTAACGAGACATTTCTATATAGTAATACAGGGTACATTATCTTGGCGTTACTAGTTGAAACGATTACGGGAAATAGCTTTGCAGATTATATGAAAGAGAATGTTTTTACTCCTTTTGGCATGAAAAATACAAGGGTATATAACAGAAGGTACAAAGAGGAGAAAATAGATAATTATGCGTACGGCTACGTGTACGATATCGCCTCCGGTCAATACAAACTCCCTGACGATGTTCCTGAGACAGATTTCGTTGTATACCTAGATGGCGTTCAAGGAGATGGAGCTATTAATTCTACGATAGGTGATTTATTCGCATTTGATCAGGCACTATATGAGAATAAAATCATAAAACCATCTTCTCTAATTGAGGCTTTCTCACCCGGACAATTATCCAATAATGAAACGTTTGATTATGGTTTCGGCTGGATTCTTGAAGGACATGCAGAAAAGGGAAAAATGGTAAGTCATGGTGGAGGATGGCCTGGTTATTCAACTTCCATGACACGTTATATCGATCAACAAAAGACGATTATTTTCCTGAGTAATCGAGAAAATCCGGTAGAGTATGACCAAGAAATCATTGCTTCAGTTGAAAATATCTTATTTGATCAACCATTTACGGTACCAGAACGTGAGAAAGAGAAGAAGGTAGCTCAGATTAACAAGGACGTATACAATCACTATGTTGGAACATATCTTATAGCTGGTGAGAAGAGAGCTACTATCTATACTGAAGCTGGTCACCTTTATACCCAGATTGAAGGTCAGGTACACTTTGAAATGTATCCCGCTTCCGAGACTCGTTATTTTCTCCGACATCTCCCAGTAGAAGTGGAATTTGTCAGGGCTCAAGAGGGGAAAGTAACGCATTTTATTATTTATCAGAATAATGAAGCGATAGAAGCTACTCGAATCGATTAGAAAATTAGATAACCCACTTAATAGGCGAAATTTCGATTAGAATGCCTGTAAGTGGGTTTTATTTCATAACTAATAAGGTTTGTTTATCCGGTGTGGGTTTACTCGAAGAAAGAGTAAGCAAGCAATAGAAATAATAATAGGCACAATCAGCTAAGAAAAAGCAAAAGGTGCAATTAATATACAACAAGTTACTGAAAGAAATGCCGAGAATCTTCCAATACGGTCATAAAACAAACAACACAGGAGACAATGGCTCTGGCTACAAAGAACGTGATGTGATGCGCAGTACCTGGGTAAGTGTATTACTTATCGGTATTATATTCACTTTTATCGATCGTTACAGTGGGTACCATACATATGAAAATACTGGAGATTTTATCACTCGTAAGAAAATAAATAATAGTGGCTTGAAACTAACGCAACGTCAGGTTGTATAGTAAAGCTGCCGGTAATAATTAATCGTACGAAATGAGGGGATGATCATAAATAGAAAATGGAAAGTTGGAGAATTAGCAAAGCAAACCGGTTTAACGGTACGTACACTTCACCACTATGACCAGATTAGTTTATTTTCTTCATCCGAGGTTTCAGATTCCGGACATAGAATTTATAACGAAGCAGATGTTGCTAAATTACAACAAATCCTCTCGCTCAAGCAATTAGGATTTACTTTAGAAGAGATTAAAGAAACGATTGAAAACCCTAATTTTAATCCAATTGAAATAATAAAAGTACAGCTAGAATCGGTTAAAAAGCAAATTGAAGTACAAGAACAGTTGTACAGTAGGCTAGAAGGCATGTATGAGCTCCTTGCGACCCAACAAGAAGTTCAGCCTGAACAATTTATTAAATTAATAGAGGTGATCAATCTGAGTGAAAAATACTTTACGCAAGAACAAATAGAAAAGATGAAAAAACAGACTGGACATTTCAGTCCGGAAGAAGAAAAGAAAATCGAAAACCAATGGTCTGAGCTAATTGCTAAAATTCGTACTGAATTTGATAGGAAAACTCCGGCTAATCATCAGGAAGTTATGAATTTGGCCAATCGTTGGCAAGAATTGACTAAGAGGTTTACCGGTGGTGACCCAGAGATTGTCAAAGCTGCTGAACGTTTTTATGCAGAGAATCCCAATAATGCACTTCAACATGGAGTAGATGGAGAGCTTTATAAATATATTAAAGAAGCGATATCACACATTTAGCTTTATAAACCTACTCTGTTTTAGAGAAGTAAAAAATCTATGTTCTTTATATGGCGGATAACAGATTTTACAAAGAGTGCTTCTAGTAATAAAAAAAAGACGATTTTTCCCCTTATAGTAGGGAAAACCGTCTTTTTCCTTCCGTAAAATGTATTGTCATGGGTTTTATGTCAAAATTCTGTCCACTAACCTATGGGTTATCCGCATTTGTATCACCATATAATATCCTGTAAGGTACGGTTATCAAATTCTTTCAAAAAGTTACGCATTGCAATAGATAGAACTCCCTTTAACTTACAATGAGGGGATAGTGTACATGTTCCACCTTCCATGAAGCACTCCGCAAGCGAAAAATCCCCTTCTGTAAGCTTTAACAGTTCACCTAGATTAATTTCATCCGGACGTTTTCCTAGTCGTAGCCCACCGTATCTTCCTTTTGTAGATTTGATATACCCTTCTTTAGCCAAGAGATGGACGACTTTTTTTAAGTGGTTCAGGCTCAGTTCCAGTTCACTCGCAAGTCTTTCAACGGTGTATAGTTCATCTGGAGATGCAGCCAGAGTAATTAAGATTCGAAAGGAAAAATCACTAAATTTGGATAGACGCATGATAAATCTCCCTTATTGAAACTATGATAATTGCTATCTCCTCCTCATTATATCAAACAAATGTGCATTTTATATATACAATATAGCATAGTTATGTTATTTTAAATGTGCATAAAGTTTACACATTTAAAAGGGGAACTTACAAAATGCTATCTGATAAAACGATTTCTATTGTAAAAGCAACTGTCCCAGTTTTAGAAACACATGGCGTAACGATTACGGAAACTTTTTACCGAACTATGTTCGAAAGAAATCCTGAAGTTAAAAATTTCTTTAATCAATCGAACCAAAAAGCAGGAGGGCAGCCGATAGCCCTTGCACAAGCTGTCCTTGCAGCCGCAAAAAATATTGATCAGCTTCATGTGCTGGAACCAGCGATCATGCACATTGTTCACAAACATCGCAGTCTTCATGTAACACCTGAATTGTATCCAATTGTAGGAGAAAACCTACTATTAGCTATCAAGGAGGTACTTGGGGATCAGGCTACTGATGAAATTATAAATGCGTGGGCAGAAGCATATGGTGCAATTGCAGATGTATTTATTTCTCTAGAAAATAAGCAAGTGAAAGAGACCTTACAACAAAATGGCTGGGAAGGATATTTACCGCTTATTGTGACGGGAATTGTACAAGAGAGTTCAAATATTAAATCTTTTTATTTGAAGCGTCCAGATGATAAGACCCTTCCCGTTCATCAAGCGGGACAATACATTAGCGTACAGGTTGATGTACCAGGTGTCTCGTACAAGCAACCAAGACAATATAGTTTATCTATGGCACCTAACTCAGAGTACTATCGAATTAGCGTAAAAAAGGAAGAACAGGGTATTGTGAGCGGACTGCTACATAATAATTGGAAAATGGGCGACACACTCGAGGCTGCATCTCCATCAGGTAATTTTGTATATGAAGGAAAAGAAAATACTCCTGTTGTTTTTATAGCTGGTGGGGTCGGAATTACACCATTATTATCAATGCTGCATGTAGCAAAAGCAGATACTCGTCCCATTCATTTTGTTCACTGTGTTCAAAATAGTGATGTACATCCTTTTGCGGAAGAAGTCAAATCGTTGGCACGAAGCCATATGAATCTCAAAGTTACCACCATTTACTCGAATCCGATACCTGTTGATCAGCCAGATGTGGTGGGTTTACTATCGAAGGAATGGATCGGCAAGCATGTATCAAAAGAGGCAGATGTATATGTATGTGGACCAACTTCATTTATGAATCATGTAGTACAGTGTTGCCAGGCGAATGGGTTAGCAGAAGAACAAATTCGCTTTGAAGTATTTGGTCCATCAATCGGACTCGGCAACAATTAATTAATCAAGAAGGGTGGTTTTGAGAGGTTATCGTTAGATTTCGTATCAGACCACCCTACTTATTGATATACTTTCTGAAATGACTCCTTTTCGTTATATATATCTTATCTTCAAATAATAATTGTGATGATTTGGGAGAATTGTTACTAATTATAAGATTAACGTAAATAATTATGATAATATTATATAAGCATCTGTACATATAAACGTAAGATAGAAGAACCGAGTCAGATAGGCAGGGTTGATTACATGAGGAATATCAGGAACATTATGTTTATCACAGCAGGCTTTCTCTTCATAGGAATTGGTATCGTGGGTATCATTCTGCCAGTACTTCCTACAACCGTTTTTTTCTTGATTGCTTCCTTTTGTTTCGCAAAAGGGTCCAAAAAATTTGATAATTGGTTTAAACAGACCAAATTATATAAAAAATATTTACATGGATATGTCACCACACGCGCTTTATCACTACCGGCGAAAATTAGAATTTTAATAATATCCGATTTGATGACACTACTTTCATTTTTTATGGTGGATATTATATTCGTTCGAGTTATATTGGTCTTACTAACCATCTATAAATATTATTACTTTATATACAAAATCAAAACTTCCAAGCCAATAGGTAAAGTATCGGAGGAAGCATAATAAAATCTAATAAGAATGTGATCCTTACATTCTCTCTTAGTAGGATTCGATCTATCCAAGTGTAGACCGAATCCTACTTTTCTTTTATCTTCATACCCTTCCCTTTGCATTATTTTCAGACTATTGTATTATTTTTATAACTAACTTGTTTGAGATTGAGGTATTACATTTTCGAAGGAGATGACAAGCATGAATATGAAGCCATTGGAAGATACGATCATGGGAGCGTTAGGAATTGAAATTGGGGAAGTGTCTGCAGAACGAGCAACTGCCACTATGCCAGTTTGCGGAAAAACACATCAACCATTTGGATTGCTTCATGGAGGAGCGTCTGTAGTACTAGCTGAAACAATCGCCAGCTTAGCAACCTGGAATTTAATTGATCAGGAGAATGAAATGGCGGTTGGTCTCGAAATAAATGCAAATCACATTAGGGGTAAGCAAGATGGTATCGTAACCGCTATCGCTACTCCCTTACATAAAGGACGCTCCACGATGGTATGGGATATCAAAATTGTTGACGAGGAAGAAAAACTAATTTGTATTTCGAGATGCACGGTGGCGATTGTTCAGAAGAAAAAATAATACGGTCACGGGAGAATAACCATACACGCTCATGACATGAAGCAACCATATTTCTGCCAGTTTTGACGGAAATATGGTTGCTTTCCTGCTAATGACTTCATGGAATATCCAGATGATGGTATCAATAACATGTAGCATGTTAGGCTATCTCACTTGCTGTTAAAGAGAGGAAGATGTTATGAGATTTTATTAGCTAATTATGTTACATGTTCTTGTATTGTTACTGATGGGATGTACAAGTAATGATATCAAAGAGAATGAGGAACAAATAGAAATTGCGACAAATGAAATGAAACACTTACAAACACAACTAGATGCTCTGAAAAAGGAACTAACCGTTCAAAAAGAAATAATTGAGAAATTAGAGGGTGAAAACCAATTTATAGTGAGGGAGATAGCCACGCTTGAAAATCGGTGCAATATGAATCAGACGTTACTTACTAATCTTCCTGGGATTACTCATAAACAGGGAGATATAAAAGAAGCTACATTAGGAAAAGACGGAGTTAGTATTCTAGTGGACTATGCAGAGTTCAAACAAGATCTTACAGCCCCTAACAATTTTGTGATAGGTAACGAAAAGGAGGAACGTGACGAATTACTAGCAGGTTCAGACTCGTTTTATGTTCTTAAAGCACTAGTACCTACTTTCATAAACAGTGAAGATTTTGTCAGGAGTGAACATGACGGTTTATATGATTCATATATCATTGGAAATAAGGTTGTCTTGGTAAATGAGAGGTATGTAGCATAAAGATTATTGAGATTAGCCCGAAAGATCTTTCGGCATAAAATTTTTAAGTTCAGTGTTTCGTTCACTGAACTTTTATTCATAAAATAAATATTAAATCGCCAATTACTTAAACATTTAATGATTTTCATAAAATTATATATAAAAATTCAATTTATAAATACAATCATATTTATCATTTAAGCTATGAGGTGGATATTTTGGTTGCGATTGATTTATCGATACTCGATGCTTTGAAAGAAAATAGCAGGATAACAGCTTCCGAAATAAGTAAAAGAGTGAGTCTCTCTATTCCGGCAGTATCAGAGCGAATAAGAAAAATGGAAGAAGCGGAAATCATTGAAGCATACACAATAAAAATCAATCTAGTAAAGACGAAATGCAGCTGTTGTCCTTTATTTTTGTCAATATTGATCAAACCGAACATATCGAAGAGTTCAGAAAAACTATTGTTCAATGCAGTTCTGTTCTAGAATGCCATCATGTTGCCGGTGAATACGATTATTTGTTAAAAGTCCTTCAAAACGATAAAATCCAACCGATATATATCCTTTTCGGTGAAGAATCTTATTTAATCCGTGAGTTTATCCGCTTCTTAAGAAAAAAGTTGGTTGATTCAGAGTACGGTGATATGAACTATGGACAATATGATTGTAATGAAGCTTCCATTGAAGATATCGTTATGGAAGCTGGGACGATTCCTTTCCTGTCAAATAAAAGACTAGTATGTGCGTTCAACGCAACGTTTCTTACTGGTAATAAGGGCAAGCTCGATCATAATATGGATTCATTGCTGGAGTACTTATCGGATCCACCAGAGTTTACTTCTCTTGTACTTGTTGCTCCAAGTGAAAAATTAGATGAACGGAAAAAGATCGTAAAAGAATTAAAAGAAAAGGCGTGTATTATTTCTTGCCAATCATTAAAAGGAAATCAATTGCATCAATGGATTTCAAAAAAAGGGTTGGAGAACGGTGTACAACTTCCACTTAACCAGGCTGCTTATCTTGCAGAACTAATTGGGAATGATCTTTCGCAATTACGAAGTGAAATAATGAAACTGGCCACTTATGTAGGTAAAGGAGGAGCTATTACCTTAGAAACCATAGAGTTGTTAGCCTCTCCTTCTTTAAATAGGGATGTCTTTAGTCTAATAGATCATGTGGTAAAGGGTAATGTGAAAGAAGCATATCGAATCTTATTTGATTGCTTTACTGCAGGCGAAGAACCAATTAAGATTCTTGCTCTTTTTATAAGACATTTCCGTATCATGCTTCAGGTGAAATTCTTATTAGAAGAAGGGATCAAACAAGAGCAATTAGCTGCGAAGCTAAAAATTCATCCTTTCTCAGTTAAGAAAGCAATTGGACATCAAACACATTTTACGGAAGAATCACTAAGACTATTTCTTTCAATGCTATCTGAATATGACCTTCAGATGAAGACAGGAAAAATTGATAAACAGTTAGCCTTACAACTATTCATTTCTATCGTAGTTGAAAAATATCATGCCAACAAAAGCTTGTAGCTAATGATCATTTAGATGTGGAGAAAATAAAAAAACAGAGGGGTCACTGGATGTAATTTTATCAAGACCTAAATGATTGAAACATTTAAAAACAAGAGACTAGCACATATTTGATATGACTAATATGTGCTAGTCTCTTTTCTTTTTGCACTGTTAAATAAAAATGTTGATTTTCATTCTCGGATGGAACAATGGATATACCGTTTTAAAGATGTGACTACCAAATATCTCCACAATTACCTTGCTTTGTTCTTGTTTGTTGATAGTCGTAGCAATGTAAAAACACAATATAAAAGAACCTCTACTAACATCATTTTCATTTAAAATAACTGATACTTATGATAGTTTGCGTTTATCTAAATTCATTGTATGGGTATCATTCAAACAACGTTGTTTAAATAAGGATATTTGCAATTATGATGGGAAAGATACACCTAAAAATAATTTAGGATGATGTAAATGAATAGAAAGGGTTCTCTTTTGTTGCTATTGTATTTAGTATCTTAATTTTTATAGCAATTAGTGGGACAGTATATGCAAATTCAGACGATAAGCCTCAATCATTTGAACAGATTTATCATGAAATTGGATATAAAAATGTCCAAGAAGCTATAACAGATTTGGAACAGCATTTCAAGCAAAATTTAAAACTGCCAATAAGAGTACCACCTATCCAATTTACGCACTATTTCGGAAGATTTAATGATTTGGATGGTGATATAAATGACTCTTTTGAAGTGAAATTTATTAGTGATAAATCACCTGAAAATCATTACGAAATCAACGTACGACCTGTAAAGTATAAAATTCCAATAATAGATAAGTATGTTTTGGCGTGCATATAGTGAGTGAAACCACTGACGAATGTTGCATCTTAAAATGAGGAGGGACGCAAAAATGAAGCGATTCTTTAGTAGCCTGGTGTTGTCTTATTTCATTTTATCCAAATCAATTATGCTCTCGAACTTGATACCTGACTGATCGACCATAGTTTGATTTCCCTGAATAAAAATCTTCTTCTCAGAGATCAATTGTTCAAGGGGGTGAGCATAAGCCTTCAAATCCTCTAACGTCGTTGAGAGGATCTCCTGACGATCCCGCTCTAGATCTGCTTTAGAAAACTGCTCGTAATGCATTTGTGCACCGATTCCTTGCATACCGCCATCTTCTGTACTATTGTATAAATCGAATTCATTCACAGTGTTGATGATGATGCTATCTAACTCCTGCTGGGTCAGATTCGATTCACGCAGAAATTTACCGAGCCCGTTAAACACTTGGATGGATGCTGCGATATCCGGGGTTCGAGCAGCAGTGAGCGTCACACTTTTATCTTGACCGATTAGCATTGTTCCACCGTATGCGCCTATATCACGCATTGCTGGCATCACATAATACGTTTCCAAGTATTTGGCCAGAACTCTCAGCTTGCCTGAGTAAGGAATCTTGGAGTTCGAGAGATTGCCTGCCTGCATCACAGTTGCCACATTCTCTGTACGGCTTGAGTCGACAAGAGCTGTTGAATTATTAGCCGTAGGCAGCTTGATTGCTGGCTTAGGATAAATTTTGTTGCTTAACTCAGTTAGTACGGGCAGTATCGCTTCTTTCGCTTGCTTGTAGAAGGCATTGCTGCCATTCACATCTATCACTAAACCATTGCGATTGAATACCATGTCTCGAATTGTAGAGAGTTTCTTCGTGGCTGCTTTTTGCTTGTCTTTGCTTGAGTTGATTTCTTGCAGATAGCGCAAATAAGACAAGGAGCCATTGCCAGTGGGACCGTTGGCCAAGTTGTTATACCGATTGGCTGCAGATTGGCCAGATATGGCGTAATCATATATGAAGGCTTCTTCTACCACATTGTAGTGTACATTTTGCTCAATTTCCGTCAGGTGATCTCCCAGCTTGCTCGAGTCAAGAATGCTTGAATCGCTTAAGAGCGCTGCTAATTGTTTCAATAGAGCTCCGAGTTCAGCTTCCTTGCCATGAATCATGACATTTAGTGTAGGATGATACTGTGAGTTATCATTATACTTGCCATAGGTGATGGTGAAGAAGCTGATTCCGTTGATGTTTCGTTCCTGAAGAACCTGATTATAGACATCTGTCAGCAATTTGGCTTCAATCGCCTGTGAAGCATCCAGAATAGATTGATCAAATCCTAAGGAGATAGTGAACTCCCCATTCATATCCAAGTTGGTATGTGTATAAACAATTTGATCGATGACCTCTTTCGTAACATTGAAGTCGAGTGAAGACTGCTTGAAATCCTCGAGCTCGAGTTTGGGATTTGCTTGTAAGACTTCGGTAGATTCAGGCGTAGCCAACCATTTCTCAAAAGCCTCCGATTGCTGCTGAATGGCTACCAGCTCAGCTTTACTGTATTGTTTCTCAGGGGCAGGTTTCTTAGCAGAAGGCTTGTTTTGGCTGTTGCCTTCGGCTATAATTGTACTTTTATGCGGATTATCAAGGAAATAGCGTTTGACGATATTTTGCAGATAGCTTACTGCCTCTGGTTTCAAAAGCTCGTTATAGTAAGCAGCTTTGTCCAGATAAAGTAATGAATTATCGGCGTATGCAAAGCCATCCATTGCATTGCTAATATTTCCTAAATCTCCGCTATAACTTAAATATTCAATACTTTGGTCGATCTGCGCATTGAGCTCTTCACGGTTAAAGCCGTGCTCAGTGAAGCTTTTCAGCGTCTGCATATAATTCGTGATGACTTGCTCCTTCTCAGCAGCCACTACATCTGGAAAAAGAATTCCCTGTGTAAATATTCCACCCTCATTCCCGCCGACGGTTAGCAGGCTTGGATAGGCTTTCGATACTTTCTTATTAACTAAACTTGATATAATATCCATTGCAGCGACTTCCTTTGGATCTTTCATGGAAGGTCCAGCAAACAGCAGACCGACACCGTATGTATTGGATTTCTTCTCTCCCGGCAGGGCTGTATAGACCGTTCCTGAAGGTGTATTTGGTACGGCGTTAGAGCGGATATCTTTTTTGGACTCTGACACTGGCTTATATTTGGACAGATAAGAGTGAATGGTGCCAAGTGACCAATTCAGATCCTGGTTGCCTGAAAGGTAAATGAGCGCATTAGAAGGCTTATAGTATTGGCGATAAACCTCAAGCACATCGTTATAAGTGAGCTGCTCTAATCCTTCAATCGTTCCTCCGCTCGAAAAGTTGAGGGAGTTTCCGCCATAAAGGCTGTCATAAAGCTGTTCCATCAGGAATTGGCCTGTGTCACCACCCCCATTGATTTTTCCTTTCATCTCGTTGTAAACGATCCCGTTATATTGAACCTGTCCATTCTTGATTTCTTTGCGTACGCCTTGCTGAAGAAAAATGTTCTTTTCATGCAGAAGCATAGGTTTCATTACAGCATTCAAATACACATCGGTCAGATTCTCAAAATCCTTCTGATTTCTCGTCGTTATAGGATACATCGTGTAATCATCTGACGTAATGGCATTTAGCAAGCTGGCAACGGAACTGCCGCGGAGGTAGTTCTGGATATTGCGCGATGGGTACTTCTCTGATCCGCAAAGAAGCGCATGCTCTAGTACGTGGTTCGCTCCCTTGTCATCCTTGGGCGGTGTTTTGAATCCGATGGCAAAGGACATGTCCTTGCTGTTGTTATCTAAATAAAGCACTTGTGCACCTGAGCTATGCTTTAATAAATACGCTGTTTGCTGTCTATCACTTAGCTGCTGTTTCTTCACAAGTGTAAAGCCATACTTAGTTACATTAATTCCTGCAATTGCATGGTCAAATGTCGGAGTAGATGGAGTTACTGCCGCAGCAACAGCATTTGGTGCTCCTTCATTAACTGCTGCCAAGGCAGAAGTTGAAGCTGACAGAGCTAGGCTTGCTGATAGCAGTATAGCGCAGCTACGTTTACTAACGATCGATTTCAGAATGAACTTCATGGTGATTCTCCTAACTTTTGATAAATTTATTTAGACTTTTGAACTGATAGTGTAAATATAGGACATAGTTTTAAAGTATTTCGCAAAAAAATCTAAAGTTTTCTTAAAAGTTTTTATAGGGATCAAAGCAGAAGCGTTACTAGGAAAGATTCTTGAAAAAAGCAACCAAATGTCTCAGATTCGGGTGCTTCTTCTGTTATAGGTAATTTGTTATAGGGGAAGAGTAGGTAATTCGTTTATTTGGAGCCGAGAATTTGGGCTTGGCCTGACCAATAACAATAGTATAGATAACCGCTCACCAGGCCTGATTCACCGAACTTATGAATTTAATAACTGTACTTGTCAAAATTCACTATAAAATAAATACAAAAATAGAGACATCCTTGACTCTCTGTGTAAAATAGAAGTGCAACCAACGACTCTACGCAGAGGAGAACAAGAAATGTCTCATATGTATACGTTATCACAACATCACAATTGGAACAATATTTTTCGACAATGGAAACTGCCGTTGTATTTTTCCAAATCGGTTTTGAATCATATCACCCACTTTGTAAATGGCGTGTTGTCCCAAGGTTTCTCAGGTACACTAACGGATATCCACCGCGAGAGCCTTCACAATCGGGATCGTAGAAGCCTTAGTCATTTCTTATCCCATGGAAAATGTAATGAGCAGTTCCTAAAGCAAATCGTACGTAATATCGTTTTTAAGCAAGTAAAATGGAATTCAAAATAGAATGACAGTCCTATCTTTGTTATTGTAGATGATACTGTGTGTGAGAAAACAAAGCCTTCGTCACGGGCGCTCTTTTCGATCCAAGGGTCGACCTATCATCATTCTCATCTAAAGGGCAAACAGGTCTATGGTCATGCTGTGGTTGAAACGATGCTTCGCACTGGTGATGTTGTGTATCCATTTGCATTGGAACGTTATGAACCCAAGGGCAAAAGCAAGATCGATCTAGCCTGCGACATGATTAAGCAAGTGCCCATTTCCAATCAAAAGACGTATGTGTTAATAGACTCGTGGTATCCTTCGGCCTCTGTTCTCCAGACAAGTGCGCAACAAGGTTTCCATGTGATTAGCGGCCTAAAGACGAATCGCATCATTTATCCGCAAGGGATTCGGCAATCGATCAAACAATTCGCTTCGTATTTCTCGAAGTCTGACACCGATCTCGTGACCATCGGAACAGACCATTATCGAGTTTATCGCTATGAAGGAAAGCTCAACTTCCTTGAAAATGGAGTTGTTCTTCTCTGCTGGAAAGAGGGAGAAGGGTTAGAGCCTAAGCAAATGAAAGCTTTTCTAAGTACAGATGTTTCTTTATCTAACGAGCAAATTTTGAGTTATTACAGCAAACGCTGGTCGATTGAAGCCTATTTTCGAGCTGCGAAAGTGCATCTTGGCATGGATCGATATCAATTTCGATCTACGAAATCTATCGATCGTTATTTGGCACTGCTCTCGTTTGTTTCGATGTGCTGTATTTACAGTGGACAAGGCAATCTCTTTGATGGATTACATCAATATCGTCGGCAGAAACAGCAACATTGGATTGAGTATATCTACAAGCAAGCCCAATCTGGTGTAACCCTCGCTCAGATTAAAACGCAGCTTCGAGCTGCATAGGGATACTAAAAGCTTTTTTGGATTTACAAATTCTTGAAGCGATTATTGGCAAGTACAGTAATTACAGAAAAACACTTCGGATTTTATAATCTGAGGTGTTTTTTTGTGAGGGAGAGTACTGCTTCACAATGGCTCTTCATTACAGATAGTGGTAGTGAAGTGTTCTATACTGAATAATAATGCGTTCCATCAGTAGGATTACTATTAATAATAGAAAAATTTTAAAATTGTATATTATGTTAAATTATTTGTTTTTTATAAAAATAATAATCTAATACTATATAATTAAAAGATTGGTACTAGATATAAATTAGGAGGAATAAGAATGAAACCATGGAGTTAGTATAGTTTCATGGACACATCTTGGTTAAGTT
>NZ_JAJISB010000030.1 GCF_021245735.1 Brevibacillus daliensis
GGCCGAAGGGGACGGTTTGCTAAACCGTTAGTATGCGTAAGTGTAGCGAGGGTTCGAATCCCTCACTCTCCGCCATAAAAAAATATCTATGTTTGTGGCGGTGTAGCTCAGCTGGCTAGAGCGCTCGGTTCATACCCGAAAGGTCGGGGGTTCGACTCCCTTCGCCGCTACCACAGGGGCATAGTTTAACGGTAGAACAAAAGTCTCCAAAACTTTTGGTGTGGGTTCGATTCCTGCTGCCCCTGCCATAATATTTTAATCTGGCGATCGTGGCGAAGTGGTTAACGCATCGGATTGTGGTTCCGACATTCGTGGGTTCGATTCCCATCGGTCGCCCCTTTTTACTTTATACATATTACAATTTGATACGGGAGTATAGCCAAGTGGTAAGGCACGGGTCTGCAAAACCCTTATCCCCGGTTCAAATCCGGGTACTCCCTCCACAACATGCGTCTCAGTAGCTCAGCTGGATAGAGCATCCGCCTTCTAAGCGGACGGTCGGGAGTTCGAGTCTCTCCTGAGACGCCATTTTTTTGCCTTTTTGTCGGATGGCCTAACTAATAGGAAAAGGAACTGATTTCAGGTATCAGTTTTCAGTCTTGGAAGGCAATTCGTTTGACAATTTTATAGGTATGAGGGTATACACGCTGCTAGGCAACATGTATGCTTATCTGTGTTTACTGACATGTATTTTATGGTATGGAAGCCATGAATTTACAAAAAACAATGGTCTTTCTGGCCTTTAAAAGTGAAGTATTACCAGTTAATTTGTTACATTTGCATATTGAGCGTTAATTTTCCACATAAGTTTTATAGACAATGACTTGACCACTATTGAAAACTTAGACTATCATGGATTCAAGCCTATATGAAAAGGGTAAGCCCTTTACTGAAGGCTTTTTTTTCTGCGGTAATACATGTCAAAAAGGAATAGTATTGTTGGCAGAATAAAACATGGAAGATGAGGGAAACGTGAAGAAGAAAAGTTTTTTCACGCAATCTGCAGGTAAGATGTAGCGAATCACTGAGCTTATGCGTCATATTAAGCAAGAAAGAGTTGTAGAGAGAAAAATACAGTGATTTTTCCCACTTTTGAACGATTGCAGCCTAGATGTGAATCGTGTAAACTCGCAGATAGGGTTCGAAGGAGTTATAACACTACCTGTAAAGCGCTAAAGCGCAACAGGTCGAGGAGAAGAAAAAATGGTTGATTTAAAAGATATTCTTGAGGGGCTTTTCATCGGTTTTACGACTATAGTTGGTTTGGTAGCTATTTATCAGACAGGGATTTCGATTGCTGGCGGTGTGTTCCATAAGAAAAAAGAGATTACGCACGGGCCTAAGAAATCATTTGCTGTACTGGTCGCTGCTCATAATGAGTCAGCAGTAATTGCGCCATTGATTGAGAATCTAAAGAAAATGGATTACCCGCGTGAGATGTATGACATTTTTGTTATCTGTGATAACTGTACAGATAACACCGCGGAGATCGTTCGGAAGCATGGCGCCTATGCTTGCGAACGATTTGATAGTTCGAAACGAGGTAAGGGTTACGGTATCGAGTGGATGCTTGAAAAACTTTGGACAATGCCAAAGCAATATGACGCAGTAGTGATGTTTGACGCAGACAATCTAGTAGAGAAAAACTTTTTGGCTGTAATGAATGATCGCTTGTGCAAAGGACAACGAGTAATTCAAGGTTATCTAGACTCCAAGAACCCATTTGATTCATGGATTACACTGTCTTATGCAGTAACATACTGGTTCACAAACCGTATGTGGCAGTTGGCACGTCATAACCTGGGTCTTCCTAATACACTAGGTGGAACAGGGCTTTGTATTGAGAGCAACCTATTGAAAGAAATGGGTTGGGAAGCAACTAGCTTGACAGAGGATCTGGAGTTCGCTACAAGATGTATTGAACGTGGCGTTTATCCATGCTGGGCACACGAAACGAAGGTTTTTGATGAAAAACCGATCGATTTGAGATCATCGATGAAGCAAAGACTTCGTTGGATGCAGGGACACTATGATGTAGGTGGCCGATATATATTTTCAGTGATCAAAAAAGGATTTAAACAAAGACGTTTGGGAATGCTTGACGCAGGTTTCTATCTTTTCCAACCGATGTATGTTTTGATTGTTACGTTCATGTCACTCTTGTTCATGGTTCGCTTTTTGGATTTAGACCTAGCCTTTGTTCCAGTAGCAGCTTTTTTACCAGACTGGCTCGTGTTTGCAACAACAGGAGTATTTTGGGTATTGCCATTCTTGGCGCTGTATCTGGAAAAAGTACCATTAAAGGCTTACCTGGGAATAATCTTACTCCCTATATTCTTCTTGACTTGGCTGCCAATCTTCATTTATGCGTTCTTTACAAAGAACAACCAAGAATGGAGCCACACTGCGCATACTCGTGCCATTCAGATTGAAGAAATGCAACAATAACAGGAAGCAAAAAGTGGGAAAATCAATTGTTAAAGCTACATTTACGAACCGCAAGCCGTGCTGCGGTTCTTTTCTTTTTAAGAAACTGATATACTGAAGCAATGTAAGGAAACGAAAGGAGTAACATCATGCAGATGGATGAACGATCTATCGCTTGTGAACCCCTACTATGGGGTGATAAGCGTTATCATACATGGAATTACCATTTACGAAGTATGTTTCAACATAAAGTATTTAAGGTTCCGTTAGACGGGGGATTTAGTTGTCCCAATCGAGATGGGAACGTAGCAACTGGCGGTTGTACGTTTTGCAGTGCCAGAGGATCTGGAGACTTTGCAGGAGACCGACGCATGACGCTCGAAAAACAGTTCCATGACGTTAAAGGCAGAATGCATGAAAAATGGCCCACTGCCAAATATCTTGGCTTCTTTCAAGCATTTAGCAATACGTACGCTCCGGTAGAGGAATTGCGAGATATGTACGAAACCATTTTGAAACAAGATGATGTAGTAGGTCTTTCAATTGCTACGCGTCCTGATTGCTTGCCTGACGATGTTGTCGAATACCTGGCTGAGTTAAATGAGAGAACCTATTTGTGGGTAGAGCTGGGGCTTCAGACGGTTCATGAGCGGACACAACAGTCAATCAATCGAGCACATGATTATCAGACCTATTTGGATGGAGTTGAAAAACTTCGCAAACATAACATCCGGGTTTGTTCACACATTATTTATGGTCTGCCTGGTGAGAATTATGATGATATGATGGAAACTGCTCAAGCAGCAGCTCATCTTGATATTCAGGGAATCAAAATCCATCTGCTCCATCTGCTAAAGAAGACACCAATGGTTAAACAGTATAACGCCGGTATGCTGGAATTTTTGACTCAGGAAGAGTATACAAAGCTGGTGGTAGATACGTTAGAGATTTTGCCCCCTGAGATGATTGTTCATCGAATTACAGGCGATGGCCCTCCTGATATTTTAATTGGACCGATGTGGAGCCGTAAAAAGTGGGAAGTGCTAAATGGCATTGAAGCCGAAATGAAGCGACGTGACACATGGCAGGGTAAATTTTATGACCCTAACTGGATACCAAGCCCAGACCTAGGAAAATAGATAAATATGAAAAAAAGGAACGCATGGATCGATAGACCCTGCGCTCCTTTTTTTGTAACTGATTATTCATGGATGGAAGTAACCGTGAATCCATGATTTTCGAAATCTTGTTTAATTTCTTCCACATTATCAGTACTTTTAAATTTAACTAGGATTCTACGTACACCTGAATGCCTGGAATCAAATGATACACAGGAAATAACATTTGCTTCGTGATCAGTCAGGATAGATGAAATTTCTCGTAAAATGCCTTTTCCTTCAAAATGTGTGAGCAGCATGCGTGTACCTTTTACACCCATACCAAAAACTGATTCTAGAACTAGCTCCATATCTTTTCTTTTGATAATTCCAAGGAACTTATTATTCTCATCCACAATAGGTACAAAGGGATAACGAACAATGATGGGAAGGGCGTCTTCATACAAATGTTCGGTGGTGAGAGCAAGTAAATTAGGATCGACTCCATCTGCGAGAGGTAGTTGGGTAAAGTCGTCAAAGGTGAGCCCGGTATATTTGTGTTCGTACATTTCAAATAGACTTCGTTTGCTAAGTGTACCATAGTAAGTACCATCTTCATTAACCACCGGCATACTAAGTAATTTGTACGTAGACATTTGCTTAAGCGCGTGGGCAATGGAGTCAGAAGGCTTTACTACAGTTAGCGATGACAATGGAGAAAGACAATCAGTAATAAACATGGAATACCCCCCTTTGTTAATAATGGACATTAGAAAGTGCTACCCTTATTCCCCTTCACTTATAAGTATAAAAGGTATTGGACGGCTTGCATACAGAAGTCTTATCGAATTATAAAATTTTATTAGCATATTCAGGAAAATTAGTGATAATTCCATCTATCTCATACGAAATAAGCTCTTTCATTCGTGCTGGGGTATCTACTGTCCAGCTGAGGATGGAAAGGTTATGTTTTTTAGCCTCTTTAATTAAAGCTTTGGTCACTTGGTCATCTGGTGCATGGAGTTCATCGGCACGGTACTCCTTCGCAATGTCGCATGGACGCTGAAGCTGTCCAAAGTACAATAAGCCAGTACGTATTTTTGGGTCAATTTCCTTTATTCGTAACAGGCTTGTAAAGTTAAACGAGGAGATGACAACCTGCGACGTGAGACGAAAATCGTAAATAGCACGAATCAGTTTTTCTTCCAGATTAGGTTGGGGGACTATGAAATTTTTTAGCTCAATAATTAATTTCAATCCAGTTGTCTTGGCGAAAAGAAGTACTTCAGAAAGCTCCGGAACTTTAGCTGGTTGAATCGCTAAATGATGCTTTGTGGCCGCATTAAGACGCCGTATATCGTGTAAGGTAAAATCACGCACTTCGCCTTTGCCGTTCGTAGTATGTTCCAAGCGAGTGTCGTGCATGACAATGATCTCACCATCTGCTGTTAGCTGCACATCAATCTCAAGTCCATCCGCCCCATGCAAATAAGCGGCATGAAAAGCTGGGAACGTGTTTTCCGGATATTGGCCAGAGGCACCCCTATGGGCATAGATATAGGTTGTCATGGGTGGACCCTCCTTTTTTGCATTCTCTCTTAGCTTTATGCATGAATAGAGAGTTTTAGGAATGAAATGGTATCAAATAACAAAACGTTCATGACCGTTTTGTTGGACCGCAAGCGGTCACATCCAATTTTATGAAAAATGTCGAGACGTTTTTCACAAAAAAATGCTGTAGTTCATTGTACAACTTGTAGAATGACACAGATGTGATCACCTACTATAATAGGGAAAAATAGGGGAGAGGTGAAACGAGATGAACAACAACCCAGCTAACCAGCAGGAATCAGATAAAGAAGGGGCAGATTACTCCATCATTGTGGATGCTCATAATCATCGGTTAAAAGTATTGGAATATAAAACAGAAGAGATCTCATCCATCGCAGATAAACTATACAAAGAAGGCAAAGCAGAAGGAATGAGTAAACTGATCGTGTATGCACGTAAAGAGGATCTTAAGAACTGGGAGAAGGAAGGGTTCCATCAGGAGGGAGTCATTGACGGCTTCTTTAATGGTGTAGATGCTCAAATGGTGTGCAAATTCATTACCACTGAACGAGGCATACCTAAAGATAAAAAAACAGCGGATGAGATTCTTTCTATCAGCTTACAAAAACAGGGACAGGCCAGTCCAAAAGAGCTAGATGAGGGCTATCTGCTGCGCTTTGCTACAACAGAAGATGCACTGGAATTGGCACAATTGTACAGCATTGTCTTTCCAGCCTATCCTACACCAATGGATGATCCAGACTATGTCAAAAAAACGATGCAAGCCCATACGACCTATATAGTAATCGAGTCGCAGGGCAAGATTGTATGTTCTGCATCTGCTGAAGTGACGCCAGAGTATGGATCTGCTGAGTTAACTGACTGTGCAACTTTGCCAGAATGGTTAGGGAAGGGACTACTGCAACATATATTTTTTGCATTGGAAAAATACATGGAGGAGAGCGGCATCTATTATCTATATACAATAACTCGTGCGCACTCTCCAGGAATGAATATTACAGCAGCCAAGCACGGCTATCGGTACCGTGGAAGACTGATTAATAACTGTACGATTGCTACTGGATTTGAGGATATGAATATCTGGGTAAAATCGCTTCGATAAGTGAAAAACATTCTGTTTTACTGATAAATAGTAAGCGATCAGGATCAGGGTACAAACAAAGCTTGATGAAGACGGTAAGCCATGATGGCCAGTTCCAGTTGCCAACGATCTGAGGCATGAGATAGATCACTGCCTGTTAACTCTTCGATCTGCTGCAATCGATAGGTAAGAGTATGCCTGTGAATATACAATTTCTCTGCGGTTTTACGACCGTTTAATGCATGCGAAAAATAACAATGAATGGTCCTTAGCAGTTGAAAGGCATGCTTCTCGTCATACGCAAGCAGATGCTGGAGTACAGGCTGCCAGAGGGCGGCAAGCTGATGCTCTTGATGATGGTAAGGGAAAAGAAACTGATATCCGGCTAACTGTGAAAAAACGACTACTGTTTGCTGATTCTCTCTACTCTTGTCTTCAAGTTGAGTAGGGAACGCTTCTGATGGTCTAGCTAATAAGCTGAGACACTTCATGGAAAAAACAGCCTCTTGGGCAGCTACTGATAATTCCTGTAAGTCTGAGCGTGGTTGGCTACATCCGATTAAAAGTGGTAAATGGGGATGAAGTTCAGACCAGCTGGAGACAATTTTGGTTAACAATTTTGTACTGGTAGGCTGTTCTGGTAAAACAAGTATGATATCATTGCTGCGCTCTTTAATTAAATAATGTGGCTGGATCAGTTCAGCTAGACGTTTGATTAAAGCGGGCAGCTTTTGTGTGAAAAGCAAGTGATCGTCTGGCTGAATCTGGTCTGGAAAGCCAAGGGAAGCGATCAGATGGGCTCCTGTTAGCGAATAACCCAGTAATCGACTGCGAGCCTCTGCCTCGCGGGTCAATTGAAAAGTAACGCTCAATAAATCATCCACAAAATCCCCTTGCACGCGTCTTTCTGCGGCTGCAACCTCTCTATCTTTGCTGTAGGCGAGCGCAGCCAGTGTAGATGCATGTTGCATAGCTATCAAATCCAGTTCATTTCTCCAGCTTATTGGCTTTCCAAGGAGAAGCGTTCCATACAGATGTTGACCTGCTTGAATAGGCAAACTATGTTTCTCATACTCTTCCTCTCGCCACGAATGCTCATGATCGTTGATTTTCGGCTCAGTATGAACCAGTTCATAACCTAATGAGTCAATGATTGTCACTTCTCCACTTGTCACATCCGCTAACTCCTGTGCAATTGCAGATAACCCCAGTCCCGTTAAAGCGACGTTCAACAGCCGCTGGTGAATTTCTTCCGAATACCGTTGGAATTCAAACTGGCGATTTACAATAGGCTGTAAAATTGCTTTCGTCACTGTTGAAAAATTAAGTTCCACAGGAATTTCGATCAAGGGAAAACCTAATAAATTCGCCTCTTCAATAAAAGAATTAGGTATTTCGTTCAAGTAAAACCCTGTATGAATGGCTACACCACTAAGTTGTTGAGTAGCTAGTGAAGAAATAAACCGATCTCGTTTCAGCTTATCTGTATCCAGCCCAAAACCGGTAGTAATCAAAAATTCTCCAGCCTGCAATCTTTTTACATCATCAAGTATTTCTACAATTGTTACCCAGCGAATGGGATTGTCTATGCCAGCTGCTCCTGCTACCAATTTAGAATGAACCATATCAGGTAATTGGAGGGCCTCTCGAATGGTAATGGACATGTGATTTACTCCTTTCATCAGTCTGGTAGCGAGTTTTTATTTGCCATGCTTGTCCTATTATACAAAATGTACAAAATATTTTTAAAATTATCCATTGTTTTTTGACAGTAGGGAGAATGGAATATGCTACGTAATGCGATACGATTAGAAAAAAAGTAGTAAGGAAGGGAAGCGAGACTACATGGAACGAAAAACGTATGTTATTAAACCTGAATGGGGAAAAGAATATCCAATAGTTAGTCACGGAAAAGGTATCTATTTATATGACATAAACGGAAAGCGTTATCTGGACGCGTGTTCAGGAGCTGTAACAGCTAGCATTGGTCATGGTGTTGAAGAGATCGGGGATACAATGAAAGATCAAGCTAGCAAGGTTTCCTTTGCCTACCGCTCTCATTTTACTAGTCAAGCTGTAGAGGCATTGGCTGAAAAAATGGCGAACTGGGCGCCAGGAGATCTAAACTGGAGTTTCTTTGTAAGCAGTGGTTCAGAAGCCACTGAAACAGCACAAAAGATCGCCATTCAATATTGGCAGGAGCAAGGAATTATGAGTAAAAACCGAATTATGTCACGATGGATGAGCTACCATGGTATTACAATGGGTGCGCTCTCGATGTCCGGGCATGTATTACGCAGAAAACGATTCGTACCATTACTAGCGGATTATCCAAGTATTTCACCTGCTTATTCTTATCGATATCAAGAAGAGAAGGAAAGTATTGAACAATATGCAAGACGTGCTGCTGATGAATTGAAGACAGCTATTTTACGTACAGGAGCAGATCAGATTGCCGCATTTATTGCTGAGCCTATCGTGGGTGCTTCAGGTGGGGCAGTAGTAGCGCCAGAGGGGTATTTTGAACGTATCAGAGAAATTTGCACGAAGCATAACATCCTGTTTATCGCTGATGAAGTCATGACAGGTGTGGGACGTACGGGGAAAAACTTTGGAATTGACCACTGGAATGTAGCACCTGATCTCATGGCTTTGGGGAAAGGCATGAGCGCAGGATACACCCCGATGGCATCCACCATGGCGAGTGATCAGATTATGCAAACAATTGGGGCCGGTAGCGGTTCGATTATGGCTGGTCATACCTATAGTGCCAATCCGCAATCTGCTGCGATCTGTCTAGCTGTAATAACGTATTTGGAGAAACATGACCTTGTGAACAAGGCAGCCGAATCAGGAGAGTATCTATTGCAACAACTGAAAAAGGTAGCAGAAGAAAGTTTACTTGTCGGGGAAGCACGGGGTAAAGGGTTATTGTGTGGCCTTGAGTTCGTTAAGAATAAGACAACCAAAGAACCATTTCCACTTGCAGATGGCTTGACGAATAATATCATTCAACGAGCCTTTGCTAAAGGATTAATGCTTTATCCGGCAGGTGGTGGATTAGATGGAGTAGCGGGAGATGCCGTCATTATTTCACCACCACTCGTTATTACGAAAGAAGAAATTGATGAACTGGTTTCGATGTTAAAAGAGACCTTACAGGAGATAGAAGCAGAAATAGGCAGAACACAGATTATGATCTAAACAGGGAGAGAGGAGGAAGGTGTGCAAGTATGGGGAATACGTGGAATAAGGAAATAAGTCTACAGGAGGCTCTCTCTTACTTTCATAGTGGAATGACCCTGATGGTAGGAGGATTTGGTGGGGTTGGGAATCCGCCTAGCCTGATTCAGGGGATGCTGGATAAAGGGGTTACTGAGTTAACCATCATTAGTAATGACACAGCTTTTCCCGATATAGGATTGGGGCGACTCATTACCAATCGCAGAGCTAAGAAGGTCATTGCTTCTCATATTGGTTCCAATCCGAATGCCGGTTCACAAATGACGGCGGGCGAATTGGAAGTAGAGTTTTGTCCACAGGGGATTCTAGCTGAAAGAGTTCGTGCGGGTGGAGTTGGCCTAGGCGGAATATTATCTGATATTGGAATTGGAACAATCGCTGAAAAAGGTAAGGAAAAAATAACGGTAGCAGATAAAGAATATTTGCTAGAAACGCCATTAACAGCTGAAGTGGCCATTGTTTATGCCAAAAAAGCGGATCGCTTCGGTAATCTGGTATATGATACGAGCGCTCGCAATTTTAACCCTCTGGTTGCAATGGCTGGTGACATTACCATTGTTGAAGCGGAAGAAATTGTAGAAGTGGGTGAGCTGGACCCGGAAGAGATCGTGACCTCAGGGGTCTTTGTTACCTATATCGTGAAGAGCGAAGGGGTGAACTGGAAATGGGCATGGGAGAAGTAATAGAGGCGAGTCAAACAGAGAATTATCGTGATAAGATCGCCAGACGAGCTGCACAAGAAGTAGAGGATGGAATGCTAATTAATTTAGGAATTGGAATACCTACAAAAGTAGCAGATTTTATCCCAAGTGAAAAAAGTGTCTTCTTCCATGCGGAGAATGGTATAGCTGGAACAGGTCCAAGTCCATTACCAGGCGAAGAAAATGCCAACCTGTGTAATGCAGGAGGGTTTCCTGTTACATTGGTTCCAGGTGCTTCCTTCTTTGATAGTGCAACTGCTTTTGCGATCATTAGACGTGGGCTTTTGGATATGACAATATTAGGCGTGCTTGAAGTTAGCCAGCAAGGAGACATTGCGAACTGGATCGTGCCAGGAAAACGGGTTCCTGGGATGGGCGGAGCTATGGAACTGGCACAAAAGGCGAAAAAAGTGCTTGTATTAACCACTCATCTCGACAAACAGGGCAGATCCAAAATTGTCAGAGAGTGTAATCTTCCATTAACAGCTAAAGCAAGTGCTGATTTGATCATCACAGATATGGCTGTAATGGAAGTGAAAAAAGAAGGACTGTATCTGCGTGAAGTGATGCACCCATATACGGTTGCTGATGTGATTGGAGCCACGGAAGCCGAATTGTTAATTGAAGGAGATGTCAAAATTTTTAGATAGGAGGGGTTGGATTGGTTAATGGTGTGTTGGCGTTGGAGTGGCAAGAAAGAATACGAGAACAACTGAAAAAGGATCGTAAGGAAGCGGAAGAGTTACTGCAAACCTGGGTGCGAGAGGCTAGTGTACAGGGGGAAGAGGCTAGCATTCAAAAGCTGATTGCAAATAAGCTTGTAGAGATGGGTCTTGAGGTAGATGAGTGGGTGATGGAGGGCGACGAGTTATTACAGCATCCTTATTTCGTATCTCCTCGTACACAATTCGAGGGGAGTCCTAATGTAGTAGGCGTTTGGAGGGGAACAGGTGGCGGTCGTTCTCTCATTCTAAATGGACATGTGGATGTCGTACCAGAAGGAGATCGAACGCAATGGTCTCTTGATCCTTTTAGTGGTGAAATAATTGATGGCAAAATATATGGACGTGGAGCAACGGATATGAAAGGGGGAAACCTTTCCTCGCTTTTAGCTATTCAAACACTGCAAAGACTGGGAATTAGATTACAAGGAGATGTAATCTTTCAAAGTGTGGTAGAAGAAGAGAGCGGTGGAGCAGGTACGCTGTCAACTATTCTGCGAGGGTACAAAGCGGATGCTGCCTTGGTTCCCGAGCCAACCAACATGAAGATTTTTCCGAAACAACAAGGATCTATGTGGTTTCGCCTTTACATAAAAGGGAGATCAGCACACGGTGGAACCCGTTATGAGGGAGTTAGTGCCATAGAAAAGTGTGTTAAAGTGATTGCCATGATTCAACAATTGGAAAAGGAACGGAACGATCGGTTGGAAGATCCTTTATATGCCAAGCTTCCCATTCCTATTCCAATCAATCTCGGGGTGATTGGAGGAGGGAAATGGCCATCCTCTGTAGCCGATCTTGTTACATTAGAAGGACGCATGGGTGTTGCTCCTGGTGAAGAAATGGAAGATGCAAAAAAAGAAATGAAAGCAGCCATAGATCGCCTTTCCGAAGAGGATGAATGGTTCAGCAAGCATCCAATCGAGTTAGAGTGGTATGGTGCCAGATGGGTTCCGGGAGATGTAGAGATGGAACATCCGTTGATGGAAACCCTTATTAGCTTATATCCAGCTGTTGTAGGTGCAGAGGCTATCATTGAGGCATCACCGTGGGGAACGGATGGTGGTCTGTTGACTAAGCTAGCAGATACTCCTGCAATCGTAGTAGGACCAGGAGTAACTCAGGTGGCACATTATTCTGATGAATATATTGTGCTAGATGATATTTTCACTTGTGCAGAGTTATTTGCTCTTACGTTACTAGAATGGTGTAAAAATAACGGAAAAAATTAGTGTAAGCCCTTGTGTTTTTAGGATGGATGTGCTATATTACTAGTTGTAAGCAACACGGAGGGATACCGAAGTGGTCATAACGGGGCGGTCTTGAAAACCGTTAGGCGGCAACGTCACGGGGGTTCGAATCCCTCTCCCTCCGCCATTCTAATTACTCACATACATACAAGTACACCACTTGAGGAAGTTATTCCTAAGTGGTGTTTTTTTACTGTATCAGAAAGTATATAATTTTGAGGTGTGAACTACTGTAGTGGGGTGTCAGAAGAAGCACATTTTTTGTCTGTGAACTCGTTAAGATCCCGCAAGGGAGCGAATACTGTCCGCTACACAGTAAAGAGTGCGGAAAGTGCAAAAGTCGTATATGCTACGCAGTGTCTCATGGGTTGCACTTTTTAACTATATAAGAATGTATAAACTTCTGGGCTTCGCTTCCTTATCCGCATGAAAAACATCCGCTAAAGAAGAACCAGCTTCTTCGAAAGACTTCGATAGAAGTTTTTCTTATCCGCACTCTTTGCTATGCAGCTAGGTAGGACCTTAAATAGTTCTGGACAAAAAATGTGCTTCTTCTGCCAAGGGCTACACGGGAAAAAATTCAAACAAAACCAATTGACTGAAAAAAACAGCTTATGGTAGGAAAAAGAGTGTATCGTCGAACATTAGTTGACGATACACTCTTTTTTATTTCAACTTATATACTTGCAGCGATACACGTCGTATTACCTTTTATCTCATATTCGTTAAAACCATTAGGTAATAAAAAATGGTCGCCTTTTTTAAAGGAATAATGCTGATTCTCTTTAATGATTTCGCCTTCTCCATCAATAACACTAACAAGAAGGAACTTCTCTTGTTGTATGAGGGTAGCCGAACCAGCTAACTCCCACTTTTTCACTGAAAAATACGGACCTTCGATAAAAGATGTTACACTCAAATCGTCCACTTTATCATATAGAACCGTTAGCTGATCGGATGTAAATGGAGTTTCCGTTACTTCAATGCTTTTTTGAAGATGGAGCTCCCGTAAATTCCCCTCTGCATCCCTTCTATCATAATCATATAATCGATAAGTCGTATCAGAGTTTTGCTGAGTTTCTAATATTAAAATCCCTTTACCGATTGCATGAACAGTTCCACTTGGGACATAGAAGAAATCTCCAGGTTTCACCTTAACTCGATGTAACAATTTATTCCATTCTTCATGTTCTATCATAGAGATTAATTCTTCTTTTGTTTTCGCATGATGCCCATAAATGATTTCAGCATCTTCTTTGCAATCAATAATATACCAACATTCCGTTTTCCCAAGTTCTCCATTTTCATGCAGATTCGCATATTCATCATCTGGATGTACTTGAACAGATAAATCTTGATTGGCATCTAAAATTTTTGTGAGAAGGGGAAAACGATCCCCTTCCACATCTCCAAATAATGATCGGTGATCTTTCCACAATTCACCTAAAGTCATGCCTTTATATTCACCATTCTTCACAACACTTTGTCCATGTGGATGTGCTGCAAAAGCCCAGCACTCTCCAGTTTGCTCAGATGGAATCTTATAACCAAAGGAGGTTAATCTCGTTCCGCCCCAAATTCTTTCTTTAAAAACAGAAGCAAAAAATAATGGTGCAGTCATATTGAAAATCCCTCCATACTATACGATGTCATCTAATAGCTTGTATGCTTCTTCTTTTGTTTGGACGGATATTAACTGTTCTCTAAAACTGTCATCCATAAGTTTTCGAGAAAGCATTTGAAGGATTTTCAGATGTTCATTACCTTCACTTTCTTTTGGTACAGCAATCATAAAGATTAATTTTGCATCCGTTCCATCAAGGCTTTTCCAATCTACGCCGGATTGTTTAATTCCAAATACTACACGTGGTTTCTTAACAGCATCCGATTTCCCATGGGGAATCGCAATGTTCATGCCAATGCCTGTTGTACTTTGTTCTTCACGTTCCATAATAGCTTGTTTGAACTCAGACTCTGAATCTAATACACCAGCATGATACAATTTGCTAATCATTTCATCAATGATATCGTCACGTGTTTCACCAATTAAGTTAGTATCAATAAGCTCTAAACTTGTGATATCTGTTAGTTTATTAATTTCTACCATTTCAATTTGGCTATTTTCTGTTTGCTGCTCGGGTATTTCTTTTGTTGTTGAAACCTCTTTGATTTCTTCTACTTTTGGTTTATCTTCATTTGAAACATCTTTTTTCAATACATTTATTAAAACAGCAGTTACGATAGAACCTGCAATTACAGCGATAAAGAACATAAGTACATTATCTACTGCTCCTAGCACGGCAACGATTGGACCACCGTGCGCAACTTTATCTCCTACATGACCTAACATCGCAATAACAGAACCTGTCATCGAACCAACCATAATACTAGGAATTACTCGGAGTGGATCTTGTGCCGCAAATGGTATAGCACCTTCTGTTATACCAAATAGTCCCATGGTAAAGGATGCTTTCCCCATTTCTCTTTCTGACTCTCGGAATTTTCCTCTACTTAAGAATGTAGCAAGTCCCATAC
Source organism: Brevibacillus daliensis (assembly GCF_021245735.1). Lineage (GTDB taxonomy): Bacteria > Bacillota > Bacilli > Brevibacillales > Brevibacillaceae > Brevibacillus_B > Brevibacillus_B daliensis. The sequence goes on from NZ_JAJISB010000030.1 coordinate 14,629, forward strand.
CAATTGGTGGAATACAGATCGCGACAGCGATTGGCCCCATAATTTCATAATTTCCTTCTGCAATCATTGCTGAACCGAATAGAAATGCTACCTTATTTACAGGACCACCCATATCGAAAGAAATCATAGCTCCTAAAATTAATGCTAGAAGAATGGAACTTGTTCCTTGCATACCTGCTAACCAAGCTGTTAATGAATCAAAAACTTGTGCTACAGGTGCACCAATAAGAAACACAAATGCTAAACCTACAAGTAATGAAGCAAATACAGGAATGATAATAATGGGCATAATTGGTTGAATCGCTTTTGGAACTTTTATTTTCTTAATTCCTAATGCAATATATCCCGCTAAGAAACCAGCAATAATACCACCTAGAAAACCAGCACCACTTGCACTTCCATAAAAACTTCCCGTTGCCGCAATGTATCCGCCAATCATACCGGGAACAAGACCTGGTTTATCTGCAATACTATAAGCGATAAATCCGGCTAGAATTGGAACCATGAATAGGAAGGAGGCACCGCCAATTTGTTCAACTGTTTTCCAGAAAGATCCATCTGGAATCACTAAACCTCCAGGCGTTTTTTCGCCTCCAAGTGTTAACGCAATGGCAATCAGTAACCCACCAACTACAATGAATGGAACCATATAAGATACACCATTCATTAAATGACGATAAATAGGATTTTGCTTTTTCTCCTGATAATTACTTTCTCCTGATTTTGACTCTGATTGATATACAGGCACATCACCACTTATTACTTTTTGAATCAATTGTTCTGGCTTTCGGATACCATCTTGAACTCCAACCACCAACAATTTTTTCCCGATGAATCTGTCTTTATTTACTGTTTTATCTGCTGATATAATGATACCGTCTGCTTCACGAATTTCCTTTTCTGTAAGCTCATTTTCTACCCCTACGCCACCTTGGGTTTCAACTTTCATTTGAACCCCTAATTTATCCGCTGCTTTTTGCAAATTTTCCGCTGCCATGTAAGTATGGGCAATCCCATTAGGGCACGATGTAATTGCTAATAGTTTCATTTCAATCCTCCTAAAACTCATTGTGTAAGCGCCTACAATCACTATATATCAAATAGATAGGGGCAAAAGTTTCGTTTTTTACCGTAGATTGCGGAAAAATCGATCTTTTACTTTAGTAATGTGGATATTATTCCCTGTCATGATATAGGCGATACGCACGGGCTTTCTAAAGGACGGAAGTGGTGAATACACGGGGACTCTAACAGAGTGGAGTAGAGAATAGCATAAATAGCAGGAATGCTGTCACGTGAAAATTTCCTGACAGCAATGAAAGAAAAAGGGGAGTATCCTATTAGGAAAGGGTATGAAGTAGTTCGAAGATCAATGAAAAAGTAAACGAGGAAAATCGAAGGGACGTTTGAGTAATACCTAAATGAAATGCCATATAACGAACAGTATGTAGGGAGGTGTGAGAGATAGGGGAGAAAGTCACTCCCCTCCTACTTCATATCATGTAAATAAGATAAAAACTTCATTACATTTGTTTCTTTAGTAAGTTTATTAACAAAAGCTGGTTGTTCACATATAAAAGATAACTCTCGAAACAATTGTTTCGTTACCTCTTTACCATCATTCTTAACAGCTAGCATAAATACGAGGGATACTTTCTCTGAACCCCAATCAATTGGTTCTTTTAATGTAGCAATTGCAATAGCTGACTGTTTAATATACGTAGGATTTGCATGTGGAATGGCAATCCCCGTGCCAATGGCTGTCGCCGACATTTTTTCTCTACTAATTGCATGAAGAGCAAACTCCTTTTCCACATAACCTTTGTCATACAGGGCATTTGCTAGCTTCTCAATTAACGTGAAACGATGTTCTACATCTTGTTGTAAAAAAACTAAAAAAGGAGTTGTGTAATTCAGCATGACAAACTCATGCTGATCGTTACGAATCGGTTCATCAAGTTGTTTCAGAAAGTTCTCCAGTTTTCTTTCGTCCGACCATTCTAATAGCGGTGATACAACAAGATGAGGAACCTTTAGTTGCGGAAGGGGAATAGTAGAAATAACAAGTTCCACATCATGTTGCTTGATGTACTCCTCCAAATCAGCTTTTGCTATGCAACCCAATACATGCAGATGGCGAAATTTCCGTTCAATCTTTGTCTGCAATAATTGCGACATTCCAATCCCCATATGACAAACGATAATTGCAATTTTATTTTTCTCTTTATGATTAAAGCGTTCAATAGATGCTTGAAAGTGTAAAGTAAGATATGCCGCTTCTTCTTCTGGAATGCAAATAGCGAGTATTTTATTGATTTCTTCTAAAACATGGATCACCATATCAAACAAATAGGGATACATTTTTTTAATATCATCGAGCATCGGATTGGATACAGAAAGATCATAATTCAAGCGATTTAACGCCGCATATAAGTGAATCTTTAAACCATCTATTAATATTTGATCTTTACTAAAATCAATCATATTTAACTGGGACATACTTTTAATTAAATGCTGTACAAGTATAGAAAGAGTGGGATTACTTTCAGAGAGGTTCTTCCATTTCGATGTACTATCTTGATAACGAAATTTCCCACCTAAAACATGCATTGTTAAATAGGTCACTTCTTCTTCTGCAAAATGAACAGAGAAAACAGATTCTAATTGTTTTAAAAACTCTAGCGTCCATTCATATTCTTTCGTTTCCTGCATCAGAATAATTTCCTTGTTGGAAATTGAAATTGGTTGTTTTAGTTTCATTCTCCGAACCATAAGTAACGTATGCAATAGTAAGCTTTCGAATGTATCATCTGTAAAAAATAGAGAATGACGTTTTTGTAACGATTTTAATTCATTCGTTACAAATTCAACCTCATGAGATAAAAACTGCTTTTTCATAAATTGATTTGTAAGCTCTGGGGTACTTATTAAATCTGATAATCTAGCTAATGCTTTTCTTTTCTTATTTTCATTTCCTTCAATTGTTAAACCTACCCGTTGTTTTGATACTAACGCTAAATCGAAACGGTTCAACCACTCCTCAATTTTATCTAAATCTTTCTTTATAGTTGCTCTATTTACAAAATGCCGTGAAGCCATATCTTGAGCTGTAACTGGCTTTATTTTCATTAACAAGTTATAAGCAATTTGCAGAATTCTTTCTTCATCAGATTCGTATTTGGTACGATTATTTACGCGATAAAGTCTATTAAACAAATGTACCTTTTCATGTTCTTCAATCTGTAAATATACCCCTAAGCCCGGTTTCTTAACAAGAAGCGCATTTGAATATTTGGCAAGATATTCTTCAATCGTTTTAAAATCAGTACGAATTGTTTTTTCAGAACAATTCATTCTATCCGCAAGGTCTTGCACTAATAAATGTCCATCTGATTCAGATAACAAAACATATAAAATTTCTTGTTGTCTATTATTCATCTGCTTCACCTGTTCTACTTATCCTTTTTAAAAGTATGATACAAATATAATTTGTTTATCATAACATATAGTCAAATTGACGAAACCCTTGATTTTATAGTGGCACACGAATCTTATAGTAAAAGGAAAAAGTGGAAAAAATGTGATGCTGAACCACCGTCAACAGGTTGAACCACCAACATGGAGGTGAGAGGGGAAAGCGGGCGTCAGGTACGATATCAGGTATAGTAAAAAAAGTGACGAATAATATTGAGAAAACAAATACGCATATACGCTAGTAATTTATTCTTTTTATATTATAGTTAAAAACATCGTTAAGTATCGTACAACTGAATATAAGATATAAAAATCCCTCTCTACTATGGAAACTTGCTGAAAATTTGCGGCAAGTTTCCATGTAAAGGAGGGATTATATGTGTGATTCTTATGATGGTGTGTTTGATTGACTTGCTTCTTTAATTTTCTCTTCTGCCAGCTGACCGAGTTGGTCAATGTTTACGTTAAAATTGAAGTTTTTATAGTATACAGTAGCTTGAGGATCGCCTTTTTTTCCTTCAATTCGAATATTTGTCGTCTTAATAATGTAACTGCCATCTGGCTTAAATTCATAGTCCGCGTCTTTAATCTCTGCCTCAATAAGTGGCTTTACGGTGGAAGTGAATACTTCGTCTACACCATTCACTACTTCTCGTCCCATATCTACTACTTGATCGGGAGTATAATTAAATCCAAAAACAAGAACGGCACCAATTACGAGAGCAAACAAAACTAGTTTGTATATCGCTTTTAAAAAGAAATTAATGACAAACACGCCAAGCAAGACGAGCACAAGAATAACCCAATAGTCTTTTGCAAAGGTCAATAACTGTTCCATGTACTTCTCCTTTCGAAAACCAACGAATCAACATCTATCATACACAAATTGTAGCATAGACACAAATGAATAGAATTGGATACAACATTATACATTAGTAGATCAATTATATAATACGTTTTCAGTGTAACAAGGTTACAATAATACGAATAAAGGGGAGTAGAAAGATATCAAAAAGATCATTCACCAGGAATTAGAAAATATCGTACCAAAAAAATGAAAAAAATACTTGCTTTTCATAGAAAGATTTTATATACTAATTTTTGCTGACAGATTACAGCATACATCATGGAGGGATACCGAAGTGGTCATAACGGGGCGGTCTTGAAAACCGTTAGGCGGCAACGTCACGGGGGTTCGAATCCCTCTCCCTCCGTATATAAGAGTTTTTGCAAGAGAAGTCGAAAGCTTACTAGCGTTCGACTTCTTTTCTTTTAGTTGTGAAAGATCATAAATAAACCTTATCCAGTATCTATCATAATAGTGGTGATTACGTGTTCCGTCATGCATACAAAGAAGTTCGATCATTTATTAAAAAAAGCAAAAATAAGGTCGTTTACTGGAATAAATTATCTCCCGTAAACGACCTTATTTTTTAGGTGACTTATGTAATGTATTTTATTGGCTTTTACAATTTCTTTGAAACAGGGAAGTCCATTCCGTGTGGAATATAAGGTAAAGCCAGTTATATAAAATCTCAAATAAAGCTCGGAGGTTATGAAGGAAGATAATACTTTTTGCAGATAATATTAAAAGAAAATTCTTTTTGCTTCCATTTTTTACGCATTAAGTGCTTGACGAATGAAAAATATAGAAGTATTATTCTTGTACTGACCAGTCAGTTCAAAAATGGAGGAACGTGGATGAGCAAAAAAAAGGAATTAATTTATGAATCTGCTTTAAATGCCTTTGCCAATCACGGTTATTCTTATACCACGATGGATGCTATTGCGGAGGAGGCGAAAGTAGCAAAGGGAACCTTGTACTACCATTTCAAAACAAAAGAGGAACTATTCCTGTACGTTAACCAAAAAGGCGTGCAAATGTTGATAGATTCCGTAGCGGAAGCAATAAAAAACCCTACATTAACACCACAGCAACGTATTGTGCATGTACTCGATGAACATTTGCGTTTCTTTTCGGAGAATGAAAAATTGTGTACCTTGTTGTTAACCATCACGTCCGGGGATTTTGAGAGAGATGTTATCATTCGAGATCTGCTGGCGAACTATTTTACCTTAATGGAGAGTTATTTAGGCCAATTGCAGCAGAATGGGTTGATTGACTCGGCATTAGAGGTTCAGACGTTAGTCTCTGCTTTTTTTGGAAGTATCGCGTTTACCGTCCTACGTAAAATGTATCGAAAAGAAGAGATTTATACAGACGATACGAGGAATACGTTACTTTCCATGTGTAAAGGTGTTTTAGGAGTTCATTAATATTGGATAGTGGGAGAAGATTAAAAATGAGAGAGAATAAAAAAATGATACTGGGATTAGCTGGATTTGCTGTTCTGGTGGTTTTATTGGGTAGTTACTTGTTATTTTCAGAACAAACTAGTTATGCCGGGGAAGCACAGGCGATTACAGGAGTAGTGGAAGGACAGGAAGTTGACCTTGCTTTCAAAACGCCAGGTACAATAGAGACGATCCTGGTAAAAGAAGGCGACCGTGTAAAAGCAGGTCAGGAGCTGGCCATTCTGTCTAGTGATGAAATTAGAGCGAAGAGAGATCAGGCAGAGGCTGCTTATCAAATGGCACAAGCGAAGCTGGGGCAGGCAAAAAAATCAGTTACTATTACAAATGGCACAAGTGATGCGACTGTAAAACAAGCGGAAGCAGCTAAGAGTGCGGCCATCGCTCAGCTTGAAGCCAACAAAAACGGTGCGCGTCCTGAAGAAATCAGTCAGTTACAAAGCAAATTACAAGCCACCCAAACTGCGAAAGATTTGGCACAAACAAATCTGAAACGAATGCAGGATCTATTTAGTGAAGGTGCTGTTCCTCAGGTGAAAGTGGACGAAGCAAATGCAGAATGGGAAAAATATAGTGCCGAATATACTTCCGTTGAACAACAATTAAACATGGCAAAACAAGGTGCGCGTAAAGAACAGATTGCTGCCTTGCAAGCTCAAGTAGATCAGGCAGATGCTGCCTACCAAAATGCACAGGCTGGTCGTGGTCAAGTAGGTTTAAGGGAGTCTGATGTTGCATCAGCAGAAGCAGCTGTTAAACAGGCAAAAGGCGCACTAGATGAGGCAAATGCTTATCTTCGCAATACAACAATGAAAGCACCTGTTGATGGAATTATTAAATCTGTCTCTTCACAAACAGGAGAGCTGGTTGCACAAGGTGCAGGCATCATGACCATTCAGGTTGAGCAAGAAAAATTTGTGAAGCTGTATGTTGATGAAAACCAACTAGGTTCTCTGAAGACAGGTGAAAAAACAAAATTATTTGTTCCAGCATTGAATAAAGAAGTAGAGGCAACTCTTCAAGTGATTTCTCCTGCAGCGGACTTTGCTGTAAAAAAAGCTACTCAAGAGTTAAATTCTCGTGACTTACGAGCATTCCAGGTGAAACTGGCTATAGCAGATGAAGATATTCGTCCAGGTTATACGGTGGAATGGGGACTTGAAGGGGCTGGACAGAAATGAACAATGTCTGGCAACTGATGATAGAAGAGTGGAGATCAGTATGGACGAATAAAACAATTCGACGTATCGTTTTTCTTGTCCCTGTAGTGTATATGACACTCTTTGGTTTCCTTTATTCTGAAAGCAGAGTAATGGAAATTCCTACGGTGATAGCTGATCTCGATCAGACCGAGCTATCCCGTGAGATGATTCGATCAATTGATCATGACCAAACCTTCGCGGTCACTAAGGTTGTACAGACAGAGGAGGAAGCACAGCTGTTACTTGATCAGGGAGAGGTGCTGACCAGCTTCATCATTCCTCAGGGTCTAACAGTTAATGCTAAGGCTGGGAAACCTACAGAAGTTTTAAACATTATTGATGGCAGTAATTTGTTAATTTCCAACACATCTGTTCGGGCAGCAAGTTCCTTAGTTAAGACCATTTCAGGTGGGGTTACGATCAAAAAACTGGAAGCAAAAGGAGAATGGGGCGACGCAGGACAGAACTTCGCCACTGGTATTGATTACCGATATCGGATTCTACATAATCCAACTTTTAATTACCTTTCTTTTATGCTGTTAGGTTTGGCGGGAACGGTTATGCAGCAGGTCGCTTTCCTAAGTGTTTCGCTTTCTGTTACACGTCAGAAAGAGACAGGTAGTTGGAATACTAGTTTGACGGCAAATCGTTTTTTTGCCTTGGCTATTAGTAAAATTTCCATTCACATGCTACTTGCAATGTTTAACTTTGCTATTTGCTTTGTCATGATGCTGAAAGTCTTTGACATTCCTTACTACGGTAATCTTGGGCTATTTGTATTAGTCGGTATTGTTTTCCATTTAGCAGTTATTTCGATCGGCTTTGCAATGTCAATTCTTGCTGGTAGCATGCTACAAGCAACTCAGTGGGCGATGATTGTTGCCGTTCCGTCGTTTATGCTTTCTGGATGGACTTGGCCAATTATTTCCATGCCAGATTGGGTTGCAGCACTAGCAAATTGTTTACCGTTAACATATTTTCTACATGCAACCAGGGAAATTCTGAGCAAAGGACACGGCTGGGAATATGTAACACATGATGTAAAAATTATGTTGTTAATGACTTTGATTTCACTATTTGCAGGATATGTTGCATATTTCTGGCAGAAGAATAGGGCGGTTGTAAAAAAATCAAGTACATCAGAGATTGAAACTGTTAACATTTTGTAAAAATCTCTTGTAACTACAGAGTACTTTTTTTACAATAAACGTAAACCTTTTATTAACAGCTTCCTACATTACAGTGCCCTAAGGAGGATTCCTATGTCAGATGCTCATCTTAAGCAACTGTGCGAAGATACCTTTATCCGTTTGAAAAAGGTAAGCATAGAGTTGGAAAGATTCCTGAACAAAACGACGTTGTCTGCTTTGGTAGAAAGCTCAAGTGATGCACAGGAGTATGAATCTTACTACAGTAGCTACTTGTCTGATTTGCGTCGTTTGCTGGTTTATGCAGAAAATGCATATGAAAAAGTTGGAGTTTGCCTGCGTCGTGCTCGTTTTAATTCTGAATTTGCAGAGGATGCACTTTACCAGGTATACCAGACCTGTGTCATCAACTTCTACTATCCAAAAGGAGAAGTATATGATGAGGACGGTAGATACTCGTACACAGGGCAAGACTGTATTATTTTCCGCAAAGATGTTACACCAGAGTTAAGGGAACTAACGCTGACCCTCTCTAGAATTTTTGAACCGTTGCGTGATGATCTACAATATTACGAAACGGACTACATTACGAAAAAACGTATGCAGGTTCAAAAGTAAGCGTGGATCTCAAGTAGTGAAATGTTAATGGTTAAACGGTTTACACATTATTTGAACTTATTCTTTGTTACCTGTAAGAAGTCTCTTGAAAATTGATTGGTTTAACGTGGCAGCTGGTCACGCACTTGTGCGGATTGGCTGCCTTTTTACTTGATAAGTGATCTTTCTTTAAGCTAGCTAGAATTCACAACCATTAATCAAAAAATTTGTAAGAAAGGTATGTGCCATGATCACAGATTATTTTGAAAAAAATCGAGATAAACATCTTAAGCAATTATGTGAACTGATCTCCATTCCCAGTATTAGTACGGATCCCGCATATAAAGATGATGTACGAGCCTGTGCGAATAACCTTGTATCCTACTTAAAAGAAATAGGCTTTGAACATGTTACATTCATTACTGACGAAAAAGATAGTCATCCAATCATCTATGCAGATTGGCTACATGCTCCAGATCAGCCAACTGTTCTGTTGTATGGTCATTATGATGTTCAACCGGCAGATCCGATTGAGGAATGGACAAGTCCGCCTTTTACTCCAGAAATTAGAGGAAATATATTATATGGAAGAGGGGCCAGTGATAACAAAGGTCAGTTCTTTATGCATTTACTTGTCTTTGAAGCCCTATTCCATACCTATGGGAGACTTCCTTTTAACGTAAAGCTATGCCTTGAAGGTGAAGAGGAAAGTGGTAGCAGCTTGTTGCTAAGCACCTTGCCCATTGAGAAAGAACGCTTTCAGGCTGATTATGTAATTTTGTCTGATACAGCTGTGATGGAAGAGAATAATCCTGCCATCTGTTACGGATTACGAGGATTGCTTGGTTTTCAAATCAGTTTATACGGTGCCAATAGAGATTTGCACTCTGGCGGATTTCATGGTGGCACCGTCCCCAATACGTTACATGCAATGGTTCAATTACTTGCTAGCATGAGAAATGAAGATGGGATGATAACCATTGATGGTTTCTATGATGATGTTGAACCTATTTCGGAGACAGAAAAACGCCTGCTTGCAGAGCTGCCTTTTCAGGAGAAAGAGTTCTATGAGAAGTTGGGTGTAACGGAGCAAGTGGGTGAACCGGGATATACAGCTTTAGAGCGTGTATGGACGAGGCCAACTCTCGAAATAAATGGAATGTATGGTGGATACCAAGGGGAAGGCAGCAAAACTGTTATCCCGAGAGAAGCACACGTAAAAATAACATGTCGGCTCGTATCCAATCAAGATCCTGATCGAATGGAGAAAATCATTCAGACTCATGTAGAAAAACATATACCAAAAGGAATTCGTGCCTCCTTGACGTTTGAAGATAAATCATATCCATATGTAGGCTCACTTGATCATCCTTGCCTAAAACTAGCTGCTCAGGCATTGGAAGAAGCTTTTGACAAACGGGTTTCGTTCATTCGAGCTGGTGGCTCTATTCCTGTGGTGGAATTATTTGCACGTGTGCTTCAGGTTCCGATCATTATGATGGGATTTGCCTTGCCAGATGCTAATGCTCATGCACCTGACGAAAAATTCTCTCTTGCACATTTTGATAAGGGTATTCGTGCATTGTATCAATATTATCTAATGCTAGGTGAACAAGAACAAAATAACGACTAGAGAATGATTGAAATATCAAGGGAGCCGAGTATACGGCTCCTTTGGTTGTTGTAGGGTAGTATTATTTAATGGTGCCTCATTCGTGCTTAAAGCTTACATCATTACAGGTGTACGAAAATGGCGGATAGCCTGATGAACTTGAGCTAGATATTCTTTTCTCTGTTCTTCAGAAGTGTTAGCGATCTCCGCAAAATTCCGATAGACAACAGGTTTGATTCCACAAAAATGCAAGATACCATCCACAACTTGTTTTTCCATAACCGTGTCAAAACCACTTTGCTCCATTTCCTTAGCGGATTCACGAGTGGTGGTAAATACGATAGCCTGTTTATCAGTTAGAAGACCAATGGGACCAGTTGACTCATATCGGAAAGCAAATTGATTAGTCATGACTCTATCGATATATCCTTTGAGGATAGCAGGTTGTGACCACCACCAGACAGGATAAATCATCACCAGCAGATTCGCATTTCTGATTGAAACCTGTTCGTTCTTGATCTCATCAGGGATCTGGTCAGTCTCAATGCCATTCATATCTGAAGCAGAGAATACAGGAGAAAATTGTTCCTGATACAAATCACGTACTTCATACGAAATCCCTTCCTGATCAAACTGATTGGTTACTTCGTGCAGGATGGAGTGGCAAAAACTCTCTTTTCCTGGATGCGCAAACAGGACAATGGCTTTCATCTAAGCTTGACCCCCTTATTTACCTGGTAGTAGAAAATGGTTGAAACCCGCCAAAAAATCGATCAAAAAAGTTTTGCCAAGAGTTACGTGGAGTAGGGTGAGACGAAGGTGCTGGATGCTTGCGATTATTACTCTCCTCCAGTGCCTGTTTCACATTTACAAAACCATGACCATACAACGTATCGTGGCCAGGTTCTCCCAAGTCCTTTGCAGTCTTTTCCATTATTTCTCGGATTTCGGTAACAGAAAGAGCAGGATTAACGGAACGAATAAGACTAGCAATAGCGGCAACATGTGGGCAAGCCATTGACGTGCCAGATAGAGCAGCATAATCCTTATAAATATAGGTACTTGGAATATCGACGCCCGGAGCTACTACGGATACAGGCGCACCGTAATTGGAGAATTCGGCTAACTGGTTCTTGTTATCTACCGCACCTACACCAATTACTTCAGGATAGGCTGCGGGAAAGCTGGGCTGATCAGTAGAATCGTTACCGGTAGCTGCTACCAGTACCACGTTTTTTTGATTAGCATAGGTACATGCTTGTTTCAACGCTGCTGATGGCGCATAATTGCCTACACTTAAATTAATTACCTTGGCACCATGATCTACTGCCCACTCTATTCCAATTGCAATATCTAAAGCAGTTCCACTGCCATCTGCACCAATCGCCTTTATCGGCATAATTTTGCTGTTCCAGGATATTCCAGCAATCCCATCCCGGTTATTCGTACGCGCTGCGATGATTCCAGCAACATGTGATCCATGCCCATTATCATCTTGTGGTTGGTTCGTATCTGTTAGCACGTTATAACCTTTCACCAGCTTTCCCTGGAATTCAGGGTGTCCTAGATCAACTCCTGTATCAACGACCGCTACGACTACGTCATCAGCACCCTGGCTAATTTCCCAACTTTGTTCCATATTGAGCTGACTAAGATTCCACTGGTATCGATTGTAATAGACATCATTTGGAGTTTTGTTCGGCAGTAGTAAATAGTTAGGCTCTGCGTAGACCGATTCGGGATGTCTCGCAAAGACCTTCATCAACTCTTGGGTGGAGAGTGACCGTGATTTAATGATCATCGATTTGGAGCTTCGGAAGTCACGCTTAATGAAGCTGTCTGTCGCTTTGCACATTTTTTTTAGTTCTTCGTCGGAAGGACGTTTCGTAAATCGCACAACAACTTCATTGTCGACGTAATGGCTTTTATCACGATTATTATGACGAATTGTTGTAATTTGAGGCTTATGTTCCATTTTGCTACGCATATCTTTTACTTGCTCGACATAGTCAATTTTGGGAACACTTCGTTCATCCATTGTAATGGCGTGCGCCTGTTGATTTGATTTTTTCACTTGTTGCTGGCTAGATGGAGATGGTCGAACAGATTCAGGTGAAGCCACTTTTGGCTTGGACATATATGAGTTATAGGTAAATAACCCTCCTACCAGTAATCCTACAAAAACAAGTGTAAATATGGTCTTCACAATATGTCACTCCCTTATTACTCAATATGATATAGGCTGTGCTATTCCTCATGATTTCATAGGAGGAAAAAAATGAGTATCAACCCAATTGGAAATAGGAGTAAAAAAGAGAGCCATGACACAAACTATGCATGAAAAGTGAGTATTTAATTAGGAGGAATAAGTAATGAAAAAGCCAATGAGCAAGCAAACTCACACCGATACATGGCTTCAAAACACCGATACATTAGGATATCAAAATGCTACAACTGCTGATCAAGGTACGTCGCTAACACAAGAACAATTAAATGAATCCTATGCGATGGGAACTGTTGATGGAGTAGATACAGGAGATGAATCCTAAGGGATTACGTTAACACGAAAGAGGTTGCATAAGAGGATGGTTAGTTCTACATGAGCTAAGTATCCTTTTTTTGTTTCTCCAAATTGCATTTTAAACTTAGGAGAACCACAGAGAGTAATAACATTTGATTTAGTATTGTGATAATTAACCACAAAGATTGTACCTTTTGGATGAAAAGGCTTGAGAAATCAGGCCTTTTTTATTTGGTTTAAGCACTTGGGCATATGGATAAAATTAGGATATGCATATTACAATTTTGAAAAAAATGAAGGAAGTGGTTACGGATGTCAGGACCAGCTCTAAGACATTGGGATAGTCATTCTTCGATTCATGAATCTGCTCTGGGTGAGGCTACAGAATTGACAGAGCTTTTTCGTCTTTGCATAGAGAATGAAGATTTCAAGAAAGCACTTGAGATTGCTTATATTACGGTCGAGCATTGGGAAACTAGAACTTTGCAGCATGCTAGCTCAGAAGAAGAAGGACTGTACAAGGAAATTACTGAGACAACGCCAGAGGCAAAGGAAATCATTATCGCATTAACGCGTGATCATACGCTTATGCGGTACTTGGTACGTGAAGTAAAGGAAATAGTAAGCAATCAAGGATCTTTTGAGGAAATACTGAAACGATTTCAAGCGCTTATTCTTATAGATACCCTTCACAATGAAGATGAAGGTATTTTGTTAGGTGAAGAGACGGTGTCCCATGAGTCAACTGCTTAATCACGATATGTCTTCGGAACAGCCGCTAAGATCCGTGATACCCGCTTGTTACCATCGCCTTCTGGAGGAATTCAAAGCTTTTCATCTGCATTCATATGACGTTAAGGCAGATACGATAATTCAAGACGGCGGTTATTCCATCATTTTGAGATTTGGAGACGACCTGAAACATGTGAAGGAAAAACTATTCTCTCATGAAATGGTGACGAATTTGGATACAACAGTGATTGATTTTTTCAGAGATGCTGGTGAATCCTGCAAACAGGCTTTGATAGCCGACTATTTCAAAATGATGAAGCTTTAGAAAAGGACGGATGCTAAGTGTATGCATTTCACGAAGAGGACGATCTGCTTGCTATGGATAAAGAAGATGTGCTTGAGGTTTTAAGGATACGTTTCGGTGATGTTCCGGAAGATATTAGTAACAAAATAAATGAGATCAAAAAATTGGATGCTATGCAAAGGCTAATCATGGTCGCTGCTAATGCATCCAATTACAATGTATTCCTTGAAGAATTGTTGGCAGGAGAAGCGTCATATAAATTGCTAGGCGAACGCTTCGATCCTTTAAGCCAAGATGCGGGAGGATTTGTATAAATGAAGAGAAAAGGCGGAAAGCTGCTTCGGACATTCAAGCATCTGCAGCGCGGTGAGCGTATTAACGATGGGTGGACAGAAGAAAATGTTAGGCCCAGGGACTGGGAAAGCATGTACCGTGAACGTTGGCAGCATGACAAGATCGTCCGTTCCACACATGGCGTGAATTGTACGGGTTCCTGTAGCTGGAAGATTTTTGTGAAGGATGGAATCATCACGTGGGAAACACAGCAGACGGATTATCCGACCACCGGAACGAATTTCCCTGAGTATGAGCCGAGGGGATGTCCTAGAGGAGCCAGCTATTCCTGGTATACATATAGTCCGATTAGAGTCAAGTATCCCTACATCCGCGGTGATCTCTATGAATTGTGGAAAAAAGAACGCGATTTGGGGCACGATGCTGTAGTCGCCTGGAAAAACATAGTAAGCGATCCCCAAAAACGTGCAAAATATGTAAAAGCGAGAGGGAAGGGCGGGTTTGTTCGCGCTGATTGGCAGGACGCTTGTGAAATGATTGCAGCGGCCTCAATCTATACCATTCAAACCTATGGGCCTGATCGAGTTGCGGGTTTCAGTCCGATACCTGCTATGTCAATGGTCAGCTATGCCGCTGGGGCCAGATTTCTTTCCTTAATCGGAGGGACAATTCTGAGCTTCTATGACTGGTATGCGGATCTCCCTCCAGCTTCACCACAAATTTGGGGTGATCAAACCGATGTGCCAGAAAGCGGTGATTGGTATAATGCCAAATATTTTATTATTTGGGGAACCAACTTGCCGCAGACCCGGACGCCTGACGCGCATTTTATGGTGGAATCCAGATATAACGGAACCAAAGTAGTCGGAGTAAGTCCTGATTATGCCGAATACGAGAAATTCGCCGATATTTGGTTGCCGGCACGCCCTGGAACTGACGGTGCGCTTGCTATGGCAATGACACATGTCATTCTGAAGGAATTTTATGTAGACCGGCAGACGCCTTATTTCAATGAGTATGTCAAGAAATTTACGGACCTGCCCTTTCTGATTATTTTGAACGGCGAGGCGGATGATGCACGAACAGGAAACTTCCTCAGGGCCTCAGATATTGAAGATCACCATGAACTGGGAGAATGGAAAACCGTCGTTTGGGACGAACACAGTGAAGGATTGGCCATACCCAACGGCAGCCAAGGCTACCGGTGGGATCAGGGGAACAAATGGAATTTGGACATGAAGAAATTAGATGGAAGTCCCATTGATCCAAAATTAAGCTTCATAGACAATTCCGATGAAATTGTGCTAGTCGGTTTTCCTTATTTCGCAGAAGGCGGGGGCGGTTGTGTCAGACGCGGGGTCCCTGTAAAACATATTTCAAGTAAAGACGGTAAAAACTTGAGAGTTACCACGGTTTACGATCTTATGATGGCTCATACGGGTGTAAACCGCGCTTTGCCTGGAGATTATCCGAAGGACTATGATGACCCCAAGCCTTACACGCCCGGGTGGCAGGAGAGCATCACAGGGGTTCGAAGAGCCCACGTCATTCAAGTCGCTAGAGAATTTGCCGAGAATGCGGCAAGAACAAAAGGGAAATCCATGATCGCTATGGGCGGCGGCACGAACCACTGGTTCCACAGCGATCAAATCTATCGCTCCATACTGAATTTAGTTCTGCTAACGGGCTCCCAAGGCGTGAACGGAGGGGGCTGGGCCCATTATGTCGGACAGGAAAAGGTCCGCCCGCTTGAGGGCTGGCAGCAGGTGGCGTTTGCCAACGACTGGTTGAAGCCGCAAAGACTGCAAAACGGAACTTCTTTTTTCTATTTCGCCACCGATCAGTTCCGTTATGAAGTGAGAGAGAATGAGGAGCAAAAAGCTTGGGGCGGGCGATTTACGAACATGCACCCCGCCGATTTCAATGCCATGGCTGCGAGGTTGGGGTGGCTCCCATCGTTCCCGCAGTTCACCCAGAATTCTCTGGACCTCATCAAGGAGGTCAGAAATAACGGGGCGGAGGATGACAAGGCTGCCATTGATGAGATCGTGAAACAAATAAAAGAAAACAAGATTGAATGGGCAATTGAAAATCCGGATGATCCGCGCAACTTCCCTCGTGTTTTTTTCAATTGGCGCTCCAATTTGCTGGGTGACAGCGGTAAAGGGCATGAATATTTTGTGAAGCATCTGGTCGGTGCCGATGATCATGTGCTTGCGGATACCGAGCATTCCTGGAAACCGGAGACAGTTAAGGTCGAGGGTGAAGCACCCGAAGGAAAGGCCGACCTTCTAATCAGTATAGACTTCAGAATGACCAGCTCTGGGTTATTCTCCGATATCGTCCTACCAGCGGCAACCTGGTATGAGAAATTTGACCTGAGCAGCACGGACATGCATCCTTTCGTACATCCGTTTAACGCTGCAATCTCTCCGCCTTGGCAAGCCAAGAGCGACTGGGATACTTTCCGTGAGATTGGCAAGGTGTTCTCAGAACTCGCTGAAAAGCATTTACCTGCTTGTGAGGATTTGATCATGACGCCGTTGGCCCATGACACCGTAGGCGAGATCGCTCAGCCAGGCGGCAAAGTATTGGATTGGCGTAAGGGAGAAGTGGAGGCAATTCCCGGGAAATCAATGCCCAACTTTCACATTGTGAAACGTGATTACCCCAATGTGTATCAGCAGATGACGACGATCGGACCCAATATCAAGAATGGTTATGGGGCGAAAGGTGTCAAAATTCCAGGCGATAAGGTTTACAAGGAACTGATTGAACGACTGGGTACCTCGAAAAGGGACGGGATCGGCAAGGGCAATCCTGATCTGTTTACGGATAAGCAAGCCATTGAAGCAATCCTTTTGATGTCAGGCGCAACGAATGGCAAAAGGGCCGTTGAAGGATGGAAATCGATGGAGGCCAAAACGGGCAAGCATCTTGCTGATATCTCCGTGGCTCGTGAGGAAGAAGCGTTCACGCTGAATGATCTGACCGCGCAACCCAGACAGGCTATTTCTACACCCGTTTGGAGTGGCTTGGAAAAGGATAACCGCCGTTACTCGCCGTTCACCGTCAATACCGAATACGGGATTCCTTGGCACACGTTGACCGGTCGTCAAAGCTTTTATCTGGATCATGAGGTCATGTTAGACTTTGGCGAGGGATTGCCTTTATATTTGCCGCCATTGGCGCATGGGCCTTACTTGAAAGGCGAGAAGGAAGTTGAGCATAACGGAAAGTGGATAACGCTCAGGTATATGACGCCGCACCAAAAGTGGGGCATCCATACGATGTTTACGGATACTACGAATATGTCAACTTTATTCCGGGGATGGCAGACGGTGTGGTTGAATGAGAAAGATGCTGCTTCTATCGGTGTCAAAGATAACGACTGGATTGAAGTCTATAACCGAAACGGTGCCGTTGCGGCAAGAGCGGTAGTCACCTATCGGATTCCGCAAGGTGTTACCTTCATGTATCACGCCCAGGACCGTACGCTCGGCGTGCCGGGTACAGCCATCAATAAAACGCGAGGGGGCACGCATAATAGCGTAACCAGAATTACAGTAAAGCCCACTCATATGATAGGCGGCTATTCCCAATTGAGCTACGGTTTTAATTATTATGGCCCGACAGGCAGTCAGCGGGATACGATGGCCATTATCCGGCCGCTTAAGGAGGTGGACTGGCTTGAGAATTAAAGCGCAAGTCGCCATGGTTATGCACTTGGACAAATGTATTGGCTGTCATACGTGCTCGGTCACCTGCAAGAATGTGTGGACCAATCGTCCTGGCGTGGAATATATGTGGTTCAACAATGTGGAAACGAGACCTGGACCTGGATATCCGAAACAATGGGAAGACACCAAACGTTTTAAAGGCGGATGGGTGTTGAAGAACGGTAAGTTGACCCTTCGCGCAGGCGGCCCCATTACCAAATTGGCAACGCTATTCTACAATCCCGATTTGGCGGATATGAACCAGTATTACGAACCATGGACGTATGATTACGAACATCTGATCACCAGCCCTAAGAGCAAACATTTGCCCGTGGCCAGACCAAAGTCGATGATAACCGGAGAGTTCATTGATAAGCCGGAATGGGGGCCTAACTGGGATGATGATCTAGCAGGCGGCAGTGAAAACGTTTCGCTAGATCCCAACGTGAAGAAGCTCCAAGAGCATATCGCCATGGAGTATGAAAAAACGTTCATGATGTATTTGCCGAGAATCTGTGAGCACTGTTTGAATCCGCCGTGCGTAGCCTCCTGTCCGTCCGGGGCTTTATATAAACGTGATGAGGACGGTATCGTTCTGGTTGATCAGGAAGCCTGCCGAGGCTGGCGCTTCTGCATGAGCGGTTGTCCTTATCACAAGGTGTATTACAACTGGAATACACACAAGGCAGAGAAGTGCAACTTCTGCTATCCGCGGACAGAAGCGGGACTGCCAACGGTATGCTCCGAAACTTGCGTAGGACGTCTTCGTTATTTGGGTGTCGTTTTATATGATGCGGATCGCGTCAAGGAAGCCGCTTCTGTGGAAGATCCCAAGGATCTTTATGAATCACAGCTATCCGTTTTTCTGGATCCTTTTGATCCGCAGGTGATAGCTGAAGCGAGAAAAGCGGGAATTAATGAGTCTTGGATTCAAAGTGCGCAGGATTCTCCTATCTACAAGCTGGCGATGAAATGGAAAATCGCATTACCGTTGCATCCGGAATACCGCACGCTGCCTATGGTCTGGTATGTGCCTCCGCTTAGTCCGATTATGAATCATATTGAAGAGGGAGCATTAAATACCGATCATTACATTCCTGCCGTAGATCATATGCGTATTCCTATGGAATATCTGGCTTCGTTAATGACTGCCGGGGATACAGAAGTTATCCGGAAAGTGTTATTGAAGTTGACTGCGATGAGGGTGCATATGCGGCAGCAAACGGTAGGCGGTATGGATGAGCTGAGCCACAGCGAGCTGCTGAAAGAGGCCGGCATGTCTGCGGGCGATATTGAAGATATGGCTCGCTTGTTGGCAGTAGCCAAATATGACGAACGCTTTGTTATACCGACTGGACGTAGGGAAATGAATGACGACCTGTACTACAGGTATGGGGCATGCAGTATAGAAGGATTGGCTCCCCCTGAAGGGATGATGACCTATCCATTTGGAAAGGAAGAATAGCAGATGGATGATCAGACACGCATTGTTCTTGCCATAGCCTCCAGGATTTTGAGCTACCCGACAGAGGCGTTCAAGAGCGAGCAGGCAGACATCGAAGCAGTCATAAGAGAAGATATCAGCTCAAAGCCGCTTCGTAAGACGCTTGCCCAGGCCGTTGCTCCGATATATGACAAGTCAAAATGGAGGATAATGGAGCACTACGTAGAGACCTTTGATTTGAAGGAAAAAGCAGGTTTATATCTGACTGCGCATGAATTGGGCGATAGCCGAAAACGAGGGATCGCGCTAATCGAGCTTCGGAGGATGATCCGTGAGGCCGGGTTTGAATGTGGTGATGATGAGTTAGCCGATTACATACCTATGCTCTATGAATTATTGGCCCATTCAGAGGAATCGGAGCCGATGGAACAGCTAAGACAACGGCTTTCGTTCGCCACGCAGCGGATTCGGCGCCACCTCGCAGAGGACAACCCATACAAGCCATTTTTTTCGATTTTGATGGAGGCTGTATTTAAAGAGCTTTCGCCTCAAGACATGGAGAAGCTTGAGCAGGGAAGAGAGAAGCCTGATTTGGATACGATGCCGTACCCGTTGATGTATAAGTAGCGGATAAAAGCGAAAGCCGACAGAGGGAGGTTAACAAATGAGCGAAGTTTTTTGGTGGGTTGTTTTTCCGTATATTGCATTTACCATCATGCTTGTTGGGATGCTTTATCGTTTTGCATTTCGAGGAGTGACCTGGACTGCGCCATCAACGGAGTTTTTCGAGAAAAAATGGCTTCGTATCGGCTCGCCGCTTTTTCATTACGGGATCATATTCGCCTTCTTCGGACACATCATGGGCATGGTAGTACCTAAGCGGTTCTATGATGTATTAGGTGTTAATGATGAGATGTACCACGCATTCGGCATTATCGGTGGCGGTTTTGCCGGACTTATGGTAGTAGCGGGCTTGATCATCTTGCTCATACGCAAAATGACTGTTCCACGGGTTCGCGCGCAAGCATCATTTGCCGACTATTTTGCCGTCATTTTGGTGCTCCTAGTTTCGATTTTGGGCACCTATATCACGATTATTTATAACACAACGGTGCACGCATACGAATATCGAACGACGATTGGTCCCTGGTTTCGCAGTTTGTTTGTTTTTCAGCCTCAGTACGAATTGATGACAGCTGTTCCATTTGTCTTTCGATTTCATGTCATCGTCGCCTTTTTGCTATTCGCCTCGATTCCGTTTACGAGTCTCGTACATATTTTTTCGTTTCCAGCTAGATACCCAACGAGAGCGCCGATCCAATACCGTTCACGTATAGGATACAGAAAGGGATCGAGTACGCGGAAATAAAGGAATAGGAAATCCAGCCCGTTGATTTCTATCAACGGGCTGTAAAATTTATAACTCAGCATCCCCGGGGATCATTATGGAGCGGACAGATACACTTCTTACGGTGGCGAAAACCTTAGCGAAGTGTGAAAATAGGAGTTGGTTTTCTTAGTAATCTATCATACGTAAAATTCGGAATAATAAAAATAATTAGAGGATTTATGTCGGATATGGAGAATGTAAAAATGAATGCGTTTTCTAATGAATTTACCATACAGGGAGTGAGTGGACTTGAAAGAGGATATCATCACAGCTGCAGGTGGAAATTGTAATCTACAGAACTACGAACAGAGCTATGAAACGTTCGAGTGGACAGAAGTTGAAAAAGAGTTTAGCTGGTATGAAACCGGCAAAGTTAATATGGCATATGAAGCTGTTGATCGACATACACTCACATCCAGAAAAGATAAAACAGCGCTCATTTATAGTGATGCAACACGTGATGAAAGCTATACATATGAAGATCTTAGCAAGCTTTCAAACCGTTTTGCCAATGTTGTTCAAAATCTGGGAATCGTAAAGGGAGACCGTGTTTTCGTCTTTATGCCACGTACACCAGAGCTATATGTAAGCATTCTTGGCTTATTTAAAAATGGTGTCATTGTTGGGCCATTGTTCGAAGCATTTATGGAAGCAGCTGTTCGGGATCGTCTGGAAAATAGTGAGGCTTGTGCCATTGTTACGACGCCTTCCTTACTGCCGCGTATACCAGTTAATGAATTGCCTGCATTAAAGCACATTATCTTGGTAGGAGAGACAGAGGAGCTGCAAGAAGGACAGATTAGCTACCATAAAGAGATGGAACAAGCCTCCGACGAGTTCGATATCGTTTGGGTGGATAGAGAAGATGGGATGCTTCTTCACTATACCTCAGGCTCGACTGGTAAACCAAAGGGAGTTCTTCACGTACACAATGCAATGATCCAGCATTATCAGACAGGTAAATGGGTGCTTGATCTTAAGGAAGATGATATTTACTGGTGTACAGCTGACCCAGGTTGGGTGACGGGTACCTCATATGGTATTTTTGCTCCATGGCTTAACGGGATAACGAATGTAGTGCGTGGGGGAAGATTCTCACCAGATAGCTGGTATGGAACATTAGAGAAGTACAAGGTGACAGTATGGTATAGTGCCCCAACTTCATTCCGCATGTTAATGGGTGCAGGGGATGAGGTTGTGAAAAAATATGATCTTTCCGGCGTTCGTCATATTTTAAGCGTAGGTGAACCACTTAATCCGGAAGTAGTGTATTGGGGTAAAAGAGCATTCAATCGTAATATACACGATACCTGGTGGATGACGGAGACTGGAGCTCAGCTTATTTGTAATTATCGCTGTATGGATATTAAACCTGGATCGATGGGTAAACCGTTCCCAGGTACGTATGCAAGTATTTTAGATGATCGAGGAAATGAACTTCCTCCTAATCGAATGGGTAACCTCGCCATTCGCACAAACTGGCCATCAATGATGAGATCGATTTGGAAAAATCCATCTAAATATAATGAATATTTTCAGTTTGAAGGTTGGTACGTTTCAGGTGATACTGCCTATAAGGATGAGGAAGGATATTTCTGGTTCCAGGGTAGAATTGATGATGTAATTAATACGTCAGGTGAGAGAGTTGGACCGTTTGAAGTGGAGAGCAAGCTGGTGGAACATCCAGCTGTTGCTGAAGCTGGGGTGATCGGAAAACCAGATCCTGTGCGTGGTGAGATTATCAAAGCGTTCATTGCCCTTCGAGATGGTTATGAGCCGAGTGATGACTTGATGGCTGAAATTAGACAATTTGTAAAAGAAGGTCTAGCAGCTCATGCAGCGCCTCGTGAAATCGAATTCCGCGATAAACTTCCAAAAACGCGATCTGGAAAAATAATGAGACGCGTACTGAAAGCATGGGAATTGAATCTGCCTACAGGAGATCTCTCTTCAATGGAGGAATAAATCACCCATACGTTTTAATAAGCCGTTAGCTGTTTTGTAAAAAATATAGCTGTACAAAGAGCAGGTTAAAATCTGCTATTTGTACAGCTTTTCGCTTTTCTTTTTACTATGTAAAAAAGAATAACTTCATCAAAAATTTCCACATAAACAAGTACCAACACCTTCGAATGTACATCGAACCAGTTTTTCTTAAGAAAAGTATGAAATTTCACACAAAAATGTATTGCGAAATCTAATGATTTCCCCTACTTTAAAGATAAATATACATTATGTAGAGAGTAGGTATAGACAGAGTGAATACATTATCACCATATAACGATAAGTCTCCAGACAATGATAAGTTACTTCAGCATCATGATGATTCAAAGCTAATCGCTATACCCTTTGTACACTCACGAATATCACTACTAATTATCATGGTGGTCATCCTGCTTAGCTTCTTTTTTACATGGAAATTAAGCCCATTACTACCAAAGTGGTCCTATTATCTACTGGGTGTGCTTCATGCATCGTTACTCATAAGTAGCGGTTGGATGATGATGAAACCATTTGAACAAAAAAGGCAGTTACATAGCTTGTTCTTTCATTCAGTACTAGGTGTATTGATTTCCATGGATTTATTTATTATTACTTCTAAACTTCTCTATCATTTTTTCGGTCTAACACTGGTATGGGTCTATCTTTCACTTACTTTTGTTTACTTGGGTATCGGTCTTGAAATCATCACATACAGCAAGTGGCGTAAATCACTCCAAAGAAAAAGAGAGCGAGTTATGACGGAAGAAGAAAAACGGAAACGGGATAAGCTAATAAGCAATTTATCATTACTTCTACTTGTTCCAGTAGGATTATCTCTGATTATTCCTAACATTATAGGGAGACAAATGAGTATGACGGTAATTGTTTTTGTGACATCTATACTCTTTTTGCTCCTTGCTAGACAAATACATACCTATATTCTTGCAAGACGATACCCGAATCAGGTGAAGTATCAAGTACCTCGTCAAGCACGCAAATCTGGAGATAAAACCATTAGTGGTTAGGCTTCACAATATGACTGAAGTGTAAGAGACAGCAATCTATCTGGTATACTATAAAGTATAATAATCTAAATAAAGTGAATATTAATTCAAAAAATGTGGCTTCGCTACCTGTAAAAAGGCGAGCGAAGCCAAGTGGATCGTATACATTTTTTTCATTCATTCATATGATATATAAATTGAAATTTCAGGCTCAATTTTGAAAGCGCTTACCGATAGCGGATCATTAATGCTGGTAGTCCAAGTGGAAGCATGAGAATCATGTGCAAAAAGGAGTAGATGCGATGTGTGGACGAAATGGGTAATTGTACACCAGTCTTACGGTTTGCCAAGGGCTGCTGATGAATATAGACGTCGGTTGAAACTAGCTGGCATTACTTGCAAAGTAACTGGAAAAAAACGTGGTGGAGCACTTTATTTGTATCAGGTTCAGGTTCCTATTGAGGAGAAGGAACGTGCCCTTTCTCTCTTAGCGGAGATAAAACGAGAACTACAGATATAAACCAGTAATACCCTTGCGCATCCGTAGACAAATGTGGGAAAACTAGGTGCAGGGGGATTGATAACGATGGCAACTGTTTTACAGGAGAAATCGAAAACAGGCACGGTCGCAAACAAATCTCAGACACAAGCCAAGCAGCTTCCAATAGACCATAACCAATTTGCTTCCAAGCTGTTCGTACCAGATCTGGTATATTTTGAACCGGATGCTCTAAATTACCCATTAGGTAAAGACCTATATAAACAATATCAGCAGATGGATATTCCGATTAAAATGACAACAAGTCATAATCAGGTCAGAGGCATTCCCGGAGAGACGGAGCTACAACAATACCGGAATGCAAAACGGACATTGGTAGTCGGGGTGAAAAAAACGCTGAAATTCGAGCAATCAAAACCATCTGCTGAATATGCTCTTCCACTTGCTACGGGATGCGCAGCCCACTGCCATTACTGCTATTTGAATACCAATGTTGGCTCGAAGCCTTACATTCGGGTCTACGTAAACATTGACGAAATTCTTGCAAAGGCAGGAAAGTATATGGAGGAGAGGGAACCAGAGATTACTCGATTTGAAGCAGCTTGTACCTCAGATCCAGTTAATATTGAACATATTACTGGAAATCTGAAACGAGCCATTGAATATATGGGTCAACAGCCTTTGGGACGCTTGCGATTTGTAACAAAGTTTCATCATGTAGATTCACTCTTGGATGCTAAGCATAACAAGCATACTCGATTTCGCTTTAGCATGAATGCGGATTATGTCATACGTAACTTTGAGCCGGGAACGTCAACCTTTGAGCAGCGCATTGAAGCAGCAGGAAAGGTAGCTAAGGCTGGTTATCCATTAGGCTTTATCCTTGCGCCACTCTATTGGTTCGACGGATGGGAGGCTGGTTACACCGATCTGTTGGAACGACTACATGATCGGTTAGATGAATCTGATCGAGTCGATGTAACATTTGAATTAATTCAGCACCGATTTACGAAGATTGCCAAAGGATTAATCCTGAAACGATACCCCAAGACAAAACTGATAATGAACGAAGAAGAGCGTAAGTACAAGTGGGGGAAATACGGAAAGGGAAAATATGTTTACCCCGAAATTCAGGCTAATGCCTTGAAAACTCATATGCAAAAAGAGATTATGCGTCTTTTTCCAAAAGCAAAAATTGAGTATTTTACATGATGGAAAAGGTATATATCAGCTAAACAAATCACTGGATAAATATCGCTCGCCACTGTCAGCGCAGATGGCGAGTACTTTTTTGCCTGCACCCAGTTTTTTGGCTACCTTAATGGCTGCATATACGGCTGCGCCGGAGGAAGGACCCACCAAAATGGCTTCTTCACGGCCTAATCTTCTTGTCGTAGTGATTGCTTCTTCATCTGTGATATGAATAATCTCGTCGTATATTTGTTGGTTCAGGATTGTCGGAATAAAGCCAGGACTTGTTCCTACAATTTTATGGGCCCCTGGTTGTCCACCAGCTAGCACGGGTGAGCCCGCAGGTTCTACAACAGCAATATGAAGGTGTGGATAATGTTCTCTAAGTGTTTCACCACATCCTGTAATTGTTCCACCTGTTCCTGCGGTGGAGACAAATCCATCCAATTGACTTCCCATTTGTTCAACGATTTCCAGAGCAGTGGTATAGCGGTGGATATCTGGATTAGCTGCATTTTCGAATTGCATAGGAATGAAGCTACCTGCTACTTGTTCTCCCAGTTCCTGAGCTTTGCGAATGGCTCCAGGCATTTTTTCATCCCCTGGAGTAAGAACTACTTCAGCACCGTACGCTTTCAAGAGCATAATCCGTTCCTTTGTCATGGTGTCAGGCATAACAATAATACACGGATATCCTTTAGCTGCTGCAACCATCGCTAGGCCAATCCCGGTATTGCCACTGGTTGGTTCTATGATGGTCGCTCCTGGCTTTAGTAGACCATCTTTTTCTGCTTGTAGAATCATATTGTAGGCAGCACGATCCTTAACGCTGCCACTTGGATTAAATTTCTCCAATTTTACGTATACATCTGCCATATCTTGCGTGACAACACGCTGTAATTTTACAACAGGAGTATAACCGATTAGTTCTCCCATAGTTTTTGCGATTCTCAAATGTATAGCCTCCCTCAAAGTTGTATTCATTATGAATGAGCCGAAATATAGTAGTTATTTAATCCCATAATAACACATCGGAATTGTTGTAAAAAGAAGCTAAGTATGATTCATTTTTCTTATTTTTTCATTTCGACAAAAAATGCGTTGCATGGTAAAATAAAGATCGTTTTGTTTATCGGGGGAGGAGCAGGAGATTTCATGGACTCTATTTTTATTACAGTGGAAGGACCCATCGGGGTCGGAAAAACTTCTTTGTCTGAAATCATCAGCCGTACGTATGATTTACAATTGATGGGGGAAATCGTCTACGAAAATCCCTTTTTAGACAAGTTTTATACTGACATTGCAGAGTGGAGTTTTCAGCTAGAAATGTTTTTTCTCTGCAATCGGTACAAGCAATTACAGGAAATATCCGGGCAGATTACTACTGGTAATTCAGTCGTATCTGATTACAATATTTTTAAAAATACGATTTTTGCAAGACGTACTTTAGATGAAGAAACACTGGCTAAATACTTGCAAATCTATAATATACTGACGAAAGACATGCCGCAGGCTCAGCTCGTCATTTATTTGAAGGCTTCCCTCGAAACCGTAATGAAACGGATTGCCATGCGAGGACGGGGTTTTGAAAAACAGATTGATGAAAGCTATATGGTAAATCTTATCGCTGACTATGAGGACTTCATGAGGGAGTTTGAGCGATGTCATCCGGAAATACCTGTGCTCACTATTGAGTGCGATGAACTGGACTATGTTCACCGAAAAGAAGATCTTGAGAAAGTACTGGAACGAATTAAACCATTTTTACCCGTGCAACTTACAAGTAGAGGATAAGGAGAAAAATATGTCTGTTTATCAACCAACTGCACTTCGAGAAAAATATAATATTCCTAGCGACGCCATTATTACGATTGCGGGAACAGTAGGCGTTGGGAAATCAACATTTACAAAAGCGCTGGCTGATCTATTAGGGTTTCGTGTTTCATATGAAAAAGTGGACAATAATCCGTATTTGAACCTGTTTTACGATGATTTGTCTCGTTGGGGGTTTCATTTACAGATCTATTTTTTAGCAGAGCGATTTAAAGAGCAAAAGCGTATTTTTGAATACGGAGGCGGTTTTGTACAAGACCGTTCGATTTATGAAGACACAGGCATATTCGCTAAAAATTTGCATGACCAGGGGCATATGACAGATGAAGATTATGAGACGTATACGCAATTGTTTGAAGCGATGGTCATGACTCCATACTTCCCTCATCCGGACGTATTAATTTATCTCGAAGGTAGTTTCGATGATATTGTTACTCGAGTAAAAGAGCGTGGTCGTCCGATGGAGCAACAAACACCTGTAAGTTATTGGGACGATTTATATACGCGCTATGAAAATTGGATTAATAATTTTACTTCCTGTCCTGTTCTTCGAGTTAATATTAATGAATATGATGTCTTGGATGACCTGCAATCTGTTGAGGTTGTATTGGCTCGTCTTGCAGATAAAATAAATACATCTCGTCAATGCAGACGTTAGGGAAAACGCGGCTTTGCAACTTATTATGTGCAAGGTCGTTTTTTCTTTCAAAGTGTCAAAACCGCATGTGCGGGTATGCTATAATATGCAAAGCAAAGAGACGGCAATTAACGCGTCAGATAGAAGGGAGCCATCTGTTTCATGGGAGATGCTTGGTTTGAGAAAAGCTTTCGCGAAGATTACCTACTTGTATATCAACACCGCGATGAACAATCGGCTGATAAAGAAATACATAATATATTGGAAAAACTGGCAGTCAAGCGGAGTGGTCGCGTTTTAGACCTTTGCTGTGGAAGTGGTCGTCATTCCAGAGCCTTGGCAAGACGAGGATATGAAGTGGTCGGGGTTGATTTATCTCCCGTTTTACTGGAACAAGCGGAGCTAAATCAGGAACCTCTAGATGTCACTTATCATCAATTTGACATGCGAGAGATACCATTTGATAATGAATTTGATATTGTCGTCAACTTGTTCACCAGCTTTGGATATTTCGATAAGGACGAAGAGAGCGCGCAGGTAGTTACCAATATGGCTCGGGCACTAAAAGCAGGGGGAGAGGTAGTCATTGATTATCTGAATCCATCATTTGTAAAAGAACATTTAATTTTACACTCTGAGAGAGAAATGAATGGATTATTAATTGAAGAGAATCGACGAATAGAAGATGGATTTGTGAAAAAGGATATACTCATTCATGATGCAGAGAGAAATCAACCTCGTATTTATCGTGAACAGGTTCGATTATTCGAACTGGATGAAATGATGAAAATGTTGGAAGAGGCAGGTTTCAAAGAAATCCAGATCTTTGGTAATTACGACTTTCAACCATATGATAAGATGACGTCAACGCGCATGATTTTCTTTGCGCAAAAAGGATAATCGGCATAATAAACTAAAGGAGACATAACAATGGAAATTCAAAACCACGCAGAATTACTTGCCCTGTTGGAATCTGATTTTATAAATAAGCCACTTACTGTAACTTACACGGACTGGGAAGGTGGCGATCTGGAAGATGAACAGGTTACTACTTTTCAAGGTACAATTGTAGAAGTATCCATTAGTGATAATGAATTTGAAGAAAAGGATTTATCCCTCCGCTTCCAGACTGACGAGGGCGAAGTAGAGATCCTGATGGAAATCCCGGCAGAAGAAAGTGATTTGGCGAATCAAGATGAGGATAGCTTCCGCATTTTCGGCACGGAAGCAGAACTAATTCTGGCAAAATGAGACAGAGTAAGCTCATCCGTTATTATGGAACAACAGAACGCATGACGGAAAAAGAAGCATATCGTTGTGAGAAGTATCTGAAGCGAAATCAAGAGCGAATCATCACAAAAGGAAGATTCCTCATTGATGGTAAGGCACTTAATAAACCTTATAATCTCGATTGCTTCAACTGCCATTTGGTTCATCGTGAGACCTGTTGCGAAAACGGTCAACCTTATGCTGTCGAGGAATGGCAGATTCCCCTCATTGAGAAGGAGAGCGCGATCATTGCGGAAAAATACTTCAATGGCAGATTACGTGAGAAAACTCTTCAATCTGGTTGTTTTGAACAGACTGAACCCGGTGTAGTCCGCATGGAAAAGGGCTCTTGCATGTTCTATGGAGAGGTTGAAGGAAAGCGTTGCTGTTATCTTCATGCCAACGGAGTGAGGGAAGAAAAAGACGTATATTCCATTAAGCCTTTTAGCTGTCAGCTGTATCCGATTGATCTGATTGAGGTGGGCGATCACCTGTTGATCACTGCCTTGACGGAAGAGACTGCTTCATTCTCACGTTGGGGAAGTGATTACCTGGAGGCATTTTATTGTGCGAACCTGGACAGAAGAAAGCATGCTCACCACATTGATGAAAAACATTTTGCGGTAGATGATTATCAAAGCGCATACTATTGGGGAAAAGAATTAATCATTCGTTCACTTGGACAAGATACTTACGACATACTACATGAGACAGTGCAGGAGAACGGGTAAGGGGGAAATATAATGGATTTACAACCCAAAACGGTTAAAGAATCCAAAACAGTAAAAGCTGTTTTGGTCCTACCCTCAGATACCAACCATCACGGTACCGTATTTGGTGGGACTGTAATGTCTTATATGGATGAGGTTAGTGCAATAGCTGCGATGAGACACTCTCGTTGCCATGTGGTTACAGCATCAGTAGATTCTGTAGATTTTATTGCACCCGCCAAGATGGGATATTCTATATGTATAGAGGCTTTTGTAACATCGACAGGGCGTACCTCCGTGGAAGTGTTTGTGAAGATCATCAGTGAAAATCTGTTAACGGGAGATAGACAGTTAACGGCTACATCTTTTGTTACATTCGTGGCATTAGATGAGAACGGAAAACCAACTGAGGTTCCTCAAGTCATACCGGAGACTGAGGAAGAAATTTTCCTACATCAGACAGCGGAACAACGCAGAACCATGCGAAAAGAAAGAAGAAGAATGACACAGCAGTTTTATAATTCACTTGATATAAATAAAAATATATAGAAGGTAAGGACGATCTCTTTGGAGGTCGTCTTTTTCTTTAAAGGAATACTGTAGTGTTAGAAGAAGCACATTTTTTGACAGATAGGAATTAATAAAAATTCCTATCTGCATAAGTGCAACTAAGGCTTTTCCTGCGCCAGAGGCTTGGAAAAACCAAGTTTTCTAATCTACGAACTCGGTAAGGCCCTGCGAGGGGGCGAAGACTGTCCGCTACACAGTAAAGAGTGCGGAAAGTGCAAAAAACCAGCTAATGTTTGTCAAGCATTTATGCTAGGTAGGACCTTAAAGGTTCTGGACAAAAATGTGCTTCTTCTGCCAAGTGCTTCAGAAACTGTTTATAAAAAAGATGAACCGGAATTATCTAAATTTCGGTTCATCTTATTAAATAGTTGAACTAATTATAATTTGGCAAAACATCGGGGAGACTAACCAAAAGTTATTGTAAGAGGTGTATTAAGAGACAATTTATTTTGGCTATATTCCTTATCTCTTTTTTTACTATGTATCCCACTCAAGCAAATGCAATTACTATGCCTTGTAGTATGGTTTTGGAACCAGTTGATAAAAATATGAAAAATGCAAAAGGAACAGCGTTAATTTATGAAGTACAACTAAATCCAGGTTTGAAACCAAACGCTTCTCTTGGTTCATACCCTTTCTCCTTTAACCATTTTACTGAATTTTTTAATCCATCTAATGTCACTTGAAAAGCAATATGTCTTATTGATGGGTGATATTCTAATTCAACTTTATCCGTTTCCCATAACCCTAACCAACTTTTATCGTTTTCAATCCATAAAAAAGCTAATTTATCATCAATACTGTGGTCAAACTCTAATCCTAAATTCTTATAGAAATCTATACTTTTTTTTAGATTGCTTACTGGCAAATGTGCTTCATATAGACCTTTAATCATATTTTTCATACCTTTCTTAAAATTTGATAATATGTAGTTATCATACCATTTAAACTTAATAAATTGTATTTGATTGAAATAACTGCCCTTTTCTAACTAACCAAATATCTAAATGTTAATAATTTTATTATACATAGCGAGATTAAAATAATCGAACTTTTAAAATTTATCAAGACCCAAATTTAAAAAAGATAGATAAATAAAAGGACATAACATATTAGTCATATAAAATATGTTATGTCCTTTTTTCTTCAATTTACTTTCCTGTTAACTTAATAAAAAACCTATTAAATTTTTTCTAAAATTGTTCGAATGAAAGTAGTTTTCTCTTCTGTATATTTATGTTTATTATTTTTATTTAACTTTGCTAAATTAAGTTTGAGCTGTTCATATTCAATTCTTGCTTCATCATTATCTCTCAAGTAATCTCTGAACTTTAGCTGTTCAAGTAAATATTTATTTCCACATTGATACATGTGGATTTGATAGATTCTTGGTTCACCCTTACTAAAATAGTGTCTATCAGGCAAAATATTTGTTCCTCTATACGAATATCCCAACTCCTCTAAAGGTGAGGAAGTATTCGCACCATCTTTAAAATCTTTGATTTCTATGGCTATGTCAATAATTGGTTTTGCACTTAAATGTTTTACTGATGTACTTCCTATGTGGTGAATATTCATTATATATTCACCTATTTTATCTTGTATTTTTTCTTTCTCTGAAAAAAATTTTTTATTCCATTCCTCTGTCCAAGGAACTAAGAATACTTCTCCTTTTGGCAAGCCTAACATCTTATTCCCCCTTTTAACGTTAATACCGTTTTTTTAACCATTGGAATATTATACCACACTGAAAGACTCTTTTAATACTCTGCCCTGTTAGTTGAAGAAGAAATTGAGAACGTTGTTCTCCCCCTTCTTCTTCAACTAAACCAGCTAATAGTTTGTCAAACATTTCGATAAATAATGAAATTCTAGCGTGTTATACTGAAAGCAGGACATGACAAATAAGCTTCCTATGATCTCATGGAAGTTACTTGAATACATGTAAATCTTTGTTTTATGCAACATCTTGGAAGACGGTTTTGTTTTTCAAAAGAGCGTAAATCCAATGTAAAAGCTTATTAGCACAGGCAATAATAGATACTCGATATGGTTTTCCTTCTTCACGTTTCTTATCATAAAAGGCTCGTAATTTCTTATTCCGAGGAATGAGTTCTTTTGTTGTTCGGCTTTTACGTGAATCTCGGATGGCACAACGGACAGCTGTAAATAAGGCGTGTCTTAACCTGCTAGAACCTCTTTTCGTAATGCGATTTTTGGTACCTTTAAAGGTGCCAGATTCAAATACGCTAGGATCAATTCCCGCAAAGGCAACCAACTTTTTTGGGTGATTAAACCGATCTATTTCTCCAATTTCAGAAATTATCGTTGCCGCGATTTTTTCACCGATACCAGGAATGGATTGGATAATCTTATATTCTTCTATATTTTTTGCTAAAGCATCTATCTCTTCTTCAAGGTTGGATAGATGCTTTTTGTATTCCAGAAGAATCCCAATAAGCATCTTTAAACTAATCAAAAGACTTTGGTATAAAGTCTGTTGAAAGGGGTTTCTACTTGCGGCGCTGATTAGTTTACTTGCTTGATTACTTGCCCATTTCTGCGAACGACTGTTACACAGTTCCTTAATCTTTTTGGATACTGTCTCTTCACTAGCCATTAGGATTTCTTCTGAAGTAGGAAAGGTCAATATAGTAAGCAATGAAACATCTGAATATAAGTCTCCAAACACACCTACATACTCTGGAAACACTTGATCCAACACAGATTGAAATTGTAGTTTTGTTTGTACATACATACCAGTTAAATTCTCGTGCTGTCTCGTAAGATTACGCAAGTTTAATAGTTGAATGCCACGTTTTTTATAAGACTCTAAATCCTCTTTGTAATACATCTCGCAGAGATGTTGGGCATCGATGATATCTGTCTTCACTTTGCGTAAGCTGGTACTCTTTGCTCGATAAGAAATAAGTGGATTTATTATTATTAATAGGTATCCACGCTTTTCAAAAAACTGTACAACTGGCATATGATAATGTCCTGTTGACTCCATGACGATTGGTGGTTTAATACCTGATACATCTTCTACTTCTTTCAGAAATGTATGAAGTACATGTAAACCTTCTAGTGTATGTGCTACTTTAAAACTCTTTTTGAATGGTTTCTTTTTCTCCAAGAATGCTTGAACCTGACTTTCTCCTTTTGCGACATCCAGACCAACGACTGGATTCATGTGTATCTCCTCCTTATTAATTAATTCACTGGTAACCCCTATGGCTGCTTATAGTGTCATAGCTTCGCTTGTTATACGAGATCTAAGTCCCAACCAGCTTCAATCATGTTTCTATAAGTAGGGGGCGAACGGTTTAGCTGACGGGATTATATTCCCACGGGCAGGGACGTTCTACCCCAGCTACCTTTAGTATTCTAGAACCTAAACAAAAAGGTCAACCAATAACTAAAATGTCCTTTACAAAGTGGATATTTTAAACATGGTCAACCTTATAATACGAACGGAGCAGGTTTGTTCAATAAGAAATCACAAAAGGAATGAGCATTTACTGTAAAATAAGATTAGACGTAGTAATGTCTAATAAAAAAGTAACGCAAAAAATTGAGATGAAGCACATTAGTATTATTACACGACAAAAATAAAAATATATGGAGGTTAGTAATGTTATTTATGATATTTGGGGTTATTGCAATAGTAGCAACTTTTATAAATCTTTATATGTATAAAGTAGGAAAGGATTATAAGCTTGCTATGGCGATGGGATTATCATTTACAGCATTAACACTTTGTGCAGAATACAGTCTTGTATCGGTGTGGGTAGAAGTGGAAGATTGGGCAGCTTTAATGGATGTAGTACCTGGTATGGAAAGGGCATTATGGTTTTTGACAATTGTTTCTATCTTACTAAATATAGCACCTATACTTTTAGAACGAAAAGGTAAGAAATAATGACTAATTGTCACATCATTTATATAATATGCAATTATTGTGTAAGTCTTTATGTATAACTAACGGGGTGGCTTTAGTAAAAGAAGAAAGGGTTCTACATATTAGATATGACTAATATGTAGAACCCTTTAATTTTCCTATCTTTTTTAAAATTAGGTCTTGATAATTTATAAAAGAACGATAATTTATATTAAAGATTGATAAAAACGTTCTGTAAAAAATGTTTCTTTTGTTCAGTAATCGGTCATTTAATTGAACACCAATGAAACCAATATAAACGTACATTATGCGAACATAATCAGAGGAGAGGAGTTTGTAGTTGATGAGCGATTTGAGTAACGAAAAAATACCAAAGCAAGCGATGCAAGCATTAAAAACCGTAGAGGAGTTGCTTGGAAGTTCGATAGTCGGGGTATTTCTATTTGGTTCTGCAGTAAATGGTGGTTTACGCATTAACAGTGATGTAGATGTCCTAGTGGTCGTGAATCATAGTTTACCTGAAGTAACTCGAAAAAAACTAACAGACAGACTAATGCTTATATCTGGAAAGATAGGAAATACAGATTCTGTGAGACCACTTGAAGTCACGGTTATAAACCATAGTGATGTTGTACCTTGGCGATATCCACCAAGAAATGAATATACCTATGGTGAGTGGCTCAGGAGTGAGTTTGAGAAAGGACAAATCCAGGAACCAACCTATGACCCTGATTTGGCTATTGTTTTATCACAAGCGAGAAAGAATAGCATTTCTCTATTTGGTCCTGATGCTTCAGATATAATTGATCCCGTTCCGATGACAGATATTCGAAGAGCGATTGAGGAGTCTTTGCCAGGGTTGATTGAGGGTATCAAAGGTGATGAGCGTAATGTAATTTTAACCCTGGCTCGAATGTGGCAGACAGTGTCTATCGGTGAAATTTCTCCAAAAGATGTGGCTGCAAAATGGGCTTTTCCTCGGTTGCCCAAAGAATATTCGACTTTACTCGACTTAGCCAGAAAAGCCTATCGAGGAGAATATGTTGATAAGTGGGAAGGACTGGATTCCGAGGTGACAGCACTCATTAATCATATGAAAAACTCTATAGAATCTTGTCTTAGCCAAACCCAGGAAAAGCGATAACAATACAATAGAAATTTTGTACACATTTTCTAGAACTATATATCATTAATGAGATATTGCAGAATCCTCAAACGGAAATAAGCTGAAGTAGGATCAAGACAATTCTTTACATCCTTGCACCCTCCAGTCATAAAGGAAAATAACTACAAAAAAGAGAATAAAAGTACCGTGTTACTATTATCAGAACAGATTACTGCCAGAAAATAGTATTAGATAAAACTATTCGTGCATGAGCGGGAGGAAATAATGGTGGAAAAGAGGAATGAAGTCTTGTTTAATCAGCTTCGTATGTATCGAGATTATTTGCTTGCGGTATCAGATGTCTCGGAAGAAGCTGCCAATGTAATTCCATCAGGATGTAACAACAATATTCGCTGGAATCTGGGGCATGTTTATCTGGATCAGTACCTCTGGATTCAACATCTGACGAAGGAACCGATTGAACTTCCTGAAGGGTTCCGAGAGTGGTTTGATTATGGGACGAGCCCGGCTAATTTCTCTGATGATACACCTGATCTTGCCACCCTTCGTGATTTATTGAAGATACAACCTAAGGCGATTTTAGAGGCGTATGGGAATCGATTAGAAGAAGAGTTTGCTCCGACAGAAGCTGGCATGCATACGATATCACAGGTTCTAGTGAGGACTATTTTTCATGAAGGTCTTCATATGAATGCCATACAATCAATATGCAAATTTTTATAGTATTTTTACGGAGATTCTAGTAGTAACAACGAACAAACCGGAATTTTAGAAGCACGATCTGATAAAGACCAGATTAGTGACTTACTTAACTCCGGTTTTTTTACGTTAACTATGAAAAACCTAGCTTGTTCTGTTTTGATGTACATGAAAAACCTCCAAGTAGAGAAAGAGCCGTTTCATAATATGAAATAACTGAATTGTCAGTCTATTGTTCAGGGGTTATAACTAAACTATTAGCAATTTTATCTGAAAGTGAAGGAGGAAAATCTGATGGATGACAAACAATTTCGGCGTACACTTGGTTCATTTGCTTCTGGAGTTACAATTGTAACGGGAGTTGATCAGGAAAAGAGAAAAGTTGGTTTAACTGTAAGTGCTTTCTCTTCGTTGTCACTTAATCCACCGCTTATTCTCGTATGTATAGACAAACGTAGTGATAGTTTGTCAGCTTTTGCAAAGGGACGTCCATTTGCGATTAATATCTTGAGTGAAGAGCAGAGTGATACAGCTATGATATTTGCCAAAAAAGGCATTGATAAATTTGAAAACGTTACCATTTCAATCACTGAGCAGAATGTTCCAGTTCTCAACCAGAATTTAGCGACATTGCATTGTGAAGTCCACAATGTTGTCGAAGGTGGAGATCACGACATTATTATTGGACTGGTAAAAGAAAGTGAAATTCATGAAAGAAAGCCGTTGTTATATTATAATGGCCAGCTAGGTAATTTGAAGGTCGAATCAACTGTTGGATAGCAGAAGAAATAGAAGAGAGTAGCAAAATAAATGTCTTTCATAAAACGTCTTGAGTATGTAGAAGTAGAGCTATAAGCAAGAATGTTTTCAAGAAAATAAGGGGGTTTTACTTATGGGAGTAATGCGTTTAGGCAGAGCGGAATTACGTGTGATGGATTTGGAAAAATCGGCGGAGTATTACAAGAATATTATCGGATTGGATGAAACAGCACGTGATGGAGAACGCGTCTATTTGAAAGCATGGGATGAATACGATCACCACAGTGTTGTGTTAAAAAAAGCAGATTCACCAGGAATTGATCATCTAGCTTTTAAAGTGGAACGAAGCGATGACTTAGATAAATTTGAATCCAAAATTGAACAGTTCGGATTAACGTTAACGCGTGTTTCGAATCGAACACGAGCTGGGGAAGGGGAGGCTATTCGATTTCAGTTACCAACGGGTCATTTTGTAGAGCTTTATCATGAGATTGAATTCCTAGGTACAAAAACTGGCACATTAAATCCGCATCCGTGGCCAGATGGACTCCGAGGGATTGCACCACACCGTCTCGACCACGTGCTAATGACTGGTGATGATTTAACGAATACGACTCGATTTTTTGTCGATGTTCTTGATTTCCGTCAAAGTGAAAAGATCATGACAGTAGATGGAGAACAAATGGTTGGCAGCTTTATGTTTAAAACAAATACGGCACACGATATTGCCTTTATCAAAGGACCAGATGCGAAATTACATCATTGTGCGTTCCATGTAGACAACTGGTATGACGTCTTAAAAGCAGCCGATATATTGACTAGACATGAAGTACCCATCGAAGTGACTCCTACTCGTCATGGTATCACACGTGGAGAAACCATCTATTTCTTCGATCCTTCAGGTAATCGAAATGAAGCTTTTGCAAGCGGTTATATCACGTATCCAGATTTTCCAACCATTACATGGACAGAGGATAAAATCGGACAAGGAATTTTTTATCATCGTCGTGAGTTAATGGAGTCATTTGTAAAAGCACTAACCTAGGATGAAGGGGGGAAGCTCTTTGATATTAAACACACGACCGACCCTTACATTAGAAGCAGCTCAAATTATGATGGATGGAGCATGTCAGAAAGCAAAAGATTTAGGAATTACGATTAATGTAGCGATAACAGATCAAGGTGCTAATTTACTTGCTTTTGCCAGAATGGATGATGCCCCCTTGCTAAGCTCAGAAATCGCTCAAAACAAGGCATATACCGCAGCCAGCTTTGGATTACCTACCCATGAATGGTATCCCATGATTCAGTCAGAACCTGCTCTTTTACACGGGATTGTTCATACAAATCGTCTAGTTGTTTTTGGTGGGGGTATACCTGTAGTTCACGAAAATCATTTAATCGGGGGAATTGGGGTATCTGGAGGTTCGGCCGAACAAGATGTTACGTGTGCTGAAGCTGGTGTTCATGCCTTATACTCCAAGCTTAATAAAACGACTATCTTGTAGGAAATGTTGTAATAACATTGATAGGAGGCCTATTAAATGGAGATTGCCGTGTTAGGTGGAAGTAATGGGGCGTATGCTGCAGCAACTGATTTGACTGAAAAAGGACATCAAGTTCGACTGTGGCGAAGGGATACAGAGGCATTTGGGCCAGTCTTATCAAACCGTGTCATCAAGATAAAAGATGTACGTGGAGTGCGTGAAATTAGTATTTCTTGTGTAAGTGGAGATCTTGAAACAGTCGTAACAGGTGCACAATTAATTGTAATTCCCTTGCCTGCTTTTGCTCAGGAATCAGTGGCAAAACAGCTTGCTCCCTATCTACAGAATGATCAAGTTATTTTCCTTCCACCAGGTTCTTTTGGTAGTTACATCATGTACAAAACGATCCGTAATCACGGTTGCGAAGCAAATATAAGTATTGCGGAGACAGGTACTCTGCCTTATTTGGCTAGAAAACATGAT
This sequence comes from Brevibacillus daliensis, assembly GCF_021245735.1. Classification (GTDB taxonomy): domain Bacteria; phylum Bacillota; class Bacilli; order Brevibacillales; family Brevibacillaceae; genus Brevibacillus_B; species Brevibacillus_B daliensis. The sequence continues at coordinate 53,530 of NZ_JAJISB010000030.1, forward strand.
ATTGATACGGTTTCTATTTCTGGAAGAGCTACCAGGTTACCAACAGGTGTATTACCAGCAGATAACTCATTACATGCCCTGGCAATTCTTCAGGCGGCATATCCCTCAATCGAACCCATCCAAGATGCATTGGATGGAGCACTTATGAACGCAGGCCCTATCATTCATCCCCCTCTTATTTTGATGAATGCAGGTCCTATCCAACATTTCGAGCGTTGGGATATACACAATGAAGGTACTCAACCTTGGATTCGCAGTGTTCATGATGCGCTAGATGCAGAGCGAATTGCATTGCGAGAAGCACTTGGATACTTTGCTCCACATTATCCGCTCGCTGATCATTACAACACCTCAGAAGGTGAGGAATGGATGTACGGTTTAGCTGCCCATGAAAAATTGGTTGATAGTGCTGATTGGCATGAACCTCTTGATTTGATAACACATCGCTACATGCGAGAAGACATTGCCTGTGGGCTTGCTTTTCTTGTATCACTAGCTGAATGGGCAGGTATTAAAGTACCAGTTGCAAGCGGTTTACTAGCAATTGCCTCTAGTATTGTAAGAGAGGACCTTCGTCTAACAGGACGTACAATTGAGAATTGTGGACTCGCAAACTTCTCTATAACTGATTTGAAGCAATTATTGAAATCGGGAGAGCTGAGGAAAAAAGTATGAATGATCAAGGTGCTGGAACAGTTGGAATTGTAGGTGCAGGTCGTATGGGCATTGGTATGGCTACTTCGTTTGCTCTTGCGGGTTACCGCGTGGTGCTTATTGATGCCAAACAGCGGGAAAAAACAGAGACAGAGATTTTTCAACTGAACACGAAGATGGAGTTACACAAAACGTTTAAGCTGCTTGTCCAGTTACAGATAGTAGAAGAAGATTATCTTGATACTTTATCTAAAGGTGTGAGCTTGTTTACGGTAGAAGAAATATCTGAGGCACTTAGGGATGTATTTGTTGTATTTGAAGCTGTTCCAGAAGTGCTGAAAGCAAAAGAAGATGCATTTTTACGAATTTGCGATGCCATTTCAGATGATGTTTTACTTGCTTCTACGACCTCTTCCTTTTCAGTAAACATGTTATCTACCTATGTCAGAAGTCCAGGCCGATTTATGAATACTCACTGGCTCAACCCTGCTTTTCTAAATCCACTTGTAGAAGTTAGTCCAGGTGAACATACTACTGATTTATGTTTGGAAAAAATGATACAACTTCTGAAAACTACTAAGAAGTATCCAGTTCGCTGTAGTGCTTCTCCAGGCTTTATTGTTCCACGAATTCAGGCACTAGCTATGAATGAAGCCGCCAGGATGGTTGAAGAAGGAGTAGCTTCTGCAAAAGAGATTGACGAAGCTATACGTATCGGTTTTGGATTCCGTTTTGCCGTCTTGGGATTGTTAGAATTTATCGATTGGGGAGGCGGAGATACCCTTTTTCGGGCAAGCAAGTATTTAGAAACAGAATTAAAAGAAGAACGTTTTGCACCGCCAACTTCGGTTGAAACGAATATGCGCGAAGGACGAATTGGTTTGAAAACCGGCGTTGGATATTACGATTATGAGCATGTTGATGTGGATGAATATCAATTCAAAATACTCCAAAAATATGTCGATTTAGCAAAACATCTAGGATATTTATCAAAATCAATAAAAGTTTAATAATTCGTAATTTTCTTGATAAGAGGAGGGGAATCCTTGATGAGTACAACAAAGGTAGATCAAATAAATCAAAAGAAAATAGGTAGAAAGGCCGCTGTCGCTGCAACTGTGGGCTCAGTAATTGAGTGGTATGACTTTTTCCTGTACGGAATGGCAGCAGCACTGGTATTTCCAAAGCTTTTTTTTGCAGAAAGTGACCCATTCATTGCTACCTTGCAATCATTTGGTACTTTTGCAGTAGGTTTTTTGGCAAGACCAGTAGGCGCAGCCATTTTTGGTCACTATGGAGATCGATTAGGCAGAAAAGCAGCGCTTGTCATTACGCTATTTTTGATGGGACTAAGCAGCTTAGCAATAGGCTTGTTACCAACTTATGCAACCATAGGAGTCTGGGCACCCACGATATTAATACTCTTACGTTTTATCCAAGGAATTGGTGTTGGTGGAGAGTGGGGAGGAGCCGTACTCCTATCAATGGAGTGGGGTAACAAAAAGAATCAGGCATTAATGGCAGCATGGCCACAAATGGGTGTTTCTTCAGGCATGTTACTCTCTTCTCTTATGGTTGCTCTGTTTATGTTTTTATCAGGTGAGGCCTTTTTTACATGGGGCTGGCGAATTCCATTTATCTTGAGCTTTGTACTACTTATTGCTGGATACTTTATTCGTATGACAATTCCTGAAACCCCCTCTTATCAAAAGGTACTTGAAAATAAATTAGTTGTGAAAAATCCGGTTTTAGAAGTATTAAAGAAATATCGGAAACAAGTGGCATTAACCGCAGTGGTTCGACTATCTGAAAATGGTCCGTTTTATATCTACACGGTATTAATCATGACAATCGGTGTGCAAATGCTAAATATTGATAAGCAATTATTGGTAAATGCTAACACAATCGGTGCAATAGTAATGATGATTTGTATACCTACCTTTGGATATCTAGCTGATAAATATGGTACTAACAAAATGTATATGATCGGTGTATTAGCTACTGTCCTCTGGGCATTTCCATACATGGGATTAGTAAGTACTGGTCAATTGAATCTGGTTATCCTTGCGACAGTTCTGTCAATGATTCCACATAGTATGCAAGTGGGACCCCAAGGAGCAATGGTTGCAAAAGTATTCCCTGCACATTTACGATATAGCGGATTATCACTCGGTTCACAGTTTGGAGCAATTATCGCTGGTGGTGCGGCACCGTTAGTGTGTACGTATTTGTTATACAAATTCAATTCGTTGTACGCAGTTAGCTTTTACATTTTATTTTTAGCGACGTGTACTTTTACTGCTACAGTAATGCTGAGAAGGTATGATGAGATAGCTGATAATCCGTCAGATATTACTCAGACCGTGGAAGCGCAATGAGTGTGGACACTGTTTCTTTAGAACCAATTCATATGTTTTTGATTCGAAAAGTAGATGGATTATCAGAGAAACAATTTTATTGTGCATCGGGAGTGGACTTGTTAACAGCTGCAAGGCAGCATGGAGTAATAATCCCGACCGGCTGTCGAAGTGGAGGTTGCGGGATGTGCAAGATTCAGGTTATCCAAGGCAACTTTACTTTGGGAACCTCATCTTATGCGGTTTTACCAAAAGAAGAACGAGAAGAAGGTTACGGACTTGCATGTAAAATCTATCCCAAAAGTGATATTAATTTTTTGAGTAAGTAAATATTTTATCCGATGTTTTACACAACACAAGGGGCTTTTTGGTAGGAACCCCTCAGGCTACTGAGAAACCTCAGCAGCCTTTTTTGCTGTATCAGAAAGTATAAACTTCGAAGGCTCATTTCCTGATACGCATGAAAAACATCCTCTAAGGAAGAACCAGCTTCTCTTTTCACACGGAGCGGATAGTCTATCCTCATATGGGGCGAAGACTCTAGCGAAGGGTGAAAAGAGAAGCTGGTATTCTCGCAGATAGCAGGAAGAAAACGATCTTTTTTTAGTGCTTATAGCATGGAAACAGTGGAAGAAGCGGAAGAATCCTCGGACAAAAGGAAAAAGGCTTATAGCCTTGGGATACCAAGAGCAAAAGCCTCTGAAAGGGGAAATTCTCGAAAGCGAATTGCAAACAGTCCTAATCGTTGCAGATCTGTTGTGATTACTATAGGTCACATTGCCTGGAAATATTCATCGCATTAGACATTACGATAGATGTGCGAATGGACAATCGTTCCGTATTCATGCGGAATTCTGGTCCTGTCACACTGATTGCACAGACTACATTACCCATATAATCTCGAATGGGAGCTGCGATACAAAACAAGCCCTCTTCAAATTCTTCATTATCAATGGCATACCCCTGTTTTCTGATTTGAGTTAACTCTTGTATTAGTTTTTCACGTGTGTGAATCGTGTTATCGGTACGTTTCGTCATACCTTTCGTAATTACTTTATCAATAAAACTTTTGGATTGAAATGCTAACAATGCTTTACCTAAGCCTGTGCAATACAAAGGTTGTCTGGTTCCAATACCAGTTGCAATATTAATAGGCTTGTTCGGTTCTTTTTTAATTAAATAGCTTACTTCTTCATTCTCGATAATAGCAAGATGAACAATTTCATTGGTTCGTTTTACAAGATTATCAATGATTGGAGTTGCCATAAAGAAAGATTTGTACTGTTCATGTACCATCTCTCCCCAGGATAGTAATTTTGTCCCTAAGCGATATTTTCGATTTGGCGTTCGTACCAAAACCCCTTCATTATACATGGTAAGAACGATGTGGTGAACCGTGCTGCGATTCTTGCCGAGGATTGCGGCGAATTCTGATATTCCTAGTTCTTGGGTTTTATGAGAAAAACATTTAATCACTTTAAAGGCAGTATGAATGCTACTAATCATGACACACCTCCACTTGGTTCACATTATAGGATTTAATAATGCAAAAAATCAATATATAAAACTAAATATTTTAAAAATTTCAAATAGTGAAACAACCATATTTTTTGTTCTCTTTATTTTCATTACGATAATGATAAGTTCAAAAAACAGAAGTGAGGAGTGATATTATGCTTCGGCACGAAGATAACGTACTAATTACCCACACTAATCCGGGAACACCGATGGGAGATTTGTTCAGGTACTACTGGATACCCTGTGTAGGATCAGAAGAACTGGTTGCAGATGGGAAACCGTTGCAACTGAAATTGTTAGGGGAAGATTTGGTCGCTTTCCGAGATTCAGAAGGTAAAGTAGGATTGGTAGATGAGCGTTGTCCACATCGCGGAACCTCCCTTGCTTTTGGTATTAATGCTGGATGTGGGCTCACGTGTATGTATCATGGATGGAAATTTGATGTAAATGGAGATTGTATAGACTTACCCTCTGAGCCAGAAAGCAGTGGGTTTAGAAATAGTATTCGGTTAAAATCGTATCCGACACATGAGGCAAATGGAATTATATGGGCGTATATGGGACCAGCTGAGAAACAGCCACCCGTTCCTGATTTCTACTGGATGAATCTTCCGGAAGAGAACGTTATGGCAGAACGAGTATGGCAAGATTGCAATTATCTGCAGGTCATGGAAAATGATGTAGACTATGTTCACGCCGCATTTTTACATAAAGCTCACAATACACAAAGTGTTGAAGAAGGAGTTCTCTCCAGTGATTTAGGGATAGATCCAAACCATCCACTTGTAAAAAATCCACCCGTTAAACAGGCAGTGGAGTCAACCAATTACGGGAAGCGTTACATTGGTGTAGGAAAAGCAGACGAAACAACACATGCTTTTATGGAGATTCATTATATCTTTCCGTTCTATACCTATCCGCCACGTTTCGAAGGTGAAGATGGCATGTGGCATGCATTTATCCCTCGGGATGATCACAGTACTTGGAGCTGGGATGTTCAATTTTCTCATCGAAAGCCAATTAACAGGCAAGCCCAACATGATCGTAGAGGACTTAACCTTGATAAGGATTTACGCAAGTTACGTAATTTGAGCAATTCCTACGAACAAGATCGTAGTTTAATGATTGATGGAAACTTCAGTGGTATAAGAGGTATTGCAAACCAGGACCACGCAGCAACAGAGACAATGGGACCAATTGTAGATCGTTCCAAAGAACATCTTGGAACAAGTGACATGCCCATCATTCAAATGCGGCGTATGCTTTTGAATGCTGTAGCAGATTTACAAGAGGGTATCGAGCCACCTCTACTAGACAATTCAACGTTAATGCAGCTTTACAGTAAGGGAGTATATGCACCAAAAGAGAAGACTTGGAATGAGGCACTCCCGCTTGATGATAAATATGCAATAAAGCAAGGTGCAGGAAAAAGATGAATTACAAAACGTACGACGGTTATACATCCTTTAATTATTTAGAGAAGAATCTTGATTATAAGCCATTTTCTTTGGCGAAACCGACGAATCGAGTACCTGTTTACGACCTGGGCCTTGCAGCAGAAAAAAATGATCTGGTGCAAAATTTGTTTGCAACCTATCCCATCATCTCCATGAGAGATCATGGGTTTATGACACCACGATCTTCTAAGCAAATGCTGTCTTATTGTAAGCAACCGCATACTTTTTTTCACTATAAGGGCCTCTCAGAATCAGGCGTGGATGCAATATTTGAAAACTTTATGGATGGGATTGCAATTCTCACTTCCAAGGCAGGGCTAAAGTGGGACGATGTGATTCTAAATTTAGGGATCAGGCTATGCGATATAGCCAAACAGAATACCATTACCATTGCTACTACCGTTGATGATTTGTTACAAGCTAAGAAAAAAAGGAAAGTCGCTCTCCTTCTTTCTCTCGAAGCTGCCGGAATATTGGAAAATGAGATAGATCGGGTAGATGTCCTGTATGGTTTTGGTATTCGTTGTATGGGCATTACGTATAACGAGGCGAATACATTGGGGAGTGGGCTTGCGGAGAAACGCGATGGCGGGTTAACCAAGTTCGGACACCGTGTCGTTAAAAGAATGAATCAGTTAGGGATGGCGATTGATATTTCTCATTGTGGTGATCAGACCAGTCTGGATGTGATTACAAGCAGTTCACAACCTGTATTAATGACACATGCCGGAGCAAGAGAGTTATGGAATACACCTCGGATGAAACCAGATCAGGTCTTGATTGAATGCGCCAAAAAAGGTGGAGTGATAGGAGTATGCGCTGCACCTAATACAACAATGTCACGTAAACGGGAAGTTCATACTATTGACTCTGTAATGGAACATGTGGATTACCTAATAAATCTGGTAGGGGTTGATCATGTTGGACTCGGTCCAGATACCTTTTATGGTGATCATGTAGCATTGCAAAAAGCCTTTGACCAATCACTCTCCATTTCTGATTCGCATAGTGGTGAGAGTTTCGTGGAATCGCCATATGTAGAAGGATTGGAGAACCCGACAGAAGCCACTCAAAATATGATTGGTTGGATGGTGAAGCACGGTTATTCAGAAGAGCATATAGCAAAAATTGCGGGTGGAAATGTAATATGCGCCTTGGGGAAGATATTTGATTAAACCAGATTAGTTGAGAGGGGGTGTTTGACTTGAATATTGACGGTTACGGCAGAGTGGCAATTGTAACGGGAGCCGCACAAGGACTAGGTCTTAGTATCGCACAAAGGATGCTTGAGGATGGAAAAAGGGTTGCACTGCTTGATGTGAACGAAGAAAAACTAAATGAATTGAGATTGTCTCCTTTTTTCCAACAAATGAATGAGGCAATGTACGTATTCATGAAAGTAGATGTAAGCGACACCGTTGCAATCAAGGATGCGGTCCGTACGATCATGAACCGGTGGAATCGGATTGATATACTAATCAACAATGCTGGGATTCGTAGAGAAACATCAATCGAAGATATAACATTGGAAGAATGGAATTTATTGATGAATGTTAACTTGGGTGGAACTTTTTTCTTTTCCCAGGCGGTGCTTGAAGTAATGAAGGTGCAGCTGTGGGGACGTATCGTGAATATCAGTTCGTTCGGTGGTCAGTTCGGCCCTCTCACCTCTGGCGCTCATTACTGTGCTTCCAAAGCAGGTCAGTTGGTACTGACAAAAGTGTTTGCTCGTCACCTGGCTGATTACGGAATTACGGTTAATACCGTGGCTCCTGCGGCCATACGTACTCCAGAGATGGATAACGTAGACCCAGGAAAACTTAAGCATATGATCGCCTCCATCCCAGTTGGAAGAGTGGGAGAGGCTGAGGAAGTAGCACAACTCGTCTCATATCTTATCTCTGATTCAACAAATTTTGTAACTGGAGCCACGTTTGATATTAATGGTGGATTGTTAATGCGCTAATTGAGAAAAAAGGAGGAAAACAAAATGGCAATTGAACATGGTGCACCTAATGTACCATCACCATTACGAGTGTTTTTTACATTTGAATCAACTGGATGGTTCAACGCGACAACGGAGGAAAAAACGGAACAGATTCTTCCACAATTAAACAAGATTCTAGAGGCGTGGAAAAAGAATGGATCAACTTTAATTGGTACGTTTGATCGAGATATTCTAACAGCTGGTCATGCAGGTAATGTAGGCTGGCATGCATGCTTTCTCTATGATGTTCCCGAATTACAGACGGTAACAGACATGACCCACTCATTCCGAGCGTCTGGGTTGGATCGCTATTTCCGTTTGGAAGCAATGATTGGTCGTCAATTCTTCTTATTAGAAGAATCAAAATAAAAATATCCTAAAACCTGGGAGGAATTTACAATGAAATTTGGTATTTATGTTGAAATGCAAAATCCTGAGCAGTACGCGAAAGAACATGGTCAAGTATATAAAGAGATTCTTGAACAAATCGAGCATGCTGATAGAGCTGGATTCTCAACCTTTAATACACTAGAACATCACTGGTTTGAAGAATTTTCAATATCTACAAATCCATTAGCTCTTTATTCGGCAGCAGCTCAACGTACACGGGATATTCGCTTCCGGACATGTTCTCATGTTTTGCCTTTACACAATCCAATGGTATTTGCTGGTCAATTGGCAGCAGCACAATTAATAACGGACAATCGCATCGAGGTAGCATTTGGCCGTGGGCATGCCTGGGTATTCCCAAAAGCATCTATCCCATTGGAAGAGAGTCGCGGACGTTTTTCTGAATCTTTAGAAATATTGGAAAAAGCCTGGGATAACGAAGTATTCTCGTATAAAGGTAAGTATTTCCAGGTGGACAACGTGCGCGTAGTACCTCGAGCACCTAAACCAAAAATCTATACGGGTGGTGCTTCCAATCATAACTATGAGTTGGCAGGTGAAAAAGGTTGGGGTGTTCTCATTACGCCGATGCTTCCTCTAGATAAAGTAGCTCCACAATTAGAAGTTTACCGTGAATCGTGTAAAAAACATGGACATAAGCCAGATATTATATTCGTACAAGGGATTTATTTGGATGACGACGGGGACAGAGCACGTAAAGAAGCGAAGGAATTCATTTTACAGTTCATGGCTGGCAATGCTTCTCCTACGAAAGATATGCCAACAAAAGAAGTACTGGTAGGCAAAGATTTCGGCTTCTATGCTTCTGGCGCTCTTGAATCACTTGCTACTATTCCTTATGAGACATTGCTGGAAGAAGATTTTGTGTGGGTGGGTTCTCCAGAAGAAATCAAACCAAAAGTGCAAGCGATCATCGACAATTGTCCAGATTTAACTGAAATCAGTCTACTGTGCACATATGCAGGACTAGAGCATTGGAAGACAATTCGGACGCAACAATTGTTCAGCGAGCAAATCATGCCCTTATTTCAGACGAAAAAAGAAGAACTAAGCTTAACTGTAAAATAATAACCCAGCGCTGATTACATCCCCAAAAGGAGGTGTAATCAGCACTTAATTCGACCAGTATACACACAATTTTAGAAAAGGAGTGCGATTATGAAACTGGAAGAGTATCTTGCTCAGTTGAGAAAGAAAGCAGGTCTCCCTGATATAGATGAACAACAAAACATTATGTTAATTGAACCCGCTTTTGTTTTTCAATTGAAGAAAGAAGGGGAATCAGGTGACTGACCTCTTATTTAGGGATATTACAACGATACATCAAGCAATAACCAGTAAAAAACTCTCACCAGTTGAATTGATTGAACTCACCCAACGTCGGATTGAAGAGCAAAATCCAACTCTTCGTGCATTTATATGTGTTCAAAATGAAGGCTCTATGAAAGCAGCTAAACAGGCTGAAAATGAGATCATGAAAGGGGAAGTCCGAGGTAAGCTTCATGGTATACCGCTAGCTATCAAGGATGTCATACATGTGAAGGGTACACCAACCACGGGAGGTTCTCGTTTATTACGAGATTGGTGGCCGGATGAAGATGCCACGGTTGTTAGTAAATTAAAAGCAGCAGGTGCAATTATAGTTGGAAAAGCGAATCTCCATGAGTTTGCTATGGGAGCGACCAGTGAAAATCCTCATTTTGGTACGGTTCGTAATCCCTGGGATCATACGAAAATATCTGGAGGATCAAGTGGTGGGTCTGCTGTTGCTGTTGCGACAGGAATGAGTGTGGCAGCTCTTGGTACCGATACAGCTGGCTCCATTCGTTTGCCAGCTGCTTTAACGGGGACAGTGGGATTAAAGCCTACATATGGGCTTGTTAGCCGTCACGGCTCATTGCCATTTAGCTGGTCCTTCGATCATATCGGACCGATGACTAGGACTGTTCGAGATGCAGCACTTATGCTTGAAGTAATTGCAGGTTACGATCCTTTGGACGCTGCAACTACAAGTCACTCTTCATTTCAGAAAAGTGAGCCTCTCTTTGATTTAAGTGGGGTCACGATTGGAATATGCCGTTCATACTTCTTTGAGAACATTGAGCCAGAACTAAACGAAATGTTAGAAGAAGCGATGAGCTGTTTGGAAAAACTGGGGGCTCGACTTGTCTTCATCGAACTTCCCTTTTTAGATGAGGCTGGGTGGGCACAAAAAATAATTGGGCAATCGGAGGGATATTCCTTCCACGAGCCTTTCTTGAGAGATTTTAAGGACTTGTATGGTCCCGATGTATTATATCGACTGAACTTTGGAAGTAATGTAACAGCTAGTGAATATTTGAAGGCGCAACGAATTAGGCATCAATTTATTCAGTCAACACTGGCAGAAATGAAAGAGGTAGATTTGCTCTTATCTCCGATGAATCATTCATATGCCTTTGAGATCGGAAGCGTAAGTCCGGAGCAATCCATTTCCAATATGTTTCGTTTAGCAAAAGCGCCATTGATTAGTCTACTTGGTTTTCCAGCGCTGGCTCTACAATCAGGATTCACACACGATGGAATGCCAGCAGGTATGCAATTAATCGCAAAACCATTTGAGGAGGCCAGACTTTTGGCAGTTGGTGAATGTTATGAACGTGAGACTAACTGGGCCGCCCGATTACCATTGTGCCTCGAAAAAAAGAAAGTAAAGGATGAAAAAAATGCAAACACAAGAAACGATTCAACCCTTGAAAACAAAACCGATTGATTGTCTTCATTTTATTGATGGAAAATATGTACCTTCCCAAAATGAGAAGACCTTTCTAAACATAAATCCTGCGACGGAAGAAGTATTGGGAAAGGTAGCAGAAGGTGGAAAAATCGAGATTGACATGGCTGTTGCGGCAGCATCACGAGCCTTTGTAGGCCCTTGGAGGAAAATGCCTTCTGCTGATCGTGCAAAAATTATCAGACGTATTGGCGACATCATATTGGAACGTAAAGATGAACTAGCAGCGTTGGAATCATATGATACAGGAAAACCTCTTTGGCTCTCTTCCAGCATTGATATTCCGCGTGCGGCTTATAACTTCCACTTTTTCGCTGATTATATGGCATCTCTAGGAACAGATGCATATCAAATGGATGATGTTGCCCTTAATTATTCCTTACGTCGTCCACTCGGTGTTATCGGATTAATTAATCCATGGAACTTGCCATTGCTCTTGTTAACGTGGAAAGTGGCACCAGCACTTGCAGCAGGCAACACGGTTGTAATTAAACCTGCTGAATGGACACCAATGACAGCTACTATTCTAGGAGAGATTTGTCAGCAAGCAGGAGTTCCTGATGGAGTTGTAAATATTGTTCACGGCTTCGGACCTGACTCCGCTGGTTCAGCGCTCACCGAACATCCTGATGTAAAAGCTATTTCATTCACTGGTGAAACTTCTACAGGTAAAGCAATTATGGCTGCAGCTTCACAAACACTGAAACGTCTTTCTTACGAACTAGGCGGAAAGAATCCAAATATCATTTTTGCAGATTCTGATTTGGATGAAGTGATTGAAACCACGATCAAATCCAGTTTTATTAACCAAGGAGAGGTATGTCTGTGTGGTTCAAGGATTTATGTTGAGCGAGCAGCTTACGATGCTTTTGTTGAGAAGTTTGTAGCTAAAACAAAGCAGATGGTGGTAGGCGATCCATTCGATTCTTCCTCAAAAATGGGGGCTTTGATTAGTGAAGAACATTATACTCGTGTGCTTCATTATATTGAATTGGCAAAGGAAGAGGGAGGAGTCATTGAAACTGGTGGTAGACGCCCAGCCCATTTGGAAAAAGGATATTTCCTGGAACCGACTATCATCACCAATGTAAATAGTAAGTGCCGTGTTGTTAAAGAAGAGATATTTGGACCAGTGGTTTGTATTATTCCTTTTGATACCGAAGAAGAAGTGGTTGAAAAGGCTAACGATACCCACTATGGATTGAGTGCCTCAATCTGGACAAATGATTTACGTCGTGCCCACCGTGTAGCTGGCCAAATTGAGGCAGGTATCATCTGGGTGAATACTTGGTTTTTACGCGATTTACGGACGCCATTCGGTGGTTCCAAACAAAGTGGAGTCGGCAGAGAAGGTGGCATGCATAGCTTTGAATTTTTCAGCGACTTGACCAATATTTGCATAAAATTATAGTACAAGAGCGAAGGAGTAATGATATGCCACTTATTCATGTTTCATTAATAGAAGGTAGAAGTGAGGAGAAAATTAAAAACTTAATTCATAACCTAACGGATACCGTTGCTAAAACCTTAGATTCTCCGTTGCCTAACATTCGGGTTATCGTTTCTGAATATCCTGCTAGTCATTGGGGAATAGAAGGAAAACCCGCTTCAGAAGTAAGAAAAATAAGTAACGAAAAATAATTGTGCTCGCAATAGATAAAATCAGTTGTACGTGGAGGGGGATACGACATGCGGTATGATGGGATAAAATTGTCTGGCAGGGTCGTCCACGGGCGACAAATAGGAAAAAAGATGGGATTTCCTACAGCCAATTTAATAATGTGTACAGCTGAAAATATTCCATTTGGTGTATATGGGGTCCGTGTCATGTATCAGGGGCGAATGCTACTAGGAGTAATGAATGTTGGAACTCGTCCTACTTTTGAAGATGATTCTTCCGTTAGCTATGAAATTCATCTCCTTGGTTTTTCTCAAATGATATATGGCGAAATACTAGAAGTTGAGATTTGCTTTATGCTACGAGAAGAACGTAGATTTTCCTCTGTTAAAGAGCTGGTTATGCAAATTGAAGAAGATGTAAGAAGAGCGCAACAATTTTTCGGGAATAATGAAATTGATTTTTTTCACTGGGGAAAAGAAAGAAGAATACATGGGGAAAATGATAATTCAATTGTTCATTTAATGGATCTAGCTTTTTTTCAGCACTGTGAACGTGAATACGGTGTTAACAAAGGAGTCTACAATACCATTGATGCTTGGTTTTATGAACAGGGCATTACTAATATTTTGGCTCGCCGCCAAGAGGTCGTATCTTTTCTACAGTATGTAGGGGTCATAAAAGGTTCAAATGAACGTCTTCGATTTGGACGGGGTAAATTACGAGAAATGTTAACGTCGTATGTAAAATTTGATGAAAGACAGTTTTCCTGAATAGGAATTATCTAATAGTAGCAACGAACAAACCGGAATTATAGTAGCACGATCTGATAATGATCAGATTAGTGACTTACTTAATCCCGGTTTTTTTCGTTACCTATGAAAATTGTAGCTTGTTCTGTTTTGATGTACTTGAAAACTTCCAAGTAGAGAAAGAGCAGTTTTATCACATGAGCATCGAAAGGTTTTTATAACGGTTGTCCTACATACTCATGAAGGATTTTGTCTGTTACAGCCATATCAACATGCAACTCACGATCATCCACTAGTTTTGGAATTAAAGAGCGCAAACGAGAATATGCGACCTCAGTTCCTTTACCTAATTTTCCAGTTGAAAAATCAATGGCTTGGCATGCACATAAATATTCAATCGCAAGTACCTTTCTAACATTGGCAAGAACTGTGCGCAATTTTCTAGCACTGGTTGTTCCCATACTTACGTGATCCTCCTGATTAGCAGAGGAGGGGATGGAGTCAACAGAAGCTGGATGACACAATACCTTGTTTTCAGAAACAATGGAGGCAGCTGCGTATTGAGCGATCATAAAGCCAGAGTGAAGCCCGCCATTTGGAGTTAAAAAAGCGGGTAGACTGCTTAATTGCGGATTAACCAAACGTTCTGTTCTGCGTTCAGATATATTGGCAAGCTCTGAAAAGGCAATAGCAAGAAAATCTGCAACCAGTGCCATAGGTTGACCATGAAAATTACCACCTGAGATGACATCACCTGTTTCTGTGAAAAGGATTGGGTTATCTGTGACACTATTGCACTCTCTGGTAACGGTTTGCCACACATATTCCAATGTATCCCGAGTTGCTCCATGGACTTGAGGAATGCAACGTAGACTATAAGCATCCTGAACGCGAATTTCACCTTGTTCCGTTGTCCGTTCGCTTTGCTCTAAATGAAGGAGCATTCTGCGAGCTGATTCTTGCTGTCCAGGATGAGGACGGACCGCGTGCAACTGGGCATCATATGCTTTTGGTATCCCGTGCAAAGCTTCTACTGATAATGAAGCGATAACCTCAGCATTTTCCATTAGCATACGTGCATCATGAAGTGCCAGACATAATAGGGAGGTCATTGCTTGTGTTCCATTTATGAGAGCAAGGCCTTCTTTTGCTTCGAGACGTATCGGTTCAAGTCCAGCGGCTTTTAGAGCATCCATTCCTTTCATGCGAGTTCCCGCAAACTCAGCTTCACCTTTTCCAAGCATAGGCAGAACCATGTGAGCTAGTGGAGCCAGATCACCACTTGCACCAAGAGAGCCCTGCTGCGGAATAATGGGATGGACCCCACGATTGCACATTTCTACCAATAATTGAAGCGTCTGCAAGCGAATTCCGGAAAAACCCTGTGATAATGCATTAATGCGTAATACCATAATGGCACGAACCACTTCAGTTGCATATGGTTCTCCCATACCGCAAGCATGGCTCATGATTAGGTTTTCTTGTAATTGACTTACATCTTCCCTTGAAATCATTACGTCTGAAAATTTACCGAATCCGGTCGTAATGCCGTATACCACTCTTTTTTCTTCCACCATCTGCTCCACCATAGAACGGGACAGAGTTACTTTTTTGATAGCACCTTCCGATAAGGAAATGGCTTGTTGATGACGAGCAGCTTGCACCACTTGATCGATAGTTAGCGATGTACCATCTAACTGGATTACTTGTTCGAATGACATAAGATTTTCCTCCTTTACTAGAGTAGAGCGCGAAAAGGAAAAGGGGCTAGGAACGAATTCCTAACCCCTTATTGCTTCTATATAAAAGTAACATGTCACGATGATTTACAACGCTCATGATTATTATTCCCCGCTTTCTCTTCCTCTAATTATTACAACGATAGTCGGGAAAAGTCAATTCCTAACCGTGCAGTTTGACCATTAGATTTGGGCAGGTAAAAATAAGGAAATGGGCCATAGTCATAGGTGCAGTTTATAGACGAATCTCATACCATGCAATATGTCATGTAAGACATTCAACTATGAAAGGATGGGGTTAACAAAATGGAAAGTAGTTATATGCATGCTCGGGAAAAAATGCCTCATAGAATGATGCCGCCAAGACCTGCACCGAAAGAAAGACCTGTTCATCCAAGACCTATGCCAATGCCACCAACTACCATGCCTCAACCCATGCCAAATATCCAGATATATATAAATAAATATTATTTCCACCTGGATAAAATGAGACGGTGTGAGGATAAATGTATGCGTCATCAGCACGAACCTCAAAAATACCAGAAGTATCACCAACAGTATCAACATCACCAAGACCGATGTGAATACTACTATAATATGTGTCACCAGCATCACCACCACCACCACCATCATGAATCAATGGATAGTTCCATGTGTGATTCCAGCTCCAGTTCATCGCACCATGGACATAAACATCACGAATGCCAATGTCATAAACATCCTCGTCGAAGACCTCGTAGAGGATGCGGCGGTAGATGTGGTGGAAGATGCAGATGCAAAAAATAGTCAGGTACAGTGCCCACCTCATTTACTGAGAAGTGGGCTTGTTTTTTTGTTGGGATTATTTTTGGTCGCCATACTGATAATGGCATACCCTAGACACAGCATAGCAGAATCCCCCTTTATTGATTCGTACCGACTAGTATTTCCTGCAATGGTAAAGGAACGAATGAATGAAGAGAATCATAAAAAGGAAATATAGGGAGTGAATGGAGATTGCAATACAACAATGGGCATTACAAAGAAAATAAAGTTTGATTTGACAAGAAAAGGTATAGAAGTTTCTTTTTCACAACTAAAAGGAGGAAAATGTTGTATAATACTCCTACAAGTATGTTTCGGAAGGAAAACAACAAAGTACATATCGTGAATTTATTCGTTGCGGAGAGGAGAGATGGGAATTTGACCAATTTGACCTGCCAAATTGCTCCCGGTGTCTGGACGATTATGACGTACGAAGACTCATGGAAAAGCTTTATTAATAATTATGTTCTTGAACGAGATGGACGCTTTTACCTGGTTGACTCTAATTTAAGAAAACATCGTCCCTATTTTCAATCTGCGTTGAAAGAAATTGGTGTTTCGGATGATAATGTTCAGGATGTGCTGTATACCCATCGATTAGCGGATCATATTGGGAATGTGGAGCTTTTTTCCACTAGTCAAAACTGGATTCATTTGCATGATTTTTTTGAGCTTGATGACTATTCGCAATCATTATTTGGTCACTCTTTTGCAGGTGAGCAGGGTCGTGTAGGTTTTTTTCAGTTTAAAAATCTTCCCACTTATACAGAGGGTTCCGTAGCTTATTATGATGATAAAACCAAGGTGTGTTTTATAGGGGACCATCTTCATTTTTTTGGTGTACCTGTCGATCAAGTGGTAGGTTATCAGGAGCACGGGCGATCTGAATTGTTGAATTCACTGACTACCTGGTTACATAATAATCCAAGTCGGGATGAGGTACGCGGATTCATGGATGCTACACGATCTTTGAATGATTGGCCGATTGAAATACTCGCTACAGGACATGGACCTATTCTGCAGGGGGATGTTCAGGTTTTCTTGAAGGATGTTGTTCAATTGTTGGGCACTTATGTGGATGATAAGTAGTCAGGATCATGAAATGGAACCGAAATAGAAAATCACCCTTACGAAAGTTATTGAAGACATCTATTATTGGATGGCTCAATTATTCTGGTACGGCGTGATTTTTTTTCTGTGAAAAACGTCGAGACGTTTTTCATAAAATTGGATGTGACCGTTTTGTTTAATGAAAAGAACCGCACGGATGAGTGCGGTTCTAGTATTATTTGCCATAAAGGAATTTTATCCAGCATGAGAAGATTCTTTTGTCCATTCTTTCAAGCGTCGATCAAACTGGGCTTGATGTAAAAACAACGTATGTGAATAAGCATAATTCCCAATCTTTTCTAGGTGGTTTAATGCATTCGAATATTTACCTTGCGCAGCTTCCAGCTCAGCTAAACAATAGTGTAGTAAAGCAGGGCGAAGGCGACGTCGTTTTAATAAGGAAAATGCGTAAAATGCGCCCTGTGAATCTCCCATTCGTGCGTGGCAACAAACCATAATACCAAGTGCGTTTTGGAATTTATTATCACGTTGATATAAATGGGCAGCGATTTGCAATGCTTCCTTGTAGCGTCCACGGTAATAGTAGGCAACCGCCAGATTATAAAACAGATGGTGTAATAATGCTCGATGGAAAAGTGTGGGTGTTTGCTTACACATGACAATTGCTTGGGTAATATATTTCTCCGCATCGTCATACTCGCCGGCTAGAATCTGTTGGCTCGATTTATCTAATAGAGCTACAGTCCGTTTATTGTTTTTTAAAAAAGAAGCTTCCAGACATTTTTTGATACGTTCCGGCGTCTTTTTGTGGAAGAGGGTCATGTACTGAAAACGGAACGGCCATTGTAGCTTAATCAGGGCCATAAGCAGTACAGCAACAATTCCGGCGATTGTAGCAGGCGGCGTCAGTTGGAAATATTGCATGCTACTTTTCTTCCTTTCCTCTGGAATAGTCTCATGATAACACAGCGCACAAGAACGGTATAGGGAGAAGGTGTACCTAGTTTGCAGACAAAAATCGAGCCTATTTTTCTATGAATGCAAGTCGTAGACCAGTCAAAACATAAATGGCCGCTTTGGCATAAGGCATGATGGTAGAGGCACTTGCTTTTTTCATGAGGAGTTTACCAAGAGATCCTGCTAGAATAGAGACTATTGTGAAGATGATGATCGCTTGGGCCATAAACAACAAGCAGAGGATAAACATTTGAAAGCTTGGGTCCATTCTGTTCTGAACCACGAATTGTGGCAGAAAAGCTAGAAAAAAGATTGAAACTTTGGGATTAAGTATATTCAACCTATCATTTTCCTGAACCATTGTACAAGACAATCTCCCTAGGTGTCTTAGAAACACCTAACACACGAAAAAAGGCAGAATAAAGCATAATCCTATGCTATAATTGCTACGTTGCGTAGATTTTTTTATTAATTTTGAAAAGAGAGGCGACTTTCATCATGGAAAAGTTCAGAGATAGCATGCTACAGCTAATAATAGAGGCGTCAACCAATTTACCACCAGATGTTCGTCATGCCATTAACGATGCGAACAAGAAGGAAGATGCTGGTACTCGTGCAGCACTTTCTTTATCGACGATCGCTACAAATATAAAAATGGCAGAAGAGAATGTATCTCCAATTTGCCAAGACACAGGTATGCCAACCTTCGAGGTGAAAACCCCGATAGGAGCTAATCAGATTGTAATGAAGAAGGCAATTTTGGAAGCTATTGCGCAAGCTACGAAAGATGGCAAATTGCGTACGAACTCTGTAGACTCCCTAACAGGTGCGAACTCGGGTGACAATATTGGTCCTGGAACTCCAGTTATTCATTTTGAACAATGGGAAAATGATTATGTAGAAGTGAAGCTCATTCTAAAAGGTGGCGGCTGTGAGAATAAAAACATCCAGTATTCACTACCCTGTGAATTGCCACATCTAGGTAAAGCTGGGCGTAATCTTGATGGAATCCGTAAATGCATCATGCATGCGGTCTATCAAGCACAGGGACAAGG
Organism: Brevibacillus daliensis; assembly: GCF_021245735.1. Taxonomy (GTDB): domain Bacteria; phylum Bacillota; class Bacilli; order Brevibacillales; family Brevibacillaceae; genus Brevibacillus_B; species Brevibacillus_B daliensis. The sequence goes on from NZ_JAJISB010000030.1 coordinate 72,683, forward strand.
CTGTAGTGCTGGCTTCATTGGCGTAGGAATCGGCGGTGATCGTACTAGCGGCTATTCCTTGGCAAAACACCAGCTCTTCCGCAAAACGGATGATACAAATCCAATCCCTGAATTGGCTGAATTAGAAGAGTATGTAATGGAAAATGCTAATAAACTAGGAATCGGTACAATGGGCTTCGGAGGAAATACAACGCTGTTAGGCTGTAAAGTGGGCGTGGAAAACCGCCTACCTGCTAGCTTCTTCGTTTCCGTAGCATATAACTGCTGGGCGTTCCGTCGTCAAGGCGTTCATCTTGATCCACAAACAGGAGAAATTCTGCGTTACCTCTATACCGAAAATGAAAAAGTAGAGATGGACTCTTCCTCTTCTGCGCAACAGGAAGAGCGTCGTGAAGTTGTCCTGGAAGCGCCTATTACAGAAGAGAAAATTCGAAGCCTGAAAGTAGGGGATGTCGTAATCATCAATGGCATGATGCATACAGGTCGTGACGCGTTGCATAGCTATTTAATGGATAACGACTGTCCAATTGATCTAAACGGGGGCATCATTTATCATTGTGGTCCTGTTATGCTGAAAGATGAAGAAGGTAACTACCATGTAAAAGCTGCAGGTCCAACAACAAGTATTCGTGAGGAGCCCTACCAAGGTGATATCATGAAAAAATTCGGTATCCGTGCAGTTATGGGTAAAGGTGGCATGGGACCAAAAACCTTGGAAGCTCTACAAGAACACGGCGGGGTTTATCTAAACGCCATTGGTGGTGCTGCTCAATATTATGCAGACTGTATTGAAGGCGTAGAAGGCGTTCACTTCATGGAGTTCGGTATTCCAGAAGCAATGTGGCACTTGCGCGTGAAAGGATTTGCCGCTATCGTAACAATGGATTCACATGGAAACAGCTTGCATGCTGATGTTGATAAAGATTCTGCGGAAAAATTAGCGCAGTTTGCTGAAACGGTCTTTAAGTAATAACGTATAGGAAATGATACAAAGCCACGATTACCGGTAGAAGGGTATTCGTGGCTTTTATCATTTGTTTCAAGGGGTTAGTTGAATAGACCTTTCATGAATTCTTCATAAATGCTCGCGGGCCTATCTTATGAAAAATAGGCGAATCGTATATTTCCCCTAGAATAATGCAGGCATAGGTTAATAACGTAGAGCATGTAACCAGTGAAGGAGTGATAGTAGTGAATTATGTTGTTCAACCAGGTGATACGCTTTTTAGTATCTCTCAGCGTTTTGGAGTCCCCTTATCTGAATTACAGCGAATTAACCGTATTTTTGATCCAAGTGACGTCCATGTTGGTCAAACACTTTTCATACCTGTGATGCCAGGCAGACCTCCAGGTAGACCACAACCAGAATCTCCAGAAGATGTGCAATTAAACCGACGCATCACTGTGTTAGAGAGAGAAGTAACTCGCTTAAATGAACGTGTTCGTGATCTGAATCGTCGTGTCAGACTATTGGAGCGTCCTCGCGGGTAAAAATAGACTTACTTAAACAGATAATGAAACAAAACGGTCAAGACCGTTTTGTTGGACCGCAAGCGGTCACATCCAATTTTATGAAAAACGTCGAGACGTTTTTCACGGAAAAAAAGCAGGGGAATTCCTACAGAATTTCACCCTGTTTTTTTGTATCTAGAACGCAAGGTCCCAGATTGCCTTGTCAATAGTGCTTACCTTAACGGGGGAGTACCTCTTTATTTTTTGTACTATTTCCACTAGTATTAAAGACAAAGCAAGATCTTGGGAGGGTTTGAAATGAAATCAACGTTTAAAGTAGCACTTTTACAAATGGATCTTGTGTTAGGGAATCCAGAAGCAAATCGTCAAAAAGCGCTGCAAATGACAAAAGATTTGCTCAAATCTGAGGAACAACTGGATGTATTATTGCTTCCAGAATTGTGGGATACGGCATATGATCTTCCACGATTACAGGAGATTGCAGATAAAGATGGCGAGACAGCAAAAGCCTTCCTTTCTGAGCGGGCTAAAGAACTACAAAGTTATGTGGTTGGGGGATCAATTGCAGAGCTGAATGGGGAAAACATCTATAACAGTACGTTTGTCTTTAATCGGCAAGGCGAGCAAATTAGTTCTTATCAAAAGGCCCATTTGTTCAAATTGATGAATGAACATGTGTATATGCAGGCTGGTGATCAAAAGGGACTGTTCCAATTAGATGGGCAGACTGTTGGGACAGTTATTTGCTATGATATCCGTTTTCCTGAATGGTTGCGGGCTCATGCCTTGGAAGGGGCAAAAGCTATGTTTATCTGTGCGGAGTGGCCGCATCCAAGGCTGGCACACTGGCGCAACCTGCTCATTACAAGAGCCATCGAAAACCAAATGTATGTGATAGCGTGTAATCGAGTGGGAACTGATGAGAAGAGCAGATTTTGTGGGCATTCCATGGTGATTGATCCTTGGGGAGAAGTGATTGCAGAGGCAGAAGAGGAAGAGACAATCCTTACAGCAACCATTGATCTTGATTTGGTGAAGAAGGTACGCTCCAAAATTCCTGTATTTAGTGATCGCCGTCCTAATATCTATCGGATAACATAAGCTTTGGTTTCTATGAAAATGGGCGTACTATCTGGACAAGTGCCTATCCCCAGCTCCATTTTACTATCATAGGCTAGTGATAGATAAGGAGAGTAGGAGGCGAGGGGAAAAGTGGTACGTATAAATGGGAAGAGCATGCTTTATCATTTTAGTGGAATTCGTTCCAAGGTAATTCAAATGCGTGAGCTGGTAGAAACTGTAGACGGAATGTTTGATTCGTTTGACAGGATGACAGAATTAGGCCAAACGATGATTCCCATCAAACGACTGGAGAAAAAAAGAAAGCCCAAAAAAGATGACGGAAATTACTTCTATTGATGTCTTTTCGACAGTATCAGGAAGGTAAGATCGAATGACAATGGAGCTTCCGTTCATTGAACAAAACATTCTGATACAGTTACAAACAAAAGGTTGCCAGGATCATCACGCTGGCAACCTTTTGCTTTGCAAACTTTTAAGTTGGTATATAAATTTTTTAGCTTACACAAGAGCAGAACGCTTGTGAAAATCCGTCTCTTGATAATAACTGTGATAAACAAGTAAGTTAGGACCTGCACAACTGGCAGCAGGGCAATGGCAATTAATTGCCTGGTTTAATGAATGCTCTTGCCAACGTGAAAATAATTCTTCTAGCGAATCTGTTTTGATATTACCAAGCGTCCCGATGTCACCAAAATCGGTTACGATCACATCACCTGTAAACACGTTTACATTAAGGCGACAACGTCCATCTGGGTCGTTACGGACAGTTACCTGCTGCGCATTCCGAAGACGTAGTAGCAATTCTTGGTCTTTAGGGTCAGTACTGCATGCAAAAAACGGCAATGTTCCAAATAACATCCACAGATTGGGATCACGTTCATCCAGCAATGTATGTATAGCCTGTCGTAATTCAGGCAGGTTTAATACTTCCAAATCTTTAGCAAAATCGCTTTGGTACATAGGGTGAACCTCGTGTCTCATGCAACCCATTTCTTTAATCAATTGGTGGATTTGAGGTAATTTGTTCCAGGTTCGTTTGTTTAACATGGTTTCAGCTGAAACGAGCACACCAGACTCAGAAAGACGTCGCGCATTTTCCATTGTCAGGTTATATAGCTTCTCTGCCTGTGTATAAGAAACCTGCTGAGGACTTTTGGCAAAGACTACCTCATGAAAATCACTCGGTTTACTGTAATTCCAGGACATGTGCATAACGTCAATACAAGGCAGGATCAGCTCGTATCTGCTAAACGGTAGCGAAAGATTGGAGTTGATCTGCGTACGTAATCCTCGGTCAGTAGCATAGCGTAATAGTGGAGCAATGGTGTCAGTAACAGTTTTCTGACTATACATGGGCTCACCACCAGTAATACTGAGGGTTAATAAATCCTTTGCCTCATCTAGGCGTTGTATGAGCAGCTCCATCGGCAAAGCAGGATCATCTTTGATCCGTAACGTTTCTCCGACAGCACAATGCTCACAACGAAGGTTACATAAATTAGTTACTGTAAACTCAACACTGGTCAACTTATAGGCCGGTGGTGTAGCATTATATAAAGGCTCCCAAGGATCTTTCCCAGGAACAATCGGGATGGCAGGAACCATTCGATTCATTATGTGCAACCTCCTTTTGATAAAAACGAATACACACCATTATAACCGATAAAAAGAGAGGGTGAGAACAACAAAGAGATGATTTCAGGAATCTCCTTCGGAAAAGGCGTTATTTTTCACAACAAAAAGGTCATCGCTTGTGCTGAAATCAAGAAAGGGGTCATTCATACCTGGTCAGAAGAAATTGGCGTAGGTACACTTCCGAAAATCTGGTGGCGTGTAAGCATGTCTCTTCCTTGGTACTACAATTTGTTCCATATATTTTTAGTCTATATGTTCTTTTTTGCTAATTTGGATGGTGTAAATCCGCTATGGTTCTTCGTTTATTTGGCAGGTTTTCATTTTGTTTTTCCAGCTCAATTAAAAAAGTTTCATGGAGCAGAACACAAAGTATTTAGTTACGGGCGAGATGTAACAGCGCAGGATTGGGAAAAAGTAAAGCGAGCATCTATTGTGAACCGTGGCTGTTCCACAAATGTGGTTACCTTTTTCTTTGTCTTTTTTTTCATTGCGCTTTTGTTCATCTCTCTCTTCAAGGCGATTATTATAGGCGTAATTGGAATAGGTGTATGCAATATAGCAGCTAAATATGAACCGAGACTAATTGAGCCGTTCTTTCGTCTATCTGCTTCCCTTCAAAGAAAGGTGACAACAAAAGAACCTGATCGATCTCATCTGGAAACAGCTATTCGATCCTATGCGTTATTTCAATATCAGTGGAGAATATGGCAAGAAGAGAATGGAAGCTAGTAACCGAGGGGAGTAAGGTTAACTGAGTATACTGATAAGAATAAAAAGTCAGGAGGATAATGTTTCCCCTGACTTATTCTGTGGTAGTAGGAAGCGGGTATTCTTTTTACGTGGAATAAATTTTGATTTATTTCTAAAAAACGGAACTTTTTTCTTATTTGAATGGCAAGATGAGCGATCAACATGAAAAAAATAGGACTATCCTCGTTGTTAGAACCATGAAGAAAGTACGATAGATTCTGAATTTTTAGTCTGGTAATATTTCTTTTAGGAACATACATTCATTACAGTTTTGTTTACTTATGTAGAAACAGATTTAGGAGGAGGTAACATGATGATTCGCAAAAGCATATCGGTATGTCTAAGTTTTGCCATGCTATTGGTTGCCATATTTGCTGTTCAGGTGCAACCGGCAACAGCTAAGACGTTTAGCGATATCGAAGATCACTGGGCCAGATCGGACATTGAATTTCTAGCAGACAAAGGAATTGTGAGTGGGAATTATGTCCCTTTCCGACCTGATGAGAAAATAACACGTGGTGAAGCTGTTGTTATGTTAAAACGAGTTTCCCATAATACCTATGGTGTAATGGCAAGTCCTGATCCGGGTGCAATGGTGGATCAACGATATTCATTAGCAAATGAATTAAAAGAAGCAATTCAGGCAGTGGATACTGCGGTATATGCAAATGTAAAAGCAAAGATCGATTTCAAGCCTGGAACAAACATGTTATATCTGCTTCAACGTGGTGCTCTCAAGCAGCCATTGCTTTTTGAAACATTTATTCCAAGTAATTTTTGGCTTTCTTCGCAGCACTTGTCAGAATCATTAACACGGGAAGAAGCAAGTATGCTACTCTTCCATTTTATAATGCCTGATATTATTGATAAAAAGAATACGGAAGTAACAAATGTAGCTAGTATGATGAAATCCTATTATGCTGGTAAACCAATAAATGAATATAAGGATACCAGATCTCTTTATGCGACTGGAATCAAAGGATACCATCTTCTTGAAACAAATGGAGACAAATTTAATCCAAATGAAACAATGACACGTGCTGAATTTGCGGTGAGCGTAAAGAGTTTATATGATCACAATGAAAAGCAAAAAGAGGCTCAATTTAATGGCAACAATAACCAAAAATCTAGAGTTACCAACATGCTACTAACTGTAGCTAGTCATGCCTACCAAACAAACAATCAAGAGGCAATTCAAGCGTATTTCTCAAAAGATGCAATTGCTACTCTCGATGACCTTCGTCCATTGCCGTTACATAACTATGTAGGTAAATATCAAATTACGGATTCAACTTCTAAAGAAATTCGTGCAAAGGGTATCTATAACTCTCCTCTGACTGGAGATTATGAAATAGAATACCTCATAACCAAGACAGATCAGAAAACGAATCCATATGGCTGGCAAGTAACCAAGATTAATTTTACCCAGAAGTAGAATGGAGTGAACCCGAAGCTACGTAGCTTCGGGTTCTTCATGGAAAAAGACTTAATAATGAATACTGTAGTGGGCAGGACCTTAAATAGTTCTGAACAAAAAATGTGCTTCATCTGCAAACAGCTTCAGAGGATAATCAAAATCAAAAAACTTTCGAAATCAAACCAATTACCTGAAAAAAACAGCTTCTTCGAAAGGAAGTACGGAAACCCAAAAGCAACATAGTAGCCGCCCCATTCTTTACTCGTATGTATTACTTCCTGTAAGATTCTCTCAGGATTATAAAATTCATTTATTAATATACTCTTTTGGATGTGAGTCTTGGTACGTTGCCCAGTACCCTTTCGTACACACATTCATTATTCCTTCTACAATGTAGTTCAGTTGCCTTTTTACTGGTAATCAAGTAATTTCACTCCTTAATAATTATCAGATTACAGGGATATAAAAATTATTCAAAAAAATGATACAATACCTAAAAGTGCATGTGGTATGTGAGGTGACGATGTGAAAGCGATTTTGTTCTCAATCATAGCATTAGTAATCAGCTATGCATATGCTTGGATGGTTGGCGATTTTTTGCTTCTTATGACAATATGCTTAGCTGTGGGTTCAATCAGTTTATTGATCAGCGCGATTTTTTCAGGATCTTTGGTTTCTGGCGATCAATATCGAGCCAACACTGCAACGGAGGACGAGAAAGAAGCGACGACAAGAACGAAGGTAGCTATTTGGTTCAGCCTATTTTCAATTCCTCAGCTTTTTGTTGCCTTGATCATATACCTCACGAAATAATTATTTGCAGAATGTTTCGGTTTGCAGAATGTTTCGGATTAGTAGCGATATCGCTAAGAAGTAAAAAAAACGAATGCCTCCTACCTGGATAGCAGTCGTTTTTTTCCATGTTTATCTTGAGAGCGGATTTAGTTCCGCCTGTCTGTATATTTTTCCTTTATCTACATATGATTTGCGGATACGAACAAAGTCAAGCAATTCTGCCTCTGTCAACTCACGCTTTACTTTTGCAGGGGAACCTACCACGAGGGTACGTGGAGGAATTTTCATCCCTGGAGGAACAACAGCACCAGCCGCTACCATTGATTCTTCGCCGATTTCTGCTTTATCAAGAATAATGGAACCCATTCCGATTAAAGCACCTTTTCGCACAATGCAACTATGTAGGACAGCATTATGCCCGATTGTTACGTCATCCTCGATCACGAGAGGATTATCTGGGCTTTGGTGGAGTGTACTGTTATCCTGCACGCTTACTCGTTTCCCAATAACCGTAGGGGCAATATCTCCACGAATCACACTGTTATACCAGACACTTGAATCTTCTCCAATCGTCACATCGCCAGAAACGAGAGAACCCTTCGCTAAAAAGACGGAAGGATGAATAGTTGGATTCTTTTCTTCAAAAGGGAGTAATAACATCAGATTCCTCCTGTTGTAAGTTGAATAGTTGTCCTTATTTTACCACGAAGTAAGAAAGATCTGACATTTAGCTGAACTTTAACTCGGGGATCAAAACGGTCTCTGTCAGAACGTTATCATAACTTTCTTGCGTAATACCAAACATCAGATGATCCTCCCATACATTATTGATCTTCAAATAATGGGGAGCAAACCCTTCTTTGGTAAAGCCTGCTTTTGTCAGTACACTAATTGATGCCGTGTTATGAGGCATAACATTAGCCTGAATGCGGTGAAGAGATAGGGATCGGAATGCAAAGGGAATGAGCAGTTTCACTGCTTCCGTCATATAGCCATGTCCTTGTGAAGCGTGATGGACGTCATAGCCAAGATAAGCATTTTGAAAAGGTCCGCGGCATATTTGTGAAAGAGTTAATTTACCAATAAGCTGGTGTTCATTATTGGTGAACAGGCCGAACATATACTTCTGATCTGTATCAACAAGATGCTTCTGATTGACCAGATTGGTTACATGCTCTAATGAGAAAAAGCTATCATCTCTCACAGGAACAAAGGGTTCGTGAAACTGCCGATTCTCAGTAAAATATGTAAGCAGGGATTCTGCATGTAGCGGACTAAGGAGTTGTAGATATAGCCTAGGTCCGATTATCTGAAGGTTGAATAAGTCCATAAGTTCCTCCTTTATATATAAAGTTCTATTGTCATTATGACGCAAGCTTATCATTTTTCAAGATCATCTGTCTCATTTATAACCAAAAGATGCTATCGTTACCATAACCTCCATGTTGACCATTTCTTGTGATCTGTGGTACATTATATTTTGTCGATCGGCAAGGTTTGTGTGTAGTCGCTGTTGTCATCCTTTATGGATGGACAATAGAGGAAAGTCCAGGCTCGCCCAGGCTGAGATGCTTGGAGTGTTCGTACCTAGTGCAAGCTAGGGCAGTAAGGGTTAACTTACTGACGGCGCAGAAAGGGTTCTCTCTGAGACCCGAGTACGCTGAAAGTGCCACAGAAACGTAGCTTTCCTGGCGACAGGAAAGATGGAACGCGGTAAACCCTGCGAGCGAGAAACCCAAATTAGGTAGGGGAACCGTCCGGAAGGAATCAAACGGATGGACGGATGGCAGATTTATCTGCCATAGATAGATGGCTACAACTCTTCGTGCGAGGGGAAGGTCCGTTCGCAGCACGAGAGATACAGAACCTGGCTTATAGCAAACCTTGCTCATACTACTAATTAATAAAGGCTGTCCTTTAATCTGAGAAGATTGAAAGGACAGCCTTTTTAACAGATAGGAATTTATAAAAATCCCTATCTGCATAAGTGCAACTAAGGCTTTACCTGCGCCAGAGGCTTGGCAAAGCCAAGTTTTCTAAGATAAAAATACCTTTAATCGAATGAGGTTAGACAATTCTTACTTTGTATGTCCGTAACCAGTAGTCAACTTGCGCTAG
>NZ_JAJISB010000031.1 GCF_021245735.1 Brevibacillus daliensis
GATAAAAATACCTTTAATCGAATGAGGTTAGACAATTCTTACTTTGTATGTCCGTAACCAGTAGTCAACTTGCGCTAGATAGGCGAAAAGCTGCGGAGTGCTCATCAATTGACCAAACCAGGGAATCTGAACGGCATTTGCTTCTTGTTCGAGGAGGGTTTCTACGTAGTTTCTGTCGATGATGGAGAGGAGTGGAGAAGAATGATCAGATATGACCTCTTTCAGCCAGTCGCGCGTTGCTTTGGCATAGGCAGGGTGATGAGTTTTCGGATAGGGACTTTTTTTACGATATAGGACATCATCTGGTATCAAGCCTTCCATTGCTTTACGCAGTAGCCCTTTTTCTCTTCCATCATACATTTTCATCGACCAAGGCACATTCCAGAGATACTCGACCAATCGATGATCACAAAAAGGTACTCGAGCCTCTAAGCTGGCTCTCATACTCATGCGATCTTTTCGATCCAATAATGTATTCATAAACCAGGTGTGATTCAAATAAAACATTTGGCGTCGCTTCTGCTCCAGCTCAGATTCTCCCCGAAGAGGTGGCACTTCAGCAATAGTTTGTAAAAAACGGTCTCTAACATAAGACTCTGGTTGAAGCTCCTCACGCCATTCGTGAGACAACCATTTGAATCGTTCATGATTATTTCTGGTCCAAGGAAACGAATCTGCAAACAATGTCTCCTGATTATGAAACCAGGGATACCCTCCGAAAATCTCGTCTGCACATTCTCCTGAGAGGACAACTGTCGTCTCTTTTTTCATTTCAAGACAAAACAAATAGAGAGAAGCATCGATATCAGCCATTCCGGGCAAATCCCGTGCAATGACAGCAGTTTGTAAGGCATCAACCAATTCTGGGGTATCAAAGATGATGGAGTGATGTGTTGTCCCCACATGGTCAGAGACACGTTTTATCCATGCCGCATCTGAATCAGGCTGATAGGAATGTGATGTGAAGTATTGGTCATTATCCTTGTAATCAATGGAGTAGGTATGCACCTTGCCACGACCCTGCCCTCTGTAATACTTGGCAGCTACCGCTGTAATTACGCTTGAATCTAAACCACCAGACAGAAGCATCGATACGGGCACATCAGCAACCAACTGGCGTTCAATTGCATTTATCACGAGTGAACGGACTTTTTCCACGGTTTGTTCAAAAGTATCGGTATGTTCGTAGCTTTCTAACTGCCAGTAAGGTTTTATTACGACTCCACTTGTTGATACAGTTGCACAATATCCTGGTCGAAGCTCTTTGATCCCACGAAACACGCCATGACCCGGTGTGCGTGCTGGAGAAATTAGCATAATTTCAGCAAGACCTTCCCGATCTAATTCCGGATGAATCTGCGGATGAGCCAGCAGTGTTTTTAATTCCGATCCGAACACAAACTGCTCTTGTTGATGCCAATAAAATAATGGCTTAACACCTAAACGATCTCTGGCAAGAAACAAACTTTGTCTTTGTTCATCCCAGATGGCAAAAGCAAATATTCCGTTCAACTTTTCTAAACAGTTCTCGCCCCATTCCAGATAAGCGGTGAGTAGAACTTCCGTATCTGAATGCGAGGAAAATGTATGCCCAACGTGCAGTAATTCTTGTCTGATATCCTCGGTATTATATAATTCTCCATTATATACCAGGATTGCAGATCTACCTTTCGCTTGCTTTTTCATTGGTTGCGCGCCGCCTTCTGGATCTACCACAACAAGCCTGCGATGCCCAAAAGCTACCCGCTCACCCAGATAATATCCTTCACTATCTGGCCCTCGATAAAGAAGAGTCTCAGTCATCTCCCGCATGATTGCGAGTTCCTGACGCAAGCTTTTTTCATAATGAACCCAACCGGTAATCCCGCACATGATTTTCACCCTTTCCGTTTACAAGATGAATACAGCAAACCTAATCAGTGATCTAGGCACATGGTATGCAATGGTTAATCCAACGGTTGCTTGTTCGGAGGTGTTTCAGGTGAAAAAAACAGAAAATTATCAATCAGCAGCTAAATCTATCTGCGAATAAGTCTCGTACCTGTATTTTTATTAGAATATTATGATAATTTTACTTTACAAGAGGTGTATAGTTATCTGAAAATATGAATAGATAACAAAAAAATTATTGACGTGTAGGCAGGGGGGGATGGATTTTACTATGAATAGAATGTTTATGCAAGATGAATATTTTTCAGCTTTTTTGCATGCTCTCCCAGAAGCCTTTCTGGTCCTTTCTGAACAGCGAGAAGTCCTGTATGTAAATCAGGCATGGACAAAAATGACGGGCTACACCCAGGAAGAACTGGCACGGGTTTTTCCCATGTATATACCAGAGGAAAAATTACATCTTTATAAGCTTAAACAAGAGAAACAACATCTACCCATTGAAATATCCGTTATGCATAAAAATGGACATCCTATTATTCTTTTATTCCGACCATTTTTACTACCATGGGAAGATATTGGTTTTGTTGTGAAAGATATTACGAAAGAACGGAGAATTGAGCAGAAATTATATGAGGTGAAGCAACAACTACATTCATTTGTTCAACATTCAAATGACTCGATTACGCTGTTTGCCAAGGACTATTCCATCATTAATGTAAGCAAGTCATTTGAGAGTATTACAGGCTTTAGACCTGAAGAGTTGATTTCCGACCCTAATTTAGTTATTCCAGAAGGATATGTAGATCAAAGAAAAATACATTTTAAGACCGTGTTGGAGACAGGAGAGACGACGATGTTTAGGACAAAGCGTCGTCATAAAGCTGGACATTCTTTTGATGCGTCCATTACGTATAGCCCCATTCGTAATAAAGCTGGAGAAATTATCGGGGTAGCCTCTGCCATGCGTAATATAGCCGAGAAAGTTAGAATCGAGACACAGCTATGGGAAGCGAAGGAGCTATTGGAATCATTCGTGAAAAGTACGACCGATGCTATTGTCATGTTAGATCTTAATGGCAAAATAATGAGTTATAATCCAGCTTTTAAAAAAATATATGGTTATACGGCATTTGAAGTAGACCAAAATATTAATCAGATGTTCGAGCCTGCTTACGTTGATGACCTGTCAGATAAAATACACAGAACAATACGTGGAGAGAGTTTTCATGATATACAAGTTTCTTGTACGCGAAGTGATGGGCAACAGATCGATGTTCTGTGCACGTGTATTCCTATTCGAAATAATTTGGGAACGATTATTGCCATCGCGATTATTACAAAAGACGTTACTGAGCAGAAAAAAACAGCAGAAGCGTTAAAGGATAGTGAAGCAAAATATCGGTTGATTACTGAAAATATGACCGATCTTATAGCTATACTAGATCGCAGGGGTACCTACACATATGTGTCGCCCTCATTTTTTACTATTCTAGGGTATAAACCTGAATCAATAATTGGATTACATTACAAAGATTTGGTACATACAGAGGATTTGCCACGCTTATACACCAGAAGAAGAAAGATGATTACACATGGTTCTGTAATGCAAATGGAAATTCGATATCTCTGTGCTACAGGGGAATGGATGTATCTAGAAGCCAATGGAACCCCCATTAGAGATGAAAAAGGTCGGGTAGAACACTTTGTATTTGTAGCAAGAAACATTACAGAACGTAAACAAGCTGAAGAATTATTGCGTAACTCTGATAAATTGTCAATGATCGGTGAGTTGGCAGCAGGTGTCGCCCATGAAATCAGAAATCCGCTTACTGCGTTAAGAGGATTCATTCAGTTACTTCAAGCAAGCGAAACCAAGAATAAATTCTACTTTGATGTGATGATTACCGAACTAGATCGGATTAATTTCATCGTAAGTGAATTATTGGTGCTATCGAAACCACAAGTCCAGCACTATAAACAAACGAATGTCCTTCACATTATACGTGACGTTATTACTCTTTTAGAAAGTCAGGCACTTCTTCATAATGTCATGTTTCACATAGAGGGGGCAACTAATGAACTAACCATTACCTGTGAAGAGAATCAGATTAAGCAGGTATTTATCAATATTGTAAAAAATGCAATCGAAGCAATGCCAAATGGAGGTACAATTACCATTGATACCACCCAGGAAGGGAATCACATCCAAATATGTTTTAAGGACCAAGGGTGTGGAATACCGAAAGAACGGTTTGATAAGCTAGGAGAACCATTCTATACAACGAAAGATAAGGGTACTGGTTTAGGGTTAATGGTAAGTAATAAAATAATTCGAGATCACCATGGCCACTTTACGATTGACAGCGTTATGGACGAGGGAACGACTGTTTGTGTGCATTTACCTCTTACTTTTATCAAACAATAGGATAAAAGAGGAATCTGCATGAGAATAGGCTCTCACTTGAGTTTACAGAGTGGATACGCGCAAGCTGCTATTACTGCTTACAAGATGGGGGCGGGATGTTTTCAGTATTTTCCCAAAAACCCTAGAAGATTGTCGATAAAAGATTTTTCTTTGCAAGATGCGAGAAGATGCAGAGAAATATGTGAAAAAAATGATTTGGTTTCTGTCGCTCATACTCCGTATCCTACGAATCTGTGTGTGGAAGGAGAGGAGGTATATGCGACTATGCTCCAATCGGTAAAAAATGATTTGGATATAGCTGATGCGTGTGGATCTCTCGGAGTTGTTGTACATTTTGGACAGTACAAAGGTGCGAAAAAAAATCCTTTGTACGGGTATCAGCTCATGATTTATTCATTAAATGAAATCCTTCGATCATATAGTGGTAAGGCAATGATTCTGTTAGAAAATAATGCTGGTCAAGGTAATAAAATGGGAATTACGATCGAAGAACTTGTTCAGGTACGTTCTTTGTGTGAGAAACCAGAGCATATTGGTTTTTGTCTGGATACTTGTCATGCTTTTGCTAGTGGAATGTGGGAACTTAATAAGGAGAATGAACTAGTTGAGCGATTTATCCATTCGGATTATGTACCCCATTTGAAGGTGATTCATCTTAATGATTCCAAATATCCTGCTTTTTCCTATCGAGATCGGCACGCTGATATTGGAAGAGGAATGATTGGAGAGGAGGCTTTTATCAGATTACTGTCTCGACCTGAATTGGTTACTATTCCACTTATCCTTGAAACGCCGGGAGAAAGGGAGGGGGGACATCAAGCGGAGATAGAATTCGTTCGCGGATTGTCCAAAGACATTCAGTAGGATATGATAGAAGATGGCCGTTACACAAGAGCGGATAATAATGATGAATCAAAAGGAGATCAACATGACAAAAACAATAAAAGTTATCATACGTGATTTTGATAAGATCAAAGAGAATCTGGATGATAGTGCAGAATTGAAGCTGTATGAAGAAGCGAACGGTAAAGTGTTTGAGGCAGAAATTGAAGCAGATGGATATGCGATTGTTGATTTGACAGAGGAAGATTACATTGAACTTGCTCCGAGCGAGTATGAATTAATGATTGTAGATTGGAAAGTAGCAGGTAAACTAGGTGAATTGATTTTGGAGACAAAATCAGACCCAGAGGATGATACAGCACTCGTATACCGTGGTGTTGATGCAGTAGGCAATGTACTGCAAGAACCAACGTCCCTGCCAAAAGGTTTAGTAGATCAGCTTGCAAAAGCATGGTTTGCCCGTCCTAAAACTCCAAGAGATCCAGAGATTAACGAATAACGACAAAAAAACAAGCCCCTTTCTCTTAGTGACACCACTTAGATAGAAAAGGGCTTGTTATTTTCTTTATTACATTTCTTCAGGTGCTTGCAGTCCTAACAGGCGAAGACCTTCTTTTAATACGATTAAAACAGCTTCTACCAATTGCAAGCGTGCTTGTTTAACATCTTCATCTTCCGCTAAAATGCGAACATGAGCGTAGAATTTATTGAAAGATTGAGCGAGATCAATGACGTACTTACCAATTTGTGATGGATCAAATTGATCGCCAGCTTTCTCAATAACCTCTGGAAATTGCAGTAAGGTCGTAACAACCGCCCACGTTTCAGCGCCTTCAAAAGCACCTTCAACAGCTTTAACCTCAGACTTTTTGTAATTCCCTTTTTTCAGTAGAGAACAGCCACGAGCATGTGTATATTGCACGTATGGTCCTGTTTCACCTTCAAACGTAAGCATATCTTCCCAAGAGAAGTTAATGTCATTTAGACGATAGTTTTTCAAGTCATGGAAAATTACTGCGCCAACACCAACTTGACGAGCAATAGCTTCTTTGTTAGCAAGGTTAGGATTTTTTTCTTCGATTACCTTTAGTACATCTTCAATAGCTTGGCTCAATACTTCTTCTAATAAGACGAGTTTACCTTTACGGGTAGACATCTTTTTACCGTCTTTTAGCATCATGCCAAATGGGATATGGTGCATTTCTTTGGCCCAGTCATAACCCATTTTTTGCAGTACCTTAATGAACTGTTGGAAGTGAAGACGCTGCTCCCCACCAACTACGTACAGAGCTTTGGCAAAATCATAATTTTCATGGCGATACAGTGCTGCTGCCAGGTCACGAGTAGCATATAACGTTGCGCCATCTGATTTTTTGATCAAGCAAGGTGGCATATCATATTCTTCAAGAGAAACGACCATCGCACCATCTGATTCAGAGAGTAGTCCCTTTTGCTCTAGTAGATCGACAACGCGATCCATTTTATCGTTATAGAAAGCTTCTCCATTTGTAGAGTCGAAGGAAATTCCCATTAGTTCATAGATTTTGTTAAATTCTTGTAGGGATTCATCACGGAACCATTGCCACAGCATTCTTGCTTCCTGATCGCCATCCTCCAGTTTTTTAAACCATTCACGACCCTGATCTTCCAGGGAAGGATCACTCTCTGCTTCTTCATGGAATTTAATGTATAGGGTGAGCAACTCTTTGATAGGTTCTGCTTTTACTTTCTCTTCATTTCCCCATTTTTTGTAGGCAACGATCAGTTTACCAAATTGCGTACCCCAGTCACCAAGGTGATTAATACGCACAGGTTTGTAACCTTGTTTTTCCATGATGTTCGCTAGGGCATTACCAATGACTGTAGAGCGAAGGTGACCCATAGAGAATGGCTTTGCAATATTAGGTGCGGAAAGGTCAATGGGAACCCTCTTTCCTTCACCCAGTTGCGAGCTGCCATAAGTAGCTCCTTCAGTTAAAATCGTATTCACACAAGATACGACAACTTCTTCTTGGTCGAAGAAAAAGTTAAGATAGGCACCTGCTACCTGTACTTCCTTTAAAAATGGCAAAGATATTTTATCTGATAGTTCCTGTGCAATCATTGGAGGAGCTTTGCGCAATGACTTGGCTAACTGGAAGCAAGGGAAAGCAAGGTCACCCATTTGAGGATTGGGTGGAGTTTCCAACATGCCTTGCACACGTTCCTCCGTAAAATCTTCAATACCGATTTGCGTCAGAACTTGTGAAATGTGAGTAGCTACTTGTTGTTTATAGCTCATGTTATTCATCCTTTCTATACATGTATAAAGGTTCGTGAGAGAAATTCGCACATTTTCCAAAAGAGCATATAAGCATCTAGGATCGCTGATATCAAGTGAGAACCAGCAAGCATATAATGCAATACAAGCTGAAATGGCACCAAAACAAAATGGCTATAGACAGCAAAAAACCTCTCGTCTCTACTGATACAACAATTGTAATCAGCGTAAGAGACGAAAGGTTATTATCTTCCGCGGTGCCACTCTTTTTGCCCTCCATCCAATCGTGACGGAGAACCTGCTTTCAAGCTGTAACGGGCTTACCCGGCTAATTCTATCATCGTCAGCTATAATGATGAACTGACGACTTCAAACCGCATCTCCGAGGTACGCTTCATCAATTTCTGTTCAGTCGGGCTTCCACCATCCCCGGCTCGCTTGGTTCACGAGAAATCATTACTATCCTCATCATCGATATCTATTCATATAGCGACTAGTATAACCAAATTTGCAATTCGTAGCAAGGGTAAGGTCAATTCTTTTTCTGTTTTTGAAGCTCCTCCAGCTTTTTGAAATATTCCTTTGTGTAGGCTTCTTTATCTGTTGCTTCTTCAAACTGTTTCTTATAAGAAAGGAAGGTTTCTAGAAGAGCCAGCTCTTCCTCGGCCCCATCACTGTCAGCAAATGATTCTGTAGGATCAAATAGCATCAAGCGATCATCCTGACCACCACGAAAATATTGTCGTTGCCAGTGTTCGGGGAACTGATAAATAGTATTTTCATCAAGAAGAATGGCCATTACTTCTCCATCATCAAGTGGGAGAAAATTATCATATTCTTCACGAATCCCACCTGCCATTAAACTGATATGATGGGTATGGTAATGAAGATAATGTAGACCGTTATTCCGATCTTTTACAATTCGATAAGAGTCCAGCTCATTATTTTGCAGGATTTTAACTGTTTCAAGTGATTGCATGAAAGTTGATTTATGTAAAACTGACGATGGGTTTGTCATGATAGGCCCTCCCTTTTTATCTACCTATATCGTAGCAAGGAACGGTTGGAGCTACAAGAAAACAAGTGTAGAAAACCGATGACCTCATGAATAAAGCCATGAAGAGTGGAGAAAGGGCAGGCTATTGCCCTTTCCCGTAACCTCACCATGACAGATGGTTACATGTTGTATACATGGGTGTTGAATTGCTTAGTTAAAGCAGCCGCAAGCAATAATCACCAATAGGATAAACAGAACCAAGATAAAGCTGAAGTTATCTCCAAAGAATCCGCCGCCACCGAAAGATGTGCTCATGAAAAGTGCCTCCTTTATATTTTAAAGTAAGAAGGTATTGCTGTTTAGTTATTACAGCAACTGCAGATAATAATAACTAACAATATGAACAGCACAAGGATGAAGGAGCAATCGTTGAAACAATTCCCGCCACCGAATGTTGTGCTCATGAAGCATTCCCTCCTTCGCTTTGTTATTCTACAGTCTATACATTACTGTCTATCTGGTGTGGGCAGGAGCCCAGCTTAGTAGAAAAATGGGCAGATAACAGAGTAAAGGGGGAATCAGAATCAGATATCCGTTGACGACTTACTGTCAGAATGTTAAGATACGTGTAATTCAAAAATAGAATGACAAGGTACAACTATATATACACTCTTATCAAGAGAGGCGGAGGGACTGGCCCGAAGAAGCCTCGGCAACCGATTAATCAGGTGCCAAATCCAGCAAAGCATTCGCTTTGAAAGATGAGAGGGGATCAGAGTCTCCAGGTAAAGACCAATAATCCTCTTCTTCGCTTTTAAGCGAGAAGAGGATTTTTTTTTCTATGTAAGAAAGGGTAAAAAACATTCCATAAAGGAAAAAAGATCCAAAATCCAAAAAAGGAGTTACATAACATGCAAAAACCAACAATTCAAGAGCAATTGCAACGTAAGATTTTGATTTTGGATGGAGCTATGGGCACCATGCTGCAACAGGCGAATCTGACGGCAGCAGACTTCGGTGGAGAAGATTTGGAAGGCTGTAATGAGAACTTGAATATCACAAGGCCCGATGTAATTCGCCACATACATGCTGTTTATCTGGAAGCAGGTGCAGATATTGTAGAAACCAATTCCTTTGGTGCTACTGACATTGTTTTGGCAGATTACGATATATCCGATAGAGATTATGAGTTGAATCTGGCTGCGGCTCAGATAGCTCGAGAAGTGGCAGACGAGTACTCCACACCTGAATGGCCAAGATATGTGGCTGGTGCAATGGGACCTACAACAAAAACGCTCTCCTTAACAGGCGGTGCTACCTTTGATCAAATGATTAACGCTTACTACCGTCAGGCAAAAGCCTTACTAATAGGTGGAGTAGACGTATTATTAGTGGAAACATCCCAAGACACATTGAATGTAAAAGCGGGGGGTATCGGTATTCGCAAAGCTTTTGCAGAAGTGGGCTATGAAATACCTATCATGATTTCTGGAACGATTGAGCCGATGGGTACTACGCTGGCAGGTCAAAATATTGAGGCATTTTATATTTCAATTGAACATTTAAAACCGATTACTGTAGGGCTCAACTGTGCAACTGGTCCAGAATTTATGCGGGATCACTTACGGACCCTGTCAGATTTGGCTTTGTCTGGTGTAAGTTGCTATCCCAACGCTGGATTGCCAGATGAGAACGGACACTACCATGAATCCCCTAAAGCACTTGCAGCCAAGATGGCTGCCTTTGCTGAAAAAGGTTGGTTGAACGTAGCGGGTGGTTGCTGTGGAACCACACCTGAACATATCACGGAACTGGCTGAAACCTTAAAAGAGTACAAACCACGCCAAAATAATACGGACCATGCAGCGGCAGTCTCTGGAATTGAAGTTTTATATGTGGAAGAAGATAATCGACCTATCCTCGTGGGAGAACGCACAAACGTAATAGGTTCGAAAAAATTCCGAGATTTGATTGCGGGGGAACAGTACGAAGAAGCGTCAGATATAGCACGATCCCAGGTGAAAAAAGGAGCAGCGGTTATTGATGTATGTCTGGCTGACCCGGACCGTGATGAGTTAGATGATATGAAGCAATTTTTACCGTTTGTAGCACGAAAAGTAAAGGCGCCATTAATGATTGACTCAACAGATAGAGATGTATTGGAATTAGGACTTACCTATTCGCAAGGTAAAGCGATTATTAACTCTATTAATCTGGAAGATGGTCTGATTCGATTTGAAGAGGTTGTTCCTCTAATCCATAAATATGGAGCAGCAGTTGTAGTAGGGACGATTGATGAAGAAGGAATGGCAGTGACACGCGAACGTAAATTAGCGGTTGCAGAACGTTCTTACGATCTATTGGTAAATCAATTTGGAGTGAATCCAAAGGATATCATTTTCGACGCGCTTGTATTCCCTGTTGGAACAGGAGATGAGCAATATCTTGGTTCAGCGAAGGAAACTGTGGAGGGGATTCGTCTCATCAATGAGCGTTTCCCAGAGTGTAAGCACATTCTCGGGGTAAGTAACGTTTCATTTGGACTGCCTGTATCAGGTAGGGAAGTGTTAAATGCAGTCTTCCTTTATCATACGACTTTGGCAGGACTCGACTATGCGATTGTAAATGCTGAAAAGCTGGAGAGATATGCATCTATCCCAGAGGATGAACGGAAACTGGCTGAAGCATTATTGTTTGATACAAATGATGAAACGCTCGCTACCTTTACTGATTTTTATCGTCAAAAGAAGAAAACAGAAGTAAAGCAAGTCTCTAACCTAACTTTGGAAGAACGCCTTGCTAATTATGTGGTTGAGGGTTCAAAAGATGGTCTGTATCCTGACTTGGATGAAGCTTTGAAAAAATATGCCCCACTCGACATTATCAATGGACCACTAATGGCTGGAATGGAAGAGGTAGGCAGACTTTTTAACACCAATCAATTAATTGTAGCCGAAGTATTACAAAGTGCAGAGGTTATGAAGGCATCCGTTGCCCATCTTGAACCGCACATGGAAAAATCAGAATCTGCTGCGAAAGGCAAGATCATTCTGGCAACGGTAAAAGGTGATGTTCATGATATCGGGAAAAACCTGGTGGAGATCATCTTGTCCAATAATGGTTATGATGTCGTCAATTTAGGAATTAAGGTAGCACCAGAACAATTGATTAAAGCATTTCGGGAAGAAAAACCAGATGCTATTGGGTTATCAGGACTATTGGTAAAATCTGCACAACAAATGGTTATAACGGCGCAAGACCTACGAAGCTCCGGCATAGATGTTCCGCTTATGGTAGGGGGCGCAGCGCTTACTCGCAAATTTACTACAAATCGCATAGCACCTGAGTATGATGGACTTGTTCTCTATGCTAAAGATGCGATGGACGGGTTAGATATCGCTAATAAATTACGAGATCCAGAAGGACGCCAAAAGATAGCGGAGGATCAAAAGGCAGCTTCATCATTAGCTTCGGCAACTGCTACAGCTACTCCTGATACAGAGAAAAAGCCGGTAACAAACAGTGTGAAACGTTCGGCAATCAGCACAACGGCACCAATTTTTGTGCCACATGATTTGAAGCGACATGTACTACGCAATTACCCGATCAGTCATTTGCAGCCTTATGTCAACTTGCGCATGCTACTAGGCAAACATCTGGGTGTACGTGGAAATGTAGAGAAGCTGATTGAAAACAAGGATGAAAAAACTTTAGAACTGTATGAAGTTGTACAAGATCTCCTTCTAGAAGCAATTCGCAATGATATTTTGAAGACACAAGGAATGTATCAGTTTTTCCCAGCACAGTCATCAGGTGACGATATTCTTATTTATGATCCAGAGAATCAAAGTACTGTTATTGAACGTTTTACGTTCCCTCGTCAGCCACAGGAGCCGCATCTCTGTTTGTCAGACTTCCTTCGCCCTGTAGAATCTGGTGAAATGGACTACGTAGGTTTCCTGACCGTTACTGCAGGAGAAGGCGTACGTGAACTTGCACAATCCTGGAAAGAGCAGGGGAACTATCTTCGTTCACATGTACTACAGTCATTGGCATTAGAATTGGCAGAAGCATTCGCGGAACGTATCCATCACGTCATGCGTGACACATGGGGATTTCCAGATCCAGCTGATATGACTATGCTTGAGCGCTTTGGAGCTAGATATCAGGGAATTCGAGTCTCTTATGGTTATCCAGCTTGTCCGGACCTGGAAGACCAACGCAAGCTATTTAAGCTGCTGACACCGGAGGATATTGGAATACAGTTAACAGAAGGCTGCATGATGGACCCAGAAGCTTCCGTATCGGCTATGGTCTTTGCTCATCCGGAAGCAAGATATTTTAATGCTACTCCACCAGTTGAAGTGGAAGCGTAAACGTACCGATTATAGGAAAAGAAGGGATCAACATGGGGAAACGTGATTTGAAAAGGCATTTACAAAAGCATCTCTTGGTTGGCGATGGTGCGACGGCAACTATGCTGTATCAAAAAGGGGTACCTGTTGGTGTATGTTATGAGGAACTGTGTCTTAGCAACCCGCAGGCGATTCAAGAGATTCATAGAGCTTATTATGAGGCTGGAGCTCGTCTCATAGAAACTAATACCTTTGGGGCTAATCGAGATAGCTTAGCCCGTTACGGTCTTGAGCATAAAGTAACACGTATAAATCGAGCAGCAGTTACTACTGCCAGAGAAGCAGTAGGCGACGACGCATTTGTAGTGGGAGCAATCGGCTCCATCATCGCTGGAAGAGTACGTAATAAGACCATGGACCAGTTTCGAGATCAGTTTGAGGAACAGGCGATAGCTCTTTTGCATGCGGGAGTAGATGGAATCATTTTGGAGACGTTCCTGGATGTGGAGGAGTTGCAAGTGGCTTTGGAGGTGCTTCGTCCGTTGACGGAGCTCCCTCTGATTGCACAAATGGCTACGATTGAAGTAGGAATCACGAGAGATGGTCATTCATTGACGGACGCTTTTGTACGAATGAAACAGGCTGGAGCAGATGTAATTGGTCTTAATTGCCGAATGGGTCCAGCTGAGATACTGCGTTCTTTTGAATCAAGTACCATTCCTGAAGATGTTTTTCTATCAGCTTTTGCCAATGCGGGTAGGCTGGGAATGGCAGATGGCACGCTCGCCTATAAATCATCGCCTGAATATTTCGGAGAGAGTGCACGCAAATTGCGTGAGCAGGGTGTACGATTAATTGGTGGTTGCTGTGGAACAACCCCTGAACATACAAAGGCGATAGCAGAATCCTTAGCAGACTTGGAGCCTTTGCCGCGAATCAATCCGAGTGAGAGTAATAAGAACCAACCTATTATTGTGCAACATACAAGAACAAGAACAGAACCAAGTATAATCGAACAGGTGAAGAAGCACCCGACGATTATTGTAGAATTTGATCCGCCAAAAGATTT
Source organism: Brevibacillus daliensis (assembly GCF_021245735.1). Classification (GTDB taxonomy): domain Bacteria; phylum Bacillota; class Bacilli; order Brevibacillales; family Brevibacillaceae; genus Brevibacillus_B; species Brevibacillus_B daliensis. The sequence goes on from NZ_JAJISB010000031.1 coordinate 13,840, forward strand.
AGATTCCAACGATTTTTTGGAAGGGTGTCGCTGTCTGCATGAAGCAGGAGCAAATGCAATTACGCTCGCAGATAATTCACTTGCTACTGTGCGTATGAGCAATATGGCGCTAGGTGCAATGATGAAGCAAATGGGAGTAGAACCATTGCTCCACATTGCTTGTCGTGACAGGAATCTGATTGGTCAACAGTCCCATTTGATGGGTCTACACGCTCTTGGAATCGATCAGGTGCTAGTAATTACTGGGGACCCTGCTCGTTTTGGCGATCTGCCAGGGGCAACCTCTGTCTTTGATGTTAGCTCATTTGACCTTATTCGAATGGTGAAACAGTTGAATCAGGGCTACACGTTTTCAGGACGACAATTAAAGCAGAAAGCCGAGTTTATCGTAGGGGCGGCTTTTAATCCGCATGTACGCCAGTTAGATGCTGCTGTTGCCAGGTTAGAAAAGAAAGTAGAAGCGGGTGCTGATTATATCATGACGCAACCAGTCTATGATGTAGAAACAATCGAGCAGATTTATCAGGCTACCAAACATATCAATATCCCCATTTTTATAGGAATCATGCCGTTGACCAGTTCACGCAATGCTGAATTTTTACACAATGAAGTACCAGGGATCAAGCTGTCTGAATATGCAAGAGAGCGTATGAAGCTTTTTACAGGAGAAGCGGCACGTGAGGAAGGAAACCGCATGGCGAAGGAATTAATTGACGCAGCCCTTCCGTATTTCAAAGGGATTTACCTGATTACGCCATTTAATTACTATCAGATGACGATAGAATTAACCCAATATGTACGTCAGAAGGAGCTATTACTTCAAACCTAATATCATGTAGATCGTGAACCAAGTTAAATAGTAAGCACCTGTTTCCAGTTTTGGAGCAGGTGCTATTTTTTTACGAACGTATATTCCTGGTTATTACTCGTAAACTAGTAGTGATCATTTTGTGAAAAATTTCTCAAATAGTGATGTTTCTTACATGTTGATGGTTTTTTACAAGATATACTACTACATGGATGCGGGGATTATAGAGTTTTTTGCAATTATATGCTGTTTTATGCTTTTATATCACGTGCTAAAGACCATAAGGAGTTGGTGAAATTGTACACAGATACCTTACAAGCTATGGCGAAGAATGCGGTAAAGAAAAAAGAGCTACGAAACGAGAGCCTTTTTCGCTATCTCCTGTCGGCAGGTCTTGCTGGCTGTTATATAGGTTTTGGAATTATTTTAATGATTGTAGTTGGAGCACCACTGTTAGCATCAAATTCCCCGTTTACCATGACATTAATGGGTCTTGTTTTCCCTGTAGCTCTCACGTTGGTACTATTTGCAGGCTCTGATTTATTTACTGGGAACACCATGTACTTCACGATTGGCACTTTAAGCGGTGCTACTACATGGAAAGACACGTTGCAAAACTGGTTTTGGTGTTGGTCAGGCAATTTAATCGGTGCATTTATTTTCTCACTTATTATTGTGGGTTCAGGTATTTTTTATAATGTTGCAGACGATCACATGCTATATTATTTGGCTGCTAAAAAGATGAATTTGCCAGCCGTACAATTGTTTTTCCGTGGAATACTTTGTAACTGGTTAGTATGTCTAGCCATCTGGTCAGCGGCTCGTTCGAAGAGTGATGCCGCCAAGCTCATTCTCATATTCTGGATGATTTTTGCCTTTATCACATCTGGTTTTGAGCATAGTGTAGCGAATATGACTGTACTTTCACTAGCCCTGTTGTTACCGCATCCAGAAACGATTGATTTTGCTGGAATGGTTTATAACCTGTTTTTTGTTACTTTAGGAAATATCGTGGGTGGCGGACTCTTTGTTGGAACCATATACTGGTTAATTTCCCCGATGGAAGCTAAGTTGGGGATAACAGATATAGATAATATTACTACTAAACATTCTACTGAAGCGCCTAAAGTGATTTCTGTAGTACAAAAGAAATAAAATAATAAAAAAATCTGTTCAAGGCACGTGTGAACAGATTTTTTTTATTGAATAAAATATCTTGACCATTATTTGAGTTGGTTTAAATTCCTAGATGTTAGCAAACATCAAAATAACGATACAACAGTAAGTAAGATGGTTGTAAATAGCTGCTTATTCGTAAATAATGCAACATATGATAGGCTAAGATTATCAAGATTTACCATTTAGAAAAATAACTTATTGACAAACGGGGAATCTACTTAATTATGAATGGAGTATATCATGATAATTAACAAACAAGAATTTTATGTGAATGGAATAAATTATACTGTTAGATCTGCAATCGAAAAAGATGCAAAAGATTTGTCTGAATTAAGATTACAGATTGATGGAGAGACCGAAAATTTAGACAGAGAAAAAGGAGAGGCGTTCATAGATGTACCAGGTTTTGAACAAATTATTAAAACAGATACTGAAAATAGAAGAAACTTATTTTTAGTTGCGGTAGTTCATGATCGGATCGTAGGGTTTTCAAGATGCGAAGGAAATCATTTGAATAGATTCTCTCATAAAATAGAATTCGGAGTATGCGTTTTAAAAGATTATTGGGGATACGGTATTGGGAAAAATCTTTTAAAAGAATCTATTTCTTGGGCTGACTCCAATGGGATTAAAAAAATCACTTTGAATGTTTTAGGAACAAATGATAAAGCCATTAAACTTTATAGAAAACTTGGCTTTGAAACAGAAGGTATATTAAAAAAAGACAAAATCCTTTCTGACGGTAAATACTATGATACCATTATTATGGGAAGATTTAATGAATGATGCCTGATAAAACTGTCAGGTCCATTAATCCGCATATAAGTAAGAGAATTGAAATATATGGTAAAAACAATGCGGTAAATATAGTGAGAAATTAGATACAGTTGAAAAAGGAGTGGTGTCTTTGGTCTCAAGAATAATGGCAACGGGAATTTCCTCTATCGTTTTTTGTTTAGTTTTAGCGTATTTTTCATATACACCTAGTGAGCTTCGTGAAACTGGAGGTTTTTCTCCTTATGAAAGCGATATCCAGAAGATTGAAAAAGAAATGGACAGCTATCGACCAATAAGATAAAAACAAATCCACTTACATATAGACTCGAAAGGGAGGAGAGCATGGTGGGATTCATCTCGAAAATGTTGGCAGCAGGATTCTCTTCCATTATTTTTAGCTTGATTTATGCTTTATGCAATAGTGTTGTGGAAGTGTTTCCACAGCCGTTTTTTCATTTCCTGTTATTTGTTACCTTGTTTATACTTTCTTTTACATTTGCAGCTCCCGTATATTTATTTGCCGGCATTCCACTTTCGATGATGATAGATTGGATAGTGGGTAAAATTTCGGATGGAGGACAAGTCAAGGAGTATTTTTACAGAGTGTTTCTTTATGTAATAGCTGGAATAGTGGCTATGACCCTCTTTACTATCGTTATGCTGGGAGAAGAACTGAGTAATGGTTTTCTAGTCGGAATTTTTTATTCTCCGATCGTTTTATTTAGCTCTGGAGCGTCACTTCTTTACTTCCATATATTACTTTTGATACAACTTATATTTAGAAAGGCAGAAAAGAAATTGGCTGATCTGGAGAAGTAGGGATACGAGTAAAGTGGTTGCTAGTCAGAGGATAACTAACACATTTTACATTTCGTTACCTCATATAAAAAAACCTTTCCGAACAAGGCACGGAAAGGTTTTTTTCAATTCTACTAAAAATCTTTACAGCTCATAGATTGCTTTGAATTTTTTCTCGAGATAGTCAACCAGATAAGTGGCATTTACACCTTCACCTGTTACGTCTAGTAACAATTCTTTAGGTGTTTTGAGTTTACCGTGTTGTTGAATGTTTGTACGCAACCACTCGTTGATCGGAGCCAGGTTACCCTGACGTAGTAGTTCATCATAGGAAGGGAGTTGTTGTTGCATGGCGTTCGCAAATTGTGCTGAATAAACATTTCCCAGAGAATAAGTTGGGAAGTATCCAATCAAACCACCAGACCAATGAACATCCTGGAGTACGCCAACCTGATCGTTTGGAACTTCAATGCCAAGATATTCTTTCATTTTGACCTGCCACAATTCAGGAAGATCAGCTACACGGATACTCTGATTGATAAGACCTTTTTCTAACTCATAACGTAACATGATATGCAGGTTATATGTGAGTTCATCCGCTTCCGTACGGATCAGGGATGGTTCAACCAAATTAATGGCACGGTGAAAATCTCTAAGGCTGATGTGACTCAGTTGTGCTGGGAAGGCTTTTTGCAGTTCTGGATAGTAATGCTCCCAGAAAGGTAAACTACGTCCAATCATATTTTCATAGAAACGAGATTGAGATTCGTGAACACCCATAGAAGCACCTGTGTCTAATGGTAAGCCCTGAAGTTTCAGGTCAATGTTTTGCTCATAAATACCATGACCCGCTTCGTGCATACTGCTAAGTAATGCATAACGAAGATCGTTTTCATCGTAGCGTGTGGTTAGACGTACATCTGTTGCCCCAAAATCAATGCAGAAAGGATGAATACTGGTATCTAAACGACCTGCTTCGAAATCAAAACCAATTTGAGTTAGCATGTAGCGGTTAAAATCTTCCTGTTCTTTCAATGAGAAAGATTGCTTAAAGAAACGGATATCTGGTGTGCGCCCCGATTCCTGGATAGCTTGGAGCAATGGTACGGTTTTTTCACGAAGTTGACCAAAGATTTGGTCCAGATCTTTCGTGGTAATTCCCGGTTCATACTGATCTAACAAAGTGTCATATTTGCTTTCTTTTACTCCCCAGTATTCAATGAATTCTAATGTCATATCAATTACTTGTTCCAGGGACGATTGGAACAGAGCAAAGTCATTCTTTTCTCTTGCTTCTTCCCATAGATTTTCCGATTTGTTCTTCAACAGCACATATTCCTGAAAGCGATCTGCTGGAATCTTTTTGTTCAGGTCGTATTCTCTTTTGCATTCGTCTACTAATCTTTGTGTAACATGATCAAGTTCTTCGTACGCTTCTTTAACAGAAAGTGTCTCCAAGAATTCACCCATTTGATCTGATGTAGATAATTTAAAGGCTTCGGTTGAAAGAGTGGAGACAACCTCGGAACGGGCATCCATCCCTTTACGTGGAATTTTGGTGCGCATGTCCCAATAGAGAACGTTAGATGCATTATTGAATGACTCAATTTTTTTGACAAAAGCGGTGAAATCATTACCTACTGTTTTTGCAGACATGAAGCATTTGCCTCCTTAATAAACCAGTATTTTTTGAATAGTATGTATGTACAATGGATGCCTCCGCTACATAAAGTAACAAGGTGTGATCCCATTATAGCTAAAAAGTGGAAAAGGTGCATCAGTTGAGGTGAAATGGTGGAAAAATAAGTAAAGAAAAAACTGGAGAAAAAACTGGAGGATGCCGATATTAGTTTTCCTCTTTTATCGGAGAGCGTTTGTCTGTATAATCGTACTGATAGATATACGTACAATATCATAAAGGCAATAGGAGAATGATAATGAGTCAATTAAAAGTAAACTGGGAAAATGAGATAACCAGACGGCGCACGTTCGCCATCATTTCCCACCCCGATGCCGGGAAAACGACCATGACCGAAAAATTGCTCTATTATGGGGGAGCTATTCGGGAAGCGGGAGTAGTAAAAGGACGCAAAAATTCTAAACATGCAACTTCTGACTGGATGGAAATTGAGAAGAAACGTGGTATCTCAGTTACTTCCTCTGCCATGGATTTTGAATATAAGGGTCACCACATTAATATTCTAGATACGCCTGGTCACGAAGATTTTAGTGAGGATACATACCGCACGCTAACAGCAGCAGATGCAGCTGTAATGATTATCGACGTGGCAAAAGGGGTAGAGGCACAGACAATCAAGCTGTTCAAGGTCTGTAGAATGCGCGGAATTCCGATCTTTACCTTTGTGAACAAACTGGATCGTCATGGTAAAGATCCATTCTCCCTACTGGAAGAATTGGAGAACGTACTGGGCATTCGATCTTATCCAATGAACTGGCCAATCGGAATGGGAAGCGATTTATGTGGAATTTTTGACAGACAAAAATCTCGTGTAGAGCTTTATCAGGAAGATTTGCAGCATCAGCAGATTACAGCTGTAGATGTAAGCGGTCCTGATGACGATAAAATTAAAGATAGCGTGGGACAGGTATTATTCGACCAGTTACAAGAAGAGATCTCTCTACTGGATATCGCAGGAGATCCATACGATGCGGAAAAAATCGCAAATGGTGAGCTTTCTCCTGTATTCTTTGGTTCCGCAATCAATAACTTCGGTGTTCAAACATTCTTGGAGAACTTTTTACAAATGGCACCTCCGCCATCTCCGAAAAAGAGTACCAATGGGGAAATTGATCCGTTGAATGGGAAGTTTTCTGGGTTTATCTTTAAGATTCAAGCCAATATGAATCCTGCTCACCGTGACCGAGTCGCTTTTATGCGGATTTGTTCCGGTAAGTTCGAACGTGGCATGAGTGTGCGCCATGTACGTATGGGAAAAGATATCAAGCTGGCTCAGCCTATGCAGTTTATGGCACAGGATAGAGAAGTAGTCGAAGAATCTTACGCAGGTGATGTAATCGGTCTATTTGACCCGGGCATTTTCCAGATTGGGGATACCCTTTGTGTAGGACCAGCTTTTGAATATGAAGAGATGCCGCACTTCTCTCCAGAATTCTTTGCGAAGGTAACCGTTAAGGATGCTATGAAGCATAAGCAATTCCAAAAAGGGATAATGCAATTAACAGAAGAAGGTACAGTTCAATTGTTTAAGACCCACCCGTGGGAGGAACTAATCATTGGGGTAGTAGGTGTTCTACAATTTGAGGTGCTAGAATATCGCTTAAAAGCTGAGTACCATGTAGATATTACTCTGCAACGCATGTCCTATCAGATTGCTAGGTGGATTGAAGGCGAAAAAGAGGAGATGGAAGCAGTCAAATCTCGCAGCCAATCCGTAACGGATCGCTATGGCCGTCTGGTTATGCTGTTTGACAGTGAGTATCAGCTACGTATGGCGCAAGAAAAGTATCCTAAGCTAACGTTCCATGAGAGTTCACTGGGATTACATCGGGTTAATTCGTAAATGTAAAATTGATGACGAAAAAAGTACACCATTTACTAATAGAGTGTACTTTTTTTTGTTTATAGCAGGAAAGGTCATAGATTAGGTAGTACGTAGAAACTCTCTTCTTTCCCGAAGACAAGTCATGAATTGGACAGCTCCATTCATACACATGTAGGGGAGGAGGGAAAGATACATGCAAAAAAAACATTATCTATGGCTGTTGTTCACCATTCTTTTTTTAGCCTCTGCTGATATGCATGCGCAAATGCCGCTATTATCGCCATTCACATTAGAATTAGGGGCATCCGCCCTAATGATAGGAGTGCTTCTCGGAGCGTATTCATTTGCTAATTTGATTGGAAATGTAATGGCTGGCCCACTCATTGACCGTTATAGCAAGGAGATGTTTATTAGTGGAGGATTCATGCTGTCCGGCTTGCTCCTCCTTGCACATGGTCTGGTTGAGAGCTCCATGCAACTGTTTGGGCTACGACTTACCTATGGATATGTAATGGCGTTTGTTTCTCCGGCATGCTTTGCCTTACTGGCACGAGCGGGCAGAACAGAAGAGGAACAGAATAAGATTTTCGTACAAAAAGGGATTATTTTGACATTTGCATCCATTATTTCTCCGGCAATAGGGGGCTTTTTAGCGGGTAAGTGGGGATTTGCCCAGTCATTTATCATACTTGGAATCATTATGTTTTTAACGGGGGTAATAGCATTTCTCTTCCTACCACGTGCTTCTTCAGAAGGGCTGCGACGTAAGCAGAGGAAAGTAGAGAGAGTTGCCAATCCTACTTTGAGTCATCCAAAAGAGCAGGAAGGCATGCTCCAAACCATATCTACATTACTAAAACATTCCGGGATGTATCCGGCATTAGTTGCTGCATTTGCCATTATGTACGCACAGGGAACCATGATGTATGAGATTCCGTTACTCATGATAGAACAAAAATTAAGGCCAGAAGAGATGGGAATTATTTTTAGTATGATGGGGCTTGGATCGTTGCTCACTCTCACCCAAATGTGGTTACAGCGACGAGCACCAGTTATACGGTGTTTATCTGGCCTATTCATTCTCACGATAGTATTTTATTTGACAGCGATCCAATATCCGATGTCACTCTATGTATCGATGACGCTGGTTGGAATGGCATTTGGATTATTGTTCCCGGCAATGAGTGCTATTTTGGCTGCAAATGCTCCAGAGGGACAATATGGTACAGCCTTCAGCTTGTATTCCGCTACTCTTTCGTTAGGGGCGATAATTAGTCCTGTGTTAGCAGGAAAATTTGATAATCTGAGCCATTCATTTTTTATCGGGTTTTTGGTGCTAATGTTTGCTTGTATTGCTTGTGTGCTTTTTCAAGAAAATGATCGGAAGCCAGTACCTACTAATTAAAGGAATAGTCACCAAAAAGTGAAGGACTTCATTTGCAAATGCAAGTTTTTTTCTTACTACCAAGTTTACCAGCATTCTCGACTTTGGTTATGTAGTCAGCAGCTACTGGTACTTTGCAGGCTGTGTTACCAACATCAACATGAACAATGCCAATTTTGCGAGCTGTTTCCATAGCAGCATCATGGAGGGGAGTGACAGAAGCACCTACCATGATAACAAAGCCATTCATCGTATACCGAACACGATTCCGTTCCTTATGTATGTTTTTCTCCACATGCGTAAGAAGATCTTTTATTTCCGGCAGGTTTAATTGATCGTCTGCAGTAATAGAAATATAGTTCGCGTAGGTGCTCCAACTACAGGTTGCTACCATTTCCTTCTCATCTGTTATCCATTCCCGAGCTAATTCTAGTGCATAATTACTTTCAGCTGTGACGTTAGCTACCGTATACTCCGCTATACTGTGCGTATAGGCTTTCTGCACCCAATGCTCCAAGGTAGCTTTCGTAAGTTCCTTAGGATTAACAGAGAGACCAGCTAGATACATGGCGTCATAATTCCCCGTTTCATAAAGGGCTAAAGCCAGCTCTTGATCCTTTTTTACAATCTTGACCAACTTTTTTAAGTCACCAATTTTAACGCCAAAGAGTGGTTCTCTTGCCCCATGTCGACAAAAAGTCTTCTTTGTTTGTTCTGAACCGAGTGATTCAAGCTGACTCATTATTTCAGACAAGTTCATTAATCTCACCTCACATTTATTATACCTGTATGTTGTATCGTTTCCCGAAAGGTTCTGTTATATTTTCGCTCGTGTTTCGCTGGCACATGTAAGAATGTACCAATAATGTGATATAGTGAAAGATATCGAATAATTACCTAATTATAAGGGGAGTTTTCGGAAAATGAATGTGAGATCAAACGAAAAAATCATGGGTTATCAAAAGTCAAATGGTGGGGCTTTTCATGATTTGGATATTTTTGGTAGCTTAAGTATGAATGGGGACGTTCTTGCAGAAAAGATTGAAATAAAGGGCAGTGCTACTTTTAAACAAGAAATGGAAACCACCTTGCTTCATGTAATTGGGAATTGCAAGGTGTATGGAGGTATTAAAGCGACAGATATTAGAAACAAAGGCGTTATGAAGGTGAATCACGGGGTTTACACAACTGTTTTGGATAACCTCGGCAGAGCGGCAATGGGTTCTTTACAAGCCATTCATGTACAATCGCAAGGCGATCTTGTTGTTGAAAAGGGTGTTCGAGCGGAAACATTTGAAGTAGAGGGAAAACTGACAATTCATGAGAAAGCTATTGTCGAGAAAAATATTATGATTTCTTTTACAGGTCAAAGTGTAGTTGGTCATCTAGAGAGTCAATATATTTCAATCTGTAGAATGAAGAATGGACTTCAACTAATACTGGGGCGAAGCTTGCTTCGAGCAGACACGATCATTGGCGAGCACATTGACCTGGAGCATGTAGAAGCAGACTTTGTAAAAGGACACGATGTAATAATTGGACCAGAGTGCCGGATTAGAAGAGTTGAGTACTCGGGGAATTTAATTATTCATCCACAAGCTCAGGTCTATAAGAGTTCACAAGTGCATATCTAACACATAATGAGAAGACCTTCTTGTATAAAGGTTTAGTTCTATTATTTCCCCTTCTTAATAGATTTAATTTTCAAATAAAATAGAGTGAGATCGTGGCAGCATTTTTTTCTAATCATTTGAGAGTAGAAGTGGATATCATAGCGTGCAAAAAGGGGAAGGTTATTCCCCCTTTTGCATAAGCGTTACTTCTCACCAGTGGCAACTGGACTATCCTCGTAAGAGCTCCAATCACTCCAACTTCCAGCATATAATTTAGCATCAGGCCGTCCTGCTCTTACAAGAGCAAGCAAATTAACGGTCGCAGTCACACCAGAACCACAATACACGATAATTTCTTCTTGCTGCAAGAGATCAGAAAAATGCTTTTTTAACTCTTCAGTTGTTTTCATTGTGCCATCTTCATTAAGTGTCTCTTTATAAAAATAACACTGAGCACCAGGAATATGTCCAGCTTTTTTGTCAAACGGTTTTAGCTCTACTTCACCACGGAAACGTTCTCCTGTCCTCGAATCGAGCAAAGGCGTTGTAGCGGCGCGTTGTTCCACATCATTTTTAAATACAAGTAAGTCAATTTGAGGAGATGCTGTAAAGGTTTGCGAAGTAGGAGTGACCTCTTTGGAAGTAATTTCGTGCCCTGCTTTTTTCCATGCAGAATATCCGCCATCTAGAACATAAACCTGTGAATGACCTACATATCGCAACATCCACCAGAAGCGACCAGCTTTTGACAGGTCATCATCGTCATAAGCAACTACGATTGAAGAATTTCCAATACCAAGACGAGAACAGAGAGCTTCCATTTGTTCCACAGATATAAGGGGATGACGACCACCATGTACATTCTTTTCTGCTGATAAATCCAGCTCAAGGTCGGCACGAACCGCATAGGGAATATGGTCTTGTTGATAAGCTTTTGTGCCTTCTGTTGGTTGACCAAGTGTGAATCGACAATCTACAATGATTAAATCAGGATTATTCAGATTATTGGAGAGCCATTCTACGCTGACAATTGGATCTGACAGATTTTTTGCTATCATCTTGTTTCCTCCTAATCGCTTTTTCCTTACTATAGCAGATTATGGGAAGTTCCGCTTCTGGACAAAATGATTAGCTAGACTATCTGATAGGATAGGATAAGATAGAGAGGAAGATATATATTGAAAAAAGTGATTCGTTATTTTTTTGAAGGATTATTACTGGTTGTTCCACTGGCTGCCACTATCTATATCCTGTATCTCGTGTTTACCACAATCGATAATTTACTACCACTAAAAATTCCGGGGCTTGGATTTCTCGTTACTCTTGCTATCATCTGGATAATAGGATTCCTTACTTCCAATGTTTTGACGAAAAGCATCATCGGGCTCGTTGATAAGCTGTTCACAAAGCTTCCATTCGTGAAGCTGATATATTCAGCGATTAAGGATGTTATTGGTGCATTTGTTGGTGACAAAAAGAGCTTTGATAAACCCGTGTTGGTGCGCCTATCCATGGGAAGTGAAGCAAGGGTGCTAGGGTTTATCACGCGGGAATCTCTGAAGGATTTCGGTTTGGAGGATTTTGTTTCGGTATATGTACCTCAATCGTATAACTTTGCGGGTAATCTATTAATTTTTCCTCGAAATCAAGTAGAGATTCTGGATGCCGAGAGTTCGCAGGTGATGACTTTCATTCTTTCTGGTGGTGTTTCAGGAAAAGAGCAATCTGAACAGACAGATGTAGGAGGCAAACATGATAAAAGCGTTAGTCTTTGATTTTGATGGTACCATTTTAGATACGGAATGGACCTTGTATGAAGCATTTCGTGAAATATATGAACAACACGGAGTAATCCTTCCTAAAGATAAGTGGTCAGAAGGTGTCGGCAGAGAGCTTGTTTTTGACCCGTTTCTTCATTTGGAGGAACTGACAGGTAAACAGGTGGATCGAATAGAGATGGAAAAGCTTTGGTTAGACCGTCATCATGAATTGCTAAAAAGTAAAGATATTCGACCAGGGGTTCGTGATTATCTAGAAGCAGGGAAAAATTTGGGATTACAAATCGGAGTGGCTTCCAGTTCGCCGAAAAGCTGGGTTCTGCCTTTTCTGGAAACTTATCAAATAAGAGATTACTTTACTTGTATCTGTACAAAGGATGACGTACAGAAGGTGAAGCCAGATCCTGAATTGTATCTAAAAGTAATAGATTGTATGGGGGTTGAAGCTAAAGATACGATCGCATTTGAAGATTCAATGGCTGGGGCGCAAGCTGCCAAAAGTGCGGGCCTGCACTGTGTGATTACTCCACATGAGCTGACCCGCAACCACCCGTTTACTACCTTTGATGTGCGACTTGAATCTTTGGCTGAGAGAAAGTTGGAGCAACTGTTAGAGGGGTTTAGGGAGTAGAATAGAATGGTAAAGGGTAGATGAAAGCAGAGTAGTATCTGCCATATCTACCCTATTTTGTTTACTATATTTATATAATCGATAGGCAGTAATGAACAGCGTAGATGAACTATATGCAGTGATAGAATTAATAAAAAGGAATTTTACTGTACACGTAAAAAAGAACGCATGGAGAGCGTTCTTTTTTAATACTTCCATTTGAAACAGAATGGTGTCTGATAGAGTGATAGCCGGGAATAACACCTGCTAGACCCCCATATTTGCCTTGTGATCGATTCTATCGATTAGAATAGATAAAAATCGCTTAGAAACGATTCTAGGAGCTTATACCGGGATTCTACCGGGTGTCTTGTGCTAGTTATGCGAGGAAGGCAAGGAATTGACCGGGATTATCGCCTTTAATAATCGTTTGGTGTGTCCATTTATAACATGCGTAAGGGGGAACTTACATGAAACCTAATGGATTCGTGATCGTTCCACGTTTTCCGTTTGAAAAAGAGTTTGACCAGGTTGTATTTAATTTGCTAATAGCAAAGGCTAACTACAAGGATTCTGATAGCTGCAAGCGTGGGCAATGTATTCTATCGCTTCGCTCTGTATCTGAATTTATGATGTGTTCATTTAGGCAAATAGATAACGCTATCAAGCGACTGAGTGATATGAATTTAATCCATGTCCAGAAATCAAAAGTTCGTGGTCAAGGTACGATTATAACCATTTTCGACTATGACAAATTTCAATCACTGCCGTATTATGCAAATGAAAATGAAACTGTAAGTGAAACACAAAACGATAACAAAAAACCCTATAGTTACGGTGCTGAAAGCGATAATTTTTCTAGTAGTGAAACTGAAAGTGGGACGTATAGAACAACAAGTATTAACAGCAAAAAAGATAAAAAAGAATATATACTCGTCGATTTTCCAATCGATCGAGGTGCTTTTTTAAAAATCTATAATGATTGTTTCAGAGAACGATTTGGTAGAAATCACATGAAAGTATCTCAATCACAACTGGAGAGAATCATGGATCTTATTGACGAGATTGAAGAATTAGATATAGACGAAGAGATGTTTGAAGATGGAGCAATACAGCATCTAAACAACTTACCAGAAGGGAATAACGGTCATATTCTACCATTCCTAATGGGTTATTATCGACATTTTGAATACTATTAATAGGGGTACCACCAAATGAAAATGGAATCGGATTAAAGTTCGTACATTTACTAATTTTGGTAAAATAGATAATATTGGTTATGTATCTAATATTTTACACATAAACAATTGGAGGATTTAGAAATGATAAAATTTGCACTAGGTACTGCAACCGCAGCATTAGCATTAGTAGGAGTTGTTACTGGAGTACATGCAGAAGAGCAAGTTACCCCACCTACGACTACAACTAACATTCAACAAAATGGAGATGGGCCTATAGTTATTCCTTATATTAGTACGCCTGTGCTTTCTAAAAAGCTTGCAAATACAACTATGAGCGAACCTTTCTACATTCAACCAGGACAGGGATGGGTTAAAGTATATGTACAAAATAATGGTACTAACGATATTAGTCTTTCAGTAACTCAAGGAAAAGCAAATGGTACGGTTAAAATATCAGGTACTATACCAGCTGGTAAAACAAAAGAGTTTTTCTCTAGTACGGCTTTAGCTGTTGGTGACCATTATGTTAACCTCTCTTCAGGTAGATCTGAAATGACTGGTTCACTTTCAGTTCGTATAGCTAGCACAAGAGAAGAACTAAATAACTAGGGAATTAGTCATTTTCTTAGAAGGACTAGAAGCGCCTATACAGGCGCTTTATTTATGTGCGCCCAGCATGGGCGTTATCTATAGGGTTCAAGT
>NZ_JAJISB010000032.1 GCF_021245735.1 Brevibacillus daliensis
CTTAACCAAGATGTGTCCATGAAACTATACTAACTCCAAAAGCTTAGAAACGTCTGTATACGATGATAAAGTTATATTAAAACTTAGAGATGATGAAATTATCTTAAGAAAGAAAGATATCTCACTTGTATTTATGGATAAAAAGCAATTGGTATTATTAGGTGATGATAAGAAAGAACTATTTCGTTTTAAGCAGGAGGTTAATAAAAGCAAAGTAGGTGCCGCCTTTATAAAGCATAATTATCTTTGGAATGATACGGATCCATTTAAAAAGGATTTTAAAACATGGGTTGTGGATTCTCCTGACCTATCACCTGCTGCGAATGCTCTATTAAAAGCAAGGAAAATAGCCATTGAAAAAGGAGATGATGAAGAAGCTTTTCAGTTGGCTAAAGAACTTTGGAAACTAAGAGTATCAGTAAAAGAAAAAGATAAAAGCCAATATTATCGATAAAAGTCAACAGGTATTTTAAATAGATACCAATCCTCATTCTATTTCTTGGTTTAATATTTGTGAAATACCCCTTTTGACATTGAAATAAAGTATTAATGGAAAATTTATTCGGCTCCGCCGCCAGGAAGCGTATTCAGACCGGCCGCGTGCAGCTCGCGCACCACTTCTTCCAGGAATAAGCGGCGGGAAGCCTTGACCCCGATGGGGCTCGATATGATAGAGGCAGCTTTTCCGAAGCAAGCCGTCTACTGTCGGGATTAATCCCTTCAAGCTGGACAACGCCGGGCTGGACGAGCTGAAGTTGTGTATAAAAACCGCAACGTATTCGCCTATCTGTCCGGTCTGATCGTCGGCCATGCCGCCGAATGCGCGCGACTGAAAGATTCTCCGCTCGTATTCGCACATCTGCGCCAAGCGCTGGCTTACAGCGGCCAATACGAAAAAATGCTATTCGGCACCGACTGGCCGCTTGCCCCAGTAGGGCCTTATTTGCAATTCGTACGGGAATTGATTCCCGAATCCTGTCATAAGGATGTCTTTTATCGTACAGTCTTGCGGGTGTTTCCCAAAATCGCCCCGTTGGTCGGATAGCGGTCGATCTGAACCGCCAGGTCACCTGGACCTGTCAGTACGTCGTCAAACACACCAACACGGGAGGCGAGCTCCGGTGGCTCTTCGCCGACCGATGTCAGTTGGATATTGGTCAACTAACTGAATTTTTAATTCCCCGTATTCCTTACATTTCTGGACTTTGGCGAAGATAATCTCAGAACGATAAGTGCCTTTCGATTTCTTGAATATTCTCATACTGGAAAGCATGAATTTGATGAGTGCGATCATCTTCGCCTTTACGGAAGTCTCTCCTCCCTTTAATTCCGAATTCACCCATCACTTCATAGCCAAGTTTTTCAAATTGGGCAGAGTAAGCATCCAATTCTCCGATACCGTTGACTACGAGCAAAATGTCAATAATCGGTTAAAAGTGCTCCCGATATGAAAACTGGTCTACTACTGTGATATTCATTGGTTCACCTCTCTTCGCTTTTCTTATTTTCACTTTGCAATCAGTTGAAGGCATTACATCGATATACAAAAATTGAGGAACAGTGTCAATCCGAAATTCTTATATTACCCTCTATTACCGTGATCGTTCAACCGCACTTTCCTATCGTGAGAATTAAATAATCTGGTTTAATAAATAATTTTATTGCTTGACCTTAGGCCTGACCTAAGGTGTATCGTTGAGATATTCCAAGCTTGTCCTTAGGAGTGAACGCTATGAAGAGTGAAATTATAATTAGTGAATTAGCTAAGCTTATGAACGTTTCTGTTCACCAAATTCGGTATTTTGAAGAGAAAGGAGTCCTTGAGCCCGCTTACACAGATAACAATCAGTATCGAATGTACAGCACCGAGCAAGTGTACCAGCTAGCGCATATTCTGTTGCTTCGAAAACTGGGGGTGCCTGTTCACTCCATTAAAGAATGCATGACTTCTTTCTCAGCGGACCAAAATCGACAGCTTCTTCAGCGATCCTTACGGGAAATAGAGGGGGATTTGCTGCGACTCGAACAGCTTCAGCAGTTCATCAAAAAAGTACTGCATGAACAACAGAACTTTAGCTCTCGATCTCGCCAATATCAAATAAAGCGTCGAGACACCACCTATTTTGCATGTTGGATTGAAATGGATTCGAGTACGAAGCTTGATGCGAAACTGTTGGCTGAACAGGCGAAACGCGTTCCAAACTTGTTCGAATCGGACATTCATTATATCTACGATGGTTCGAACGTCGTTAGTTTATATACAGAAACGCAAGCGCCTGGCGATTTTTCCTTGCCTGGAGGGAATTACCTTTCCATGCAGAGCCTAATTAATGAAGAAAATGAGCTTGAACATCTGATAGAACAGTTTTATGACTATGCTGCTGCACAGTCTTATGTCATTTCAGGGCCCCTCATCCTCATTGAGAAATCGTATTTATCCCTATTTAGCAACAACAAGCTTCATTACGAGCTCCAAGTCTTGATAGAGACGGTTGCGACTTCCGAAGGAGGGAATGATCATGACTACGGCACGGATAACGATTGAACCGATGCAGGCCAAGTACAATCCACAAGTCGGCCGATTACTCGTTCACGGGTTTCGCGGGAAATTCCAACACCTTACGAACATGAATGATGACGATCTCGCTCTCTTTTTTGAAAAGTTGTTCGACCATTTTCCCACCGAAGCGTCAAACCAAAGAATGGTCGCCCTGCAAGAGGGAGAAGTGATAGGAACTTTGTCTATCAAATGGTATGTAAAATCAAACATGAAACAAGAAAAGCAAAATCTTCCTCCGTGGAAGAGCTTTAACAGCTTTGGAATATGGAACTTTCTTAAAATGTTAATCGGGTTCTCTTTATTAGACCATAAACCGCAAGCTGGGGAATGTTATATTGCTGACGTTGTTGTCCATCCAGATCATCGAAGTAAGGGAGTCGGAAAACTGCTATTTGAATGGGCGCAGCAGTTTGTCCAAACAGAGCCAAACCTGAATATACTAAGCTTGCACGTCTCAGATAAAAACCCGCGGGCCAAGCATCTGTACGAGAAGTTATCATTCCATACTCATTCACAAAAAAATAGTATAATGCGTCATTTTTTATTCAGTGAATTGAAATGGCACTTTATGGTCCAGAGATTGAAATAAATGAACACTTTACACAAGGAGAAATAAGATGAAAAAGAAAATAACGATTGCCATTATGATCATCGTCCTGCTATTTGGCGGTGCAGGACTTTATATTTTGAAGCAACACAGCTTTGCCATGGTTGAGCAAGCTGTTGAAATCCAGACGCCGCAAGGCAAATTGACCGGTACACTTGTACTTCCTAAAAATTACACCGAAAAAGTGGGATTAGTGTTGTTCATCCATGGTGACGGCGAGGTTGATTCGACTCTCGATGGGGGTTACCGACACATCTGGGAACGGATAGCTGCCGCGGGCTATGCTTCCTTGTCGCTGAGCAAGCCGGGAATTGGCGGCTCGGAAGGGAATTGGCTGGATCAAAGTATCGATGATCGCGCGGAAGAGGCGCGTCACGCTATCGCCTGGGCAAAAGCACAGCCGATGATTGACGCGACAAAAATAGGAACGTGGGGAGCAAGCCAAGCCGGATGGGTGATTCCCAAACTGGCCGGCAAAGAACCGCTTTCGTTTAATATACTCGTAGGACCTGCCATTAATTGGTTGAGCCAAGGGGAATATAACACGCGCATGGATTTGCAACATCATGGTTATAGCGAAGCAGACATTGAAAAAAAGTTGTCGCTGGGATGAATTCCATGTATACAAGTCTTGGAATTATTATAGGACCGGCAATAGGCGGAATTTTATTTGATGTAAATATTAATTTGCCATATATTTTTGCAGCAGCAGTCCTGTTTGCCGCTTTTGTAATGTCGGTAATGTGGAAAAGTAAGGCAAGAGAATCCATATCAACAGGACTTAATAATAAGTAGAGGGTTGGTTGAAAAAATGCGGACCTCTGTCACTTTTTCTTTATGTATTTTAATCGCAGGCATCTGTTCGATCCTGGCAGTTTTTCAGGAAGATCGTGCATGGTCCTTAATTAGTTTTGGTTTAGGTGTTATATTACATGCGTTCAAACCAAAGCCTACCAAGGAAGAAGCTTTATCGCAAAGTATCCACTCTCTAAGCCAATTAATTACATTTGGAACAGTTCCCGGGATGATGCTGTATAAGGCTATCCTACTTCCAAATTCATTTTTGGTTTGGGTTTGTATCGGTATATTTGCCAGTGCCTGCGCAATTCAACTAGCACATAAAAATATGAAATTTCCTAGTAAAGTGAACAAAAGAATGTCTGTTGCTGCAGGCGGAAGTCTTTTGGCGCTGTATGCCCTAATAATAGCCAAATATTCAATTTTACTAACGACTTTATTCGTATTGCTTTTGAGCTTGCTTATTGTTTTTCCTATTCGAGAAAGGAATTAAAGGATGTGATATCGATGAATATTGAAGCGTTATTTGAGCAATATGGGTATGCAATCCTGTTCATAGGATTACTGTTGGAGTTCATTGCTCTTCCCTTTCCAGGGTAAAATCGTCAGCAGTCCCAACAGAGACCACCGAGTTCAATGAAGATCAGCTTTTATTTTCTGATTACTTATTGGACTGGCTGGAGATGATGAAACACAGTATTGAGCTCATCACTTTTATTTCCTACACGAATGCAATCAAGCAGCGTATAGTCCCCTACTTCAATGAATGGATAATTTCGCTAAAAAATTTACCTCCAAAACATATCCAAGATTTTTATCGGTATCAGCTACAGGAAAGAGGAATTAAAGCTAACACAGTCATCCATTATCATGCTAATATTTGAAAAGCCCTTCAATATGCAGTAAAAATTGATCTCATTGCAACAAATCCTGCTGACAAAGTTCAACGCCCCAGAAAAGATAAATTTGTAGGTAGCTCCTATAATACTTCTGAAATGAACAACCTTCTGCAAGTCATCAAAGGCAGCAAGATCGAACTTTCCGTTATCTTGACATCCTTTTATGGATTACGGTGCAACGAGGTTATTGGACTCAAATGGTCAGCCATTGATTTAAAAAATAAGACCATTACAATCAATCACACGGTTACTACTGAATCATTGGACGGTAAGCTTATCACTATTGAGAAAGACCGTACAAAAAATAAGGCAAGTCATCGTACCTTACCCCTTGTGGACGCCTAAAATTTAAAATAAAAAAGTTCATCAGGATTAACCCAATGAACATCAGCTTATAAGGTTGGTACCGGCGAGAGGACTCGAACCTCCACCCTTTCGGAAACGATTTTGAGTCGTTCGCGTCTGCCATTCCGCCACGCCGGCACATTTTATATCCTCCATAGCCCCTCAAGAAAAAGGAGAGAACTTCAGGAGAGAACTTTTGAAACAATTTCTAAGAAATTCAGTCATACCAAGGCTTTAGCGGTTAAATTCTTGACTTGCGAACTCGATTTTGAGTCGCGCGCGTCTGCCAATTCCGCCATACCGGCATATATAGTTGGCTGGGGTACCAGGATTTGAACCTGGGAGTGACGGAGTCAAAGTCCGTTGCCTTACCGCTTGGCTATACCCCAATAAGTGGTGGGGAGAGACGGATTCGAACCGCCGAACCCGGAGGGAGCAGATTTACAGTCTGCCGTGTTTAGCCACTTCACTATCTCCCCATATAACCATTTTTATACAAAAAAATGGTGCCGGCGAAAGGACTTGAACCCTCAACCCCCTGATTACAAGTCAGGTGCTCTACCAATTGAGCTACACCGGCACTACTTATGAAACTATGTATGGTGCGGGTGGAGGGACTTGAACCCCCACGGTCGCCCGCCAGAACCTAAATCTGGTGCGTCTGCCAATTCCGCCACACCCGCATGTGTGTTATAGTCGTTTCTCTCAGTTACGTTTTTTAATATAGCATATAAAAAATAGGGAATCAAGGTTTTTTCAATAAAAGTAAAAGTTTTTTTGTGTAGTATTTTTCTAGTTTATTAGCGAAGGAAATGATGACTAGTAATTGATTGAAGATAAGCATGGATCGCTGTAGATTTGATCCATTTACTAAGAAAAAACCTCGATTGAAGTCTTATCGATGAAGCTGATCCATCAGTTGTAGTTGTATTTTACTGGGTACATCAACTACTACAACTATGAACGTTTCCAGAAAAAAAACAGGCGACCTCTCCCCAATTTAATACCAGGAATTGATCGCCGCTTAGGATTTTACTCTTTTATTTGCTGTCTACTTGACGGGGCTATGACTAATCTTGAAATTTCGATTCATCTTTTTTATAAACTGATTACCTATATTTTAAAGCTATATCATGCATGCCCTTCCTGTTTATAAAGCCCTTTTTTAAGTAAATTAATTTCTAACGTATAGTTTCTTATGGATTCAGCCATGGATAATTCCTTTGCGAAAACTTGAATAATATTTTGAAACGTCACAGCCATAATAATTTTCATGACATGAAATACTTCTTGTTCATCTGTTATGTTCAATTTTTGGATATTAATTAGACGTAGGGTTTCTAAAAAGTGATTATTAATTTTGTCCTCGTTTACATTTAGAGTCAATGAATTCTCTACCTTATAATTCATATTCAAAAAGGCGTTTCTAAAAAAGTTGCGATATTCTATGTTTTGAAAGTTTTTTAGTATAATTTTAAAAAATTCAATAAATGCGTCAATTAAATCGCCATCTTGTTCTTTTAATATCGAAATAAATTTATCGTTGTTTCGTTTTGAGTATTCCTCTAATAAGAATAAGAATAAATCTTCTTTATCTTCAAAATATTGATAAAAGCTTCCCCTAGGAATTCCAGCCTCTTTAATAATATTGGAAATTGATGCTTTAAATAAGGGAACTCTTGAAAATTCTTTCATAGCTGAATTTATCAAACTTTCTTTTTTATCTTTTGGTAAATTAAAGAAGGTTTGTTTAGGCATTCATTTACACTCCCATCCAAATCCATAATGACATCGTGTCATATCCAAGCATGAATACATTATAAATAACAATATGTTACATTGCAATAAAAAGCATGACATCATGTCGTAATGATTCAAAATAATGCTCAATAATAATATGTACTAGGCTAAGCACAAATTAGATTTGTGCTTAACCATTGATATACGTAACATTTTATTCAAATCGTAGGGATTCCATCGGATCCAATTTCGCAGCTTTTGATGATGGCATAATTCCTGCTACTATGCTTACAATCATGCTTACAGCAATACCAAAGAGCATATTTTGACCCGTTAGGTTGATGAGCTCTGCACCGAAGCTATTTGATAAGATGCTATTTCCTATACCACTAATTGCGATGGCACCTATCACAGCTATTAAACCACTAAATAAACCAAGTAAAGCTGACTCTGAGAAGAAAATTCGTTTTATATCTTTCTTTCTCGCCCCAACCGCTCGTAATATTCCTATTTCCTTTGTTCTCTCAACTACACTAATATATAAAACGACTAAAATCATAATCCCCGAAACAATAAGAGAAATTCCGGCAATTCCTGAAAGTAACACAGTAGCCATATCTAAATATGATGTAACTTGTTCAAGCATCGCAACCATTTGCGAACCTGAAAATCCATAATCTTCTAATACTAATTTAATATTTTCTACCTGTTCTTGTTCTTCGGCATAAGCATTAATTTGAGTTGGGTTTAAAGTCAATCCTTGACCTGCATAAGCACTTTCCAGTGTTTCATATTGTGCATATGCCATAGTCATTTCACGTGGTCCTACATTTTCAGCTTTATAAATACCAGAAACGGTTAATTCCTTTTCAATGGTAACAGGTTTATTATCTTTATCTATATCGTTCACATAGACAGTTATCTCTTTACCAATTATTGACTTGTAGTCTTCCTCGCTACTTAATGCTTTTGCTAATGCTGGTGTTAAAAGAACTTCATTTTCACTTGGTATCTTTCCTACTTCCAGGTTTTCCTCTTTAACTGAATCGGTCATTGTAGAGAATTGCAAGATATCTGAATGCTTTTCCCCATATGAAGCACTACTTTTCATGTCAAAAGATGTTACTTTCTCTATTCTATTAACATGCTCTATATTTTTGATTTGTTCAATATCTTCTTCATTAAAAGGTTTTTTTGCCCCAAACATAGGCATAGAATTATCAGCATTATCTTCTTCACCCTTAGTGATTTCAACCATTAATGGGTTCATACTAGAGTTGATTTCATCATTAATATAGTTTGTTACGCCGCTACCTAAAGACAACATGAGAATAACACTTAATATACCAATCGAACCACCTAAAGCGACTAATATATTTCTTTTTGCGTTCAATTTCATATTCTTAAGAGCAAGTTTGAATGAAGAAGTTAAGCTTAAACTTTTAGATTTCACTTGTTGAGCCGTTTCATTAGATTTATAACGATCCTTTAGATTAATGTCTTCAATAATTTTCCCGTCATCAATTTTCACAATTCTACTACCAGAATCGGCAACCTTTTGGGAATGAGTTACTGTAATTACTAGCTTGCCTTTTTTGGCAATGTTATCAAGTAATTCAAGTATCTGTTGACTTGTTTCTTTATCTAAAGCCCCCGTTGGTTCGTCAGCTAAAAGGATGTCTGGTTCGTTAGCCAATGCACGAGCGATTGCTACACGTTGCTTTTGTCCCCCAGAAAGTTGATTTGGCTTTTTCATCATGTGTTCTTTTAAACCGACTTCAGTTAAAAGTTCTTTCGCTCTTTCATTTCGTTCTTTTTCATTTTTACTTGCCATTTGCATAACAATCATTACGTTTTCTAATACACTGAGATGGGGGATTAAATTAAAACTTTGAAAAACAAAGCCAATTTTGCTTTTTCTATAATCATCAAGTTCATATTCCTTCATGTCTTTTAAGTTCTTTCCTTCTACAAGAACTTCCCCTTCAAAATCAGAGTCCATTCCACCGATAATATTCATTAACGTTGATTTTCCACACCCTGATTCACCTAGTATGGATACGAACTCACCCTTATTAAAGCTTAGATTTACATTATGCAGTATTTTTGTTTTTTCTTTTTTATATATCGTATATGCTTTATTGATATTTTTTACTTCTAAAAAATTCATTACTTCATCTCCTTAAAAAGTTAAATTTTATGCTAATACCCTTTGGAAAATCATTTCCTCTCCAATTCAGCTCGGAAGTGACAACGTGTCATATCGAAGGGTAAACCAATAATATACGACAACATGTCATATGTCAACAAAAAATATGACAACATGTCATATTTGATTTATTTAATATAAGGCAATTAAACGTGCCAAAATTTTAACTTCAATAAACTAATTCATTTACAAATTGTTATTATTTATATAAAAAACAACATCCATTTCGATCAAATAACAATCAAAATGGATGTTGTTGAACTAGTTTCTTTCTTTACTTTCTTTATTCTTATCCACTTCAGATACTTGATTTGAAGTTCGAAGCGGTAACTCTTTCAGGAAGATAACAAATCTCCTACAGCTGTAAATGAAGTTGACTGAATGATACCAGCTCCCACCCCTTTGACTTTCTTGGAATCCTCAACCATAGATTTTCCTTTGCCTGTAATTTTACTATTTTTATGAACTTCTTATTAGGTGTCGGTACAACTAATTGGCTTAGTGTCGGAGAGATAACCAGCAAAACAGACAATCGTTGGTTCCTGTTTCTCAAAGATGTTATTGGTAAATTGCTTTTTATTAATTTTAGGGTATTCGGATTTTCGTTTGGAAAAACGTTATAGAGGATTTCTGTGAACAGACAATTAAATCGTTTAATTTCGAGTAAATACAAAATACATTCTGAAAATCAACCCAATCCTCGCAATTTTGAACTGGTCTATTTTTTCAAAAAATCGATAAATACCTTTGACAACCTTTAAATTTATTTATATAACAATAGGATCGAAATAATTAGCTGATACAAAATTGGGATTAAATTCAAAGAATGGGGTGTGTCTAATGATTATAAAAGTTGTAGATTATGATCAAAATTGGAACAATGAGTATAAACAAGAAGAACAGGCTATTAAGTCTATCCTTCAAGAAGAATTGGTGAATAGTTTTCATATTGGTAGTACATCGGTTCCAGGTCTAAAAGCAAAACCAATCATTGATATTTTACTTGTAGTCAATGATAGTAATAAATTGGACTCATTTTCTAAACAATTTCAAGATATTGGATATGAGGTTATGGGGGAATTCGGGATCACTGGAAGAAGATATTTCCGCAAAGGTGGAGATAATCGTACTCACCAAATTCACGCCTTTCAATATAACAGCATAGAAGAAATTGAAAGACACTTAGCATTTAGAGATTACCTTCGTGAACACCCAAAAGTTTGCATACAGTATGGAGAATTGAAGAGCAAACTTGCGGAACAGTATCCAAATGATATTGATGGATATGGCGACGGGAAGGACGATTTTGTCAAAAGTGTTGAAAAAGACGCTATTAAATGGTATTGGACTATCCGTTAATATTATCTTTGCTTATTAGATCTTATTAGATCTTTTTAACCCTCTTTCCACACTATTTTCCGAATACCCTAATTTTATTTTTATTGAGTAAATATTGATTTTTTAGATTAAACCTTCTTTGGTCTGGTCGAAATGTACCGTCAGGGAATCCTTAAATTATTCCGCTAGATACCAGCATATCTATTACCCCTATAGCCCAATGGGAAGCGGGAACATCACCTTTATGAACAGTGTATACATTCTAAAACAAGCAACAAGGGTCATTACGTTATCCGCAATGACCCTTGTTTTATTCTGAGAACATTATTTTTTAAATAACCCCTTAAGTTTAAGAGCGAGCGATACATCACCCTTAACCTTTAACTTGCCCGTCATAAATGCTGTAGTTGGATTAAGCTGATTATTAATCAGTTTAATGAAGTTTTGGTCAGAAAGCTGTAACGTACATTGTGGTTCAAATGGTGTTCCCTCGACGATTTCTGCCTTTTCATCCTGAAAACGTGCCTGAAATGTTCCACCGTTCTCTCCACTAATATCAAATTGATAAATAACATCCCAGCCTTTGATTACTTCTGGATTGCCATTAATTTTTGCTACCAGTTGTTCTAATGCCTGCTTAACCATGTTCTCCCCCCTACGTCACAATAGAAAGATTATATCGACAATTGTTAGATTATTCAATAATCTCCTTGATTATGACTGAAAAGGAAAGATACGTGTGCGAAAATAGAATATGAACAACTACTCTTCGTTATTGCTTTTGTTTCCTTCTTCTTCTTTGGACAATTCCATTAGTTTTTCCATCAAAATATGCTGTGGCATATGCATGAGTCTTTCCAGAGGAATCCCCAATTTTTCCGCTAATTTCACCGCTGTGTCAGCAGAGATTTGTAATGGTCTCATTTTCATTCCTCCACTAGTGATATCATTCTACAGCAAAAAGCATGAGAAGTATATATTGTCCTCATGCCCCTTACCTTTTCTTGCTCTTCAGTTTAACCTATTTCTTGCACACCATTACTTCCCGAACGAAGTTAACAAATCACGTAATTCGCGAACAATGACATGCTGATAATCTGTAGTCTCACCATAACGAGCCACCATTTCTTTGCGAGCAACCATAATATTATCTTGGTAATCAGCTGCTTCACGATCCGGATTTGCTAGTTTGAAAGCAATCATGATCTCTTGAACGTGTGCGGGCCTAGGACCCCATGTACCTAGAACATCACCAGCCGGATTAGTAAAAATCAGGACCGGAATCGCTCTGCCACCCATGGTTAAATACTGATCCATTGTTTCCAGATGATCTTCCATCACCAGTACTTCAGTAGGGATCTCTGTATCTTCTAATACCTTAAAGAGTACCGGAACGTTGAGAACTACATCCCCACACCATTCTGCTGCCAGTAAGAAAGTTCTTACTTGATGCTCTTTTGCAAGGGATTTCAGTTCCTGCTCAATTTCTTCATTTTCGAACGAAAAACGTTGGTACCAATCTTCAAAAGCATCCTTGTTTTTCTCCATTGTGTCCATGAACTGCTGCATGCTAATTCCAGTTCCATTTTTATGCTGAAGATTTTCGCTCATGAATGTACCCCCTGAATTATCAAATGATTTCCTTACCTGTAAGAGTAGCAGATCAATCATTCTTTTGGCAAAGTGAGGATTGTAATATTCTCGTACTTTATTTGAATCCTACATGTTTGTCGTAAGCATCATAGACCGCACGGCTAATAATTGATGCAGAACGTCCCCCATATCCACCTTCTGGCACGACTACCGCAACAGCCAAAACTGGATCGTTAGCTGGTGCATATGAAATGGCTACGCCATTATTAACTCGATCATGACGTCTCCATACTGTTTTACTTTCACCCTTCTCATCAGATATTGATACAGGAATGTATATATCTTGTTCAGAGGTTCCTGTTTTAGCTGCAACTTGATAGCTCATTCCCTTAAATGCTTGTACAGAAGTTCCCCCTGGTTGTGTTACTTTGATCATTCCATTTCTAAGAATGTCCCAATACGCTTTGGGTTGTTCAATTGTATTTAATACAACAGGCTCTGATTGAAATACGACATTCCCGTTTTCATTTACAATCTTGTCCACCATTTGCGGTTTCAAACGCTTGCCTTCATTAGCAAGGGTTGCCACATACTGAGCTAATTGCATGGTGGTAGCACGTACTTGCTGACCAAATGATGCCTGAACTATCGCTGCTAACGGACCATACTGCTCATTCATGACTAAATAATCTTCTTTTCCCTTACTCTCATTAGGTAAATCTATTTCAGTCGGGACACCAATACCAAATTGATGGTAATTATCCTGTAATATTGAAACTGCCTTCTTACCCTGTTTTTTTGCTACGCCCTCCCCTATTAATCCCATATAGGTATTAGAAGATTTCGCCAATGCTTTCTCTGGGGTCAGGGTGCCATAGCTATGATGACCGTCATTACTAATCTTGTCTGTTCCCTTGCCATAATAATAGGTTCCAGAATCTTGCCAACTATGGTTAGGGGTGATTACTCCCTGATTTAAGCCCATTAATAAGGTAATTGGCTTCATCACAGAACCAGCAGGAACGATTGATTTCGGATGTTTATCATTTTCTGCCACTGCTTTTTCACCTGTCAAAGGACGTACATCATAAGGAGCCTCTCGAATCGTTCCATTGGTTACAGAATATTTTATCTGTTCATAAGTCTCTTGATCTGGACCGTGAACCCAAACATTGGGATCGTACTCCGGATAACTTATCATTGTAACAACCTTGCCCGTCTTTACTTCAATCGCAACTACATAAGCTGTTTTTGCCCCTCTTGCCAGAGAGATATTGCTTCTCAGCTGGGGAAGAAAATCTTTGATAAAATCTCGCGTTTCCAGCTGTACACGTTCGTCTATGGTTAGATACACATCGTTTCCACGCTGTGGTTGAACGATCTCCACTTCTCGTTGAACAGATTGATCAGCTGCCACCTCATACAAGCGGTATCCGTTCTTACCACGAAGCTCCTCCTCATAGCTACGTTCGATTCCATCCAATCCAACTAATTGATTGTCTAGATAACTATCCTTTGCTTCCAGATAAAAATCGCTTCCCAGATTTTCAGCAACATTGTATGGCCGAACATATCCTATGCTTTGAACGGCAATTTGTCTTGGGTCATATTCTCGAATTGGCTTCATTACCACTTCTATGCCTGTAAACTCTTCTTGATTCTCTTCTAAATAAGCAATCTCTTCTGTCGTTAAGTCGTAATGAAGCTCCTTAGCCAGATAAGTAGGTGCATTTCTGCCCACCTCTACAATCTGATTTTCTTTATTCCAAATGTATCCTACGTCCATCTTCTTTAAGATTTCTTCTTCGGTTGTACCTTCAAGCACCTTGCTAACTTTTTCAGCTAGGAGTATCATTTCATCCTTTGTCATTACCTCTTCTTCTTGAAACATAGCTGCAAAAGAAGCTTTTGAAGTTACTAATTTTTTGCCATTCTTGTCATAAATATCTCCACGTACAGCTGGAATGGGGGATTGCTTAAGGGAACGACTGGAGAGTGCCTCCTGAAATTGACTTCCCTGTTTGATCTGTAATTCAGCCAGTCTGATAATGATCAAGGAAAACAAGACGAATGTTATCAAAAACATGATTTGGATTCGCTTAGCCCTGCTTTTTTGCCTATCTTCTTGTTCTGTATGTTCCAAATCCTTTCGTCCCTCATTTCTTCCTTTTTTACTTCACGAGTGCCTGAGTAAAAATTCGTTTCACTTTCGTATCGAGATAATGGCTTCCACCTCTGCCTTTTACATCCTCCACCATGATTGTTAGTAATAATCTCGAATCTTCCACATTAAAAGCCACCATCCATCCGTATTCCAAGCCATTCTCTCCTTTACGTTTCTTCAGTTCTGCCGTCCCTGTTTTACCTGCCATTCGGATTCCGGCAGGTTTTGCTTTACGCCCTGTTCCTTGTGGATGTTCCATTACCTGAATCAAATCCTTTTGTAACAGTTGTGCTGTCTCTTTTGTCATCACATTTTCTTTCCAATATTCTTGCGGCTTCGTATTATCTATTGTTAAGGTTGGAGTAAGCATATTTCCGTCATGAAGAAATGCACTATAAACCAATGCCAGATGAAGTGGAGTCATGGTAACCTCCCCTTGTCCGTATGCTGAGTCTGCCAACTGAATATCGTTTTTCATCTCATTGCTACTAATTTTTGATTTTTTAATTGGATAAGGAAAGGGAATTGACTCCCCGAATCCAAATCGCTCCGCTCCGTTAAGAAATGTCTTTTCTCCCATATGTAAGGCTGCCTGAGCAAAGAAAATATTATCTGAGTATGTCAGTGCCTGTTCTAAATTTACTGGTCCTTTTGAATTTCGAACCCGTGTCACATAGTAATTTCCCCATGAATTATCCTTTTGCCAATAAAGCCCGTTCACTCGCATCTCCTGCTCCGCGTCAAGAGAGCCTGCATCTAACCCAATTGCTGCTGTTATGGGTTTAAAAGTGGAACCAGGAGCAAATGCATTTGCAAAGCGATTAAGTAATGGAGTATTTGGATCTTCCGAAATTTCCTTCCATTGTGAAGCTGTTAAGCCAAGGATGAATAAGTTCGGGTCATAGGCTGGTGTGCTGACCAGCGCAAGAACTTCTCCAGTCATAGGATGAATGGCAGTTACAGTGCCCGCATCATCCTTTAACTCTTCATAAATAGAAAACTGTATGTCACCATCGATGGTAAGAGTAATATCCTGCCCAAGTTGAACTGGCTTTTCAACCAACACTTCTTTTTCTATTCCTAATTCATCCGTTATGACAATGCGTGAGCCTGGTGTGCCGTGTAGCTTCTCTTCATACACCTGTTCTACTCCTGTTTTCCCAACCAAATCTGTAGAATGGTACCCTTTCTTTTGATACATGTCCCACTCTTCATTATTCATACTTCCTATGTATCCCACTAGATGAGCAGTAGCTTGTCGATAGGGATAATGACGAACTTCCTTTTTACGGAGCATAACCCCGTTTATTTCTTCCAGCTGCGAGAGTGCTTCATCACCTTCTGATCTTATCGCCAGAGGTACAAACAGCTCTGGTTTTACCCACTTAGCATTTCGCTTTGCATGAAGCTCTTCTGATGTGATATGTAATAGCCTGGCCGTCTCTTGCTTTTGCTTCTCTGAGTTGGTATCCCATTTTTTTGGGATAATCCCTATCTCAAAGGCGATTCCGCTTGTGGCCAAGGCCTTTCCTGTCCGATCTAGGATTTCGCCCCGTTTTGAGTTTAAAGTTTGTACTTTTACCTTATCTTTATCCAACATTCCTGGGAAAATCAGAGAAACGCTCCAATTGATTGCCCAATCATCTTTCTCTTTTTGCTGTTCACGGACCAACTCCATGTTATGTACAAAAGAAATGGGACCTGCACTTGTATCCATTCGTAGCTCATAAGGCATCTGGACACTCTTCGTATCCGAGAAGAACTCAGTCTTTTTCGTATGGAGATTGGCCTGAATATGTAGATTCTCTACCTCTATACCTTCATAAATATTTTTATAGCGTTTGATGAACTCGTCTTTTGTTATATCGTTTTTGGATTCGACAGAAAGTTGTTCATACATACGTGCAAAATCCTGATGGCTCCAATTCTCTACATAACTTTGTACTTGTTTATCTGCCTTTTCCTCGAGTGAGCGAGGATCATTTTTGCTCAGTATGATATAGGTAAAAATCCCACCTGTTATTAAGATAATTCCAAAAAATGCGAACAACAGATTCTTCCTCACGCTGATCCACTCCTTATATAAAAAAGAATAGATGATTACCCCTTCTGAATATATAGACGATGGCTGACAGCTTCCTAATAAAATGCTCATACGTATTACATCAATCTGTCATTACCGAGTCATCCTAGTAGCCACAAAAAAAGAACCTCGGCATGCTTCTACCTTGGTTCATTTGGACATCTTTCCTGTTATTTGATTGCTAATTTCGGTTGCCAGCTGCAAAGCAGCCATTCCAGCTTCACCCGTCACAAATGGTTCTTCGATTCCTTCTATGACAGATAGAAAATGATTGATTTCAACACGTAATGGCTCCTGTACAGGGACAATTACTTTTTCTAAAATGTTTTGTTGGCTATAGCCGTCACTTTTCTTTCCTAGATAAAAATTGGTTGCCCGAGAGATGATGATCTTCTTTTCCAATAAATCTGCCTGCACAAATGCATCACGGGTCACAATTCGAAGTGATCTGATCTTTTCTTCTGTCAGATGACTTGCAGTAATTTGGGCAACCACCCCACTCTGAAACTGAAACAAAGCCGTTGCATGTTTTACAGCTCCCTGGAGCATTTGCCCGACTGCATGCATCTCTTTGATTGCACCCTTTTGTAAAGATTGCAGGATATATAAATCATGCAACATAGAATCCAGAACAACATCTATCCCGTGAATTCTAGGTTCTAACGGACTCATTCGATGGATATCGATAGCCACAATCTCTTCTTTTTGTAATACGGAAGCAAGCACTTCGAGCGCCGGGTTAAAAAGCTCAATATGCCCCACTTGCAAAGTTAGATTTGCCTCATTTGCCGCCTCAATTAGCTTTCTTGCCTCATGGACCGTTTCTGTTATCGGTTTCTCCATTAACATGTGAACCTTATGTGTAACACAAGCCATGCCCACTTCATAATGGGCTGGGATGGGGACAGCAATACTAACTGCATCCACTTTCTCCAAAAGTTCTTCCATCTTGGTAAAAGCGTGGATACCATACTCACTCGCTACTTCCTGTGCCCTATTATTGTCTGCATCATATACTCCAATCAGTTCACAGCGGTCATGTAAAGAAGAATAGACGCGTACATGGTGCTTTCCCATTACGCCCGTCCCGATGACGCCTACCTTCACTTCATCATCCCTACTTTCCTCCTGCTGTTGTTGCTACACAAGTTGTTGATTCTCACATGGTATGTAGCAAAACTGGAGGAAGTACCTTATTCGCGATCCTATTTTCAAGTTTTTCACATTTATGCTTTATCTAATAACCTCCCGATCAACTTTTTGTTAAAAAGGTATTTCGGATCATTGGGTCGATACGCTCCGAATTTCTCATTATGTTCGTATGCCTTTTCATTTTCTTCCAGTCTGTTATAGCAAACACATAGCTGAATTTCAGGTAACCACGTCCAGCATGCCTCTGTAAAAAAGCCCCACGTATTCGGCTTTTCTAGTTTTGTAGCTAGATCGTACCAGAAAATCGCTTTTAGATACTGTTCCTTTTCAAAGAAGATTAGTGCAATCCGGCAACACGCCTCCGCACGCGGAATGTCGTAGGCAAATGCACGAATCGCATACTCCATCTCCTTATCCTTATCCTTATTGCCTAGCGCACGATAGCAATCCGCAATTTTTAAGCAAGCGTTAATTTCATCTTCAATCCAACCCTGTTTGCTATCTAGCATTTTTACATAATACTCAATCGCCTTTACATATTGGCCATGATCGCGCAATTCATTTCCATAGTAATAGATATCACGAATTGTGAACTCCTCGCCCCGTTCCAGACGCTTCTCATATATCCGCAAATTACGCGTGGAATACCCTTCTTGTGGATGCGTTTTTTTATGGGAGATCGCCACATCTCCATCAATAATTTTGCCCCACACCATTAAGTATTCGTGAACAGGACCATACCACTGAAAATTATTCACTCGTTTCACCAGGCGATTCCTTCTGAAGGACATAATCGGGTTATCAAATTCGTCGAATGCGATATGATATTTCATCGTGACAGAATCCACGGATGGATCTAGCGTTTGTTTTAAAATCCGCAAACGTTCCCGGTCGATATCCAATAAAAAATCATCTGCATCAAGGTGAAGAATATATTCCTGTGTAGCCTTCGTAAATGCAAAATTACGTGCAGCGGAGAAATCATCAATCCATTCAAAAAAGAATATGCGATCCGTATATTGTTTAGCAATCTCAACTGTTTTGTCAGTAGAACCCGTATCAATAATATTAATTTCATCTACCAAATCCTTGATTGTATCTAGACATCTTGCTAGACTATCTTCCTCATTTTTCACTATCATACACAAACTTATTGTTATCATGCTGTCACCCCATCAATTCCTATGAAGTAAAATTCCTGCTTCTCCTATGTATATGGTAATTTCGTCAGGAAGTGATAAGAAAAACTTCTATCGAAGTCCTTTCGAAGTAGTTGGTTCTTCCTTAGGGGATGTTTTTCATGCGTATCAGGGAGTGACCCTTCGAAGTTTATACTTTCTGATACAGTTAGAAAACTTGGCTTTACCAAGCCTCTGCGCGGGTAAAGCCTTAGTTGCACTTATGCAGATAGGAATCTTTATAGATTCCTATCTGTTAACGATAGTGAAAACGTGAGGTAGCCAGTTACATTGTTTTTCATATGGTAATAACAGAGGGGTGATGCACGATGAATACGTATTTGACTGATACCCTGGACCATTATCAGCTAAAGGTAACTCCTGAAGCTCTAGCCATTTTACAGATGGACAGTACAATTGATGTGAAAGTATCCGCCGAGCTTATTATCAACCAACAAAGCTATAAGGTGCGCCTCTCTTATCGTGGTGCGCACACTCGTAATTTGCCCAAAAAGTCATATTTGGTACAATTCACTGATCCAGACACGTATGGAGGTCAGAAAGAATTTCATCTTAACGCCGAATTCCACGATCCTTCCATGCTGAGAAATCGGCTTTCCTTTGAATTTTTCCAGCAAATTGGCGTGTTAGCTCCTACGGCACAACATGTCATGCTATATATTAATGACGAATACCAAGGGTTATATTTACATCTGGAATCAGTCGATGAAAAGTTTCTAGCTTCACGATCGCTTCCAAATGGCTCCATCTATTATGCAGTGAGTGGTAACGCTAATTTTTCTCTTTTACGTCCAAAATCAGAAGAAGTGAAACCAACACTTCATGCCGGATATCGACTAAAACACGGAAATGATCATACACTTGAATACATTAGTCAGCTAGTTTATCTCATTAATACGGTGAAACGGGTTGATTTTGAACAAACAATCTCAGAGTATCTTCAGGTAGAAAAGTACTTACTCTGGTTAATTGGAGCCGTATGTACACAAAACTTTGATGGTTTCATTCATAACTACGCTATGTATCTTCCTGATGATACGAAGCGATTTGAAATGATTCCGTGGGATTATGATGCAACATGGGGCCGGGATTGTAACGGGGTCATGATGTCTTATGATTTCATTGATGCAGAAGGCTTCAATACATTATCCGCACGGCTACTGGACGTCCCCCCCTTTAAAAAATGGTATAAAGATAGAGTGCTGGATATTCTGGAAACCACCTATACCGCAAAAACACTTTCTCCTCGTCTGAATCATTTACATGACAAATTACGAGCAGCCTACTTACAGGACCCCTATAAAAAGAATCAAATTCATACGTTTGATGCGGAACCTGAATATATTTCCACCTTTATAGAAGAACGGAGAAAATTCTTACGAAGACAGCTTCGATCTTGGTAGAAACATGATTGTTTTATAAGAAAAAGACGCCGTATAATTGTTCAAGACATGGCGTCACAAGTCGTATAAAGCTTACTGCATGGGTCGTCTAGTCAAAAAAGCATACAAACGTTTTCGTATCCAAAGTGGTACTACCAATAAAAATAATGGATTTTTAAAGAAGGATGGTGGATTCCTAGCTTCTCTTTACTAAAAATAATAAAACCCGTGACCTCAAGAATCGCTACTATTATCGCTTCTTGAGGTCACGGGGTACTGTTACAATACGTACTCATATTTTATTTGCTTTTTATTACATTTTTTAATACTTCTTCAAAAGATGCGGGTTCGATCTGCCCGATCAGTTTATGCGCAACCATTCCATTGCGATCCAGGATGAAGGTTGTGGGAAATGCAACAAGCTGATACTTGTTTGCTACCAGTTTTTTCGGATCATGATCTAATAAGATAGGCATAGTCATTTTATACGTGTCTACAAACATTTTCACTTGATCAAGATCATCTTGGACCGTCACATTTACTGCATAGAAATCGATTTGGTCCTTATATCGAGTGTACAAGCGTTCCAGATCAGGAGCTTCCTCTTGACAAGGGCCACACCAACTAGCCCAAAAGTTAATCACAATCGGTTTTTCCCGTTTTCCTCCCGCCGTGAATTTCTTCCCATCGAGTGAGGGTAGCGTAAATGAAGGGGCACGGTGTCCAATAACTGGTTTTACAGCTATTTCCTGCGATTTCACTCCGTCTGATTTTTTTACTGTATTCTGTGATGTAGTCCCTGCTTGCCGTTCACCTTTTTCCTGTGAAATAGCCTCGTCCGCTTTTCGCTCATTGTTATAAATCGCTCCGCCAAACAAGACCAGTACGACCAAAATAATCAAGATGTTTCTCATTATGCGGCTCCTTTACAAGCTAGGTGGACCGAATACCTTATTGAAGTAAATGGCAATTTCGTTTAACTGGTCGGTATATAACATGATTCCGAATAAAACCATGATCCAACCCCCGATTTTCATCATTTTCTCCGAATATTTGTTGATCCATTTCAGTTTGCTTATGAAGAATGTCATCACAAAGAAAGGGGCAGCAAAACCTACTGTATAAGCAAGCGTATATAATAACGCATTACTTGGATCGGTCATACCAAGCGTAATAATTCCCGCGAGAATTGGTCCTACACAGGGAGTCCACCCTGCTGCATATGTAATTCCCACTAAGATAGAACCAGTATATCCCAATGGGCGTTTTTTTATGTCCATCTTGAAGCTTCTTTTCATGAAGCCAACGTGCAAAATCTCCGCCATAACCAATCCGATTACAACTAATAGTAATCCGCCTAATTGACGTATTAGATCATTGTACTCGGCAAAGAAGCCGCCAATCCAAGAGGTTGATAAGCCGAGGGCGATGAATACAATGGAAAAACCAATAATAAAGAACAGGGTGTGTAAGAAAGCTTGTCTTTTAAATATTGCTTTTCCCAGTTTCACATCACTCATGGCAGCCCCAGTGATATAGGAAACAAAGGAAGGATACAAAGGTAAACAACAGGGTGAAATAAAAGAAAGGAATCCAGCTGCCACGGCCAGCCAGACCGTTATTTGCATTTCCATAACCTACCGTTGCCAAAAGATTGTAAAAGCTTATACATTCTCTTGTTTGCTTCCTGATTCCTCGTGTCTGCTTTTGCCGAAGCTACTTGCATTTGATATGACACTCCACAGGCGTAAATTCCGGTACAACGAACCGTACATACTAGCAGTAACTTGTTGGGTGCTAACTTGCTAGTTTAGCTAGATTGATAGCTGCGTTGAGGTCTCTATCTATTTCTAGCCCACAACCACATTTGAAAACTCTGTCTGATAGTTTCAAGTCTTTCTTGATTTGACTACAGCCAGAACAAGTTTTAGATGAAGGATACCATCTGTCTGCTTCCATGAAGCATATGTCGTACTTCTCGCACTTATACTGTAGTTGTCGCTTGAACTCGTACAGTTTTTGCTTTGCAATAGCTTTAGACAAATGGCGATTCTTCATTATACCTGTTATATTCAATGTCTCCATCACTACTGTGCTAGGTTTGGTTTTCACGATAGCATTAGTAGCTTGATGAATGTGATTGGTACGGATATTCGTTAGTCTCCGATGGAGCAAACGAATGAACTTTTCTACTTTTACAATGTTGCAAGTTTTGACAAAACGGTTTCCCTCCTTGTTCTTCTCGTATTTGCGAGAGACCTTACGTTGCAACCTACGTAAACGTTTCTCTACTTTCTTAACAGCTTTTGACTTGTTGATGTTCTTGAATGTCATACCGTTAGAGCAGACCGCAAGGTCTTTCACGCCTACATCTATACCGATAACCTGTTCAGTTCGTACAGGTTTCTCTACATCTTTTTCGATACCGACAGATAAGTACCAATACTTCCCGTCGAATGAGATACGAGGATTTACGTACATAACATCTACAGGAAGTTGTTCAGATGTTTGTACCCACCCTACTTTTTCGATCAGTACGAGATTGCGTTTAACTTTTAGCTTATCTGTATCGTTGTAGAATGAGGGCTTAGAGTGTTTACGACTCTTGAATCTTGGCTCGTCTGATAGTTTCTTGAAGAACTTTTTGTATGCTTCACAAGCATCTTTCACAGCTTGCTTGGTCACATTGTTTGACACATCATACAGCCATGCATACTCTTCTGATTGTTTCAACTGTGTAAGTTCTTTGCGTAGGAGACCGTCAGACAAAAACTTCCCACCGTTCCGGTAGTTTTCTTCTTGTCTTGACAGTGTCCAGTTATAAGCCCAACGAGCAGTACCTACGGACTTCCAAAGTTGTAATTCTTGTTCCTTAGTTGGCTTTATCCTTACTTTCTTCGCAAGTATCATTTTCCATTAACTCCTTGATCATCTTCCTGGCTTTATGTGCCCGTTTACCTTGAAGTCTACTTCTGACAATTTGGATTAAACCCTCAACTAATTCCTGTTCTTCTGTTTTTTCGGTGTTATCGATTACTTCAATAGTCGTTCCAAATTTGCATGTCCCTTTTAATACCTAAGAAGTGATGGAGTTGGTCTTGCGAGTAATACCTGTAACCACTATTCGTCACATGATGTGGTTTGAAAAAATTTTGCTTATCCCAATTTTAATGCTTGGGTTGTTTTTCTTATCAATTTAGCAAATTCACCTATTGAATAGTACTTCATACTTCATTTATATCACCTCTTAGATTTATTATTAAACAAAGATTATAATAAACAAAGGTTATAATAAACAAAAAGGTTTTTTAATCTTTTATAAAGTATTTTCACCTATCGTTACCCTCCTTTAGTAACTTCACTCTATTGTACTTTATTTCTTGGAAGCGGAAACACTTTCCCCCTGTCAAACGCGCCAAAATTGTGACATTCGTCACTTTGGTTATCTCACTATTTCTGTTTAATCATTCCCAACCCTTGCTCAATTACAAACACTAAGTCTTTATGTCTTTCACCTATGTCGGCAAGTTGATTGATTACCATTTTTTGTTCACTCTTATCCATTTGGTGCTGGGCCATTAATTCCAGAATATCCAGACGCAATAACCAATCATCCTGATAATCTTTGTTTAATTCTGCCACAATAGCAAGAACGCTCTCTTCCAGTTCTTCCTCTGCTCCCTTTTCGGTAAGCAGATTTCGAACAATTTGATATAGTTGCTGCTGTCTTTTTTGCATCTCAGTATAAATCGGTCGATCTGCTCTAAGATATTGAGGTTCATGGTAGTCACCATATTTGTGTTTATCTGCTGCTCCTCTAAAGACAGATGTAATGGAGGCACCAACAGCCATATCATACACGCCCCATTCTGCGCAGAAAAGAAGTTGATCCTGATAACGGACGGTACACTCATCAAAGCCCATCAGTTGAATTTTATCCTCGTTTCGTACCACATAGGAAAGACGACCAACAACTTCCACTCCAGACTCAAAGCAGATAAAACTTTTTTTACCTACCTCTAATCCATGTCTAAGTAATTCGTCATGACTCCATTCTTCCAGTGGTTTTTTCATCCCCTTAATTTTACCAATTGGAGAGGAATATCCATGATGATGATAATCCGTGCCGTGTCCTTTTAGTTCCTTTTCATGAAAAGCAAGCGCTGTTTTGCCTTTGGTAGCTACAAAAATGGCTTCCCCTTGATCATTTTCTATTATGTTGGATAGTATTCCGCTTACCTGCAAACCAGAGGAATACTCGATGGTTACAGTGTCATTGTAATTGATGCCTTTCCTTAGTCCATTTGATCCGCCATTCGTTAGTGCCATTCTCTTTTCCATCAAATCTATTGCTTCTAATACTTGCACAAAATCTTGGCAGACAAACAACTGTTGCGGTATTTCGTTCCAGTCATAATCATTCTCCGTACATTCTAAGGAAAAGGGAATATTCAATATTTCACGTTGTTGATAGGAATGATCAAAAAATAACGTTACGAGGCGAGCACCGTATATATTTGGATGAGCCATCTCTCCTATCAATCCGTTTTCTATGGTCCACCAGTGCAGTCGGATCAGTTGCTCCATTTCTGAAACATCTGTGCGAGCATTTTTCTTTTGGGATACTTGATCTTTGGCTTTCTGAATTTGTTGTGAGGAGAAGTTACTATCCTTTTTCACAGTAGCGAGATAAAGAATGGCATCATATAGTTCTTTATCCTCAGAGGAAGGTATTGCTTTTGAACCGAGGAATCCAAGTTTTTGAAGGAATTTTCTATAATTTCCATCTTCAAGTAAGGGGAGAATGCCTAGAGTTCCGTGGATAAGATCAGGTATTCTCGGGCTTATTATATGTTCACAATCTCGTATATAGCTTCTTACTGGCAGAATTTTATTTGCGAGAAAATCGAAATATACAGAAACTGGAATGAGAGTATCGATATTTACAACTCTCCATCCGTAAGCTGACAACCAATTGTTTACATCCACTATATTAGGTATCTTGTCTTGGTTTATGGTTGATTTATGTAATCCCTCTTTATATCCTGCATCTGTCTTTGTTAAGGTAATATGATCATGTAATCTCATTACGTATCGCCAGACTGCTTGATCCACAGGCGTATACTTATCATAATCCTGCTCCGTAATGAATTTCTCTAAATGAGCTGGAACAGAAACGATTGAAAAGTCAGAGTTTATTTGAGCCATTCTAATACCTCCTACTTGAACATAATCCTCAATAATGAAAGCGTTATCATTTATCTAGTTTATCATAAAAAACTCTTCTACAACATCGATTCTAAAGATTATCAATCATAAATGAAGCTTGATTTATAAACGAAATGACTTTGCCTCGTTTCTGATATGGAATGAAATCTAGAGTCCAAACAAAAAGAGGCTAACCTATGCCAGCCTCAAGAATGTTTTCTGCTTTGTTGTTGTTCTATCATGATATCCATTAACAAATGATCTTGTAGCTGATCCATTGGGTCAATGGTTAGAAGTGCTGACACAGCGGCAAGTGCTGCCTTAACCGTCTGATAGGAAAAGAAAGCTTCTCTTTCTTCTTCGTTATAGTTAGAAATATCAGCTAACACATTAGGATTAGGAAACTCACTTTCTAAACCAGCGCGGTCTATTACAACTAACGCCTGTTTGATCGCCAGAATGGCAGAGCTGACACTTAATTGATATTCCTTACGCAGATCATCCCACACTTCAAATGCTGTTCGTTCTGTATGCTCACCATTAAATCGAGTAATCATTCCTCGCTTACGACCTTCTCGTAGCAACCAATCGACCAAAACATCTGGATGTGGCGGAAAAGAGAAATATTGTAAGCGCAGTTCCATTTCGGTAGGGAAATGGCGGGCAAACCTAGCATGCTCCAATTTCATATAGTAGCGTCGAGACGGGTGGTTTGGTACCATCACATGAACGATATCATCACGAATCGCAGTAATTTGCAGCTTAGTCCTTCCGGGAATACGTGCCTGTGGAGCTCGTTCGCGTCGATAATTTCCTGGAATGAGCTCATCTCCGAATAAATGATACTCGATAGGGGAGTCGATCCAAGGTATCGGTTCCAGCATCAAAATTTGATACGTCCCCGTAAACGTTATCCATTCACTAGGTCTATGCTGATACCTGACCAATATGATGTGGAGTTCTTTTTCAGGTGGACCCTCTTGATTAGCCTCTTCCCCTTCTTGAAGGCGATCATGCTGGATCATGAAACCATTCTCTATCTCCAAGCGCTCCAGTAATTCTCTTTTGGATACGCGTTCGTAACCGATGTGGTAAATACACTTCTTCAACATGTCACCTCTATTCCAACATTTATATTTTATTATGCTCGGCAACTGAAAAAAGCGCCATAGACTGGCGCTTTCGAATCGTCACTTACGTAGTAGTGAGATCAGATTAGCGGGCATTATCGTCATTGAGGTACTTATTATACAACAACGACAGAGAAGAAAAAAGAGTAAAACAAGCTGGGTGAACAATCCAAAATTTTGGCGATTCTTTCTTGTTCCAGACAAGTACATCATGTTAAAATGTGTGTAACTAATATGAACGGAGGGGTTCTCCTTGAAGTTTATCAGACTACGTTCCAACCTTTTTGCCACTAACTAAATAGTGCTCAAAGGCTCTGCTTGTGTGCAGAGTAAACGGGATTGGTCTGCCTATTTTCAGGGACCCCATTTTACTAATAAAAAGAGGGGAAGACAAATCTACCCTCTTTTTGTTGTCTCTAAAAATACAAAATAATTTTCCTTGATATGCTTCTATTCGAGTATTCGTGCTCCCGATGCGGTCTTGGTTGATTTCCATCTTGCTGATTTGTTATATCTACGCCCGTTTACCAAACACACAGGCAGACTGCCTATGTGTTTTTTCTAAATCGGAAGGTATAATTACTGCGTATGCTTCCCGATAGTCATGAAACGGAGGAAGATATATGGAAAACAAACAAAACAATCATGACCGTTTTGTTGAAACTCAAGCGATCTCATCCAATTTTATGAAAAACGTCCAGACGTTTTTCACAGAAAAAGCCATACTAGTAGGCGTACATTTACATGATCAGGAAAATTTTCAATACTCAATGGAAGAGTTGGCAAACCTGGCTGTAGCAGGAGATATGAAAGTTGTCGGATCGATTACACAAAAGATGAATCAAATCAATCCCTCACACTTTGTCGGTTCAGGAAAAATGGAAGAGATAAAAGGTCTATTACAGCTTCATCAAGCATCTCTCGTCATCTTTAATGATGAACTATCCCCTACTCAGATTCGTAATCTGGAGTCAGATCTTGCCTGCAAAGTAATTGATCGAACGATGTTGATTCTTGATATTTTTGCTAAACGGGCAAAAACAAGAGAAGCTCAGCTTCAAGTCGAAGTTGCTCGCTTACAATATATGCTGCCACGACTGATTAATACGGGTGAATCATTAGGTCGGCAAAGTGGCGGAGTCGGTACGAAAAACAGAGGTGCCGGTGAAACCAGTCTGGAATTGAACCGTAGAAAAATCGAAAGTAAAATCGTGAAGCTAAACAAGGAATTAGAGCTCCTTGTAGCCCGAAGACATACCCAAAGAAAACGCCGGAAAAAGAATGAAATACCGGTAGTCTCTTTGGTAGGTTATACAAATGCAGGTAAATCCACCATTATGAATGGCATGGTGGAGATGTACGGTCAACACCCCTCAAAACAAGTCTTTGAAAAAGATATGTTATTTGCTACGTTGGAAACCTCCGTGCGTCATATTCATTTACCTGACAAAAAGTCATTTCTTATGACCGACACAGTGGGATTTGTAAGTAAATTACCTCATCATTTGGTGAAAGCATTCCGTTCTACACTTGAGGAAGTAGCAGATGCAGATCTTCTTATTCATGTCGTTGACTATGCGAATGCGGAACACAATCAACAAATCTCCGTTACCAATGAGATTTTGAAAGAATTGAATATGAACCATGTTCCTGTTGTCTATGCCTACAATAAGACTGACTTGACGGATCGCCCCATTCCATCAGTGGATGAAAACAGTGTGTACCTCTCCGCTAAACAACAGATTGGGTTAGATGAACTCTCACAAATCATTCGCGAGCATCTTTTTGCTGATTATATTCAGTGTGATATGCTCATTCCTTTTGATTCAGGAAGTCAACTTTCTTACCTGAATGAACATGGTCATGTCCTATCCACCAGTTATGAGCCTGAAGGCACTAAAATCAGTATCGAATGTAGCAAAGCTGTTTATGAACGGTGTAAAGAGTTTCTTATTAGTTAACTAATGTTCTTTTTCGATAGATAACGAAACAATTGATGCTATACAAACAAAACGAAAAAGAAGTCCCGTTGCCACCTCGCTTCGGGACTTCTTTCTTGCTTATGACTACTCGCTTTTCACAAAATATTATGGCATTACATCTTCTGGTTTCACTTCATTTGTAATCAGGTTCTTTTGTTTCATCCATTCCATTACATTTTGCCATGTCTCTTTATTTTGGCTACCGAATGTTGTCTCTTCTACCCCCATTAACGGCAATAGTAATTGAAGACTTTTTTTCTCGATCTCTTCATCTAACGGAAATTCGGTCACTTCTTTGGCGAGTAATCCAGCAAGAGCTTCCTCAGGGTGCTCATTCACATACTCTTGTCCTTTTGATATCGCTCTCATGAATCCTTCCAATTCTACTTTTTTCGTTTGAAGGGTATCGTCACTTGTAGCTATCACCAATTCATAAAAGGTAGGTACTCCATAATCAACTGGATTAAACATCCGGACAGGAACCTCGTTTTTTTCTAAAATCGGTTTCTCATGATTTAAATACCCGCCGACAATAGCATCTGTTTGATTGGTTGTTAATGTGGGAATAAGATTAAAGCCCACATCCACAAACGTTAGCTTATCTGGGTCTCCCCCGTCCTGTTCAACCATTTGTTTTACGATTTCTATGTCAAGTGGCAAGGAAGGATAGCCGATTTTTTTCCCTTCTAAATCTTTAGGTGAGGTAATCGAGCTCTCTTCTCGTACTAAAAGCGTATTTAATGGATGATGAACCACTGCTCCCAGGGACTTTACCGGCAAACCTTCTGATCTAGCCTGAATGATCTGAGTTTGATAGCTAATCGCCAGATCCACCTTATTAATGGCAGCGAGCTTTAAGGGATCGCTTGCATCTGACGGCATCCTGATTTCTACATTCAGATTCTCTTCACTGAAATAGCCTTGAGACTCCGCTGCATATAAAAAACTATGTACGGCATTAGGATACCAGTCAAGAGCGATGCTTATGGTTGATTTTTCGCCAGTTCGTCCGTTCTCAGAACCTCCCTCAGCTTCACCTGTTACCTGCGGGGCAGAACCACATCCGCTTACCATAAGGCTGATACTTGTAACCATACTCAAGAGTAAGGTATTTCTTTTCTTACGATTTGTTTGTCTCATTTCCACCTACTACTCCTTTCATCCTCCACTTTACTTTTACTTGCGCTTCTCTTCTCGCGCTTCCTGATAAACAAATCTTTTTTCTAACCAGCGAAAAATCAGAAAGAAGATGATACCCATCAGGGAGAGTAGCACTACTGTCGCAAATAAGTTAGGGGCTTGAAAATTACCCGCTGCACGTCTGCCAAAGTAACCTAGTCCTTCACTAGC
The DNA here is from genome assembly GCF_021245735.1 of Brevibacillus daliensis. Taxonomy (GTDB): domain Bacteria; phylum Bacillota; class Bacilli; order Brevibacillales; family Brevibacillaceae; genus Brevibacillus_B; species Brevibacillus_B daliensis. The sequence goes on from NZ_JAJISB010000032.1 coordinate 29,740, forward strand.
ACCAAGCCACTCACCCACCGTCGCACCTGACACACTAAAAGTAGCAGCTACTTTAACCCCGCTAAAGAAATGCGGCAAGGCACTTGGAAGTTGTAATTTTGTGAAGATTTGTCTCCGGTTTGCCCCCATGGTCTGAAAAAGCTCAACCATCTCTTGTTCGGTTCGTTTCAAACCATCGTAGGTACCGACCAAAATGGGAAAAAAGGTGAATAGCACAACGATGGCAATTTTCCCTGGTAGTTCATAACCAAACCACATGATAAAGACTGGTGACAAGGCAAGAACCGGGATGGTTTGTGACATGATGAGATAGGGGTAAATCATTTTTTCTACCGTGGCACTAATTCTCATCCAGATTGCTAAACCGCTCCCCAAGACGATGGAAATCGCCAATCCCAGTATCGCTTCCTGTAAGGTGGTAGGCAGATGCTCACCAATTAACTGTGTTCGTAAATTCCACAGAGCCTTTGCAATTTCAGATGGCGGTGGGAGTAAAAATGCTGGCACGTTCATCAATCTGCAAAGTAATTCCCACAACAATAGGACGAGCACCAACGATAAAATGAACCATAGTAAAACATTGTGTTTACTTGGATTAAAAGTTTGATTACGTCCTTGTCTCCGCTTCTTTTTCAAGGATAGATCGTTCAAATTACTATTCATCTGCCATACCACCTTGTAGGTATGACAACATTTCTTTACGCATATGCACAAACAACGGTTCAAATCGTAATGAACTATGCCGCGGTTTGACAAACTCTACCTTGTATTCTTTAACCTCTCTAATTGGCTTATTATTTGCCACAAGTATGCGATCGGACAAAAGCAAAGCTTCTTCTATATCGTGTGTAACAAACAGGATGGTCCTTTGCTCTCTTACACACCAAGCAAGTAGCCACTCCTGCATTTCTGTCCTGGTAATTCCATCTAATGCGCTGAAAGGTTCATCCAGGAGCAAAAGCTCACTGTCACTTAACGTCGCTCGCAACAAGGAGACGCGTTGCCTCATTCCTCCTGACAAGGCATTCGGATACGCTTTTGCATAGTCATAAAGACCAAATGCGCATAATCTTTCTTGTACGATATCGCCAGCTTCTTTCCGAGAAAACCCGCGTATTTCGAGAGGAATTGCCGCATTCTCTTCAATTGTACGCCAAGGTAGAAGTAAGTCCTTTTGAGGCATATATCCTACCTTTCCCAACCGGGAAGGAGCAACCAAACCATTAAGATGAATCTCGCCCGAATCAGGCTCCAACAATCCGTTGATCATTTTGAATATAGTGCTTTTTCCTCCACCACTTGGGGCAAGCAGGCTGACGAATTCCCCTTTTGTAACGTGAAAGGAAAGCTTGTCAATAATAAGCCGTTCGTCATACCGCAAGGAAACCTGATGACAACCAAGTACTTCACTCACGGCCATACTTGCTCCTTGTAAGCCATATCCCAAAATTGATACTCCATATGGCAAGTAATGATGAAGTGCCGCTTCATCCGCTCTCTTTCCTCCTGTCCCGCTTGTTCGGCCAGTTCGTCAAGTACTCCTCGCAGCCAGTCGGTAAGTGAGCCAAACTCGTCTGAACTATACATACTTACCCACTCACCATAAAACTCATGTTGAAGAGTAGCTGGATTCATCGCAATCCGTTTTCCAATCTCTCTATAACTCCACGTGCAAGGAAGTAAGGCACTAACCAACTCCCCCAGCGTTCCTTCATGCGCTACTTGGAGCATGTAACTGGTATAAGCAAGCATTACAAAAGCTGGCTCACTTTCTAATAAATCTTGTTCGCTAATTCCTAAGCGCTCTGCATACCCCCTATGTAATGCCATTTCGTCTGTTAAAGTGGAGGTCATTAAAGCCGCAAAAAGCCCGCTCCATTCCAGCCGATCCGTTTTTACACTGGCAAGTGCAAATAATTTTGCATATTGCTGTAAGAATAAATAGTCTTGCTTCATGTAATGTTGAAAGCATGATTTTGGTAAGCTTCCATCTGCAATGCCTGTCAAAAACGGATGCAGGTGCGTTCGTTCCCATAAATCCGTTGCGGTCTGATATAACATGTCCGTAAAGCGATCTGTTTTTATTTCCTCTGGGTTTGAAAGTACCATTGATTCATCACCCCTATTCTTTGATTTCGTTAGATAAACGATGGTTTTTTGACAGTGTTGCCAACCCAAATCCTTGGCGCAGTGCTTGAACTGCATTTGTCGGATTACTAGCACGCGTAATTGCAGAAATAACGGCAACCGCATCAGCCCCTGCAGCACGTAATACAGGGACATCTTCCATTTTGATTCCGCCAATCGCTACAATTGGATATCCCCCCACTTGTTCACGGATTTCTTGAAGACCCTCTGGACCGATTGCAATTCCTGCATCGGATTTACTTATTGTTGCATAGATAGGACCAACCCCCAGATAGTCTACACCCGCTTGGACAGCAATTTCTGCTTCTTCCCGATTACCCGCCGACATACCAAGAATCATCCACGCTGGAATCCGCTTTTTCACTTCTTCTATCTGCATATCTTGCTGACCCACATGAACTCCATCTGCTTTAACGGCACACGCTAGTTCTACATCGTCATTGATAATGAAGGTACTTTGATACTTTTGGCACAGGTCTTTTAGTTGAAAAGCCGTACCCATTTTCTCCTCATGCGAAAATGTTCTACCACCCTTTTCCCGCCATTGCAGACATCCAACGCCTGCTTGTAATGCCTCTTCTACCAGCTTCATCATGTTAGGAATTGAGTTTTGGCAATCCTGTGTCCCTACTACAAAATACACCTGCCAACGTTGAAACAGTTTGGCTAATCGCGAAAGCTTCATGTAAACATCCCCTCCATTGGGCTACTTGCTGAAGCAAAACGTTTCTTGCCAATTCTTCCAGCCAGATATCCTAGTCTGCCAGCCTCTATTCCTAACTTCATTGCTTCTGCCATCATGACAGGGTCTTTTGCCAAAGCAACAGCTGTATTTAATAAAACTCCATCTGCTCCCAGCTCCATTGCGTGAGCAGCATCTTTCGGAGAACCTATACCAGCATCAATAATTACTGGAACCGTTGCCTCTTCTACTAGTAAAGAAATATTATACGGGTTTAAAATACCTAACCCCGTACCGATTGGAGATGCGCCTGGCATGATAGCATGAACGCCTTCTGCTTGTAATCTTCTCGCCAAAATAGGGTCATCGCTTGTGTAGGTGAGAACTGTAAAGCCTTCCTCTACCAGCGCTGCTGATGCCTTTAACGTTTCAATCGGATCTGGTAACAAGGTTTTCGTATCTGCGATTACCTCCACTTTAATCATGTCACATAACCCGCTTGCTTTAGCCAGACGAGCTATCCGTATCGCTTCCTCAGCTGTTACTGCACCTGCTGTGTTTGGAAGGAGTGTATACTTTTTTACATCAAGTCTTTCTAAAAAATTCGGTTCATCTGGATGCTCCAGATTAAGGCGACGGACAGCAAAAGTAATTACCTCTGCACGAGATGCTTCTAAGGCTTGCTGCTGAATATCCAGATCACTAAATTTACCTGTTCCAATAAGAAATCGTGAGTGAAACGTATGCACACCGATTTGTAACTTATCCTGTTTCATCATTATCCTCCTCCTACAAAATGAACTATTTCAATTTGATCTCCACCCTGTATCGGAGTCTTTTCGTATACAGAACGATCAATGATATTCCCGTTCTGTTCGACAACCACCATCCGTTTTTGCACATCAAAATGCCGTAGAACGCTTGCAATCGTAACTGGTTCTTGGTCATGCTGATCTAGTTGCAGCGATTTCCCGTTTACTACAATGTTCAGGTTCAAGCATATTTCCTCCCTTCATCAAGTGCCTTTTTATAACGTTTCGTCATTTCAAAAGGATCATTAGCTTCCATGATCGTTGACATAACAGCAATTCCATCTGCACCCGCTTCCAGAACATGCGCCACATGCTCTGGCTTAATACCGCCAATCGCCAACAAAGGAATAGACTGATAGCTGCTAGCCAATATGGATTTTAGTTCTCGTAAGAGCTCTAATCCTCTAGGAGGTGAACCAGGTTTGCTTTTTGTTTCGTAAATATGTCCCGCTATCAGATAAGAGGGTCGTATTTGCATGGATCTGTGTAATTCGTCCATGTTATGTATAGAGCACCCAAGAAGCTGATCAGCTAATGCTACCTTCGATTTTGATGTTGTTATTTCTGAAATTGCCTGTTGACCAAGATGGACCCCTTTGCACCCGTAGACTTGAGCCAGGACGATTCGCTCATTAATGATCACTTTTTCTTTTGGCACAACACTCGTTATAGCATGTAACCATGCTTCCATTTCCTTGTCGGTACGATGCTTTTCCCGAAGATGAATAGTATCGGCACCACCTTGTACCACCTGTTGTAACACGGGAAGAATTTCTCGTAGTTCCTGTTTCCCGTTTGTAATGACATGAAGATAAGTCAGTCTACTCACTCCTTTCTACAGGAAAAGTAATAGTTCATAACGCAAAAAAACCATCCTACTAGCGGATGGTTTGGTTATGTTACAGATAAACAAAGCTAGGCAAATAGCCTTACCGTACACTTTGCTTCTATTCCCTCTTCCTCCGCTGGTATTAACCAGATCAGGTTCAACGGTCAGTAACGCATCTTGTTACAATCTCAGCCATATGCTTGGCCCCCGCTCGGTACAACTGTATATGAAGTTATGTTCGTCTCCTACAGTATCACGAACATTCTTACTTGTAAATAACGATTCTTTTGAGAATTAGCTTTTTTCCAGTAGCATGCAGATTCTTATGATGTCATTCCTTCTGTAAATGCCTGCAAACATTCTTCTAGCCAAGCTACGGCACTTACCTGTTCTGGTGCTTGTTTTATGTCCGCTACTGATTGCTCAACCAGTTTTTTTAACAAAAATAAGCTTGGGAAAGGCAATGCCAAGATTACATGTTTAGGCTGTGTCTCTTGTTCCTTCAAAATCGAAACACCGTTTAATAAAACTTGTGCAGTCGTTTCAACGGTATCTTTCCATCCATCATTTTTGGTTAGTTCATCATAATAGCCATCAAATAATCTGCAAAGAATGAGAAAAGCTTGTGTCGTTATCGTAATTTCCTTGATTATCTGTTCATTCGTATCGCTCATCATAATACCTCCGTCCTGCCTGTCAAAACTTGCATTATTATAGCACAAAGCAGGACGAATGGTCTTCTTTTCTAACGTTTGTTGTAATCGCCATCGCGAATATTGCTGTTTTGGTCGTTTTTATCCAGGGTTTTCCCCCTATTCTTACCTTTATCTTTTGACTTGTTGTTCTTGCTTGACATAAACTCTTCACCTCCAGATCAGGATGGGTATAGTTTTGCCCCTCCCCTTACCTCCTATCCTGTATTCCGTCCATTGCTTTTTTCCCTTACAATAAAGATAGATATTTGAATAGATTCAGAAAATAATAGAATTGGGTGAGTGAGATGCTACACATTAAACCAATAACACTAACTGGTAGATTGGTTAGATTAGAGCCTTTTCGTAAAGAACATGAATCTGGCTTAAAAATCGCTGGAGCTTTTCCAGAAATCTGGACCTATACCTCTGTTTCGAACCAAACAGAGGAGGATTGGGAAAACTACTTTACACAGATGTATCAAACAACCGCAGATGGCTCTGCCCTTCCATTTGTAATCATTGAACAATCAACAGGAGAAGTTATTGGCTGTACGCGCTTGTATGGAATCTCCCATCAACATAAACAGGTGGAAATCGGATATACCTGGTTAACCCCTCGGGTCTGGAAAAGCTCACTTAATACTGAATGCAAAAGTCTACTATTAACCTACTGTTTTGAACTGGCTGGTTGCGTTCGTGTTCAGATCAAAACAGATAGTCGCAATGAAAACTCTCAACGAGCAATTAAAAGAATTGGGGCATTGTATGAAGGTACACTTCGTAACCATATGATTCTTCCATCTGGTTATGTACGGGATACGGTCCTCTTTTCAATCATTGATAAGGAGTGGGAGGGTGTGAAAGCACATCTTGCCACACTTCTTTCACGTAAGTAACAATCTGAATCTATAAAAATACAAGTATGAGGGTAGATGCACGGAGTTTATTCGTGTAAAGTTAGGAGTAGACTTGTTTCACTATTGATAGCTCTGATGAGGTGACTTTCTAATAATGCATACCAATTTGCGATCATTTATTGACCAACTGCGAAGAGAAGGGCAGCTAGTACAAATTGATGCTCCCGTAGATCCTTATTTGGAACTGGCGGAAATTCATCGTCGTGTGATTGATGAAGAGGGCCCAGCCCTTTTATTTACCAACGTAAAAGGAAAAGATTTTCCTGTCGTAACGAATATGTTCGGGACAAAACAGCGTGTCGATATGGCGTTTGGTCCTAAACCAGAAAACATTGTTAAAGAGCTGGTTAAAAATATGGATCGCCTGATGCCCCCAAAAGCCTCTGCGATTTGGGACTTGCGTGATCCGATTTTAAGCGTCTTGAAAACAGGGACTAAAAAGGTTTCCATGCAAAATGCACCCGTTGCACAAGTACATACAACAAATGTTAATATGACGGAATTACCTGCATTAACGAGCTGGCATGAAGATGGTGGCCCTTTTGTCACGCTTCCGCTTGTTTACACGGAAAACCCTGTTCACAAGGAGCATAATCTGGGGATGTATCGAATCCAGATTTATGATGAGAATACAACAGGCATTCACTGGCAAATTCATAAAGGTGGAGGCTTCCACTACTATGAAGCCGAAAAGCGTAATCGCTCCCTGCCTGTTACCTTAACAATTGGTGGACCACCAGCGCTTGTTATGGCTTCGATTGCTCCGTTGCCTGAAATGGTTCCTGAATTAGTTTTTGCCTCGCTATTGATGGGTGAAAAATTGGGAATGACGGAGGTTGCTAATCATCCGCATCGCATCATTTCTGAAGCGGAATTTGTATACGCCGGGATTGTACCACCGCATGTGAGACGTCCAGAAGGACCTTTTGGCGATCACTTCGGGTACTACTCATTAACACATGATTTCCCTGTTTTCCATGTTCAGCAAAGCTGGAGACGTAAAGATGCCATTTATCCGGCTACGGTCGTTGGAAAACCTCGTCAGGAGGATTTCTATATTGGGAACTATTTGCAAGATGTTCTCTCTCCACTCTTCCCGGTTGTAATGCCAGGTGTTAAAGCAATCTGGGCATATGGGGATGCTGGTACTCATGCTCTAACAGGTGCAATCGTACGCGAGAGCTACTATAAAGAAGCGATGGCAAATGCATTCCGTATTCTGGGTGAAGGTCAGCTTACTTTGACCAAATTCCTGATGGTAACGGATGTACCGTGTGAACTAGAAAACTTTAGTAAATTCATGGAGATTGTTCTTGCTCGATTCCAACCGGAGCGTGACCTGTTAATTGTGAACGATACCTCTACTGATACGCTTGACTATACCGGTCGTAAGATGAATTCTGGTAGTAAGGGCGTTATGCTAGGTATTGGTGATCCAGTTCGAGAGCTTCCGCATGTATATCAAGGTGGGGAAATTCCTCGCTTCCCACATGTTGAAGTGTTCTGCCCAGGTTGCCTGGTTGTAGCTGGTCCTAGCTTTGAGAAAGAGCCAGAACTTGGCGAACAATTCGTTGCCTATGCGAATGAACATCTGAGCAATTGGCCGATGATCTGTATCGTTGATGATTCTTCCATCGCCAGAAAAGATACCAGCTTCCTGTGGACAATCTTCACGAGATTCGACCCGGCACATGATTTATATGCCAAGTCAGAGATTGTTCGGAATAAAATTCGTTACGAAGGTCCATTAATTGTTGATGCACGTATGAAGCCTTTCTACCCTAAAGAAGTGGAAACACGTCCTGATATCGACAAGCTGGTAACCAAACGTTGGAGTGAATACTTCCCAAATAGATAATCTGCCTACTCCTAATTGGTTATCTTACGTTACACGACCATTTCATACGGGTATTAAGAAAATGATAAGAAAACAGCTCAGAACATTTGTTTCTGAGCCTTTTCTATATGGGTATTACCTCATTTACTTTTAACCCAAAAGCCATATACTAATAAAAATAGAGATGGAAAAGGTGGAGATATGTCCATGCTACAAAAACAAATCATGGAAGAGCTACATGCAAGACCTAAGATTGATCCGAATGAGGAAATTACGAATCGCGTTACCTTTTTAAAAGAGTATTTAGTAGCGACTGGTGCCAACGGGTATGTACTAGGAATCAGTGGTGGTCAGGATTCCTCCTTGGCGGGACGTCTGGCTCAATTAGCAGTAGAAGATTTGCGTGCTGAAACAGGTACACCCTACCAATTTATTGCGGTTCGCTTACCGTACGGTGTTCAGCTGGATGAAGAAGATGCACAAGCTGCTCTTGATTTTATTAAACCAGACAAAACACTCACGGTTAATGTAAAGCCTGCTGTTGATGCTTCCCTTCAAGCCTTTGAAGAAGCTACCGGAGAAAAACTGGCTGATTTTTATAAAGGAAATTGTAAAGCACGGGAAAGAATGAAAGCACAGTACGACATTGGAGCTCACTATAAGCTGTTAGTTATTGGTACCGATCATGCAGCTGAGGCAGTAACAGGCTTCTATACCAAACATGGTGATGGTGGCGTTGACCTCGTTCCCTTGACTGGCCTCTCCAAACGCCAAGGAAAAGCATTGCTTAAAGAATTGGGTGCAGAAGAGCGTATCTATATGAAAGTTCCTACAGCTGATTTAGAAGATAACAAGCCATTACTTCCCGATGAAGCTGCGTTAGGAATGACGTACGAGCAACTTGATAGCTACCTTGAAGGAGAAGAAGTACCTCAAGAAATTGCGGATAAAATTGATAAGCGCTACCTGCTTACACGCCATAAACGTCATCTACCTGTCTCTCCTTATGACACGTGGTGGAAAAACTAAATGGGGAGCAAATTAGAATAGTCGTTGTTCCTATTCAGATGGCTCTTATCTCCGTCAAGTAGAAGGAACTAAAAAAGCCTGAGCAGCCAGTGTGTTTCGGTATTCAACCGGAGCACACTGGTTTCATTTTTTCTAGAACCGTTCATGATTATAAAACCATATGTACTCCTCCACAGTACTAGTTTTGATCCAAGACCCCTTCTAAAAAGTGATCATAAGAACTTGCTCTACCTCGGCATTCCCCCAATCCTTCTCTCTTTTTGTTGCTACAGTTTCACATCTTATTTATTGAATATATTTTATTTTAAGTAAGAAATTGACATTTTGAGTAATTTAAATTACTCTGTAAAGTAATGGAAGGTGGTGAATTATTTATAAATTTTATATTCAATAAAAAATTTATAATGAGGAGAAGAAAATGCCTAAAACTCATTTTTTAAAACCTAATTCAGACACACTTCATGGTTTTTTCAGTAATGAGTTGGAGCCTGCTTTGACTATTAATTCTGGAGATACAGTAATCTTTCAGACGCTAGACTCTGGATGGGGTATTGAGAAACGCTCCGCTATGGGAGCACCTAGAAAAAAATTTACAGAGGTAAAAGCTATTCGGCAATGTAATGAGTTCGGACACGCTTTGGTTGGTCCGGTATTTATTAATGGGGCAAAACCGGGTCACACATTAGAAATTAAGATTAATGAAGTTATTCCGGGTTCCTGGGGATGGACATCTGCAGGAGGTTTTCCTAGTTATTGGAATCATAAGATGGGAATGGTCACGAATAAAGAGGTAGTTCTGGATTTCGACCTGGATATTGAAAAAATGATAGGAAAAAGTCAGTTTGGAAATTTCGAATATAGTATTGCTCTACATCCTTTTATGGGGATTATGGGAATGCCTCCAGTGGAAAAAGGAAAACATACTACGTTTATCCCCCGTCCTTCAGGAGGAAATATGGATTGTAAAGAATTACAAGCAGGCAGCACACTGTATTTACCAATCCCAGTTGAAGGAGGCCTTTTCTCGACAGGAGATGGTCATGCTACCCAAGGTGACGGTGAAGTAAGTGGTCCCGCACTAGAATGTCCAATGGAAAAAGTAAGTTTAACCTTCACCGTAAAAGAAGATATGAAGATTCGAATGCCAAGAGCTAAAACAAATATTGGTTGGATAACAATGGGGTTTCATGAAAACCTTGATGAAGCTATGTGGATCGCATTAAATGAGATGCTAGATTTAATGTCATCTTTGTATCATATTTTTCGTACGGAGGCATATGCATACGCATCGTTGGTAGTTGATTTACGTATAACACAAATTGTAAATTTCTCCAAAGGCGTTCATGCTATTCTTCCGTTTCATGCATTAAGATAATCACTATTATTCGAAAATTGAATTATATAAAGGTGTGAATAGGTTGATGAATTATAGCGATAGTTGGGTTGATAATCGTGGTACTGCCATTCACTTTGTGGATGTTAACAATACAATAAAGGAAAATGTTCCGCTCATCATTATTCCTGGACTATCGGAATCAGCAGAAGATTATATTTCTTTAATGGAAAGATTTTCACCTAGACGCTGTGTCGCTATTACACTTAGGGGGCGTGGAAAAAGTGACACACCTGAAACTGGATATACATTAGAAGACCACATAAGCGATATTGATACTGTAATCAATCATCTTGCGCTTAAAGAGTTTATTTTATTGGGTTATTCAAGAGGTGTTTCTTATGCAATCGGTTATGCAATTAAATACACAAAAAACCTAAAAGGTTTAATAATATGTGATTATCCAGCTAATCATACACAACTTCGTCAGGGATGGGTCGAATTCTTTTCATCATTACCACCTTGGAGAGGCAAACCATTATCAGAACGAATGAATCTACAGGCTTTACATGGGCTACAAAGCGAATCTACTCAAGTCTCATTTTGGGATGATTTACCATCAATTACATGTCCTACTCTTATTATTCGTGGTGGAAAAGAAGGTGCCCTGATATCATTAGAAACGGCAAAACAATACGTAGAGAAAATGCCACAAGCAGACGTAGCAGTATTTGTTGACTCGGATCACAATATATTTGAACCTAATGTAGAAACTTTCATCGAAACTACAAATTTGTTTTTGAAAGATATAAAATAAAATTACAACTATTCAAATTTTAAAGGGTGTTATCAAGTGGAAAATATAAGGCTTAATGTATCTTTATTAAGAAAAAGGGTTCCTAACCTCACAAATGCAGCTCGTTCAGTGGGTTTACGGCCTGCTACAGTTTCAAATTTATGTACTGGAAAAATCCCCGTCGGACGTTCAGAAGTCCGAACAATAGTGGCACTCGCAGCTTTAGCTAAGTGTAGTTTAGATGAGTTGATACTACGAGAAGATACAGTTGAAATTATTGAATCAAAAATTAAGGTAGTGGATTTGTTTGCTCCAATAGCAAAAGGAGGAACTGTAGGTTTCGTAGCACGTCCAGGAATGGGACAACTAGTGATTTTAGCTGAGCTATTCCACAATTTGAAAAAAGAAGGATATTTGACAGTTTTACTTAAGCCTAATGGGGAATATCCGGAATTAAAGGATGTGCTGGATGAAGTAGATATTATTTCGTATTCAATTGAGGAAACATACAAAATCATAAAGGATACAGCTCAAAATAAAGAAATTATCTTTGCCACAGATCGTGAACATGTCTTGACTGGTAAAATATTTGATCTCCAAGAGAAAATACAGAATATTGGCATTAATACTCTTACAACTTTCCTCGTTGATTTGAAGGGTGAGGTTGTTGATGAGAACATCCCGTATGGTCCACTGGAAACCCTATGGAATTTTGATGCTGATCTTGTTGCAAGACGCATGTTTCCAGCTGTTAATCCTATTTATTCAACCTCTTCCGTTTTAGAAGGAATAGATCTTGAAGATAATCATTTGTCCTGTCAACAACGTGCCAAAAAACTCTTGCGCCGATACCGTGAATTGCGTTCACTAGTAAACGTAAAAGGAATTGATAGTCTACCTACATCTGAATTACAAACTTATAATCGAGGCGAACGCATAGAGGCCTATCTTACCCAACCATTTTATGTAGCAGAGAGTTACACTGGTAAGAAGGGCGAATCAGTAAACCTTAGGGACACATTGAAGGATGTTCATTCCATTCTAAATGGCAGTATGGATACAAAATCAATTGAAAGCCTTACCTATATTGGTCGGATTAAATAAGTATGAGTATAGAATAGTAGTATTCATTAGAAGTAACTCTCCACTTACCTCCCCACTTGTTATAGGAAACAAGTTAAATAATGCTGCTAATCCCGATTCATCTATTTCTATATAGAAAAATAGACGAATCGGGATTATTACATTGTCTACATAATAGAGCTAATAACAAATAACTAAAGCTCAACTATTTTTATTTGTAACTCGTTACATAACTCGCTTTACATATTACTAGATACGAAGGCAGCGTCATTCCTACGAGAAAAACAAACTAATCAATTCATCCGCAGTAATCGCACCAAAATAAACGTGCAGGTCAGCTGCTTGCAGCACATCATATATCGCTTGTTTCTCAAAAGGTGTTCCACCCAATTTCTCCTCTAATTCCGCCACTTCTTGCGTTCCAAAGAAATCGCCGTAGAATTTGGCCATTTCTATTTTCCCTTTCGCAATATCCAATTGTACTTCAATCGTACCTACAGGAAAGCGTTTTGTTTGCTGGAAATTACTCTTAGGAGATTTTCCATAATTCCAATCCCAATTCTGATAGCGCTCCTCGGAGAGCTTATTGATATTCTCCCAATCCGTTTCTGTTAATTCGTACTCCTCCACATCATCCTGCTCAAAAATAGATGACAGGATATGCTGTCTGAACTCTTCAATCGTAATTGGTTCTGTAAGGAATTCACTAATATTAGCGACTCGACTGCGAATGGATTTGATCCCTTTCGAAGCAATTTTTGCCTCGTTTACCTTCAGAGCAGAGACCACGTTCTCCATTTCAGAATTAAAAAGTAGGGTTCCATGACTAAACATGCGTCCTTTTGTGGAGTATTGGGCATTTCCTGAGATTTTTCGCTCTCCTACTTGAATATCATTGCGACCGCTCAATTCAGCCTGAACACCCAGCCCTGCCAAAGCCTTAATTACTGGTTCGGTGAATTTTTTGAAGTTATGGAATGATTTACCGTCATCATTTGTGATAAAACTGAAGTTCAGGTTACCCAAATCATGATAAACGGCTCCACCACCTGATAGACGTCTTACTACATGGAGATTATTTTTTTCTACGTAATCTGAATTAATCTCTTCTATGGTATTTTGATTCTTCCCGATGATAATGGAAGGCTCGTTTATGTAAAAAAGTAAATAGTCATCATCAGAAGGTAGATGCTTTAGTGCGTATTCTTCTATAGCTAGATTCATTTTAGGTTTCGTAATGCCTTTATTATCAATAAATTTCATGTTGTGACCTCCTTTTTTAAAAAACAACAGGCTTGTCTTATTATCTCACCCGTTTCTGTTCCTCTCAAGTACTGGAATTCAGCAAAATCATGTCAAGAAATAACTGGCATGCCCTGCTACGTACTTTATTCTTTTTGGTGATCAAAGAGAATAGACGTGTATGCTGACTGCTATCTAATTTGATTGCCCTGCACTCCCCTAATAATACTTCTCTCTTTGCGATCAACTCGGAGACGATTGCAACGCCAAGTCCTGCCATGACAGCCTCCTTAACAGCCTGATTGCTGCTTAGCTCATAATAGCGAACAGGGATTATATCAAGTTCAGACAAAATCAGATCACAATGCCATCTCGTGCCAGAGCCCTTCTCACGCAGAATCCATGTCTGATTACATAAATCATTTGCCTGAATCAATTGCTTGCGTGCCAACAAATGATCTTTTTGTACAAGCAGAACCATTTCATCCTTTTTAAATACCCATTCCTCTACTTCACTACATTCGTGCTTACCTTCTATTAATCCAATATCAACCTTTTCGTCGCGTACCAAATCAACAATCTGCTCTGTATTAGCAATTTCCATATTAACTTGCACAAGGGGATACTCACGACTATAACTAACGAGCTGATAGGGTAAATAATACTCGCCAATCGTATAGCTGGCACCCACATGTAGCATTCCTGATACCTCTTGCTTCATCATTTGAAGCTCCATTCTTGTCTCGTCAAACATATGTAAAATTTGTTTTGCCTTTTGATAAAACAGCATTCCTTCCTTCGTTACCTGCACCTGTTTAGGGGAACGGATAAGGAAAGTGGTCCCATATAATTCTTCTAGCATACGAATATGCTGGCTAACCGCAGGTTGCGAGAGGGCTAGGTCTTCGGCAGCTTTTGAAAAATTTTTCTTTTCTACTACCTTTACATAAATAAGCAGCGAATCAAGATTCATACTGCGCCTCCTTTCCGTCAAGAAAAAAAATCACCGTAAGAAATTAGGAAACTCTCTTCTCGGCGATTTTATCAACTTTTTTGTTATTTTACTACTTGCCCTCTTTCATTTATGGTAATATTCTTCCCGTCCTTTTTCACAGTTGCTTTTCCGCCACTAAAAGCAGAAGCCCAGTCGTACTGAATTGGAATACGTAGATTACCATTTGTATCAACATAACCGAACTTACCATTCTTTTTAACAACGGCTAGCCCTTCCGAAAAAGCTCCAGCATGATCATATTTATACCCAATCACAACGGACATATTGCCCGTGTTGTCATATTTCACAAAGCCCCATTGCCCATTCTGTTGTTTTGGCGTTGGTGTTGCAGAAGGTTTTACTACAGGCTTGGGAGCTGGTTTAGGTGCTGGCTGTGGCTTTGGAACTGGTTTTGGTTGTGGAGCAGGCTGCGTCTGTGGTTTTTCAACTGGTTTTCTCACCACTTTTCTTGTAGCAATACGCTTGTTTGCTTCTTCCTGCGCTTTTTTGGAATCAGCTTCTGCTTTTAGTTTGGCTGCTAGCGCATCTTTTGCTTGCTGCTCAGCTAATGCTTTTGCAGCTATCTCTTTCTGTTTCAGCTCTTCTTCCATCTTTATTTTCTGTGCACGTTCAGCATTTAGTTTGTCATTTAGTAAAGTAAGACCTGCCAAGCGGTCCTTTTCTTGTTGTTCCTTTTGTGCGATGGCTTCACGGGTCTTGGCTTGATCACTCGCCCATAATATCCCACCACCAACTAATACGAGTAATAGGGCTGCTGCCGAACTTATGATTATCGCCTTCATGGGACTCTTCTTAGGTACTTGCTGGGAAGCCATGGCTGCTCTTCGTCTTTCTTCCTCTTCCTTCTCTAACAGCCTTTTCGCAGCAATGCGTGTCTCCAGCTCAGAAATAATCATATGAAGATCCTGCGACAGAGCGTTAGTAGGAGGTAAATTAATCTGGATTGCTTCATAAACGGCAAGAGCGCTCTCCCATTTCCCTTGTTCCTCAAATTGCTTCGCTTTTTCTACGTTCTCATAATAAAAACCTAAACTAAATTGAGAGGTTTTTAGCTCATGCGCATTTTTTGCATATTGTGCGAATCGTGGTTCCTGGTTACTCGCAGCTGACGGTTTTAAATGCTCACGTTCCGTTTGAACAGGTTCAACAGCTTTATTCAGTTGCTCAGGCTGTGTAGGTACGATAGGCGCAACAGGTTCTGCCGCTTTGATAATTGGCTTAGGCTCTTTTCTAACTGGCTTTAACGGTTTCTCTTCATCGAGATCCATGAGAGCAATCAGCCACTCGCCAAAGGTTGGACATTGATTTAATTCCTGACTCAGCCATGCACGGTCAATTAACGTTGCTACCTCTTCACCCCAATTATTTCGAATAGAGGATAACAGCAGAGGGTAACGTTGTTCACTCGTAGGTATCTCTTCCGGCATGAAGTAGCTTTCGCCCCACGCATTCTTGCGTATCGTGGGGTCACTCCATCCAAGCATCTCTGCCAAAAGGATAGCTCCAGCAAAACGGTCGGCATATTGGCTCCAGAGAGCTGTTTCTGATGCTTGCGTTGGCGAGTATCCTGGTGATGCACCAAATACTACGTGTGGTCTTTCCATTCGAGGGGCATACATTTGCTCCACATCTACTAATTCTACATAGGAAAAACCATCTTCTATACTATCCTTCACCAAGCGTGGTAACAGAATATTCGGACCAGATAAATCACAATGAGCCAATCCTTGTTGTTCCATCGCGGATAATACCTTAGCTAGTGAACGTGCTAATAGAAGGCTCTCACTGCGTGTTAGGACTCGCTTGTCAAGGATGACATCCATCCAGGTAGGGCCTTCTATCCACGGCATAACCACCGCATACATTAAATCGCGATGTTTAGAAAGAAGTGCACTGTGTGCCTGAGGAGTTAATACATGTCGATCACATACCAATAAACCTGGTAATTTTGCATTTTCTCCTAATTTCTCGGAGATATAGACTTGCTTCGGGTCCTTGTATTGATCACGAAATACCTTAATTGCTTTCCAACTTGATGCTGTTTCCTTCGTAGGAACTAATTGATAAACGATCCCTTGACGTCCCTCTTGCCCATAAGGGATATGAGGGGCAATAGGATGTTCACCAATGGTATAGGTAATTCCGTTAATCTGGAGCTCTTCTCCTACACTTGGTTGAAACACCATGATTGGCTACTCCTCTCTTCCTGATTGTTACCTTCAACACCTAACTCATCTATATAATTGCGTTCTTTTCTTTATAAATGATCGTAATCTGTATTTGGTAGGGAACCATATCAGATAGGGAAAAGGACTAGGCGATAAGCTTCCCTAGTCCTTTTTCCACCATTTTCATTATTGCGCGTCCGCTTGACGGAATTTCGTTGCGATGTTGCGCAACTCTTGGGAAATGCTCTCAAGGAGTTGTACAAAGCTAGTCATTTGTTTATTAGCTTCCTGGAATTCTTGGAAGAACTTTTGTTTTGTCATACCATCCCATTGACCTTCCATTTGGTTGATCTGTTGGTTTAAGCGTTGGATGATCTCTTGGCTTTGTTCCTTTCCTTGTGTAAACTGATTTGCTACCTCATCTACCTGATCTGGTGTAATTAAAATTCTTGCCATGTAACATTTCCCTCCAAATCAATATTATTACTCTCTTCGCTATTTATTGTAGCGTAGTATATTTTGACAAACAATTCCTATTTTTTCGTAATATTTTGTAGAAATATACTACCATTTTCTACATAAGTGATACAGGACTTTAGTCTTTCTAATGATGTTAATTACCTTATTCTATAAATCGCTGTACCCAGAACTAGCCATTTCTGTCCATTTATCTCTAACCAGCTTTATATGGTCCTGAATCGTTTGGGCACCTCTTATTGGTAACACACCTTTAATTCGTACATATTTTCTCTTGGCATAGTAACCTTGACCTGGTGGAAGCATCTTATTGTATGAAGAATTAGGATAGTGACTTGATTCTGATGTAGGAATCTTGAAAAACTGTAGATCATTCGCATCAATACTTCCAAACAGAAAGCCTGTTTGCATGCTTTTAATCTCAGAGAGCCAATCATTGCTGCTATATGGAAAGTCCGATGTAACTCCTGAAATAATGACGTAGAAGTCCCGATCTCTTCCTTGACGGATTATGTTGGTCATTTGGTCCTTCATGGTGAAATCTGTGAGCTGTTTAAAAAACAGATCAGCATCATCAATAACCAGCAGCAGCGCAGGCTCCTTGCTCTCTGGTTCAACTGTTAGCATGGAATCAATTGGCTGGTCCATTAAGAAGTCCTGCTTATTACGTGCCTTCAGCCGCTCTAACAGATTAGGTAGCATCTCAGCTAACTGCCCATCATTCGCTGCGAAGCCTTTGACATGAGGCAAGCTATGTAGGGATATTAATCCCTGATTGCTTCTTCTGTAATCGATTAAGTAAATTTCCAGATCTTCTGGCAAGACATGTCTGGCTAATGATAATACCCAGCTTTGCAGGAAGGACGTCTTTCCTCCCTCCATCGGACTGCCTACGACAAAATAAGGGCCATCTTGTAAATCTGCCTCAAATGTCAAGAGATCATCAACATGAATCCCAACTGGTACTTTTAATGGTGATGCAAGTTGATACTCGTAATCCTTCAGAATATCAGTAAGAAATACTTCTTCTGGCAATGGTAAAATTTCCTTTGGTCTCACTCCAGTCCAAGCTTGATTCATTTGAAGGATCAAGCTTTTCAATGCAGCTGCACGTTGTGTCTCGTCCTCACCTTCAGCAGGCAGGGCTGCCTGGAATTCGAGGGGCGGAACCTGTCCTTTAACCAATCCACGTCCTTCCGGCAGATTTACAGGCGGTCTGGTAGGTCGACCTACAGCAAAGTAATAATCACTCGGATCAGATAGCTCAAACGTAATTCCTAGGGAGAAGTTGCTTCTGAACTTTTCAAAAATATCAGTAATCCGGTTGGCTGTGACGATAAATGTGATTCCTACGCTGCCACCTTCACGTAAAAACTGTTCCAATTGGTCATTTTCATTGGGATAGGTATTGCGGAAGTTCATGTATCCATCTATCACGACCACAATCGCCGGAATCTCTGCACCTGTAGCAATCTGATATGCTCTCAACGTCTTAGCGCCCACACTTGCAATCATTTCGCGTCGATTTGCCAGCTCCTGACCAAGAAATCGGAACAAGCGTTTCACTTTATCAGCTTCATCATCTAAAATGACAGAACCGACATGTGGTAAATGCCTAAAATCACGAAGCATACGTCCAAAGTCCAGAATGTAGAAATGAACATCATTAGGTGAGTGACGTAGGGCAAGCGACATGATCATGGTCTGAATAAAGGTTGTCTTCCCAGTACCTGGCATACCATAGATTGGTAAATGACCTTCTTCCAAGGAAATGAGTAGCGATTCCTGCCGTTGATTAGCCAAATCATCAACGAGTCCTACTGCCGGACTTAGATATCCATCTCGTCCAGACCAACCGTTACCATTCCAACCAGCCTGACGTTTCTGATCAATTTCTGATAAGATCAGTTGCTCCGGTAATGGTGGCAACCAAGGTCCAGGGAGTCGCGTAAGCCCCTCACGATTAGCTGCATCAGAGAGATATTCCATTAAGACTTGTAACTGTTTCTTGCTCTTTTCATCTTTTTCACTATTTTTTTCCATTCCTCGAATCTTGCGTTTCAATCGTTTTCCATCTAAATGAACATCATAGATTTGAGCCTGTTTATTGCGACTTTCAGCATCTGGTAAATAAGGAGCTCCACTCCAGGCAAACTGGACGAGTTCAAATACCTCGTTACTTCCCACCTGCAAATATCCTCTACCTGGTGTCGTTATCCATGCAGCATCTGGAATCTTCAGCATTTCACGGCTATCTGCATCATCCTGTACGCGTAAACAGACACGAAAACGGGAGTTACTCCAAATTTTATCGTCCACGACACCACCTGGTTTTTGTGTGGCAAGAATTAAGTGTACCCCGAGAGTACGTCCAATCGCTGCAATAGAGATCAGTTCATTCATAAATTCAGGCTGATCCTTTTTTAACTGGGCAAACTCGTCTATCACAATAACCAAGTGTGGAAGTGGATTAACCTCACGCCAAGGTGATTCGTAATACTCGTCAATATGTTGTAAGTTGCCAGCTTCATTTAACAGCTTTTGTCTGCGAATCAATTCCGCTTTCAACGAAATCTTGGCTCGCTCTATCAAATTCCCTTCCAGATTGGTGATAGAACCGACGAGGTGGGGCAAATCATTAAAGGTGTTAGACATCCCGCCACCTTTATAATCTATCAACATGAATGCCATCTCATGCGGGTGATAATGAATAGCAAGTGAGGCAATAATTGATTGGATAACCTCACTTTTACCAGAACCAGTAGTACCAGCCATCAAGCCGTGGGGGCCGTGCCCGCTTCGTTCAATTTTGTCATGCAGATTAAGCATAATTTGTTTGCCCCCTGCACGAACACCTACTGGGACTGGCAGGGTATCGGGAAAGCGTTTCTTCTTCCAAAGCTCTTCAACCTGTAATTCTTCCACCTGGTTGACACCAAACATGTCGAATAGTGTAAGTACTTTTGGTATATCACCTGAGGATGAACGCTTTAATTTCATCCCAGACATCGTTCTTGCTATTCGTTCAGCAGTTTGCAAGCTTACCTTATCAGGTATGTATTCATGTTCAATATCGCCCATGCCTGAGTTATCCACAACTACTGTTTCTATCATCTTCCCACTGTCAGCAGTCACTTCCACGATAACATTACATTGCATCGGCAATGAATCTTTGCTATCAGCAAGTAAAATGGTGCAGGCGCCAACCGCTTCCGCTTCTTTTAATAAGAGAGGTAAAATAGGTTCGTCTTCAATCAAATGAGGCGCTGATAGAAGAAAGATATAGCATGGTGCCTCAAATGCTTTCCGGTAATCTGAATTACGAGCGAATTTACGTCTGTTTACTATCCCATATAAAAAGTCCAGTAATTGATGTGCGGGACCCTTATCCTTGGCAACAAAGCGCATGATAAATTCATCATCCCACGTGTGAGGTAACCAGCGCATCCAACGCCATTGCTCATCCTCCCACTCTGGATAAAAGCTGGCGAACTTCACTTCATCAGGAGAATGGTGGGTAACGGCTTGTAATACCATAACTCGGATGGCATTTAATACGGCAGTCTGGTTACCGACAACACCTATTACCTTTGATTTATAAAGAGGTAATTGAATCGGCACATTTTCAACCCTCATATACTCTGAAGCAACATGTTGTGCTTCTTCTATTAGTGGGTCTACCTCATAACCCTCCTGCTTAGGCGCATTAATAGAGAATGTAGCTGGTAAAGCTCCTAATCCCAAGCGTAAACTAAGAAAATCCTCATCCCGTGGGGAACGTTCCCATAATGAACTAGCCTTCTCTTCAATATTTGTTACACAGTGAAAAGGAGAAGGATTCATTTCATTGGCAACGGTGGTCTGGATTTGTTTTAATTCCCCTAACTCCACACGATGTTTTTCTAATTGTTCTTTATATTTAGTTTCCCGTTCTGCCATATTTCGCTTGTATGTTTTCTTGTTATGTACAAACATAAATAAAGGGATCGTATAGGAAAGCATCATTGCACTCATAGATATGATCTGAAATATCATAAAATTAGGGTTTCTCTGCATCCTCGAGCCTAAAAAAAGAAACGCGCCTAATGTAATGCACGTAATGATCACCGGGATAACAATGGAGATAATTGAAAAAGAGGGGGGCTGAGGAACCATTGGTGGCTTATGTATTTCAACCTTATCACGAGGCATCGATCGTTTTAAGCGCGGTGACCGCTGAAAGTAATCAGTAGACATGAACTCTCACTCCTCCCGCATTTTGCAGTCTAGTTCTCATATTTATTTTATTTAGGTTCATCTTACTCTAATAATTTCCAGACATACCCTCTTAGCTCTGTTTCTTCCTCGGCATACTCCGGAGGTTGGTAGGAAGGCTTTTGCTCATAAAGAGAACGCCAACCATCCAGCTGCGTCTCCTCTTCCACCGTAGAAAATCTCCGTTGGACTCGGAGATAGGCCCCATTTTGGACGCCTAACTCCGCAAGTGACAAGTGGGAAGGTATCACTTTCCACTCATCATCTCCCACCTTGATTTCCAATAGATAGGTAATATTTTCGATTACCTGACGCTCCCCTCTAAGTGCAAATGCAACTTGCTCTGCTAATTGTCTGCAGGGAATCTCTGTCGGTAATTCATAATCGGGATTTTGTCTCATATTAGCACTAGTCACTATGGTTACGATTACAGTATTCACTGTCGTTACTCACTTCCTTTTACATGGCACGAGGCAATAGTTTTTCCATAATCATGCCCTGTAAGACTTCATTCATCTCCATATCTGTAACAGAAGAAATACTGACCCAGTCTTCCCGGTCCTGAACAAACAGACGTATTAACCAGTTTCCATTTGCTGAAGTGATAAAAGTAGCACCGTTTAAACTCCAGTCATTCTGATACCAAGACATGACGATTAACTGCCCCTGACACCAGATTTTATTTAGTGACTCGGCAAATACTGCTGCCTCCACCCTGGGACAACCATGCGCAAGCAAGCTATTCTCAAGCTCGTTACTCTCTTTTTCCTCAGCCATTTCCCGCAATTCCTGGAAATAGACATTAGGCAACAAAATCGCTTTTGACTCCAGCTTTTTCCCATCATACAGACGGAGACGATTACACATATCCTGAGAAGAAAACTGCGGTGTTCCCAGTGCAATCAATTCGTAGGAGTCTCCTTCCCCTTTGGCAGCACGTTTTTCCACAACGCTTTCCTTGTCAAAATGAAAATAACCCTCGTAAGCTTTTTCATTTTCATTCGCATAGCGAAAATAGCAACAGGTAGTGGCAAATCCACAAGGAGAAACCAAGGCATCTACAATTGAATCAATGTATATCCCTGTTTCATCTTCATAGAGATAGCCTTTCCCAAGCAACTTTACTTTTATTTGGTCCCACTCTTCCTGAATATCTTCGGTTAAATATCCCGAGTAAGGTTCTGCGATTCCAAGCACCTGGTCAGCTCCCGTCAGGCAAGCTAAAAAGTAAAGCTCTTTATCTGTGATTGAAATAGATTCAATCGTACTTTTCATACTAGCCTCCTCACAATGCTATTAATCTTCCCTCGAATGCCAGATTGTGCTTGTAACCGCTCTTCACGGTCTAATGCTCTGTTGACAAACCCTTCAGGATTCCAAGAAACCTCTAAAAGTGCAATATCGTCACTGGCAGGCTTTTCACCAGCCTGATTAATCAATGACTGTAGCTGACCATCAGACGGTAGACGCCCCCATTCGTCCAATTCTGCTAAACCATCTGTATAGGCAATGAGTCTCGTGATTCGCTGATTGTCTCTCAGTGTACCAACAAAGAGATGTGGCTCTCCTCCCACTGGACCATGCAAGGTGGACCAGCGCTCAGATGTATGAAACACACCCGGTAAACAACTACTTACCTCCTGCCCAGCGTCGAAAAGGCGCAATCTGGAATCTCCTTGCCAAGCTACTATGATTCTGCCGCTTGGATATCTCGTACTTGGAAGATCTATTCTTCCACATACAAAAGTAGTTTCGCTTCCTCGCTGACGTTTGGCCTCTAAAACGTCTCGTAGCATTCCTGTAACATTTGTCGGAATAGGATGTTTCGCTACCAATTGGCTTGCTGGCTTCGTTAAATCACGTAAATGATGGTCTAAATGTTTTTGTAATCGTAGAGAATCATCCTCTAATTCTGCTATTTCCGAGGAGAGCCAGTCTAGTAGAGCATCACCAAGGATTCTGGCTGCGATATCCCCGTAGTAAGAAAGACTTACTCCATCACAAAGAGAAAACAAAAAACTCCGTTGATTGCGAGCAAATGTTAAATAGTCTTGCCCTTTTTCCCTCATTTTCCTGGTTTCCTGCGCTCTTGAATAAGCGTACCGCCAAGCGAATTGCTCATTTTCGCTCGTAACTGGCATCTCTTTTAATTGATCCACCTTCATATAGGTGTAGGTTTTTGTCATTTTAGTACCACCTGAACACTATCAGCGTACTGGCGTTGCCGCAGACATTTGAAAACCGAGTGATACTAGCTCTGGGCTAGTAGCTGGTAGCATGAGCAACGCTCCCTTGTTTAACTGATAATTAGATTCACCCATCATTTCACGGTAACTTTCAGGCAAGACAGATGACATGCTTTGTAGCTTGATCGCATGTTCATCAACCAACACTGAATCTGGCATAATGCCTCCCCACCGTTTTGGATCGGCGATAGGTTCACGTAACATTTCATCCGAGATAAAAATATTCTCTACTAGCACATTCCCATCTGGTACAGACAATTGCATAATTCGTTTAACAATAGGTTCCGGGTCTTCCCCCGTTGCTGCACCATCCGTCATATGGCAAATGAGCGGAGCGGGACAATCCTGCATAAATGGTAGTTCTGCCTGTAATAACTTCTCAACCTGCAGAAAAGCCTTTGCAGTATCTGTAAGACGGCGTGGGCTTAATTCCGGTAAAACACCCAAGCGGGCAACTTCATCAATCCCACGAATGCCATCCAATAAATCATAAACCTCATCACTATATGCCAAGATTGCTACTCGATATCTTGGTGACATGCGGCTTCCTTTTGTAGAGCGAAAAATCATCTGCCGAATGGCAGTAGATAATGACTCCATTACTACATCAATTCTTCGCTTTTCTCCCATTGGAAGACACATAGAACCACTTACATCAATAACATAAATGATTAAAGCAGGTGTTCTTTGCGTAGCTTGTAACTCGTAGCTCATAGTGGCATCTCCCTACTAGGTCGTTAAAAGTTCTATTTACCGAGATTCTTTATGTTCCTATTGCGAATGTCAAGGTGTTATACAGATTAGTGCACATTCTTAAGATAAGCACTTGGTTTTACCAATCCCGATAACGATTGTGGTACTTCTTTCAATAAAGGAGTGGTTTCTTTTGCACGCTGCTCTTCCATAATCGCTTCAGATGGCATAACAGGATCTGGTCCATAGTGTAGTTGCTGGCGAATAAAGTGGAGTCTGGCAATCGGCATGGCTGCTTCTGGTCCCATAACGGATAACTGCCTTTGCATCTCCTTATGAGGAAAGTGGAGAGCTGTTGTACCACCAAAAGCCTGGCCGTTCATCACAAGATTCATCTCCCTTACTTCGTTACTTGCATTTCGCAGGCTTGTAGCAACTTGTTCTGAACAAATTTGATCAGTCTCTTCAAATCCATTTGCCCAGCTTTCAAGTCGCCCTCCATTTTTATTCAGGTGCTCCGTAACAGTAGCACTTAGCATTCTAACTTGGCGCCAGTTTTCCTCAATTCGAGATTTTTCCTGTATCTCCCATGTTAGACTATCCATGGCTCTCTGCAGGCGTAGCTCAATGTTTCTCCATTCCATCTCCGTACGTTTATACTCAACCCCGAGTTCACGTAGCTGATTAGGGTAAATTAATATTCGCGACATCATGATCTCTCCTGAATTCATACTCGTACCTTTGAAAAAGAAGATATTATTCCCATGAAAATAGATTTACAGAACCGGGACGTACATACTAGAGAAATTCGACCTGTTTTTACTTATTATGACTAGGAACTTAGAACGTAACTGCCGTATAGAAATTTTTATCACGGATACATAAACTGTGGTTAGGCCCCAAAATTTCCCATGTACATACAAATTATACACGTATTATGAGATTCCTTCTCTACTCACTCTACGGGGGATAAGATATACAATACAGGAGGAAATGACTTCCATAAACAACTCCCATTAACATATGTATTTTTATCCTATATTGAATAAAATGTAACGCAAAACTGAAAAATTGTAAATTTACTAATATTCCTTCCACTACATTCAGGATGAAATACCTAGGCAAGTTTGGGACAGAATACCTTGTGTTACAATTACACAACCGTTTTTGTACTTGCTGGACAAGATATTGGAATACGAGTATGATGGCTATAGAAAACCAAATAATCGCTTTGGGGAGCTGGAAATGGCCGGCTGAGAAAGTATTCCGCAAATACTGACCCTTAACCTGATCTGGATAATGCCAGCGTAGGTAACACTAACGTTTTTGTTACAGTAGACGCTTCCATCCCAGGGAGCGTTTTTTTGTTGACAGATAAGAATTCATAAAAATTCTCATCTGCATACGTGCAACTAAGGCTTTGCCTGCGCCAAAGGCTTGGCATAGCAAGTTTTCTACATACATTAATGAAGTAACTATCATCTAGATGGGGGTCCCTAATTCGTGAAAAAAAGAAATCGCTTTTTAACAGCTGCTCTCTCTTCCGTACTAATTCTTTCCTTGGCAGCATGTAGTGGACAACAAGCTTCTGAACCAACAAAATCAGTAACTGCACCAGAGAAAATTCAAGTTGTCCTGGATTGGACACCAAACACCAATCATACTGGATTATATGTTGCATTGGAAAATGGCTATTACAAGGAACAAGGGCTTGAAGTAGAAATTATCCAACCTGGAGTAAATACAGCAGACGCTATGGTAGCTTCTGGGGAAGTTCCTTTTGGGGTTAGCTATCAGGAAGGTGTAACCCAGGCACGTACGCAAGGAGTGCCACTCGTATCTATTGCTGCTGTTATTCAGCACAACACTTCCGGTTTTGCTTCACCTGTTGCTAAAAACATCAAATCTCCTAAGGATTTTGAAGGAAAAACGTATGGTGGATGGGGTTCCCTTGGAGAAGAGGCAATTCTTACATCTCTCATGAAACAAGAGAATGCTGATTTTAATAAATTAAGTATAGTAAATATTGGTGATGCTGATTATTTCACAGCTGTAAAACGTGATATTGATTTTGCCTGGATTTTTTATGGCTGGACAGGAATTGAAGCAGAGCTACGCAATGAGCCGTTAAATATGATTTATGTCAAGGATTACTCAGAGAAGCTGGATTACTATACCCCAGTTCTTGTGACCAATGAGAAGATGATTGCAGAAAAGCCGGAGACAGTTAAAAAATTCATGGCTGCTACCAGCAAAGGATATGATTTTGCAGGGAAAAATCCAGATGAAGCAGCAAATATCCTTCTAAAACATGCTCCTGATCTAGAAGAAAAGCTAGTGAAGGAAAGCCAAAAATGGCTAAGTCCTCGTTACCAGGACGATGCCCCTCGTTGGGGTGAACAGAAAAAAGAAGTTTGGCACAACTATTCTGACTGGATGATTGAACATAAACTTCTGGATAAACCGCTTGAAGTAGACAAGGCCTTTACTAACGATTTCTTGCCAGCTTCCTAACTAATACAAATTAATATGGAGACAATGAGGAGAGATAAACATGGCAAATGCATTAGTCAGCATTCAAATCATCCCGAGCACACCTAATGGGGAGAGCGTAATCCCTTATGTGGATAAAGCAATCGAAGTAATTCAGCAATCAGGGGTAAAATATTTGGTCAGTCCGTTAGAGACAACGATGGAAGGTGAGCTAGGCGAACTACTTTCCATTATCAATAAAATGAATGAGGTAATGGTGGCAGAAGGCTGTGCTTCCGTTATTTCCCAGGTAAAGATCTATCATCGTCCTGAGGGAGCTTCAATGGATGTATTAACGGAGAAATATCGATGAAAAAAAGCTTTGGATATGTAAAAGCAGGATGGCCGCCAATTCTGGCGGTTTTTCTGCTTCTCCTGTTGTGGCAAGGTGCCACGATGATTTTTCAGATTGAAGATTGGATTCTCCCTAGTCCACTCGCTATTGTGCAAGAAGGAATTAATCAGGCTCCACAATTGGGTAAACATTTGTTAGCTACATTAAAGATTACTTTGCTTGGATTTGCAATCGGCTCAGGGATTGGGCTTGTTCTTGCTTTTGTACTACATAGTTTGCCTATGATTCGAAGAGCCATTTACCCCCTCTTGATCGTTAGTCAGAACATCCCAACCATCATCTTGGCTCCATTACTGATGATTTGGTTCGGATTTGGATTGCTACCCAAGATGATTTTAATTACGTTAATCTGTTTTTTCCCTGTTACGTTATCAACCATGACAGGATTAGCTCAGACAGATCCTCAGATGAAACGATACATGATGATGATTGGAGCAAATCGCAAACAAATTTTTTGGAAATTGGAGCTACCCAACTCACTCCCCTCCATTTTTTCCGGGTTAAAAATCTCAGCCACCTATAGTGTGATGGGTGCCGTCATTTCTGAGTGGTTAGGAGCGAAGGAAGGTCTCGGTTTGTATATGCTAAGAGCTCAATCATCCTTCCACACTGATCGGGTTTTTGTGACAATGTTTATTATTGTACTAATGAGTTTTGCGATATTTGGTCTAATTACCTTCATAGAACGTCGATTGATTGGCTGGCGTCCTAGTAATGAAGGGAGGGAGGGAGCAAAATGAATACGGATACTTACGCATTAGAATTACAGCAGATTTCTCATACCTTTTCCGATCGACAAAAATCTGTGCATGTGCTTGATAAAATCTCTTTAACAGTGAACAAGGGCGAGTTCGTGTCATTGATCGGTCCATCAGGAAGTGGAAAAAGCACTATCTTTCATATGATTGGAGGTCTACTTACACCTTCATCAGGTGAAATCTATATCAATGGAAGACAGGTAACTGGAGAAAAAGGACTCATCAGCTATATGCCTCAATCATCCAGCCTGTTTCCCTGGCGAACAGTTGAAGAGAATGTAGGTCTTGCCTTGGAAGTAGAAGGAATGTCGAAGAAACAAACGCTTCAACTAGCCAGAGAATGGCTTCCCAAGATTGGACTTGGTGGTTATGAGCAAGCATACCCTCATATGCTCTCTGGCGGTATGCAGCAGCGTGTAGCCTTTCTACGCGCCCTCCTCAGTAACCAGGAATTAATCTGCCTCGATGAACCTTTTGGTGCCTTGGACGCATTAAGCAGATTAGAAATGCAAAACTGGCTGCTTTCCGTATGGGAAGAATATCAACGCTCTGTCTTACTTGTGACGCACAGTATCGACGAAGCCTTGCTACTATCTGATAAAATCTATGTGCTATCTGATAAGCCTGCCGTCATCGCTAAAGAAATTGTCGTTCCACTAGAACGTCCTCGACATGAGGAAATGATGGTCCGCTCCGAATATTTACAAGTGAAGCAACAAATCCTTTCTTTGCTCAAAAACAGGCAGACCTGAAGGAATATGATGTGTACGTAAGTCCCTTGCCTTTATAACAGAAACACCTTGCCCAAACCCTCTATTAAAAGGTTATCTGGAAAGGTGTTTTTTCTTTTTATACTTGTATGTAAGTATGGAGTTACGTGTAGGAAAAATGATGATTACCTTACTTTTTTTAATTTCTTATAAGCAAGTGCCGCCACAACAATGTTTGCAGTGGAACCTACTAGTAGTGGAATGATCATACTAATAGCAAAACCTGTTCCTATAATCGGTATCATCATAAGTGGTCCTAAAATACCGTTACAAACGATTCCTCCAATAATCCCTACCCACAGATTAACTTTAGTGGAAAGTAGCCAGAAAATCATTGCCCACGCTGCTTGTTGAACTGCCACAAAAAGATGAATGGGTAATCCCAAGGGAAATCCCGTCATTGCTGCGGTAAAAAGATGACCAATACCAGCTACAATTCCTCCCTCGGCTGGTCCAAATTTCACCCCAGCGTAATACCCCGTAGCTGAATCCAGCGCTACGGTTCCTGTTGGAGAAGGGATTTTTAACAGCGAACCTGCCCAGCTTAGTGCAATCATCACTGCAAGACGAGTTATTCTGCGTGTCGTCCAGAAGGGCTGTTTCATTCTAGCTGTTTGCTCATTACTTCCTTCTTTAGCTTGAAACAAAGTCACATTTATCTACTCCTTTCAAAAAAACTTATCTGCGACTAATTATATATTGTAACATATTTAATGATAACGTAATGATAATAATACGTATTATTTACGTCGCCACCAAATTGGCACAAACCGTTGCTGATCACTCATCCACCGTTTATATTGATACGCCTCATGTAGTGCTGCTTCTTCTATAGATATGCGTACGGATAGCATTAACACATTGAGTAAACTAAACAGTACAGCAGTCCAGATTGCTCCAAACGTCATCGGCAATGTAACTAGTTCAACTATCACTACTAGGTAGTTGGGATGCTTGATATATTTATATGGTCCACGCATGACTGGTTCAAGACCTTTTATCACATATATTCTGGTATTCCAATAATGTCCAAGCGATGCGATGCTCCATATTCTAAGCGGTTGAACCAAACAAAACAAAAGAAAAGGAAGTAGATGAAAAGAGATGTGATCCCAGCCTTTACTTCCTATTTCCACGAACATACTAATAAAAAATGTAACATGCAACAACACCATCCATTTATAGTGGTTCTCCCCTGCTTCCACGCCCCCTTGTTTCTTGATAAATCTGGTGTTCCGTTTAGCTAGCAATAGTTCTCCCACTCGCTGTAGTAATACAAATCCGATAACACACCAAAATAAAGTCACCATCGTACCAACACCTGCTCACAGGAAAATCCGGGTCCCAGTGCTAGTACCAATCCCGTTTCCCCACTTGTATGTACTTCATTCATTTCTCGCTCCAAGACGAATAAGACCGTGCATGATGACATATTCCCGTATTGTTGTAGGATATCCCTTGCATGTTTTAATTTGCCTTCAGGAAGGGTTAGGGCTTGTTCGTAGGCTTGTAATACTTTCATTCCACCTGGATGAGCAATCAATCGATCTAGTTGCCCGTTTTCTATGCCTTGAGAGAACAAAAAATGATCCAGCTGAGGTTTAATTTCCGTTTCAACAATGGTTGGGATATCTTTTGAGAAGATCACTTTCATTCCGTCATCCGTTATGTCCCATCCCATTACATCAGTAGACTCATGCCATATGGTTGATTGACTAGCAAGAAATTTGGGTGAGTTAAAAGGAGCTTGTACCTCATCCCCTACTAACAGAGCTGCTGCTGCACCATCTGCAAACAGACTTGTGGCAATCAGATTGCTTTTGGACCGATCTGCATGAACAAAGGTTAGACTGCATAGCTCTACACAGCAGACTAACACTTTTTCTTTTGGACATGCTTTAGCAAATGAGAACCCTCTTGCAAGTCCTGCTGCACCCCCAGCACAACCAAGTCCCCAAAGTGGTGTCCTCGCGATATTTTGTCTAAAACCCATGGTGTTAAAGAGGTGAGCATCCAGACTAGGCGTTGCCAGTCCGGTAGACGTCACCAGTACTAGTTGATCAATCTCTTTTACGTCCATCTCTATTTTTTCTAAACAATTTGTTATAGCTTGCTGACATAAACGTAGTGCTTGTACGAGGAATAGCTTATTTTTCTCTGCCCAGCCATGGGGGGTTGAGAACCATTCCAGTGGAGCGGCAAAATATCTGGATTCAATTTGTGCAGAATCAAACACGGTAAGCAATCGATCTATGTCCCGAAACTGATCCTGGAATAGATGGCGGGCAAACATCTGCCCCTCCGCTTTTGTAATTTTATGATCAGGTGTAGCTGTACCTACTGCTGCAATTTTTGGCATGACATACCTTCCTTCGGCGTTCCAGATGCCTGTTTATTTTCCCCTAAACTGTAAACCCTATGTAGTTTTCACGAAATATGTAAATGTAAGGGTTTACATCACACTTCAAATTTTTACAAAATTATAAATTATGTTTATATTTAAATAACGGTCACAAAATAGTAACATTATTAAAATATTTAGCTGCGATTACGTTTTTGAAATGTGATAAATTTATAATCAAATATAAAATGCACATCAAGACAAATGCATCAGGATAAGGAGTTTTTTATGAAAGATTTATCTACCAAGCAAACAATTACAATCGGGTTGATGCTCTTTGCATTATTCTTTGGAGCAGGAAACATGATCTTCCCGCCATCTCTAGGACAAGCTGCTGGTACAGAAGTCTGGATTGCAATATTTGGCTTCATAATGACAGGCGTAGGACTTCCCGTTTTAGCAGTCGCAGCAGTTGCAATGGGTGAAGGAGATTTACGTACATTAGCTAGTAGAGTTCACCCGCGTTTCGGACTTATTTTTACCGTTTTGGTATACCTTGCTATTGGGCCGTTATTCGCAATTCCTCGTACTGCAACTGTATCCTTTGAAGTAGGGATTGTACCGTTCCTGTCTTCTGGTTCCAATGGAAACGCGCTTTCACTCTTTTTATATAGTCTTATATTCATGGGAGTAACGTTCTGGCTATGTTTAAATCCTTCTAAGCTTGTAGATCGGATCGGAAAATTCTTAACTCCAGCAATTTTATTAATTATCGCAATATTGTTTGTTCTAAGCTTTATCAAACCAATGGGAGATTTTGGAACACCGGCTGAAACCTACATGAATGGCACGTTCTCAAAAGGGTTTTTAGAGGGATATCTGACCATGGACACGCTTGCTTCACTCGTCTTTGGTATCGTAGTTATCAATGCTATTCGCGAACGTGGTGTCACGGATAAAGTAAAGATCGCTACAAATACGATCAAAGCTGGTGTTATTGCCGGTATTGCTCTTGCGCTCGTTTATTTGGCTCTTGCTTACTTAGGTGCAAGCAGTTATTCGCTTGGAGTATCCACAAATGGCGGTCATATTTTGACTAATGTCGTTACTCATTTACTCGGAAAATTTGGCGTTATGACGCTTGGGCTTGCTATTCTTCTAGCATGTTTAACTACATCAGTTGGCTTGGTTACAGCGTGCAGTCAGTTCTTCTCTCAATTCCACCCGAAACTGACTTACAAAGTAAATGTAGTCATTCTTTCTCTCTTCAGTCTAATGGTTGCCAATCTTGGTCTTGAAACAATTATCTCCATTTCAGGTCCAGTCTTGGCCGGTATGTATCCAATTGCGATTGTACTTGTGTTAATTGCCTTACTTGATAAATTCACTCGCGGATATAAAGAAATTTATCAATGGAGCATTTTATTTACGGGGATTATTAGTTTCTTTGATTGTTTGACTGCTTTCGGAGTAAATATTCCTATA
The DNA here is from genome assembly GCF_021245735.1 of Brevibacillus daliensis. Classification (GTDB taxonomy): domain Bacteria; phylum Bacillota; class Bacilli; order Brevibacillales; family Brevibacillaceae; genus Brevibacillus_B; species Brevibacillus_B daliensis. The sequence continues at coordinate 62,237 of NZ_JAJISB010000032.1, forward strand.
GTAACATCACTCTTTTCTTATCTGCCACTTTACTCGCAGGGTATTGGATGGGTTGTACCTGCCATTATTGGTGCATTCATTGGCTATATAATCGGTGATGTCAAGGGTGATAGTAGGCAGCTTCAGTCTGCAAAAGATTCTGTTACCAAGACTTCGAGAAACATGTAAAAGTAAACCTGGTAAGGATGAACGAACACGAAATAATAAAGGATCGAACCACAGTACATTATGGTTCGATCCTTTTTCTATTCTTACATGCATCTTATTAATCAGTTACATCAATACCTTTTCGATATCTTTCCATACTAACTCACTTAGTTCTTCTGACGTCCAGCTATCCTTACCATTGTCATGTTCAGCTAGACGGAATGCCTGTTCTTGCAATGCTTCTTGGATGATATTTTTTGCAAAACGAGCATTTCCATTGATTCGATCCTGCTTATGCCACATCAGCAGATGCTCATTCACCTTCTCTTCTGCTTCCTGATTCCAGGTATACCCTGATTCTACTAAGAATTGATTCATGATCTTCATTAATTCATCAGTAGTGTAATCTGGAAAGTGTAGATATTTTTTAAAGCGAGAAGATAAACCTGGATTACTCTCCTTAAAACGTTGCATGTCTTGTGGATAACCTGCCAAGACAACAACCAGATTTTCTGCATGCTTACTGATCTCTTCTACAAGCGTTGTTACAGCCTCCGCACCAAAATCATTAGATCCTCCAGAAGTAAGGGCGTATGCTTCATCAATGAACAGAACACCGCCTAATGCTTCCTTTACCTTCCGTCTTGTCTTCGTAGCGGTTTGCCCTACATAATCAGCAACGAGATCTGCTCTCCCAACCGTAACTAAATGTCCTCTTTTTAGATAGCCTACCTCATGTAAGATTTGCGCGTACAGCTTGGCGACAGTTGTTTTTCCCGTACCTGGGTTACCCGTAAAGACTGCATGCAGTTCAATCGGTACAGCAGGCAATCCTTTTTCCTGTCTTGCTTGTTGAACAGAGACGAATGCAGCAATTTTTCTAACCTCTAGCTTCAATTCATCAAGCCCAATCATCTTGTCTAATTCTTTTTTTGCAGAAAGTCTCGTTTCCTCTTGACCATGCACTGGCTGAATTTCATGCTTTTGCTTCACTTCGGAGGGTTCAATAATAGTGAAATCCGGGATACGTAAACCAGTCTCATTTTGTATCCGGCTCCCTTTTACAAAAATGGCATCCAGAATAATATTTTTCGCTGTTCGGGCATTTCCGAATGTGTCATCTACCCGTTCCCTGTCCAAACGTTGCCTAATCGCTATTTTTGTTTCTGGTAAAAGCAAATAATCATTGCGGGTTGCTACCTGCTCTGCAATAAGCAATAATTCTTCTGTTGTAAAGTCTGGCAGCATAAAATGATTGCTCTCAGGAAAACGACTTCGTAAACCAGGATTCGTCCGGAGAAAATTACGCATCTCCTCAGGATAACCTGCCAGAATTACAACAAATCTCCCTGCATATTCCCCACTCGTCATGGCAGAGACCAAGGTATCAATCACCACTTGGCCATAGTCACTCCCGCTAGAATCTGCCCTCTTTAAGCTGTATGCTTCATCAATAAATAGTACGCCACCTACTGCACGTTGAATCGCTTCCATTGTACGTTGTTCTGATTGGCCGACAAAAGCCCCAACCAAATGGGAACGATCTACCTCAACCACTTCATCACGTTCCAGCAAGCCCAACTCATGGTATAGCTTGGCTAGTAATCGGGCTAGAGTTGTTTTACCTGTTCCGGGATTCCCCATTAGAACGGCATGTAGTTCCATTTCATCTGTAAGCTCCCATCCCTTTTCCGTTCTTATCTGCTGATAACGCAGGAACTGTGCCAAGTGTTTTACTCGATCCTTGATTTCATCCATTCCAATCAATTCATGAATCATATCAAGGGCGGAGTGTTGATGTCCTGTTGATTCCTGATCGTTTTGATTGGTTAACTCCTGTTTAATGGATTGCTCTATTTCCTCGACCTGTCGGGCTACCCGCTGTAATCGGTTCAACTGTTCCGCAGAGTAAAACAATCCCTGAACCGAATTAGCGTAACCTGTTGCTTCCTTGAGCAGCGTAACCAGCTTTTCTTCCAGCTCACGTGTTAGCTGATGTACATTTTCATACCTGTCCGTCCACTCTCTTTTACCAGAGCGTTGTGCGGCGTTCATTCCCGTCTGAAGTAGCTCTTCCCAATTTACCAAATCATCCAGGCGGTGTTCGATCTGCTGAACAAACAGAGCTGCACCCTTCTTTCTGGTAGCAGCATTATCTGTTTCTCTTACAGCAGGGAAGGGAGTGGTTTCCGTCAGGGAGTGAAGAAGAAGTTGCATATAAATTTCCGCATGTATATCTGCAGTCCATTCATTGTGAGAGTCGAGTCTTCTTGCTTTCTTCACCCACTCCTCGGAGAGAGCCACTTGTCCGGTTTTCCGATATCGTTCATAGGCCAGTACAGTTAAAATAATCGACTCTGCTTCATCTATTTCAGTAGAGTTAAATTGTTTATCTTCTCTGGCTTGTTCGGTGTATTGCAACATCTGTATGGCTATATTTTCAGTTGGCATAGATTGTCGATTTACATGTTGCCAGCCTCTTACCTTATCGATCCAGTGCTGGTCATTATTTTGTCCCAAATGATTCATGTCTGGTCCTCCAAAAGACTTCTCAATCTGTGATGTACCACTATTGTAACAAAATAATTGGATGTATCCCTAGTATTGGGCAATAGATTTTTTGAAACGTAAAAATCCCTACACCCTGATGTGGATGTAGGGACAACAAAATGTTAAGACAACGCTATTAGGAGTAGAACCTAACTCTGCAACTTAAATTTTGACAGACGCAAATTTTCATTAGTATCTGTCATTTCATACACAAATCTTGAACCCTGATAACTCCCATGCTGGGCGTACACAGAGCGAAAGGCTGACATGCGTTATTCTTTTCGGAAGCAACTCAAACTATCATTTTGTAAATCCATCTCTCCACGTCGGGTACAACGGTTCCCAGCCGTAATTATTACGAGCTTTGGCATTCGATGCACCGCGCTCTCCTCTGTTACCTGGTTGATATTCAGGTACAGGGGCTTGCAACGAATCAGCATAAACTGGCAGCCAATGTGTTGCTGCAGCAGGCTCGTTATCTACAATATTTACTGGGCCAGTTGACCACTCCAGTGCCAATAGAGCTGCATTCGCTGCATCCTCCACATGAAGGAAAGAAGTAACCCCGTCGTTTGCATGGAGCTGTCTTAGCAGAACTTTTTCCGCCATGGTTCCATTTTTATCGTACCAGGTGTTGGGTCCGTAGAGCGTTCCATACCGCAGAATAACATGATTCGGTACCTCTGCTACAGCCCCTTCCAGTGCAGTAATACCCTCTATAGTCGTTTTACGCGGCATGGGTGCATTGATATCCAATGAAACCTCTTCTGAAGCAGGATGATCTCCTGGCTCATAAGCCCACGAAATACTTTGTGCAATGAATCGTCTAACGCCTGCAGCGTGAGCAGCATCTACCAGATTCCGCGTCCCTTCCATTCTGATGCTAGCATTCTCTTCTACATTCCCATTACTGAGCGAAGTAAGCTGATGAATGATTACATCTGGACGTACTTCCTCAACTACCGATAGGATAGCTTCCCGATCAAACGCATCGACGACGATAGCCTTAGCTCCCATAGCTTGAATGAACGGCTTACGTTCTGTGCTACGGGTCATTCCAATATGATTGCCGAATTATCCGGATATCGGTTCGATTCTCATCTGGCTCTGCAGCTTGAGGAGCAGAATATTAAGATATATCCTGTAGAAAAATACTCGATTACCAAAGGGAAGTATGAGGAACGATTAATTATGGGGTTTGGTAATGTAACGGAACCACAGATTACCAAAGGCATCAAAACCATTGCGGATATAGTAAGGAACAATAACTAAAGCAATCCTCCTGATAACAGGAGGATTTACTCTGTTCATGACAATGTAATATTTCCTATGTCAAGATCTGCTTCGACATGGGCAATTGCTTTAGGAAAAACTTCGCTTTCGGAAGCAGCACTTACTGCAAATGCACTTAATAACTTGTTTAAATGGTGTACTTCCACATGATATTGGGAGTCCCCATCGCAGGTTGTAGCAAAATGCAATTCATGACCATCAACGTGTAACGTTTTTTCCATCGTCATTCACCTCTTGACTAGTGTGTCCGATGAATACAGAAAGCATGAAGGGAGTAAAATCTTCCTTCTACACAAATAAAAACCGTTGCACCAATACGTGGGGCAACGGTTCCTACTCCTACCGATACTCTGATTGTAATTACACCATGGAAAAATCAGTTAAGGTGGTATCCTGTTTGATAACCTTACCATCTGGTAATGTTATCAGCAGAATTCCTGTCTGCTTATCCTCATCTGTCCATTCAAAATCAAAGCTAAATGCTTTCTTTTCTAGTTCATCTTCTCCACCAGCTGCTTCAAGCATTGTGCGCAGTGCATCTGCTAGAAGGGGAACTGAGATTGCTTCACCTTGCTGATTTGGAAGTGAAAGGTACTTGGGCGCTTCTTCAAAGTAACTCACTGTATCAAGTAGCAAATGAACTTGAATTCCGCTCAATTCGCATACAAAGCTATCAAATGGCTTAGACATGTTTTTCCTCATCCTTTTCCATGTTGTATCCCGTCTAAGTTGGGTCTCTTGGTGCTTCTGGTAGTAGGTAATTCCTTTCGTGTCGTTATCAGGTTAGATTATGTCTCTTCACCGGACTCTTTATTTTCTTCAGAAGGAATGGTTGCTTCCTGCAAAATCTGCTCTACTTCCTCATCAATAATCGCTCGACCGATTCCACCTTGCTCCGTGACATTTACCTGCTCGCCACTTACTTCGACGATTTTGCCAGACTTACCAGCTACAAGCCATTTCTCTGCTTTATCATCCTCAATTTGGCTCGCTATGATCAGATGCGGCTTTGTTTTACGCTTACGAATCAGGACAAGTCCTTTACCCGCACGACCTTGTAACGGAATACTTGATACCTGCGTCCGTTTCAGAATGCCTTCCTCGGTTAACGTACGTAGGACCCGTTGGTCTTCGATCTCAGTTACCAGTACATCAATAACCTCATCTGTTTTTGCCAAGTTAATTGCTTTTACCCCACTGGAAGCACGTCCCGTTGGAGATACTTCTGTTTGGGCGAAGCGGATAATCATATCTTCTCTGGATACGACGATAAAAGCACCCTCATCGTTAATGAGATGGACATGGACTACTTCGTCACTATCCCCCTTCAATTTAACGGCAGCAATAGCTCCAGAGCGGTTTGTCTCATATTCCTTCAACGAGGTCTTTTTAATGAGACCACTGCGTGTTGCATGACATACATACAACGGTTTATCAAAGCTATCTACAATATGCATTGCCACAATCTTTTGCCCTTTTTCGAGCGACAAGACATTGACTAATGCTGAACCTATATCTTTCCATTTGGCATCTGGAATATCGTTTACCAGCGTTGCAAAATATTTACCGTCCTGGGTGAAGAACAAGGCTGTATGAGAGGTATTCGTTTCCGCAAAGAATCGGACCCGATCCCCATCCTTCACGCCACAGGTTTCAATTGAACCTCCCATTGACTTAAAGGAGCGCGGACTTACACGCTTCACGTATCCTTCCTTAGTCAGCGTAACGATACAATCCTCCACCTGAATCTGCATAGACAAGTCCAGTTTTATCTCCTCGATTTCGCCTTGGATTTCCGTTAATCGAGGTTCTGCATATTTTTTCTTAATTTCATTTAGCTCTGAGATGATGACGTTAATCAATTTTTTCTCACTAGCCAGTATTACTTCTAGTTCTTCAATTTCCTTTTGGAGGGCTTCTCGTTCCTTTTCCAACTTCACAATATCAATACGTGTAAGGGAAGCTAATTGAATAGCAAGAATTGCATCTGCTTGCAGGTCAGTGAACTCGAACTTCTCCATAATATTTTTCTTGGCATCTGCACGATCAATGGAGTCCATAATGGTATCCACAATTTGACGCAAGATCGATTTGGCATGGATTAACCCATCTACAATGTGTTTCCGATTCTTTTTGCGATCGAGATCAAATTGAGAGCGGCTCGTTACAACTTCCTTTTGATGGACGATGTAGGCATCAAGAAGTTGTTTTAGTCCCATCTGCTTGATCGTACCTTCATGAATCGCATTCATGTTGTAATTATAGAAGATCTGCAAATCTGTATGTTTATATAAATAATTGAGAATTGCTTGCGGGTTTGCCTCTTTTTTGATATCGATGACGATACGTACTTTCTTAAGCTCTGCTTCTTTTCGACCTGTTTCATCGCGAACGGAAAGAGCACCTTCAATTTTACGTTCCAAGACTAGTTCATCGATTTGTGCAACCATTTTGGACTTCACAACATCATAAGGGATTTCACTAATTACAATGCGCTTAATCTTATTCCCTTTTGGCTCCTCGATATGTACTCTACCTCGGATAATAAATTGACCTCTGCCCGTTTCAAATGCCTTTTTGATACCAGAAACCCCTTGCACAATACCACCTGTGGAAAAGTCAGGTCCTTTTATATGCTCCATTAACTCATCCGTACTGATGGACGGCTTTCTCAACATAGCGACTGTTGCATCAATCGCCTCACCCAGGTTATGGGTAGGAATATCAGTGGCAAAGCCTACGGCAATACCTGTAGCACCATTTACTAATAAATTCGGATAGCGCGCTGGCAAGACAGAAGGCTGAACCGTAGAATTATCATAGTTAGGGATAAAAGCTACGGTTTCTTTATCAATATCTCTCAATAGTTCATTAGCGAGTGCTGAAAGGCGAGCCTCCGTATAACGCATGGCTGCTGGCATATCTGCATCCAGACTACCAAAGTTTCCTTGTCCCTGAACGAGAACGTGGCGCATTTTCCACCATTGAGCCATACGAACCATTGTCTCGTAAATTGCTGTGTCGCCATGGGGATGATACGTACCCATTACGGAACCAACTGTTTTCGCTGATTTTCGATATGCCTTATCAAACGTGTTATTGTCCTCATACATCGAATAGAGGATTCGACGTTGAACTGGTTTTAAGCCATCTCGGGCATCTGGAATAGCACGGGAGAGAATAACCAGATTAGCGTAATCTCCGAAGCGTTTACCCATGATTTCTGAGAAGTTTTGCTCAATCATGCGATTCGACAACATGTTTATTCATCCTCTCCTACTTCAAAGGTGACATGGGTCTCGATCCATTCACGGCGAGGAGGAACTTTATCACCCATCAGAACCGTAATCATTTTTTCACAATGAGCGAGATCATGTAACGATACCTGAATGAGCTTGCGTCGTTCAGTGTCCATCGTCGTCTCCCATAATTGCTCAGGATTCATTTCGCCCAATCCTTTGTATCGAGTCAACTTGGCACCTTTACCAAGCTTTTTCAGAGCTTCTTGCAATTCTTCATCATCCCAGCAATAGTAGGATTCCGCCTGTTTTCCGCGGCTACCTTCCTTAGACACCTGATACAACGGAGGTTGGGCTATAAACAGCTTGTTCGCAGCAATCAGAGGCTGCATATAACGGAAGAAGAATGTAAGTAACAAAACCTGAATATGTGAACCATCGACGTCGGCATCCGACATAATAATAATCTTGTCAAACGCACAATTTTCGATGGAGAAATCTTCACCAATATCTGTTTCCAACACCTCAAGAATCGTGCGGAATTCTTCGTTCATAAGTACATCAGAAAGTTTGGCTTTCTCCGTATTTAGCGGTTTGCCACGCAAACTGAAAATGGCTTGGAACTCTGAGTTACGCGCCTGCTTAGCAGAACCGCCGGCTGAATTACCCTCTACTAGAAACAGTTCGTTGATCTTCGGGTTTTTATATTGAGGTGGCGTGAATTTCTCAGAAATGGATCGGCGTTTTTTCGTGCCTTTTCCTTTTTTATCTCCACGAAGAGCATCTCTTTGCTTACGTAGTTCTTCGCGAATTAGCATGGATTTTAAGGCTTTGTCAATCAATAGCTTAGCGATTTCCGGATTTTCTTCCAGGAAAAACCCTAGTTTTTCCGAGATAATCTGTTCTACAGTCGCTCTAGCCTCTTCATTACCTAGTTTATCTTTTGTTTGCGATTCAAACTGCACATCCGCCATTTGAAGAGAGAGAACGCCAAGAAAGCCCTCACGTAAATCATTTCCCGGAAGATTCGGGTCTTTTTCTTTAAGGTAGCCTTTTTTACGCGCGAAATCATTGAAGATACGTGTGGTTGCATTCTTGAACCCAGTTACGTGTGTACCACCATCATTTGTTGGGATGGAGTTCACATAAGAGACAAGTGTTTCTGTGTACCCATCGTTGTATTGGAAGGCAAGTTCAACATAAACATTATCCTTCTCACCCTCAAAATAGATGATCGGGTGAAGAGTATTTTTACCTTCATTCAGATAATCTACGTATGATTTAATGCCATCTTCATAATAAAACTCTTCCTTGCGTACTTCTGATTGGCGTTTGTCAATCAGAACCATGCGCAACCCTTTTAACAAGAACGCGGTCTCACGAAAACGATCTCGTAGCGTCTCAAAATCAAATTTAGTTACAGTAAATACAGCTGGATCTGGTTTGAACGTAACCGTGGTGCCTGTCCGTTTTGTTTTCCCGATGATTTCCAGACCCGTTACTGGCTTCCCCACATGTTCCTGACCATTTTTATCTACCAGATATTCGTAACGTTGCTTATATATGTTGCCCTCACGATGGATTTCAACCTCCAACCAACTTGACAAGGCAACTACAACACTGGAACCAACACCGTGAAGTCCACCACTTTTTTTGTATCCTCCCCCGCCGAATTTACCTCCTGCATGCAGTGTGGTAAATATAACTTCTGGAACAGGTCTACCTGTTTTATGCATACCAGTTGGGATACCTCGACCGTGGTCCTCCACACTGACGCTTCCATCAGGGTTCAAAGTTACAATAATCCTGTCGTTCACTCCAGCAAGGGCTTCATCCTTTGCATTATCTACAATCTCTGAAACAAGATGATGCAAGCCTCTTGAGCCGGTAGAACCTATATACATACCAGGTCGTTTACGGACAGCGATTAAGCCTTCCAAGACCTGAATATCATCTTCGTTATACGATAGTGCTCGATTATCAGCCATTCTGTTCTCCCCTCTGTTCTACTCTGCGATCACGTACATTAGTCTTTAGCGAACACCTAATCGCTATTTTATACCATTTTTTATGAATAAAAAACTCTTTTGCAAGAAAGCACTTACATAAAAAACTGTTACTGCTTGTTGTTTCGCATAATTTATCTTTCATCACGGAAAATTATACCTTGTTTCTGATCAGAGTAAAATTGGCATCCATACCCTTTCTAACAATACTCAATAAGTTCCTTCTTCGGGAAGAATATTTGTAATTTTTCCTACAAAGAACAACTGTTCGTGTTATTTAGTAAAAAATAAGCCTCCCTGCATGACTGCAAGATGACCTGACTGGTCTTTCCTGATTCTCATATACATTTCTAAGTAAATAACGCATCTTTCTTATGTATTACCCAATGATATATTGTAGCAAAACTGGATTGATCATACAAGGAAGCCGCAATGATTGCCACTGTTTAGTCAGTGTAAGAGAGACTTGTTACGGGGAAGATACTAACGCACAGGAGAAGCCTTATAAAAGGGGATGATATCCTTGATATCCGCAACGAAGCCTTTTGTTAAGCTGCACAAGTATGACCACCATCTAGTTGATGACATCGAGGCGCTTAATTCCTCTGGTTACGCAAAGGATGATATTACTGTACTGAAATGGAATCCGGACAAAAACCATTCCAATCAACGAGATAATTTTTACAAATACAGTAGACATTTTGAAAGTGCCAAAGGAAATATCGACAGCAAGGCTAATTTTTTTGACAATGGTGGTAAGGAATTGCGTACCAAGCTGGAGCATCTTGGCTTAACAAAAGACGAGGCTTCAGCACTTGTACGTGAACTGGAGGAAACGGACAAAACCTGTATCCTCACTGTTCGAGACCTGAAGGATAATATCATCGAAATGAACACGCAGTATTTACATTGATTTATGCAATCAGAAAAACTTCATTGAAGTCTATTCGATGAAGCTGGTTCTTCTTTAGCGGATGTTTTTCATGCGTATCAGGTTGAGTTGCTCCGCAGTTTATGCTTTCTGTTACAGAAAAAAAACCCTCCGTTTGCCATCTGGCAAGTGGAGGGTTTACTTATTCATTATTCGTTTGAATGATCGATTAGCTCGATACCATCAAGTGTTTCATGCAATTTTGCATGAGCTGCTTCTTCCTCTTCTTCTAATAGAGGAACCAATTCACCGTCTTCGATTCCGAAAACATAGATGTCGATTTCGCCTTCTTCATCCAGCTCTTCTTCATTTTCAACATAATCGGTCATCGCAACATATTGTTTGTCGTTTAGTTCAAACATCGCGATTACTTCAAAATCGCCCATTTCTTCGCCATTCTCATCATCTAGAGCAATAATATCGCCCAATGCCAAATCTTTATCGTCTTCCATTATAGTAGCCTCCTGCCGCTAATGGTATCTAACTATCCATAAAGCATGCTGTATTATGACGCAAGGTACTTCCTAACCAGTTTTCCCAAGTGCCTTCATTAGCATACCTTTCTTTGGATAAATTGTCCATGAAAAATGGTACACAAGGTGAGTTTAGATAGAAAAAAGCGAACCCCTTATGTTATTCCACTAACACACCCGTTAGTTGAGTAGATTTAGTTTCTATTCAACAGTATCTAATAACTCTACATCTACATTTTCAGTGTCTTTCCAACTATAAAACTTTTCTAAATGCCATGAACGTTGTCGGAATATTTATTCTTATTATACTGCATCAATGTTTTTTGTTGTAAATAATTAACTATTAATTAACTATTATGTGTTGTTATGGTAGTAAATAAGGTCATTTAGTGGTCTTGTAAAAGAAAAAGGTACACCACTATATTATTAGTGATGTACCTTTGTTACGTTAATATAACGTGCAACATATTAGACAAGTTGTTGATTTTAACAACCTCATGTACTGTCACTTGTCTTTACTATTACAGAGTGAGTTCGCTGTTATCATTTTTGTAGAGATCCAACTAATCCACTTGCACTTCTTCGATGATTCCCTTTTCCATCAAAAATTCTTCTTCTGCTTGAATGATCGCAGCAATTTCTTGACGACCTACTTTCATTCCTTGTTGTGCCAGACGTTTCTCAACGAAAGTTAACATTTCTTCAAAATCAACAATCTGTACTTCTTCCGATGGTGATTTATTCGTCATCTTGTGACTTCCTCCTTGACTGAATCGCTTTTACCTGTGAGTAGTATAGCATGGTTAAAAGAGACAGACTATCTCATTCTTACGCTAAGGTTCTCGTACTATTCACTCCACGGACGGCGGACAGGCTTAAGGATGTAAGCAGCCAAACAAAGTAAGATTACACTTAACACAAGATAAAAGGCGGTGAAAATAATCCAATAATACTGGGAAAATATAGTCCATGACTCACCCATTAAATTTTTCTCTAAAATGTTTAAACCTACAATACATGGATTAATGGAAGCTATCCATTCCAAAATTGGGTAGTCCATAGGTGTCATACGTGTATCAGTAATCCAGTACGTAATAAAGTTCATCAAAAAGAACAGAATGACCCCTGTTCCAACTACGAAAAAGAACCCTATTCCGTATGCAGTAATTGTACTAATGCTCGTACGTTTAATCCAGGTTGAACAAAAAATCCCCAGAGACCCGAAGAAAATAATGTTCACGGTAAAAAACAGAAAGAGCTTAACAAGTTGCATGGGTGCAACCCCACCATACAAGAAAATGAAGCTGTATAACGGCATTGACGCAATCAATAGCAAGAACATGAACAAGATTGATGTCAACATTTTGCTTAAAACAATACGTCGCGGTGAAAGATGTGTCGTAAGCAAAATATTTAACGTTTGTCTTTCTCGCTCCCCACTGATCGCACCCGCTGCTAGCGCAGGAGCAATAAAACAAATCAACGCATAGTGAACCGCTGCCATGATAACAAGTAATCTGTCCCCTGAGCCTAATAAATCGGTTTGTTCATTGGCAATAATCTTCATAAAACCAATGATGATCGCGCCACATACAAACAGGTATAAACCCACTGTCCAGCTTGTTTTAGGCGTACGGAACCGTTCACGCAATTCCTTCGAGATTAATGGATTCGTAAAGAAGTTTCCCATCAGTTCCCCACTCCTTCCGTAATTGCCAAGAAGACATCTTCCAGGTTTTCTTGTGAATCTGCAAAATGAGTAACGGGAACCTCTGCTGCAATCAGCTTTTGTAAAAGATATACCTTTTCCTCTGGTGATCCAATGTAATGGAAACGGAAGTGATTACCCTTATTATCCACACGACGTACTAAAGGATCACTACTCAAAATTTGTTCTGCCACTTCCTCGCGACCAATAACCTTAACTTGCATGATGGAGATACCGCGTGTATCTACACTTACTTCTGGCACTGAACCACTCGCAATTAGGCGTCCCTTTTCGATAACACCGATCTCGTCACACAGCTCAGCCAGCTCTGGCAAAATGTGAGAGCTTATTAGGATCGTTTTACCCAATCCCTGTAGTTTCTTCAAAATCTCTCTCATCTCAATTCGTGCACGTGGATCAAGACCAGATGCAGGTTCATCCAAAATGAGTACTTCAGGACTATGAACTAGGCAACGAGCCAAACCAAGACGTTGTTTCATCCCTCTTGAGAGATGATCCACATAAGAATCCGCCTTGTTACTTAAATTGACTAATTCAAGCAGGTCTGCGATTAAAGCCGAACGATTCTTTTGCGGAATATTATAGGCACTCGCATAAAAATCCAAATACTCCGTTGCTTTCAAATTATCATAGACACCAAAGAAGTCAGGCATGTAGCCAAGGATATGTCGAACATCTTTTGGTTCTTTTTCCACATCATAACCGCCCACATATGCTTTTCCACTTGATGCAGAAAGTAAAGTGGACAGAATCATCATCGTTGTTGTTTTACCGGCACCATTGGGTCCGATAAATCCATACACTTTTCCTTTTTCGATCGACAAGTTCACACTATTCAACGCTTCAAACTTGCCATAACGTTTGGTTAGATCGTGCGTCTGAATCATTGGTTCGTCCCCCTTCCTTCCATCTCAAATACCGGTTTTGGCACGTAGACGGGCTCATCACCTGTATAGACAAAGCGTACAAGAATTTCACCCAATTGGTTAACATATTCCTCTACGTTTCCTTGCAATACCAGGGCTTTGCCTGAAGGAAGTTCTTTCCACTCACGGGATTTAGCATGATAGATATATTTTTTCACTGGTTCAAACGCAATATTATCTAATGGTGACTCTACTCTTTCTGCTTTAAAATCTGAAGGAACAGGAAGAGAAAACGTAGCTTTTCCGTTATACATGACAATCTGTCCTACCTCTTCATGTACCTTTTCATCGAATGTAACCCCAACTTCTATTGTTCCATACGGATACGTTACCTTATTATTCGCTTCATTTTTAATACGTATTGGTTGACTGATTACAGTGAGGAAATGCTCCTCCACTTCATGATCTGCAAGGTTATAAACCGGATATGAATCGGTTGATGAACCAACTAACATGATTTTGCCTGAACCTGAATGACTCATTAGCATACTTTCATAGCGCTGCTTAGCGATTTCTTCCCGTGTCATTTTGCCTCGTTCACGATCAAATATTTGTTGCTGATTAAAAACCGGTTTCACTTCCACGTCAATTGTCGTAGATTCACCTTTTCCAAGAGGCCCAATCTTAATCTGATTCGTTCCCATTTGCAGATATAACTCTTCAAAAGAGAACTTTGTATTATTTTTAATGGTTCCTTTTAGTTTTTTCTGCTTATACGTAACGTCAGCTTGTAATTCCCCAATTCCATTAACCAATCCAAAGGTTTCAAGGGAAGTCTGAGTCATATAAGGAACTTTATTATGAGTGACTCTGGTTTTACCAGTCTCATCCTGTACAATTTCCTGATCGCGGATTTCGTATTTCCTTTCGATATTCATCGTAGGAGGAAGGAATTGTTCCCCCGTATCTACAGACATTTTCCCACCTGATCGAATGAGAACGGCAGCATTTGTTGAAACATCTGCTACATCCTTATTTATTACTTTTATATTTGTAACGGTATATATTTTGTCTTCTGAAGCGATCATATTTTTACCGAATGTTAGCGTCCCCACACAGAACAGAATGGAGGTGAGAGGTATAATTCCCCACGCCCATTCTCTTTTATCACGACGCTTTAACACCATATACATAACAGGACCCAGCATCACCACATACCCTAGCCATATCATCAACAGGATGAATGGGGACGGCAATGATACACCTGGGATCATATCTACAGGTGTATCATACATACCATATTTATTTACCATGTTTTGATGTAATCCGTGTTCAAAAATGATTCGGTTCCATAGTGCCTGATTGTATGCCCACACTACTAGAGGTTGTGCATTTACATCAAAATTAGCAAACAAGACCTTTCCTGTTCCGTTTTCTTTTATGCTAAAGAGGGGCAGATTTTTGTCATACATGTTCAACTCAGTAAACGGAAGCTTGGTTCCCTTAGAAATGATTTCTAATTGAGCAAGGTCATTCGTCATACCAGGATTTTTCTGATAAGCCGGTGCAATATCTTTAAACTGATTTAGTAGTTCTTCTGGTGTTGATGCTGATAAAATTAGCTTCCCGCCAGAAAGCACCCAATTTTTCACTGCACCAACCTGCTCATCCGTAAGTGATCCTGCAGGGATATCTCCAATAATAAGGATCTGGATATTATGTAGTACATGGGTCACAGAAGGTAATTGCTTCGGATCAATATTTCTTACCTGCATAGCTTCCCAATAGGCGGAATCAGCCATTGAATAACTTTTTTTATATTCCTCCATATTACTCGCACCTTCAGTAGTTTGACGGGCTTGGTTTAAAAAGCTCATGCTGTTTGGATTTTTGTCTAAAACAACTACCGAGATATCACCCTCATGAAGTCTTCTGCTATTATCCGTTACCTTTGTTTTTTGGATCAATTCATCATTCTCATATAATCCGAGTTGCAAGGAACTTGATTCGTCATAATATCGAGTAGAAAATTGATTTGGAACATCAAAGTAAACCTGTTTATTCTCATCTTTTTTTAACTTAATTTCTTTCATATAAGGTAAAGGGTGTGCCTTAGACTTATGATCTACAAGAACAAGCTTTAGTTCTCCTTGAAATTCATCACCATTATTGTCCAAATCTACATATATTCTGCTCCAGCCATTAATGTTCAATATCTCTTTAAATGGAATGTTGGTTTGTATTTCAACTCTATCTGCCGCTTGAGCAACAGGAAGCTGAAGTCCCATCAACGCGAGGGCTATTGTAAGAATCCATCTCCACATATTGATTTTTCCTCCTATTTTTCAAGATCAAGCGGTGTAAACTGATAACCATTTGATTCATTGGTAACCAAAAGAATAGCGCTACCATCTCCTGTACTTTCCACGTTTGTCAGTTTGCTTTGATCTACCTCTCTGGGAATGGATATATTCTTCCAGCTTGGATTATCTTTTGTTATATCTGTGTAACTAATATTTTTTTCTGGTGTAAGAGCGAGTAAATGATGGGATGAGAACCAAGAAGCTGCTGATCCTTTACCTATCGTCTTATGCTCTTCTGTTTTTCTGTCATATACTTTAATCTCATCTTTGAAAATATAACTTAGGTATCTTCCATCGCTTGACCATGCGGGATCGGTTCCATCTGTTAATTTCTCTTCTTCCAAGCTAATCAGATTCGTTACCCATATTTCCTGCTTTCCATTTTGTACGCGGGTATACGCAACTAAATCGGAATTAGGTGCAAAACTTGGTGATAAAAGTTCTGCTTTCGGCACTTCCAACACCAGTCTTGATGCAGGTTTCGCCCGATTAGCGTTACCCAGATTTATCACCCAGAGTCTTGCCTTGTCTTCTAGCTCTTCGGTAACAGCCATGCTAGTTCCACTATCCGACCAGGCCACATCTTCATAGCTTCCAGCTGTTTTTGGCAAGGAAAACGAAAGTATTTCTCTATCCAATTGAATCGTTTTAACTTGTACCTTTTGATCTTGATCAACAAATGCAATTTTCTTCTCATTATTACTGCTATTAATTGCTGCCATATCCTTCGATTGTAATAACGGAACGCTGGAGGCATCTGATGGAAGGGCATAAGAGAGATCTTTATTGGGCCATACCAAATACGTAATAGCAACCAGAGCAACCGCACCAGCCATTGTATATGTGAAAAGACGTCCACGGTTCTTCTTTAGTTCTTTATCAACCTGCTTTGATTCTCCCAACTTAGTATGATCTAGAACTAGTGACTGTTTCGTATCCTGCATCTGTTCCATCAATTTTCGTTTTAAATCTTCTTTTAAGCGATAGTTTACCGGAACCGCACGACGCATTTCATTCAAGTGTGCTAAAAGTTCGACAACAGTCTCTTCCTTTTCATCTGGTGTACGACGCTGATCATCCATCATGATGGTCTCCTTCCTCATACATGCTTTGCAAGCTCTTTAACCCTCGGTGGGAAATCATTTTGACAGATGATTCCGTTCTGCGTAAGACATCCGCAATTTGTGCAATCTTTAGATCTCCGAAAAAACGTAAGGTAAGCACATCGCGCTGGTCCTGCGTTAAATCATTCATTCGTCTGCGAAGTAGCTCAATCTCTTCCTTCGTCAATGCTCGAAGCTCTGGCTGATATTCATCATCTGCCACGATTCCTAGCATCACTTCTGTATCAGTAGGAAATTCTCTGTTTCGTCTTACAAAATCTACAAACGTATTGTGAGCAATCCGAAATACCCATGATGCAAAAGGGCTTGTTCTACTATATTGGTGAAATTTTTCTAATGCCTTCATAAAAACCGTAGTAGTCAAGTCATCTGCATCCCATGGATTATGTACACGACAGCGCAAATAGCGATTTACTCTGTCGAAGAACTCATCATATAACTCGGGGAATTCCCGGTGTTCATAGTAGTCATTCTTCTCAACCATCGACACATTACCTTCATCGTTTGGCTTGGATGCCTTTACCATCCCTCATCCTCCATCCCTGTCTTTCTACAGGTTTGACGAGCCGTTTCAATAAAAGGTCACAGTAAAACGCAAAAAAAGATGTTTGCCACACAATATTACGGCAAACATCTTGCTTTTAGTGTCGGTCGTACACTTGAAAGGAGAAGGGATACGGGTTTTTTTCATCTGTATGACCTGGTTCCCCTGATACAAGCTGCCATTCCTGCGTATTCCATTCCGGGAAAAAAGCATCCCCATCAAACTGTTGATCAATCTTGGTAATATACATCCTGTTGATACACGGAAAAAACAGCTTATAGATTTCGGTCCCACCGATAACAAAAGACTCAGCCTCTCCCTTTATCAGTTCGAGAACTTCATCAGGTGAATGGGCAATTTCGCACCCGTCTTGATGATAATTAGATTGTGTTGTTACGATAATGTTGCGACGATTAGGCAAGGGCTTTCCTATCGAGTCAAACGTTTTTCGACCCATTATAACCGTGTGACCGGTTGTCACCTTGCGAAAATATGCAAGGTCAGCAGGCAGATGCCACGGAAGCTGATTATTTCTTCCGATAACGCGGTCATGTCCCATAGCAAAGATCGCTGATAGCATTTACACTGCCACCTCCATAGAGATTTTTGGATGGTGTTTATACTCAATTAATTTAATATCGTCGGGTGTAAAATCATAAAAGTTGGTGATTTCCGGGTTGATCCACAATTGTGGGGATTCATATGGCTCACGCTCTAACTGAGAACGAAGTCCTTCAAAATGATTTTCATAGATATGAGCATTATTCATATAGTGATGGAATTTGCCTGCTTTGTACCCTGTTACTTGCGCGATCAGGTGAACAAGTACAGCATACTGTGCAGTATTAAACGGAATACCTAGCCCCATGTCACCACTTCGTTGCACAAGGGTACAGTTCAAATATCCATCCGCTACATCCCACATCGTCTGAAACGCACATGGTTGCAATGCCATATCTTCTAAATCATTCATGTCCCATAAGCTCATGATATGTCGTCTTCCTTGAGGATCTTTACGCAGTCCATCAATCAATTTATCAATTTGTTTATGCTTAGCAATTTGGTAGCCGTATGCTTTCCCGATCGTGCCATCCTCCCTAGCCCATTCATCCCACACACGAACATTCATTTCTTGCAATAGCCCTACATCGTTGCTTTGGTGCTTATAAATCCACAGCAATTCCTTCACTGCCGTTTTGAATGCGACGAATTTGGTCGTTAAAATAGGAAATTCTTCTTGCAAGTCAAAAGTAAACATTTTACCAAAAGCCTTTTTCGTTGGTATGCCCGTCCGATTATTATCGTAATAACCTTCCTCAAGAATCTCTCTCACTAGTTCGAGATACTGTTTATCAGCTTGGTTCTTATTGGTCATTTCAATCACGTCCTTTGCAAAAACTAGAAGCAAGTATACCTGAAATCTTACTTTTTTTCACTCTTGCAGGTGAATCTAACTACCCGCAAACAAGTGGATTAACGTTTTTTTTCATCTTCCTTTAATGAGCTTTGTAATTCGCTCATCTCTTTTGAAGATAGGTTCCGCCAATGCCCCACCTTCAGTCCATCTAGTTTAATATTCATGATTCGAATACGTTGCAGCTCTACTACTTGATAGCCAAAGGCCTGGCACATGCGGCGGATCTGTCTATTTAAACCTTGTGTCAAAAAGATGCGGAAAACACGTTCACTAATTTTTGTTACCTTGCAAGGCTTGGTCATTGTACCCAGGATTCGTACACCACTACTCATGCCTTTGAGAAAGGCTGGTGTAATATTTTTATCAACAGTAACAATGTACTCTTTTTCATGGTTATTCTCAGCTCGTAAAATCTTGTTTACGATATCGCCATCGTTTGTTAGCAAAATTAAGCCTTCTGAGTCCTTGTCTAATCGTCCGATAGGAAAAATCCGCTCCTGATGATTCACAAAGTCAACGATATTCCCTTTTACATGTTTTTCAGTGGTACAAGTAATACCAACCGGCTTATTTAGAGCAATATAAACCGCTTTCTTCTTCGAGCCAATTAGTTTTCCATCAACAAGCACCTTATCGTTATGTTCCACTGTGCTTCCGAGCTCAGCAATCTTACCATTTATCGTTACTCGTTTTGCTTCTATCCATTTATCTGCTTCTCTTCGGGAGCTGATTCCTGTTTCACTAATGAACTTATTAATCCTCATATAAGTAATCCCTTCTCTATGCCAAAATACATAAACACCTGTTTATTATACTTTATCCAAGAACGCTTGCGTATAAAATTGCCCTAATAATCTCCAAGTTCCTCACATTCTCCCTGTATAAGAAACTCTTCAAATGAATATTGTGTAGCTTTCTCATTGTATGTTTCCTCTGGACGTATACACTTGATAGTATCCTCATTCTTATTCGTATCATGGATTCGAATAGCGTTTATCCTTTCAGGCAATTGTAGTTGAAACTCATATAATTTTTTGAGGGTAACTCGAAGATCTTCTTCATTATCAATTGGTTTCGCTACTTGTAACAAATGGATAGTACAATCAACTCTGTCAGCACAGCTATACGCATAAAAGAACGATTTGTTTTGACGATAGGAATACCTTTCTTTGGGAACCGAAAAGTTACGTTCTCTAAGCTGCTGCCCATATTCTTCATGTAAACCAAGCATTTTCGAGTTACTCCATGCCTTAGTGAAATGATACGGCACTACCTTTCCTTTCCACTTAACAATCATTTCAAAGCGAACAGGAACTGGATCACTTACTTCCGCAGTCACTTCATACCCACCAAGTCCGTTGTGATAAAAAAGCTCATCTACAATTTTAATTTCTTGTTGAAACTGCTCTTTAATGTATGCAACTGCGATCATTGCAGCTTTTTCCTCTTCAATTGGTGCACATGCTCTCCATATTACTATAAATAGCAGAAGACTGATTCCCATCGGAATATATATCAAATACTTCATTGGTTAGATACTCCTCCATTTTTTCATGAAAACTACATTATAGAATACACCAACTTCACAAATTCGTAAAATATTCAGTTATTTATAACAAAGCTACTTTTATTAAAAAGAGAATAATATTCATACATGTAAGGAAAGGGGATATAGAGATGACGAAGGAGCGAAATGATCATTCCTTTCTTCACAAGCGGATGCCTTCTAATAGTCCAGATAGTTCCGCAGATGTAGGTGATATAAAAGACTTACCCGGATTCGGGAAACCGTTAAAAGAAAGCTACCTTAAAGGTGATGCCCTTAGCAACGTGTTAAAAGAAGCTAACTACATTCCTTCGTGGGTAGATCTACAACACTCCATTCGAGATGAACTGAAAAAGCTTGTAGATAAAAAAGCAACAGCTCATAATAAAAAACTCATGATCAGTGAAATTGAAGAGATCAATAAACTTATTGCTAAATACAACCGAAATTGTCCACCCATTATGCAACGAGGACAAATCACCTATGAGAATATGGAACAGAAACTGGAAACGTACGAGTAACTAACATTCTAAGTTGCTAAAAATAAAAGCACTCCTCACGGAAACGATTGCTCAATCATTCCAAATAGGGAGTGCAATTTTAATTATGCTAAAAATTTCTATCTGTATTATGAACTAGACAGCATCAATCTTTATATGGGTCGAACTCGTCTGCTCCTGCCATATAGACCCCGATCGGTTTTAATACATGCATAACATCCAATGTTTCTTCATGGGCATGTAGCACTTCGTATAACTTCTTGTATACAAACGGACTTTCATCCGTTCCTGCTCCACGCAGTTCTACTCCAAATGAATCAATAGCAGCCTTCATCTGTTCGCGAGTAATTTTCCCGCCACTTCTCTTTTTCGTCTTCCAATTCATTCTACCTGCCGCTTCGGTTCGACTCATGATTCGACCCGCACCATGAACGGTACTATAAAAAGCAACTTTATTCTCTTAACGAATCCTTCCCACGTACAATTACAGATATATCTCCCATACTTCCACTGATAAAACCCATTTGTCCAGGTGCAGATGGGGTGGCACCTTTTCTGACAACCACATACTCCTTGCCATTGTGCTCCTCTTTCCATCCCCTACTTTCACTGGTGTTGTCGCACCTTCACGTTTAGAAGTGGGGGACTTCTTTCGGATTAAGTTAAACTTTGTTCGAAAAAACAAAGGCTAGGGGGATGTTCCCCTAGCCTAGTTTGTTACCAACCTAGTGTTTGAATCGTTCTGTCAATCATGACAGCTAATTCAGCTCTAGTTAGTGGTTTATTTGGATTTAAGTTATTGCTTTGATCACCTTTCATGATTCGGTAATCAATTTTATCAACTGCCCAATCTGGAACAGTAGAGCCATCTTTGTATGTTCTAACATTTAGAGGCTGTACGAAGTAACCCGGAGTTGCTTTAAGTGCATTCGTAATAAATACACCTGCTTCTGCTCTAGTTACAGCTTGATTCCCGTTAAAGTTTACGCTTAGGTGGTTAGGAATAATATTGGACTTCTTCAAGGGAGCTACGTAAGATTTAGCCCAATCTGGAACACCTTGCATAGAAGAGATGATGGATTGCTCCTCAGTTACGTTTAATTTAGATACAACGTTGTAAAGAGTGTAATCATTTGCATTAGCAGAAACCCCTAGGATTCTAGCTAATGTAGAAGAAAGTTCTGCTTTAGAAATAGCGTTGTTAGGTTTAAAGATCGTACCTTTATTTCCATTATAACCTTCAAATACACCAATACCGGTTAAACGTTCGATTGAATTCATGGCCCAGTGATTAGCAATGTCTACATATTTTGGTTGGTTCACTGCAAACACAGCATACCATGTGTTCATGCCATTGATAGGTTGTGCATTTACTTGAGCTCTGTCTGCTTCAATAGTGGCTTGAGAAGACAATGCTACCCACTGCTTGGATCTACTGTTGTAGTAGTACATTTTTAATTGTTTACCCTCTGCCTTAGCTTTATTTATCTTAGCAGTGTCGTAAACATTTATGGATACAGTGGATATCCCTGCTTTAGCCTGAACGCTCTCAGGGAAAGCAATGTGACCATTTGAACGACCTAACAATTCATTAGGTTTCAAATTATCAACAGAAGGCTTTGTAGTAAAACCGGAGACCTTAGAGCCAGAAGTTCCATTAGTGGAGGAACTGTTATTGGAGGAACTACTGCTTCCATTACTATTGTTAGAATTACTGTCATCTTTCTTTTTACGATAAACATTTATTACATATTCAGTTTCTTCTCCATCTTTATCTTTGATTATAACTTTGATCTTATTGTTACCCTCTTTTAATTTGATTTCATCAGAATATCTTTCGTTTTTAGCTTTTTCACCGTCAACTTTGATAGTGAAGTCTTTATAATCGTCTGTGTCTACGGTTACTTTTACTTTAATAGTCTTCTCACCGTAAGGAACTTCTACATCATACTTATATTTATCCTTTTTAAACTTAGGGTCCAGTTTACCCTCAGATACTTGGATACTGTCAGCTACAATATCTTTCTTTTTAGGAGGCTTTTCTGCGGTTTTAGCATCCACAGTAGTAGGGTCTGTACTTACCACTTCTCCATTAGGTCCAGAAGGTAAGTAGGCGATCAACTCATAAGAATATTTCTTATTTGAATCAAGATCAGACTCCGTAAATTCAAGCATACCATTCTTAGGAGTTACTTTACCTAAATTAGTGCTAGTTCCTGTTTTGTTGACTACTTTAAGAGAAAAAGTACCGTCTCCATTAGGAGTATAGATCCACTCTGAGTTACGAGTTACCACATAACCAGTAGCTCCTTCTACTTGTTTAAAGTTAAAAGATACTTTGTTATGAGTGGAATCTACGTTAGACTTCTCCACCTTGGTTACAGGAGGTGTTTTTACTACGTACTCAACTGGAGCACTTTCCCCATATTTGTTCTTAGCGACAACATAGTACTTATGTAACTTATTAGGAGTTACAGTGTCATCCTTAACTACTGTACTCTTCGTCTTAGCTATAAGCACGTTGTCGTCTCTCTTCAAGATGTACTCATCAGCACCCTTAACTTCTGACCACTGTAAAACAATAGACGAAGATTGTACTTTGGATGCTTTGAAATTGGCAGGCTGTGCAGGAGCAACTTCATTCGGATTAGGTACACTGTCAGCTAATGTAGTTGCATTTGTAGTTGTAGGTGCGCTTTCAGTGACTCCGTCCGCACCAATAGCAACTAATGTCACTACATAGGTAGTTTCCCCTTTTAGCTTCTCAACTGTAACAGTGGGCGTGCTCTGGGTATTGTCAACAAAAATAGTTTCTGAACCCACACTCAATTTATATTTCTTTGCAGCCTCTACTTTATCCCAGTTTAAAGTAATAGAGTTACTTGTGGTTCCTGTTACTTTAAGGTTAGTTGGCTGACTGATTTGAGTGGTTTCAGCTTGAACTTCTTCTTTTTTAGTATCAACTGCATTACTGTTTGATTTTACCACGTCCTCAGTTACTACGGGTGTTACATTCTCAGATGCATGTGCCACGTTATTCTCGATGCCCACATACGGAATAAATCCAGACCCGGATAATACTGTGGCTACTGCGGTTAAAGCGGTTAGTGAACTCCTTAACCCTTTTTTCACTTTAAATCTTCCCCTCTTCTTCTTTTAGCAGTTATAGTCCAGTGCACTGCTGATATCTCCTATAACTGCGTAAAGTTATTATCGAGTAAACCCCAAATTGACTTGAAATTTACCTTAATATAAACTTCTACTCGTCTATGAAACTAAACTCGATAATACATTTTTTATTTTTGTACTAATGTAGTTACTCCTCTCCCCAATCACATCTTAATCACCACCTCTCCCTTTAAAGGTCATGGGAATTCAGTATTGATATGCCCTCCGAATCATAACTCTCCCCATCTTCCTAACATATGTTGATCGCTTGTATAAGGAAGCTAAATCGTACTTGACTTATTTTTCATAAAATAACAGAAACTCTGTCTATTAATAAGACAGATATTATAACTAAAAGGTTACGTTTTTACGTTCAAAACTGACAGGCTATAGTGTTTTAACAAATAAAACTCGATTTTGTTTTACACCATCATAATTACTATGTACATCAATCCCGTCTACAATTGTATTTCCTTTTTCAATAACAAATCCCAGTTTTGTGTGGTAAGCGATTGAATTTTTATTCTCCGGCGAAGTTACACAACGGACAGTTTTAACCCCGTTTTCCTGTACTTTATTAAAAAATGTTAGATAAAGTTTACGTCCAATGCCTATTTGGCGGTACTTTGGATGTATGCCTACAAAATGAATATAAGCTTCATTGTTTCTTGTTTGAGATAAAAATCCAATGAGAAAGCCTACAATCTCCCCATTTTCTTCAACGATATAACTAGTTTCTTGAAAGTGGTCAAAAAATAACTTCGGTAACTTATCAGTCATTTGACGACCGTTCCACCAGTCATTTAAGACAGGAATAATCAACTTGTAATCTGAGGATTTCACATTTCTTATTTTCATAACATTCACCTCATTCTTTGCTTTTTGATGAAAAGAAGAAACCACATTAGCCTATTGAGCTAACGGATGACACTTGTAGTAAGTAAAGAAGTTGTGACTGTAAATTACATTTTATTCCATTTTTTTATTTCATGATACACCTTTATTCTTTAACTAACAGAACTCTATCTATTAATAAGACATATACTTCAGCGAAAGGTTGCTTTTTTTTCAGAATTTTTTGTTGAAACGTGGTCTTTGGAATAGAATTTGCTCCGTCCATATTCGCCTCCCCTTCCCCCCACCCCTTTGTTTTGTTACAATGTGCTAGAAATAGTGTTTAGCAAACATATAAAGGGGTTTTACAGATGAACAAAGTAACGAAATTACTCGTCATGTGCCTATTAACCTTATCGCTTGCCGCCTGTGGTACTGCCAATAACACAGACGAATCAGCAACTGGTTCTAACACTCCTGCTGGACAGGACGAACAAAAGGCAGATGGGAACAAAGAACAAAACAAAATAAAGCAATACGATAAAGAGCCTGAAATGACCCTTGATATCAATAAAAATTATCAGGCCGTTATTGATACGAACAAGGGATCATTCACGATTGAACTATTTGCTAAGGATGCTCCTAAAGCAGTAAATAACTTTATTTTCCTGGCTAAGGATGATTTTTACGATGGTGTTACCTTCCATCGAATTATGAAAAGCTTTATGATCCAAACGGGAGATCCACTAGGTAATGGAACAGGTGGACCAGGTTACCAATTTGAGGATGAATTAAACAATGGTCATCAATATGAAAAGGGAGTCATTGCCATGGCAAATGCTGGTCCCCATACAAATGGTAGCCAATTTTTCATTGGAACAGGTAAAGATGTTACCGGATTAAACTCCCAGCCTTTTTATACCATTTTCGGTAAAGTTATAGATGGCATGGATACTGTGGACAAGATCGCTTCAACCCCTGTCAAAGCGGGTAATATGGGCGAAGTAAGCACTCCTACCGAGGAAGTAGTCATTAAGGATATTACGATTAAAGAGGTTTCTGCAGAGAAAAAATAGCTTGAAACAAATGGATAATAAGACTGTATTTGTTCGTAATAGAGCAATACAGTCTTTTTATTTTCCAGTACCCTCCTATTGTTCGGCACTTCAATGTATAGCTAATATGATTGGAGACCTGCATATTGGGTATCTCTCATAAAGTAGCAGAAGACTAACAAAAGAATTACAAACGGCAAAAAACGGGAAAATTATAACATTACTTTTATTCCCAATTTTACAAGTATGAACTTGCCGAATTTGTACGTGCACGCGGAGCATGGTTATTCCACGTGCATGGACTAAAGAGGAGGCACAATATTTTGCTATATACCGAAAAAGACTCTTGGGTACGTACCTTGGCTTATATGTTTTTAGCCGTCAGTTCATTGGCTATCCTGTTTGCGTTTAAGGGTGGATCATCTCCATACTTTGCTCAAATCTCACCTTCAGACAATCCTACTCCATCTCCATTACAATCTCCTCCCACAGCTCCTGTTTCCTCACAAAAGAAAGAGAAGGCTAAGGACTCAGAGGCTGAAGCTGTGAAAGAAAAAATGAAAAAAGCACAACAGAAGTTAACCGCTTCTGGATTATTCAAAGGAACAGTGGATGGCGTATATACCGATTCATTCCAACAATCGATCGCAGCATTCCAGAGGTTAAAAGGATTGCCAGACAATGGAGAATTCACAGAACCAACCTATGAACTGCTTATGCAGACTTCGAATATCAAACAAGAGATTGATATGCTTGAACGTCTGGTATATGCAGAGAGTCGTGGAGAACCTTATGTTGGTAAAGTTGCGGTAGCAGCCGTCGTGCTAAACCGAGTCAGTTCTGAACAGTTCCCAGACACGATTAAAGAGGTTATTTTTGAAAAGAACGCATTTAGCGTCATTCAAAATGGGAAGTTACCAACTTCTAAGAATCTAGAGTCTAAAAAAGCCGTTCAAGATGCCTTGTTTGGACAAGACCCTTCCAAAGGCTCCTTGTATTTCTATAATCCAAGCATCTCTACATCCCAATGGATTTTTAGCAGAAAAACACAAGTAGTTATTGATAACCATGTCTTTGCTATTTAATGAAGAGATAACACTCCTGTCCAATGTGATTGGAGTGTTTTTCTTATGCACCTGGCTTGATTATCATTCTGATTCATTGTGATACAATATACAGACCATATGGGTTACAAGAAGAAGCAGGGGGTTACACATGCGTTTGTATAGTCAATTCACACTTGCAGAGTTGCAACAAGAAATGGAAACACTTCGTCAGCAGCTAGATGAAAAAGAAAAACAGGGAGATTTGGGAGCTGCGGGTATTCTTGAACAAAAATTTTATCTGGCAAAATCATATTACCTGGGAACAAGTGAATTCCGTATAGGTGGGACATATCAGGTACATAATCAAACTGGGACCTTTACCATACAATATTTTAACGGCGTTTTTGCATGGGGTACATTTGAACAGGACCCTGATGGTGAACCAGTAGGATTTCCAATTGGAATGCTTACCTAAACGTACGAGACATAGAAAGTGAGCCAGCTTATGGACATTACTAACCTGATACTATTACTACTTCTTACGTTATCGATCTTGGGCAATAATAATGCTGTTGCAATCGCAGTTGGCATTTTGTTGATGATTCGATTGCTTCATTTAGACAAAATGTTCCCGTATATTGAACAGAATGGTTTACACATCGGGATCATTATTTTAACCATTGGTGTAATGGCTCCGCTTGCCAGTGGAAAAATTACCCCTGCCATGATCTGGCAGACCTTTACCAATTGGCAGTCTCTTGCAGCTGTCTTTATTGGGATGTTAGTTGCATACCTCGGTGGACGTGGAGCACTCCTGATGACAGCTAATCCTGTCATTGTTACAGGACTGTTGATTGGTACGATATTGGGTGTTGCCTTGTTTAAAGGTGTGCCCGTTGGACCACTGATTGCCGCTGGCATTGCTTCCGTTCTATTTCAAATGTTTCCGAAGTAATATCCACAATCCTCAGCCGACAAACTAACTAATTAGACGTTTATTCCAAAAAAGAAGATCGTCTCTCTTGAGTTGAGGTTTTATGCGTATAAGAGATCTCTCCCGGCAAGACTATACCTATGTATAGGTTACTTACTAGGAGGGGTCTTTTTGTATACGAAACCGATGACAGAACAAGAGAAAAACCTCCTTATAGAAAGCATTCATAAACGTGTAGAGCGGGCTAACCAGAACAATCTTACTCGAACAAGTGCTTATCTGGACTTTTATTTGGAACACCCTGAAGTAGAATGGGCGCTCCTTGCTCATCTAGTCTCTCGCAATGGCGGTTGGCAAATGACTGACTTAAGAGGAGAGTGGATTCCACAGCTTTTGACTGAAAAAGAAGCAGGTAGCTTTTTTCAACTCTTGGAACGTTGTAACTGGCTTATTTTTCAGGATGCCTATCCTCAGTTGCTGGTATATGCCCATATGAAAAATCATGAACATCCTGACTTTTCCCTTCTTACTCAGATGGGAGTAAGCCAATTTATGATTCCAATTTGGCAAGCATTTTTGGGACAAAAACGCTCTGCATTATCTGTTTGGTCAAAAGTGAGTATCCAAGTGCTCACATGGGCACTGATCATAAATGAACAGAATTACATAGAACAACGTGTCGTTCAAAATCCTTATTATATCGATCATGTGCTATCTCATCTTGACTTTACATTGCCCGCCCTTTTTTCCCTCACGCAGATCTTTTTTCCCTTTACAGAAAATGGAGAAACAAATCTTAAATTAATTGGTACACGTGTTACTCACTTTGATCAGCTAGCGCTACGTATTAATGTGGGCAAGCTTTTGTATCAACTCTTATTCGAAGACCATGAACGTTACTGGTACATTTTGCAGTTTTGCACCAATGTACCACACACTGGTTCTCGGGCTGATTTCTTCCCCTCGCGCTTTACAAATCATGCACCTTCATCTGGTCCAAGTAGTAACTCAAAAAGTACGAAAAAGCTGTACGTCAGCCCATCCTTACCAGATGCCTGGCCTGATACTGTTCAGCCACCAGCTAAAGGTCATGATTGGTTTGACGATCCAGCTTGGTACAACTTGCTAACCTCACCAGAAGATTATCTGCCCATTCTTTCAGAGACTGACTATGAACAGGCTATCCATATAATCTCTGCAAGCTCACATTTTCTTTCTCCTATGATCTCGTTTTTTCAACGCGAATGAACATGTAAAATTTACAGTAAAAAAGAAGCTTTTTCAACGTTGCCGTCTGAAAAAGCTTCTTTTCTTTCATGATCTATTTAGGTTGTCTTAGTCCCAATTTCTTTGTGATACTCACAAACGTTTTATAGGTTGCATTCATTTCTTCACCAGGTTTTAAGCTTTTCTTATAATCACTATAATCTGCGTACAAATCATCCATTACTTCTTCTAGCAATTCTTTTTCAAATTTCGTTAACATATCCGAGTATCAACCTTTCTACTTATCCTTCGTTGGTGAAATAACAAGATAGGGTTCCAATTCATTCTCTTTATAAATAAATGGAAGAGGGCAAATAGGAACATTTCCTTTACTGACAAAATGGAGTGTAACCTGAGCAAGTAACTGAGCGCCTCTTTCATCATGTATATCGGCTAAAAGACAGACATCCTGATGGGGAATAGCTACTCCCAGCTCTTTCCCTTCTATCTTCTCAGCAAAGGATGATAAGAAGCTTGTAAGTAAAACCCGACTAGCGGCATACCCGTCCTCTGCATTGACAAAGGTAAGCATGTGGGGACCTACCTGATCTTCCTTTATGGCATAGGGTAGTTTTTCCAGGTTGCTAAGGGCATACTCGTGCAATTGCTCATCTGACATCGTTGCTTGCTCCAGCATAGATTGATCAATCAGCGCATAGCCTTCGCCAAGATCAAGTGCATACGCAATCTTTGTCTCCGCTGTATGTGGTCTTATTACTAGTGACCCAGCTTGTGGATGATCAAAAAAGGAACGATGGCGAATGACTGGATAAATGTGTTGTTCATGTCCAGTCAATTCTCTTTTCTGGGTTATTCCACGAACCGTTGCCGCAACATGTTTGGCAAACATGGACAACTTCTCTTGCAATACCACGTTGTTTTCATGATCTTGTCCAGAATTATTACCTTGATTCTCGTTTTTTATCTGATGAAAAAGGTGCGCTAAACCTTCTAAAGAAATTGTCCGTTCATATATTTCTTGATCAACCACCGCTGTCAATTTCAAGGTACTCCCTTGATCAGTCACACTCCAACCTGTTGGAAGTTCACTTGTTAATAATGTAATAAGCTCTTGTTTCCAGTTTTGCTCATTACTTCGTTCATTTGATTCGTTTGATCCGTTTGTTTGACTCATATTATCACCTCGCATTTTGACCCTATTCATTTACCCGGAGGAGTATCATCTTGGTCATCTGATGAGAATGACGTTTCATTCCCCTCTCCTGGTTGAACCCTATCATTGATACCAGGGTTCATCGCTGCCTCTGTGGCTCGTTGTTCAATTTCTGTTACTAGCTCATGTAATGCTTTTGGTTTCAAGAATTCAATCGGGGAAAAGCCTTTTTCAAATTCTAGTCCTTCCCCTTCAAGCACAACGACATAACGTCCCTTTATTTTGGCTATGTGTAATTGGGAGCCATAATCGGACAGCATCGCTTTCACTAGCATGTGATCCAGCTTGAACTTTATTTCGATTTCTGGCTGTTGATCAGTAATGATATGCATCGCTTCCATTACCGTCTCGTGCTCCCATTTCTCACTTAGTTCTCTTTTGGGACTGGCCGCTATTAATTCAATCGCTTCTTCTTCCTGTTGTCTTTCTGGGGAGTCTTCTGGATACACCATTTCGATATGCTGTTTAGCTAATGAAATGACCTCCTGTGACACGATTTCCGTAATCGTTTGTGGATACTCTATCGCACGCAAAAACTCCTCAAAGTACCGCGCATGAGAGAACTGATGAATTTTCACATAATACGGATCAGTCATTCCTTCCTCTTCCATGAACGGAAACATGACCGATTTCATATTTTTTGCATGAATCGCCATTTCCAAATTAGAGAGTAGACTCTTTTCGTCCGTAATTACAGCAGTTTTTTGCTCAAAATCACATTTGAGAATGAACAGAAAATCATCCTCTAGCTTCTCCAGCCTTGCTTTTACAAACAGAAGGACTCCTGCCCGTACTTGCGGTGTCTTTAGGTATGCTTGCAAAATCTCATTGGAACGCGTTCTGATTTCATCCTTCGTCACTGCTTGCAAAAGACGTTTAAACTGCCCGTAATTGGGATTGGAATCAAGCGGGTGCCCTGGTTCCAAGATAAATTGTCCTAGCTTTGTTCCACCGGCATCATGAAGTGGATTACGATCTACCTTTCGTTTGGCAATACGTTTAAATTCGCCTTCAAGAAATGCCTTAAGCTCACTTTGCTCATATTCATCACGATTTAGTACTTTTGCTATTTTAAGCTGCTTATTAGCTTCATTTTCAATCTGTTCCAATACAAAAAACGAAACCCACTCAACAATAAAATTCATTCCACCAGTTTCCCCTTGTCTTCCTGTTATCGTAATATCGTATAATAAGATCAAATGTCCTGTCCGCACTTGATTATATCAGAATGATTGCTTACAGTGGATACGGAACAAATTTTAGAAGACATCTGGAGGATCAAATGTTAGGTAATTCCACAATTACAATCATTTTCAGTATCATTATGTTAGTAGCTGGGTTTGGGATGTTGTTCTATTTATTAGCTACACGCCACAAATAAAGGAGCTAAACTTATGCGTCTATGTTGGCAGTCATGGATAAATTGGTGGCAGCGAAACTGGACGGATCGCCCCTATCAAATTGGTACACGGCTTCATCAATACGAAATTGTGCATGTTTTGGGCATAGGTAGCTACGGTATCGCTTACCTTGCTACCGATCAAACGACCAACCAGCTTGTCGTGATAAAACAGGTTAAACCAAGTCTGCGCAATCAAGCGAAGGGAACATTATCTCATCAATATGAAGCGCATATATTGGCAACATTACATCATCCCAGAATCCCTGTCCTATTAGACCAATTTAATACTCGTGATGATGCCTTTATCGTCATGACCTTTTTTCAAGGCATAAGCCTCGAAGAACATCTTTTTCATTTAAAGGAAGAATGGGACGAGCAATCCTCTGTCTTGTTCATGCTAGAGATCATTGAAATCGTGCATTATTTGCATACACACGGTATCGTTCACAGAGATATCCGAGTCCCAAATGTCGTACTGGTCGATAGAATTCCTCATTTAATTGATTTTGGTCTAGCTCGTTATCTTCTACCGTATGAAAAACAAAATCTTCCGCGGGAAATATTCGAACTGTCCAAAAGTGAAAATACGCTTGAACAGGAAGAAAATATTGAAAAATACCACGATACAGCTAGCGACTTTTATGCGATGGGACATTTTTTCCTTCATTTGCTATATTCAGGATTCTCCTCATCTGTTCGATCTGAAAATGATGTTGATGATGCAAGGTCCGATAAGTCCTGGCAGGAAGAGCTCTCTCTTTCATCAGATCTTACGTATATCATTAACAAACTGTTAGAGGCTGAAGCTCCCTATGAACATATTGATCAATTGAAAGAAGATTTGAAAGCATTACTATAAATTGAATGTTGGACCTAACGAAAGAAGTCCTTTTTATACAATAGAAAAGGAGAGCGGCTTCTCTTCATCGCTCTCCTTATTTGACAGATAAGAATTTATAAAAATTCTCACCTGCATAAGTACAACTAAGGCCTTGCCTGCACCAAAGGCTTGACAAAGCCAAGTTTTCTACTACTATTACTCTGCGATATCTTGCTGTTTACTTTCTTCTATTGCTTGCTTTAATTCCGCTGCTTCATCCTGTAAGGTTTGTCGCTCATGCTTGGAAAGATTTTGGCCACCAATCGGACCATTAACTAGCAGCTTTTCCTCATAAAGACGGTTTTTACGCATAAGCTCCCCCTTCCTTCGACTTCATAAGCATATTGATACCTGCTTACTATGCCACAAAAGAAAAGTGCTTATGTACTTCTGTGAGT
The DNA here is from genome assembly GCF_021245735.1 of Brevibacillus daliensis. Lineage (GTDB taxonomy): Bacteria > Bacillota > Bacilli > Brevibacillales > Brevibacillaceae > Brevibacillus_B > Brevibacillus_B daliensis. Next base: position 95,122 of record NZ_JAJISB010000032.1, read on the forward strand.
TCCTGACTGAGCAGCGGCAGTAGCTTAGCGCTTTTTCTTGAACGGCCCATTTTTTGGACTAGATTCACCTTTTGGAGTACTTCTTGATGTTTTTTTAACGGTTCCATTCGTAGTACCCTTGGCAGTTGATTTAGGTCTAGATGCTGGTGGACGTTCACCCGGATTAATTAAAGCGCCATGTGACATCGTTTTTTCTGTAATGGAAATCTGATTTTGCTTGGAAAATTTGCGAATAATAAAGGTTTGTTGTGGTGTCACGATAGAGAAAACAAGTCCTGCCTTCCCCATTCGACCCGTTCTTCCGCTGCGATGTACATATGTATCTGCATCAGTCGCTGGGTCAAAATGAATGACAACTTCAACATCTGTCACATCTAGACCTCTCGCTGCCACATCGGTAACAACCAATACAGGTAGCTTTCCATCACGAAACGCTTGGAGAGCTTGGGCACGTGCTGTTTTATCCGTATCTCGGTGCAACAGCTCACAAGCCAGATTATGATATTCCAGCTTTTCTTTGATTTCATCTACTCGTTCTGTTGTATTTACAAAAACTAGTGACTTCTTCGCATTAACCAAACGAATGAGACGACGAAGTGCATCTGCCTTTTTTCGCCCTTCTTCCACCAGATAAAAATGATACACTTCATTCTTTGACTCTGGTGCTTCGGCGGCTATAATTACAGGGTCATTGGTCATTTTTGATAAAGCACTTCGGGTATTAGCTGGTAACGTAGCAGAGAAAAACAAGCGTTGTGTATCTCTCATCAGGCGACGCAGAATTTCTTGTACTGGGTTTGCAAAACCTCTGTCTAACATTCTATCCGCTTCGTCGATTACCACACTTTTTACGGTGTGAACCTTTAATTTACGTCCTTCCAACAGCTCCTGCACACGACCAGGTGTACCTACCACAATCGCTGGATTCGTTTTTAAACGCTCTTTTTGTCGCTTAACATCCACACCGCCAATGAGAGCGACTGCACCCATATTCATATGTGATAACAATTCGTTCGCTTCACGTTGAATCTGCATAACCAATTCTTGTGTTGGTGCTAATACTAATACTTGCAGATCTTTACTATCCTTGTCCAACTTTTCGGTCAAAGGAAGTAAATATGCCATGGTTTTCCCTGTACCAGTCGGTGACTCCGCAATCAGGTCACGTCCATCTAGAATAACAGGCAATACTTGCTCTTGAACAGGCGTAAGCTGTTTATAGCCACGCTCTTTCATAAATGATAATATAGGTTCTTTTGTTAGTAATTGAAAGTCATTAGACACTGAAGAAATCCTCCCAAACCAATAGTTCGTACAGGTTAGCTTACCATGTTACAGCATGAATTGAAACCCGGTTTACAAGAGAGATTCAAAACGTTCTTCTCAATCTTATTCTCTTCGTTTTCTATTTTGAAAAAAGGCGGTTTCCCATCAATTGGAAAACTCGCCTTTTTATCAGTATTAAGAATTGGAATCAACTCGTCTTTCATGCTTTTCCATTTTATCATGGCGGTCGATCTCACTGTGTTGATTGCGGGAGCCAGGTGGATTTTTACGGTACTCCTCCACCTGTTTCTGAAACTCCTTGTCATACCCTTTCATCTGACTCACCTCCATTGTTAGGTTTCCCATAACTGATTGAAACCATCCGGAAGGTGTAATCGCTACTTACTCTTTTCCAAAATCGGATAACGCTCTTTGAAGTGTTCAAAATGTGGAGGCTTGTACATCTCTTGATAGGAACAACCATGAATGACAAGCTCATCTAGTCGCTCTCGCAGTTGCTGTAGTTTTATCTTTTCCATAACCAGATTAATTAATGTAACGCGGGCAATTTGACGTAGAATGGTAATCTCCTCACGAATTGCATCACCCAGGGTCTTTCCACTGTGTACGATTTCAGAACGATGATTGTATGATCTTTTAATAAAATCAGCTATTTTCTTTCGTTCCTCTGCTGTTTCCCCCAGATAATAAGCAATTCTCATTCGTACCTTATATGTGATCTCACCCTTTTTCCCATCTGGTACAAAAAGGGATTCAAGCGCAATCCAAAGGTCTAATAGCTCGTCTTCCAGCGAGTTTTTTTCCAGTGAATGTAGAAAGCGTCGATAAGGCACAGTTGGAAACGCAGAATCTGTTTGCAGTAGCTTCTTAAAGAGGTCTTCAGTTTTTGGATCAAATTGAAAAACAGGCCCGTCCAATGATCGTTTCAAGTAGTTGATCCCATACGCACTTTTTTCCATGGTTAAAAGGTAGGGAATCGAGCAGATTCCTGTACCGTTAGCCAAATTAAGTCTATTTTCAATTTCAGTGATATATTGGCGGTCTTCTTTAACTTTTAATGTCGGATAATCAGCAAACAGAAAGAGGGATTGAGGTTTAACTCGTTCATCAAAATACACCTTGCTCTCATTCATTTGGGAACGTAGCCGAGAATGACACAGCTTGTAGATATCCTCATTACCTCCAATTAGCTGAAACCCATTATCTAATTCAATCCGTACAGGCTCAACAGTTACCGTGTTAAATACAGGAGCAATCAATAATGGCACTCTCCAACACCCCTTCTCTTATCTATTTTGCATACCAGTAAATTTTACTTACCCGCGTTACCCGCTTCTTTTCTCTTCATTGCCTCTTCTCTACTTAGACGTTTAACAATGGATTCGTGTTCCTTCAAATCCTCTGGTAAATTTTTATACAGTACTCCGTAGTCGGTTAGCATCGTGTTAAACTGATTGCCTTCCTGTACGAATACTTGTAACACTGTTTTATTTTTGAAATCGTAATATTCAATGACCTGACCTAAATCCCTAGTCGGTTCTCCATACACCCGTTTTATATCATCCATTGTCAAAGTGTTGGCTTTAATTTTTTCTTGTAAATCGCCTCGCTTTAGCATGATTTGTGCTCCAACCAGCTCGGGCTCCTGTTCAACTGTAAAATTATAGGGATATGCCATCTCCCATTTTCCTCCATTAATTGGTTCCATCTTAATAAAGGCAACATGCTGTTCTATCTCAGGATAAGGGCCATTATCACTGGCAAGATTTTTGCAGAACGTGGACTTGATTGTCGACTTTTCCACTGCTGCTCCGTAAATTGCTTCCATCTCCTTTAAAGAAGTCTTACCGATCTCTACCTTATCACTCAATTTACGTTCTTGACTTAAATCGATCTCTGGAACAGGGATTTGTGCCTCCTCTGCCTTTTTCGCTTCTTCTGCTTGATCAGCTTGACTATTACAGCCTGTTAAAATAAGTAATCCTGCTATAGTTGCCATAACGAATTTATTCTTTTTCATTGTTGTTTCTCCCCTTCAAAACATTTTCGTCTTATGCTATCTTGAATTTTTTCCCTGTGTGTAGCTCCTCAGTTGCACGCATACTACGAGTAAAGGAGTTGATTGGAATGGCAAAAGACGACTTTCTATTTGAAAATCCACATCAGACTTATAATAACCAATTTCGTCCTTTAGAACAAACCGGAGAACCACTTTCTGGTACAAAACAGGTAAAACAAAAAAATCATTCACGTCAAAAAGAAACACGCGAAGGATAATGACGCTAATTGTAAAAGTCGTCGTACGATGTGTACGGCGACTTTTATTTATATTTTATAGCAAATATCATAATATTTTCATCAGTAACACCTGTGGCAGTTTCTAATCAGAATCAAACACTCGTTTGGAAAGGAGCGGATCGTTATGTCAGATTCCTCATAATTGCATTGGTGCGAGATAACAATCACCCCTGTAAGCTGAATTGATACGTACTTTGATCTGGCAACGTAAGCAGATAGCCATCCAACGTGCTTACAATCCTGTCTTGCCAGTTATCTGCAACTTGAGTCCGATATACTCCATCTTCACCCACTACGAACTCGTTAAACCGTATCCCATTCCACCAAAGAGTAATCCTTCCATCTTTCTTATCCTCTAAGCGAATCGCATGATTGTGCGTCCATGCTTCTCCTAATACTTGCGTCCCTTCATTAAATAGCAGGGGATTGTAATGCAGGGTAAAATGGTGTTCTTCTGAACCAAACATGGAAAGCACAGGATACTCGATAAATTGTGACCTGTTGAAGCATCTACGGGGTCTTTCAAACACGATTGAACGTCCATTTTGAGTGGATTCTTGCTGCCGATCATCATGGCGCCAAGTCCCATTGCCCCCTTACCAGCGACAAAGTCTTGCATTTCGTACAGTAATCCTTGGAGATCATATGGGGAGAGCAATAATACTTCAAAGTCATATTAATAATTGTGGTGAAAACGATGAGGAATTTAATGTTGTTTACTTGTTGGATACTGAGGTAGAAGCTCTTACAGGTCATAAGTAGGAAAAAGGTGACAGAATTCAGGTTGCATGTATGTACTGTGACACAAATGTGGTTGCTTTATCGTATTACTGTCGGTTTGAAACAAAGTTGAACTGATTATAAATAAGTCGCACCATTTTGAAAAAGATGAACCGAAAACTAGTTGTGATTTTCGTTTTTTTCTTATGGAACTAACGCGGCAGGATTGTATAATAAGAGAATCTATAAAAATACATAAAAGTTATACATTCATTTAGGAGTGGCGAAAATTGAATAATCTTTGGAACAAAGTAATTTATAAAATCTGGTCTCCCGTTTACGATAAGATTTTTAATTCAGGCATTTTTCTAAATGCTCGAAGACAAATATTTCAAGAGACACCCTTCAATAAACAACAAAGAATACTTTTTGTAGGAGTAGGTACGGGAGCTGATTTAGAGTTAATAAATCATTATGACTTAGATATAACTGCAATTGACTTTTCACCTGATATGCTTAAAAAGGCGAAAGTGAAATTTAAAAATTCCTCTATTAAGTTTTTAGAAATGGATGCTCAAATTATGGCATTTAACAATAATTCGTTCGACTATGTAGTTGGAAGCTTAATCCTTTCAGTTGTTCCGAATGCAGATAAGTGTTTTCAAGAAATGGTGAGGGTTTTAAACCAAAGTGGGAAAATATTTATTTTCGATAAATTTACTCCTGAAAATAACAAACTTTCGTTATCAAAAAAACTACTCAGACCATTTATTAGAGTTTTAGGCACAGATATTGGATTGAATTTTGAAGAATTATACTTTAGAAATAATAAAAATTTAAAGATAGATGAAGATAAACCTGTAATGATGAATGGGATGTACAGAAAAATAATTATTAGTAAAGTTAGTTGATTATGTTTCTTCAAGTAACGGATGCTTTTGGTGAATAAAGAACACAAAACAATCAAACTTTTTTATAAAAGAATCATTCAATTTAACACAAGAAGTTCGTGTTTTGATTAATCTTTTTTCAAAACACGCTCTTTTTTTGTTCGTTTATCAAGGTTAATGGCAGTATTTCAATTAAACTTTATTTCAAAGCTACAATTACTACAGAAGTTAGAACGTAAGAAAAGAGCTTAACAAAGGTGATCGTATATTAAAGCAATCACTTAATATATGATTACAACCTGAATTCTGTCATTAAAGTAACCATATTTGTGTCACTCGACAGTAGGGCTATGAAACGTTAGAGGAGTAATTTATTCCTCTACCTATTTCAGTGCATGAAATGGCTCTTTTAAGAACTGAAATTAAGAGTATAAACTTATATGGCTTACTCTATTATCACCTGTTGTCGAGTGACACAAATGTGGTTGCTTTAATGACAGAATTCAGGTTGCAATCACATATTATGTGATTGCTTCAATGTAAGATCACTGTATACTAAGCTATTTACTAACGTTCTAAATTCTTTCGTTAATACGATAAAGCAACCACATTTGTGTCACAGCACATACATGCAACCTTATTTGTGTCACTGAAAAATGACAGAAATGTGGTTGCTCCTTTACAAGTAATACGGGGTTTAAGCTGATTCTTAGCAACCAGAATTCTGTCATTAGACACCTGTTAGTTAGGATTATTCACTTTTACTTTGACTTGGTTAGTTGTTAACTCTAGCTTTTCAACCTTCAACTGGATACTTACCAAACCTATATTTTTAATGGTGGACAGGCTATAATAGAAGTCAAAATTAGTCAAAGTCAGTATTTATCCTATACGAAAGATTGGTGATTGCAAATGGTAGCTGTTTTAGCAGAAGATCGCATTTATATGTTCGTTAAGTTTCAAAACAACAAAGATCATCTCCTCTCCCTCCAAAAAGGGCAACTGTACATGAACAATGGAAGATACTTCGCTGAGTTGGAGAAAAAATCAGGAACCAAGGGTATAGGAGATAAATACGAACTATCTCAGGTAATGAACAAAGTTAGTTTGAGTTTTCATCATTCAGAAACTAGTGAATTACTCTTTGAGGCTGAAGCAGATGTTTTGTCAATTTCTATGAATGCATATATGACTAAGCCTTTATTTTGTATTACTCAGATCGACTCTCAATCACTCAAGATTGTTAAAGAGTACGAAGAATCCGTTGATTGTCAGTTCGATTTCGGAGAAAATGATATTGAGCAATTGGTAAAAGATTTTGGTGAATACGCACTAATCATAAGTCCTGGTCCATTTAAAGAACGGTTGAATAAGGCACTTATTGATCAAGGACTACTAGCACATCAAGGGAAAATCTCATATGTAGATTACAAAGTAAATTCTGTGGAACGTCTTGAATCGTACCACGAGTTTGATCCAAACCATTTCTTTATTAAAGACCTGAGTTTCTCTCATCAAAGAGAGTATCGGATAGTTCTAGCCAGCGTTGACTCAGAAGAACCATTCGTACTGGATATCGATGATTTGACAGATATATCAATTTTGATCGAAACGAGAGATTTATTTAGTGGGAATTTCTCTTTAAAAATCGCCAAAGACTAGTTTTTTAAAACGCAGAGATTTCATAAACATATTTATATTATTCAAATAAGTTTACATAAGATATATTATCGGACTCAATGAAATATTAAAAAAAGGAGATAGAATTCCATCCATCTCCCCCATTCCCCTAACGAATTTTATTATCCCAGAGGGTTTTCCGTATCTGGTTGCACACCGACTGGTTTGTTGGAAGTGTTTAGATTAGCCACATTAAATGATGAGCTGAACAAAGTTAGTGCCAAAAGAGTCAGAACAATAAAAGACTTTCTCATAACTAATTCCTCCTTTAGTTGCTTTCCTTAATTGTATTATACAATTCTTTCAGTTTTTTCAGAATAGTTAAAGGCATCTCTCTGCCTTCTTCGCAATAAAAGGAGAATATATAGTTTGAAGTCTCTATGATTCGATTTACTGAATTAATTTTAGCAAAATAATCCATCGCTTTGAAACAAGTATTAATCCCATCGTCAAATTGACCGATGGCGACAAGATATCTGGCTTTATACTTATAATAGTGGCCCAACTCTGTGTATTGATAGTAATTGCCTAGCTCTGTGTGCTTATAAGGAGTCTTGATAAAAGTATTTTCTTCTTCTTTATCTAAGATTTCCTTTAGAGAAGACAAATCATTAACTGCAACCAGGGCTTCTAGTAATTGATTAACTCGGTGCAATCGTTGGTTTTCTCTGGATTCCTCCACTAATTGTTTAAGTAATGGGATTGCTTCTTCATATTCCCCCATCTTTGACAAAGTTATTGTGCGTAAGTATTTAGCTCCGTTGATAATAAAACGATAACCTAGGCTCTCATACTCTTGCAGATGTTGTTCAAGCTCCGAGTAGTTATTTAAGTGGAAGAAAGAGTTGCAAATTGCTAGTGCGACCCTCTCTTTCTCTTCGTTTTCTGTTTCATCTTCTAAATGACCCATTTTTCCAAGCTTAATACACATTTCATATTTTCCTATGTTATGAGCTTGGAATGCCATTCGGTATAGGAAGGATATCTTATCTGTTTTATCCAAAAAATCCAAATAGTTAATAATTTCTTCGCCTAATCTAAAAGATTCTTCCTGCAATTTTAAATCCCTGTATTGTACCATATAACTTTGATACAATCCTTTTACCATGTATGGAAGAACGCCGTGTTGCCTAGAATATTTACTAATAACGTTAGCGAGCGTTACTTTGACATTATCATCTGTAGATGCAATGACAAAATTGTATAAAGTCTCTAATTGGGTGTATGTGTCCTCACGACAAGATTCTATATATTTGTTTGCAATGTTCTCGATTAAAGTGATATTATGTGCATCAATTGCTTCTGATAAAAATTCTAATAGGACATCTGTGCGATTTTCCACTTCGATATAACATGTAATAACTTCCTCATATGTAATTTCCAGTGGAGCAATTAATGCTTTTACTGTACTTAGCTCTGGACGTTTTGTATCGCCTGATTCAATCTTAAAGATGACACTCTTGCTAACCCCTGTTAATCGAGCTAATTCAGACAAACTAATGTCTAACTTGCTTCTTTTTTCTCTAAATATGTCTCCGATCGTCTTGTAGGTAAGATTTTCTATCATACTTATCCCCCTAAGTTAACACTTTCATGACTTTTCACTTGCTTTGAGGCATTATTTTAAAAATACTATATGATTATTTTATATAAAATGTATATTATTGTAAATAAAAATTAATTTATTAGCATATTA
>NZ_JAJISB010000033.1 GCF_021245735.1 Brevibacillus daliensis
TTTTCACTTGCTTTGAGGCATTATTTTAAAAATACTATATGATTATTTTATATAAAATGTATATTATTGTAAATAAAAATTAATTTATTAGCATATTACTTTATAGTAGAGACAAAAAGAGACAGGCTCTCCTCTTGCACTACTCTTAATTTTCAGTATCTCACTTACAAACAGGTAGTATTCCTCCTGTTGACTAAGATACCACATGTTCCATAATGTCTAGGATTCAGATTACTAACCTAAACAAATGTGGTCTCTGTAATTACTATGTTAAACGTTACTATAAAGCATTTTCGTGAATAAAAAAGGACGAGCATTTTTTTAGTATGCTCGTCCTTTTTTATTGTTTTAGATACCCATTTCGCAGAAGTAGTTATAAAGTCCGGCTACAATTAAAAATGCTGCGCGCTCTAGTTGCTCTTCATCATCTAGCCATCCTTTATGGATTTGGTCAAGTTCAATTAATACTTTTGCTCCTGCAACATTTGTATCTCTAATTAATTGCAAAGTCTCCTTCCCAAACTCCTGCGTGAGCAATATAAGTTGCATACTTTCTTTGAAGACTTCTAGCCAATGTCTTGGAGGCTTTTCCGTTCACAGGATAAAACATACCAGCTCTTCCAGTTTCAGTATTTACATGAATACTAAGTAATACATCGACACCCGGGAATTTATTAATGTAGTCTACTCGTTTATTAATGTCGTCGTCTGCATCTTTACCATCAAAATCTTTATCATGGCTACGTGTCAAAAATACTCTTGCTGCACCTTCATCTTTAAGCATATCTCGGAGAATTTTACTAAGTTTTAAAGTAATCTCCTTCTCCATACGGTTTTTGTAAGTTTTTTCTGGAAAATCGCCACCATGCCCTGGGTCAATAAGAAATCTTTTTCCTGTCAAATCCACTAGAATCCCACCTTTATATAAATTGGAGTATTCTGGCCAGAATTTCCTCTCATATATAAAGGTAAAAATCTAATTGATAATACAACGGGGATTATAATTTTTTTACTAATTTAATGCATATTTATAATTTGCTTAGAGAATTCGTTCATTTTTTTTTGATAAGCTTCGATTTTGGTGAAGTCTTTTATATTCATTTCAGCTTTTCCGCCTTCAACATTGTCCTTAACATAGTAGGTTTCATAAATGATACTTTCTAGTTCGTCTATCATACTCTTTATCTCATTTTGTTCTTGAATTTTATCCTCGCTTGATCCAATTGAACTATAGTTCTTTTCAAGTTTTGAAAAAATAGCTTGCCAATCGTTTGCAATTGATTTCAGAGAATCATTACTTACAATACTATCAATTATTGTAGAATACTCCTTTATTTCTACAAGTTTCTTCTCAATATCATTTATACTCTCAATATTAAGTTTGTCTGAATTAAGTATTTTATCTATTTTGTCGTATGTAGTTAAGAGAAGAAATAAATTATGTCCCACAATAGATTCTAGCTTTAATTCAGCAGATTTTTTATCGTGTTGAAGACTATACACATACATACCAATCAATAACAAAATCACTGATACTACGATTTTTTTCATTATGCAATCCTCCTGGTATTTGGTGGATAACACTTCTGTTTAAACTGTTGGTACATGATTTTTCCTCTGGCTAGTTATGATTTTATAATGACAAGAGAGATATCAAAAATGGTATTGGCAAGCAACAAACTCTCTGAAAAGCGAACGGAAATCACTTGATTCGAAATATTCTGCACAACTTGAAGAAACATCTACAAATCCCAAATTATAGAAGGCTAACTTAGTTCAATTATACCATCAGGGGTTGTAATTAGTACATATAACACAAACCAAGTAATCATTACATAGATTACTTGGTTTGTTATTCGTTTCATATAATTAATCCTTTACATCTACCAGATGATACATGATTTCACATTGATGAGTACAGACGGTAGTCCAAAAGTGGATTTACCGTTTTTTGCTTTTATCATTTTTTCTTTTCGTCATACTATTGGATATTTATGTTAAAGTAGATATTATCAGAGTGTTCACTTTAATCGACGACACAGAAAAAGACAAGTTGTGTTATGCATAATGCAATAATCAAGAGGAGGTTCCACATATTGAAATAAAGGAGATGTAAGCCTTGAAAAAAATTTATATCCTTATTTTCTCTCTCATCGGAATTTTTGCACTCAGTAACCTTATTTATTTTCCAGGATTAAAAGTAAAGTCGTTTGACGAACTTGGTTGGTTCAATAAAGAAAAGATCACTTATCTGAGTATCAAAAAATATAATGATAATGATAATGAATACGTAGAACTAACTACCGAAGATATTCAAAAAGTACTAAATGATTTCTCTAAAATGGAACTTCGAAAAATAAAAAGACAATCTGATGCTTTTGATTCTGTTTCGAAAAATGAAAATGAAGAATCACCTAAATACGCTATTGATCTGAAAGAAAATAACCAGGACATTGGCACAATATATCTTAATGTCACCAACTATATAAAGTTCTATCAGAATGCTAAGGAAGAGGTAGACATATATAAAATTGTAAATAACCCAGACCTAGAGATTCACGCTGTTTACGAATCTGCAAGAAATAAATGACCTATCTTCCACATAAACTTCCGAACAACCCCCTTTTTAAATTACACGTCTGTCCAGCCGCCCTTACCGAAACTGCGAATAGCTAATCCCTTGCCGGTAATGAGGCGAATGTCGTCATAGTCCATAAACGGGAATTCGATCTCAATCCTTTTTATTTGCGAATTTCTTTCCATCCAACGACGAGTTTTATGCAAGTCTCTAACCGCGTCCTCCATATTATCTTTAAGATCGCTCCGCAAATTTGGTGATAAAGATGCAACCAAACCAACAACACATACCGCGATGGCAATCTGTCCACTAAGACCGAACACAAGGGCAGCGAGAGCAGATCCAAGAGAAATATTACTTGCCAGTTTATTATCATTCATCTGGATTACACCATACTCTGAAAATAATGTTCTAGACTCGAAAAATAAAGTATTAGACTGTGAAAATATAGTTATAGACTAAGAAAATAAAGATTTAGACTCACTGAGAGTTATTACGTTAACGGGCAGGATAGTGGAATAAGATCGGTTGTGGTAATAGCGTTTGTGGAGTAATATTGTAATAATTCCAATTTTTTCATTTGAAAAATAATATGAGGGTGGGGTTTCTTGCAAAGATTGAATTTAATTAC
>NZ_JAJISB010000034.1 GCF_021245735.1 Brevibacillus daliensis
CATTCAAACATTTCACTGTTCAGTTTTCAAAGAACATTTTCAGCGACACAAGAATATATATTACTCTAAGCAATTCAATATGTCAACACTTTTTTATAAAAACTTTCAAACCTTTTCACTATCATTTCTTAACAGAAAAGTAGTGGCGTCTCAGGAGAGATTCGAACTCCCGACCGTCCGCTTAGAAGGCGGATGCTCTATCCGGCTGAGCTACGGAGACAAAATAAATAAGGTGGTCGGGAAGACAGGATTCGAACCTGCGACACCTTGGTCCCAAACCAAGTACTCTACCAAGCTGAGCTACTTCCCGACTTTATGGCGTGCCCTGAGAGATTCGAACTCCCGACCGTCCGCTTAGAAGGCGGATGCTCTATCCGGCTGAGCTACTGAGACAAAATAAATAAGGTGGTCGGGAAGACAGGATTCGAACCTGCGACACCTTGGTCCCAAACCAAGTACTCTACCAAGCTGAGCTACTTCCCGACTTTATGGCGTGCCCTGAGAGATTCGAACTCCCGGCCTTTTGATTCGTAGTCAAACGCTCTATCCAGCTGAGCTAAGGGCACATATATGGAGCGGACGAAGGGTCTCGAACCCTCGACCTTCGCCTTGGCAAGGCGACGCTCTACCAATTGAGCTACGTCCGCGAAAATGTGGTGCGGGTGGAGGGACTTGAACCCCCACGGTCGCCCGCCAGAACCTAAATCTGGTGCGTCTGCCAATTCCGCCACACCCGCATGTGAAAAATGGTGAGCCATGAAGGACTCGAACCTTCGACCCTCTGATTAAAAGTCAGATGCTCTACCAACTGAGCTAATGGCTCAAACATAAGTGGTGCCGGCGAAAGGACTTGAACCCTCAACCCCCTGATTACAAGTCAGGTGCTCTACCAGTTGAGCTACACCGGCACGGTGTTTATTACATTATGCCATTTTTTAAGAAAAATGGCGGAGCTGACGGGACTCGCTTCCTATTGGCGCACCCACGTCGAAACAACTTCTTAGGCAAGCCAAATCCTTGTGCGCGAGCAGCTCTTCCTCGACCAATCACCGAGGGTGAACCCGGTATAGGTGAGAGGAGCGTCAACTTCATTGTTTAAAATGGCGGAGCTGACGGGACTCGAACCCGCGACCTCCGGTGTGACAGACCGGCGTGAACTCCAACTTCACCACAGCTCCATTTTGGTTGCGGGGACAGGATTTGAACCTGCGACCTTCGGGTTATGAGCCCGACGAGCTACCGAGCTGCTCCACCCCGCGACAATAATTATAAAATTAAATGGTGGAGGCTGACGGGATCGCTTCCTACTGGCGCTTCAACGTCGAAATACATCTTCGATAAGCCAGATTCGCGTGCCCGAGCTTAACTCCTTGTTTCAACTTCGAGGGTGAATCGCTTGCGGTGAGAGACCGAAGCTCTAACCATAAAACGAAGTGAATGGTGGAGGCTGACGGGATCGAACCGCCGACCCTCTGCTTGTAAGGCAGATGCTCTCCCAGCTGAGCTAAGCCTCCAGATATACTTGCAATTTAGCGAGAAACTAATAAGAAAAATGGTGACCCGTAGGGGATTCGAACCCCTGAATGACAGCGTGAAAGGCTGCTGTGTTAAACCGCTTCACCAACGGGCCATGCTATTAAAATAATGGTGGAGCTGAACGGGATCGAACCTATGACCTCCTGCTTGCAAGGCAGGTGCTCTCCCAACTGAGCTACAGCACCAGGGTGCTATGTAAAAACTACTAGAACCGTTATGTTATCAATATTTTCGTGAAGTGTGTTTCACTGGAACGAAATTTATTCTAGCACATATATCCAATCCAGGTCAATACCTTTTTTTAAAAAAATAACTGGGTATGAAATTCTTTATGGCCATCTACGAATCTATCACGTTCCTCCGTCTTTTTCAATAAAAAATATAACTAAAAAAGTCTCTATCTCGTAAATAAAGAAACAAAAAGCGACCTACTAGTAATAGGTCGCGGATATCCCAAATAATTGTTACACACTTATATTCTCAAAAAATAATCAAGGAATCCAGAAGTAAAAACTGGTTATTCGAAAACTATTTCCAACTTTGCACGGTTTAACAAAACGCCTATCACACAAAACGGTCATGACCGTTTTGTTGGACCGCAAGCGGTCACATCCAATTTTATGAAAAACGTCGAGACGTTTTTCACACAAAAAGACGAAGGCCACGAATACGCCCCCGTCTTTTGTTACTTACAACTTAGTTTCCAAATGATCCTGGAGAAAAAGTAAATCGATCCCACCACTTATATCCGGCGGATGGTGGAGACCACGGTTCTTGTTGCGGTTCAACTGATTGCTCTGGTATTTCATTTTCTGGTCCACTTGTCACAAGTTGTGTCACCGCATCCAATTCTAATCCTTGAATCTGTTGCAGATTTTGATAATTTTCTTCTTTACCTAACCAATTTATTGTATTTACAAGAAGAACGCCATCATCTTGTTCTTTAAATCCGTCATAGGTTTTCTTGTTCTGACCATTTTCCTCACGTTTGTATTTTGGTGTAATGTCTTCTACAGGTGAGGAATCCCCGATGAAAGCTGCTTTTCCCTTTCCAACCTTTGCTATTGCCATGTAGGGGCCTTCTGCAATGCCACCTCCGTTATAAACGCCTTTATCCACTGCATTTGGCCATTTCGCATTGGTTTGTGGCACATAAACAACTCCTTTTGCCACTGATGGGTTCGTTATTGCAAGGGTACTTCCTGCGTGCATAGCAACACTTTTCACACCACTTGTAATCCCCAATGATTGCTCAGGACTAACCACGACGGTAGCATTTACATCGCCTAACGCATTATAACGAAACCTGACACCAAAATTGTCACTTAGCCAGTCGGAACTACGTACATTCTGCATGGCCTCGGAATTTCGTTCTTCTTGACTCATCCCTTTTGCCGGATCGCTCCACGCTCCTCGTCGATAACCATTCATGACCTCAGAGGAATCCCAGCGATTCTTGTTCCGATCTGCATTATAATGATCACTTATAAAGAAAATACTTCCTCCATCACGAACATATTGAAGCATGGCTGCTTGCTCGGAGACTTTAAAAGGGACATTTGCCTCCGGAATGACAAAAATATCATAGTTTTTCAGGTCATCGTATACAAGAGGGGTAGTTTTTCTCAGTTCTTTTACTTCATAACCCTGACCTGCTATAGCATTTGCAAAATCGGAAAAAGCTCCATCAATTACCCAGTCAGCAGCTCCTGCCGTCTGGGCATGCATATTATCAAACAATACTTTTTTTCCGTTAGGTATACCTTTTGCCGAGATGAAAGGAGCCGGATCAAGTGGACCTTCTGCCCAAACCACCTGAGAAAACAGCGCCGATATCGTTAATGCAAGGATTGCTATACTTCGGAACATCCGCTTACCTTTTACTCTCTCTTTAAGTAACATGGTTCTCCCTCCCCCTATGGAATTAATTCAATACTTGTATAAGTAGCTATCCCTTTTTTACTGAAATAAGCTTTGTCGTGTAGCGTTCCTGTGATGCGTATCTTTTTACCTGCAGCGTTCCCCTTGGCAAAAGCTCCTCCACGATCAGCATTCGTAAATTTGATAATCATCCCGTTTGTCGAATCAGCACCCGGTTGATCCGCTAGATATATCCCATAACCAGGGAATTGCGGATTGGCTTCTACATCCTGCACATATGCCTCCACAGTAACTACTGTTCCTGCAGGCAAAGCAAGCGCTTGTGCTACCGTTAAAGCTACCGCTGCTTCCGTTACCTCTAGTGTTAGACGTACATTTGAGGAGTAGCCTGCTACAGTTCCTTCATATTGATAAACACCAACTATACTTGTATCTACGGTATCAGGCGTCCAACTTACATTTACCTGCTGCTTACTTCCATCGCTCATCGTTGCTGTTACCTTGGCAGGCAGGGTATATGCGCTTCCTTTTGTTACTTTTATATTGACTGGATCAATGGTAACAATTGATGGAGCACCCACTGATTCCTTCACTAACACATAGACAGGCTCGCTTCTATATCCGGTTACATCATCATTTGCGATTATCTCTAAAACGGTACCAGCTAGTTGGGCAGGGATTGGTACTTCAAAAGCTCCTGTAGTTGTATCTGCACGTCCATTCCCTAATAGATCAGGACCAGTACGAACGAATACGTCTGCACCAGCTCTAGCCGATCCTTTTACAGAAGTATCCTTCGCTGTAACTGGCTGAACAGTAGGAATATCACCCAACGGTTGAATGGTTATCGTGAAGCCTTTCTCTGATTTCGCCTCATTTCGTACGACATTAGCAATAAGTGTGACTTGAGTTGGAACTGTAATGGCTGCTCGATTTATCGTACCTGAAGGTAAATCAATAACGGTAGAATGAGCTGGGTTTTGTAGCGTCCAGCTAATGGTCGTGTCATGGACTCCTTTTGAAGGCAAAGAAAGAAGACCATCCGTTCCGTTGTATGTGAGTGAAAGGCTATTTTTCACTTCCTCGACAGCTTCCAGATCTGTTACTGTTTCTGCCGGTACGGTAATGGTGAAGTTTTTGGAATCTGTACTTTCACCTTTTTGCAATGTAGCCGTTATTGTAACGATTGCATCGGGATCCCCCTTCTTCGGACGACTTACTTTTCCATCTGGAGACACAATAGCAGGTTGATCAGATACCCAGCTAATTGTAGAGCCATTTACTCCGACTGTTGGCAATACAACATCTTCTTTCAAAATGCCACTGCCATCCCCTATTGTAAGTGCTGCCTTGTCCGCTGCTACTCTCTCTGCATCAGTAAAGCCGCTGCTCACAATAGTGATATCGCCAGTTGTTCTTGGATAGAGCTGAGCATTTCCGTTGAAAATAGACGATATACCTGTAATCGTAACGATGTCCTTCTCACGCAGTTCAGGTAGATTAATGCTATATTTGCCTAAAAAAACCTCAAATGACCCACTCTGTGTACTAGCCAGGAATTTACTTGCAGTCACCTGTGAAACGTTCGCTTCTTTTACGCTAACTAGCATGCCTTGCTTATCCAGTAGCTCATTCGCTTCTATCAAGATCGGTAACGGCGTTTCTGTAGAACCTGTAACTTCAAATTCTGCCTGCATGATCTCTACTTCACCGTTGTACGTATCTTTCAGACCGGTATTTACAGTGATCATATCTCCAGGCTTTACTTTCGTTTTAGTATTGGGTTGGAAAACGAGAATACCACCCGTTTCATCCTGCATATAAAAACTATTTCGTCCATCTGACTCGGTTGTCACAATACCAGTTGTTTTAATGTTCGCTGTTTTATCAGGAACTTGACGAATTGCTTGTATTTTTGTTTTGTCGATAACAGCATCTTTGGTATATCCAGCTGCCACTGCCTCTTCCTCTGTCTGGAAGAACAATCTGTTTTGGTGTGAAACCAAATGATAGTCGAGTGGTTGTACGTATTTTTTGCTCGTTACGTCCCCAACAGGTCGTGCCAACGCTTTTTTCTGTTCTCGAGCACGGAATACAAATGGTTCTTCCGTTAACAGATCCGTACGATTCCAAATTCCAATCTCAGACTGCATTGCTTGGTGTACAGCCTGTGAGTAGAGTGTAAAACGTTCGTCACTAACTGGGGCTATCATATACATACCAGCAAAGCCATCCTGCACTTGCTTCAAGTTGAGATTACTTTCATCGTTTTTCCGGATCACTTCAGCAAGCAATCGTCCATACCCATCAATTGGGGTAACTGCCGGCTTGAGAATAATTTCATCTCCAGGCGATATCAGTTGCTGTAAATGTAACTTAGCTCGTTCGCCATGGGCTTTTTGATTTTTATTCATACTGTCAGCATCTGTTCCACTGTATACTTTGGTATGGTCAAAGGCTGGATCAGTAATATGATAGGTTTCAGGGGTATCAATATAAACAAAGCGTACGCTCGTTATTCCCAATACAGGTTCCGCCAATTGAATGGTATCTCCATCTACAACCTTTTTCACGACAGCATTGTAGCTTTCATCTGGAGTTGGAGGCTGTGGTTGATCAATCAGCAAAGTGAAATCATCGGCTTTTCTCGGGAGAATCTGGTACAAATCATTGTATTGAGACAAGATCCCTGTTACGTCATACCATTTGCCGGGCTGAAGTGCTGTAGTGTCCATGCTTTCTTTCATTACACGCACAGTTACTCCACGGAACTCTTCATCAATCATGCTGAGATTATAGCCTCCGCCTGCTTCACCTTCGGGTACGGAAAGAAGATACGCTCTGGTCGTTACTACCTTTCCTTCCTTGAGCTCTGCAACAGTTGGATTATTAATGTCCGCAACGGTAATCAATGTAGGCTCTGGCAGGGGGTTACCCTGACTTTTTACAATGACATCAGATGATTGAGAAGGCACAATCTCCGTCAAATTTCGATAGATTGTAATCATTCCTGTTACCTCTACCTCGTCACCTTCTCTTAGATCTGGGTAACCGGCAAGGTTAAAGGAAAACAAGTTAATTCCAGCTGTCTCATCCTGTAAGTACGTAGATAGCTTTCCTCCACCAATCGCACTATTGTCCGCTGTTACAATTCCTGAAAGAGTGACGATCTCACCTACTCGCTCCTTCGCATCAGCAATTCCAGGAGATAGTGCTACTAATGCTCCGGTGATGACCTCTTCAGTGATTAGGTTGCCAGCCTCGTCTTGCAACATACTAGCAGCCAGTTTTACTTTGTTTTCTGTTCCACGCAGTGGTCTTTCCAGATCGATTATTAGTTCGTTTCCTGATATTTCAGCACGGTCTAACTCACCAAGAGCTAGATAATCAATGCCGTTTCTGCTTAGTTGAATTGCTGTTTTTACATTACTATCAGATTGAGCCAAATGTAGATTTTCATTAAAACGAAGTGTAATTCGTTTGTATTTTTCATCAAGAGTGGCTGTCTGAAGCTGAGGAGCTGTTGTATCCTTAGGGCCCTGGAACTTGATTGCAAAAGGAGGGGAAACAAGTTTTTCCTTTGCGCCAAGAACCACTTCTTTTTTAATTACCACTTGTAAAGAGTCTTTACTATCACTTGCATCATGTGCAATTGCTTTTCCTTTAAACTGGATGGAGAGACGCTTTTCGCTTTCTTGTTTTACTTGGTAATCAAGACCTTCCGGCAGTCCAGTGATCTGCACGTGAGACTTGGTTACGAACGGGAGAAACAATCCATTTTTCAACTCTACCTGCAGTTTTTCTGCTACACTTCCATCATCTTTTTCAGCTTCATGCAAGGTGTCTGGTATGAGCGAAAGGGAGGCACCAGGGCTTTTTACTAACACAGGGAAAATGGCAATGCGATTCTCTACTTTTGCTTGAATAATGGCTACACCCGGGGATTTTGCGGTGACAGTCCCAGCATTATTCACATCAGCAACTCGCTTGTCAGACGAACTCCACTCAACACTTTTCCCCTCTATTGGTTTTCCTTTTTTGTCAATGGGAATAGCTTTAAGGGAAAGACTAGAATCATTTGGTGAATTCGGCTCCAGTATATTATCAGGAGCTCTATTTTCAATTAGGACAGCAAAGACCTTGGCATGTGTTCCTTCTACGGTAAACGGCTTGGCTGTTTTGGTAGATCCATATGCTGTTACACGAATCTGTACGATTTGTTCGCCTTCTTCTATTACTATGGGTTCAAAAGTGGCGGTAACACGCAGTGTCTCTGCGTCCCAGTTGAAAGTCGTGATATCGAGGGACTTCCAATTAGAAAAGAGATTGTATTTCATTTGCAAGTCAAAATCTTCTTGCTTCGGTTCATCGGCTGGTGCACTGCTTAGTTCAATCGTTATGGAGCCGTTTGTTGCTTCAACATGTTTGATTTTGGTCTTTTTCAGTAGTTCTATGGATGGTGTTTGCTGAGGAAGTTCTGAGTCACCTGGTTGTAGGGTGGTGTCTTGAGATTGTGTAGGTTGGTCTGAGGTGAGGTTGGGTTGATCTGAGTTTGTGTCTCTATTTGTGCCTGTATCGTTGTTTGTGATTGAGTCCCCACTTGAGTCCGTAACCTCACCTGAAGTGATTGGTAGGTTACCCTTTTCGTTAGCTTGGTGAGCAGGTGCTGCAAATGATTTTGAGGAATGATCTGATGAGTTCGCTATGTTGATACGTGATGCTTTTTCAATGATTGTAGTATTTTTTTCGTTTCTGGTTCCTTCTGCCTGGACAATCTGTCCCATTCCAAGTGCAAAAACCATTGTTATTGCAAGCAATGTGCGAAACCATTTTCCAATCCATTTGTGTTGGTTCATACGTTCCTTCCTTTCAATAGGTTTTGTTTGATTGGCGTTACCTCACTACATGAATAAGATGAATACCTTACCAGCTTAATTCTATTTTTGAAATTTTAAGAATACTTAATAATATAGTAAATCATGTGTGAAATTTCATGATTATTTGGTAGGAATTATACATAATACTGTTACTATTTTTACATATGGTGATGGTAGTATTTGCTGTTTATTATCGTAATATGTCGAAAATAAAAAGAGGGTAAACACTAGTGCGATGTGTTTATCCTCTTCTAATGGATCATATTATTTGTTTTGTTTACTAATCCATTTTACTACATTATCTCGCAGGTTATTTTTGTACTTATCTCCTAGGTCCTTTGCATCTAATCCTGTTAAATATTTGATAGCATTATCGATATCTTTGTTAGCTTCTTCCTCATAATCATGTAAATCATCTAAATCATCTTCATCTGAACTTTGTAACCAGTCTTCAAACGCAGTCAATGCACGATGCTTCTTATAAATAGCATCATCAATCAATTCCATTACATCTTCCATTCTTCTTTCATCTCGACTGCTTACATTATCTCCTAAAGAATCTGCTAATTTTTCCATTCTGTCCTGCATTAGTTCAAGAGGTACTGTACCATATGCATACGTTTGTTTTAGTAAACTCATGTTAGGAGTAATGTTTTGATTTAATTTGCTATAAACTGCCTTGTTCATACTATCTGTTGTTAGCTTAAGCTGTTTGGCAAGTGAAGCAATATTATCAATATCTTGAAGCATCATCCCTGAATGGTAGTTGGATGCATCAAAAGAAATGCTCCCCATTAAACTATCCACAATTTGCTGATTGGACACAACCCGTTGTGCTTCTTGAGTCATTTGAGTTGATCCGCCTGCTCCTCCAAAGAATAGATGCGCTTGGTAGCGGGATGGATCAAAATAGTAAGCTAGTTTCTTTTGTGTTTGCAATGCTTCTACTGGTACATAAACTTGACCATTAATGTACAATCCACGTTCTTTGATTGGAGATCGATCCGTTGATAGGGCTATTTGTGGATACTCTCCTAGTTGACCATAAGGATATACTAACTGTTTTGCTGCAAAAACAGTTGTAGTGCTTAGAGCAATAATTGTTGCTGTGAGTGCAAATAATTTTGTTTTCTTCAACCGTACCCCCCCTTAAGATCATTCTTTATGTGAAACCATTTCGATTAGAGAGAAAACCTTCCCATAAAACCCGGAAAGGTCAGGAAGGTTCTCAATGTTAAATCCAGCCATCGAATTCTTATTTTACTTCTGCTACTGGTGGAATCAGTTTCTGCATAGCCATAACTCGTGCCATTAAAATTGCTGCATCACCACGAAGCATATTAGCTTTCGGTTCGAAAACAACACCCGCTTTAGGATCGTTAGGATCAACTGGAGAACCGACAATCAGTTTTTTCTTTGTGATCTCCGCTACAGATGGTCCTGCATATGGATCGATCAGCGGAGCATCTTTGAACATTTTAGTAAGTGTAGCTTTAGTTTTAGATGCATTCGTTTCTGTTTTTAACTTTAAAGCACGCGCCAGAATTACTGCAGCCTCTTCACGGGTTATTTTTCCTTCTGGATCAAAAACTTTTGGTTCTTTTCCTCGGACAATACCTAAGCGTGCTGCAGTCTCAATATGTCTGTAATCGTACTTATCTATTCCGTCATATTTAAATGGTACATCAACGAACGACTGTGATGGTGGATTGTCTACTAATGGAAGTTGCAAAGCTCGTACAACCATAGCTGCAAATTCCCCACGAGTAGTGTCCATATCTGGTTTAAACTCAATTTGGTTGTCTGACTTGATAACTCCTTTTGCAAACATTGCATCCAGATGGTTACGTGCATATTGATGGCGCGATACATCTGGGAAAGAGTCATTTAATTTAGCAACTACATAGTATCCAAATTTATCAAATGGAACCGTAATTGTTTTCTTACTAGTGTTGACTTTCCCTCCTAGGTTTTCCCAGTAGAATTTATTAGGATCGTATCTCATTACAGTCAGATGATTCGATGCGTCATTAACGATATTCTCGTTATACTCCAATTCGAGAGTTCCACGCTTGTTAGGAATCAAGATCCGGTTTTGAGGAACTTTGTTGAAATTGTAAAGTCCAAGACTCTTCGTCATCGCTCCAGGCATAATTGGTAGCATACCGTATTGATATGGATCATAATCTGAAGTCCCAGGGTCATCCGCTAGACCCGCATCCATCCAAAATACATTAGATGCCTTAATGAAATGGGTGTCGAAGGATCGTTCAAAATCACGTCCTAAATCTTTTATCGTATCATCAAAATTCTTTGGTCTATCTGGAAGGTAATCAAAACGATCAACTACACCGTCTTTGTTATTCGCAATCCCATACATGATATTGTGACCTTTAAATACTTGGGTCTTCAATTCTACTGGAACATCATAATCATAACGTACCAGATATGTATCTTTCGGGAATGTGAGTGATAACTGCTTTTCAAAAATACTAGTTTTGGCTTCCATCGGTGCCATATACTGCGAGCCTGGAATCGTGCTTAAAGCATAAAATACTTCGAAAGAACCAGTAACCGTTTCCGCTCCACTTTTTATAGTGAATGTAATCTTATTTGCCTTGTTAGGCTTTAGATCTGTAACAATTGCGCGGAAAGCGTTTGGATAGTCAATATCCCCGTCCATGTCACCATCATAATTAACCTTTTTAGCTTCGATGTTTTTGCCAATCGTTACACTATCAGCAGCAGGAGCATCAATGACAACCTCTACAAAGTTTTGATTAATGGTTCCTTGACGTGGCAGAATTGGTCGAACCAAATCATACATTAAGCCAGGAGCGCTTACTTCTAGACGGTACGTAGCCTTGGAGCTCCCATCAGTTCCATTATTGTATACAGTAAATGTATAGGCAAGTTTACTACCATCTTTTGGTAGTTCAATATCTGTTAAGTTAAACGTAAAGTATTGTTTATCAGGGATATAACGAACTTCTAGTTTTGGAGGTTCAGTACCAGAGCCAGGCCAATTATCATCAGTACTTCCAAACTTATAGTATAATTTGTCGTCCCCTAATACCCATTTTTCATTGTACTTGCCATCAGAAGAAACGATTTCAAGAATGTATTTTTGTTTTGTTTCATTTTCCTTTTCAATTGCTTTTAATTTCTTTTCTACATCGTTTTGGGTTTTGCCTAAATCGATAAAATCAAAAGTACCGAAGATATTCATCTTCTTCTCTTTTGTTGTATAGATTCCATCTTTCCCGGTAAATCGGTCATCTTTTGAAGGTTTTTCAGTTCCATATGGATAAATACCTTCTGTATTTTCTTTTGGAATCTCAGGATAATTATTGGAAAGCAATGTTATCTTATACGTTTTTTCATAAGAAAGCGTACCTTTTTTATAACGGAATACGATAATATTTTGACCCTCAATTAATTTGGCTTGCTTTACATCTGTCATCTTAAATTTATGTGGATCTGATGAAGGAGATAAATCAACTTTGCCATTATTAATTAACAAGGTAATTGTTCCATCTGTGTAATGAGAGGTTTGTACGTCAACATTGGCAATAGTACCTTCAAGTTCTTTCCAATTATCTCTCACAAGATCCTCTGCCCACTTCAGCTCAGTTGGATCGTAATTAAACACTGCTCCATCAATCAATTTAGTGAATTCCTGAACAGGGCCAGATGCAGAAGTGAGTTGAACAGTGTAGGTATCAGATTGAACTGGTGATCCTGCAATATCCACTTTAATTTTCAAATCCTGTGTACCATTTAAAGGTAGTTCTTTCACTTTGAACCACAACTTACCACCTTTATATTGTATATCCTCTATTGGAACAGATAACTCTCCTCCACCAGCTCCAACTGCTGATACTACTACAGTAATGTCTTTAGTTGTTGACGGAGCGTTTATGACTTCTAATCCGATGGCAAACGGCATGTTGTTTATCGTTGTAGAAGAGTTGAACTCTACACCTTTCCCATCAGTTGGAATATCATTTTGAGAGTATACTGCATTAATAATTTGGAACAACGAACCGTCTTTAATTGTATAGCCGAACTCATCCATTTTGTCATACAGATTGGTACTATTTTTGTTAGATTCAACAGGATTATATCCTTCAAATGTCACCGAATACTTACCTGGTACAAAAGCTACATCCCCAAAAGCATTTCCTGCAAAGCTAAATTTGAAATGATGGTATGCTGCTTTAGTTGTAAGCGTTAGTTCTGGTGAATTAAGAGCAAATTCTTTTCTAGCAATTTCAGTACCTTCCTCATTAGAAACGATCGCTCTCATAATGATCAATCCACTTGAAGCTGGATCAGTAGGGAAAAATGTTGAATCAGTAGGAATCATCATTTCTCCAGTAAAGGTGAAATCTGATCCTACCGCTCCACTTTTAGCTGAAATGACCGGATACTGGTTCAAATCAAATGTTTCATCTTTCAATACACCTGAATTTGTTGGATCTGGAACTTTAGTCTTCACTTGTGCGTTATAGAATGTTGCAGTTCCATCAAAATAAACAACTTCACGCTTCGATTCAACGATTTGATCATTATTAGTAAGCTTAAATTTTAAAATATTTTTACCCTTTTCTAATTTCAACTGACTAATAATAAAGTAATTGTCAGATGCATCATTTACGAAAGCAGAGTAAGATTCACCGTTGACATCTACCACCACTTTGGTAACGTTAGGAGCATTTCCTTCTAAGGTGAAAATTCCATTGTTACTACTATAATCTTCTGTAATAAATGTTGTATCTTTCTCATTTAACGGCAACTTTTGCGTACCAGACTTAAATTGCAGGTTATACAAAAGCGGCGTATCGATGTAGGTTATTTTAACAGCAGAAGAAACATCAGTTGATCCTTGTTTCCCATAAAATGTGATCGTGTTAAGACCTGGGAATAGCTCAATGTTAGCAACTCGAATTCTGCTTCCATCATCGGAAACAACGATCCCTGTAGTCTTTTTAGGACCTTCTTTACCGTTTTTAGGTGTTACTGTATAACTGATTCCGTTGGGAGAAACCCGATTTAACGTTCCTTCCAGAGTAACATGTTTGTAGTTGACTGTTTCAGGTACATCATCAAATACAAAACGATTACCCTCTCCAGCCGCTCCAACTCCCATCGGATAAATTGGAATCGCCGTCACCATCAACACAAACGCCAACAGCGCTTGCAATATCCTTCTGGTCATTTGTTCCCCTCCTCTAGTTTATCTGTGTGTTTCTCCTCGTAATAGAAAAAACAAACCCATTCTTTATATCGGTAAATGAGTTGTGGAACTTAAGGTTTTTTCCATTTTTCCATAGTTTCAATGTGTATTAACATATGTAAACGATTATGAATCAAGTAATATAGCATCCAATGAAAAAGAGGAAGTGCGACTACACTCCCCCTCATCTTATCTACCTTTCCTGATTCTTCTTCAATTCTTCCAGCTGTTTGTTCATTTCTTCTAGATGTCGGTTTTGGTCTTGTATCTGTTGCTGTAGCTGATCAAACTGACGATTCTTTTGATGAGATTGATAGGATAAGTTGCTTAGAAACCTCACTATCATAATTACAATGAAAAGAAGAATCGCAAAACATGCCAGCTGAAATAGCATGCTTCCAAGTTCGAGGGTAACACCACCGAATTCCAACATTGAATACCCGTCCTCCCCGATTTATTCTGTTATTCTACTCATCAAAGCAACGTTCACCGTTTACGTAATACGCATTTTTTTCAAAGGTTGAGAACGCTATTTCCACTTCATCAATCCCCAAAGTCTGTACGTGCTTGGAAATAGCTTGGGCAAAGCGATCTCGCACTGCGGTACCACGTTCAAACCAATACACATGAATGAACGGATAGGAATCGACAGTCTTTCCCTCAAAAATGGAAATGGTTGGCCAGCACTCCAACATGAAGTTATCTGTTCCACATTCACAGATTTCTGCCAACTCTGTGAGAAGTGATGTGCTGATCGTACATACTTTTTCTGGTGTAATTCCTCTGACTATTAATTGTGGCACCCTGATCGACTCCCTTTATCCGCTCTATTCTTCCTGGAAATTATGACATGGCCAGTCTTGTCTACCTTACTACTTATGTCCCTTTTACTCTTCAACAACACTAATCTTGTGCATAAAATGAAACGGCTTTTGCAGATCTAAACCACGAGCACCCGTGATATCTGCTGGCAACGGTAAGTTAAAGGCATCTGTAACGGCTGTGTATGGTTCAAGCGACAGACTGCTATTCCATTCAGGTTTAAACACGATCATGTACGGGAAGTGATCTCCAAAGTGATACACGATTGTACGTTTCTTGGTATGATCCTGAATTTCGCATGAAGTAGTGCCTGCCTGTAACGTGACAAAAGCATGATCTTTGTCACTAGGCATCTCTGTATAAGCCAAACCATTCGTCAGGCGTTCGCACAACGGTGTAGCTAGTGGCTCTCCTTCAACAAAGCCCTCTCTATTCACTGTCCATTCGCTCTGTGAAGCCACTTTCATCGTGGTCTGCTGTTGATTCTCAGGTGACACAGTAAAGTATGGATGGAAGCCAAGTGTAAATGGTGCAGTCTCGCTTCCATGATTAGTTACTTCCCCCGTCAATGTAAGCTCACCCTCAAATAAAGAGTAGGTGAAGCGAAAAACGAGTCTAGACTGGAATGCATGGAGCAGATCTGGATGATCATTAAAATCGAATTCTGACATGACAAATGCGCCACGATCCGCAGTTGCTCCTTTTGCTACAACCTTCCACGGACGAACGCGCAATTCACCATGCGAGTGGTGTTCTCCCTTATTTAAACCCAACTGATATTGTTTACCTTGGAATGAAAATGTTCCTTTTCTTACTTTATTCGGTGGAAAAAGAATAGGGATACCATAGCGTGCCGATGCTTCTTTTATCATTGCCACCTGTTCGGGATAAATCAATACCTCTTCACCTTTCACGGTGAAACGAAAAAGATTATTTCCAATTTCGGGTACAAGATATGCTTCTGCCGGATACTCAGCATCTTTTAGTACATAAATTGTTTGCCCGTCATTTTTTTGTTCTGATAGTTGATAGCGTGTCATAGTTGACCCCTTTCTTACTTCCTCTTTCTAAACTAAAGTGTACCGAGTTAAGAATGGAAATACAATCGAAACTAGACTCATGAAACCGACAAATCAAACCTACAATAAATATATCGAAAATTGCGACAAAAGATGTAAATAAAGGTATACTAATACTAAGAAAGGAGTTGATCACCAATGCTTTATTTCATAATTGGTATCGTTGCGCTATTCGGTATCGCCTACTTTCTAACTGGATTTAAGAGTTTACAGGCGAGAGATAAATTTGGTTCAGAAAATCCTTATGGTGATGCCGCCTATAATGCTTCCGTCCAAAACCTATACCATGACAGTAATAGACATTTTTAACCATTAATCTATAATCTTTTATCATGCACCGGATAAAACTGGTGTATTTTTTTTCATTTCAAAGTATCCTATTTAGTGAGGATGATTATCATTTCTCTCTCATCATACATAAAAGGAGATCATTCTATGCAATCATGGCTTATTTTCGCCCTACTCTCTGCCGTTATGGCAGCCCTCGTCTCTATTTTTGGGAAAATTGGATTAAGTGGGGTTGATCCCAACACAGCAACTGCCGTTCGTTCTATTATTATGGCTCTTTTTCTCGTCGGAGTTGTCTTTTTTGAAGGAAAGCTGGCCTATGTTGGCGAAATTATTTCTAACAAAAAAGCTCTGACCTTTATCATATTGAGCGGAATAGCTGGTGCTTTATCTTGGCTGTTTTATTTCCTTGCTCTAAAAGACGGTAAGGTTGCACAAGTCGGTCCTATTGACAAGCTGAGTGTGGTAATTGCGGTTGCCCTCGCCTTTATTTTTCTGGGCGAAAAGGTAAGTCTCATCGCTTTGGTCGGGATCGGATTAATCGCAGTCGGTACTCTATTAATTGCCTTTTTTTCCTAACTTGTTTGCGAACGTTTTTTTACGTATCAGGAAGCGAAGTCTAGAAGTCCAGACGTTTATACTTTCTTATACAAAAAAATGCGGTCCCCTCTTTATTCTCAGCGGGGATCGCATTTAGCCTCATTTTTTACATCTTTTCTACTCGTCCACTACGCAGCATCCAAATATGCTGCATATACTCCAAAAGCCCGAACAACACAGCCATTAAGAATGCCCCGTCTAGGAAAACCTTACTCCCTACGAAAACGTATTTGCTAAAGTAAACAACAATCAGACACACAATCATTTCCATTATCGTACTTAGCCAAAGCGTGCCTCGTTGTAAAAACATCACTTCTAGAAAATAGGATAGTATGGCAACAACCAAACCCAACATGACAAGCTGATACCAGGAAGGATAAAAGATACCACCATAGATATAATCTATGAGAAGAAACAAAGCCGGTGTTAACAGTAATTTCAATCCGAGTCTAACCATACCAATCGCCTCCATACATTCTTTTACACAGTGATAAACCAGATTAAACATGAAAAGTAATTCATTACTTTACCTGGAGGGAAGTGTCGTCATTGATAAATCGATCAGAGACTCCTGCCCATTACACGACGATCGGAGAAATCGTTCAGAAATATAGACTGCAAGAACAACTGACGATTACCCAGCTAGCCAATCTCACAGGAATCAGTAAAGGCGTCATTTCCAAAATAGAGACGGAGGAAACTCGCAGACCTGAATTACGAACGATGCGGTTATTAATCCAGGCCCTCTTTATTCCCGAGGAAGAAATCATGGATGCATACCTGAAAGTGGAGCAACGAACAGAAATTATCGAAGAATTACTGGATGATGCTATTTCAAGTAATCAGCTGTGCCTGGTTCAAAAGTTGACTCGTAGTTTGCTCTCTTCCCCTCAAGAAGAGACAGACAAGCTGTTGGAAAAATTGTACCACCACATAAAAAGAATGAATCACTCCGCCATTCAAATCATGCTTTGTCAGGTGATGATTGACTATGCCAGGGAGCACGGTATGCAAGTATATGTAGCCAAGGGACTCCTGCACATCTACCTGTCGATGCAAGACCGGTTTTCCTCTCCAGAAACCTATCACACAGGAATCTCAGTTTTGTTTTATGACGACTTGCTTCATACGGAAGAGCGAATACTCTTACATGAAACGCTCTTGCTGCATGCCTTTTATCTTGGTTATTATGAAGTGTGCATCAGTAGTGGCGAACGTATACTTAAACTGGACCAAGAGAAAAATGAGCGTACGATCAAAACAATCTATCTCCTCTTTCATGCTCATTATCTACAAGGAAACTTCCAAAAAGCTGCCTACTACGAGCAACTGTATCCCGGGCGATCTCAGTACTCCCTTCCTGAATACGCAAGACTGATGAAAGCTTTGCTTATCTTGTCCTCTCCTTATAAAAATGCAGGTCTTTACCAACTGAAGAAGTGTCTAACCTATGCCACTGACAAAACCTTTTTTACAATTATGCTTCACATGTTAGAAACGTTGCTAATTGAAAATGACCTAGCTGGAGTGGAAGCGTTACTTCGTGAACATCCAATTACCGTTCCTCTGCAAACAGATTGTATCCTTCAAAAAAACTTCTCACATCTGGAGAGATTATTAGCCCACTTTTATACGAAAAAAGGCGAGCTACAAAAAGCAGCTCACCACTATGGTAAAAGTATTCAGTTGTATTCCTATGCCTTTCCTCCGCACCTGTCACCTTCTATTCAAGGGCTTCTTTCACTGACAAACGATGAAGATTAAACAGAATATACTTTCTTACTAGGCAGCTCCAGACAATGGAGAAGCCCGCCATACACGGCACCACCATCAATACCAATAATATTATTCTCACCAAAATACACCTTATAACTGCCATCCTGGTGCATCGTATAAGTGGAAGTGTGCCCAAAAATGACTGTTTTTTCTCCTTGATATCCTTGATGAAACTCTCCACGAATCCATAACATCTCGTCTTCTAGTGTATCAGCAAGAGAATTCGTTGGATGGATACCTGCATGAACAAAGATATATGATTCCATCTCATGAAAAAGAGGCAACGAATCAAGAAATTCTGCATCTTCCCTTAGTTGATCTGATAATTCGAATGTTCTTGCAGTAGATAAGTCATTCCGATCAGGCAAGGGTGGATAAGGTACTTCTTCTGTTGCTTCTTTTTCCAGATCAAGCATTGGTAGCTCAAACTGGTAACAATCAACTGTTGCCTGATAGCCATTACGTTTCCATCTGCCAATCCAAAAGTCATTAGCAATAAACAAAGCCTTGCTCATCATTTCATCATGATTACCTTTTAGAGCAATCGCACCATCCTGAACCAAGCTCCTCACTTTGGCAATGACTCCGCGTGAATCAGGACCTCTGTCAACATAATCACCTAACAAGATCAGTTGGTCAGAGTCCGGATTATAGGCGGCTTTCTTAAGTACTTCTTCCATTTTTGCTAATTCACCATGTATATCGCTAATCGCTAGAATACGCTTCATTGCAGGTCACTCTCCTTGTTTTTCCTTTTTATCGGTATATAGAGGTAAATAATGGAGGTAGGGTCATCAATACTTGTAAACTCTGGACCATATCGTTCAAAATTATCTCGGTCATCCATCACATACTCGGAGGAAGGGAGCCATGTACACCAAATATAATCATAAGTATCACGTAGCGTAGCTCCTGTATATTGGTGACGAAACACCGCATAGCTCCCTTTTGGTATCGTATGAATACAGAACCCCTCTGGAATATCCTTCTGCTTGGTACTTTCCATACCAGCAATCCCCATAAAACGTGTTCCGCTTGTCATCTCCATTTGATTAATGGGCCCATCAGCTGTACATATTCCGTAGGCAACTTCTTGATTAACGAATAAGTTTTTCTGACTGATCTCTCTACTTCGTGTATAGAACTGACTCCATATTTCCATAAAACGATTTTGATCCAGATTCATCTCTTTTTTGATTCCCATTATTCGTATGCCACTCAGAATCTCCTCGATTATCGGTTGAAGGCTGATTTTTTCTATTCGATGCCTGAAACGTCCTTCAATCAAGGGCGGTTTTTGCAACATGATAGGTCTTGTTCCACGTTTACGAAAGAGTGCCGGAGTGAGTCCAAAAGTGTTTTTAAAAGAACGATGAAATGCTTCCTGAGAGGTGAACTGATAATCCAAAGCAATATCTAAAATCAGTTTATCACTTGTTAGGAGCTCGATTGCTGCTTCCGTCAGCCGGCGTTTTCGTATGTAATCTCCAATCATTTCACCTGTCATTGAATAAAATATTCGATGAAAATGAAAATAGGAAAAGTTAGCCGCTCGGGCCACCTCTTCCGAATCAATGTTTTGCTTTAAATGATTTTCTATATAGTGGAATGCTTGTTCCAACTCTTTTTGATAAGAGTAGTGAGACAACATATTCCCAACCTCCTACTCACACTCCCAAAAATCTCCTGGTGCTACTTTTTCCGTCCACGTAATAGGTACTTCTGCATCTGGAAGGGATTCTCCTACTTTATACGTATTCCAGGAATTATGGGTAGGTGCTCCAAAGCATACTTCTATTCTGCGTGCTTCCAAATGAAAGACGAGCGCTCGTAGTGTACCGAAATACTCTTGATAATAATGAACGGCAAGCCCTTCAGGATACTCTACTTGTGCCAAGCTCTTCACTTTCTCGATAGTCACTTTTTCTTGTTCCTGAACAAAGCTAGTTAATAGAGAATGACGTTTCACCGAGTTTTTGAGTTGGCCAGATGTATGGGGCAATAGCTTATCAAATAATACATGGTTAGTTGCCACCAGATAGGATGTATCGCTTCGGTCTTCGATACTTTTCATTGCCTTTTTCCCATCCATGGTTTCAAAGAGAAGTGCCTGCTTGTTACAATCGGCAACTATCAGATTCATGTTAGCTGCAATGGGCATCGCTTTTAACAGTTCTTCTGCCTCTTTTACCGTCTTGCAGGTTTCCAACAGCGTGCGAACAACCGCCCAAGACTGTAAACCCTTGGCCTTAGGCTTTCGCAAACCCTCTAGGATACCAACAGGCATTCCGCATGCAGAAAATGTAACACATAAACCATGTTCATTCATACCTTCACAACGTCCAAACAGCTGTATGGAAAATCCAGTATGTGCATACGCCCCTTGAATGCGAGTAGAACAGAGGCGCAAATCATCGATTTCAGGATGAAACTCATACGTGCGTACCACGTAGGTATCCGCAGTCTTTGTTGTTGATGGTAGAAATACGGCATGACTACAACCAGACTGCATGCAAGTTTGTTCCAAATAAACCAACTGTTTAGGTGACATTTTCAGCTCCTCACAAAAAGCATCCAGTTCGATCAATACACCTTGGTTATATTCTCCAAGCATAGCTCGTTGCTCATGATACCAGCTCTCCTCCACCTCTCGCTCATGAAAACAAACGTCCCACAGAGGTGGTACCAGCTTAACAAAATTGGCCTGTGCAACACCCGCTTCCTCATAGCTGCCATCAATCGTAGTCATAAATCCGTTTCTTTTCATTTCTCGTTCGCCTCTTTCCTTGTTTTCCTTTACCTACAGTATAAGAAGTGACGATCATGAGCCGCTTGATAGTTCCTGCTTTTTCATGTTTATCAGAAGGTGATGCCTTAAGGGTTATACTGTTTGTAACCGAAAAAGAGCCAAGTCCCTCTTACTCTCAGGACTTGGCTCATGTTTCAACTTCCTTCACTTACGTTCCAGTAAGCAAATTTACCCTAGTACCAGCATATTTACAATTTCACACGTGGATTTTCATATCGAGAATCGCATCATTTTTCGTCTCACCTTACACCTATCGATCTACAATTGCACCAAGCACCGCACCATGAATGTAAGTCTTCGTTGACAGTTTTTGGAGGTTCTCAGCTGTACCTGTTACGACAACACCGATGATTTTCATGTCAGATTCATCCGGTTGAGGTTTGTCTTTTCGCAAGTAGTCATATGCTTTTTGATAACTATTTGCATACTTCCCCTCTCGTTTGATACCTGTTTCCAATGCTTCTATAAAACCCTTCGGTGTGATCTGATCTGGATCTTGATCTGGAACAGTACCGAAGCCATACACCATATTCGCATGTTCAGGTGAGGAATAGGATACAGTTCCATCTTCCAATTTCCGGGGTTGCTTGCGGTTCTTATCAGCATAGGTATCTACCCAGTACCAGACAGGTCTAACACCTTCAGGAAGCATCTCTTTTATCTGTTCAAAAGAATATGCCTTGTCAAATGAGAGTCCCATTTCAACCAATTTATTTTTGTCCAGTTGCGATAGGGTTGGTTGTTCATTCATCCGCTTGCCATAATCAACTTCAGGTATATAAAACATCATTTCCCGCTGACCATTATGAGGATTATATGGTCTAGCATAGGGGATCTGTTGCCCTGACTGATCTGTCTGTGCAAATTGGAGAGAGTTATAGCTTCCTGCCAGTAAAGAATGTGTTCCCCATGCGCTTACGTTAAGTATGTTATCCTGCCAAGGTAGAGGCACACCCTCAATCACTTTGTATGTCTGATAATGCATGTTCCCCTTTAGAATTCCATAGTCCCGCTGATAATTACCCATGTATACATTCGGACCTGCCAATCGTTCTTCATGCTCAACCTCCATAAGAGCTGTATCAAAGCTGTTATGAAGGAGTTGGGCATTCCCGATTGTCCCTCCCACCAATAAAACGAGCGTAACTCCTGTAGAAATAGCCACGTTACGCCATATCGTTTTTCTTTTCGCCTTTTTTATCAATTTCGTTACTTGATCATTTTGATTATCATTCATTATGCTTCCTTCTTTCTCTCAATTTTTGTTCGGGTGCAAGATTTCCATACTGTTTCTGAAATTGCTTTCTCGCACGAAACAGGTTCGTTTTCACGCTAGCTTCTTTCATTGCTACTAGTTCTGCGATCTCTTTATAAGAAAAATCAAGCTCATATTTCATCATCAGCAGTTGTCGATGTAAGGGAGATAATTGCTGTAAAACTGCTTCAATTTCCTCTCTACGTTCCTTTTGCAATAGCAATCCCTCTGGCTCCTCCTCATCTTCGACCACGATTGAATCAATGGGGAGGTGGATCGCTTTTCGCTTGCGGCAGATATCGTAATAGTTGTTGATGGCAACCTTGTACAACCAGGCAGAAAACTTGTCTGCTTGGATAGAATCAATATATAAGAGCGCCTTATATAGCGTATCCTGAACAATATCTTCCGCTTCTTGTGGCTGTACGCCCATGCGTATCAGATAGCGAAGCAGTTGGTTCATTTTTTCCTTAATAAGTTCTTGCATGAGCGAAACGTCCATTTCCGCCTCCTTTCGTATGTACAACGTATGAGAATGAAAAATGTATACAATCATCTGAAAAAAAAAGCGATGATTATGTAAATAAAAAAATTGATTATTTACTAAATGTTTAGTATTATATGTTTAGTATAAAAAAAGAGGTGTTCCTATGTCTACTCGTGCTATGGTTTTAGGCTTATTACAAATGAACGGGCCAATGTCGGGCTATGAAATTCAGATGTTGATGCAATCGGCGAAAACAGATTTATGGGCAAATGTCGCCCCTGCTTCTATCTACCATGCCTTAAAAAAACTTCAACAAGAAGGAAAAGTCATATTGAAAACTATGGAACAAACAGGACTTCGTTCAAAAGCAATCTTCAGCATTACAACGGACGGTGAACAAGAGCTGCGAGATTTATTGCAAGCATCCTTTAGTAAATCTTCCGTCGCGTTTCCTACAGATCTCTACACTGCCTTAACTTTTATTGATCAGCTTGCTCCTTCTGAAGTCGAATTTGCCCTTGATCAACAGGAAAAAGAAATTAAAAAACTACATGAAACCCTTCAAGAGGGATATCAGGAAAAAAAACATCATTTACAAGAAAAAGTGCCTGGTAACGTTACCGCCATTTTTAACAACTTGTATGCTCAGTGTGAACTTCAAATGAAATTTGTCCAACAGATGCGGAAATTACTAAAGGAAGGAAAGTAATGATGCACATGCCAGTTACATCTGTCACGAAAAGAAACGTACTTCTTGTAGTTGGGCTTGCTGTTTTCATCGATATGTTCATTTATGGACTCATCGTCCCCATATTGCCGACGTATGCTATCTCTCTGGGTATTTCGCAAACAGAAATAGGGCTTTTATTTAGCAGTTATGCTATAACGCTTTTTATAGCCACACCTATCCTTGGAATGATTTCAGATCGAATTGGCCGAAAAACTCCTTTACTCTTTGGATTAATAGGACTTGCTGTCACTACGCTATTGTTTACCTTTGCTACTTCATTCTGGATGCTGGTTTTGGCTCGTTCTCTTCAAGGAATTGCCGCTGCTGCCACATGGACAGCAGGGCTTGCCTTGCTAGCAGAAGTTCATCCAGAAGCAGAACGGGGGAAAGTGATGGGACTAGCTCTTTCCGGTCAAGCTGCAGGAACCCTCTTAGGTCCTACCATAGGAGGGTGGTTATTTGAATGGGGAGGATATCAGCTTCCCTTTCTAGTTGCTGTAGCTCTTGCCTTGTTAGATGGAATTATGCGTATTACCTTATTAAAAAACGTTCCTGATAGCCACTCCGAAGCTTCTCCCTCTCCAATTTTTGTTATTCGTAATATACCCTTATTGATTATCGCTGGTGTTGTCATGATCGGAGCTGCCATCCCAACTGTTTTGGAACCTACGTTACCCATTCATCTCAGTCAGGTCTTTGGAGCTTCACCCGGAGTAATTGGCCTTTTATTCGCTGTTCCAACGATTTCCTATGGTCTCTTCGCTCCACTGATCGGTACTCTTTCTACAAATATTGGACATAAAAAGATGATCACGCTGGGAATCATTTTGGTTGCTCTTGTGTTACCACTACATGCTATTGCTAATGGGCTGTGGCTTATCACAGGTTTACTCGCCCTGTTAGGAGTAGGAATAGGGATGATTCTGGCTCCGTCCCTTCCTAAAATGACCCAACTGTCACATGAAAGTGGTCACCACTCACTTGGACTTACATTTGCTTTATTCAATACGGCTTACTCCCTTGGCATGATGCTTGGTCCACTAGGCGCCAGTATTCTTACAGATACAAGCAGTATTACGTTTGCCTATGCTGTGGTAAGCTTGTTCCTATTATTTTACTTACTTGTATTAAGAAGATTGAAATAACCTAATCCAAACAAAAAAACGCCAGATCCCTCTCTTCCATAATAAAGAGTGGGATCTGGCGTTTTCATTATTGAGCTTTTAGCTCTGGATATTCCTCTTGTAAGTCAAATAGTTCTTTAACCAATAGTGTTTCTTTCGACTTTCTTTGTTCACTCCATCCTAGCAAACCTCCCATCAAGCGCACGACCGTCATTGCATGGTGCTTCGCCTTTGCGTATCGGAAATACGTCCATCCCGTACGCAAACGTAAAAAGTCCACAGCATGGACGGTCATTTCTTCTTCAATGGAATAGCGGATCTGCGCTTCTAATAGCATTTCATCGGACTGCTTTGAACCAGTAGCCTGAAGTTGTTCTACTTGCTTCATGATTTTCACAACATTTGTTCCATATATTTCGATCCATTCTGCCATGATATTTCCAGGAATCCCTGCCTGTTTTCCTTGTTGCATAAGCTCCTTTGTCCACTCATTAAAGGTATGATACCCCTCATGCTCTCCACCGCTGATTACAATTTGGTCCGTTGTACAGCCTGGGAACTGTTTACCTTCTTGTGTTAACAGAGACTTGGCGATCAGGTCTACCACCTTTTCCGCCATTTTGCGAAACCCTGTTAATTTTCCTCCAGCGATCGTGATCAGTCCAGTTGGTGAATGAAAAATCTCGTCCTTACGTGATAGCTCAGATGGACCTTTCCCTTCTTCATAGATTAGTGGACGAAGCCCCGCCCAGTGAGAAAGAATGTCTGTAGACTGCAATTTAACATCAGGGAACATCGCATTAACTGCTTTCAACAAATAATCTCGATCTTCCATGGTAGTACGCGGTTTATCGATCGGTCCTTCGTATGCAGTATCCGTCGTTCCAATATAAGTACTGTCCCCTCGAGGAATGACGAAAACCATTCGTCCGTCAGGTGTGTCAAAATAGGCGGATTGGGCAACAGGAAGACGTTCCTTTGCGACAACAAGATGAACCCCTTTTGTCAGGAAAAGTCTTTTGCCTGCGAGCGATCCATCTTTATCACGGACCTGGTCCACCCAGGGACCCGTTGCATTAACTACATGTTTTGCTGTGAATTGCCATGTCTTTTGACTAATCTGGTCCATCACTTCCACACCAGTTACACGCTGATCACTTCCATACGTAAAATCGGTTACCTTGGCATAATTGAGGATCATAGCACCCTGTTGACTAGCTGTTTTCATAATATCGAGCGTTAATCTGGCATCATCGGTACGATATTCAAAATAAAGTCCCCCGCCCTGTAATCCTTCAGATCTCAACAGCGGTTCCTGCTGATGTGTGTTTTCTTTACTTAGCATTTTTCGTCGCTCTTTGCGCTCTACCCCAGCCAGCCAATCATAGATATACAAGCCGACTGAGCTTGCCCAATAACCATACGTACCGCCTTTATAGATTGGCAGTAACATTGGTGCTGCGATGACCAGATGAGGTGCATTCCGATAAAGGATTGCCCGCTCTCGTCCCACTTCCTGAACCAGCTTTACTTCACCCTGCTTTAAATAACGAAGACCACCATGAATGAGCTTGGTAGAACGGCTACTTGTTCCGGAAGCAAAATCTGCTTGCTCCACTAAGCCTACCTTCATCCCTCGCTTGCTCGCATCAAGAGCAATTCCAGCTCCCGTAATTCCTCCCCCGATTACCAGCAAATCAAAAACGGTCTCCTCCATTTGGCTAGCTATACTGTCTCTTTCCTGAGCGGAAAATGATGTCTTCACTATGGTTCCTCCTTTATGAGTAAAACAGAAAAACCCCCATGGAAAAAGACAACTTTCATCGAAGTTGTTTCTCCAAAGGGGTTTCTCCTGTTCTCTACCCTTCCTACTATATGAAGCGGGATACCCGCCCTTTTCAAAATGAGATAGAAAAAGATCTTAATGGGATACTTTTTCAGTAGTAAACCATAAATCCTTGGAACCTGCTGAAATGGCTAAAGCTCCTGCCTCTAACGCCTGTTCAATCTCTTCCTGCGTATCAACCAGACCGCCTGCAATAATCGGAAGTGGCGTCAAGTCCGTCATTTCCCGTATGACACGTGGCATCAATCCTGGCATGATTTCTACTGCATCTGGCAGCGTTTGTTCAATAACTCGCAAACCCTTTGACACAGCATTGCGATCAATGAGGAATATTCTTTGAATCGCCATTAAATTCAGATCTTTCGCTACGCGGATTAGGTTACTGCGTGTTGAGATGATCCCGGTCGGAGCAATTTCTTGAGCCACATAAGCTACTCCACTCTTATCGGGAGCAATGCCTTCAATAAATTCCATATGCAAAAATACGTGCTTGTTCGCGGCTTTTACACGATCTACTAGCTGTTTGATGTTAAAGATGGAGCCGGTTAACAAAAAGATAATGTTAACATCGCTCTGAATCGCGTCGTCCAACAGGTGCTCAGATTGTACGGCGGCGATCGTTTGACACTCGACCAGATCGACTATGGGATACATCTTATGCCCTCCATGCTTTTGTCTATCTTCAGTATAGCATGAATTTTTTACAATTGAACAATATCTTTGATGCTCTCACATATATAGGTAGGACGATGTTCGCCGTTCTCAGCCATCTCTCTCGTGCTGATTCCCGTTAAAACAAGAACGGAATTCATTCCTGTATCAATCCCCATTTTAATATCTGTCTCCAATCGGTCACCAACCATATAACAATCTTCGTAGTCAAGGTCGAGATGCTTCACCGCCAGCTCTGCTGCGATCGGAGAAGGTTTTCCCACTACGAGATCAATAGATTTTCCTGTTGCACCTTCAATGGCACCGATAAACGAGCCTGTATCCGGAATCTGTCCATCCTCCATTGGGCACGTACGATCTGGATTGGTCGCGATCACCTTGGCACCACGGATCGTAGCTTGGAACAGATCATTCAGCCGGTTATACGTAAACTCTCGATCCCATGAAAGTACGACATATTGTACCTCAAGCGGATTCTCCGACATTTTGATACCATGTCGCCTCAGCTCTTCTCGAACAGGCATTTCCCCAATGACAAGAACCTGTTCTCCCTGCTTCATCACCGTTTGTAAATACCTTGCTACGATTAGAGAAGAGTTCAGTACATCCTCTACTTTGGTTGGAATGCCCATTTTCGTCAGTTTATGTGCATAAGATTCTCGGGTCGCAATCGGTTTATTAGAGAGAAAAACCACCTTGTCTCCCCGATCTCTCAGTGTCTGTATCGCCTCCCTCGCCCCATCAATCAAGCGATCTCCCAGATATACAGTTCCATCAAGGTCAAAGATAAAGCCTTTCATGTTGTTCCCCCATCTTTCATATTAGTAAAGCTGATCCTTGGTCAATTTTTTAGCCAGATACTGCAACACAACAACAATGAAGATAATTAAAATCGCCATCGCTGACGCGGTGTAATATTCCCCGCGTAGTAGGTTCTGGAACACGGCCAAGCTCATTGGTGCCCAATCACTTGGTGCAAGCAAGATCGAAATACTTGCTTCCTTGATAACCGTAACGAAAACCAGAATACCTCCCGCAGCAATCCCTGGCAATAGCAATGGTCCAATTACGGTAATAGCTGCTACCAGCTGCGATGCGCCTAAGCTAATGGCTGCTTCCTCAATATCTTTACGAATCGCCATCATAGAGCTCATCGTAGAACGGATCATGTATGGCATCCGCCTGATGGTATATGCAATAATCAAAATCGTCGCTGTACCCGTCAATTGGATAGGAGCCGTATTAAATGTCTGGATCAATGCAATCCCCAGTGCAATCCCAGGAACAATCAGTGGGATCGAGGAGATAAAATCAAGCGCACCCGAATTACGGCGAACGACAAAGTAAGAGACAAATATGGCAATGACGACACTTAGAACCAATGATCCAATAGCCAGAATCATACTATTGATGATGTTTTTCGATGATGAGCTAAAAATCAGCGCGTAATGCTTCAATGTATAACCATCAGGTAGCGCATGCATCCCCCACGTCGTAGCAATGGACGACAGAAAGATGGAGCCTACAGCAAGCAACGGAACCAAAACAATTAGGAAGGAATAAATACTAAGGGTAGTCGTTACTGCCTTGCTATCGTTTAATTTCTGTTTGGTAGGCTTACCTGAAATGGTTCCATACTCTTTCCCTTTGACCACGAGCCTTTGTAGCCAGAAAAAGAAAGCAGCAACAATTAGCATGACTATGGTAAGTACAGCAGAGCCTGCCCAGTTAAAGAATCCAGATAACTCCCTGTATGCTTCTACAACAATTAGACTCAAATCCTTGGGAGCCAGAATAATCGGAGTCCCGAAATCTGAGAAACTAACGGTAAAGATTAATAGCATACTTGACACAAGACCTGGCATGGCAAGTGGTAATGTTACTCTGCCGAACGTATACCAGCTTCTTGCTCCCAGATTCTGTGAGGCTTCTTCTAAGGTAAGATCACTAATTTTGAACGCAGCAACCATTGGCCATAGTGCATAAGGAAAAAAGAAAAAGACCTGTACTAACACGATGCCAAGCATGGATTGTACGTCAAAGAGTACGCCTTCTCCGCCAAACGCCCGGTAGATATGATTCACCCAGCCTGTTTTTCCAAACATCAGAGTAAAAGCATAAGAAGAAATGAATGTCGGCATAACTAACGGAATCGTGCAAATAGCTGCAAACAAAGCTTTAAATGGCATTGTCGTACGTGCAAATGCATAAGCGATTGGCAGAACCATTATGGTAACTAA
Source organism: Brevibacillus daliensis (assembly GCF_021245735.1). GTDB lineage: Bacteria > Bacillota > Bacilli > Brevibacillales > Brevibacillaceae > Brevibacillus_B > Brevibacillus_B daliensis. The sequence continues at coordinate 29,262 of NZ_JAJISB010000034.1, forward strand.
TAAAGCAACACCCGTACTCAGTTTCAAACTGTTTACCAGTGCACCAAAATAACTACCTCCGCTCTCGAACATGGTACGGTATGCCTCAAACGACATGTTTGAAAGCTTTTCCATGGTTGAGTTGAATATTTTCGCATTCGTAAATGAACCGAAAATATTAATAGGTTCCCCGGTGATGCTGACCAACAGGATAGAGAGTAGCGGAACGATCAGAAATACAAGGAAAAAAGCATAAACCAGCCATTTCATCATCGTTAAGCCGCTAAAGGAAACCTTTTTGTTTCTTGACGATTTACTGGTTGGCGGTTTCAATTCTCCTGGTCCCGCTACTTCCGTCTGTGTTCTCACATCCGTACTCATAGGATCACCACACGTTCAGGCTCAATTGCCAATTTTACAGAGGTGCCTGGAGATAATAGCGGCATGCCACCTTCGTAGGTTTTATCCACCTCGAATGCTAGATTCCCCACTTGCACGTCGTAACGTATGCTAGGTCCCATATATGTGGACATCGTGATCGTCCCATCAAGGAGTCCGGTTTCTTCCGGTTCTTTACCTGCCTCGTACAGTTGTATGCTCTCAGGTCGGATAATAATCTCAACTTCTGACTTAGTGGTATCAAAAGCAGAATAGAGCAGCTGTTGATCCGACAACTGAATTAGCGTTCCTTTCTCTGTACCTTGATTCTTCACGAACCCTTTATAAATGTTGGACGAGCCTACAAAATCAGCAACGAATCTGGAAACTGGGCGGCTGTAGAGGTTCGTTGGTGTATCAACTTGAACAAGCTTCCCGCCTTCCATGACAGCTACCCGATCAGCCATGCTCATCGCTTCTTCCTGATCATGAGTTACGAAGATCGTGGTGATTCCGATTTTTTGTTGAATTTGACGGATTGTTACACGCATACTGTTACGTAATTTTTTATCCAGGTTAGAAAGTGGTTCATCCATTAGTAGAACGGCAGGCTCCATGATGAGTGCCCGTGCCAGTGCTACACGTTGCTGTTGTCCACCAGATAATTGTCCTGGCAGACGATCAGCCAGATGACCCAGTTCTACAAAATCAAGTGAATCACGTACTTTTTGTTCCACGTCTTTCGGCATTTTACCTAGGCGTCGATTTAGCATGTGTGCCAAAACTCCCAGCTTACTTCCGATTCCGCCTTGCTCATAACGACGGATGTTTAAGCTGTATGCGACATTCTCTGCTACGGTTAAATGCGGGAACAGCGCATAGCTTTGAAAAACCATCCCGCAGTTCCGCTGATTAGCCGGAACCTTGCTCACTTCCCTATCGCCGATATAAATGTTGCCGGATGTTGGTGTTTCAAAACCGGCAATACAACGCATTGTCGTGGTTTTTCCACAACCAGAGGGGCCAAGAAGGGCGAAGAACTCGCCCTCCCTGATCTCCAGATTTACGTCTTCGAGCGCGGTCACGCCACTAAATTGTTTATGCAAGTTTTTTACCAGGACCGATCCCATGATGTTGCCTCCTTACTTGAATTTGGTACGCCATTCGTTACGTACGCGATCGTAGTTTTGCACGACCCAGTCCACATCAAGCTGTTGAGCGTGCGGAATTACTTTTTCCAATGTTAGAGGTGTTTTGGAAGGCACATCTTTGTGGATCGGGATATGATACCAGTTGGATAAAATTTGTTGTCCATCTTTGGAAAGTAGATAATCGATAAATGCTTTACCGCCTGCAGGGTTTGGACCATCTTGTACCAAGCTGACTGGGTTTACAATAATGGCAGTTTTTTCTGGAACAATAAAATCTACTTTTTCACCTTTTGCTTTCATCTCATATGCCATGAAATCAAACGCAATGGCAATGCTTGCTTCACCTTTTGCTACGGCTTTTGTTGGTGCGGAACCGGAGTCAGGCAATGCGCTTACCTGGTCCATCAATTTTTTGAAATAATCCCAGCCTGGTTCTTCACCGCGCTCCATTAATTGAGCTAGAACAGTTAATGTAGCTGTCCCAGATGCTGCTGGGTTCGCCATTTGAATTTTGCCTTTCCATTTTGGATCTAACAGATCGTCCCATGTTTTCGGTGCATCTTCCGGTTTTACCAGGTCGGTGTTATATACGAAGCCAAGTACGAAGATCTCCGCTCCGATCCATTTCCAATCCTTGTCACGGATCTTGATACCATCTCTTACTTCTGGCCAATCTTTGATAGATTCAGGAATGTATTCAGTAATAATGCCTTTATCCTTTGCTGATTCAAATGGCAAGAAACCACCACCACCATACCAAAGGTCACCTTGTGGATTATCTTTTTCAGCGATCATTCTGTTTACAAGTACGTTCGTACCTGCATATTGCACATTAACAGTAGATCCAGAGTTAGCTGTTTCAAAACCTTTTCCCAATTCTTTGGACATATCTGGTGTTTCAGGTGAATAAAGTGCAATGTTTCCTAATTTACCATCTGCTGGAGCACCGCCACTTGCTTCTTCTCCTTGCGAACAACCTGTCAGCGCAATAGATGCTGCAAGTGTTAATCCAACTGCTGAATGGAACCACTTTCTTTTCTTCATAATCGTACACCCCTTCTCTATTTCTGATTGAACGGACTAATCTTTAGCTTGATGACATCGTTTTCATAGAAAAAATAAGAAAAACCCTCCCAACATAAACACAAAGGAAACCTCAATAAAATGAGGCATTGTGTTTACGGGTAAGGGTTTCTCCATTTTCTCCACCTAACCGCAAAGCTAGTAACTTAATCACGTTCAACTTTTTTCATAGTATAACGAGAAAAAAGAGGGGACGTCAACCTTGTTTTAGAAATATTATTTATTTTCTGTTAAGTTCGCCAATTTAATTAATGAACCATCTTTGTGCTATATTATACGGATGCTTTTTTACTATTTTTTAGTGGTACAATAATGCTTAACGCCATACCAGTAAAGATGAGTGCCACTCCCCCGATCTGAGCGAAAGATGGACGGAATCCAAGAAGCATGATATCTAGTAAAATCGCTACAGCAGGATTAACAAAGATTAAGGCAGAAATAACACGTGAAGGCAAATGTCTTACACTCGAGTAGAATAATATATAGACGATTCCAGTATGGATAAAGCCCATAATACCTACTGCAACCCAATTGCTAGTAGAAAGCTCTGTAAACACATTGGTCTCTATGAAAGGAAACAGGACGACTACACCCAGTAATGCCTGGATAAAAGAGACTGCAAACGGACTGAGGTGCTTTATCCCTTTTCCGATTAGCGTAAGACAAGCATACATGATAGCCGCTAATAGAGCCCAGATAACGCCACCTGAAAATAGTTGACTGCTAAACAAACTGCTTCCTACACCACTCACAAAACCAGTCCCAATCAAGCAAATCACTAACGCTAAGAAAACAAGTGGTTGCAGCTTTTCGCGATAAAGAAAGCTTCCAAATACCAGGACAAGTACAGGAGCCAAATGATAGATGGTAGTTGCACTGGTTAACGGCATTTGTTGGATTGCGATAAACAGACAGATCCAATTACCCGTGAGAAATAGTCCCCCTACAAGTACACGCCATAGCTCACCTTTATTCCAGGTCTCCCTCTTCCATTGACCCGAGAAATACCAGATCATGCCCAGAAAAATGGAACCCCCTACGCATCGCATAAACGTTAGCTCTAACGAAGGAAGTTCTGTCAAAATACCAAAATATCCGACTGATCCGAAAATAATGTTAGCTAGTAGGAGTCCTAATAGGGGATACCGCCCGTTTCCTGATCTCATTGTTTTTGGTATGGATACCTCGTTCCCTAGTTGTTGTTTCATAACATAATTTCTCCTTTTACTTATTTACAATTTTCTCTACTCGTACTACTAAGTAATTGTTCCAAAAACATGTTGAATGATACTGCTCTCAACATTGCTTTTTTGTCTACTTATTTACTCATTCTATCCGAAAGTTCATTATTATGAAATATTTTGTTACAATGACCAAAAAACGGATTACTTGAAAAGGAGTCTGGTTATGTCGAGCGTTCAATCATTTCCACCCGTTATTTGGGATTCCTGTACGATTCTGATTCTAGGTAGCATGCCTGGTGTTGCTTCACTAGAGAAGCATCAATATTATGCTAATCCGCGCAATCACTTCTGGCCGCTCATATTCTCCATGTATGGAGCTCCGCTTGCAGATCACTATGAAGATAGGCTTTCTTTTGCTTTAGATAAGGGGATAGCTTTATGGGATGTGATAAAAAGCTGCCATCGGCCTGGCAGCCTGGACTCAGATATCACCTCGGAGGAAATGAATGATTTTACTAGTCTCTATCTTACATATCCACAGATTAAAACCGTCTTTTTTAACGGAACGAAGGCCTATCAAACCTACAAAAAACATGTCGGCTTTGATACGGATCGTGAGTATATCCTTCTACCTTCTACTAGTCCAACGCCTAGTAAATATATGAAAACCATGGAAGACAAGCGTCAGAAGTGGGACATGGTCCGTGAGTTTGCCCAGAAGAAATAAAAAATGAAGAGGAGAGATTTTCCTCACTTTGCGATGAGTTACCTACAATGAAATATGATATTATTATTGCAGTAAGATTCGAGGCTAAATTTTAGACGAGGGTGAAGAGCGTATTGGATGAAAAAAATAAATACTTCAGTAGTAAATTAGTTCGTTTTTTCCTGAACCAACGACTAGTAACACTGTTACTAATTCTGTTATTGGTTGGGTTAAATATTTATGTATTTAATCATATATCCTATATTTTCAATCCTTTCACGGTCTTGTTAGCAACCGTATCATTACCGCTTTTATTAGCAGGTGTTGCTTACTATCTGCTCAATCCAATCGTGGATTTTTTAGAAAAAAGAAAAATCAAGAGATTATATGCCATTCTCTTGCTCTATCTAGTTATTATTGGTCTCATCACCATTTTGGTAGTGGCTATCATTCCAGTTGTTAAAGATCAAATTATTAGTTTAATGGACAATATGCCAGGCTACATTTCAAAAGTGCAAGCCATTATTGAAAAATGGGTGGGCAGTGATCTCTTTTTGCAGGTACAACATAGTCTTAATTTCAATATGACAGATATCATAAACGATTTGGCTGCGAAAGCTTCTGAAATCGCCAATAATACGTTTAGAGGAATTGGTACGTTTGTTGGTGCGGTAACCAATGTCATCCTCGCACTTGTAATTGTGCCATTCATATTATTTTATCTGTTAAAGGACGGAAAAAAGCTACCTCAATACATCGTCAATTTTGTTCCAACTGATCTAAGAGGTCGCTCAGCTAATGTGTTATCTGAGATGAATGGACAAATCAGCTCCTATATCCGTGGACAAATCGTTGTCAGCTTCATCATTGGACTTTTGCTTTATATCGGATATTTAATCATTGGACTAGAATACTCTATCGTGCTAGCCATCATTGCGTCCCTAACCAGCATCGTTCCTTATTTAGGTCCAGCTATTGCGATAACCCCTGCCTTGATCATAGCGATGGTAACATCACCAATTATGCTGGTAAAAATGATCGTAGTTTGGACAGTGGTTCAATTTATTGAAGGTAAGTTTATCTCACCACAAATCATGGGAAAATCATTACGGATTCACCCAATAACCATTATTTTCGTCATCTTAACCGCAGGGAATTTATTCGGGGTGGTTGGTATTATCCTCGCAATTCCTGGTTATGCGGTGCTGAAGGTTATTGCAACACACCTGTTTAATTGGTTTAAAACTCAGTCTGGACTGTATACGGAGTCTGCTACTGAGACAGATCAAATGAAAAATCACTAGAAGAATCAACATCATACCGACAAAACAAAAAAGCTTGTTCTCTTTATAATCATGAAGAGAATCAAGCTTTTTTCATCGTATCGGCATTCTAAAATGTCTTCGTATCAGTATCTAGTACCTAATCTTCCACTCGCTCCACAACTGTAGCAATCCCTTGTCCCACGCCTATACACATGGTGGCAAGTCCATATTTACTCTTTCTGCGTTTCATCTCATGGATCAAGGTAGTCATGATCCTAGCTCCGCTGGCTCCAAGCGGATGCCCCAAGGCGATTGCTCCACCATTTACATTCACCTTTTGTGGATCAAGCCCCAGATCTCTTAAACATGCTAATGCCTGCGCAGCAAAAGCTTCGTTTAGCTCTATTAAATCCAGTTGCTCTACGGATAGTCCCGCACGTTCCAGCGCTTTTTTGCTTGCAAATACAGGACCATATCCCATAATGTCAGGTTCTACTCCGTGTACCGCCGAAGCTAGCACCCTTACCAATGGTTTTACACCTAACTCGTTCGCTTTATCCTCCGTCATCATCAAAAGAACAGATGCACCATCGTTTATCCCTGAGGCATTACCCGCAGTTATTGTGCCATCTTTTACAATTGATTTGAGTGAAGACAGCTTTTCAAGCGTTGTATCTGGACGTGCATGCTCATCTCTCGTAAATAAGTAGCCTTCTCCCCGATTATTTTGAACAAGAATGGGAACAATCTCATCATAAAAAACTTCAGATTCAATCGCTCTAGCCGTTTTCATCTGGCTTTCGTAGGCAAATTGGTCCTGGTCCTCTCGAGAGATTGAGAATCTTTCAGCGACGCATTGTGCTGTCTCGGGCATACTAAGTGAACCATACATGTGATGAAGGGAAGGGTTCGTGAATCTCCAACCAATCGTGGTGTCATACATGGTGATATTCCCTCGCGGATTTTGATTTTCTGGTTTAGCCATAACAAAAGGGGCGCGTGTCATGCTTTCGGTGCCCCCAGCAATCATGATGTCTCCCTCACCTATCGTAAGGGCTCGAAAAGCCTGATTAATGGCATCTAGTCCTGATCCACACAGGCGATTAACCGTGACTCCACCAACAGAAACGGGTAGCCCGGCTAACAAAGCTGACATTCTGGCTACATTGCGATTATCTTCCCCAGCTTGATTGGCATTACCCAGAATCACTTCCTCAATTTCTTCTGTTTGAATATAAGGATTGCGTTCGAGCAATGCCTTAATTGCGATAGCACCCAGATCATCTGGTCGAATGTCCTTTAGCGCCCCATTATACTTACCGATTGGGGTTCTAACTGCATCTACGATCACTACCTGATTTCCCCTGGTCATCGTTATTCCCCCACATATTCCGGCGTTCTTTTTTCTAAAAAGGCTTTTGTTCCTTCATGCTTGTCTTTTGTTCCAAATAGAACCGCTTGTAATGCTTTTTCCAAAGCTAATCCGGATGAAAAATCTGCTGTCGCACTTTCATTCAGGGCAATTTTGGCGAGTCGTACCGCAACTGGAGGATTATGAGCGATTGTTTCTGCAATCTCTCTGGCCTTATTCATTACTTGATCATGGGCTACCACATGATTGATCAAACCATATTCATACGCTTCTTTGGCATCTATTAATGAGCCTGTTAAAATCATTTCCTTTGCTTTTACCAGACCTACACTCTTTGTTAATTGTTGTGTTCCGCCACCAGCAGGAAGAATGCCTAATTTTATTTCAGGCTGGCCAAACTTTGCCTGATCACTGGCGATACGAATGTCACAGGCAAGTACCAATTCACAGCCTCCGCCCAGCGCATATCCGTTAATTGCTGCAATAACTGGTTTATAGGAACGGAAGATTTCCATTAGAACATCCTGGACTGACAAACCGTAAATATCAAGAGGTTTTCTGTCATGAAGCCACTTGATATCTGCCCCAGCGACAAAAGCCTTGTCTCCTGCTCCTGTAATAATAATGACACGCACATTTTCATCTTCATTTAATTGGCGAATTGCTTTATGAAGCTCCGCCCAGCTTTCTGGATTCATCGCGTTTCGTTGTTCAGGTCGATTTATTGTGATGGTCGCCACGAAGTTCTCTATCTCGATTAATAGATACTCAAACATCCGTCAGCTTCCCCCCATTACTTTCTGTATAATCATATACACCTTTGCCTGTTTTCTTGCCCAGACGACCTGCCTTTACATACTTGACTAATAGAGGGCATGGGCGAAATCGTTCTCCTAATGTTTTATGCAGATACTCCAGATTTTTGAGCCTTGTATCCAGACCAACCAGATCACCTAGTTTAAATGGACCCATCGGATAGTTTAGTCCAAGCTCAATCGCCTTATCGATCTCCTCGGGCGTCCCCACACCTTCCATCAGCATGTAAAATGCCTCATTTCCTACCATACTGCTTATCCGACTGGTTACGAATCCTGGGAACTCGTTAATCATCACGGTTTCCTTCTTCATCTTGATGGCAATTTCCCTTACAGCCTTCGCCGTCTCATCACTTGTTTCCAGACCGCGTATGATTTCTACCAGCTTCATTTTATGGACTGGATTGAAAAAATGCATGGCAATTACTTTGTCTGGTCTCTTAGTAAATGATCCGATTTCAGTCGGGCTCATGGTAGAGGTATTGGTTGCTAAAATGACGTCCTCTTTAGCAAATTGATCCACCTGTTTGAAAACACTTCGTTTAATAGCAATCTCCTCTGGAACAGCTTCAATCACCAGTTCTACCTGTTGGGAAGCCTCTTGCAGATTGGAACTCAGATGAAGCCGTTTCATAGTTTCTTGATAAGTTTCCGAATCTACCTTTCCCCGTTTCACACCCTCATCCAGAATTTTGATGATTTCATTTCTCGCATGGGCGAGTGCATCTTCCGAAACGTCGAACAAGTATGTTGTAAACCCGGCTACTGCACTGGCATAAGCAATTCCCCGCCCCATAATGCCCGAACCAACTACCAGAATATTTTGTATACTCATGTTATGCCTCCTCGTTTCCACTCCATCTCTGTCTTGTGTAACACTATTTTTCAACTATTTCTCGGAAATAGCTGGTGCTTCGTCAGTCTTGCCTATCTGTCCATGTTAAGAACAATCTTCCCGACATGATTTCCCTTTTCCAGACATTCCTGAGCTTCTCTTGCTTCTTCTAGTGCGAATTCCTGATAGAGATACGGCAGATGTGACGGATTTTTTTGCAAAAAGGATACAACCTGGAGAAAATCTGATCGATCTCCCATCCACGATCCATAGATGCTGATCTGTTTGCCAAAAATCTGGCGAATATCAATTTCTGATTTATATCCTGTTGTAACCCCGCAGGTAATAAGTCTGCCACCTCTCGATAAGAAAGATATGCTCTGCTGCCAGGTCTTGGCACCAACATGATCGAGAACCATCGTCGCTCCACGCTTTTGGGTCAGCTTACGGATTTCTTCCGACAGGTTCTTATCTCTTGTAAGGATATGCCCTGTAAAGCCTTGTTCTTGCAAAAATGCAGCCTTATCCGGGGAACCTACAATCGCGATTACCTCCGCTCCAATCCCGCTCGCGATCTGTAATGCAGCATAGCCTATTCCACCTGCTGCCCCCCAGATAACCACTGTATCGTTGATGTGCAAGCCACCCTTGGTTACGAGAGCGTTCCACGCCGTTATGTAGGAAACAGGAACAGCTGCCCATCTAGAGAGGTCGTTCGCTTCAATGGGCACGGCGCATGATGCGGGAACCGTTACGAAATCTGCATAGCCACCATCCACGTGATAACCAATGATCTGAAACTGCCGACACATGGTTTCTTTCCCTGTTGCACATGCTTCACAATTTCCACACCCGAACCCTGGATAAATCAGTACAGACTGCCCAACTTTCAAATGCCTAACCTCATCCCCGATTTCCTCTACAATACCGACGATGTCACTCCCGGAAATTCGCGGCAAAGTAAGTCGATCCCCAGTACCACCGCGGCGAAGCCACAGGTCAAGATGATTTAAAGCACAATATTTGATGCATATGCGGGCGTCTTTCGCGCCCAGCTTGGGAACAGAGTAATCCTGATGCAGGGTGAGCTGATCTATCTCTCCATGTTGCTCCACAACGATTGCTTTCATTTTCCATCCGCTCCTTTACCGTCTGTCCTCAAATCGCTTCAGCTTCGCTCGAACACCATGCCCTGTCAAGTTTTGTAGCTCGTTCTCCTTTACTATCTCAACAGAAACAGCCACTCCGTTTTTACGCTTTAGCAATTCTTCCAATTCATGCTTGAGCAATCCAAAATCAAGGCTGTCAGATTTTGCTTCTACCATGATCGTCAGTTCATCTCGTGCCGGTTTTCCTTCGGGCGTTTTACGCTCTGCATAGCAGAAATACTCCCCGTTTACCCGTCTATCTTCCAAAATCATTTTACCTAATGCTTCTGGCCAAATGTTGATACCACGCAATTTCACCATCGTATCGCTTCTGCCCTGGAAGTAGTCGATTTTCTTATGCCAGCTACCACAACTGCATTGCTTCATTTCGTAAGAACCAGAAATATCCTGGATGTTATAACGAATCTGCTGCGTCCCTGTTTTATACAAAGCTGTAACCACAATATTTCCACGGTGACCTGGAGGTAAGACTTCTCCTGTTTCGAAGTCAACGATTTCTACAAGGAAAGCATCTTCAAAAATATGCAGCCCATCTTCTGCTTCACATTCATAAGCTACATACTGAACTTCATGGAACGCATAGGAATCATAAACTGGACAACCCCATGCTTCCTGCACAGGCTGCTTGTTCCCAAACGCCGAGAGGGTTTTGATCTGTAAATCATGTTTCGGATCGTACCCCATTTTCCTTGCCACTTCCGCCATATGAACCAGGTAATCTGAGGTAGCAAGGATGGAGGTTGCCCCAAAAATTTTGGCAAATTCAATTTGCTTCTCTGTTGGAGTAACGTTCCCTGTACTAGTGGTAATGGGTGTGCAGCCAAGCCAATGCCATAAACCGTGATCCATGATCCATGCTGCATTATGCGTGGAGTACGCCCAAGAATTAAGCACAGCATCCCCTGGTCTGATGCCATGCATATAAAATGTTCGTGCACTAAGAATCGCACCTACTTCCCGATCCCATGCCGAGTAAATGGTTGGACGTGGCGCTCCCGTTGTGCCGCCACTTGTATAAAAGCGAAGTGGCGTGTGCTGTCCATCCTCAAAGTGATAGCTTTGGTAGTCACCAAACGGTGGTTTGCGCTCAATGCTGTCTCGTATATCATCGATGGTATACATCGGAATTTTTGATAAATCAGCCAGAGTCTGAACATCGGAAAGAGCAAAGTCATGTTTTTTCCACAATCGCTGATAAAAAGGGATGGTAGATGCCTGCTCCAGCGTTTCTTTCAGTCTCTGTAGTTGCACATGTTCAATTTTTTCCCTGCTCCATTTCATTGCACCGTTCATGAATTCAACGGGTGGTTCATAATCCAGTACTAACTTATTAAAATCTACTGATTGGTAGTAATACGGAATTTTTGTCGATATCACTTCATCATCACCGCTACTTTCTTACCCGTATTTGTATAAAAAAGGCTTCGTCCTGCCTTGGCAAAAACGAAGCCAATGTTATGCTCATTTATTTTTTCAATGGTACGCCGCATACACCGCAATGAGTAAATTTTTCTGGTAAATCAGCTGTTCCACATTCATTGCAGGAGACCGAAGTAGAACCCCACAAGTCATCGTAAGACTCCCCATTTGCCAGTCTGTCGCGCAGCATCTTGTAATCTGGCTTACGCTTTTCGTTAAAAGCCTTCATCGACTCAAAAGTTTCATAGGAACCCGTATGAACAGTCAGCCAATCTTTTGCATGACCAACTGTAAGAGCAAGTGGCATCTTCTTCCAGAAATTCGTTTGTTCTTTAGTATAGCGGACGCATTCGGGTAGTTTGTTCAATAGTTTTTGAGCCATATGATTTACTGCATCATCCAGTTGGCTATATGGAACGACTTCATTTACAAGTCCCCACTCCAACGCTTTATCGGCACTAATCTCTTCGTTCAACCACAAAATTTCACGAGCTCGTCTGTCACCTACCATGATTGGCAGCCACTGTGTTGCCCCCCCAGCTGCTACACTGCCGTGTGAGTTTCCTACCTGACGGATATATCCATGGTCAGCCATGATAGCCAGATCGCAGTTCATATTAAATTCGTTACCGCCACCTACTACAATTCCATTTAATCTGGCAATCGTTGGCTTCCCGATATTTAACAATCTTTCGTGTGCTTCAATGAATGCACCCATCCATTTGTAGTAATTATGCGGGCGGTTAATAATATCGTTTTGTTGCTCTTTCAAATCGGCTCCGGTACAGAATGCTTTTTCTCCTGCCCCTGTCAACACAACCACGCCTACCTCGTCATCCCACGAAGCAATTTCGAATGCACGCGACATTTCTCTTAAAGTTGGAAAATTCAAGCAATTATGGACCTGCGGGCGATTCAAGGTTATTGTTGCGATCCCGTTTGCTTTTTCATATATAATGTTCTGAAAATTAGTCTCTTCCGGCTGTAATGGTTGTAAGAAATGATCCATGTTAATTCCTCCTGAGTATCTTTTTTATTTGAAAATCATAGAAGATCTTTCTACTACTTTCTTTTAGCAAGTTGCATGCCATTCTCTTAAACCTGCTACTTATCACATTCTTCTTTTCCTAGTGGGTTCAGTTGTTAAAAAACGTAACATCCACGTTGTAATAATGAACATCAAAACTTACATCGGTAAGAACGTGACTCCAATAATCCACATGATTCCCACGACGATTAAGATAGGCAGACAGTAGCCGAGGAAATCTCGTACCGAGAGCTTAGTCCCTACCGCCATGATTGGCATAAATAGTAGGGCCCAGAATGGTTGAATAAGCGTAGTCCACGCCTCACCCAGATTCATTGCCATAACCGCACGAGGGATATCTACACCTAATTCAACAGCAGCTGGGATAAATGCTGGTCCCGTTGCAGTAAATAATGAGCCTGCCGATGGAATAAACAGGTGAATGAGTCCCTCCATCAAAAACGTTAGCATTGGGAATGTACCTGTCGTTGAAATGGTAACTACCCACTGAGAAAAGACTTCCGCAAGTCCTGTTCCGGTAAGTAAGGAAGCAATAGCGCCATACAACGGAAATTGAACGGCGATTGATGTACTCGCTGCCATGTGTTTTCCGAATGCCTTTGCATATTCCAGAGCATTATTTTTAATCATGAATCCAAGGAACATAATCAAGAAGGCAATCGTGTTCAGGTTAAGCCCTTTATATCCATTCGCGATGAAATAATAGAAACAATAGACTACTCCAATCAGACCAACTACAAAAAGAATCGGGCGAGAATGATTGATTTTATCTGCAAACGTCCGCCATTCACTAGTGCCTGTTGCAGCTTGTTGGCTAGAAGCAGGTTTACTTTCCTCCTCTTTCTCCAGTAAAAGATCCTTATAGGGAACAACAACTTTTTTATTCTTTCCGATGAAATAAAAGATGATTGCAATGACAAACACAGTCGTTATCATTGTTACCATGTTCATTACGGTAAAGATCGTTTGATCAAGGGGAATCAATCCACCCAAGAGATCAGTTAATGGTCCCTGTGTTGCGACAAACAATGGAATCGTACCTGATAATCCGCCAACCCAAACCACAAAAGAAGAATAGGCAATCGCGGTAAGCAAGCGATAATCTACCGAATCATTCGTCCTGCCAATTGCTCTTGCGTACGTCGCTGTCACAACTGGACCGATATACCATCCCAGTAAGGAAGAGAAGCCCCCAACAAGGGCAGTCGATACATAAGCAGCCGATGGAGTTTTAACAAGGCGAGCTATTTTTTCAATTCTCTTCCCTACTGCCGGAGACTCTACAATTACAAGGGCGGCAGCATAAGTCAGGATTAATTGAAAAGCAAACGTAAACATCCAAGGAAAGCCTTTAAACCAGTGATCAATAACCTGCATAGGACCACTATCTGTCAGCAACAGAGCTAAAACCATAGAGATTAACGTAAGAAGTAGGGCAAAAATCATTGAGTCAGGGAAGTATTTACTATAAAGATCTGCTGTTCTTTCCGAGAGACTAAGCTTTACGTTCTTGTTTTGTTGAGGCGAAACAGGAATCTTTGCATCGGGTGACAGGTTTGCCATTGTACAACACTCCTCTTTTGAATAGATAACCGTTCCATTTGCATATCAAGAAAAATGGAAGAGCTCCTTCCTTTCTCTTAATGCCAAAGTGTTTTGCAATAGCTGTGCCAACAAGGATAAACAGCCAGTTCTCTTGGTTTTTTGATGAGATGCACTCAGCGAAACTCATGGTATGTTAAAAACATAAACATTCTGATGTTCGTATTTTTAATGGATGACCTGATTTTTCTCTTTTATTTGACTTTTCAATTTATTTTGCTAACATTTTGTTAATCTATATGTAAGCGCTCTCAATTTGTTTAAGGTGGGTGAACTAATGAAATACGGTGTCATTTCTCCATCAGAATCCTTTACAAAGCTTGTTCATCAAGTCAATTCCTCTATTGATCCTGATTTAATTATTAAAGAAGGAGCATTGCAACGAGGATTGTTCTTAGCCAAACAAATGAAAGAAGAACATGATGTCCAGCTTTTCATAGCACGAGGAGCAACTGCTGAACTATTGCAACAAAAAATGGAAGTTCCTGTGGTGAAGGTTACTATTACGAGTTTTGATCTTTTGGTCTCCTTTTTAGAAGCAAGAGAACACTCCTCTACTATTGTTTTTATTGATCATGTAAAAAATACTGGACGATATAACTTGCCTTTCTTTGAACAAATCTTATCTATCAACATTTCCCTCGAACTGTATCAAGATGAAGCAGATATCCTGGATCATCTGAAAAAAATTGCATTCCAAAACAAATCCGTAACGATTGTTGCAACCGCTCAATGTGTTGCGAAATCCTCTTCTCAATTAGGTCTTACCTGCATTATTGTTGACTCCTCTGAGGATGCAATAAGCGAAGCATTAAAGCGTGCAGAAGAAGTATATTCCATGTTTGAACGGGAAAAACTCAGGCAAGCCCATTTGGAAACGATCATTTCCTATGCTTTTGATGGTGTAATCGCTACTGATCCAAGTGGAAAAATAACGGTTTTTAACGATCTAGCTGCAAAAGCACTGCGTTCCGAACCGAAAGAAGTCATCGGAAAATATCTGGCAAAACTACAAAATCCTTTTATGAAAAAACTATATGGTGATGGTACCGAGATGACACAGATGGTCGTGACTCTTGGCAACCAGAAATACGTATCGAACCGAATCCCCATTGATAAGGGCAATGAAAGCATGGTCATTACGTTTCAGGAAATCAACAAGGTTACCGAAATGAACACGCATGTCCGAAGCGAATTATATCACCGGCGTTTTTACGCCAAATACACCTTTGATGACATTATTCATAAAAGTGATTTGATCAAGATAACCATTCGAATGGCAAAGCATTACAGTATTACGGAAAGCAATATTTTACTTCATGGTGAGAGTGGTACAGGCAAGGAGTTATTCGCCCAAAGCATTCACAATGAAAGTAGTCGCCGGAACGGACCTTTTATCGCTATAAACTGTGCAGCTCTGCCAGAAAACTTACTGGAATCAGAGTTATTCGGGTATGATGAAGGGGCTTTTACCGGGGCAAAAAAAGGTGGTAAACCCGGCTTGTTCGAAATGGCCCATGAGGGAACACTATTTTTGGACGAGATAGGAGAACTGCCTGTTGCCTTACAATCGCGACTGCTACGGGTTCTACAAGAGAAGGAAGTCATGCGAGTTGGTGGTGAACGTATCATTCCAATTGATGTACGAATTATCGCAGCATCGAATCGGAACCTCCGTGAATCTATTGAGTCTAATCTTTTTCGGTCAGACCTGTACTATCGCTTAAATATCTTGCAGATAACCCTTCCACCCTTACGTGACCGAAAAGAGGATATCTTGCCGCTAGCTCACTTTTTCCTATCAAAATATAAAATGGATAACATTCGATTGCATGATACAATCAGCAAAATGCTTCTAGCCTATGATTGGCCCGGTAATATCAGAGAATTAGAAAATACGATGGAACGTATCATTGCTATAGATCATGTCTCTACCCCTGAGGAATTGAAGCTGGTTCTCTCTGATCAAATGGGGACTGGCACAGGGCATTCTCTCCTTGATACGACCTACACGAGGACAAATCATGAGCATGACGAAAACAAGCTGAATCTTACAATCGGCACATTAGAAGACATGGAGCGCCAAATCATTGAGGAGCTACACTCCCGGTATAACGGCAATAAGAACATGATATGCGAGATTCTCGGAATCAGCCGTACCACGGTTTGGAAAAAGATGAAGCCTTTTCGAGATTTACAGCTCTAGAATCAATTTATCTTGTAGGAAAAAAGCGACAAAGAGCCTGCAACCAAATGAATCGGGATTACAGGCTCTTTGTCATTTGACTGGACTGACTAATGATTTGCTTTAAAGGAATAAACTCTCCTACTTTCAATAGCCCTTTAGTAGATCACAAGTGCTCTCTACTCATATCTCAATGCATCAATTGGCTTCATCTCCGCAGCCTTTTTAGCCGGATATACTCCAAATGCTACACCCACAATTAAAGATGACAAGAAAGCATACAGCATAGGAGTCATTGTAATCGCAATATCCACTCCACCAAGCTTGTTTACGAGCCAAGCTGCTCCCACTCCCAGTAGAATCCCGATCAGCCCACCTAACAGACTCAGGGTAATTGACTCAATCAAAAATTGCTGCAAAATCGCTCCTCTGGCAGCTCCAATTGCTTTACGAATTCCGATCTCACGAGTACGCTCTGTTACCGAGACCAGCATGATGTTCATAATACCGATACCACCCACCACTAGAGAAATAGCTGCAATTCCTGATAACAGTGTGGTCATGACACTGGTCACGTTTTGTGCCGTTTCTAAAATATCTGATTGAGAACTTATGGTAAAATCATTCTCTTGGCTAGGCATTAGCTTATGTTGCGCTCGCAAGGTTTGTTGGATATCAAACTGAGCCTGAAGCATCTCATCTGGTGAAATGGCTGACACATAGATCGTGCGTAGGCTACTTTGTCCTAGACGCTCCATCGCCGTTGTAATCGGAACGATTAGCCTATCATCATTATTAGTCATGCCTGAGCTACCCTGACTTTTCAAAACACCAATTACTGTAAATGGAATCCGGTTAATTTCAATTGTTTTGCCAACCGGACTTTCATTGGAGCTGGCAAAGAGGTTAGTGACAACCTCTGGACCGATCACCACCACATTTGCCAGCTCATTGACCTCAAAGTTAGTAAAAAATCTTCCCTCTTGTATGCTAGCGTTACGTACTTCTGGAAAAGATTCTGTCGTGCCTTCCAAGTTGGATGTATAGTTGTCATTCTGATACACCAACTGCGCTCGCGTACTAACGGTAGGTGTAACACCTGCTATCGAGTCCTTTTGTTGCAGGGCTTTAGTATCCTCAAAAGTGAATAAGGGCGAACCTGCACCCAAGCTATTGCCACCTTGCTTTGCTTGCCCTGAATTAACAATCAGCAGATTACTTCCCAGACCATTAATTTGATTAGCTACACTGGCTTTAGCCCCTTCCCCTATTGCTACCATCGTAATCACAGCAGATACACCAATTATGATTCCTAACATGGTTAAAAAAGACCTCAATTTATTAGCTGTTACACTTCGTAGTGATACTCGCATGGCTTCCAAAAAATTCATACTACCACTTCCTCGAATTTCGCTATTCTTCGCTCTTGGATTACATCATTTGCGATTACCTGACCGTCACGGAAATGGATGACTCGCTTAGCATATTCAGCGATATCTGGTTCATGCGTCACCAAAATAACGGTTTTTCCTTCATCATTTAATCGCTGAAATATCCCCATAATCTCTTGACTGGTCTTAGTATCAAGAGCCCCTGTAGGTTCATCTGCCAAAATAATCACGGGATGATTAACCAAAGCACGGGCAATGGAAACACGTTGCTGTTGCCCCCCTGATAACTCATTCGGTTTGTTGTATAACCGATTGCCAAGCCCCACACTATTTAGGGAATCAATAGCTCTCTTTCGTCTTTCCTTGGCATTTACACCTGCATATAAAAGTGGTAGTTCCACATTTTCTACTGCTGGTGTACGCGGAAGTAGGTTAAAACTTTGGAAAACAAAACCAATTTTTTGATTCCTAATTTTGGCCAAATCTTCATCTTCCGCCTCTGAAACAGGATAGTCATCTAGATAAAAGGCTCCGCTTGAGGGTTGATCCAAACAACCAATAACGTTCATCATGGTAGATTTACCTGAACCAGATGGACCCATTATGGCTACAAAATCCCCTTCTTCAATCATAAGATTTACTCCACGTAGGGCATGTATCTCTTGATCTCCAATGACATATGTCTTTTTAACATCAGTAATGCGAATAACTGCTCTAACGTTATCTACTTCTTGAACTATTTCCACTTGGCATTCCTCCTCCCATTACGGGCATACCACCAATACCTGTGCCTTGACCCATTTGACGATTATTGGAGGAGTCAGGTGCCTGCATGGATAATAGGATCTGATCCCCTTCTTCGAGTCCAGAAGTAATTTCGACTCCTTTTGAGCTAACCAGTCCAGTCGTTACTTCCCTAAATTGATAACCTGAAGCATTTTGTCCTCTGTCACTCGATTTGCTTTTTGAATCTGTTGTTGCCTTCACGTCTTTATCCGTAGTAGCACCATCTTCTACTTTCACTAAAACGCCTGTTTTCCCACCTTGTTCTCGCAAAGCAGCCGTTGGGACATAGAGCACATTCTTTTGTGTCCCTACATGAATTGTTGTTTGGAGCGTCATGCCTGGTTTTAACAAACCTTCTTTATTTCCGACAGTAAGGAGTACTTTGTAGGTCGTCACACCTGATTCTGTATTCCCTTCTGGGTATATCGTTTCCACTTTCCCCTGGAATTTTCTACCGTTGTAGGTCCCGATGGTAAAAGTGGCTTCCATGCCTTGCTTGATTTTACTAATATCACGCTGACTGATCTGAACCATCACTCCCAATTGTTCGGCATTCGAGTTATCCATAACCAAAAAGGGGGACGTTGCCGTTTTACCTACATTCCCATTCACCTGCAAAACTACACCATCCATTGGCGCTTTTATCGTTAACTTTTCTAAATGAAGCTGTTGTTGTTTTAGTTGTACTTCAGCTTGAGTAACTGATGCTTTCGCTGCTTGTACAGAAGACTCTTGTGCCGGAGCTTTCGCTTGATTCAACTGTGCTACCGCAGAATCGTAAGCAGCTTGCGCCTGAACTACACTATTGTGGCTCTGATCCTTTGTCTGACTGTATTGCATACTAGCAGTTTGATATTCTGCCCCCGCCTGATTGAGACTATTTTGAGCCTGATCTAATTCACTTTTCGAGATAGCTCCCGCTTCATATAGTCTCTTTTGCGTTTCCAGATTTTTTTTGGCCTCTTGCAAATTACTACTTGCCTTCTCTTGTTGGAGTAACGCCTTTTGATTGTCATAGCTTTTCATAGCAGATTCCAATGATGCTTTTGCTTTCGTCACATTAGATTGTAATACGAGAATTTCATTCTCATCTTTTGTTTGCATTTTTTCCGCTAGGCTTGCCTTGGCTGATAACAGGTTGGCTTCTGCAATCTTTACTTGCATCAAAGTAGCGGTCTGATCCATAGTAGCGAGTACCTGTCCTGCTTTTACAGAATCGCCTACTTTTACGTGTATTGCCGAAATGACATCATCACCACTCGGAAAGTTTAAAGTCATTTGTTGAGCGGCCTGCACCGTACCAGAAGCAGCAACAACCTCAGAAATATCCCCTCTCTGGACGGGAATTGTCTGCATAATCGAAGTTTCACGAGAAGGCGAGACGAACTCACTATAGGCATAAATACCCGTCCCACACAGCAAGGCTCCCGCTAATGTAACCATGATGATACTTTTCTTTCTCTTGCCCTTTCCCCTAAGCAATGGTTTATTTGTTTTACTTTCAATCATTAAGATATCCCCCAAAAGACTCATATTTTCTATAGACAACCTTCGTAAACTAACTATAAGGCCGCTGTATGTCAACTAGATGTCTGTTCAATGGGAAACTGGAGGGAAAGAAAGGAAATCCCTGCTACTGTTCGTATAAAAAAGAAATGTCCACAAATACCTTTTCACTTGGTATTTGTGGACATTTCATATAGATCGTGCGTCTGTGGATAATGGTTTTATATCCACTCACTTTTTTAGTGACAGTGTAAAAATGGTTTTCTCTCTACTACTCTCGGTCAATTGAAGATCGCCACCAAGTGCCTTTGCCATCATTTTGCTAAAAGGTAACCCTAGTCCGAGGCCCCTTACCTTATGCTTCTTCTCTTCCCCGCGATAAAACCGTTCAAATATATTTGCCTTCTCTGTTTCTGGAATACCAATGCCATTATCTTGTACATTAATTCCAAGAACTCCCTCTTGATGTAATAGCGATACTTGAATGATTCCATTTGGTCCTGTCGCTTGTTTAGCATTATTTAATAGGTTGTATAAAATTTGCTGAATACGTAGCGGGTCTGTATCAATCCATACGTCTTGTTCTGGAATATACGTCTGTAAGGAAAGCGTATTCTCCTCTTGTCCAATCAACCACTGATGCGTAATCTCTTGGACGAGATGATTCAAGTTCTGTGGTTGTTTGGAAACATTAATATCTCCCACCGCAAAAGAATTGAAATCCAATAAATCTTCGACCATTTTTTGCAAACGAAAAGTCTCTTTTGAACAAACCTCCAGAAACTCTTTGGCTTCCTCCCCTGTTACTACCTCATCCTTGACCGCTTGGAGCAGTCCACTGATGGAAGTTACTGGCGTTTTAAGCTCATGGGTAACTCCCGCGAGCAGCTCTGTTCGCATCATTTCTAACTGACGAAGCCGATCCGCCATATCTTTGAACGAGTGAATAAGTTCGTAGATTTCCTTTTCTTTGATATCCTTTTTCAGCTCGATATCATAGTGTCCCGTTACAATCTGTTTTGCCGCATCTGCAACATCCTTCACGGGTTCCGATAATTTTTTCGTCAAATAATAAATGACAATCCAACCTAGCACTCCAAGACCTGTTAGCATAATACTTAATTGTTGCATTGCCTCTACACTATGATCCATCTGTTTTTTCGGGGAAGAGATAAGGATCCAGCCCAGCGTTTGGCCATTTCTCTCTAACTTCTGGGTGAGAAAGAGGTTATTTTCTCCTGAACGCATCTGTATTTCTTGCACAGATTGATTTTTCTCCCAATCAAGGGAGAGGTCCGAGGGAAACTCATCAAGAAAACGACCTGCTTGGGATGTGCTAAGGAGGGTACGCTTCTGTTTATTTAAAATTAGCACCATGGGCCTAAATTCTTTCATGAAGCGTTGACGATTATCTAATATACGTGGCAAGGAAGAGGGTATCACAAGTGTCCCTTCCGTTGTCATAATTTGCTCAGAAATGTCCATAGCCATGTATTTCATGACGTCGAGTCGTTTTTGTGTTTCATTGTAGCCTATCCACATGCTAGAGAAAAGACCAATGACGACAAGACCAACACAGATCGTGAGTACATAACGAGTTGTCCAATAGGTTAATAGTGACTTCCGCTTTTTATTTTTCATTGACACAGAACTGATACCCCAATCCCCGTAATGTACGAATTTCTCCTTCGTCGGTTGGCCAGTTTTGCAAGGTTCTCCTGATTCGTTTCACCGCTAGATCAACAGCACGATCACTGCCCTCGTAATCCATACCCCAAACGTGTTCGATTAACTGCTCTCTTGTAAAGGTCTGATTGGGATACTGTGCGAGAAATAAAAAAAGGGAAAGATCACGTGGTGTGAAAGTAAGTTCAATGCCGTGCAACATAACAGAATGAGCCTGGTAATCTACTTTTAAACTACCAAAAATCCGTGCCTGATAATCACCCATGACCAGCAAAGAGCGTCGCATGACAGCATTGACACGTGCCACGACTTCCTCACCAATGAAGGGCTTGGTAATGTAATCATCAGCACCTTGATTTAACCCATTTACCTTCTGCTCCAGTTGTCCTAACGCTGTTAACATGATGACGGGACAACTACTTTTGGTACGTATATACTCCAGTACCTTCCAACCGCTCTGCCCTGGTAGCATGACGTCCAATAAGACCAGAGAAGGTGTCACACGATCGAAAGTAGTAATGGCTTCTTCACCGTTAAAGGCAAGCTCCACCTGATATCCCGCCTTTTCCAGATAGACTTGTAGAACCCGAGAAATCGGCCCTTCATCTTCTACTATTATTATTGTTTGCATAATCTGCTTCCTTCCAACTGAATAACGTGAGGGCTCTACCAAAAGCATACGAAAAACATGCCGAAAGGAAAAGAGGGTATGTTTTGGTAGTTAACGTCAAGTCAAGTAAACTAAACGCAGGCATGGCCCTCCCGTTATCAGGGAAAGCCATACCTTATGACATCTCACATTTATATAGAGAGTGGGTGGGTACTACTTACACGTTTCAATTACTCAGCCTTTGCTTCAGGCTGTTTCTTGTTCTGCATTTTCTCTAACCACTCTTGTAGCAGCTTGTTCACTGTATCAGCATCATCCGCATCAGCTGCAACTTTAATCTGTTCCATGATATTCTCTTTGCCGTCACGAACAGTGTGCTTGAAGCCCAGTTTTTCCATTTCTTCTTTTTCTTGTTCCTTCGTCAATGTTCCAGCTTTTACTTGTTCACGAATTTCATCTAGTTTTTTCTTCGTTGCTTCATCCACTTCTACTTTCCCATATACCATATTGCCTTTATCAAAGCCTTTCACACCAAGCTTCTCATTGGCTTGTTCCACAGTTAACGTACCATTCTTCACTTGTTCACGAATTTCATCTAACTCTTTCTTCGTTGCTTCATCCACTTCTACTTTCCCATATACCATATTGCCTTTATCAAAGCCTTTCACACCAAGCTTCTCATTGGCTTGTTCCACAGTTAACGTACCATTCTTCACTTGTCCACGAATTTCATCTAACTCTTTCTTCGGTGCTTCATCCACTTCTACTGTCCCTTGTTCCACCTTGCCTAGGTCAAAGCCTTTTACACCAAGCTTCTCATTGGCTTGTTCCACAGTTAACGTACCATTCTTCACTTGTCCACGAATTTCATCTAACTCTTTCTTCGTTGCTTCATCCACTTCTACTTTCCCTTGTTCCACCTTGCCTAGGTCAAAGCCTTTTACACCAAGCTTCTCATTGGCTTGTTCCACAGTTAACGTACCATTCTTCACTTGTTCACGAATTTCATCTAACTCTTTCTTCGTTGCTTCATCCACTTCTACTTTCCCTTGTTCCACCTTGCCTAGGTCAAAGCCTTTTACACCAAGCTTCTCATTGGCTTGTTCCACAGTTAACGTACCATTCTTCACTTGTTCACGAATTTCATCTAGCTTTTTCTTCGTTGCTTCATCCACTTCTACTTTTCCTTGTTCGTAGTCAAATAGCTTCTGGAAATCGTCAGCTAGATCGGGATTGTATTTATTGATAATCTTCATTAATTCCTCTTGATTGGCTTGTCTATCCTCAAGTGAAAAGTATACGTGTTCTTGATGAAAGCTTTTCTCTACCTTTGTTTCATCTACATTTGTATTCGTTGCCGCAAAAGCCCCAGTTGGTGCAAAGACTGCTAGTGCTAACGCTCCAATCATCCATTTCGATGCTTTCTTATTCATTCGAATCAAACTCCTTCATAGTAGGTTTTGCAAGAGTACTTCTTACAAGTACAAATTTACTAGGGTCGTATGTCAGCTGAATGTCCACCTTAAGGAAAAGTTGTGGGAAAGCTGAGGATGTTTATTACATAATAGCCCTCTCTAATAGTTGACAATTCAATGAGCTCTTTCGTATGTTTTGTTTTGTAGAAATACAAGGACAACTTCGATAATAGAAAGGACATTTTTCTATTGAAAAGGTATCGTTTTGATACTCACTTTTGTAAAATATTCACTTACTATTGAACATAAAAAAGAGACAGCTATCTTCTCTCTGTGTAAAAATAGAAGTATCACCAACCACTTCTATACAAAGAAGAATCCAGCATGTCTCATACGTTTAATAAGGTAGCACACCAAGAAAATTGAGCAATATCTTACGAGATTAGAAATTACCTCTTAACTTCTAAAAAACAGCCATGAACCACTTGTTTCACTATTTCGCCAGCATTCTCAGTAAAGGTTTTACAGGTATACGTACTGATATTCATCGTGAAAGCAGACACAATCCGATCGAAGTTACTTCCTGACCTACAGTAACTGGGATGAGCAAACGCTTTTTTCGTATATCTAAAAAACCGCACTTGGTAGCAAAATCAGTAAAAGAAAATCTCTCACAGACACCTATATTCGTTACCCTTGTTTGTATGCTTCTCCGTGAGGTACCGAAAAATCCTTCCTATGTATTCATTAATCGTTGGCTAGATCGGGATTGTATTTGTTGATAATCTGCATTAATTCCTACTGATTGGCTTGTCTATCTTCAGGTGAATAGTTTCCTTGTTTTTGATGAAAGGTTGCTCTACTTTTGTTACTTATCCATGTCAAAGCCTTCCACACCAAGCTGCTCTAAGAGTTCTTCCTGAGTTATTGTACCATTCTCCATTTGTTCCATCATTGCATCTAACTCTTTCTTCGTTGCTTCATCCATTTGTATTTCTTGCGGTTCCTGCTGGTCAATGCCGTTCACACCAAGCTTCTTATGTTCCTGAGCTAGCATAAAAACCACAGTTGGTACAAAGATTGCTACTGCTAACGCCCCAATTATCCATTTAAATGCTTTTTTATTCATTCGAATCAAACTCCTTCATAGTTAGTTTTGCAAAGAAAGCTTCTAACAAGTACCACTCTACTAGTGAAGTATGTCAGATGAATGTCCACCTTAAGAAAATGTTGTGGGAAGCTGAGTATGATATTTGATTATTGCAAGTTTTCCTGATTACCTACTTTTCTTACATAAAAAATAATATGAAAAAGAGCCTGAATCCAACCTTTTGGGGTTATCAGGCTCTACTGTTTGCTTGTCTATGTTCGATTATATCATTTCACCATCATACCTAATAATCGCCGTTTCTTCTGGTGGGTACGTCACTCGAATGGCTTCCAGGATTTCATTTTTCCTTGCCTGCTTCTCAGATTCATCCAGTTCAACCAAGACATCGTCAACGTCATAAGGACCAATACGCCAGTGCCCTAGCACAGCTCCTTTTATTTCTCCATCAATCAAAAGGTACTGTAACACCTCATGTTCTTTGTACCTTTCCTTCAACTCAGACATGTGTGCCCGAACAAGATAATCGGACAAATCCAGCATGAAAACGGAGCGTACTGAGCCTTCACCATCCATGGGAAATGTGGCAGGTTCGTCTGTTCGAATATAGTGTGTTCCATGTCGTGGTATATCTATCACATGAATTTGTCCCACGTCCACCAATTGATCCAGGACCGTTTGAAGTGTCTTGGTTTTTAGCTGTGACCAATCCTTTATTTGCGTAAGAGTAGCCGCAACCATCGCTGACAAAAAACTCAGCAAAACTTGAGAAATTGCTTGTTGCTCCTCAGCCGGATTAGTTGGTAATTCAAAAAACTCCGTGGCAAAATCAAACAATCCTGTGTCCCAGTCTGTATCCGTCTGTTCTTCGTACAAGATAAAAGCTTCCTGCAATGTTTTTAGTTCTTTTGAGATAGCCGCTTTGGGATAGGGAAGCTCCTCTTTTAACTGTTCCTTGGAGATGCCTCCTGATTGCTTGATGAGCGACATGATTTCATGATGGACGCCTTTTGGCTTGGTAATAGGTTTACGGAAAACCGTTGCGTACCTGTGTAAATCTTCTTGAAGTACGTAACCAACTCTTCCTCCTAAGAACCTTCCTTTTACAAAAAGATGCTTCTCACGCAATTTACTCGATATCTGATAATCTCGAAATGCTGTTCGATGAACAAGGCTAGGAGGATCACCTGGTCGTGTATTATGCACAGGAGAGACGGGCTGTAATCGTTTAAACAAAGCAAGATATGCTGCTTCGTCTGATTGATCCATCAACGGTTGTAATAATCCCTGCCTGTTCATTCGCTCCTGTATAAGTAGCTCATAGGAAATTGGGTTCATGTAGTAGCTCCTTCGTGGCCAGTTTTTGTCTTTGCAACAGAAGTTGACTATCACTCATTTTGATATGTCCTGTGCTGCCTCTCCTATTTCGAATCTCATTCTCTTCCATAGCATATACAAGAAAAAAACGGAGACAAAAATATATAAGGAAAGCACTAAAAATGTAAGCTGTAGCGACAAACTGGTAAGCAATGCTCCTACAAAGAGATAAGAGCTAGCATCTGACACGAATCCAACGCTAGATCGTACCGCTGATACTTTTCCAAGCATGTGATTTGGTGTCTTTCGCTGGATAATTGTAGTGAGTGGGACTCCCGTAATGGAGATTACAAATCCCATTATGACAGCAGCGATTCCTATCATCCAGATCTCTGTTGCAAACACCAACAGCAGAATTGCTACTCCTCGGCATGCATATCCTGTGAACACCCATTTGGCAGGCTGTAAAACTTTTTGCTGCGCTAGCCAAAGGGATGACAGAAAGGCTGTACCCGATGCAGTCGACATGATAAATCCTAGCATCTTTTGTCCGCCTAGGTCTGCTTCTACTAACAATTTAGATATCCCCAAGTGTACAACTGCTCCACCAACCAGAAATTGTGTTGAATATAATATCATCATGATGGCTATTTCTTTATTGCCAAATGTCATAAAATGAAGACCCTTCCAAGTATCTTGCCATATCGAAGTTTTTTTCATTTCGACCGATTCATTTGTTTCAGTAGAGTCTACGTTATTGGAAGGAAAACGGATAAAACTAATGAGTATCAAAGAAATCATATTCGAAGCAGTCGTAATATACAATAGCTCTGCTACTTGCATATCAAATAGTAGTAGCACCCCTCCTAAGGAAGGACCTAGCATGAGCCCCAGATTGGAAGTAGATCCGATATAAGCGTGAACCTTGGTCAGATTTTTTTTGTCATCAATCAAGAGGGGAACACTAGATTGAGTTGCTGGAGCGGAAAATGATCGTAAACAAGTCATCAAAATACTTACTAATAAGATGTGTGGCACTGTAAGAGCATCCAAGCTAAGTGCTATCGGGATGGATATCGTTAATAGCACTCGTGTAGACTCACAAATAACCATGAGTCTTTTTCTATTTACTCGATCCACAATCGCACCAGCTATCACACCAACAAATAGATATGGAATAAACGATGTAAATAACATCGCTCCTGCACCTACTGCACTTTCTCCATATTGAAGAGATAGTAATGTTAATACAAGTGTGTATACAGATGAACCAAAGAAAAAGGTTGAATGAGCGCACCATAATAATAGTAGGTTGCGATTCATGTAAATCCTCCAAATTTTGCATATTTCAGTTGAAAGGATGTCTTGTAGTTTTTGAAATGGATGATACATGTGGGTTTCTATCTATATAGAACAAGTGGGAGTAAAGCCAAGAGGACAACGAAGAACCCGAAGATAATTATTGCAATATTTCGTTTATTTTTATAAGAAAGGAGTCTTTTCTAAAAAACAACAAAAAAAGCTCTCTTTCGAATCCTACAGGAAAATCCTGTAATTGTCTACAATAAGAACTTTCTTTCATTTATGTTAGATTTTATTATTATGAAACCACAGTCTGTCTCTACATCCGACTTTGGTTTCATTTGTTCTCCTATTCTTCTCTGAAACGTTCTTGAAGACGCTCCGCACGCTCATCGTCCTCATGATTATCCCTGAAAACTTTTTGCAAAACGAAGCTGCTCATAATCAAAAATGCTGCTGTGACTGCATAATAACCTTTTACACTAAGTGGTTGATCTAATGTATAAATCCCAACAAACATAGCTATGCATGCTAAGGCAAAACTGATCCATGCTAAAAAAGTAAAAGAAGGGGTATGGCGTCTTTTCATGATTAATCCTCCTCAAATGTATTTATCCCTTTTATAATAGGATAAAATTACAAATATTCAATATTTTTCGATTTTATATTCGAAAAATTACTGACCAACTACTTTCAGTTGCTTACGCTAAAGTGTTTGGGGAGAGGAGAAGCTACTAGTGGTCTTCAGTAATCTAGCCTTTATCTATCCTATTATTCGCTACCACTCCGTTGCGGAGCAATTTAAGTATCGTATACACACGCAGGAAAAATTCGCAAACGGGATTGAATGTTTTTTACTCGGCTTAGCCAAAAAAGTACTTCTGGCAAACCCACTTGGTTCCATTGCAGATGATGTATTTGCCCTTTCTGGTGGCGATTTATCAACTGCAACCGCCTGGATCGGGATCGCTACGTACACCATGCAAATCTATTTTGATTTTTCGGGGTACAGCGATATGGCGATCGGGTTAGCAAAAATGTTCGGCTTTGAATTCGAAGAGAACTTCCATTTTCCGTATATTTCTCGTTCGATAAGTGAATTTTGGCGTCGCTGGCACATTTCGTTGGGTAGCTGGTTCCGTGATTACGTATATATTCCTTTGGGTGGCAATCGTGTATCACCATGGAAAGCATATCGCAACTTATTGGTCGTCTGGACGCTGACAGGATTTTGGCACGGAGTCAGTTGGACCTTTATGGCCTGGGGATTTTATTATGGAGTCCTCCTATCACTGGAGAAGGCTGGCTTAGAAAAATGGATGGCAAATAGAATATGGCGACCACTTCAACATTTGTTTGTGCTACTTGCTGTTATGATTGGCTGGGTATTCTTTAGAGCTGATAATTTCGGCCATTCCATAGACTATTTAGGAACGATGTTTGGTCTTTCAGCCACTTTGATCGACTCCACAGCCAGATTGCTCTTTTACAATCATGGATGGCTTCTATTAATTGGCGCGATATTCTGTGCACCACTCTATGATCGCTTACGTCTGCCAATGTGGATGAAGACACCTCTATTATTACTTTTATTAATATCTACCATGTATTTAGTCAATTCCACCTATAATCCTTTTATATACTTCCGGTTTTAATGACGAAAGGGAGAATAGTGATGACACGATCACATACGGTTTTAATTGTTGGATTTTTACTCATCATTTTTGGTTTAGGAATAGCCACCTTCCTCATACCTGATCGTCCTCTATCTTGGTGGGAAAATCGTTCACTGGCACAAGTTCCAGAAGTGAGTATTGAGGGACTGAAGACAGGTAACTATTTCAAACAGGTTGAGAGTTACGTAACAGACCAGTTTCCTGGTAGAGATAGATGGATGGCGATGTACGTGAAATCAGAACTGATGCAAAACAAAACCTTTGTTAAAGGCACGTATGTATCACCAGAAAATACCATGATCAAAAAGCCACTGGGACAAGCACCGTTATCCGTACTTGAACACGCTGCCGATGCACTTAATGGCCTAGGTACCGAATTACAGAAACAAAATATCCCTTTTTACTACGCGCTTATGCCAGCGAAAGTAAATATTATGGCTGATTTTTTACCTGAGGATGTCCCTCGTGGATTTGGTAAGCAAAACAAGGAACAGGTACTTGCCATGCTCGATCCAGATAAAGTAATGCTGATTGATGGTGAACAAGCTTTACGTGAAGCTTATTCGCCTGATCAAATTCCATCGTTCTATTTTCAGACGGATCATCACTGGAACATAGATGGGGCAATGTTTGCCTATCAGACAATTCTCCAAAACATTGGAGAGTATTTCTCTGAAGTCGTGCCTCAAGACGCTAACGAGAACCTATACTCGCTCCGTTGTGAAAACGCAAAATTAATGGGCTCCTGGAACAAGTAATTGGCCGGCCAAATAAAAGAACATAGTGACTTTCCTTGCTACTATGATCCCAACACATATTCTTACGACGATTTCACGATCTACAAGGGTTCAGTCAGTAAGGATAATCTAGTATCCAGGGAAACGATTTATGCATCAGGCATACGCCAACATGCCATTCCCGTCGATTATGCAATGGCATACACCTATGACCTAAAAGAAATAAACATTGTAAATAAGAAGAGTCCCAATAAATTACGTGCGTTGATCATTAAAGACTCTTATGTGAACCCGATGATCTTCCAATATGCGCATCACTTCGAGACAACAACGTATTACGATATTCGTCACAACCGGGATCGCTCCGTCTTTGACTTCGTGAATCAAAATAAATTTGATCTCGTTATTCTTCTATACAATGATGAGGTTTATGTTGATCCCATGTACATTTTTGATCGTGTACCTCCGAAATAAATGACTTACATAAATGGTTGTCTCCTTCGTTACAAAAAATTATGATTCTTTTCGTAGATTTACACTGTCAAATCCGATAGAATTTTAGATAGATATAAATAATTTAGTAGATTGGTGGAAACAGATATGAAACGAACAACTAAACTTTTCACCTTACTCACGCTCTGTGCTCTCCTCCCTACTACCGCTTATGCAAATTCGAACAGTTACGTGGTGGCGGCTGGTGATACGCTAAGTAAAATTGCTCGTGATCACCAAACAACCGTGAGTCAACTGATGCAAGCAAATCAACTACATACGGATCAATTAGCTATCGGACAAAAACTTGACGTGCCTATGGTAACAACTAATAGTGCACCCAAAACAACTACCTCATCACCTGCATCTATTGAGCCACAAACTCCTCCTGTAAACTTGCCTGTCATACAGTCGAGCCAAGAGGTAGTGGGAGGACAAAAGGCTCGTGTCGCTGTTGATGCTTTGAACATCCGACAAGAACCTTCTATGGATAGTACGATCATCGGTAAATTGTCGAGAGGCGCCATGGTCGATGTCATTGCTACCAATAGCGAATGGGCACAAATTAAACATGGCAGTTCAGTTGCCTATGTAAATCATTCCTTCCTTCAAGCGACGGGTCAACCTATACCTGATTTTTCAGGTGGAGCAGAAGTAAAGTCAGAACGCCTTGATCGCATGAATACCATTGTACAACCTTTGCTTGCAACCCCTTACCGACTGGGAGGTACTACACCAACTTCCGGTTTTGATTGCAGTGGGTTTACCTCATATGTTTTCGATCAACTAGGTGTGAAACTGCCTCGCACTTCACATGAACAGTTTCTTAGTGGACAAGAGGTTGACTTAAAAGACATTCAGCCAGGAGATTTAATTTTCTACGATTCACTTGGCACAGGAAATGTCTCACATGTGGCCATATACACAGGAAATGGTGAGATTGTACATGCTAATGGCGAGGATGTCCGTTACGGGAAAGTAGAGTACTTACATAAGCTTTATCCTTTTTATGGTGTGAAGAGGTACATTGACTTTGAAGGGTAAAACAGCTTATTGGCGTAAGGCTGCCAGCTATTCCATTGAAACGCCTGTTTTGAGGAACATGTAAATAATTTCTCTCACTCACAACAGAAGAAAACCGGTACCGCATGAAACGATCATGCGGTACCGGTTTTTATTTTCCTTAGGAACAAGTATACTCTCCTACAACTTCAAGGCAGTTTCCAGGCCCAGTTCAATCATGTCATTAAGATTGGTCTCACGTTCTTCCGCTGTAATCGTTTGATTCGTAAGTGCATGATCCGTAACTGTCAGAATGGATAACGCCTTGGCATTATACTTGGCAGCAACCAAATACAAGGCAGCCGTCTCATTATCACATGCTAAAACCTGATAAGAGGCAAGTGTATGATGCATATCTGTATCAGCCTCATAGAAATGATCTTCTGTCATGACTAGACCTGATTTTATCCGCTTATTCATTGAGATTCCCAGATCGTGTGCTGTACGAAGCAATTCAAAATCTGCAATGGGAGCGAACTTAAAATTACCAAACTTGTGAGCATACATGGAAGAATTCGTACAAGCTCCCATCGCTAACACGATATCCATCTGCTTGATATCAGGGTGATACGACCCACTTGAACCAATGCGTATCACATTTTTTACTCCATAATCGTTAATTAGCTCGGTCGCATAAATCGACATCGTGGGCATACCCATCCCTGTTCCCTGAACAGAGAGTCGTTTACCTTTATACGTTCCCGTGTAGCCCCAGATATTACGTACACGGTTATAACAAATTACATCTTCTAAATAGGTATCCGCAATATATTTGGCACGACGCGGATCTCCAGGAAGCAATACAGTATCGGCAATCTCACCTTGTTTGGCTTCAATATGAAAACTCATATGTCATCCTCCCCATTTCTAACTACTCGATTTAGTAAATCTTCCGACCTTGCTTAAGCACCCGCAGGTCCAGGATTCGTGTCGCCCTTCACACTCGGATCAGGTAAGACATGATTTTTTGCTGCTTCATAATCACGTTTCCATTCCAATAATCCATCTACGCAAATGAAGAGGTTAATGATATTCAACAGGATCATGACATACAAACCTGTAGTAAAATAGACAACAGACATAATAATTCCCATCATAATCCATAAATGCCAGTTTTCAAGGATTTTTTTACTTAGCAGATACTGAGCAACCAAGCCCATTACAGCAATTAACGCATCTAGATAGGGACTGCTAGCATCAGTGAATTTAACTTGAATAAGTGCCCAGATTGCAGTTGCAAGTAAAATAACTCCTGTCCACATCATTATTTCTTTACTAGTTAAACGTCTTGTAGGAGCAACATCCTCGGCTCCTTTATTTTTGAACCAGTAATAATATCCATACACATTAAACCAGAGTTGAAGAATGGACAAAATCACCATGGCGTAAAGTCCACTCGTGAAGAAAATGTACATAAAACATGAGACCGTTATGGCACCGAATAGAAAGTTAATTAATTTTTGACGGGCGATCAGCCATACGTTAATGACACCCATTACAGATGCAAATATTTCAATATAGGAAGAGTCCAGATAGATACCCGCAATGATACAAATCAAACTGGCGATAATCACAAATGCAGGATGTTTAATCATAGTATAAAACACTCCTTTTGCTTGTTTACTCTCTAGCTATGATAGTTTCGGTTGAAATCTTATTTCTTTGCTGTAAGATTACCCCGATGTAAAGGCTTACATTTTAATTTGTTGTGTGTATGTCTACCCCTTTTCGAATTCTGTTTTGGTTAATAATTAATCATGTATGGATCATATTATCTTGTGATAAGTATATCGAGATACGTTATATACCGTACAGGACGCATGTCCACCTAACCATGAAAGATTGAACGGAAATTCTGTTAGAACTATGATTTTTGGGACATATGTCTTTTGGAATTTTCTACCCACAAAAAAAGAGAGTCCTTTCTCGATTTAGCAAGCTGAGAAAGAATCCCTTCCAAAAATACTCTCTATTTGTTTATATCATTCCTTTTTCGCTTCTTTCTGTAATTGCGTAACATCAAGGATCATCAATCTGTTTTTTTCAACATCGAGGATCTTTTTTTCTCGTAAATGGGACAAAATGCGGTTTATACTCCGCTGGGTTACAGCAAAGTGTTGGCTCAGCTCCAGTTTATTAACGTTAACTACAATTCCATCTCCATGTTTACTTCCATTTTGTACACATTCTAATAGATAATGACAAAGACGATGATTGAGCGAGTAAAGATTATTAACACCCTCACGCTTCGAATTGACATAGTTATGGTGAAGTGCTTTGCGAATAAAATATTGATTGAAGTTATGATCCATCTGAAGCCAGGTTAAAAAATAGTCCCGCTGCAACGCTATGAGCGTTACATCCTGAATCGCTTCTACCGTGCTTACAAAAGGAATCAGATCATATATTTCGATCTCTCCAATCATGTCCCCCACCTGATAAATTGCTTGTGTATACTTCTTCCCATTCTCACCCATTATGTTTATCTCAGCAGTTCCTTCTACCAATAGGCTGAAGTAATCGTACCTTTCGTCTTGTGAAAACATAATGGCTCCCTTTTTAAAATCAACCAATTTCCATTGCCGTAATATTTCATATGGGCAGTGCTTCAAAATTTGATAAATTTCCTTTTTACTCTCCATATGGGCAATTACCTTTTGAATTTCCACGATATCCCCCTATGCTCTATTGGTGTGGCTATCATAACAGGTCTATTAATGTTTTGTCATTTCATTATTGGTAGTAAAAGTAGCTCGTTTAATGAAGAAAGCTGTCACTAATCCAATCGCGGAAGCAACGAGACCGAAAACAAACGCATCTTGAATCCCAGCCGTTAAGGCTTCGGACATAACAACTGGATCACTTGGATTGCTAACTCCAGCCAGATATACATTCTGTCCTGCCGACATGATGCTCACTGCGATCGCTGTACCTATAGCACCAGCAATTTGCTGAAGAGTACTCATTACCGCAGTTCCACTCGGGTATAGGTCGCGTGGCAATTGATTTAAGCCATTGGTTTGGGCTGGCATCCTGATCATGGCGATCCCAATTAATAACGTTGTATGCAATAAGGCGATCGTAATTGCGGTTGTCGCTGTCGTAATTCTAGTAAATACGAATAGGATAATCGTGGTAATTAAAAAACCGGGAATGACCAACCATTTTGGCCCATATTTATCAAACAAACGTCCCGTAAAAGGTGACTTGCTTAGCTACCTCCTCTTTAGGATACCTCTCTTCCATTCCGTTCATTACTCTCCAAAGTGTTTTTACGATTGAATAAATATTGTGAATGATATTGTAATAGGTGTAATGTTAGTAACAGTTCAAACTCTCAATTGTCGATAGGTATATACCAACATTCAAAGGAGGCCCTTCATGGGGAAATTTTCATCTAAAACAACGTTATCTATTGCCTTTTTAGTTATCATCTGGGGGTTTTCTTGGTCCATCTATAAAGTGGCATTACTTTATACTCCCCCCATTCTTTTTGCAGGAATGCGTTCCCTGATTGGAGGTATACTACTGACCATATTTATTTTACCAACCTGGAAAAAGATAAAATGGAAAGAAAACTGGTTCAGATACGGTATATCTGCATTACTAAATGCAGTTCTTTTTTATGGACTTCAATCAGTTGGACTTCTATATTTACCTGGAGGTTTATTCTCCGTTCTGGTATATTTTCAACCTGTTTTGATCGGTCTGTTTGCCTGGATGTGGCTAGGAGAGAAAATGTCCTTTAGTAAATTTGCTGGATTACTTATTGGATTCTTAGGTATTTTTGCTATCAGTTCAGATGGGATATCTGGGGAAATCTCATTTCTTGGAGTTTTCTTGGGCTTACTCACTGCAATTAGTTGGGCACTAGGCGTGATATATGTAAAGAAAGAAAGTGGAAAAGTAGACTCCCTATGGATGATTGCCTTGCAATTTATTATTGGCGGTACAGTTCTGACCAGTATGGGAACGATACTGGAAAGCTGGTCCAGTATAAGTTGGAATGCTGAATATCTTATTGGACTTGGGTTCGGTTCTACTTTTGGAATTCCGATTGCTTTTGTCATTTATTTTCATCTAATCAATTCGGGAGATGCCAGTAAGGTAGCCTCTTTTACCTTTCTTGTTCCACTTATCGCTGTCCTTACGGGTACGATTTTTATGAACGAACCATTTACCTTTACTCTATTCGCCGGACTGGTTCTAATCGTATTCAGCATCTATTTCGTGAATATCCCTGAGAAGAAAAAGGGAAAACAATTGATACAAGATATGAATTGAGAAACTACATATAGGAAACCTTGTTTTATGTAAAAGAACCCATTTCGTATTAAAATTATCAAGACCTAAACTAAAAAAAGATTTATAAATTAAAGGACATAACATATTATATATGACTAATATGTTATGTCCTTTGTTATTGAACTAACGGAGCTTAATAAGAAAAATTCTTATTCAAATACAACCATTTCTCCGATATCTATAAATCCAAATCGCTTATAGATATTTCTCCCATCATCTGAAGCCTGTAATACAACTGGTTTTTGTTTATCCTTTGTTTGATTTAGAAGGAATTGAAACATTTCACTGCCATATCCTTTACCTCTGAATGTTTCTTTTGTCATCACGTCATATATACCATAACTATCTTTACTTTCGATTAATAAGCCAGTAGATACAGGCGCTTCATCTATGCAGCCAATAAACATTTTCACTGCTGAACTTAATTGTTCATATGAAAATTGATTAAAGTAACTTTCTAACGCTAATTTTTCTTGTGTACCTTCAAATAGACTAAGAAAAACCTCCTCATACATCAGGAGTTCTTCATTACTTCTCACTTGCGTAATCATCATCTGTTGAGAATATTGACCAACATTCAATGTATTATCAAGTTTCATCATGACATTACGTTCTGCTTCCATTAGATCATATTCTTGCATAAGCTTTTTCCAGTCATCACTGACATATTGAGCGTCCATCCAGGCACAAAAGGGATGCTTTTTTAACGTGAGATTAGTCATTTCTTGTCTAATCTTCACTGCATTTTTGATATTTGGAGATTTCGACAGCAATACATTGAATGTATCAGTAGGGATTCCCGTATTCGCTATGACCAAATCTTCTTCACTTGTAAGTTCTCCACTAACTGCATTAGTAAATACTTTTAATTTTTCTTCAAAATTGTTTATTACTAATTGTTGATTTGTAATCATGTTTTTGCACCTTTCAATTTAATTTAGCGCGCTCTTTTTTATTATAAGGTCAAATAAATTCTAAAAAAACTGTGTTCACAGTATTTATATCCTCCCATAATTTTCAGGAAACTCGAAAAGCATTGAAACGATTCATTTTCTTTTCTCATATAAAACAATATAACACTTTAATTCTTATTGAGCTAAACTGCCCGTTACTTCAGTTCCGATAACTGACCATTTTGGTGTATTTATCGATTATTGGGGTCTGGTACTAAAAGTACCGGCGATATAGCTCTCGTCTGCGCTCCCCACGCAACTGGGCATATATTTGAGTGGTCGATGCTTTCTCGTGGCCCAGCATGCCTTGT
Organism: Brevibacillus daliensis; assembly: GCF_021245735.1. Classification (GTDB taxonomy): domain Bacteria; phylum Bacillota; class Bacilli; order Brevibacillales; family Brevibacillaceae; genus Brevibacillus_B; species Brevibacillus_B daliensis. The sequence continues at coordinate 66,110 of NZ_JAJISB010000034.1, forward strand.
ATAAACTCCAACGGTGCTCCGTTATCCAGCAACTGACATGCATAGGTATGGCGAAAACGGTGTGGGTACACATTAGCCTCAATTTCTCCTCGATCTGCTAGTCGCTTTAATGCCCACCTAATCGTCGGAATCGCCATTCTTCGGGTAGGATTCGTATCCGTCACAAACAATGCTTTACATAAGTCATCACGACTTGCCAGGTACTTCTTCAACCAAACTTTGCATTCTGTGGTGAAGTAAATCTCCCTCTGTTTGGAACCTTTTCCGTTTACAATTGCAGAGCAATTCTCCCAGTTAAGATCTTCGATGTTTATTTTCTGTACCTCCCCAACACGGCAGCCGGTACTATACAGAAACTCAAGTAAAGCTCTTTCTCGAGGAGATAGACAAGAAATTTTCAGATGGATCACATCTTCCTCAATTAAAAATTTCGGTATGCGTTTATCCATCTTGGGCTCTCTTAATTTGAGAGAGGGGTTCGTTGCGAGGTAACCTTCTTCATATGCAAAGCGAAAAAGGGAGCGAACAAAGCGGATGCGATGTCCTAAACTGCTTGGCTTTAATCGGCCGGATTGTTTTGCCAAGTATTCCTTCAATAGTTGTAAAGTGACTTCTCCAATATTAAGATCACCTAGTTCACCAACCAGCATCCTTAGCTGCAAAGTATAAGCTTTTAATGTAAGTGGACTAAACCCCTGGATTCGTTTATCTGCTTCGTAAAGTCTCCATAACTCTCTCAAATTCATAATAAAACCTCCCATAAGACCTATTAATTCTAGGTTTTCATCAAATGGGAGGTTTTAATCGATTGTATTGCTCTATAGTGTCCCGTTAGTGGAATACCGTGGCAAATCAGCAGCCTTATTTTCCTTAAGCTATTCATTCATCTTCTTTACACCAAGATGTTGTAAAAATCGCAATAAGTATCCATCAGGGTCCAATATAAGGACTTCTTTGTTATGTAACATCGCTTCTCCCATTCTATAACGATTTTCCTTAGGACCATGTTTTATTGGAAAGTTAAAATTAGAAAGTGATTGAATTATGCTATCCAAGTTATCTATTTGAAATGCCAAATTTATTCCTCTGCCATACGGGTACTCTAACGCACCTGTATTCCAAGTACCGCTTGGATTATATTGCATGATCATTATTTGGCTACCCTCTAAAGATAGAAAAGCAAAACTTTGCTCTGTTCGTTGGAAAGATATTGAGAAACCTAATACTCCAGTGTAGAAGGAGAGGCTTTTCTCAAAATCTGAAACGTACAGTTCAGGTATTAATCTATTGAATTCCATAATAATAATCTCCCATCATCCGATTGGAAAAATAATACTGTATAATTATGTTAAAATCAATGTTTTTCAAACACAATATTATGGAGGATAACTGCCCGTTAGTTGAATAAGAAGGGGAGAACGTTGTTCTCCCTTATAACTTTTTATAAACATCTGCATAAGCTACTTTCAGTTGATTCCTTAATTGCTTATTCTCCTCTTCCAGCTTTTGATTTTTTCTTTTTAGGGATGCAATAAGGGCATCCTTGTTGTTTTCATTCATTTCTCGCTTTACTTGTTTTGGTGAGGCACTTGTAATTGTTGATTTCGCAATGTTTCAATTCTTGAACGGAAGTCCTCGTTGTTATAGAGCGTTGCTCATGTCATTTTGTACTTCTTCATTTCGAAATAAGTAGTCATAGAAGTTTGCTATAACTGTAATTGTAAGGTTAATTGTTTTTTCCGTTCGCTTTTCTTTCTCTTGTTGAAGGGGAGCAACTTTTGAACTCTCATAAGGACTTCTTAACCACCCCACAAACTCTACTAAATCTTCTAACCTAATATACTTATAATCTTTATCTGTTTTATATAAGTAGGTAAAAAAATGTTTTAAGGAATAACAATATATTTTTTGAGTATTCGGACTTTTCCTGTATTATCTAAATACTTTATATATTTCATAACTGGCATCACAGGAAACCCCTCTTGATCCAGTAATATGTATCTTTTACTGTTATTTTCTATGAGAACCTCTTGTACCCTCATAGCACTCACCCCCTAAAATCATATTAACGCTCGGTCTGAAGACCTCACTACGCCTCCCGCTGTGGGCTACGTCCTCCACCTAAAACAAACGTATGTTTCCGTCTGTTGTATACATATTAAACTATATTTTCAATATATAGATAACAAATCTAATATGCATATGAAAAGAGGATATATGCTCATATATTGAACATAATATCCTCTTATTAGTTTAGTCTATTTAAAAAAGATTGAAATGGGTTCTTTTCGATGTGGCAGTCATACAGGTGAGCTACCTACAATGATTTTTTTACTTAGTAAGCCAAAGTGTACAACGCTTTAATATGAGACAGGTAACGAACGTTACTTGCTTCTTTCATTAGTGAAGCTGGCAATCCTTTAAGTGGAGTATTGTTCGCTCCAATTGTTGCTACAGCGTCTTTGCGTCCCAAGCTAGCTAGCGTTCCTGAGTTTACAGGAGCAAATGTTTCAAACGTCTTGTTCTCCAGATAAGCGTATAGGTTGTAGCCAACAAGTTCACCCATTTGCCAAGCAATCTGAGCAGTCGGTGGGTATGGACGACCATCAGCACCAAAGTATACTGCGCTATCTCCAACAACAAATACATCTTCATGAGATGTTGATTGCAAGTGATCATTAACAGATGCACGACCACGGTTTACTTCGAGACCGGATTCGCCTACTAGTGGGTTACCTTGTACGCCACCAGTCCATACGAACGTATTAGCAATGATTTGTTGACCATCTTTTAGATCGATCACATTACCAGCTACATTCGTTACAGGAAGACCTGTCAAGAATTGAACACCACGAGCTTCTAAGCTTGCTGTTGCACGTTCAATTAAATGATCAGGTAATACTGGAAGGATTTTTGGACCAGCTTCTACAAGCTTGATTTTAATCTCTTGCGGATCAATACCGTGGCTCTTCGCCAATTTAGGCATAATATCAGCAATTTCCCCAACTAGCTCAACACCAGTTAGTCCGCCACCACCGATAAGGATTGTTGCATCCGCTTCATTTTTGGATTTCGCATATTCAGCAATGCGTTCTTCAATATGATTGTAGATTTTATTAGCATCTTCCGTAGATTTCAGTACCATGCTGTGCTCTTCAAGACCTGGAATACCGAAGTAAGCCGTTTTACTACCCAAGCCAACCACCAGAGCATCATATGTCAACGTGGTGTAATCAGAAAGAGTAATTTCCTTTTTATCTACAGAGAACGATTCAACCTTTGCAATCTTTAGATTGATATCTTTTCCTTTTAAAAGTTTTTGAAGTGGCATTGCAATCGCTTGTTCAGCAATATTCCCTGCTGCAAGACGGTGTAGTTCAGTAATGATTTGGTGTGTTGGAAATTGATTTACTAGTGTAACTTCCGCTTCTGATTTACTCAGATATTTACGAACGGTTAACGCAGATAGAAGTCCGCCATAACCTGCACCCAAAATGACGATATGTTTTGACATGATAGTTCCTCCGTCCTGACTATTAGAATATAAATAGGCTATTTTTGACTCTCGCGTTCTGCAGAGATTTGAAGATATGCATTAACAAAACGGAACATCTTTTGAGCTTGCGGATCTTTTAACATCTTCATAAGGCCAAATAGTCCAATTACTTCATTACTTGCGTCTGCACGATCTTTTGCTTCAATCGCAGTTGCTGCCATGCTCTTCACTGTGTCTTTTACCGGTTCTACGATTTCCTGAATAGCCCCAACCGTATCGCTTTTCAAAGTTTCATCCGTTGCTACAGCTTGAACGAAATCATAGGACTTGGTTAATACCGTTACAAGTTCAGTCAGTTTCGGCAACTGGTCAACCAGGATGGTTAAAGATTCTTGAACCTCAGGTTTTAGTAGCTGATCAATAACATCAAGTTGTTCCTGGCTTACAGACACTTTTACTGTTTCTTGTTCAGCATTTGTTTGCATGATTGTTTCAGACATGTCCATTTCTCCTTTACGATAAGTAATATCTGCTCATTTTTGGGAGTCTTTAGGTAATAATCGCCTATTTTCGAAATAACACCAATAATGCCGCTAGAAAATTTGTGAAATTTTACACTAATTGCCACAAACAAAATAAATTAACTTTTCAAAATAAAAACAAATATAAACTTATCATTTCCAGTTAATCTTTACAAGTTATGAAAGCAAACTAAGAAAAGTTTTTACACTATATATTATATAAAATATATCACACAAGTAAACATAGCCTTACAGTTAGAGTAGCTTTAGGAATTTCCTCATAGAACCAGCATTATTACCGGAAACGAGCTGTTCTCTATTGATTGGAAATTATTTCTTTATAAAGTTTTTTTTAACTGGTAATTAAATATGATGGATGTACTCCCATTTTATGTTTGCTCATCATATTGTGTCTCAGCTAATTTTTTTATATACAAATTTCGTGTTAATAAAAACCTCTCCATATACTTTTCCAAAAATAAGAGATCAGCAAACCGACCGATCAAGCCATAGGGTGACGTATAATCAAAAATATCGACCATAATAGTCCCATTCTCTGTAGGTGTAAATTCATGCACATGATAAAAACGCTTAAAAGCACCAGCTACCATCTCATCCACGAATCGGTATGGGGCTTCCATCTCTGTTATTTTAGCTGTGAGTTGTTGACGAACACCAAAATGAACCGCTTCCCATGTAACCGTTTCTCCAAGCTCAATCAATCCGCTTATTCTACCACCAATTGCTCGCTCGCTTGTCTCGGAAGTGGACTGCATATGGATATCAATACTTCTCGCTAAGTCAAAACAGACTTGGGGAGGGGCTTTAATCACTAGTTCACTTTTAATAATTGGCATTGTTTCATCTCCTTCCTATGGCCTACCACCATTTTCAATTCGTAATTTGTTACCTGCATATGTTCAGTGGATCAGTCTTCCTTACATTTTCTAGCCAGTTCTGTTCATTATACCTGATCATTCACATCTTCCTTTGCAGTTATATACGTTTTCAACTGATCAGATTCTCATCTGCTCTTTTTGGTAATCATTACATCCAATTTTATGAAAAACGTCGAGACGTTTTTCACAGAAAAAAAGCCCCCATACATGTAAGGGGAATTGTGTATTGATTACTATTCATGTAATAAGCAAATGGGAAGATCATCAATTCTTTGTTCCTTCTTTTCTAACCTTTTTGTAACAGATTTTAATTCTGTTTTGATTCCATTCTTAGCCGATATTGAAAACATCTCCCACATGCAATTCAATATTTCTCTATCATTTTTTTGTTGTTCATACATTTCTAAGCTAAAGCAATAGTTGGACCAACCTGATTCTTTGTTACCATTTCGTATTAGATACCTTCCTTTTAGCTGGTAATATTTCCCCCATAGTAAATATTGGATAGGTGTCATCTTCTTCACTGGTTGTTGATAGCACTGCTCCACATGTTCCATATTCTCTGCGAAAAAGGAGAGATCATTGTGAGCAAGAGCAGTCTGCATGAGTTCAATAGCAGCATGTAAAGGAAGTGTCTTATTGCGTACTGAACGATCATTTCGTAATGAAAGTAGTATCTCATTGCTGTTATCTCTTCTGTTTTGAATGATTCCTATGGCCAGCTTTATCGTTTCTGTCGTACTCTGATCAGCCATTGACTCCAATTGAAGCAGGTAAAACTCTGCAGATTCATAACACTTTTGAGCAAGTAGTGAAAAGGTCGCAGCCTTGGTAGCATTCGTCTCTACAACATTACTGATAGACTTCCTCATGGCTACTGTTTCAACGTTATCTGATGGTATGGCTACCTCACCCTTTTCCTGTTGCGCTCCTATTCCCTCGTGATAATAAGTTAGGCAGGTATCATACTTCTTTTGTTCGTAAGCGATTATTGCCATTCCGAAATAAAATTGCCTTTGCTTATCGACGGATAAAAAGTGTACATAGTAAATCAACTCAGCCCCCAGCGAGTCTAGCTGAATGTGAGACTGTCCAAAATGACCTCGACTTAAGAATGCTGACATAAACCTCTTCCATAGTCCTTTTGCCAGCATGGGTTGCATCCCATGTTCACGAGCATATCCAATGATTACTTCAAGTAATTGCTCTTGGACAGCCAAATCATCTATTTCATTACTCACACCAAATAGCTGTGCCATTAAATCGTATGAATCCTCTGTGGGTAACTGCAAATAACGAAGCGCCACCTTTTTAACGAGTCTCTCGTTTTGAAGCTCCATCGCTTGTGTTAACATTTGAAGTAATACCTCTCTTCGACGTTCAACTTCTACATATGTCTCAATAATTTGTTCGACGGAAATAAAGAGTACCCGGGCTAATGTCGTCATTGTCCGCAATTCTGGTTTCTTGGTTTCCTCATTCTCTATTTTAGATATCACTCCCTTACTAATCCCGGCTTGTCTTGCTAAACCTGACAGGGTCAGATTAATTGCCAGTCTTCTAGATCGAACCAACTCTCCGATAGTCATACCTGGATGCAGGGTATCTTGCATGCCTAACACTCCTTTCATCCTTCATTCACTAACGGTTTCCGTTTCTACATCATCAAAAAAAATACCTGGATGAACCTCTAGCACTTGAGCAATGATGCGTAGCCTTTCTACATCCAGTCTTACCTTTCCCGCTGCTATATGCCGATAACCTTGAAGTGATAAGTGCAGTTTCTTCGCAAGATGTGTTTTCGTAATCCCTTTTGCTCGTCGAATACGCTCCACATTTTGATGCACCATGAGATTTCCACCTTTTCCAATTAACGGTAGTCGTTATTTTTATACTACTAACGTAAAACGTTACTGTCAAGATAGAATGTTCAATTTTTCTCAATTTTCGTTAGATAACTACCTAAATTCGTTACTTCTTGTTATGATCAAACTCGGGGGCGATGAATCATGGAATCTGTTGGACAACGAATCAAAGCATTGCGTAAACAAAAAAAATGGACTCAGCAAAAGCTTGCCTCACAAGTGAAAGTATCTGCACAGGTGATTTCTAATTGGGAGCGGGAATATACGAATCCCGGTCATGACGATCTTTCCCGGCTTGCCATGACACTTGGCGTTTCTGCGGATTACATCTTGTTCGGGCAACAACCAAATGAGGCACAATCTGCGAAAACGAACACCACATCCACTAGCCTGACGAGTCTATTTTTTTATGAGTTGGAGCAATTAAGCGAGGAAGATAAACAAAAAGCGTTGGAGCATGTCAAATTTCTACGTTACCTAGCGGAACAGAAAAATGACTACAATTAGAAGGAAAGATCATTGAAAAAAGTACCTACGCAATTAGGCAAGAGGCACTTTTTCATATGTAAGTAATATACCGTTATCAAACGTACATACATGCTCAAAACACTCATTCTCTTCTAGCATTACAGGTAGGAATTTGAACACCTGTGGAGCGATCCCCCGATTATTCGAATCCAAAACCCATGATATATCTTTCCAATCAAGTGTACCTTCAACTGTTTCTTTAGGGGTTTGATACTCGAAATCAGCAGGCATTTCCACCATAAATAAATACATTCCTCCTGCAACTCCACTGTTATTCCACGTCACTATCCCCTTATATATAATTTTTTTTCCTTCTACAGCTAGGTCTGTTTCCTCATATATTTCTCTGATGATATTCGCTAATGGTGTCTCACCTTTTTCAATTTTACCGCCTACTCCATGCCATAGTCCCATAAGAGGTGTTTTTTTTCGATTTAACATCAATAGCTGGTTTTCTTTCTTGATAAAACATAGTGTGTATTGGTACATCTTTCATGCTCCTTATATTTTATGAGTTTTCTTCCTACCATAGTGGAGAAAAGCAGCTTCTCTTTTCATCCTTTTAGAAAGTAACTCTGCGATGTTAATTCATTACTAAAGACTACTACAGTAATAAAAGGTTGTCAGGAAGAGACCCGACAACCTTTCAAATGAAATTAAATGTTACCTTACAGTTGGTTAAAAGTATCCGTTAACACAGGGACGATCTGTTTTTTACGGGAAACAACACCTGGTAAAACTGCTTTGTTATCTACTAAAGTCGTATTGTATGCTTTTTCTACCGCATTCGTAGCACGACCAAGAGCTAAGCCTACAGAATCGTTGTTCAGGATGTCTGTAACCACGAACAAGAATAAATCTAGACCTTTTTTCTCAATGTTAGCTGAAAGAGCCGCTTCCAGTTCTGCCTGATGTTTTAGAATATCGTTCACATCTACAGCATTTACTTGAGCGATCTCCACTTTATTGGCACCCATTTGGAACTCTTTTGCATCCAAAGAAATCAATTGATCGATTGTTTTATCACTTAAATCTGCACCAGCTTTTAGCATTTCTAAACCATAGCTTTGCAGGTCGACTCCTGCAATCTCAGCTAGTTCATGGGCGGCCGCAACGTCTTGCTCTGTGCAAGTAGGAGACTTGAGCAGAAGAGTGTCAGAGATAATCGCAGATAGCATTAATCCAGCGATTTCTTTAGGAATCTCTACACCATTTTCCTTATACATTTTTTTCAGGATAGTAGTCGTGCAACCAACTGGCTCACAACGATAGTACAATGGACCACTTGTTTCAAAGTTAGCGATTCGGTGGTGGTCAATAACCTCCACTACCGTTACTTGGTCAATGTCATCTGCTGATTGTTGACGCTCATTGTGGTCAACCAGAATAACTGTTGATGTTTCATCTGCAACATTTTCCATTAATCGTGGTTCTTTTACTTTGAAGTAATCAAGCACGAAGCGAGTTTCCCCATTGATGCTTCCTAAGCGGATCGGTTCAACAGTAGCTCCTAGCTTTGTTTTCAAATCTGCATATACAAGGGCAGAACAAATCGAATCTGTGTCTGGGTTTTTATGTCCGAAGATCAATGTTTTATCCATAATCTTGCTCCTTACAGTTAGTTTCGCGAGCAAATTATACCATAGATACGGATAAATTCCCATGGGGATTTCCTACTTACTAGGTTTTATGTATTGCTATAACCAATTAAGAAAAACTTCTATTACAGTGAAAAAAGATCGTCTTCTCCCTACCATAGTGGAGAAAACCAGCTTCTCTTTTCACCCGTCGCTTAAAGTCTTCGCCCCTCTGAGGGTTAGACTGTCCTCTCCGCACTATTCACCCTAGGAAGCTCACAACGATGTATTCACTGTAAGACTTGCTGGGGCTCGCTTCTTTTTCCCGATGAATAGTGCTCCGCTAAGATGGGCTTCGCCAAGTCGCTCTGTGTGAAAAGAGAAGCTGTTTTTTCATGCTTTTGGTTTTGTTTCTAGTTTGTTAACCGCCTGAAGTCCTTGGCAGAAGAAGCACATTTTTTGTCCAGGACTATTTAAGGTCCTTCCTAGCTACACAATAAAGAGTGCGGATTAAAAAGTGCAACCCATGAGACACTACATAGCATCTACCTCCTTTTGCACTTTCCGCACTCTTTGTTGTGTAGCGGGCAGTCATAACTCCCTCGCTGGACCTTAACGAGTTCGCAGACATAAAATGTGCTTCTTCTGCTAGCCCACTACAGTAGTTAATAAAGTCCAAAATACGCCGCCAAAAAAGATATAATGAGGCATTCCTCTTCTCGAAGAAGTGGGATGCCTCATCATTATTTATCCCTGATTCGCCCAATCAGCCGGATATGTTACATAAATAAATCGGGCATGCTCAGGTACAGAGAATTGGATTTTGGTATTTTTCGGAATGAGAACGATCTCGCCAGCTTCAGCAGATACTTTACGACCATCGACAATAATGTCTAATCGACCTTCAATTACATAATCAATTTCGTCGTAGTTCAGTGTCCAGTCAAAGATAGTAGCCCTCATTTCCATAACGCCACAACCGAGGCGAGGACTTTCTTCCAAAGTAAATACATCCTTGGTATAGACAACATCTTCCCTTTTTCCGGTATCTAATCGATTCGACTCGTCCACCATTACTTTTGGTATTTTGACAGAGGTTACTCCACTTGGATCACGATGCGTAATTCCACTAAGAGAGACTGTGTCTCCCATTTTTTCTGTAATGATTTTTCGTACAAGATCTTCTAGAACTTTTCGATCGATGTTCTCCAACCTACACAGCCCCTTTCTTTTTGCCTTTCACTGCTTTATCATCCATCATGTTTCTAGAAAGGAACATTGCCACAATAATCGCAGTGATACCACCAACCAACTTACCGACGATCATTGGGAAGATCATATCTTTTGCCACACCTGCTGTGAAACCCAAGTGATCGCCCAGTACAAACGCTGCCGATACCGAAAAGGCAATATTAATGACCTTACCTCTCGTATCCATATCCTTTAACATCCCGAACATCGGAATAACATTTGCTAGAGTGGCAATCATTCCTGCTGCCGCAACCTCATTCATTCCGAGTAGCTTACCCATTTTCAAAAGCGGCTTATTAAATAGCTTGGTGATAACCAATACCAAACAGAATGCACCTGCTAACACGATAGCAATGTCCCCAACGATCGTAATTCCCTCGTCGATAGGTGCAAGTCCAGGAATAAGGGCAAGTCCTGTTAATGCTTCAACAATAGATGCTGCCAAACCTAGTGTAGCAAGGATAATAATGAATTGACCAAAAATGGTGAAGCCCTTGATCATTCCTTTTGGGAACATCCACAGACCTATTGCAATAAGCACAGCCACCAGAATAATTGGCACAAGGTTAGAGAGAATCATTCCAATGGAAAAGCCCGCAACCAGACCCCCGATTAAGCAACCAATTGGAATTGTGATCAGACCTGCCAATACACCGGTAGCCAAAAATTTGTGATCATCTTTTTGAATAATACCGAGAGCAACCGGGATGATGAACACAATCGTTGGTCCAAACATCGCTCCCAGGATAGTTCCAGCAAATAAACCTGCTTCTTCTGATTGTGCTAATTCCATCGCAAGGGAGAAGCCTCCCATGTCATTAGCTAATAATGTTGTGGCAAACATCGCTGGATCGGCTCCAAGCGCAGTATATAAAGGTACAACTATGGGGCTTAGCATTTTGGCAAGAACTGGTGCCATCGAAATAATCCCCACCATAGCCAGAGTTAACGAACCCATCGCCATAATACCTTCATCAAATTGCTCACCTAATCCAAATTTGTTACCAATACTTTTGTCGATTGCGCCTAACACCATAAAAATCACCATGATATAGAGAATAATTTCATTAATTCCCATGGCTCTTACTCCATTCTCACTGGAAGTGTTTTTTAGATTTCTGGAGGGGAAAGCATAATTGGTACATATGCTAGTCCCCATTCTCAGCTTTATTCGTTAGGTGTTTCCTTGCAAATGTCGAGGGAATCTACAATCCCAACGATGACGGCATCAATAGGCGCCTGTTGGTTGGAGATAGAGGTCCGCGCTGAGCTGCCTTTGGTTACGAGAACAGTGTCACCAATACCTGCCCCTGTATTATCTGCAGCGACAAAATATTTCTCCTGTCGGTCTTGTCCATACGAGTGTGGCTTCACAACCAAAAAAGTCAGACCATTCAGCTTGACGTCCTTTCGGGTCGCCCACAAGCGTCCCACTACTGTCCCCACGATCATAGGTTTACCTCGCTATCTTCTGTGCACGACCATTTGATTGGTTCGCAAATAATCTTGTGCAAGTGGTGTAATAATGCTGTTTTTACTAATAACAATTTCATTGATCTGATTTAAATAATATTTTTTTAGATCAGCTTCCGTAATTAATTTCTTGTTCATAATATCTCTAGGTAAAAATGGTTTATCCACGTCTAGCGAACGAGTTGATCCAGCTTGTCCTAAATTGTGCGCTTCATTTGCCGTTTTTTCTCTTGCAGGTGCACCCGTAACTATACTGGTACTGGCTATTGTGGCTGGATTATGCCCAACTGATTGCCTGTTTTCTGATAGTGAATAGTTCGTAAGGATTGCTCGTGACTGATCGCTATCAGTATTTGAGCATGCGCGTAGCAGCTCTGCTTCCTTGACGATTTGTATCCCATAGTTCACCAGTTTCTCTGTATAAGTTGCATACATGTTATACAGTAGTTTAGGAGCCGTTTCCTTGTACTTACGGTAAATGAGGCCTTCATCCAAAGCGATCACTTTTTTTCCCTTCAAAAGCATGGTTAAGATGTATCGCTCTCTATTACCTGAACTAATTCCGTTAGCCAGATTTGACAGCAGCTGGATACAAATCGTTGGGATAATAATGATATCCCCAGCTCTTGTTTGCTCGTTATAGTACGCAATATCAAAGTGCTTGCCCAATCTGGCCTCTAAAGCGGACTCAGATTCAACAGACATGATAACCAACTTTTTCTTTTTGATCCCTCTTGAGATATTGTCTTGCAGTTTCAGCTTTTTATACATTTCATCCGTAACGGCTTGTACGAGAGCTTCAAGATGAATACCATCTCTGTTCATGGCTTCACACTCCTACTTACAGAGCTTTATAATTTTCCCCATGGTTCCTTTGGCAAAGCCACATGCATTTGCTTCATCGTAGTCAATATGCATGTAAGTCTGATAAGAAGGATTTACACGAACAAGCACATCATCAAAAATCAACGGTCGATTACTAAATACCTTAACTTGCACTACTTCACCGTTTTCTACATAAAATTTCTTGGCATCGTCTGGCGTCATATGGATGTGTCGTTTAGCGACAATTAGCCCTTTTTCCAGGCGAAGTATATTGGAACCAGAAGCAATGATTACTCCAGGTGTACCCTCAATCTTGCCACTTTCGCGAACGGGAACCTTAATACCTAGGGACAGGGTATCTGTTAGTGATACTTCTACTTGGGACTCCTTGCGTTCAGGACCTAGAACCACTACATTATGTAGGCTTCCTTTTGGACCAATTAATGTTACGCGCTCCTTGCACGCATATTGTCCAGGCTGAGACAACTCCTTAGCCTTGGTCAATTGGTAGCCCTTCCCAAACAAAGTGTCAATGGCCTCGCGACTCAGGTGAACATGCTTGCCAGACGCTTCAATCTCTACGCATTTCTCGTCCTGCACGCGTTTTACTACTTCATTTACGATGCTCTCAACTAGTTGCTGATTCATTATTCTCACCTCATGAGTCATACTGTCCTGCACGAATTCTGAACATGATGATCCAGAATAACGAAGAAAGGCGATTCAGCACTCGAATGATATCTTCGCGTTCTATGCTGCCATGCTCTCGCTTAAAAGCAAGGTAGGCCGACAGCTCGGTCTCTCTCGTCATTGTGCGTAATGCATTTATAACAACAACCGCTTCGCCCATCTCGTAGCTAGGTTGAAAATGATCCATTCCAAAATATCTCTTGGGATGATGTGATTGTTCACGTAATTCGGCAGGTGTCATCCCGAGCAGAAGAAAATCATTCATGTTTTCATTTAGCACTTCACTACGCATAATCTGACGTACA
>NZ_JAJISB010000035.1 GCF_021245735.1 Brevibacillus daliensis
TGATTGTTCACGTAATTCGGCAGGTGTCATCCCGAGCAGAAGAAAATCATTCATGTTTTCATTTAGCACTTCACTACGCATAATCTGACGTACAAAAAGCAGAATTTCTTCCAAATCATTTACCAGCTTGCTCATTTTCATTTTGGAGCAGCTAATCTGCGATTCCAAAATCTTTGTTTCGAGTGAATCCAGTTTGCCTCTTAACACAATACGGGGATGGTCTTTAAAGACCAACAAGTTTCCAAATAAATGTGTCATATGCTCCGGCTTGGTATCCAAAAAACCGCCATATATCGTTTCGTAACGTACTTTCCCATCCGTTGATTCCTGGATCGGAATCGGAACAGGTTTTGAGACTTGGCTTTTCACTTCAGGTATAGAGGGGATAGGTACTACTGTACTTTCCACTTTTTTATGGTCAACATCATATCTCAGTTCAATTTGATGTTCCGCCAGATAGCTTTTGGCGGAAGGGGTCAAAATCGTTCCTTTTGGAGCCTCATACACAGTAATATCTTTTAATTTTTGAGACTTAAAATGCCTCCGCAAATCACTTTCTGTGATAACGGCCATCTACTCACATCCTTAGAACCCGGTGCTGAACCGCTCACAATGTTTGTCTCATCGTTTTCTTTTATGTGGACAACCGCAGGGGATAAAGATGGATGCAATCCAAGTCTGCATCCACCTTGTCCTGCTTCGTAACATGTACTATTCAGTTACCGCTCTTGAGGATTTAGGCAGAATAGCATCTACTTCTGCATGTGGTCTTGGAATGACGTGTACGGAAATGAGCTCTCCAACACGTTCCGCCGCTGCTGCTCCTGCATCTGTTGCAGCTTTAACAGCACCTACATCTCCACGTACCATTACTGTTACAAGTCCAGATCCAATTTGTTCTTTTCCGATCAGCGTTACGTTAGCTGCTTTCACCATCGCATCTGCTGCTTCAATCGCACTTACCAGACCTTTTGTTTCTACCATGCCTAATGCATTTGCGTTTGCCATTAGTTATTTCCTCCTCGTATTGTGTATCAATCAATGGTTATTACTTACATGATCTAGATTTTTTCCAGAATTCGCTTCACGATTGCGTTAATTAACTGCTCTTTATCTTGACTGCTCATTGCTTGTGCACTGCTCGCAGGAGGTTCTTCTACCAGATCCTCCAACTCACGAATTCCAAACGCTACTCTTCTAATGTTCATCAGGTTAAGCGGGCTCACGTTATCAGAAGTAGAGCCACCACCAACTGCACCACACCCCAAGGTTAAGGCAGGTGCGATACCGGTTGATGCCCCTATACCGCCCAGTGTTCCTGGTGTGTTAACCAACAGACGGGATACTGGCATTTTCAAACCAAAGTAGCGGATAATCTCGTCGTTCTCGGAATGAATCATCATGGTATGACCAGCACCTTCACCATGCAGAATCTCTATGCATCGTTCACTGGCTGCCTTCCAGTCCTCTTCCACGTAGAACGCCAAGATTGGTCCCAGCTTTTCACGGGAATATGGAATATTGTGTCCCACTCGTGTTTCATTGGCGATGAGAACCCGAGTACCCGCAGGAATGGTTAGATTAGCCAGCTTTGCAATGTGCTCTACACTTTTTCCAACGATTTGTGGATTCATCGATCCATTTGGTCGCATGATGAATTTAGCTAGTTTATCCGCTTCTTCATTGGACAGAAAGTAGGCACCTTGCTTTTTGAATTCAGTAATGACCGCATCCTTACTGCACTTTTCAACCACAACAGATTGCTCCGAGGCGCAAATCGTTCCATTATCAAATGTCTTGGAATCAATGATACGTTTGGCAGCTAACCTAAAATCGGCACTTTTCTCAATAAAAGCAGGTCCGTTACCTGGGCCTACACCAATCGCAGGAGTACCAGAGGAATAAGCCGCTTTTACCATTGGCGTTCCACCTGTTGCCAAGATCAGCGAGGTATCCTTATGCTTCATCAATTGGTCTGTACCCTGAAGACTTGGCACGGTGATACAGCTAATGGCGCCCTCTGGACAACCAGCTTCCTTCGCTGCTTCGTATATTACTTTCGTCGTTTCCAGAATGCACTTTAATGCATTTGGATGTGGTGAAAACACAACGCTGTTCCCTGCTTTCAGCGCGATCATTGCCTTGTAGATTACCGTAGAAGTTGGGTTAGTTGACGGGATCAAAGCAGCGACTACACCTACTGGTACAGCCACTTCAATTACTTTTTTCACCTTGTCCTCACCAATAATTCCCACCGTTTTCATGTCCTTGATCCATTCATATACGTACTTGGAGGCAAACAGATTTTTGATTACTTTATCTTCCCAGCGCCCGAAGCCTGTCTCTTCATTTGCCATTTTTGCCAGCTGTACACGATGCTTGTAACCTGCATCAGCAATAGCTTTTACAATTGCGTCGATTTGTTGCTGTGACATGGTTACCAGCTTTTCCTGTGCATCTTTTGCCTTTTGAATCAGGTTACGTACTTCCTGAATCGATCTAAGATCTTTATCCAGTGTTTCCATCAAAGCACCTGCCTTTCTTTACCTAATCCTGCTATATCTTTCATGCGATATTTAAGTTCCAGCTTTTTTGGGTTTTTTGGTACTCTTATTTGCTTTTGTTGCTGAACTATTATTCGATAGTATTTCGCTTGTACTACTTGTCTCATCATTTGCCATACGAATGGCTGCTTTGGGCGAACTTTCTGGAACGATCAAACTTGGTCTGTTCGTTGATGAAAGTGGGGCAATTGTTGATTCTTCAGGAGTTGCTTCTACTTCCCTAACTGAAGCTGCTATATCGTCATTTGCTGTCTGACCAACTGCATTTTCAGCTTCACTGAATCCTGTGGTCGTATCGGTTGCTTGCGGTATATAATTCTTCATATCACTTTCCTCATGTGATGTCGGACTGGAAGGAGCTTGCTCCGATTTCTGGTTGCTGTTATTTCCTGAAGCTACCATAGCAACCGTACCTTCATGCAGTTTAGGAATCACATGCTTGGTCAAAAAGACATTTAGATTGGTTGCCACTTCAGCCCCTGCATCCACAGCAGCACGAACAGCACCTACATCTCCATCCAGCTTAACCGTAACTAGACCACCTTTGATTTTTTCAAGTCCTAGACACTTCACATTTGCTGCCTTCAGAGCAGCATCAGCCACCGCAACAGCTCCAACGTATCCTTTTACTTCTACTAAACCAAGCGCACTATTTATCATGGCATTCACCCTTAATAAGCCGTCGGATTATCAGCTACGAACTTAACCGCTTCTGCAAAGGCATCACACGCAGCTTTACAAGCAGATTGGCTACCTGTAAGCAATGCACCACCAAAGTTTGTTTCAGAAGGAGGTTCGAAAAACACAGCAATTCTTACGTCTGCTGATTTAAGCGCGGCATCAAGGGCATACATCGCCTCAAGAGGGGGAGCTATCAGGTAAGCGATCGCTTCTCCTTCACGAATATTAGCGGTTTGAGACAAATACGTGCCAGTACGTGAAACACAGTGTGAATAATACGTAATACTGTTATCCTCATTCGCACTGGTAAAATGTGCTCCGCTATGAATGAAATCTACTGCTGCGTTCAGTCCACTGCGTACCTCGGCAGGGCTCGGACCAGCGAGAATGCCAATCACTTCACCCGCAAGCTTTGTAGATGCATTGGCAGAACCAGCATACATACTTCTCGCATAAACCACGTCCACATCTGATGCTTTTGTCGCTTCATCAAGTGCTGTGTACGTTATGTCATCAATATCTGCAGTAATTATTCCCAGACTTTTATGCTCGGGCTTCAATTCCAGTTTTTCCACCAAATCGGGACTTACATTGGAAATGAGCTTCATACCCAAAACAGTTGCATGAATCTTTTCGTCTCGCATAGGAACCTCCTTTATTCGTTATTGTTTTAAGTCAATACCAGAAGCTTTTTTATCCATCATGGTTTTAATCAGCTCAGCAATATGTGCTCCTGCTTCTACTGCAGGTGTTCCACCAGAGTGAATATTGGAGATTACAGTGCGTCTTGCTTCCGGCATCCCCACCGTTGGCTTGTAGGCAATGTAGGCGCTCATGGATTCTGCGGTAACCAGTCCAGGGCGTTCACCGATTAATAGGCAGACAACCTCTGCTTCCGTCACATCACCGATTACATCCATCGAAGGAACCCGGCAATGCTTAACAAACAAAATATTTCCCGTCTCAATTCCATACATTTTCAAACCCTGAGTAATGGCTGGAATGATATCTCGTAGGTTCGCTTCAACCGCGGCTGAACTTAGCCCGTCCCCCACCATAATTTGAACTTTCGCCTTGTTTTTCGTATTCGCCTTAATCGTAGCGATCATCTCTTCAGAAAATTGACGTCCTAGGTCTGGACGAGTTATATACTGGTCTTTATCAATACAAAGCGTATGGATTGGAATCAGGTTCATCTCCTTGACGAAATTTTCGTCAACGTAAGAGAAAACCGCATCCTGAGCAGCTGCGTGGTCTGCACGGAATCGTAGAGAAGTAATTGTTTTATAACGAGGACCTGCACGGCCAACCCCCAGACGAGCTGGCGTTTTTTCTTTCATTTTTAGGTAGCCTTCACGATCATAAGGGTCTTCAACCAACAGTTGTTTACGAAGATCGATCTCCGTGATATCGTCCAACACTCCATCGCTTACGACTGGCTTGTTACCTGTAGGTCGCACAGACTCAGTTCCTGTTGACTGGAGAGTAGAAGACTGTGGATTCCCCACAGCTGCGCTTACTTTATCGCCCACCATATCAGCTAAAATTGCCTCTATCATGCTTTTTAAATCTCGTTCGTTCATAATAGTCTCCTCCTTTCTTTACTTGAGAAATACAGAAGCATCTCCAGCACGTTTGGTTAGTTTGCCATTCTCCAAAAAGCCCATTTTTTCCATCCATCTTTCGAATTCCGGAATTGGACGAAGCCCCAACATTTGGCGAAGGGTCGCTGTTTCGTGGTAACCGGTCGTTTGATAGTTCAACATAACGTCATCACCATGCGGAATACCCATAAAAAAGTTACATCCTGCAGTGGTTAATAGAACTGCGAGATTCTCCAAATCATTCTGGTCCGCTTTCATATGATTGGTATAACAAGCGTCACAGCCCATTGAGATCCCTGTTAGCTTGCCCATAAAGTGGTCTTCGAGTCCTGCGCGGATTACCTGTTTCGCATCGTACAGATACTCTGGTCCAATGAACCCAACTACCGTGTTAACCAAATATGGATTGAACTTCTTGGCAAAACCATAGCAACGCGCTTCCATCGTCACTTGATCAATTCCATGATGCGCTTCTGACGATAGTTCTGAGCCTTGTCCTGTTTCGAAGTACATCACGTTCGGACCATATACCTGTCCTTGTTTAAGAGCTAGATCTTGCGCTTCTTGAATGGTAGTCGCATTAAATCCGAAAGCTTCATTTCCTTTTTCAGACCCTGCGATAGATTGGAAAATCAGTCCTGTTGGAGCCCCTCGCTTCACTGCTTCCATCTGCGTCGTTACGTGAGCAAGTACACATGTCTGTGTCGGGATATCCCATTTTTGTCTAAATTCTTCAAAGCGATTAAGTACACGCGTGACGCTCTCTACCGAATCATCTACCGGATTAAGTCCTAGTACGGCATCGCCAATTCCAAAAGTGAGACCTTCCATCAAAGAAGCCATGATACCGTCTGGATCATCTGTCGGATGGTTCGGCTGCAAACGTGCAGACAATGTTCCACGTAAACCAATTGTCGTATTTGCTGTTGCAGTTACACGAATTTTGCTAGCACCATAGATCAAATCAAGATTGGACATAATCTTGGCTACTGCTGCCACCATCTCGGAAGTTAGCCCGCGAGAGATCCGCTTAATATCCACCTCAGATGTTTTGTCACTCAGAATCCATTCTCGTAACTCTTCAACTGTCCAGTTTTTAATCTCATTGTAAATTCGTTCATTTACCTGCTCTTGAATAATACGTGTTACCTCATCTTGCTCATAAGGAACAGCCGGACTATTTCTGAGGTCACTTAATGTAATTTGGGACAAAACGACTTTTGCTGCCACCCGTTCTTCAGCTGAGGTAGCTGCTAAACCAGCCAGGATATCCCCCGACTTTTCCTCATTCGCTTTCGCCATAACTTCCATGAGTGTTTTAAATTGATACACATGACCAAATAACTTTGCTTTTAAGATCACAAAAGCTCCTCCTTCCAGATGTCACTTTAGTTAAACACGAGTGTTTTGATAACAACGGGTAATACCTTGCCGTTAGCGATTGGTTTCCCAATGTCGATATAATCTCCGTTATCAACTAACACGCTGTCGATACAAACTACGTCTTTTTCATAATTAAGAAGAGCGTACAGCGTTTGTCCCAAAACCTTGGCCATATCATGGTGCACGATTATGATCAGCGGATACTCTCTCTCAATCAGCTCCGCCATCCCTGCATGTAAACCGCGTGCATATTTCTGGACCTCCTGAAAGCTAAGGTTTTTCTTACCTTCAATGGCAATGGCAACTCGCTGTAGATCTTTATTTACTTTGAACCAATTCAGCTTGTCTGCGATTGTTTTTGCCAGTTGCTGTTCACTTCCCACTTCATCTGCCCAGGCAAGCTTAAGAATCGGGATATTTTTTAACGGAAAGCTCTCTTCCGTATAAGTAATGGTACTTCCGCTAATCTCCGTTGTATGGGAGCCTGCTCCTACCACTGTGGCTCGAATCGTCTCCACTGCGCGGACTATCTTCATTTGATTGAATAAGGGGGAAGCGGCTATGGAGCGCCCAAGCAAGATGCCAATATCTCCAAACATAAAAACATCCTCTGGCGCTTCGTTATAAATATAATCAGCAACCCCACCTGAGAAAGAAATACACGGGATTGGACGATCCAGTTTTAGTCCTTTGTTGGTTACGATTGTGTCGTAGAACTCACTTTGTGGACGGATTCCTACGCTTTCTTCCAGTAGCTGTACCATCTCCTGAATAATAGGCTGTAAATCGACTGTGGTAACCCGCTGGCCTATTTTTTGCCCCAAACCTTTTAATTCAATGAGTTGCTCAATTTTAGGAGCGATGTACGTAATCTGATGTGTATGTTGATCTACTTTAATCAGCCTGCCACCTATATCGAGGCAGCCTGTATCGAGTAAATCAGCATGTGAAAATAGAGCCAGATTACTGGTACCACCGCCGATATCGATATTGACTATCGTTGTGGAATGCTCCTTGGAATAGGTATGGGCCCCAGCACCTTTCCCTGCAATAATGCTTTCCAGATCAGGACCAGCAGTCGCCACGACAAAGTCACCCGCAAAACCGCTCAGAGTCTGGAGTACTTCGTTGGCGTTTTCCTTTCTGGCAGTCTCCCCTGTTATGATTACAGCACCTGTTTGAATCTCATCTTTTTTAATCCCCGCTTTTTTGTACTGCTCCTCCACAAATACCTTGATTTTTTGGGCATCAATTCGGTTATCCGGGAGCATCGGGGTAAAACAGATATCGCTTCGAAATATCACTTCTTTGTCTGTAATCACAATACGTGGAACAGTAAAACTGGAAGCCATATTTTCAATATGCAGTTTGGACAAGACAAGCTGGGTGGTTGATGTTCCCATATCAATGCCTACGCTAAGCAACTCTTCTTTCATCTTATAGCCCCCATCACATCGGGTTTTTTGCATCTGTCAAAAACAAAAGGGCTTACCAGTAACCAATCCCTACACGTAAAGAAAGGGTTGGAAAAAGTAAGCCTCATTGCTTTTGGAACTACGACCTTGTAGTCCGATGTATTCATAATTAGGTAATCACTTCATCAATCTGGTCACATTACATTTTTGGCAATGTCTCCAAGTAACAGATCACTATGTAATCGACACGAAAGATGCCTTGTTCGTTGGTCAGTCATAGGAAATAACGATGGTAGATGCAATTTCAATCATGGGACATCGCCGATCCATGCTAAGTCTTCGAATCGTTTGATACGCTTCGTCTTCCGAAAAACCATTATCTTTCATCAAAATACCTTTAGCTTTTTCAATGACTTTTCGTTCTTCCAGCTTTTGAGTAACCATTGCCAGATCCTTTTCAAGCTTACAAATCTCTTTCCCCTTAGCAATCGTGATTTCCACCATGGGAATCAATGATTTCTCATCGAGTGGTTTCACCATATAACCGAGAGCCCCAATCGAGGATGCTTTTTCAATAGACTGTTTGTCAATGATTGCGTTAAGAAGGACAAGTCCTCCTGCGAGCTGTTCAGTAATGATTCGCTTACCAGCCTTCAATCCATCCAGAAGAGGCATGTGAATATCCATGATTACCAGGTCTGGCAGATGCTTTTTGCATAATTCGATGGCTTCAAACCCATCAGAAGCTTCCCCTACTACATCGTAGTTCGCCCCATGCAGCATCTCACGAATATCCATTCTTGTAATAGGCTCATCATCGACTATTACAATTCTTCTATTCATGTAGTATGCACCTCATTGTGTGAAGAAATTTGCTCTTTAGATCCGATTACTCTACCAGCTACAGCGAGATTATGAATCGCCTACTCTTCCAAGTATGATTCTAGCTCGGTGAATCCCAGATTTTTCGTGGACGATATCTCGAAGATTTCAGAGGCGCCAGCCTGGAGTAAATACTCGGAGGCGCGCTCAACCTCTTTTTCCGATACTGCTAGGTCAACCTTGGTCACAATTCCAATCACAGGCTTAGTAAATGCTGAGGCAAAACCAGGAGGAAAGTAGCTCTCCTCCTTGGTGCAATCTTGCACGAGCCCAACGACATCTGCTTCCACACTTGATACAAGTAACATTTTGTATAAAAAGCGGTTTTCGATGCATTCTCCAGGTGTATCGATTGCTTGATCGAAGCTTTCGATTGCTTGCGTTTTTTTGTAACTGATTGCTTGACCATGTAACCGCTGAATCAAGGTTGTTTTGCCGGAACCAGTACTCCCAACAACAATTATTTTTTTCAAGCTTTCTTCCTACTCCCTACGTTCGCGTAATTTTTACAGCAGCAGAGAAATCGAGGATATTGGACAGACCAAGGAGAACCTCTTTTATTGCAGATTCTACCGCTGCAACATCTCCCGTTATTACAAGCGAGCCACTAAATCGATCAACGAACCCGATCTGTATATTAGCAGCTTTTGTCGCTATATCTGCTGAAATAATGGACGCTTCACTCGGAGTAATCGTCATAATTCCGATGGCATTTCTCGTTTCAGCTACCAATCCCAGCTTCTTATACAGATCCGGGTTCGGATTGGCAATGATATGAGCTAGTGTTACCTGTTTACCAGGAACATACTCTTGAATGACGCGCTGTTTTTCATTTTGTTGGTTCATGCTATCATCCTATCTTTACAACCAAAGCGAAGTTTTACACTCTCATTTCCTCACACATCATTGTGCTACTTTTCCTATATTTTGT
This sequence comes from Brevibacillus daliensis, assembly GCF_021245735.1. Taxonomy (GTDB): domain Bacteria; phylum Bacillota; class Bacilli; order Brevibacillales; family Brevibacillaceae; genus Brevibacillus_B; species Brevibacillus_B daliensis. The sequence continues at coordinate 9,461 of NZ_JAJISB010000035.1, forward strand.
ACGGTAAGCAGATTAACCATTCTAGTTTGTGGAAAAAAATATTTTCCATCACTGAAACATTTTCATCAGGATATCCTTCACGTCTGCACTTGTTGGAATTCGAGGATTCGTCTCCGTACATCCATCCTTTAATGCCCCTTCTGCGATTGCATCTTTCATCTCTTCTACCGTCTGTTGGGAGATGTTGCACTCTTTCAGTGTTTGTGGCATGTCCAGTTTTTTCATCAGCTGTCGAATCGCCTGAACCAGACTGCGAACTCCGCTCTTTGTCGAGGTTGCTGACAGACATAGCGTTTTGGAAATATCAGCGTAACGTTTTGCTGTCACACTATCTCCCTCTTTAGTAAAACCAGATTTATAATCGGCATTAAATTCAATGATATGCGGGAGTAGAAGGGCGTTCATGCGTCCATGCGGAATCTTAAATTTTGCTCCAGCTACATGGGCAATCCCATGGTTAAGACCAAGTGAAGTAATATTAAAAGCAAGTCCAGCCATACAAGAGGCATTATGCATTCTTTCCCGAGCAACTAGATCATTACCATCCTTGTATGCTCTAGGTAAATATTCGAATACCAGTTTAATTGCTTTTTCTGCCAAGGCGTCAGAAATATCGTTTGCTCTCGTTGATACAAATGCTTCAATAGCATGTGTAAGGACATCCATACCAGTATCTGCGGTAATGAAGTTAGGCACGCTTTTCACCAGCTCCGGATCGAGAATCGCTTCTTCAGGCAGCATCTCATCTGAGACTAGCGGATATTTAACGTTCTTTGCCTTATCGCTTATTACTGAAAAGGATGTTACCTCTGAGCCAGTACCGCTCGTAGTTGGAATCGCGATAAATGGCATATCGCTTAGCTTCAAGATTTTTTTGGCAAAAATCATCATTGCTTTAGCCGCATCAATTGCCGAACCTCCGCCAAGTGCAATGATCAGGTCGCCTTTAAATTCTCCCAGTTTTTCTACGCCTTCTGTTACGATTTCTACAGGTGGATCAGGGACAATGTTACTAAAGATATATTGTTCATTACTGTCATCCAAGCGATCAAATACATAGGTAAGCATTCCGGACTTTATCATAAATGGGTCGGTGACGATAAAAATCCGCTTGTTTCTCAGCTCCGTCAGTCTGTCCAGTGCCCCAGTCCCCATGTAGATATTTGTCTTAAATGAAATTTTGTCCAAAAATACGGCACCTCCTTATAAATAAAAGAGACCTTTAAAAGAACCTACTCCTTTTAAAAGCCTCTTTGCTTTTTTGCAAGTTATGCGTAGTACACGCCATTGTGTACGTTGCTTATATACATGTATGGTTGTACCATCCCTCACTGTAGTATTTTAACTCGATTACCGTTAATCTATGAGTGAAAGCGAGAAAAATTTTGGTGTCTGTTGGGCGGGACCGTGTTGGATTTACACCAAACTTCCTTTTTCCAGTGCTACTTTAGAGTTTTTGTATTGCAAGATTAGAGTGAGCGATACTCACTTATATCTATTATTGTGCAAGGAGCGAAAAAAATACGAAGAAATCTCTTCATGCTCTATTTGCGTTCTTTTCTTCTAGAGAATAGTCTTTTGGTATAAGAAAGTCCCTTTCCCTTACCGAAACTAATGCTTATTCCATGTGAGCCAATGTTCAACCAAACTCCTTTGAAAATTTTAAAGCTTTTATTGAAGTGAAATCCCATAAGGACCTCCATTTGGTTCGCCATCATCTCCCTTTATTTATACGCCTATGGAACTGTGATAAGAAGTGAAGGGGAAGGAAATTTATCTAAAAGTAGACTAGATAACCAACTAACAAGCCTATTTTTTGTAACGACCTTTACTTCTTCCAAATAATTTAGTAAAATGCTTACAACATTTAGATTTCAATGAGTCCAATCAAACGAGTGTGAGGTGCTGTTTGTGAGTGTAGCCGTATCTTCAAAATAGGAAACTGAACGTGAATAAATCTTTTGATACAAACAAGCGGTATTTGCTGTAGAAGATACCCTTATTTTTCCATGGATTTATTTACGGTACCTAATGAAGATACCTGCTAATACTTTAGAAAGCGTGCTGTGCCATTTGCGATATGGTGAAAAGGCAGATGTATATCCACATCTTTTCCTACTCCAATCATGTCATTTGGCAATCACTCATGCCTTGTAAATGTATGTAAAGCTGTGGTATCCCCACAGCTTTTTTTATTTGCATTTTTGAGCGAATAGGAGTGGGTTGTCCACTTAACCTACTCTCTACAAAATACAAAACTCATTGAAATCTAATACACAGGTGTCTTCATTAATGATGACAGATCATTGTGAGGAGAATAGAAAATGAATCAAAATACATTTGATAAGCTACAATTTACTGCGTTAAAAGAACTGGTTAAATCCTTTTGTATAAGTGATCTAGGAAAACAGCTTCTGGATAAACAACAGCCTAGCTCTAATCTATCTGTAGTGAAGAATCGATTAAACGAAACGTCCGAAGCACGAAATATCCTAAACGCCGAGAGTCACATTCCGCTTCTTGGGACATCCAACATTAATTTTATGATCGACAAGCTGGAAAAGGGTATGATTTTAGAGCCATCGGAGCTTGTCGGGATTGCTGACTTTTTACGGGGTTGTAGAAAAATCAAAACATTTATGCGCGACAAGCAATTTTTTGCACCTGTCCTCTCTTCATATAGTCAATCCATGTCGGAGTTCCCTTCTATCGAGGAAGAAATCACGTTTTCCATAAAAGGGTCCCGAGTCGATTCTGCTGCAAGTAAGGATTTAAAGCGTATTCGTACTCAGATTCAAGCTACCGAAGGAAAAATTGAAGAGAGACTAAACAAGTTCCTCAAGAGCAATGTTAATAAGGAGTATATTCAAGAGTTCTTTGTCAGTAAAAAAGGGGACCGCTTTACCATTCCAATTAAAGCTTCATTTAAAAATCAGGTGGCAGGAACTGTAGTTGAGATTTCTTCCAAAGGCTCAACCGTATTTATTGAACCGGAAGCCATCTCCAAGTTAAATGTAGAATTAGCCATGCTCAAATCTGAGGAATCGATCGAGGAGTATCAGATTTTAGCTACCTTATGCGGAATGATCTCAGAAAAGATTCATGAGGTTACAATCAATATCGATCTGATTAGTCAGTATGACATGATCTTTGCAAAAGCGAAATATAGTAAAAGCATCGATGGCATCGAGCCACGCCTGAATAATCATGGTTTGATCAAACTGGTCAAATGTAAGCATCCGTTGCTTCACGGTACTATCGTCCCGCTGGATTTTGAAATTGGGCAAGATTATCGTAGCTCAGTTATTACAGGACCCAATGCAGGTGGAAAAACCATTGTTCTAAAGACAATTGGCTTAGTAACACTTGCTACCATGTCTGGTTTTCACATCTCTGCCGATGAATCTACCGAGATCGCGATATTCGAAAAAATCTTTGTTGATATTGGCGATAATCAAAGTATCGAGAATGCACTTAGTACCTTCTCTTCTCATATTAAGAATATCTCAGAAATCATGAGAGACTCGAAAAATAATACCTTGCTGTTATTTGATGAGATCGGGAGTGGAACAGAGCCTAACGAAGGGGCTGCGCTTGCTATCGCAATTTTAGAAGAGTTTTATCATATGGGCTGCATTACCGTTGCAACCACACATTATGGTGAGATTAAACGTTACTCGGAGATTCATAGCGATTTCATGAATGCGGCCATGCAATTCGACAGCGAAACCCTCACGCCTCTGTATAAACTGATCATCGGGGAATCGGGGGATAGTAATGCAATATGGATCGCCCAAAAAATGAATTTACGTGAACAGGTCATTCAAAAAGCAACCAATTATATGAAGAATAAAGTATATAATTTGGATCGTGTACGAGACAATAAGATAAAAAAACCTGAAATCGTATCGACAAAAGTGAAAGAAATGTATGAGTACCAGATTGGCGACAAAGTAAAATTATTAGAGAAGAACGATTTTGGACTCGTATATAAGGGTAGAGACAACTTCAACAATCTGGTTGTGCTTTATAAAGGTGAGTTTATCGAGGTCAACGATAAACGAATTACACTGGAGCTAAAAGCATCGGAATTATATCCGAAGGGCTACAATGTAAATACCCTGTTCATAGCCTATCAGGATCGTAAGTTACAGCATGATTTTGAGAGAGGCTCGAAAAAGGCATTGCGAAAGATCCAGAAAGAAATTAGAAATCGAAAATAACTATTGCCTTCATGAAAAATGACCTCACGAGTTATTCCTAACTCTGGTGAGGTCATTTTTTTCTATAAGATTGACTCACTATTGATACTGGTATTTAGGAGGTTTTTCTTCAACTGTACAGGATAAGAATTAGGTCGTGACTACTTTAGGTTCCGTGTGATCGATATCTGATATTGCTTCTAATTCAGAAGGGTCTTTTCCAAATACCCCTTCCCACTTCGCCACCGCCACACTTGAGAATACGTGCCCCATAACATTAACAGCTGTACGTGCCATATCAATGATACGGTCAATACCGATAATCAAGGCTACACCTTCAGCTGGCAAACCTACCGCTGTCGCTGTCGCTAACAAGATGACCATTGAGGATGACGGAACTGCGGCAACACCCTTACTGGTTACAATAAAGAACAGAATCATAATGAGCTGCTGCTGCAAGCTCATTTCAACACCAAATGCTTGCGCGATGAACAAAGCGGCAATCGTCAGATACAGGGTTGTCCCATCTGAATTTAGTGGCATACCCGCAGGAATAACAAAAGAAGTAATATATTTAGGAACACCGAATTTTTCCAGACGTTGCATTAATTGCGGAACTACTGTTTCTGTACTACCAGTAGATGCACCGATTATCATCAGATCCCAGATCATCTTGTATACATCTTTAATTTTAATTTTGAGAAATAGTGCGATTAACGGAAAGAGTCCAAAGACTAGAATGGCTAGACCGAGGTAGGCAGTTCCCACCAGTTTGAGTAACGGTATTAAAAGCCCGATTCCATACTTACCAATGGTAGCGGACATTAATGCAAATACACCGATTGGCGCAACTGCCATAACCAAATTCACCAAGCGGAAGGAAGCTTTTGAAGCAATTTCTAACATGGAAACAAGTGGCTTTGCTTCTTTTCCCATACTAACAAGCGCTATACCGAACATGACACAGAAAAAGATAACAGCAAGTAGATCACTCTTCGCCAAAACATCTACAATGTTTGTAGGGATAATATTTAGTAGCAACGTTTTTCCATCCATAATGATGGAGGTGTTTTGTTCAATCGTGCTAATATCAGCCTTTGGAAGCTGGCTTAAATCAACGCCCTTACCTGGTTGTACGATGTTAGCGACGGCTAATCCCACAAAGAGTATCAAGGTCGTAATGGCTTCAAACCAAATCACAGTCTTGATACCTACTCGCCCCATGCGCTTCATGTCACCAACACCCGCTATTCCAACCAGCAGCGTTGTTACGATAACAGGAATAACTATCATTTTAATTAAGCGAATAAAGGCATCCCCTAGGACTTTAATCGATACGCCCCACTCGGGGAAAAAATGCCCAAATAATGCACCTAATACGGTTGCGGCTAAAATAAAAAAGGCAGCTCTTACTTTCATATTCCTCCTCCTTTTCAGAATATTCTTTCCTTTGAAATTATTATTGCTTAAATTTTATGTTAATGCAATAATTATTTCATAATTCAAACTACTACCTGGAGGTTTTTATAATGAACCTATCAACCTTACAACAACAATTTGGGGCGAAACGTCCGCAGTCAGCGGCTTTTTTCCAACAAGCCAAGGATGTAATTGCAGGCGGAGTTAACGGAAATCTTCGCTTCTACCATCCATTTCCCATTACGTTTGACAAAGCAAAGGATGCATGGCTGTATGATCTAGACGGTCAAGCATATGTGGATTACCTTTTATCGTATGGAGCCTTATTACTTGGACATGGACATCCTGTCGTACAAAAAGCTCTGCAAAATGTGTGGGAAAATCAAGGAACTACCAGTTTCGGTGCTACCCACCCCATGGAGCTTGAGATGGCAAAAGAATTGGTAGAATTGTATCCGAGCTTCGATGAAATCCGTTTTACTAACTCCGGCTTAGAGGCTACCCTGTTTGCGATGAGACTTGCAATGGCGTATACAGGGAAAACACATCTGGCAAAATTCGAAGGGCATTATCATGGAGCGCATGATCATGTTCTGGTAAGCGTTAATCCAAAAATCGATACGAGTGGCGAACACACCGCTCCAGATTCCGTCGCTGATTCACTAGGTATTCCTGATTATTACCTGCAACATACCATCGTCCTTCCATTTAATGATTGGGATGCGTGCGAAAAGATTTTGACAGAGAAAAAAGACCAATTGGCCGCTGTCATCCTTGAGCCAATGCAGTCCGGATACATTGCTGCTGATATAGAGTTCATGAGTTCATTGCGCGAGCTGTGTACGACTCTTGGAATCATCCTGATCTTTGATGAAGTAAAAACAGGCTTCCGCATCACGCTAGGTGGTGCCCAAGAATATTACGGGGTTCAACCAGATTTAACTGCTCTTGGTAAAGTATTGGGAGGCGGCTTCCCGATTGGTCTTGTTGGAGGTAAAAAACATCTTCTGGAGAATTGCTCTCCGCTTCATTCCCAGAAGAAAGAAGATGTTGTGTTCCATAGTGGCACTTTTAATGGTAACCCGATTTCTCTGGCAGCTGGTCTCGCTACGATTCGTTATTTGAAAGAACCAGGTAAATTCGACAGCTTGGTACAACGAACACACAAATTGCGTGACGGCATTGAAGCTTTGGCCCAGCAATATAGCGTTCCAATGACAACAGTCGGAGTTGGTACGATCTTTAATATCCTTGCAACCGAGGCAGAGATTCGTAACTACCGTGATCTGGGTAAAAACCGTAACGATCTTCGTCTTGCTTTGGATTATTTATTAATGGACAATGGTGTATATTCCAAACCGCTTAACCGTTTCTCCATGTCAGATTCCCACGGACCTGCTGAAATTAAGGCGACGTTGGAAGCATTTGAGAAAAGCTTTGCTGCTCTTGGTCAATTGGTTACTGTGTAGAAAAATAGTAGGATATCGTAAGAAAAACCTCTTATTGGGGTAGCGTCAGGAAAATGCGGATTTACAACGTTAAGGAAATTACAATATTAAAAAGCTCAATTCCTCAACACTATTGGGAATTGGGCTTTCTTCGTTACTATAGCGATAGGTAAGCCTTTGACGTTATCGCCGTTTTTTCCCTCACTTCACACCGTACAGGCGAGTTTCCCCACATACTGCGTTCTATCTAATCCAATTCATTCAATATTTTTATGTGTATGCAAGATGAAATGTAGGATCAGATTCTTGTCAAATAATTTTTGTTCCCTCAGGCAGCTGATAACCTAACCCCTTTCCTCGTTATATATACAGACAATCATAATATTCATTTAGATAATTCTTCGAAATAAAAATGGATAATAAAGTAATATCATACCTATAAACGAGCAAACTAAATAAAAAATAGCCTCGTATTGTATTACTAGAGAAGATTTATTATTAAGCTTTTTTTCACCTCTTTTATATATCATTTTAAATAAAGCTTTACATAATAAATACCCAATTATTGTCCCTAGGGTGTTCATAAGTAAATCATCAATATCTGTAATCCTATGATTTAGCAATTGACGTAGCTCAATAGCCAATGAAAAAAAGAACCCAGTACATGCAGTATTTTTAATTGTTCTAAACTTCGGCCAAATAGTTGGCAATAAAAAACCTAATGGCATAAACAGAATAATGTTCAAAATATACGTAGTAATACCTTCAGAAGAAAATGGAAGTAAGTTGATTTCACTTATACGAATTAATGTTCCATATCTTCCAATTCCCCATATATTCCCTATCCCCGTCACCATATACACTAGCGCAAGGTAGAAAAGAAAAACATACACCCATAGAAAATGCTTACTAGATAATTTTTTTTGCGCCTTTAATAAAAATCCAATCTGAAACACAATACAAAAAATAATAGTACAAAAATAAGTATACAAAACTGTAACTGTAAGCATATAGAATACGTCTCCTAACTATACATTTAAACCTATGACTTTATCATTTTAGAACCTAATTCAAGAAAATGTGGTCACAATCACTCCATCTATATTATTACCAGATATTTCATACTGTTCATTCGCTGGTACTTCAACTTCAATTGTCTCATTTTGAGAAATGGGATAATATGAAATTGTATATTTTTTCCTATCAACACTAACAGAAATGCTCTTTTCTCCTTTTGAATAATCCAAATATTCTTCCAAAGCTAAATTCATTTCCTGTATAATCGCACTGTGAGGCAAGCCGACATAGCGAATATGCCAAGGTTCATATTGAATTCCGGTAACATCCGTTTTATCCAAGTGATAACGTAATATAAAGCCGTATTTCCAAGAATTTTCTTCTATCCACTCTCCTTCAGGTGCTTTATCCATCTTCATTTGAGTAGATCCTACATCAAGTGCTAATCCTAAATTATGTTCGCTATGACCAGCTGGCAAAGCATAGTCAGCTCCCATCTCTTCGTATAATCTGCTTTGCTCATCCAAGTCTCGATAACCACTGCTAATTAAAAAATTACTAACCCCATCCTCTTCGGCAGCAGCTATCATCTCAAAAAATTTTTCAGCTATTTCTTCTGACAATTTAATTTCGCTATTAAGTAACTCGTATCCAGTTGTTAATTCTTTGTGCGTAAATAAATTTACGATATCCGATTTTATACCTACTTGTTGAACAGAATATTCATTGTTAACCAAAAGCAGATTTCCCTGATAGACCTGTTCTTCTGTAATCTCAATCTTTTGGATATTTTCAGCAGTTGCATTATCATTTTGTTCATATATTTGAACCTCTACTTTATCCTGAAATATCGGTAATATATTAAAAATAAAAAACAGAAAAAATGCAAAGACCAATAAAAATCCCCACTTTTTCATTTTTAGTTTCCTCCTTGATGTAACTTGTTTATAGGATAGGAAAAACTTTTAAAATAAAAAGTGGGGTAAATATAAAATTTTTATTAAATTTTTTACTTGGATTTTACACTTAATCTCTTTGGGATTCCTCCATTGGTAAACGGACTTCAAATATAGTGCGTATTAAATTACTTTCAGCAGTAATCGTCCCATTGTGTTGCTCTACTAAATTCTTCGCAATGAATAAACCGAGACCTGTGCTATTTTCTTGATGAGTTCGTGCTTTGTCACCAGTATAAAGCATATCAAAAATATAAGGCAGTTCATCTGGAGGAATGGCATCCCCATAATTGATAACTTGAATAACTACTTCCTTTGAATCAATAAAGCCGTTGATATCTACATACTGCCCCTCATATCCATAGCGATTTGCATTAATCAGAAGATTTTCAAACACACGCGCCAACAACTCTCCATCACCCATAATAGATAAAGGGGAAGTAATATTCATTCTTGCTGTCAAATCGTTTTTCTCGAAGACAGGATACAACTCTTCTTTCAATTGAATAAGTAGCTCACTTAAATCGATTTGTTTCTTTTCAATTGGTAACATGCCATAATTCATCCTAGTTATTTCGAATAATTCATCAATCAACCTTTCTAAGCGTTGAGATTTGGTAAAGGCAATCGTTAAATAATGCCTGATCTGATTTTCAGTCAAGCTGTCATCCTTAAGGATTAAATCTAAATAACCTAAAACAGAGGTAAGAGGTGTGCGCAAATCATGAGCCAAATTTACTACTAACTGCTCTTTACTACTTTCCGAAAAGTCACCCCTTTCTATGGCTTGTTCCAATTTTTCACTTGCCAGATTAATGCCTTGTGCAATATCACTAAATTCATCATTTGACAATATTTGAACTCGATGCTTAAAGTCACCCTGAGCGAGATAATGAATTCCTTTTGAAATCTCATTGAAATAGGCAGAATAGGGTTTTGTAAGTAAAAAGAAAAACAATATCGAAAGCAGGATAAATAACAGTAAAAAGACGTTAAAGTCTCCAATATTTTGTATGATTTTGCGAAAATAAGCTAGTGTATCTCCATAACTAACATTTGTATAATAATACAATTGGAGTACTTTAAAGAGTAGGTATGTTATGGCGCTAGTCAACAACATGCTTAAACCTAACAACATTATCATTTTTGAACGAAAGCTTCGTAGTATTTTACCCATTGAATTTATAACCTACCCCCCATACAGTTTTTATCAATTTGTTTTTTCGTTTATCCTCTTCAAGTTTTTTCCGCAAAGTGCGAATATGAACCATAACGGTATTCCCACCTTCATAGTATGCATCCCCCCATACCTTCTGAAAAATATCTTCTGCACTATAAACTTTATTTGGATTACTAGCTAATAAATATAAAATCTCAAACTCTTTCGATGTTAACTCAATATTCTTACCATATAGAGTAACTGTACGTTGTTCAGGAGAAATCGTTGATCCTCCAGATTCCAAGTTTGAGTTCTGTTTGGTTTTAGGTTGATTCAACTTCATAAAGCGCCGCAGCTGTGCATTTACCCGAGCTACCAATTCAATGGGTATAAATGGTTTCGTCATATAATCGTCTGCTCCAATCACGAGTCCCTGCACTTTATCAAAATCAGACGTTTTAGCGCTCAAAAAAATAATGGGCATATTATGTTTTTCGCGAATGCGACGTGTAACTTCATATCCATCCATTTTCGGCATCATAATATCCAAAATCAGTAAATCAATTGGTTGAGTCTGGATAACATCAATAGTTTCTTGCCCATCCGATACCTTAATGACACGATACCCTTCTTTCTCTAAATGTATAGCAACCAAATCAGCAATTTCTATATCATCATCAGCTATTAATATTGTTATATTTTTCATTTATTCCACTCCTAGACAAAGTTATCATTGATCGTCAATAAGTCACACGAAGTTGTATCATAAAAAAACATCAGTTTTTGATAGTTAGTTCCGCAAAGTTAGTTTAACAGTGTGACAGTTAGTTGAAAAATTTAGAGTTTTTATTTATATTCTATTGTTTCCTTTTCTTCTTAAAAATATTGCCCATTAGCGGAATACAGAATGGCTTTATTTAACTGGTTTTCTGCAATTTTTTGTAATCTCTTTTTTACATTCATTTTTTACTCTCAATTTCTAAATTACTTCTATAGTTTATTAAAATCATTGAATTAGATTTTTCATTAGGCTCCTTTCTAGTGGAGTTAGTATAGTTTCATGGACACATCTTGGTTAAG
>NZ_JAJISB010000036.1 GCF_021245735.1 Brevibacillus daliensis
GGGTCACTTTTTTAAGTGTCCATCTTACGGGTCACAGTTCACCTAAGGGTTAGTTGATGGCATTTATTCAACAAATCATTCGATATCAATTTCATGGGTAAGGGTCATATCTATGATATATCCATCTCGATCAGTGAAGAATCCCTTTTCTCATAAAATTGTGTCCTTTACACCTTCATACGCCTGTCTAGCTGTTCAAGCACAAGCGGCCAAGCTTGTTCGTGCCTGTTCTTCGATTCCTCATCTGGAAACCCCGCATGCGTAAGACGCAGTTGTGTTCCGTTGTCATTAGATTCAAGTTCAATTGTAACAACCGTTTCAGCTCCCTTTGTTCCCTTAGGCCCATTTACCCACGTGATTTCGATGAGACGGTCTTGATCAAGCCTCAAAAACCGTCCGTAATGAGGATGGCGTTCTTCCTCGAATACAGTCTCAAAGAAAAAGGCCGTGTTGACTTCTCCCTGCATGATTACGCTCCCAGGTGCCGCAAACCAGTGGTCGATTTTTTTCGTCCATGCTTGGAAAATCACATCGGGCGGTGCATCCATTATGCGCTCAACGGTCAGATTAAACTGTCTTGTTGAAAGGTCGGGTATAGTAATCGGTTTCAAATAAAGTCCTCCAATTCTATTGTGGATTAAATGGCATCATAGCAGCAATATCTCCTGATTCTTGTCAAATTAAAAACCTCATCGAAAATGATGAGGTCCTTTAGAATACCTGTTTTACATCCATTTCTCTCGTTATACCAATCAGTAAAGTCGATTCTTGTAACTTTCATTTAATTCCATTGCCACTTGTTCAGCTGTAACTTTAGGGATTTTACAATGATCTACATACATTTGCGGGACGGAAGGCAGCAAATCCTTAGACAGCCATGAATCTGAATTCCACAGGTCTGAACGTATGAAGGCTTTGGCACAATGTGCATAGCACTCCTCGACCTCTACGCCAATCCCAAATAAGGGGGTACGACCGTTTACAGCGCTTTTTTCAAGAAGCTCCGGATCACGACATACAAAAGCTTTTCCATTTACTCTCAAAGTCTCTCCTAACCCCGGAATAAAGAATAGAAGCCCCACATTAGGGTTTGTAATAATGTTTTGAATGGAGTCAAGTCTTCGATTCCCCAGACGTTCTGGAATAAAAAGACGATGGTCATCAAGAACGAGTACAAATCCCGGCTTATCTCCCCGTGGCGAAACATCACAATGCCCACTGGAATTAGAGGTAGCCAGGGATAAAAACGGTGACTTAGAAATAAACTCACGGCAATGCTGATCGAGAGAAGAAATTACTTTGTTTACAGCTCTTTCACCCGGATATCCATAAACCGAACGTAACTCTTCAAATTGTTCTTTTGTTGTAATGATTTCCTGAAAATTCGCACCCATCCTATCACCCTTACAATTTGGAATATATATCCATACTACTACATGTCACTGAATGCCACCATCTTATTAATGCGGTAAGCTGTTTCTCTATTAGCTGACGGATGCCTTCCCATGAGTTTAAGCCATCATGTACTCAATCTAAAACGTTATTTCCATGGAATACCTGTTGAGTAACTGCCTTTAACCGAATGGACAGGATAAAAGCAATCAAAAGAAAAGCCAGTATGAACCCTACTACCCCACTCCAGCCTAGTCCTGACCAAAAAAGTCCGCCAACTGTCCCCCCCACACTCGATCCTGCGTAATAGCAGAATAAATAGAGGGAGGAGGCTTGGGCTTTATCATGGGTGGCCAATTGTCCTACCCATCCACTGGCAACGGAATGCCCTCCAAAGAAACCAAAAGTAAAGATGGCAATCCCTGCAATTTTAACGAGGAGATATCCATCCAGCGTAAGACATACCCCCAGAAACATAATGATAAGAGCGCTCCAGATCATTTTTATGCGTCCGTATTGATCAGCCAATCTCCCCATCCAGGCAGAACTAAACGTTCCTACCAAATATACAATGAAAATCCAGCCTACAATTGTTTGGCTCAATGAATACGGGGGAGCGAGCAATTGATAACCAATATAATTGTACAGCGTAACGAAACTACCCATGAATAAAAAGCTTAGTCCAAATAAATATAGCATCCGCTCGTCCTTGCAATGACTCCATAGTGATTTTGCCAAGGTTTTACCCTCTAATTTGCGTGGTGTAAAATTTTTCGAAGCAGGTAGCATCGTCCAAAACAGAATCGTACAGACCAAGCTGAGTACTCCAATTCCCGCCAGAGCTACGTGCCAATTAAAATGGTCTGCTAACGTCCCCGTAATGATGCGTCCACCCATTCCACCGACTGAGTTCCCACTAATATACAAGCCCATTGCTACGCCTAAACTTCGCGCTTCAATCTCTTCTCCTAAATACGCCATGGCGATAGACGGCAATCCAGCTAATACGATCCCCGTCAGAACACGTAATCCTAGTAATACGGGAAAATGTGAGCTGAACGCCGTACAAAAGGCAAATACCGAGGCAGTACATAATGAAATCATCATGATTTTTTTACGCCCCCATGCTTCCGATAGAGAACCCACGAAAAGCATGCTGATTGCCAGAGTAATTGTCGTAAAAGATAATGAGAGGCTAGCTACTGCAGGCGAGATATGAAATTCGGCCGAAAATTCAGGCAATAAAGGTTGCGTACAATACAGGATGGCAAAGGTATTTAATCCTCCTGCAAACAACGCAATATTTGCCCGATGATACTCTTTTGTTCCCTGTTTGATCGACCCCATGATGTAAATCCTCTTTTCACTTAGCTCTGATTTTTCACGTAAGCTATAAATCGTTTTGCCACTGGTGACAAATATCTATCACTTCTCCACGCCAGTCCAATTGTTCGTTCACATATTGGATGCGTCACGCGCAGTAACGAAACATTAGATTTATCCAATACATACGCATTTGGTACGAGACCTACACCAAGTTTTGCGGCAACTAATCCCGCCACAGTAGCAATTTCTTCTCCTTCAAACATAATCTGAGGTTTGAAGCCTGCTTCGTTACATAGCGAATCGGCGATGGTGCGTAAACCGTAACCTTTTTTTAAGGAGATGAATGGTTCGTTCTCAATTTCCTTTAATTGAATCTCTCTTCGCTTGGCGAGGGGATGCTCCTTGGATACAATCAGGAATAATTCCTCGGTTACAAGCGGCTCCCAGTGTACTTTTTCCAATGGCTCTTGCTGTGCAAAGAAAGCGATATCTATCATGCCGTCCTGTATATACTCTACAATTTTATCGGTAGCCGCCTGATGCAAGTGGTATGTAACATCCGGATACTTGGTTCGGAAGGAACTTATTAACTCAGGAACATAGGAAATCCCTAACGAATGAAGAAATGCGATCGAAATGGTACCTCTATCCGGATGAATTAAATCCTGGATTTCTCGTTTTGCTTCTTCCATTTCGGTTAATGCTCGCTCCACTCTTTCCAAAAAAAGCTTACCGTACTGGTTCAGAACAATATTTCTGCCCTTCCTCTCAAAAAGTGGTGTTCCCAATTCTTCCTCCAGCCGTGAGATGGATCGACTAAGTGCAGATTGGGATACATCTAACATTTCTGCGGATCGCGTAATATGCTCTTGTTTAGCTACCATACGAAAATAAGTAATCTGTTGCCATTCCATCTGTTTGCTCCCTCACCTTTTGTGATTACCCTGTATTCTGTATCATACTGTAACCGATTTATTACATCAATTCTCGTAATTGCATCATATTCATGCATAACAGTAATGAATGTACGTAATGGTTTTGCCAAGCCGATTCTTCTATAACAGAAAACCGCTAAGACAAAAATCTTAGCGGCTTTCATATATATTTTTTCCTTGTTGTATCGAACTTCGTAACAAATGAGAACGTCAGCTATTCAATATAACCACTTCAGAAACGACCAACCGTTTACGAGGCTTAACATTTTCAATAATAATGTCAGCAATATCGTCTGGGTCCATTAAGCCTTGTGTCCGTTCTTCTGAAAAAATCCCGTCCCAAAACTCGGTTCTCATACCACCCATATAAACTCCCAGAACTTGTAGAGGGGTATCTTTCAATTCCAAATGAAGACTTTCCGTGAAGCCTCTCACACCAAACTTGCTGGCACAATAAACAGACTCGTTTACCTTACCTACCTTACCCGCTGTAGAAATTATATTGACGATACATCCTTGGTTCGATTTTTTCATGGGTTTAAGTACTTCCTGCGTGCAAAAAATAGTCCCTTTTAAGTTACTATCTATCATGATATGTACATCTTCTTCACTTAGGTTCTCCGCTAAATCGAAGGAGCCAGTTCCCGCATTATTTATCCACAGATCGATCGAGCCACGGGCTGCTACAATCTCCTGGACAACTCTTTCGACATCTTGTTTCTTTGATACATCTACCTCATAGATGGAAAAGCTGTCGAATAACTGATTAGCGGTTCGCTGCAATCGATCTTTTTTTCGTCCCAATAAGCAGATATGACTGCCTTGTGCTGAGTATTTTCTAGCAAGCGATTCTCCCAATCCACTTCCTGCTCCTGTTATGACTACTGTATGACTAGGCTCCATACTGTTCATCCTTTCCGCTTTTATCTATACGCATTTTATCATATAATAAGACATCATTTTTCATGTAACATAATAAGAAAGCGCTTCTTCTAAGTATAAACAGTTTTTCATTTGACATTGTGAAAGTCAATTACGTATGATGTGACTTGGACGATGATGATTGGGAGGTTATAATAATGGAATTCAAAGGTAAAAAGGCACTTATCACCGGAGCAGGAAAAGGAATCGGACGTGCAGTTGCTATCTCTTTGGCAAAAGAAGGAGTAGATCTGGGCTTAGTATCTCGTACGGAATCTGACCTGCAAGAATTGGCAATATTTATCCAGGATTCCTATGGCACGAAAGTAAGTTTCGCAACTGCTGACATTTCCAATCGCGAAGACGTAGAAGCAGCTTATGCCAAGCTAAAAGCTGATCTAGGTTTTATTGATATTCTTATTAACAATGCGGGCGTAGCTTCTTTTGGAACAGTTACCGATATGCCTCCTGCAGAATGGGAACGCATCATTCAAATCAATCTGTTTGGTACGTACTACATGACATATGCTGTGCTACCTGACATGATTGCTCAAAATAGTGGAACCATCATTAATGTCGCTTCCACAGCTGGAGAGCGTGGTTTTGCTACAGGATCTGCTTATTGTGCTTCCAAGTTCGCAGTAATGGGCTTTACTGAGTCAGTACTGCAAGAAGTTCGCAAGCATAATATTCGTGTAACGGCCCTGACACCTAGTACGGTAAATACGAACCTCGCTGTAAGCGCAGGATTAAAAATCGGTGATGAAGATCACATGATGCAGCCTGAAGACGTAGCAGAATTAGCAATGGCTACGCTACGTTTACCAGAGCGCGTGTTTATTAAGTCTGCTGGTATCTGGACAACTAATCCACAATAACTTACACAATAACACCTAGAAGTAGACGCACGTCCTCTTCCTTGTCTGTTGTAAGGATGGGGGCGTTTTTGTGTTGAATGGTATACATTTTTTTGTTCATTTTGTCTATTTTTCTAAGATTCTTCTACTATTATAGGGTAAGATAGTCATAGTGTTTATCAATATGCGTCTTCTCTATTTAAAAATATAGCGTACTACTAAACCAGGAGGTAGTTAAGTTGCTACTCCCGTATAAGAAAAGCAGACTTAGTTCTGTACAAATCATTGTCTTTTTCTACATAAGTAGCGTCATGATTTCATCGTTCCTTTTGATGCTCCCTATTTTTCATCAACCTGGAACTACCATTACCTATGTTGATTCTCTGTTTACTGCTGCCAGTGCTATCAGTGTGACAGGGCTCTCTCCGATTACGATAAGTGAGGTTTTTAACGAGGGTGGGATCATCCTTCTCACATTCCTTTTCCAAATCGGTGGGATTGGTATTATGACGTTGGGTACGTTTTTCTTAATGATGATGGGGCAAAAAATCGGATTGGTACAGCGAAAATGGATTGCTACAGACCATAATCGTCCTACTATGGCTGGATTGGTACAGCTCACCCGTAGCATTTTAGTATTAACGATTATTATCGAGTTAGTCGGTACCCTTCTGTTAGGCGGATATTTTTTATGGTCTGGCTATCAACCTAATTGGATATCAGCACTCTATCATGGCTATTTTGCTTCTATTAGTGCCTTTACCAATGCGGGGTTTGATCTCTATGGTAATTCATTGATTAACTTTGCAGGAGATTTTTATGTGCAATCCGTTACGATACTCTTAATGATCTGCGGAGCAATTGGCTTCCCGGTATTAATTGAGATTAACAATTACTTCATTTGTAAGCGAAATAACCAACGATTTACCTTTTCTTTGTTTACCAAGATTACAACGCTTACCTACTTTGCTTTGATTGTAATTGGATTAATACTCTTTCTTTTATTTGAAAATGATATATTCTTGCAGGGTAAAAGTTGGATCGAATCCTTCTATTACGCCCTGTTTCATTCCACGACGACCCGAAGTGCTGGGCTTTCCACCATGGATGTAAGCACGTTATCTACCCCTACTATATTTTTACTGTCAGCTCTCATGTTCATCGGTGCTTCACCTAGCAGTGTAGGTGGTGGTATCAGAACAACCACGCTATTTGTTCTGATCGCAGCGATTATCACAAACATGCGAGGCCGTACTAGTGTTAAGGTATTTGGTAGAGAATTAGTCCAGGAGGATATCATGAAATCATTCATGGTTTTCTTCGTCGCCAGCTTCTTAGTATTTAGTGCGGTAATCAGCCTGTTATGGATTGAAGGTTTGCCCATGCAGCAGATACTGTTTGAAGTCTGTTCTGCCTTTGGAACGACTGGACTCTCGATGGGGATTACCTCAGAATTAAGCACACCTGGAAAACTAATCCTTATATTCATGATGGTAATTGGACGTATTGGTATTATTAACCTGCTACTCTTCCTGAAAAAAGATGACTCAAAGGATCGTTACCACTATCCGAAAGAGCGCGTGATTATTGGTCAATAATTAATAAGAATGATAGAAGAACCGCGAGAATGTTTATGGACTAACATTCATTTGCGGTTCTTTCCTTTTCTTGCTATCACTTTTTCATTTTTTGTAATAAAATGATTATGCTAAGCATGTATGCTGTTTTTACAGCGAAAGGAGAGATGTTATATGGAAAACAAAATGAATTTGTCGCTGATTGTTACAAGAGGTCACGGGATATCCTGATAAACGAATTAAACGACCTATATCAGGGTTCTCCTGTGATCATGTTCGGTACTACTAAACATGATACTTGAGGAGGCATCCTGTCTTGAATCTTCACACATTAGGCTGGAACCAACATTTTGAACAACATTTTACTACCTTTACTGACCCATCTTACATTGCTGGACGGGTCACGTTAGAACATAAACGAATCTATCGTGTTATGACAGAAAAAGGGGAATTACTAGCTGAAATCACTGGTAAGATGCGTTATCAGGCATTTGGACGGGAGGATTTTCCCGCTGTTGGTGATTGGGTAGTCATGACCCCTCGCTGGGATGAGAAAAAGGCTACCATTCATGCTATCCTTCCAAGATTTAGCAAATTTTCCCGCAAAGTTGCAGGGAATGCACTGGAAGAACAAATTGTAGCTGCCAACGTTAACACCGTTTTTCTGGTTAATGCGCTTAACCTAGATTTTAATCTCCGACGTATAGAGCGGTATCTACTGGTTACCTGGGAATCAGGGGCTAATCCCGTTATTGTGTTAAGCAAGGCAGATTTATGTGAAGATATCGAAGCAAAAATTGCTGAGGTTGAATCAATTGCTATCGGCGTACCTATCTATGCGATTAGCTCCGTTCATAATCAAGGAATAGAACAACTGTTACCGTATGTAGATCCAGGACAAACCGTTGCCCTACTAGGTTCATCTGGTGTAGGTAAATCATCGTTGGTTAATTCTCTTAGTAACCAACATCTGCAAGAAGTTCAGGAAGTGCGTACAGGAGATGACCGTGGAAAGCATACAACCACTCATCGCGAAATGTTCCTTCTTCCTTCTGGTGGCTTGATGATTGATACACCGGGAATGCGAGAGCTACAATTATGGGATGCAGATGAGGGATTATCTGATACTTTTACCGATATAGAGGAGCTTGCTCGTAACTGCCGTTTCTTTGACTGTAAACATGATACAGAACCTGGCTGTGCCATACGCTCAGCGATTGAAGAAGGTTCACTCCCCGAAGAACGATATAAAAGCTATCAGAAATTACAACGTGAAATGGCTTTTCTCGCTCGCAAGGAGAGCAAGCAAGAACAAGCGGCCCAAAAAGACCGTTGGAAGCAGATTACCAAATCCGTTCGAGGTGTTTCGAAAAAGAAATAGGTCTTACACCTTGTTATAACGATTAAATAAATATACGACAACTTAGGAAGAGTATGTTTTGAAAAAAGATTAACCAAAACATGCTCTTCATGTATTTAATAGAATTTTCTTATATGAAAAGCTTACTTATTTTATGTATTTCCGGTTGAACGAACGCCTAAGCAGCTCAATCAATACTTTTTTGTAATTTGGCAAATAATTGTTTTTCGAGGTGATATTCCCTTTAGAAAAGAGGATCATTCACTTGTTGGTTGTATGAGTATTAATATCTCCAAGAAACACAGCTGAGCTGAGCTAGCATATTGGGTAGGGAGAAAGTATTGGAAAAAAGGATATGCAACGGAAGCGGCTTCACGCGTAATGAAGTTCGGTTTTGAGGAGCTAGGTCTCAACAAGATATATGCTATAGCCATGGCCAAGAACCCGGCCTCATCCTCTGTCATGCTTAAACTAGGAATGAAACAAGAAGGAATCTTTTCACAGCACATCCGAAAATGGGATCAGTACGAAGATATCGCCTATTATGGATTGCAAAAGTTCGAATGTCAATTACTCATGACTGAAGTCACGAGCTTGTAGCTACCCAGAAGTACAAACGATTCTTACGAATCTCCTTCCTTCGTGTGGTGTTACTATAGGCAGATTGACAACTACCCAACCACACAAGTCATGCTTGCGTAGTCACTTCAACGATGTACTCCATTCCTTTTCGTTGAAGATTCATGGCACCAATACGATCATCGTTCGTTGTGTATTGACATGTTTTACAACAGAATACATGTATTTTCTTGTTTCGATTGTCTTTCTCTGTATATCCGCATTTTGGACAGGTTTGCGAGGTATAGCGAGGGTCAACTACAATCATTTTTGCACCACATAACATCGCCTTATATTCTAGCATTTGGCGTAATTGGTAGAATGCCCAAGACACCGTCTCATAACGATCTTTCACTCTTACACGTTCAGTGACATTACGTACGCCCGTTAAATCTTCTACAACAAACAGTGTATTCGCACCATACCGATCTACGAGTGCCTTACTGACAGAGTGATTAACATCTGTCATCCAACAGTTTTCTCGTTGACCTATTTTTTTGAGTTTTCTACGAGAGGAAGCAGTACCTATTCGTTGCAGTTGCTTACGTATATGCTTGTACGAAGAACGTTTGTTTTTGATACTTCGACCATCGAAAAAATGAGTTTTTCCATGCGAGTCATAGGTTGTAGCTGTAAAATTTATTCCCATATCAATACCGACTACTTGCTGGATCGCATTTACATTTGGCTCAGAAACATCTTTTGTCACTGGGATATGCAGAAAAAACTTTTTGTGCTTGTGGACAATTTTCGCTGTGCCAAAAGACCAAGAGCCGTCAAAATACCGTTCCATGCCTTTCGCTTCATATGGTACTTTAATTCTGCCTTGTAGTGTATTCACTGAAAACAACCCTTGGACGAGCGAATAGTCACGATTCCATACGAGATCGTATTCCGCTTTCTTAAACGCAATCTTCGTCCAATCATGTCCGTTACTTTTCGCTGACTTATATCGGGCAATTGCAGTCTTCATGACAGATTGTGCCATTTGGGAGCGTAATAAATATTCGATACGCAACACATCGTAAGTCATTTTATGTAGCTTCAGCTGCGACAATTGTTTTGTTTCAAAGATAAGAGAAGAAACATAGTTACAGCCAGAACGATAGGCATATAATGTTTGCTTCAACAGATCAATTTGATCCCATGTAGGTTTGATTTTGAGTTTTGCAGTAATGGTCATTTGCATATTTCTCACCTCACTTTCACTAGAATGATTATGCCATATGTAACAGGAAAGTGAGCAGAATTATAGAAAGAGAAACAGTGGAGTATATCGCTTCATTATTGTGGCAAAAGCCACGCCTGAAACAGCACAGTGTCCTCACACGACTAAAGTCAAGTGTCTCCACTGTGATAATATGAAGCATTAGCTGAGAATTAAACACCTATAATGTAATGAAAAGGGGTAATTTTTTTGAAGCAAGCCTTGCTTGTCATTGATGCTCAACAGGAACTACTGGACGGAAACGAGAACCAACCCGCCATTTTCAATAAGGATCAACTTATCAGCAATATTAATTCCGTTATCGATCAAGCGTTACAATCAGAAGCGTTATTCATTTTCATCAGAGATAAGGATGTGGCTACTGGTGTAGGAGCAGGTTTTCAGATTCACAAGGATATTCATGTCCCGTCTTCCTCCATCGTATTTGACAAGTTAGCAACCAATTCGTTTTACGGTACGCCACTCTTGGAATATTTGAAATCGAACGAGGTTCGACATGTTGTAATGATGGGATGTAAAACTGAGCATTGCATTGACACAGCGGTAAGAACTGCGACGATTAATCGACTGGACGTAACATTAGTTGGAGATGGTCATTCTACGACAGACTCCGACACTTTATCAGCAGAACAAATGATAGCCCATCACAACAACATTCTTCATGGACATTACAACGTAGATCATTTTTCTGTAGTTAGAAATTCCTTAGAAGATTTATTTACCCCAACCCATAACCAATACCGTTAAAATCAAAAAAATCCCCTTCCCTAATAGCGGAAGAGGATTTTTTACTCTATATCAATCTTATTATTTCAACATTTTCCCCATTCGAAAAGCGGCTTGCATGATAGGGGTAGCATATTCTTTCATCTTTTCTTCTGTCATTCTGCTAGATGGTCCAGATACAGAAAGCGCTGCGAAGATATGACCATGTGTATCAAAAATGGGAGCCGAGACTGCAGCTGCGCCTACTTCCCGTTCTTCGCTACTTGTGGCATAGCCCATGTCTCTAATAGTTTGCAACTGCTCCTGATACAGCTTCTGATCCACAGAATCTGGCCAGTTCTTATCCTGTAATAGTCCCTGGAGTACGATTTGATCTTCAAAAGCCACCAACACCTTGCTGGAAGCCCCTACAGCGAGGGACATACGTACCCCAACTGGTGCTACGCGTCGAATTGGCTGATTGCTTTGAACTGCTTGAATCCGAATTCGCTCAAATTGATCTCGAACATAGATACTGATTGTCTCACCAAGAAGATCTCGCAATTGCTCCATTTCAGGCAAAAGTAATTCAGCAGGATCATCAGATCTAGTAAGATTGGCAGATAGCTCCCACACGCGAAAACCTAAGCGATATTTCTCTGTCTGAGAGTTACGTTGCAAAAATCCTTTTACTTCTAATGCTGCAAGCAAACGGTGTACGGTACTTTTGTGCAAGCCAATACGATTGGCAATCTCACTCAATCCCAACTCAGTTGCATCTGTAAAGCACAGCAATACATCTAATGCTCTCTCTACAGAGCGAACAGTTGATTTTCCTTCTTCCATAACCGTTCCCTTCTTCCTCAAATCGTCTCACCCAATGAAACCTTGTTTTATTTTTATCTTCTTTCTAGTATATCTTATATTTGAGTAGATGTAACTATTTTTCAAGGTTGCTCTAAGAACAAAAGTGAAAAAGATTGTCTTCTTCCTACCATGGTGGAGAAAACCAGCTGGTTTTTTCATGCTGTTGTGATTGTTCGAAGATTTTCACTGCAGGCGTTTGCAGAAGAAGCACATTTTTTGTCTAGAACTATTTAAGGTCCTACCTAGCTACTGGCAAAGAGTGCGGAATCAAAAGTGCAACCTATGAGATACTGCGTAGTTTCACATCCTTTTGCACTTTCCGCACTCTTTACCCAGTAGCGGACAGACTTTACTCCCTTGCGGGACCTTAACCGAGTTCACAGACAAAAAATGTGCTTCTTCTGCATGTTCACTACACCAGTCATTATCAGGTCTTTAGCACCTAAAAATTTCAAAAAACAGCGAACGCCTTCCGTAGCGCGTCGCTGTTTCCTGTTAGACCGTTTCATGTTCTATTACTTGGCAACCCTTGTAATTCCAGGATTATAACGCTTCAAATAATCATAAATCGCTTCTCCAGTTACCAGCTTACACTCTTGGATTACTTGATTCTCCATCAGATATTCATGGAGAGCAATCATTCCTTTATCCATTCGACGCTTTGCCATATCGGGAGGTGTCATCATAGCTGGTACCAGGCACTGCAAATACCAGTAACCCGTTACTTCCGCTGATACATCAACAGATAACTCCATATCCGGATGGTCAAACCCGAATAATAAGTCAAATAATGGACTCTCTTCCGTTCCCAGTGCATCAAGTGACATTTTCCAAATGTTTACATAGTATTCATCGTTAAACAATACCATGTCCTCTGTAATAATCTGATATGTTGTCATAAACTGATTTTGTTCCATATGATATCCCTCCTGTACTTTTACTTTCGTGATGAGTATCTAGGAGTAGTCATTCATTTTGCTTAAAACAGTGCAGTTCCTTCTGTTAACGCCTGTGCATCTTCTGGCGTAATCAGAACCGTTCGAGGTTTTCCTCCATTTTGTCCTGATACATATCCGCTTGCTTCCATCATTTCAATCAAGCGCGCTGCCCGATTGTATCCGATACGGAACCTGCGTTGCAAGCTGGAAGCAGAGGCATTCCCTTGCTCTGCTACGTAGACAAGTGCCTCGTGGAAAAGAGGATCATCACCCATTTCTCCAGATGTGACCTGCGCTTCCAACTCTTCTCTCGTAAACAGAAAATCAGGTTGTCGCTGTTTCTTCAGCATTGCCGTTACTGCTTCAATCTCATCATCATTTACATAGTTACCTTGCAAACGAATTGGTGGAGCTCCGCTTTCCAGGAACAGCATATCTCCTCGCCCAAGCAATCTTTCTGCACCACCTTGATCTAGAATTGTTCTGGAATCGGTATGAGAAAATACGGCAAATGCCAGACGAGTTGGTACGTTTGCTTTAATATTTCCTGTGATGATGTCAACAGATGGACGTTGAGTAGCCAATAATAGGTGGATACCACATGCCCGTGCTTTTTGGGCAATACGGATAATGCAATCCTCCACATCCTGTGGAGACACCATCATTAGATCCGCCAACTCATCAATAATTATCACGATGTATGGTAGCGTATCATCCGTTGTCTGGTTGTATCGTTCAATATCACGTACACCTGCTTCAACAAACAATGTATAGCGCTTCTCCATTTCTTCAACCGCCCATTTTAAGGAAGCGGTCGCCTGCTTCGCATCCGTCACAACAGGGGTCACGAGGTGAGGCAGATTGTTATAGGGAGCCAACTCTACCATTTTAGGATCAATAAGAAGCAAGCGAACCTGTTCTGGAGTTGCTTTAAACAATATACTCACAATGATAGAGTTGATGCAGACACTTTTTCCAGATCCTGTAGCCCCAGCCACCAAACCGTGCGGCATTTTCTTCAAATCTGCAATGATTGGTTCTCCCCCAATATCCATTCCGAGCGCAACAGCAAGTGGAGATGGATGCTGCTGAAACTTCTGTGATTCCAGAATGCGACGAATAAATACTGGTTCGCTTTTTATATTGGGAACCTCGATACCTACAGCATTCCTACCAGGAATAGGCGCTTCAATCCGTATATCCTTGGCAGCCAGATTCAGCTTGATATCGTCTGACAGCCCCGTTATTTTGTTAACCTTAACACCAGGAGACGGTTGCAATTCAAATCGCGTTACAGAAGGTCCTTTGACGATGTTAACCACAGTAGCACTTACATTAAAGTTGCTAAGTGTCTCTTCCAATAATCCTTTTTGTTCAAGTGTATGCTCGTAAACATCCTCGGTCATTCTCTCTGTAGGCGTAAGCAGTTCAAGTGACGGAAATTGATATGGCGCATCCGTGATCTCCTCGCTATTTACCTTCTGCGGGGGTAGTGTCACATCTGAAATGTTGCGATAAGTAGCAGTAGAAGCGCTCTCTACATGAATACCTGTCACCTGTGTTACTCGATTATCTGTGAGCACTTGTGGCTCTGATTGTTGTTCTACCGCCGTTACATGGTTTGATGGCTCCATCTCTTGGGAGTCGGATAAAAGCTGATTATCCTGTGAGACAACATGAGCGGTATCTTCAGGAGTAATATGCTGGTTACTTCTGTGGACCGCAGATGTTTCCTCGACCAAAGGCTCCTCAGGTATGTCGCTAGCTATATCCGTTACTACCTGTTGGTCCGCTACGGAATTGGGAGCATCCTTTTCCTGTACCGCTTCTACCTCAGGCATTTTATCTTCAGCTGCTAGTACTTCCATTGTTGCGGCTACTTCATTCATAGACGTTATTACAGTAGCTTCTTCGTTTATTCCTATTCTTTCAATATTTTCTTCAGCTACTTTTTGCTCCGACTCAATTGGTTCTTGCTCCATTATTCTAGCTGTTTCAATAGAAGGTGTTTCCTCATTAGCTGTCTTGTTTGCTACTCTGGTTACCTCTCTATGTGCCAGTCTCTCTTTAAGTGGAATCGATTGTTGCAGTAATTCCTTCATATCCATTGGCAACTTATTCATCGACGATTGCTGTTCGTCAGTCAAGTCACCCTCACTAAGAGAACCATCCATTTGGCTTGAATCATTTGCTAGATGAGCATTATTTATCTCTTTTGCCACGACAACAATTTGTCCATCCTCATTAACATAGGCCTGGCGTACTTTCTTTTCCTGTTCCGCTTTCGTCTCTTCGGTTATTTTTCCATATATCGGGGAAAAGATCTCGGTGGGCTTGAACGGTTTTTTGGGATTGAAATATTGTGGCGTTGAGTCTTGACTGGAGCTGTTTGCGGTACTCGATGCTTGCTTTGGAGCAACAGGCTTATTGTAGCTATCTGAATAGTCAACTTGAGTACTCTGTTGCGGAAATCGATCTTCTGTATTACGCTTACTTATCTCAGTCTCTCTTCTCTTTTCTCGCTTTATCTCATTCGAAGAATTTTCATATAGCTCCATCTGACTAAAAGATGGCCGATTAATCGGTTCTTTCTCTTTCATCGTACGAGAGAGATTACGCAACTGTTGATCCGATTGGATAGCAGAACGAATATCCTGCATGCGCTCTTTTTTCTCCCATTCCTTATCGGATACAACCGGAAAGCGGAATTGACGAGGACGCTGACGCTCAAAAAATTCCTCCATCTGTTGTTCATCATGCTTCTTCGGATAAATATTTTTGGTCCGCATTTTAACTGGTCTACTCGTTCTTGCTATAGCCTGTTCGTCTTTTACCGTATGAATAGCTCTTGGTTTTGATTCTGTTGTTTCTTCATAATATTTATCGTCTTCATCGTCATCTTCTGGCTCAATGTCCATAATATTTCGCCAGAATTGTTTTAATCGTTCAAATAACGAAGGCATATATGTAAGTCCTCTCTTTCTCGCTCATGATCGAAAAGCGTGCTCTAGGCTAGCTCATTGCTTCTGCGGTTGCTTTCCTCTGATGAAACCTGAGAAGCGATGCTGAGGGATTCTCTCATTCCTCAATTTTGGCTATATCATCCATTTTATCATGAAACAGTGCCGCAGAAACCCAAAGATTTTGTTTTATTGGCATCCTTTTACCAAGGTTAACCTGTCAAAACATTGGCTTTTTTTAAAAATACCGAAACCTTTCACCTTCTGACGCGTATTACCCTTTGTAGACATTACAAGTTAGTGATCGTCATGTTCAAAAATGTAGAAAGAGGTGCTTTACAATTATGAGTAAAATTACAGCAGGTTTCGCGTTGTTAGCTACTTCTGCCCTAGCTTTGACTGGATGTACACCTGAAGCTGCTTTAATCCGTGATTCCACACTAAAAACAATGGAGAATACAAGCTATCAATTTTCCAGCACAATGAAACTTACCGGCAATTTTGCTGATGAGCTAAAGAAAGATAAGACATTTACTCCTGAAAATGCGAGCATTTTGGAAAGCGTGATGTCTGGTGTAACGATTGAAGGTACTCAAACTGACCTGACTAGCGGAAAATACACCATTACCCTTAACAATGATAAAGCTCTACGTGACAACAAGCTATGGACTGGTGACAAAAAAGCATCTGTTGAGATGATCGTTGACAACTCAGATCTATACATAAAATCAGCTCTCGACAAAAAATACCTCAACATGAACAACGATACCATGTATGGTGAGACTTTCACACTCAGTCCTGAAGAGATGAAGAAGTTCAACCAAGAAGTGAACGAGCTTTCCATGAAGTTCGCTCGTAACTATGTTAAAGGTTTTGATTTTAAAGGAACAAAAGTAGAAAACAAAGGTGAGAAAACAGTAAAACTTCCTAATGGTGAAGAAGTAAAAACTACACACGTAGCTGTCTCCCTTGATACCAACAAATTGATCGATTTGGTTTACTATGTAGCTAAAGATGGTATCGTGAATCCAGAGGTTCGCACATTTGCGATTGACGTAGCGACTCTTGGAAACAAAATGGACGATCAAATGCAAAAACTTCCTCTGAAGAAAGATGAGGAATATCGCAAGGAAGCCACTACTCAAGTAGATACGCTACTTGCTGAAGCAAAAGTAGGATTTGCTGAACTAGAAAAAGAGTACACTCCAGCTAAACTTGCTGAAGAAGCGAAAAAAGCTGGCCTAGAAGATCTGAACATTACGCTTGAATACTATGTAGATAAAAACAAACTACCAGTTCGTACAACATCTACATTTGACTTGAAAGTGAAAAATACAGAAGAGAAAGATGCAAAATCAATGACAGTAGGATTTGCTGTTGATACGTACGCTTGGAACTTTGGAAAAACGAATCCATATACAAAACCAGGCAAAAATGACTTCGTAACGGTGGACGATTTGAAAAAAGATAAAGAAGCAATCAAGAACTTTGACGAAAAAGGGTTCTTCCACCAGTTCGTAAAAAGTGTGTCTACCGATTTTGATTTCGAAACTTTAGAAGAAGAAGCTGTAGAAACTAAAGCTACTACTCCAGCTCCAGCTACTAAATAATATCCGTATTATAAAAGACATGGTTTCCATAGGAGACCATGTCTTTTTTACTGTATAAGAAAGTATAAACATCACAATGTTACTCCCTGAACGCATGAAAAACTTTCTTTAAAGAAGTATCTGCTTTTTCGACTGGACTTCAATTAATCGTTTTTCTTATTTTATCTGCTCGATGTATGTAATAGGTTCTACGTTCAACTTACTCTGGTGCATATTCCGCTTCACTTACACTGGAGGATATAAGTGTTCCTACGTTTTTCCCTTCACAAATCTGCTTCATACTACCTTTTTTGTCGAAGTTAAACACATGAATGGGTAGCCCATGATCTCTAGCCAGAATGATGGCTGATTGGTCCATTACCTTTAAATCCTTGCTAAGTATATCGTCGTAAGGCAATGATTGATACAATCTGGCATTCTCATCAAATCGGGGATCTCCATTTAGGACACCATCTACTCCATGTTTGGCAGCCAAGATTGCGTCTGCATCAATTTCTAGTGCACGTTGAACACCTGGGTAATCTGTGGTTACGTAAGGTTGTCCATTTCCACCCGCAAAAATAACAACGTGTCCTTTTTCCAGATGATGAATAGCTCGTAGGCGAATATAACTCTCTGCTACGGTATTGATCGGAATGGCCGTCATCACTCTGACTTGTCGATCTGTTCGATTGGTCAGAACTCCACGGAGCATCAAACTGTTAATAACGGTCGCCATTGTCCCGATATTATCTGCCTCCACTCTGCCAATTCCCCATTTATCTGCCATGTTGCCCCGAAAAATATTGCCTCCTCCAATTACAATCGCTACTTCTATGCCTAACTGAAGTAAGGATTCCACTTCATCAGCGATATGTGCCAATCTCCCCGGATCAAATCCAAAATCCTGTTCTCCGGCTACGGCTCCACCGCTTAATTTGACCAATACTCGTTTGTACCGTATCATACCTGCTTCCTCCTCTGAATACGACAACGCATTCAATGGAATAGTAACCAAAATTGTAAGGCCTTGGCAATATTTTTTTCGTAAAACAGGAAAAAAGACTTGTTTTTACAACAAGCCTTTTTGCATAGCCAGGAACAACGCGTGTGCCATCTCACTGTTTTTCCACTCACCTGATATCATATGAGCGAGAACTTCCGGTTTTTCATAAAATTCAACCGCTATCTTTTCATCTTGACCTAGATGCTGTTCTTCCTGTTCTGTTGTCTCTTTTGCAAAAAACAGGTGTGCCACACGGTTAATTAAATTAGAACAAGCGTGGATACTTCCTAAGTGAATGAGCTCCTCACAATCGAGAGCAGCTTCTTCATTTAGTTCACGACGGGCTGCCAGCTCTGGACTCTCGCCTTTTTCGATTGTTCCACCTGGTAGTTCATAACTATCTCCATCAACCGGCTCACGGTAATGACGAAGCACGGCTACTTTCCCTTTATGAAGAGCGAGAATTACCGCTGATTCGTACAATTCTTCTTTTACATGGATTGAATTCTCTGTTAGATATACCTTAACTTTCTCATGAGAGTACACTAGCTCAGACATATAAGGTTCCTCTCTTCCCAGAAAATTTTAATACTTATTAACCAGAAAGCATAATTCCTTCTGTAAGGGGCCGCCGCTCACAATCATGGAGACATTACGCTGTGGATCATATGCCTCGTACTGATACGGCTGTTCATACCAATCACTTAGGACTGCTCCCGCTTCTTTGGCTATTAGAATACCAGCTGCGACGTCCATGATATTGGTTTTGTCCATGACAATGAAATCAATCCAGCCATGAGCCAACAGACAAAAATCTAGTGCTGGGGAATAATTACGCATGACTCTTTTCGTTTGAAGAGTAAGATCGTATGTTTTCTCCAGCTCCTGTTCTTTTGTTAGGGTATCTCTTCCACGAACGTAAGAACCCGTAGCTTTATTCATTGCTATTTTCTTGCTTACCGATAATTTTTTTCCGTTAAGATACGCACCCTTCCCTTTTTCCGCCCAGAAAAGCTGCCCGGTCACAGGATTATAGACTAGACCTAGTAAAAGCTCACCTTGGTGTTCTAATGCCATGGAGATGGAGAAGTAGGGATGCCCAACAAAAAAGTTATTTGTGCCGTCCAGAGGATCAATGATCCAGACATAATCGTCACCACGAATAACAGTTCCAATTTCTTCAGAATGAATGGAATGCTCAGGATAGTGTCGATGTATTACTTCAATAATCCGCTTCTCGCTTTCCTTATCCTCTATCAGCTTCACATCATTATGAGATTCAAGCTCAGGAAACAATTGTTGAGAAAATCGTTGCTTCAGATAAGCACCAGCTTCCTCTGCAGCCATTTTTGCAACTTCCAGCATAGTGAGTAGCTCCTTTACCTCTTTCAGTCACTTTTTACTTTTGATAGCATATCACATTTTACCCGTTACTGAGATAGTGCCATGTGAAGCTGCACTTTTAGAAGTGTAATCCTACCATTGTGGAGAAAACCAGCTTCTCTTTTCACTCTTCGCTAAAGGTCTTCGCCCCGCAAGGGGTTGGACTGTCCGCTCCGCACTATTCATTGGGGAAGCTCAAAACGAAGTATTCACTGTAAGACTTGCTGGGTCTCGCTTCTTAATTCCCAATGAATAATGCTACGCTGGGACGGGCTTCGCCAAGACGCTCTGTGTGAAAAGAGAAGCTGGTTTTTCATGCTTTGGCTTTTTTATTGTTTTTAAAACTTCTTCTGCTCCCACACTACAGCAGGAATATAGAAAAAAGCGGTACGCCCTTTTGAGAATACAAAAAGACGCACCGCTTACTGCTGTACTTTATAGATAATTAAAGCTTTACTTCTTGCATTGGAAGCTCTGAATGCTCTGGAATTGGTATAAAACCTTTTTTCGGCCGAGAAGACCAGTACACACCGATCAACACGAACATTCCACCAATCAGCTGTGCCGTCATAACTTGTTCTCCTAAGAAAAGCACTGCAAAAATAGTAGCAAACACTGGGACCAGATTCATAAATGGAGATGCTTTGGTAGGTCCTAGAAGATGTACACTTTTAGACCAGCAGAAAAACGAAATGACCGACGGGAATATTGCTAGATACATAACAGACCAAAGATTGCTCCATTCCCAAAGAGTAACGGACCTTACGGAAACTTCCACCAACATCATCGGGAAGGATGTCAGTACACCAGCACCTACAATCAGACCAAATCCAATTAATCCCGGCAAACGGTCCGATGTTTTACGAAGCATCACCGAGTAAATCGCCATCAGAAGATTGGAGCAAAGCATTACAATGTCACCGCTATTTAATTTCATATCTGCTAACGAACTTATCTGTCCCTTGCTGACAATCCAAAAGACCCCCAACAGCGAGATGACAATCCCAATTAACTGATTGCTGTTCATCCGTTCATGTAACATAAAATAAGCAACGACGCCAATGAAAATGGGAGTAAGCGAAGATAATAGCGAAGCGTTTACCGTACTTGTATGCTCCATCCCCCAATAAACCAGCCCAGTAAATAGCCCAATCCCTAAAAAACCCATCAATAAGATCTCTTTCCACAAGGCTAGGTAGGTTTTATAGTTTTCACGAAGTGGTTTCCATATAAAAGGTAATAAGATCAAAAAGGCAAAACCCCAGCGCATAAATGTCAGGGTGAAGGGCGGCAAATTATGTAGCATGTTTTTGCCAACCAAAAAATTACTACCCCACAACAGGGTAGCCAATAACGGAATTCCATACACATAAGGTGTTTTTTCTATTGCTTTCATTTATGACTCCCCTCCCTTATTAATTACAATACGGAGTACATTGTAACACCCGGTTCATTATAATCAGGCATGACTGAATTATTTTTCAATTCCGTGTATATTCATTGCTTTTCTACATCAAAGCGTCTATGCATTCCGTTATTACTGGGTTTAACTAATAAAGCTATTGTATTTTTATACATAAATTATCATATTTATTCTTTTTGTTGCTAATTGTTTTTGTTCATTTCTTTTCATTTTTTCACCTTATTTATTCTTCATTTCTCTACCTTTTTACTCTAGTTTTCATTATTATTTGCAAAGCGAACGAATGTTCAGATCATTTCGCTTGTTTCAATCTTCTAGATAATGCTACAATATAAAAATATTGATGAATACTAGGCTTACTCGCCTTTTTACCAGAATCGGTATACACCTAAAGAATAGAGTATTGGAGGAGAGAGAAACATGAACAAAAGAAGAAGTGACATGATCAAAAAAGGTTTTGACCGTGCTCCCCATCGTAGCTTGCTGCGTGCTGCTGGAGTAAAAGAAGAGGATTTTGACAAACCGTTCATTGCGATCTGTAATAGTTATATAGATATTATCCCGGGACACGTGCATTTGCAGGAGTTCGGGAAGATTGTAAAGGAAGCTGTCCGTGAAGCTGGCGGTGTTCCATTCGAGTTCAATACAATCGGTGTTGACGATGGAATTGCGATGGGACACATCGGCATGCGCTATTCTCTACCAAGCCGTGAAATAATCGCTGACAGCTTGGAAACCGTAGTAGCTGCCCACTGGTTCGATGGTATGATCTGTATTCCTAACTGTGACAAAATCACTCCTGGTATGATCATGGGTGCGCTTCGTGTGAATATCCCTACTGTTTTTGTTACGGGTGGCCCGATGAAAGCGGGTAAAACAAGTGATGGCCGCTCCATTTCCCTCTCGTCTGTATTTGAAGGCGTAGGAGCTCATCAAGCTGGACTCATCAATGATTCCCAGCTACAAGAGCTTGAACAGTATGGTTGTCCTACATGCGGTTCCTGTTCCGGTATGTTTACAGCTAACTCAATGAACTGTCTGGCAGAAGCACTTGGTATTGCTATGCCTGGTAACGGTACAATCCTGGCTACTGCGCCTGAACGTATTGATTTGGTTAGAAAAAGTGCTTCTACGCTAATGAACCTGATTGATCGTAACATCAACATCCGAGATATCGTTACACTGGAAGCATTAGATGATGCTTTTGCATTGGATATGGCGATGGGTGGATCAACCAATACTGTACTCCATACACTTGCACTGGCTCATGAAGCAGGTTTTGAGTATCCAATTGAACGTATTAATCAAGTGGCAGAGCGAACTCCACATTTGTGTAAGCTAGCTCCTGCTTCTGATTACCATATTGAAGATTGCCACAATGCGGGTGGCGTTTCCTCTATCCTTAAAGAATTAATGAAACGAGAAGGCATCTTGCACCCTGATCGCATCACAGTTACGGGTAAAACATTGCGTGAAAATGTAGCAGAATCCGAAATCACTGGTGAACAAGTAATTCGCAGTCTGGATAACCCATATAGTGAACGTGGAGGACTTGCTGTTCTATTTGGTAACCTTGCACCTGAAGGCTCTATTATCAAAACGGGTGCGGTAGACAGCTCCATTAAAAAGCACGAAGGTCCTGCTATCTGCTTTGAATCCCAAGAGGAAGCTCTTGAGGGAATTGCAACCGGCAAGGTGAAGGAAGGTCACGTAGTTGTCATTCGCTACGAAGGACCAAAAGGTGGTCCTGGTATGCCAGAAATGCTAGCTCCTACTTCACAGATCGTCGGTATGGGACTTGGAACTAAGGTAGCATTGATTACAGACGGACGCTTCTCTGGAGCTTCTCGTGGTATCAGTATTGGGCACGTTTCTCCAGAAGCTGCAGAAGCAGGTCCAATTGCCTTTATCGAGGATGGCGACATCATCACGGTAGACATGGAAGGAAGATCCATTCACCTGCATGTATCTGATGAAGAAATGGTTAAACGACGCGAAGGCTGGAAAGGTTTTGAGCCTAAGGTTAAAACAGGCTACCTTGCTCGCTACTCCAAGATGGTAACCAACGCTAGCATGGGTGGTATTTTAAAAATCTAGTGTTTCATACAAAAGAAGGCGAGAGGATAATGATTCCTCTCGCCTTTTCATTTTTTATTGTTCACTGTTCATTTTTCATTGTTCATTGCCCCTCCAATCCTGCTCCCAGTAAAAATTGCTTGAATCCTTTTGCCAAGCATAATAAAGTAGAAGAGTTGAGCAAGAACAGCTTAGTAAGCAGCAAAAGATCGCAAGGAGGTTCATCATTCATGCGTTTACGCAATATTCCTGGTGCAGAGGACATGCTGCGCGAGTACCCTACCTACGTTTATCAGCCTCTTGAACATAAAGGAAAATGGAGAAATCTATTCGGTAACCAGAATCCAATTCATGTGGAGATTGGTAGCGGAAAAGGCCGTTTTATCAATACATTGGCTGCAAGACACCCAGAGATTAACTACATCGCAATCGAGTTAAAAGACGAGGTTCTTCTCCGTACAGCACAACGTACAGAGTATAAAGAGATCCCCAATCTGAAGCTGGTTCAATTTGATGCATCCAAGATTACTGAACTATTTGAGCAGAATGAATTGGACCGCATCTATCTTAATTTCAGTGATCCATGGCCGAAGACACGTCATGCAAAACGCCGCTTAACTCATTACACTTTTCTGAATAGTTATCGAGAAGTGCTTAAACCAACTGGAGAGATTCATCTTAAAACGGATAATGAATCCCTATTTGAATACTCTCTCAATCAATTTGCTAATGAACATTTCCAATTACGTAATATTACCTTCAATTTGCATCAATCCAAGCAAGCTGAGAACAATGTTATGACTGAGTATGAGGAAAAATTTTCGAATCGTGGTCAACAAATTTTCCGAACAGAGGCGGGTTGCAGCTTTAATCCAGTTGAATCTGCCAACTAGTTATTACTCATTGTTGTGCAAAAAAAATGTGAAGCCTGTATCGAAAGATTATCTTGTAATCGTGGATACAGGCTTTTTTCTTTTACTCTCTGTTATTTGATTACGGATGGACACTCCTACTGTAGGCGAGACAACCAGCTTCTCTTCACATTTCGCTAAAAGTCTTCGTCTCCAGGGTATTACACTGTCCACTTCGCACAATTCACTCTAGGAAGCTCAGGGCAATGTATTAGAGTTCGATTCTCTCTCCCGATAAATAATGCTCCGCTGGGTCGGGCTTCGCCCAGACCCTCTGTGTGAAAAGAGAGCTGGTTTTTCATGTTTTTGGTTTTGGGGTTGCTTGTGCTTTTCCACTAAAGCCCTTTGCAGAAGAAGCACATTTATTGTCAAAAACATTTAAGGTCCGACTAAGCTACTGGGCAAAGAGTGTGGAATCAAAAGTGCAACCTATGAGATACTACGTAGCATTTTCACCCTTTTGCACTTTCCACATTCTTTACCCAGTAGCGGACAGTCCCAGCATCCTTGCTGGACCTTAACGAGTGTGCAGACAAAAAATGTGCTTCTTCTGCAAGCCCACTACAGTAGTGGTTATAAGAAAACAAAAAAAGGGATGACTGCGACGCTCTTTATTCGAGAACGTTGCAACCATCCCTTATTCATTTTATTCTTCCAGTTGTGGTACTTCTTTTTCTTCTGGGTGCCATTGATCCAGCACTTTTCCTTGTAATACACGACCTTCAATAAAGGTAATCTGGTTCACAGAAAAACCTTCTTTCCATTCCAGTTGCAATTCTTCAGCCAGCTTTACCACAGTGAGCAACTCTGACCATGCAACATAGCGTTTATACCAGAAAAATTGCGGTTGCTCGTTCATATATGGATAAAGGTTATCAAACTCGGTATGCTTACAGTCCAGCGCTCTTTCAAAATGAACTTTGGCTTTTTCCAATTTTTCCTGAAAGAAAGTTTGTAAATCCTGTTTCTCTACTGCAGACATGTTGATTCCCCCCCATTTAACATTTCAAGCTTTTTTCATAACCATCGTTGGTTATTAAATTGTTACTATTAGTGTACCACTTCCGACTCATTGTGGAAATACTCTGAGGTTACGGAAAATTGACCTTCAACACTTTTGCTTACTCTTCTCCAGACACCTTAATGGAGAGGAAAACACCCACCTATTCCAGTGAGTGTTTTCCCTTAAGCGATTTATCCATTTTGGTTAGGATCTGTTACTCCGCCAGGAACCGGTATGTCTGCTGGAGGTTGGGTGTTGTTCAGAGGATTTCCCTGTTCTTGCCCACTTCCGTTTCCATTACTGTTCCCGTTCCCGTTCCCGTTTCCATTTCCGTTACTATTTCCATTTCCATTTCCATTTCCGTTGCCGTTACCATTACTATTACTATTCCCATTGCCATTATCAACAGGTGGTTGTTCCTGGTTTCCGGAATTGGAATCAGAACCACCATTATCGCCATCAGAGTTACCGTTACCCGGCTCCATATTTTCACCGTTTCGCAACAGTTCTTCTAGCTGTTTTGTATCCACATGTTCAATGTTGGATGGCGATCCTGGATTACCTTCTTCGTCATATGGCAAGACATAATACTGATAGAGGATCCCATCTTTTACAGTATCCACGAATATTTGATCTTTCTGCTTAGACGCAACAATTTGAGCACTGCTAGGATCATCCAGGAAGCGGAATACATCATACCCAGATACTTTCTCATTTGAATCAGACCATGTTAACAATACTTTTGGCTGATCACCTTCCAATGTTAGCTGGGCTTTCAATGTAGGAGCTGTTAGATTACTTGTCACTTCTTCTGGTTCCTCTTTTGGTTTATTTGCTCCAGATGGCGGTATGAATTCCATCGGCTCCACATTTTTGAGTGCCTCTTTCATTACGTTGCTAAATAGTCTAGCCGGCTTATCACTGCCATCGCGCATTACATGCTGCTCATCCTCTTTCGGGAAGCCCATCCAGACTGCACTCACATAATTAGGGGTGTAGCCTACGAACCAGGAATCTTTGTTTCCTTTCTCACTTACATTGGATTGAGTCGTCCCCGTCTTACCTGCTACAGGCCAGTTACTTATTCTAGCTGCTTTACCAGTACCACTTCCAACGGCGTTTTCCAGCATGTTGTGCATTTCCCAAGCTGCCTCAGGAGAGATTACATTTTTCTCTTTTACTGTTCTCGCCGCTTCTGTACCATCACGCATATCTACAATTTTAACAATCGAGTGTGCTTCTGAAACAACACCTCCGTTTGCAAACGCTGTGTATGCTTGCGCCATACGGAGCGGAGATGTACCTTTTCTTAATCCACCAAGAGCGATTGCTAAATTGCGATCATCCTTATCAAGCGTAATTCCGAACTCCTTGATATATTTCAATGAATTATCAATTCCTATTTCGTTCAACAACCAGACAGCTGGGATATTTAATGAATTCTCAACAGCATCTTCCATCCGCACTGTATTAGAATAACGGTTATTCCAGTTACGTGGTTCATAGTCCCCGAATTTCTGACGTTCGTTACTCAAACGTGAACGTTCATTCCATTTATTTATATCCATATCAATCGCTGGTGCAAAAACGGCCAACGGTTTAAAAGAAGAACCTGGTTGATGCAGACTGAGCGCATTATTCCAGCCTTTAGTAGTGTAATTACGTCCACCCATCATACCAGCGACACCACCTGTTTTGGCATCCATCACTACCATACCAGCTTCAACTTTATGGTTTGGTCCATCTTTCGGGAAGTTTTTCGTGTCCTTAAACTCTTCACTCATTGCATTTTGGACATCTGCATCTAGCGTTGTATAGATTTTATATCCGCCTGTATACAGTTCATTCTCGGTGATTCCATATACAGCTTCCGCTTCATCCATCAGATAGTCAATGAATGCTTGGTAATCGCTCGTTCCAATTGACTTTTTCTGATTTTCCGGTGATGGTAGTGGTTCCTGTTGAGCTTTTTCTTTCTCTTCTACATTAATGAACTCCTGCTCTGCCATCAGACGTAGAATGGTGTCACGACGCTCTTTCGATTTTTCCGGATTATTGAACGGTGAATAATTAGAAGGTGCTTTTGGAATCGCAGCTAATGTTGCAATTTGGGCTGTGGATAACTTAGTAAGATCCTCTTCGCCAAAATATAGTTTAGATGCTGCTTTTACCCCGTACGCACCGTGACCTAAATATATTTTATTCAGGTACATCTCCATAATTTGTTCTTTACTGTACTTGTTCTCCAAATGGATGGCGATACTCGCTTCCTTCGTTTTACGCCAAAATGTCTTTTCGTGAGAGAGAAAAACGTTTTTTGCGAGCTGTTGTGTAATAGTACTTGCACCTTCCACGGCTGCACCTGCCTTGATATCCGCAATAATTGCGCCACCAATACGAACAAAATCTACTCCGTTATGTTCAAAAAATCGTCTGTCTTCCGTTGCGACAAAAGCGTTAACCATTGTATCAGGTATTTTGTCTATGGTGACATATTCACCCTTTTCAAATACATGCAAACGGTCTAATTCTTTGCCCTTAATATCATAAATTTTAGTTGCTTCCAACTTCATGTCATTCAATTTGTTCAGATCGGTCATCTGTGCCCCGGCATAAAGAAGACCGAAATATCCACCAACTACAGCCAGAATGAGAAAGATGATAAACCCCGCGATTATCAATCCCCATTTGCTCACTTGCTTTTTCTTCTTTTTCTTTTTGGCTACTGCCATATCTTACCTCCAGATTTCTTTCCTCTCTCCACATTTTTAGACGATTGAGTCACAAAAAAGTTTCTTTGAAGGAGTATTGACACACACATCTACATTATTACTACCCTGAGTAATAAATGATGAATACGAGAGGTGATACATTCCCGTTAAAAATATGCACAACTCCTTTATCCATAATAGTACAAACTGACTTCAGTGTACCAAACAAATCCTGGCAACTGGTGTTCTTGTTTTTTTCAGAAATCTTGCTTATACAAAGAAAAAAGGCCGGGTTCATCTCTTTTCCAGA
Source organism: Brevibacillus daliensis (assembly GCF_021245735.1). Classification (GTDB taxonomy): domain Bacteria; phylum Bacillota; class Bacilli; order Brevibacillales; family Brevibacillaceae; genus Brevibacillus_B; species Brevibacillus_B daliensis. Next base: position 28,097 of record NZ_JAJISB010000036.1, read on the forward strand.
GAATAAACAAGCCTATTTCATGGCATTATATTCACTTTTATCTTCTTGAACATCAAAGTGAACAATCTTGCTTCTCTCATAATGTTTCCATCGATCTATCATGAATCTATCAGCTAAATATGATCAATTTATCATGAGATAATCTGCTTCAAATTGATTTCACCTTACAACCTAATACATTTGTTTGCTTATACTTTGGAAGAGACTGTCTTTCTGCGCGATGGTTGCTGACTTCTAAAACGTAACTGCGGAAGCATAATCCCCAACAGAATAATGATGATTCCAATCCATCTCAACCAGGATACTTGTTCCTGCAACACTATTACTGATGCTACCACTGCAGCCGGTAGTTCAGCAGCCCCAAGAATTGTACCAAGCCCCGTGCCAATCTTTGGCACACCAACGGCGAAAAAGACAACAGGAATAATCGTTCCAAGTAAGGCAAGCGCACCGCCATACTTCCATAATCCTCCTACAATCGTTCCCTCTCCAATAAACGTAGGTGGAAACACCATAAATACGATCAACATGGCTGTTCCAACCATCGTCAAACTCTTCGTGAAGACAGGTACATCCACACCTACTCGTCCGCTGATAAAAATGTAGGAAGCGAAAGTTACAGCAGATATTAGTCCATAAATAATACCTGCTGTAGAGAAGCTACCAAGCGATTCTTCAAACAAGCCCCCGGCGAACAATGTTCCCACTATCAATACAGCAATAGCGAATACTTTCTCCTTACTTGGGAAGCGTCTATCTGCAATGGCTTCTAGCAAAATCCCAATCCAGGTAAATTGGAAAATCAGCAGAACAGAAATGGAGGCTGGCAATTCCCGTACTGCCAAGTTGTAAAAAATTGACGTTCCGCTAAGCATAACCCCTCCAATTAATAATTGTCTGATGGATTTTACCGCCACTTTTTTTCGATTGAAAATAAGCGTTAATACTACCAGGATAAGGAATCCAAAAATAAATTGAGAAGCCACCAATTCACCTACCTGATAGCCCTCCTTCATACCTAACTTCATGATTGTAGCAAGGCTACCATAACTACATGCAGCCACGAATACAAGCATGGAGTAAAATAACGTGTTCACTTTATCTCTCTCCTTTTTCTCGCTATATCCGAATAATTAACAAGCAAAAGCCCCCATCCATAATCTGATGGGGGCGAACGAAAGAAAGGAATCGTAGTCCTTTGGAAAATTCCGCCATTGTTCTCTCTACAAACCTAACACTTGTACAGAACAATTTCATGCTTACTGTACTAATTCTAATGAAGAAGCTTCCACTTTGTCAAATGGAAACCGGGCCCTTCCTATTGGAAAAGCCCGGCTTTCTTTGTTATATATCGTCAATTATTTTACAAGTTTTTTCGCTTGTTCTACTACGTTCTCTACAGAGAAACCATATTCTTTCATCAATAGATCACCAGGAGCAGAAGCACCAAACGTATGGATTGCTACTACAGCACCTTGATCTCCTGTGTAACGTTCCCAACCTAGTGGGTTCGCCATTTCAACACCTAGGCGAGCTTTTACAGTAGGAGGGATTACGCTGTCACGATATTCTTTGGATTGACGCTCGAACAGGTTCCAGCTTGGCATGCTGACTACGCGAGTCGGGATACCTTCTGCTTCCAGTTTTTCACGTGCATCCATGCACAGGTGTACTTCAGAACCACTAGCCAACAGAAGAAGTTGAGGTTCGCCATTGGAAGCGTCTTTTAGTACATATGCACCTTTTGCAAAGCCTTCTTCGCCAAGATCTTTTGTTTCTTGGTAGATAGGAAGGTTTTGACGAGTTAGTACCAATAGTACCGGTTCTTTTTTACTTTCTACTGCATAGCTCCAAGCCAGGTTGGTTTCGTGAGCATCAGCAGGACGAAGAACTGTCAAACCAGGCATTGCGCGGAATGCTGGAAGTTGTTCAATTGGCTCATGCGTAGGTCCATCTTCCCCTACTGCGATAGAGTCATGTGTGAATACAAATGTTGCAGGAAGTTGCATCAAAGCAGACATACGTACTGCTGGACGCACATAGTCGGAGAATACGAAGAATGTACCACCGTATGCTTTTACGCCACCATGCAGCATCATACCGTTAAGCGCAGCACCCATAGCGAATTCACGAACACCGAACCACAAGTTGCGGCCTTCATAAGATCCTGGTAGGAAATCTCCAGCACCTTTAATCAAAGTATTGTTAGAGCCAGCTAGGTCAGCAGAACCACCGATTAGGGTAGGAATACGCTTAGCAAGACCGTTGATTGCATTACCGGAAGCCGCACGCGTTGCGATTTTGCTACCGATTTCATATTGAGGAAGATCAGCTTTATAATCTTCAGGAAGATCACCACTGATTGCCAGTTTAAATTGAGCAGCTAGTTCAGGATGAGCTTTTTCATACGCAGCCAATTGTTCTTTCCAAGCTGCTTCTTTTGCTTGTCCTTCTTCAACCAGCTTCGCAAAGAAGTCTTTCACATCTTGTGGTACGTGGAATTCTTCATGACCCCACTCGTACGCTTGTTTAGTCAATGTAATTTCGTCAGCACCTAGTGGAGAACCATGGCTCGCACTTTTCCCACCTTTATTTGGTGAACCAAAACCGATTGTTGTTTTCACTTCAATCAAAGTTGGACGCTCTAGGTCAGTTTTCGCTTCAGCAAGTGCTTTTTCGATTGCTACAAGGTCAGTACCATCTTCTACACGGATATATTGCCAGCCATATGCTTTGTAACGATCAGCTACATTCTCAGAGAAAGATTGTTTCAAATCGCCATCCAAACTAATGTCATTGGAATCATACAGTACAACCAGTTTGCCCAGTTTCAAATGACCAGCAAGTGAAGATGTTTCAGAAGTAACACCTTCCATCATGTCACCGTCTCCGCAGATGACATATGTAAAGTGATTAATCATTTCAAAATTGTTTTTGTTATATGTAGCAGCCATGTGTTTTTCAGCCATAGCCATACCAGTAGCCATTGCAATTCCTTGTCCCAGAGGACCAGAGGTAGCATCTACACCTGGAGTATGACCAAACTCAGGGTGACCAGGAGTTTTGCTTCCCCATTGACGGAAGTTTTTCAAATCATCAATGGTCACTCCATAATCCATCAGGTGCAGGATTGAGTACAACAACATAGATCCATGACCTGCTGCTAAAACAAAACGGTCACGATCAATCCAGGAAGGGTTTTTCGGATTTACTTTCATAAAGCGGCTCCATAGTACGTGAGCCATCGGAGCAGCTCCCATTGGCATACCAGGATGTCCGGATTTCGCCTTTTCGATTGCATCGATGGAAAGGGTACGAATCGTATTAACCGCTAACTGATCTACTTGCGTTGCTTGCATTGTCATTAATATTTCCCCCCTACAAGTAATTGCAGTGTGATTATATCATAGGTATTACCTATCACAAACAAGTTTCGCATAAAATGATGGGATATTCTATGAACGTTTGTACACAAAAAATGTGAGCGTTTTCATAGTTTTTATCCTTATCATTATACGGACCCTTTATCCCATATAGTTTTATACTTAGGTGATAGTAATATATCTGCCATTATTTGAAAAGTTCTTTTCTCTTTTCAATTGCATTCATAACGACTGAAAATTCCTCTTTATCAATTACCTTGGCCTTTAATAAATCTCGAACTTCATCCTCAATTAACAGCCAGTCTCCCTCAGGATCTCCTGTATAGATCATAATATTGAAGCGTCGCAAAAAATCTTTCAGGTTAAACTCTCCCACACTCATCTATATCCCTCCCAGGTCAGATTCAATCTGTCGACATACCTGTTCAAAATTAAATTCAACCAAAAAACCTTTTATGACAATCATTTTTGCCTGAGGGCAAATAGACTGCCACTTTTCCTGGTTCTCCTCTGTCACGCCAACCAGATAAATGGGGATGCTTTGCAATTGAGTTGAAGAAGCTATAGCTTGAAGTATTATTTCTATTGTATCAGGTTGATTTTCCACATTGATAACCAGAACAGTGCGATCAATCTGCCCCTCTTGTAGCTCTGTTTCTATTCTCTCCAGTGTGCTTACGGTAGGTACCATTGCAATCAACTGTGGAAAGTAGTCCAATAGTTCATCCAGCCAATGTTCTTCTTCCCAAGCTAGATAAAAAATCATGTTATTCATCATCAATTTCCTACTCCTTTTTGCCATCCATAACAGGCATTTTACTATTATACCACGTCATCTGCATACTGGCTTACCTTCGTGTCTTGACTTCTTTTGTGACAATGCGTAGTGTTGAAAAATATACAATAATTATCGAAACAATGGGAAAGAGGGCTTTTTTGTGCAAAAGAAACATCTCTTGCTACTATTCCTGATCAGCTTTTTGATGATGCTTGGCTTTGGGATTATCATCCCTATCCTTCCATTCTTCGTAACGAATCTCGGGGCAACAGCAACAGAATTGGGTATCTTATCAGCTAGTTACAATGTCATGCAATTATTATTTGCTCCTGTATGGGGGAGACTTTCAGATAAATATGGTCGTAAGCCATTCATCTTGCTTGCTCTAGCCGGTTTCTCCATCACGTTTATCCTGTTTGGATTATCAACTACCTATACAGAATTGCTCATTTATCGTGTGCTTGGTGGAATTACTTCTGCCGCAGGAATTCCTACCCTCACAGCGATGATAGCCGATCTTTATCCTGCTCGGGAACGGGCAAAAGGAATGGGGGTTATCGGAGCAGGTATTGGACTTAGCTTTGTTTTTGGTCCTGCGATCGGTGGTATCCTGGGTGAATACAGCTTATCCCTACCGTTCCTTGTGTCAGGTACATTAGCTTTGGTAACCTTTCTCGTTGCTATTTTTTTCTTACCCGAAAGCTTACCGAAAGAAAACCGAATATTGCAACTGCCAAATCAGCACAAAAACTCCTCAGTTGGGGTTATCTTTGGCGATCTAGGCTTGTTATATCAGGTGCTTTTCATTACCTCGCTCGCTTTTGCTGGAATGGAAACCGTGTTTGCTTTATACATTAAGGATCTATACGGACTTACTGCTAAGGATATGGGCTACATGTTCCTCATCATGGGTATTGTCTCCGTTGCTCTTCAAGGTGGCTTCATCGGCAAGCTGGTCAAACGATTCGGAGAGTCCACTTTACTGGCAACGGGCATTCTTCTTTATGTAGCTGGTTTTATTTGTGTGATGCTATCATCAACATTTCTGCAGTTTGCCCTTACGCTTTGTCTCTTTGGAATCGGACAAGGTCTGATGCGGACGACCAACACTGCAATGATTTCCCAACGAACAAATACTGGGCAGGGAGTCACTTCAGGTAACATGACCTCCATGGATACATTAGGTCGTATTGCTGGTCCTGTAGTAGCAGGTTGGTTGTATGGTATCTCATTTAATCTGCCATTTATGTTTAGTGGTTTCCTTAGTCTTTTGCTATTCGGGATGTATGTGATTCGTGCTCGTACACTTCCTGAAATCGTTCACGATGATAAATCTCATCCCGAACACTAAATGTATAAAGACATAACGAGAGCCATTCAGTGTTTTTGTATAAGATACTGAATGGCTCTTGTTTTTATTTGGTTTGTTGAAATGCTGTTTTCAATGTTTCCAGCACCGAACGTTTACTTCAAATTATATTTTGATGTTTCTGTCTTTTCGAAAAGAGGTTTACCTGTTTCTGCATCCAGGAAGTTGACTGCTGGATATTTAGCAGAATCCACTTTTACGACCAAGAAAGGATGGCTGATCACCATTGGGTACATTTTATTTGGATCAGGTGTAGTCTGTTTTACATAGACTGTTAGCCCTCCAGTGCTTACATCTGTTTTGAAGATTTCCAGACCATATCCTGGATTAGGGGCATCACCATGCGCCAAAACATACATATTATTCAGCTTGTGAACGCCGCTATCTTTCTTCACCTTTGCAATGAATTCTTGTTCTTCCGTACTTAATGAACTGAGGTCGGGGAGTTGGAGCTCATTTCCTACACCATTAGGCTGTGGTTTAAGAGTATTGTTACTATCAATAGATATCATGCTCGTCTTCGCATCCCAGGAAACGGTGTTATTTAATTGTTCCAACGTCCAGCGAAGTGGAACATATACTTTTTCGTTATGAATAATGGCGCCTTGCTTCACGGGCACCTCTTTTCCATCAATCATAATTTTTGATTGATTTACCTGAAAGGTGATTACTTTACCATTTGCAGCAAGCTCATACTTCCCTGTCTTATTCGTAATTTGACCATTCACTACCTTAGCAATATCATCTAGGGCTATCAAGTTATGGTCTTGAATCACCAGCAGAGGGGTTGCCAAACTGGTCTCCTTCTCATTAACAACTAATTGGGAAGAGCCTACCTTAATCTGTCCTTCTGCCATAGCAGGAATGGCAGAGGTGAGAAGGGCTACCCCAATACATACGGCTATAGCTTTTTTCTGTACCTTCTTACTCATAAAAATCTCATCCCTTTCATTTTTGGTATCATTATCTGTTTGACTCATCTTTTTACAGAAATGTTTCATTTTTTTACACCATTCTGGTAATTGTTGAAACAGCTGATATTCATCACTTATTTGTGAGATAATAATGAATAATTGTCAATATTGTTTCAATACCTCATATCCGGTAAGGAGTGGTACCATGTCTAGTCAAGCATCGTTTGAACGTGTAGCAGCCATCCGTGAGCAATTACTTAAACATCCGGTATCTACTGCCATGCAAACCCCAGAATCAGTGAAAATCTTCATGGAGCATCATGTTTTTGCCGTTTGGGATTTCATGAGTCTCCTAAAGCGTCTGCAAATAGACATTACTTATGTGCGGGTGCCTTGGGTACCAGTATCCCACGCCTCTTATGCCCGATTTGTCAATGAAATCGTACTCGGTGAAGAAACAGATGAAGATGGAGAAGGCGGCTTCATCAGCCATTTTGAGCTGTATCTGCAAGCAATGAAAGAAGTAGGTGCCGATACGACCAGAATTGAACGATTTATCGATGCCATCAGTAATGGAGTAAGTGTGGATGATGCCTTGCTCTCCTGTGAAGCCCCACCTAGTGTAGAGCGATTCGTTAAACATACGATGTATTTGGCAGAATACGGACAAACCCATCAGGTATGTGCTGCCTTTTTCTTTGGACGTGAGGATATCATCCCTGATATGTTTCAGGTGTTGGTGGACGAGCTAACTAGCAAAGGCGAGACTTCCTCTCGCTTGGTCTATTACTTACAACGTCACATTGAATTAGATGGAGATGAACATGGTCCACTAGCCGAAAAGTTGCTCAGTTCCCTCTGTGGAGAAGATAGCGTAAAGCATGAAGAAGCAGGGGAAACCGCCGCGATGTCCCTTCAAATGCGCATCGGACTGTGGGATGGTGTTTTAGAAGAGATGAGGCTGCGCCAATTGTCGTAGGAGAATTACCTTCTCATTCATGTCACAAAAAAACCAGCTCCTAACGTACACACCACGTACGCTGAGAGCTGGTTTTGCTATCATAATTGGATGAAGATACATCCAATTTCAGAGCTTGCTATGAGTTTTTTCGAATCTTTTCCAGCCTTTTCTCTTCTCGTTGTTCTTTGGTTATTTTTGGACAGCTATAGCAGTAATTACATGTGTCAAAACGCAGGTATGCTTGACAGCAGCTTGCTTTTCTTCTCATTTTTTCACCAGGCTTAAGAGGGTCATCAAGCCAGGTGAATCGGATTAAGAATGGATTTCTTGTTCTGCCAAATACCTCTGCTGAAATCTCATCTCGTAACAGATCTAGACATTCTAATAACGTCTGCCGCTCCTCTTCGCTATCTGCCTCTCGTAGCAGTCGATCATGTACGTTATACATCCGCGTTGCAATCTGACCCCATAACTGACCATTTGGCAAACCAGCAGACTGGGCAGCTGATTGAAGAAGAGGTGTAATGATTTCGGAGTAAAACTGTATTAATGCTTCTTTTCTCCAGCTATTAACCTGCTCTTCCTCTACATAAGGACACTCTTCCATCGTTATTTCATCAAGTACAAAAATAAGGGGTATTTTCTTATCCGCTCTTGTCACATAAAGGCTAATGGTATCCACTGTAACTTGCAACTTCATTCGGTGCATCAGTGCATACTGATAAGCTATACAAAAGAGCCCCAAAAAAGAGCTGAAATAAGTACCAGAAATACGTTTTTCCCTTCCTTCTAACCATTCACAATAGTCAGTCACAAATTGTCCATTTTCTCTTTTTCAAGCAGTTCAGAAGCAGAAAAAATTGCCAAGAGAGAAGGGTGTTTTTCTTCAATATCCCTCTTCGTCATAACATGTAGTTGTTCTGTCCATTGATTTTTTATCTTAGGAATAGCGTTCACACTCACACCACCTATTTACCAAAATTCCAAGCTTCATCATAAGAAAAACATCTATCGAAGTCTTTCGATGAAGCTGGTTCTTCTTTAAGGTTGTTTTTCATGCGTATAAGGAAGTGAAGCCCAGAAGATTATACTTTCTTATACAATCAAAAAGAGCTCGTTAGCAAGATATGCACGAAGCGTGCACCCACTAACGAGCTCTTACCCTGCTGCAATTGTCAATACAGTCTGGAAGCGACCGTCTGGTGGTCAGCCTTCTCAAATTATACAGCACTGTGCGCCAGTTTTCCTTGTTTCTCTGCTTTTTCCGTTTTCGTTCCGAATTCACACGTCCATGTAACAACTTTGCCGGCAATCAAGACAGCGAACAGCGTGTACATAACTTGTGGAACTGGTAAGAAGAATAAAGAAAGTCCAAGGACGACAACATCAAATATTATTAAAATGGTTCCTACAGACAATCCAGTCCATTTACTCAACCATAAAGATAATACATCGTCACCGCCAGTAGCTCCGCCGTATTTCAGTACTATACCCAGTCCAAGACCAGTAAGTAATCCAGATATAACGACCGCAAGCATCATAGCGTTACTAAAATCGAAGACAAGTGGCGAGAATCGCTCGCACAGCTCATAAAAAAAGGAAAATGATATTGCTGCAATTACTGTGTTTACCAAGAATTTTCTTCCCATAATCAACATTGCAACAACCAAGATTGGAATGTCTAAAGCTAACATCGTTACAGACGGTGACCAATCAAATACGTATTTCCCTAAAAGTGACAACCCTACAAATCCACCTTCAACCAAATCGTTCTGGAAGTTAATGTGATAGTAGGTAAAGGCTAATAAAAAAGCTCCAAGTAAAATCATGAAGGTTTGTTGGTACGGTTTCGTCCTCATTGAGGTTTCCCCTTTTCGCAGTTAGTAATCTCCCTCACTAACTACGAAGCAGGTCCTGTTCGGATCGCCTTTTTGCATAAAGCATCTCTCTTTCTTTTCGTAGTTAGTGTCGTTCAAACAGTAAGTGACTTGAACTATCTAAACTGCGACGCTACGTATAAGAGAGATCATACCGTTTCCAAATCGTCCTTCGCGGTAACATCACATATCCGATCCTTTCATTGTAGAGTTACTTCTTTATTGTACCATACACAGGGGGGAGTGAATCAACCAGCTTTACTACTTAGGTGAAAATTTCCATCTTCATCTCTTCTTTTTATTCAGAAAAATGACAATAAACTAACTGAAAACAATATAATTACCAAGCATAACAACAAATGGAATTGTGATTAAACTTATTATTGTCGAGAATACCGTTGCTGCTACCCCTAAATTTTCATCTGCTGCATATTTGGCAAACATGATGGAGGCAAGTGTGATGGTCGGCATAGCAGACATAATTAATGTTACTTGTGCGATCTCAAGTGGTAATTGTAACAGAAGCAGAGTAGTTGCTACTGCAAGTGGATAAATCATCAGCTTAACGATCTGCGCCACACTTATGATAGGAAATATGTAAGAGGGCATTTTTTTCTGACCGAGCAATTGCGGAATGAGAATCCCAATATATAGCATGGCTAGTGGAGCTGCTAGCGATGACAACATCGCTGTCAGTGACTTCACAAGTACAGGTGGCTGATAACCGGTCCATGCTAATACAAGACCCACTACAATAGCGATCATCGGGATATTAACGACAGAGCGCAGCTGCTTCCATGAGAACTTGCCACCTCCTTGCAAAACAAATACACCTACAGTCCAGATAACCAAATCAAGTCCGGCATCATAAATAGCAGCCAGCAACCCTCCCAGTGGTCCAAACAGGGCTGCACATAGCGGTAGACCAATAAATCCGGTATTCCCCAACCCTGCAATAAAGGTAAACTCTTTTCTTTTTAGTACCGGAATACGAAAAATAATGGCAAACAAGTAGGCTAATAGCATTCCTGCACAATTTAGTGCCACAGAAACCAAAATAGTAAGAAATATATAGGATAACAGTTTCCCGTCTTGCGGAGATTGAAAAACACCATTTAAGATGATACAAGGTACGGCAACGTTTAAAATAATGGATATTAATAATTGGCGCGCTTCTATCGTTACCTTCATAGAACGCCCGATCATGGCTCCTATTCCAAGCACACACGCCATAATGCCTATCGACGAAAACAATGGTGCGAACGACACGTCAAACGCCCTCCACTTATGAAATTGCCCATATTTATTGGTTATTGCCTAGTCTCTTTTTCCAAAAGCACCCATTGGAAGAATGCATTATCTTTTAACTCACAGCTTTGTAATAAATCACCTATGAGAGGGATCGCTTTTTCTATGGGAATGGCCCACTCTGCTGGAATGTGGATCTGTTCACCTTCTGTTGTTAAGGAAACACTTCCAATTTCTTCTAGAAAACTTGCAGTCAACACATAATGAGCTTGATCATTGGCGTTTTCTTTCCATTGTATCAAGACATATCCGTTATCTCCTCCTGATACAACAAAATCCAGATAGTGTTCGTACGCCGCATGAACCAGTGTCTTGCTCTGCCCATCCAGACTGGCTATCTCTCGCAATACTTCGTGCCATGCTACTTTTGTACGTTCTTCATTTGCTGCATCTGTAAACAGGCGCCAGTCGTTCATTCATCTCATCTCCCTTATCTATCTGTCTGCATTGTATCACAGTACAAACATTTCAAATAATGAAAACTCTACTTCAGTGCAAAGGAAACATCTTTAAGATACATGGCATTATTGTGAAAAAAATTACATTATCGAAAATCTGTCATAATTTATCCTGATTAAACTCTATCCGATCGTTTACCATGAAGTTGTAAACCATCAAGATTCTAAGGAGGTGAGTTCCATGGTGAAGCGCAGTTTGCGATGGTGCGCTCGCTTTGGTCTCACATTTCATGTGTGTAAAATAGTCCTAGCGTCAGGTGTTTCCTGGTTCCTAGCTTCTATGCTGTTTGGTAACGAATTTGCTTATTTTGCACCACTTTCAACCGTTCTGGTGATGCAATTAACTATTGTTGATACTCTCGAAAAAGGGATATATCGTGTAGTAGGAATTATTGGGGGAGTATTATCAAGCCTGATTATCCTACCACTTTTTGATAATTCGTTATTGGGATTAATCCTGGTGCTCCTGCTTGGTATGAGTACCGCCACAGCTATAGGGCTTAATCCCCAGATCGTTTCTCAAATTGGAGTCAGCTCGGTAATGATTATGACCTTTCAACAGATGCAAGGGTATGCTACAGGCCGGATTTTGGAAACGATGATTGGAGCTATCGTAGCTGTCTTGATTCAAACCCTTATTCGTCCAGAAAACCATATGCCCATTACCATGAGGCTAAATAGCGATGTATGCAGTCGTCTGGCAAATTTGATATCCCAGCTTGCTTTATATTTTCCTACAATTGAAAACCGAACGACTCGTATGCATAATCCTTCTTCTTTACTTTCCTATGGTGCAGAGCTTAACGAGTCTTTAGTTCGAACGAAGAAAAGTTTAAAATACAACCTTTTTTATCGTAAAGATTGGCAAAAAGTGCAGATGCTAGAGATACAGGTTGCAACAATCCAGCGTATGGTAATCGGAGTAGGTAACCTTGTTTACTCCCTACCTGACGTAAAAAAACAAAACGTAGGAAGCAATGTCTCCGTGCTTATTATGGAGGCACTAACTAAAACGAGTGAATGTGTTGCTCTCTATGGTTCCTATCTGGAACAACCCACATCCAGAAAGCAAGATGATTTATTCTCAAAGCTACAGGTACTTAAACTTACTCTTGAAACCTTGTTCGCACATTGCGCCAAAGAGACTGATCTTGTTCGTCTCCGTGAGATAGGTAGTATTTTTTCTGATTTAGAACGAATCATTTCAGAAATTGAGCAGGGAAGCATTGCAACATCAAACTACCTGAATCAATCTCTACTTCCACCTACACCCAACACACAAGTCTCTTCAAAACAGAAATATCCCGCAGCTATCAAATAGCGCTGCGGGATTTTTTTCGGATTAGCTTGCTAGCATTTCTATCCGCAATCTTAATTGTGAAAGGTAAGCATGATCTTCTTGGTACCTACACAGGTATCTTAACAATCATCAAAACAATTAATAACCACCAATATAACGATAATCCATATGATGGTGCTGCCTCCGAAAAAGCCACCAAATCCACGACGACCGCATCCCATGTGCATTTCCTCCTTCTCTTTGATATCTAACTGGAGATGCATGGACTGACATACTCCTGCTAGTACCTTATGAGAGGAGCACACGAGACGATTGGATATTCGTTGATAGACTAGTCAAAAAGGCGTTTGTATCAAGTGTTTTGCCTAGTACATGTCCCGTAGACTCGTAACCTACTTCTATTTTTTTACAGATAGGAATTTATATAAATTCCTATCTGCATAAGTGCAACTAAGGCTTTATCTACGTCAGTGGCTTGGTAAAGCCAAGTTTTCTACTCATCTTTCACGGCTGATTCATTCAGAAACATATTACTTCGTATGTAGCCTTTAAGTTCCGCATAAAATGAAGGGTTACAACCCACCACACTGCTTTTTTCATTAAACGGTAATGGTTTTCCGCCCATGGACGTGACCTTGCCGCCTGCTTCTTCAATAATCAGTTTGCCTGCCCCAAAATCCCATGGGTTCAGCTGCAAGCTGACGTACCCATCCAGACGACCTGCTGCCACATAGGACAACTCCAATGCTGCACTTCCTAACAGACGCATGGCTCTCACTTTCCCTGCCAACTCTTTAAAGATAACATCGATCCCAAACTGTTCAGCTTTTTTATTCCAAAATAAACTTGTACATAGCAAGGCTTCTTCCAATTTCACCTCACGGGTGAGCTCCAATTTCCTGTCATTAAGGAATGCTCCCTTGCCTTTTATTGCATGAAAGAGCTCGTCACGCGATGGATCGTAGACGACGCCTACAGCTGCCTCTCCTTTGTGATAGACAGCAATCGATACGGAATAATTAATTTGTTGATGCACAAAGTTGGTTGTCCCATCAATCGGATCAATAATCCAAACGGTTTCAGCGTCTGACGGGTCTCCTTTAAATCGATTTTCTTCACCGATAATGCCATGGTCCGGATACTTTTTCAAAATCATATCTATTACCAACTGCTCCACTTCTTCATCAACGGCCGTAACTAGATCAGATGCAGAGGTTTTGTAGTTTACTTCATAGGGTTGATTCATTTTCTCCAAGCTTAATTTGCCGGCTGACTTGGCACATAAAATCGCTAAGTCTTTCCACTCTTCCAGTACTTTCGGTTGCACAGTATCGCCACCCAACCCAGACTTTTTTCTTTAGTTTATCACATTAGGCTCACCCGAGTGTAATACATTCCTGAACTTCTCAAAGATAGTCTCATGCTCAGATGTCCCTATCGATTATATTCATTCCTTACCATTCCCCTTACCCTATTCCATCTATGCTAAATAAAAAAACAAAAGTTTTTGAGAGACCCTTAGTTCTGGATAGAAATATACTCACGTAAAAAAGATAGATAAAACAGATTACCTCTGTCTTATCTATCCCGTATAAATGGTCCAAATTCCTGATAAGTAGAAAATCAAGTTAACACACTCGGCACTTTCCTTTTTGGTAAGTTAACAGCACCGATTAATGGTCCCGCTTTCATACCTGTTTTTCAGAGCGAACATATAATACTCTTTTTCTGACATAGGAAATTTACCGGGAGCTCCATGCGTACGGTACCAATGCTCAAGGTACCGATCATAATCGGGCATACCGAAAATAGTCTTAATGGCAGAGCTGACTTTTCTCCATTTTTTTCTGAACGCTCTTACTTTCCTTCTCATGCAAGCAAATCTCCCTCAGTACGTTTAGTAGGAATGAATGGTTCTTCCTTCAATTGATATTTTTTGCCTCGGGCAATTGAAATCCAAAGACGTATTCCATCAATCAAAATAGCGATGGTGATAATCATAAAGATTGCACAAACGATCGTGTTAATGATGTCGTTGTTAATCATCTTCTGTGCATCTTCAAGCGTCTTAGCGCCAGGCGGAAGTGCACCTGATGCCACAATATCCTTGAATTTTTGTGCATGTGACCAGAATCCAATTGCAGGATTATTAGAGAATATTTTTTGCCATGCGGCAGTTAATGTTGCAGAAGCAAGCCAGACCATTGGCATGATGGTAACCCAAGCATGCCGCGCTTTACCCATTTTTATAATCAGTGTGGTTGCTACTACGAAAGCAATAACGGCAAGCATTTGGTTTGCGATACCGAACATCGGCCAGAGCGTTTTAATTCCACCTAGTGGATCTACTACGCCTTGATACAAGAAGTATCCCCAACCAGCTGTAATAACTGCTGAACCAATCAGATTGCCAGGTAGATAATCGACACGCTTCATTTTCGGTATGATATTTCCAAGTAAGTCCTGTACCATAAACCTTCCTACACGTGTACCTGCATCTATCGTCGTTAATATGAATACCGCTTCAAAGAGTATGGCGAAGTGGTACCAGAAAGCCATAAATGTCTTTCCACCGAGAAATTCAGAGAAAATATGTGCCATCCCTAATGCAAAGGATGGGGCTCCACCCGTTCTGGATAAAATACTCTTTTCACCCACATCATTTGCTGTTTGCTGTAACATTTCAGGGGTAATTGTGAAACCCATGCTTGAGACAGCAGCAGCAGCAGCATTTACATCCGTTCCGATGACCGAGGCTGGCGAATTGACTGCAAAATAAAGTCCTGGCGTAAGTACACACGCTGCAATCATCGCCATGATAGCAACCATCGATTCAGTCAGCATCGCACCGTAACCAATTAATGGCGCATCGCCTTCTTTAATAATCATCTTAGGTGTAGTACCTGATGAAACTAAAGCATGGAATCCTGATATGGCTCCACACGCAATGGTAATAAACAGGAATGGGAAGAGATTACCTGTAAACACAGGACCCGTACCATCAATAAATTTGGTCAACGCTGGCATTTGTAGGTCTGGTAACGTAATGATAATACCTACTGCAAGAAGCATAATCGTACCAATTTTCAAGAAAGAGCTCAGATAATCCCGAGGTGCTAACAAGAACCAAACGGGTAATACCGAAGCAATAAATCCGTAGATAATAATCATGATGGCAAGTTCTGTACCTTTGAACGTAAACATTGGTCCATACACTGGAGAAGCTGCTACCGCTTGTCCCAAAACAAGAGAAGCAAGCAACAGTACAATTCCTATTATCGAGGCCTCTAACACTCTGCCTGGCCTGAAAAACCGCATATATAATCCCATAAAAATAGCAATAGGCAAGGTCATAAAGATCGTAAACGTAGCCCAAGGAGATTCTGCTAGAGCATTTACAACAACCAGTGCTAGTACAGCGATAAGAATGACCATGATAGCGAGGATACCGACCAGAGCCAGCGTCCCACCAATAGGGCCAATTTCTTCCTTGGCTATCTGCCCGAGACTTTTTCCGTTACGACGCATTGATCCAAATAAAATAATATAGTCCTGTACTGCACCACCCAACACAACGCCAACAATAATCCAGATGGTACCTGGCAAATATCCCATTTGGGCAGCTAGTGTAGGTCCTACCAGTGGACCTGCCCCCGCAATCGCCGCAAAGTGGTGACCATACAGTACCCATTTATTTGTGGGAACAAAGTCTTTACCATCATTGTTAATCTCAGCCGGGGTCGCTCTTTTGTTATTAAGCCCCAGGATTTTAAATGAGATAAAACGACTATAAAAACGATAACCAACCGCATATGTACATAATGCAGCTGTTAGTAACCAAAAAGAACTTACACTTTCACCCTTCGATAAAGCTAGAGCTCCAAATCCAAATGCACCCAATGCAGAAATAGCAGCCCAAATCAGGATCGACATCATCTTTCTGTTCACGAACGATTCACCTTCCTAGTAATGATAGATAAGGATAGATAAGGATAAGAAATTACTCTAAAATTGAATTTCACCTGAATTCATTTACTAATAATGTAAAGCTCTCTCTTATTCCTGCTCTCTCCTTTCTACTTACAACGTTTTTTGTGCATGACACGAATTAACAAATAAAAACTAAATAATCAGAAAATAATAAAAATGAATGGTTAGACTTATCTTACATTACTTTACTATTCTATGAAAGTGTTTTCTATTTTTTTGTAAAGCATAAAATCTCTAATGCAGTACTTACTTTTTGGGCATATATGATTTTAAAAGATCGTTTTCATCCTACTTCAGTGGAGAAAACCAGCTTCTCTTTTCATCCTTCGCTTAGGGTCTTCGCCCCGCAAGGGGATTGACTGTCCGCTCCCCATTATATATCGTGGAAGCTCAAAACGACGTATTCACTGTAAGACTTGCTTGGTCTCGCTTCTTTATCCCGATAAATAATGCTCCGCTGGGTCGGGCTTCGCCAAGACGCTAAGTATGAAAAGAGAAGCTGCTTTTACATGCTGTTTGTTTTGCTTGTATTTTTTTCCACTGCAGCCGTTAGCAGAAGAAGCACATTTTTTGTCCAGAACTATTTAAGGTCTTACCTAGCTACACTACAAAGAATGCGGATCAAAAAGTGCAACCCATGAGGTACTGCGTAGCACCCCCTCCTTTTGCACTTTCCGCATTCTTTGTAGTGTAGCGGACAGTCCCTCTACCTCGCTGGACCTTAACGAGTTCGCAGACAAAAAATGTGCTTCTTCTGCATACCCATTCTAAATCAGTTATAAAAAAGAAGAAAACCGCGCCTTTTCCTCTTGCTGTAAAGGACGATTTTCCTCTTTATATTAAAACTTGCTTTTACAGATTTCCGCGACGCTCTTGTTCCAGTTCTAGTGCAACAAACAAGGCTTTAAAGTTACCATTACCAAACCCACGACTTCCCTTGCGCTGAATGATTTCAAAGAAGAGGGTCGGACGGTCAACAACGGGTTTACTGAACAGTTGCAGCAGGTATCCTTCATCATCTCTGTCAACCAGAATGCCTAGCTCCTTCAACTTATCCATATCTTCGTCAATCTGTCCTACACGCTCTTTTAGCTCCTCATAATACGTGTCAGGAACGGAAAGGAAGTCAACACCGTTTGCTTTCAAATGGGCAACCGTTTTTACGATATCGTTTGTTAAAACAGCAATATGCTGAACGCCAGGGCCCTTGTTAAAATCGAGGTATTCTTCAATCTGTGATTTACGTTTTCCTTCTGCTGGTTCATTGATTGGGAACTTAATACGTCCTGTGCCGTTTTGCATTACTTTGGACATTAACGCAGAGTATTCTGTTGAGATGTCATCGTCGCTAAAGTTCTGAGAAGCGGTGAAGCCCATTACTTTTTCATAGAAGCCTACCCATTCATCCATCACTTCGACGTTACCCACAAGATGATCGATGCCAATTAAACCTGTTGATTCCGATTTTACTGAGCTTTCATAGCTTGTGAATCCTGGGAAGAAAGGCCCTGAATAATTTTTTCGTTCAATAAAGGAGTGAACGGTATCTCCATAGGTGGAAATGGTTGCTTTTTTGATGGTACCAAATTCATCGCTATATTCAGTCGGTTCCATCACAGAAACTGCACCACGAGAAATTGCTTCCTGGTAAGCCTTTTCACAGTCCTCCACGCGAAGGGCAATATCCTTTACTCCTTCTCCATGTAGCTTTACAAAGTCAGTAATTGGATGGTCAGGAGTTAGGGCACCCGTAAGTACCAGACGCACATGATTTTGTTTTAACACATAAGATACCTTGTCCCGGCTGCCTGTTTCTAATCCTGCGTATGCAACAGCCTCAAAACCAAATGCATGCGTGTAATAAAACATCGCTTGCTTCGCATTTCCAACATAAATTTCAATGTGGTCCCAGTCCTGAATCGGGAAAAAATCAGTTGTGCTCACAACATTCAACCTCCAGAAAATTTCAGAATTTTTACCCTTTTCTTGAGATTAATCGTTCTTATTTTTTCTCGCAAGAATCCTAACTAACGCATAAACGCTTTTATGCAGTAGGGGAATAACGCTGTAACTACGACTTTTGCCCCCTATTACACTCTGAAACAAGCTGATCCTACTTATGTCAATCCAAAGTGTTTGATAGACCGAAAATTTTGATAAAGTAAGTAGAAATACTTATTCTTCATGCGCTACCCGCATGGTAAGGAGGATGCTACAATTGGTATCAGAATGGAATAAACACGTGCAACAAGAGTGGGATATATTTGCATCAAATTGGCAAGAAAAAAGTGAAGAAATGTGGGAGAGAGGTAGTCGGAAAACAATCCTGCCATTGTTTACCAAGCTCCTGCCACCATCAGGGCAAGCTGTACTGGATGCCGGATGTGGGGCAGGATATGCAAGTCGTAAGCTGGCAAGACTTGGCTATCTAGTGGATGGACTTGATATTTCTGGTGAGATGGTTCAGTTGGCAAGAAAGGATTCAGCCGACATTCCACCATCTACATTACATTTTACGCAGGGAGACATTGCAGAGCTACCGTACTCCTCTGACCATTTTTCCGGGATCATTTCAATTAATGCCATGGAATTCTCCTCATCCCCGCTTCGAGTATTACGTGAGTTTTATCGTGTTTTACAGCCCGATGGTATACTACTATTAGCGGTACTTGGACCAACAGCGGGACCTCGTGCACATAGCTATCCACGGCTATATGATCAAATGGCAATCCAAAACACCATCATGCCTTGGGAAGCAAAACGTTTGGCTCACGAAATCGGATTTATTTTAACCAGTGAAGAACATGTATATAAAGATGGAGTCAAACAAGAGCTTGTTTCCACACTCTCGATCGAACTACAAGAATCTCTTACTTTTAACACATTATTAATGTTGAAAAAACCATTGCCGTAACCTTATCTACAGTCATCACTGATAGATATTAGAAAACTTGGCTTTGCCAAGCCTTTGGCGCAGGCAAAGCCTTAGTTGCACTTATGCAGATTAGAATTTCAAAAAAGGAGTAGGATATGACTTTTCCATTTATCATTAACCCAGCACAACAATTACGTAAAGTACGCGATCTGACCCTTTTTCACATCAACAAAGAACAGTTTCTTGTCATCGCCTGTGATTCGGATGGAGGAATCGGATCAAAACAAGGCGACGTCGTTCAGGTTTCAGCTGATACGCTAGGACGCTTCGCTGTACGCGTGCCTTTATTTGAACAAATAGCCTGTGGCTCTTCACCTTTTCTGGTAATCGACTGTCTATCTGTAGAAATGGAGCCTACAGGACGAGAAATCATTCAGGGTATCAAAAATTATGCTGCTGAAGCAGGGCTAGCCGACGAGCTACAATTCACAGGAAGTACCGAAGAAAATGTACCCACCATACAGACGGGGGTGGGAATTACTGTGTTAGGTTTAGTTCCTGCCAAGAGTTTCTATCCAGGTACTACACGCCCAGGTGATGTCATTGTATGCGCTGGTTTGCCAAAAAGCGGACCAAAGCACGAGGTACGTTTAGATGACCCTGAGATTCTCTCCCTCCAGGAATTAATGTGGCTTCGTTCGAAGCAGGGTGTCCACGACATCATCCCGGTTGGGTCAAAAGGAATTCGCTATGAGCTAAATGAAATGATTGCTTATTCTCAGGATTTTCATAGCCACCAAATCGAGTGGATCACTGATTGTCCGCTTGATTTAGCGGAATCGGCTGGGCCATCCACCTGTGCCTTATTCAGTGTGGCTCAAGATGAGTTAACATCTATTCGTAGCCAACTGACTGCTCCTATTCATCCGATTGCTTATGTGAAGACCATATAAATAAAAAACATTCCGTTCCCTTATTTCAGAGGGGGCGGAATGTTTTTTTTCAGCATGATTTTTTATCCATTCTAATCAAACAGAGATATCCAGCTCTCTGCTTTTTTGTGTGCAACTAGGCACATTTTTATTGATCAAAAACATACTCATTAGGGAGTATGCTCTTTCGTTCTTTTCTGATTACGATGCTTTTGTTACAATGTTTTTTGTGTTTGAGCAGCGTATGTTCTCGATTCCTGAATGTCAGGGAGCTGTTTTACCAGCATCAAAATGTTTTCTACATACAAAAAATGACCCTCTAATAACTCAATATCTTTAGGCTCAAACTTATCAATCTGCAAAAATTGTTGCATCTCCAGTATGTATCTCTCCAGTTTAAGTGAAAACTGATTGGCAAGTAGCATCTGATCAACCTCAGGATGCTGTATCTGTAGCCGTTGGATCTCATTATACATTTTGGTCGCTGCGTTAATCAGTTCATAGGCAGCACGCTCTGCCGTAGTTGCTTCTGAACTCTTCTCTTCCCTTCTTGTCTGACGCAAATCTGACATGTACGTGATAAAATGATACATCGTCAAAAATACCGGACCTAAAAAGAGAATAATTCCTGCTTTATACACGTGCTCATTTGTATAACCGGACACAAGAACAAACAAGTGATACAGAATGGCTACCATCCAAACATATATGATCACCTGATGGCTAATTTTCCCCATGTCTCCCTGCTTAGAGAAGACGAGAGTAAAGCCAATCAAATATAAAGCTAATAATGTAAAGCTAGCTGAGAAGAAGGCCATTTCCATTTCCAACAGCCATTTTGCATCTTCTGGTATCGTAATAAAAAACTGAAACGAGAAGATAAGTAATGTAAAGATAAGTCCCATTACCCAAAACTGACCCACTTCACGATCAATGCGCCGTTTCGCGCGTACCTTGGTCCGAACACGGGATCTTTCTGAACGGGAGTTCCTCACGTCTTTCACCTCACTTACACTCAAAATATTTTCGTCATTATTCGTCAATATCCTTTAGAAAAATTGAAGTTTAGTTATATCCATACCTTTCACACTATGTAAAAAGGAGGCTTACATGAACATTGCTTTACCCGAAACATTTACTACCCGAATGAAGCAAATGCTTGGCAAAGAGGAATTCAAAGCCTTTCTGGCTAGCTACACACAAGAGCCTAAACAAGGTCTGCGTGTGAATCTGTTAAAAACAACCCCGAAAAATTTTCTTACTCAAAGTCCCTTTCCATTATACCCAGTCCCGTGGAATCAGTCTGGATTCTATTATGTAACCACAGATCGTCCTGGCAAACACCCTTATCATGCTGCTGGTCTCTATTATTTACAGGAACCAAGCGCAATGTCTGTAGCAGAATCGTTACAAGTTTCTCCTGGAGAACGAATTCTTGACCTGTGTGCCGCTCCTGGAGGCAAATCTACCCAAATCGCAGCAGCCTTACAAAGACAAGGACTTCTTATAGCAAATGAAATACATCCCGTACGTGTAAAAGCATTATCGGAGAACATAGAACGTCTGGGCATTCCCAGCACCATCGTCACCAATGAAAATCCTGAAAACCTCGCAAGCCATTTCCCCAGCTTTTTCGACAAAATCGTAGTTGATGCACCTTGTTCAGGTGAAGGGATGTTTCGTAAATTACCGGAAGCCATCAACGACTGGTCAGAAACCAAGGTATTTGAATGTGCAACGATGCAACACGATATTCTAGATTCAGCTGTAACCATGCTAAAAGAAGGTGGGCTAATCGTCTACTCTACTTCCCGTCTTTGGCCGCATCGCTTGGAAGGAGAGGGACATTATTTGGCTGTATTACGTCACCATCCCTCTTTATTACTTAATCGGGAAGAAGAGTCACCCAAGCAAGCGAACAAGAAAAAAGAAAAGCCAAATAAACAGGCAAGTAGTGTAAAAGAAGCCTTCACTTTTTGGGAGAGCTTTGTATCTGAGAACTTGCTTCAAGCACCTGATTGTGTAGGCGGCGAGTACTTACTGTTTGGGGAGCAACTATATCTACAACCTGAGGAATCACTCTCTCTGGAAGGGATTAAAGTTGCACGACCTGGGCTGCATCTGGGCACGGTGAAAAAGAACCGTTTTGAACCTTCCCATGCACTAGCCCTCGCATTACAACCAGAGGACGCTCTGCACCGCTGTGACCTATCTTCAACCGATGAACAAGTCTATCGTTATCTCCGAGGCGAAACTTGGGTTTCAAACGCACCTGCGGGATGGACTTTAGTAACTGTTGATGGCTATCCATTAGGCTGGGCGAAATCAGCAGGTGGTCAGATGAAAAATCATTATCCAAAGGGATTACGCTGGTTGTAATTACGATGGGGGAAACGACCCATATATGAATGTTTTACGTTATATACCCAAAAGTCGTTTCACATTAGCTAAACTTTTTTAATACTATCAACCATCACTAAAAAGATAGCCCAATCTGCATCAGCATGAGCTGGTCAGATTGGGCTTTTTCTTCTTTACGTTTTACTTATCTTTTACCTGATCTATTCGGAGCTGAATTCCGGCTTGGACCAGTACCTTGACCACGTCTTGGAGCTTGACCTCTGCTTTGACCTTGGTATCCACCTTGACCGCCTTGACCTCTGCTTTGACCTTGATATCCACCTTGGCCGCCTTGACCTCTGCTTTGACCTTGATCTCCACCTTGGCCGCCTTGGCCTCTGCTTTGACCTTGATATCCACCTTGGCCGCCTTGACCTCTGCTTTGACCTTGATATCCACCTTGGCCACCTTGACCTCTGCTTTGACCTTGGTATCCGCCTTGGCCGCCTTGACCTCTGCTTTGACCTTGATATCCACCTAGGCCGCCTTGACCTCTGCGTTGACCTTGATATCCACCTAGGCCGCCTTGACCTCTGCGTTGACCTTGATATCCACCTAGGCCGCCTTGACCTCTGCGTTGACCTTGATATCCACCTAGGCCGCCTTGACCTCTGCGTTGACCTTGATATCCACCTAGGCCGCCTTGACCTCTGCTTTGACCTTGATATCCACCTTGGCCGCCTTGACCTCTGGCTTGATTACCTTCACCTTGACTTCGGTTTTGTCCTTGTGCTGGCTTTTTGCCCTTTGAAGCTTTGGCTGCCTTGGCAGCTTTTTTCGCTTCCTCACGCTTTTGGTTACGAGTATATTGTGTTTGCCACTCTTCCAACTCGCGTTTTAGTTTTTTCTTATAGCCAGGCTTAACTTTTTTATTCTTTGTCAATGCCTCTTTTAACGGTGCTTCTTTCTCCGCTTTTTCTTTCTGCTTTTGGACAGCTTTTTCTTTACGTAGCTCTGTATAGTGTACTTCACGTTCCCCAGAACGAGCTTTGCGACCTGCATCCAGATGGCGCGTATGCATTAGCAATTTTTCCGTAATCTCCGCCTTCGTCCCTTTGGCAAAACGAGCCATTGTGCTCTTTTGACGAGGAGTAATGAAAGAGATTGCGTTTCCTTGCTGATTAGCACGACCTGTACGTCCCACGCGGTGGATATAGCTTTCCACATCACTTGGGATGTCGTAGTTGAAAACATGCGTTACCCCTTCAACATCTAGTCCACGCGCAGCAATATCAGTAGCAACTAACAACTGGAACTTCACTTTGCGGAAATCTTTCATCAATGTTTCCCGCTTGTTCTGAGACAAGTCACCATATAACGCTCTCGCCTCATAGCCTGCTTCTTGCAAGCGAGCAGTCAGGATTTTAACACGCTGCTGGGTATTGGCAAAAATAATCCCCAGGAATGGTTTTGCCACTTCAATCAAATCGAGAAGAGCATCCATTTTATCCGATTGGTTAATCACATAATATTCCTGTGTGATATTTTCAACGGTTTTTTGCTTGGATTCGATCTTAATGTGTGGAGGCTGTTTCATGAATCGTTGTGCCAACTTTTTAACTAGGTCAGGCATAGTTGCAGAGAAGAGCAACACCTGTCTGCTACTTGGTGTAGACACAATAATTTTTTCCACGTCTTCTAAAAAGCCCATCTCCAGCATTTTATCCGCTTCATCCAATACAAGCGTATGAATGCGTCCAAAATGGAGAGTCTCACGACGCATATGATCCAGAACACGACCTGGTGTACCCACCACAATCTGTACGTTCTCCTTCAGTTTGTTCATCTGACGCTCAATATCTGTACCGCCATGCAGTGATAACACATTAATATTCAAATGTTTACCCAGTTTCTGAATCTCTGCTGCGATTTGGATAGAGAGTTCACGTGTCGGAGTTAAAATAAGAACTTGAATGTCCTTTTTGTCCTTTTGCAGTTTTTCCAAAGTTGGCAGGACAAAAGCTGCGGTTTTACCAGTACCCGTCTGGGCCTGTCCAATCACATCTTTTCCTTCCATAATCAATGGAATAGCTACTTCCTGAATCGGTGTTGGTTCTTTATAGAACAAATCGGAAATACCTTGCATGATTTCCGGTCGAAAACGAAATTGTTCAAATGTAGTCATATATTCACTTCCTGTAAACTTATCGTCCTTCTTGACAAACACTTTCTTTATAGTATATAAGTATTTCCTAAAACACAAGAAAGATATAGTACAGATGCTATTCCTTTGCTAATTCATATATTGCCTGAGCATAGAGTGTAGTAGCTCTCAGTAAGTCTTCGAGTAACAAATATTCGTCACGCTGATGTGCTGTATCTTCCCTGCCAGGGAAGAGTGGGCCGAATGCTACTCCCACATCTAAAGCGCGCCCGTATGTTCCTCCACCAATTGCTACTAATGTTGCTTCTTCGCCTGTTTGCTCTGTATATACCCGTTGTAGCGTAGTAACCAACTGATGATTAGGATCGACACGATGAGGTCGTTGATGTTTTTGCATCTCCATCTCGTATCCGTGTGCAATAGCGATTCCTCGTACACGAGGCTCCCAGAATTCGAATTCGGCTGAGTGTGGGTACCGAATGTTCAAGTATATTTCTGCTATTCCATCCGCCTGATAAGTAAGAATACCAGGATTAACAGTAAGATCGCCCATTTCCAAATTGGTTTGTGCAATCGTTAACGCTTTTCCGTCGTGTTGCTCATATAGATATTTTTCCAGAAACGCTACAAAAGCTGCTCCACGTTCATCAAGCGAATAACCTGACAGGAAATGTGCAAGATGTGTTCCAGCATTTAATCCCTTAGCAGGGTCCATCCCATGTACCGATATTCCTTGCATAGTGAGAACAAGTCCATTTTCAGTCTTGACCACGTCCCCACGGTTTCCTCCATCTATTAAAAAGTTACGAAATGCCTCATCGATGGATTCGGCTTGCTCTGGAGCACAAACAAGCTCTGCCCGAGCGAGATCTGGAACCATATTTACTCGTAGACCAGAATGGAAGGAACGCAAGAAAGCAACCTTCCCTACCTGCTTACTCGCAGCTAACCGAGCATCCTGTCTGGTGTTAAAACCGTCTGGTGTTTGTGTTAACGCCACAACTGTTAAGCCTTTTTCAGCAAAAATGATGGGAAAATCAGCGTCTGGTGTAAAGCCCATTGTTGGCATTTCTTCATGTTCAAAATAGTGTTGAACACACTGCCAGCCTGATTCCTCATCCGTACCAAAAATTAATCGAACCCGTTTTCCAAGAGGTAATCCTGATTCCTTAACAATCTTGGCAGCAAAAATAGCCGCCATAGCTGGTCCTTTATCATCAAGTGCACCACGAGCAATGATTTTGCCCTCGATGATTTCTGCTGCGAATGGAGGCACGTTCCACCCATCTCCTGGGGGCACGACATCCACGTGACTAAGTACACCTACCAGTTCCTCGCCTTGACCAAATTCACCGTGTCCGGCATACCCATCCAGATTCTTCGTAGTCATTCCCAGCTTTTCACATTGATGTAAGGCAAACTCCAAGGCTTGACGAATTCCTTCACCAAATGGTGCTCCTGACTGTATCGTTTCTGGATCATACACACTGTTAATACGAAGAAACTGCTGAGTTTCCTGCAGCAGTTCCTCTTTATGTTTTTCTACCTCTTCTTTCCAATTAATTACGCTCATCCCGTTCCTCCTCTTTCACCTGTTGCAATGCTCGACTATGCTCATGTTCAAAAAAACTAGATTCTGTCCCCACATCAACATCAAGTTCTAATTCCACTATGCTTAATAACGGGTCGATCGGTGATTCTTTCTTACGTGTGAACTCCACTTGCGCTTCTTTAATTTCATCACGTATTTTATTCATCTCATTATCTAAAGTATACGATGCTTTCGCAGACTCAATCAGACGTTGTTTAATCTCTTCTGGAATGATGCCCTCATACTTATAATTGAGAGAATGCTCGATAGTTGCCCAAAAATTCATCCCGAGCGTCCTGATCTGTATTTCAACCGGTATGGTCTTAGGTCCATCTACAGTCATAATCGGATACTCGACAGCTATGTGGAAACCTCGATACCCTGTCTCCTTTGGTTGGCTGACGTAATCCTTCTCCAGATAAATCTTCATATCTTGTCGGTTTCTGAGCATTTCAACTACAACCGAGATATCATCGATGAACTGACAGATAATGCGTAAACCAGCAATGTCACGTATCTCCCAGGCAATGTTTTCATTAATGGGAAAATGAAGACGACTCGCCTTGTTATATATGCTGTTAATTGATTTTACCCGTCCCGTCACGAATTCAATCGGAGAATGATTCGTACGCTTCCTATATTCAATTCTTGAATTCTTCAATTTGACTTTTAACTCTTCTACTGCTTGTTCATATGGCAATAGGTACAAGTCCCAATCCATCTTTTGCACACTAATTCCCTCCGACTTGGATTCCTTGTCCTTATAATTATTTTACACCAACATCTGGATATCCTGCTTGAGACTACCTTTGTGATGGTTGAACCGTTGAGAAAAACCTAGCTTTCCTCCAACCATTGTGGAGAAAACCAGCTTCTCTTTTCACCCTTCGCTAAAAGTCTTCGCCCCGCAAGGGGCTGTACTGTCCGCTCCGCATTATTTATCGGGGAAGCTCAAAACGATGTCTTCACTGTAAGACTTGCTTGGTCTCGCTTCTTTATCCCGATAAATAATGCTCCGCTGGGGCGGGCTTCGCCAAGACGCTCAGTATGAAAAGAGAAGCTGGTTTTTCATGCTGTTGTTTCTTATTCTGTCTTTCCACTGAGGCCCTTTGCAGAAGAAGCACATTTTTTATTTAGAACTATTTAAGGTCCTACCTAGCTACACAATAAAGAGTGCGGATTAAAAAGTGCAACCCATGAGATACTTCGTAGCATCGCACCCTTTTGCACTTTCCGCACTCTTTGCCCAGTAGCGGACAGTTTTAGCTCCCTTGCGGGACCTTAACGAGTTTACAGATTAGAAAACTTGGCTTTACCAAGCCTTGGCGCAGGCAAAGCCTTAGTTGTACTTATGCAGATAGGAATTTTTATAAATTCCTATCTGTCAAAAAATGTGCTTCTTCTGCATACCCACTACAGTAGTACCTACCTTCTTATATAGTCAAAAACGGGAAGAGTCCAGACAAGTCTGGCACATTCTTCCCGCTCTCCTGTTATATTATTCCTGAATATCTTGCTGTGTATAACGTATCATGGCGATTTCATCGCACATCGGAAGTTTTGAACAATTTATGCAATCTTTCCACACTTTTTGTGGCAAAGTTTCTTTTTGTACAATGTGAAAATTACATTTATGAAAAAAATCAACCTGATACGTAAGGGACAGCACCCGCTGAATGCCTAAATTGGTAGCTTGCTCCACTAGTGCTATCACAATCTTTTTACCTATACCAAGGCCTTGAGCACGTTCAGCTATAGCTAGTGAACGTATTTCAGCAAGGTCTTCCCAGAGGATATGCAGACCTCCCATGCCGATAACCCCTTGACCGTCATACGCTACGATAAATGATTGCAGATGCTCGCAGATTGACAGTTTCGTCCGTGGTAGCATCAGCCCTTTGGCAGCATTAAAATTAATAATTTCTAACATTTGATCCACATCTTGTATGGTTGCCTGGCGAACGACCAGCGTACCTGTCATACCCACGAAAACATTCCCCCACTCATGTTGAATACTCTATAAATGTATAATAATTCATATTTACAAATAAATATACAATCAAATGCCTTTTTTTGCAAAGTCTTTTTTGGGGTAAATTGCCTTCTTCTGCAAGTTTTACACAGAAAAAAAACATTCCTATGTTATACTGCTGATTAGGAGGTGTTCCGTGTGACGACTCGGAGAGAACGAAAAAAAAGAGAGACCAAGCAGCGTATCTTCAATGCCGCCATTAAGCTATTTAAAGAACATGGTTTTGAAGCAACGACAATTGATATGATCTCTGAAGAAGCAGATGTAGCGCGCGGGACAATTTTTCTACACTTCACTTCAAAAGAAGCGATTCTTGCCAATTGGGGCTATGAACGATTACAAGAAGTTGAGGATCGTCGCGAAGAATGGGATTACGGTAATAGTTGCAAACAGAAGGTCCTGCGTATTTATAAAATTCTGAATGAAGTTAACATCCAAAACTACGATTTTCTTAAGGTTTTAATCGAGTCATCGATGAAGCATCGTAAGGTTTTGGAGTCGGAGAAGAAAAACATGTACTTCGAACTACGTGAGATCTTCTCTGATCTGATTGAAGATGCCCAGGAAAAAGGACGATTGAATAACAAATTCAATCCGCTGATTGCAGCAAACATGCTGGAAAACATCTACTACAATGCGCTTTATGATTGGGTCCGTAACGACGGCGGTTGGCCATTGGAAGAAATTATGGAACAAAAGGTATCCATTGTCTTTGAAGGACTGGATAATGGCAACGATTCGCAACCTTAGTATACTAACACATCGATGAAAGAAGCCCTTGGCGAATTTTCTCCACGGGGCTTCTTTATTTGTCTACTTATCTATTTTCTACATGGGTAAACCAAATACCAGAGTAACGAGTATGTGTTTGATATTTTTTATTCACTATTATTTAATTTTGGCATAGAATATATTTTTGGTACAGATTAATCTAAAAAATCTTTTCCCAAAAATAGGGGACAATAAGGAAACCTTCTTTTGATAGCTCTTCGAAGAAGCTGGTATTTCATTAGAAGATGTTCATTATAAGAAAAGGAAGATCGCCAACCCAATGATATGGATAGGAGTCTTGGTATGAAGAATATCATTCAGATATACATAAGAGATGTAAAAAGAATCGCATCAAATTGGGTAGCTGCTGTCATAATCGGGGGACTGGTATTTTTACCTTCCCTATATGCTTGGTTTAATATTGAAGCTTCATGGGACCCTTACAGCCAGACAAGCGGTATAAAAGTAGCTGTTACCAATCTTGATCATGGTACCACGATACGTGGTACCATGCTTAATCTCGGAGAAGAAATCATTGCATCTCTGAAAGAGAATAAACAGATCGGCTGGCAGTTCGTAGATGAGAAAGAGGCTCTGAGAGGGGTTCAACACGGGGATTATTATGCTACCATTACCATTCCAGCCAACTTTTCTGAAAAAATTGGAAGTGTATTATCCAAAGATCCGCAAAAGGCTGAAATTATTTATAACGTAAATGAAAAAATTAATGCGATCTCTCCCAAAATCACTTCCAAGGGAGCATCTTCCATTATCGGGCAGGTAAATGAGAATTTCATTAAAACAGCCAATGGAACGATTTTTCGTATCTTCAACGAGATTGGAATTCAATTGGAAAGCGAGCTGCCTTCCATTATAAAATTGATTGATTTTATTTTTAAACTAGAGGCTGCCTTCCCTGAGATTAAGCATGTGGTAGGAACAGCAGAACAAGATATGGCGAAAGTGGATGCGATTCTTCTAAAAGCAGAAAAGGATCTTCCCGTCATTACTCAGCTTGCTACGGATGCAGAAGAATTAACCAAGAACGTAGGGGAATTTCTTACTCACAGTGAAGATGCCATCGGGATGCTTTCTCCTTACATTAAGGAAAATCTTTTATTAGTTCAACAAACGGCTGTTTCAATAGAAAAGCTCCTTGGAATTTTAAAAGATGTTAGTTTTATACCCAAAGTGGCAGAAAAAGAGTTGAAACGAATCGAAGGAAAACTGGATACTGCTGAACATATCACAGATCGGTTATTATCTGTTTTTCGACCGCTTTCCAATTTGACAGGTGGCCGTCTTCATTTTGTTACTGATAAGCTCGAACGGATTCAAGACAAGTTTAACAATCAAATCTCTATGCTAAAACAGATTCGAGAAGCGATTAATCGTGGAGAGAAACCAGCAGAACAGATTGTTAACAATCTGACTCAGCTTGCAAGAGATACATCACAAGCGATTGATGATTTACTTTTTAACTATGATACACAGATTGAACCGATTATCATCCAAGGAATCGAAAAGGCAAAGCAAGGAATGACTAGTACTCAAGGTGTCTTGCAAGATGCCATCGCCAGTCTGCCAGATGTTAATAAAATCCTTCAAGATGCCAAAAGCGGCTTAGCACTCGGCAGTAAAGAGCTGTTGAATGCAAAACAAAATTTGCCGGAAGTAGAAAAAAAAGTGAAGAAACTGGCTAATTACATTCGCAAGTTAGAAAAGGAAGGAAATCTGGATGAACTGATTTCACTGCTAAAATTGAATGCAGAAAAAGAGAGTCAATTCTTTGCAGAGCCTGTTGTACTAAAAGAAAATCGACTATTCCCTATTCCCAACTACGGCTCAGCCATGTCTCCTTTTTTTACTACCCTTTCACTTTGGGTAGGTGCATTACTGCTAGTTTCTTTACTGAGTGTGGAGATTCATGAACCTGGTCTAACGTATAAGAGCTACGAGGTATATTTCGGCCGCTATTTCACCTTCCTGACACTAGCTGTGCTTCAATCGATTATGGTTACGCTTGGTGACATTTTTATATTGGGAGCCTATGTCGTGAATATCTTCTGGTTCGTCTTGTTTGGAATGATATTGAGTGCTGTCTTTATGCTGATTGTGTATACGCTTGTATCTGTATTTGGCAATGTAGGAAAAGCAATGTCGATTGTCCTGTTGGTGCTTCAGCTAGCAGGCTCAGGTGGGACGTTCCCTATTCAGGTTACCCCACCATTTTTCCAAGCCATCTATCCTTTCCTACCCTTTACGTATGGAATTAGCATGATGCGAGAGGCTGTCGGGGGAATCATCTGGGAAATTATCTATCGTGACCTCTTCATGATGGCAGTTTATGCAGGTATTGCTCTGGTTATTGGGTTGGCATTGAAAAATATCATTAATAGCTCAACCTCTGATTTAGTTAAAAAGGCAAAAGAAAGTAAGCTGATCCACTAATGACTCACATAAAAAACTCTCTAACTGGTACTTACGTTAGAGAGTTTTTTGCGTATGTATTCCCTTACTAAAACCCACCTGGTAGTTTATCCGAGATAACAAGAAAAAAAGTAGCAATGGGACCCAATAATAAAGAAATAAGAAACCAATTGAATCCACTCCTATTTTTTCCTTGGGCCAAACCAGCATTAATTAATGATAGCGTACCCCAACCGACGAAAAATGAATTATCCATGTTCTCCTCCTTTTATAATCTGATCTGTATCGTCTAAATTTATTAATATTAATAAAATTATATCATGAATCGTAGTTTATATTATTATTCCATTGACTTCCCCATGTCCTCCCACGTACAATACAAAACAATATCTATAAATAAATCACCACGTATAATAATAGGAATATGGCCTATAAGTCTCTACCGAGCTACCGTAAATGGCTCGACTACGCGGATAGAGTTAGCAGGGATCAGTAGTAAGTAAAAATGGGATGATGAATGGATAACGATTCTCCCTTTGACTTACGCGATTCTTTCTTTCTTGTCGGTGTATGGAGAACCCTCATGTTGGAACTTGAGGGTTTTTCTATACCCTGGGCAAGAAATAACAACTTTTCCGTCCTATCAATATAAGATATGAAGGAGCGAACAACATCATGAAAAACCTGCAACTCACATCACAAATCCACGCATCTGCTGGTAGAAATCAAGCTGAACTTGTACTAAAAAACGGAACAATTATTAACGTATTTACCGGGGAGCTATACCAGGCTGACGTAGCGATAACTAATGGAATGATCGTAGGTATCGGTAAATACGAAGGTAATGAAAACATAGACGTAACAGGCAAATATATTAGTCCTGGCTTTATTGATGGACATGTTCATATTGAATCATCCATGGTTACCCCTGCTTCATTTGCTAATATTGTATTGCCACACGGGGTTACTACCGTCATTTGTGACCCACATGAGATTGCTAATGTATCGGGAGCAGCAGGCATTCAATATATGCTAGATAGTTCTGAAGGACTCGATCTGGACGTACACGTCATGCTTCCGTCCTGTGTTCCTTCCACCTCTTTTGAAAATGCGGGAGCTATCTTACACGCAGACGACCTGAAGCCTTTTTATCAACATCCACGAGTTCTAGGCTTGGCGGAAGTAATGGATTATCCTGCTGTACTGCGTGCAGACGAGGATATGGTGCAGAAGCTGGCTGATGCTAGGAACGTGAACAAAAAAATCGATGGTCATCTTGCAGGACTCTCCCATGATGCCATTAATGTATATATGACAGCTGGTATTCGTACCGACCATGAAGCTGTAACCATTGAAGACGCACAAGCTCGTATACGCCTAGGTATGTATCTCTTAATTCGCGAAGGCTCTGCTGCTAAGGACTTAACGAATCTCATTCCGGTTGTTAATGACCTAACAGCTACTCGCTGCCTGTTCTGCACTGATGACAAGCATCTGGAAGACCTACTCGAGGAAGGTAGTATCGACCACAACGTGCGTCTGGCGATTCAACATGGTGTTGATCCAGTTACAGCTATTCGCATGGCTACTTTAACTGCTGCTGAATGCTACGGCTTCTCAGAAAAAGGAGCTGTTGCTCCTGGGTATATCGCTGACCTGTTGGTTCTCGATAATGTAGAGCAAGTCGAGATTGCTCAAGTCTATAAAAATGGAAAGCTGATTGCCAAGGAAGGTAAAATGGTGGCAGCTCCTGCAACGGTTTTGCCTGCTCCTGAAGCTTTAACAAACACCGTGAACAATGCTTCCGTAACTACGGAGAGCTTGCACATTAAACTGGATGGCATACAGGAAGCGCACGT
This sequence comes from Brevibacillus daliensis, assembly GCF_021245735.1. Lineage (GTDB taxonomy): Bacteria > Bacillota > Bacilli > Brevibacillales > Brevibacillaceae > Brevibacillus_B > Brevibacillus_B daliensis. The sequence goes on from NZ_JAJISB010000036.1 coordinate 61,429, forward strand.
GATCGATGTAATTCCGAACAAAATTATCACCAATCATCTGATACAAAAGGTTCAAGCAACAGATGGACAATTTGTTCCTTCCATTGAACATGATCTGGCAAAAATGGTGGTAATCGAACGTCATCACGCTACTGGTCACGTTGGCCTTGGTATTGTAAAAGGCTTTACCTTACATGGCGGGGCCATCGCTACCACTATTGCTCATGACTCCCATAACATTATTTCGGTTGGAATGAACGATGCAGATATTTTACTTGCCGTACAGACCTTGAAACAGATAAATGGCGGTTTGGTTGTTGTAAAAAATGGTCAGATACTTGCCTCCCTATCTCTTGAAATCAGTGGTTTAATGACGAATCGAGATGTGAATGATGTTCTTCGTGAACAGCATCGACTAGACGCAGCTTTACTTGAGGTAGGAGCTTCTCAGGAGTTTTCTTGCTTCTTGACACTCTCCTTCCTTGCTTTACCTGTTATTCCAGCTCTGAAGCTTACCGACATGGGCTTGTTTGATGTAGAACACTTTCGACATATTGATGTAACCGTCCATAAGAAAACGGTCCCTGTGCTTTCGTAATTCCATACATGCATCCCCCAGTATCTATATCTATGATATTTGGGGGTTTTGTTTACAGATGAGGCTTTGCCTGCGCCAAAGGCTTGGCAAAGCCAATTTTTCTAATATGCTCATTGGTAATGTTTTGTACCTATCTAGCACATCTTTCCCTTGCTCCACACTCTAACTTCTCCTATGATGGAGGTTAGAGATTTTATCTGTATTCCCCCTCTTTCTTTGTCTAAACTTGCTAAAGACCGGGGTATGCTGATAGAGAAGAGAGACAACTCGACTTACAAGACGAATCGATGTAACATTTTTTCTAATAGAATGACGAGTGTAACAGTGCGTAGCAAAGGAAGCTAGAATGAAGAAGCATGTTTTTGGTCAGCAGGTAGATGAAGATCAAAAATATGCTTCTTCCGCCTATTTCTCCTGTAGCTCCACCCCATTTTGAAAGAGTAGTTGGAGGTTTTGCATAACGTGAAGAATCAATTAAGACGTGAAGATGTTGAGCTGTTAGCTCCTGCGGGTAACTGGGAGTGTATGAAGGCAGCCGTTGCCAATGGAGCAGACGCTATCTTTTTTGGCGTAGAAAAGTTTAATGCGAGAGCACGTGCTGAGAACTTTCAGATGAAAGAATTGCCAGAGATTATGGCATATTTGCATATGTATGGAGTAAAAGGTTTTCTTACCTTTAATATATTGGTGTTCGAAAATGAGCTGGAAGATGCCAAAGAACTGATTGAAGCCTGTATTGACGCCGGGGTAGATGCTGTAATCGTACAGGACTTAGGGTTAGTGAAGCTGATTCGTGAGCTGAGTCCCGATTTCCCTATCCACGGTTCCACACAGATGACCATTACTTCTCCAGAGGCTGTAGAATTTACGAAGCCATTTGATATGGAACGTGTCGTTCTAGGAAGGGAAAACTCGTTAAAAGAAATCCAGAAGATCGGGGAAAAGGCGAAACTTCCCATGGAGGTATTCGTCCACGGAGCACTATGCGTCTCCTATTCTGGGCAATGCTTGACCTCCGAAATGTGGGGCGGTCGCTCCGCGAACCGTGGTGAATGTGCGCAGGCTTGTCGTCTTCCCTACGATTTAATTGTGGATGGTATTCAAAAAGAGATGGGCAACATCGCCTATCTGCTTTCTCCAAAAGATTTAGCTGCCATCGATATTATGCCAGAGTTGATTGAAGCTGGGGTTACCTCCTTTAAAATAGAAGGTCGTATGAAAACTCCTGAATATGTAGCCAATGTTGTGAGTAAATATCGTTCCGCAATTGATCGCTATTTTACTGGAGATGAGTCCAAGCCTAGCAAGGAAGAGGTTCGTGAACTGCAACAAAGCTTCTCACGCGGATTTACCCACGGGTTCCTAGAAGGAACAAATAACCGCTTGCTCTTGGACGGTAGCTTTCCGAAAAGCCGGGGCGTTTATCTAGGAACCGTTAAAAAAGTATTGAAGCAAGCACTGCTTGTTGAGGTAAATACACCACTTAAGCGTGGAGATGGTATCGTATTTGACGCGGGAGATCCTACTCAGAAGGAAGAAGGCGGACGTGTCTACGATATTTTGGATCGAGGAAGAAAAGTAGAAGGCGAAGTAAAACAAGGTCTTTACGAGATTGTGATGGGGCGTAACGATGTAAAACTATCACGTATTCATGTAGGAGACCGTGTTTGGAAAACGAATGATCCTGAATTAAATAAACGTCTTCGTAAAACATTTGAAACCGAGAAGCCATACCGCACCTTCCCGCTTGCCCTTCATGTAACTGGTAAGATTGGAGAGCCGCTTACTACGGTTTGGATTGATGAAAAAGCGAACAATGCTGTTACCATAACATCTAGTATGCCACTGGAACAGGCGATGAAGCGTCCACTTTCCGCTCCTACTCTGTTTGATCAATTCAGCCGTCTGGGAGGAACCTTGTTCCATCTCACAGAAGATCGTTTAACCGTAGATCTTACTGGTGATGTAATCGTGCCGATGAGCGAATTGAATCGCATGCGTCGGGAAGCATCTGAACAACTTCTGTATCTACGTCGTAAACCACCTGTTTACGTAAAGAACCAGGTAGCTGTATATGGTGATACGAAAGATTCTGTGCCTGTAACTAACCCTAATCTGATTGCACTTTGCCGTTCCCTTGAACAGCTTGCGGCAGCAGCGCAGACAGATGTTGATTTCTTATATGCCGATTTTGAATTTGTAAAGCAATACCCTGCTGCGGTTAAGCTAGCGCATCAATATGGTAAAAAAATTGCTTTGGCAACCATGCGTATTCATATGCCTGATGAAAACGGTGTACTTGCGCTTATCGCCAAAAGTAAACCAGATGCCATCCTAGTTCGAAATACAGGAGCGCTATATTACTACCTATCTCGTCAGGAAGAAATCAAGATACCATTGATCGGTGATTTCTCACTTAACATTGCGAACCATAAAGCAGTTGAGCTATTCATGGGCTGTGGTCTGTTACGTGTAACACCATCCTACGATCTGAACATTCAACAGATGGTCGACATGTTAGCAAAAGCCGATGCCTCCCAGGTGGAGCTCGTTATTCATCAGCACTTGCCGATGTTCCACACCGAACATTGTATCTATTGCACCTTTATGAGTGAAGGTACAGATCATACGAACTGTGGAACACCATGTGAAACATCTCGTGCTTCGTTGCAGGACCGTGTTGGCTTCTCTCACCCTGTTCGCGTCGATACTGGTTGCCGTAATACGGTATACAATGCTATCGACCAATCAGGTGCTGAGTATCTGCCAGAATTTAAACGTTTGGGTGTTGGCAGCTATCGAGTTGAATTCCTGGAAGAGGAACCTGCCCGCGTGCAGGAGGTCATCCAGTTATATAGAAAAGCATTGAATGGAGAAATCAGTGGTACAAAGGTATGGAAAACACTGAAATCAACCAATCAATTGGGAGTAACACGTGGACAACTAACCAAATAAAGGGGAGAAACAAGATGGCAAACCTGCAGGAAGCGACACAAGAAAACCTGGCCGTTCTGATTGATGGGATTAAAAGTAAGCTAAACATGGCTAATACACAAGTGATGCGTCCAGAAGACTTCAGCCTGGATTACTATGAGGATCTGCTCTATCTCTACAACATGGTACAAAAGAAAACATCATTCAGCATCAATGAAATGACAGCTATTGTTGAAGAATTAGGCAACATGCGCAAGAGCTAATACTTGGTGAACATAAAAGAGGAAGTGCCACTTTGGTTTCTTCCTCTTTTTTTCTGTGAAAAACGTCTTGACGTTTTTCATACAAGTGGATGTGACCGCTTGCGGTCCAACAAAACGGTCATGACCGTTTTATTAGAAAAAGGAGAGGACTCCCACATATGATATCCATTCGTAAGCTTGCCCCTGCTGATGCAGAAGCCTATCTGCAATTACGTCTCTTAGCATTGCAAGAAAGCCCGAATTCATTTAGCACTTCGTATGAAGATACGATTAAACATCCTGACTTGCGTTCCAAGTTCGAAGGAAGACTTACTCATCATCCCGATACAATTAACTTGGGAGCTTTCGATGGCGATAACCTGCTAAGTGTAGCAACAATCCGTCGGGAAAGTAACTCAAAACTACGTCACAAGGGCAGTATCGTAGCCGTTTATACCACTCCAGCAAGACGGGGAGAAGGTATTTCTCGAAAGGTAATAACCGAGTTAATCAACCAAGCCAAGCAGATGGATGGTCTTGAACAGCTACAACTGTCTGTTACAACTAGTAATACACCTGCTTATCAGCTTTATCTATCATTAGGCTTTGAGATGTATGGTACTAAAAAAACGCCCTCAAAATAGAAGGACGTTATCTTGATGAGTATTTAATGGTGTTGTGGTTAAAAGACTTTGTCTAAATGTGAGAAGTATGAGATACCTCAACTCACAACAAAGCAGAGGTCTAGTGTCAAAAAGACGCTATCTCTCTGCTTTTTCTATTTTTAGGAAAAGAAGAAATGATGATGAGTTTACTTGAGGTTAGAAGTGCAGGTGGGGTGTCAGCATAGTGATTCTAGCAAACAGATAAAAACTATTATACTTGACCATCATGTAAAAGATTATACTTCAAGGCGTAATCTACCAGTTCACTCTTTCTGGTAACGTTTATCTTATTCATTATCCTTGTCTTATGGGTATCAATCGTTTTGATACTAACGGATAATTCTTTAGCTGTCTCAACTAATGTATATCCTCTTGCTAGAAAACCCAACACCTCCCTCTCACGTGGACTTAAGATCACATTAGGATCTTTCATGTCTGATTCTTTTGGAGGCTTTTTTTGGAACGTCGATGTGAGTATTGTCTGAACTTCTTGCGGTCGAAGGTATACGTATCCGTTCATAACATAGTCAATAGCTGTGTATAGCTCCTCATCTACCGCCGCCTTAGGAATGTAACCGGAGGCTCCCTCCTTCATGATTGAAGTAATATACTCTTCATCCTCATGCATCGTGAGCACGATGACTTTAGCTTGTTCATGTCTCAATTTTATTTCTCTTAGTACCTGAATGCCGTCCAGACGAGGCATACTGATATCAAGTAATAAAATATGGGGTTTCACTTCTTCATAAAGCCGTAGCGCTTCAATTCCATCAGCAGCTTCCCCGACAACCTTGAAAGATGGTTTTTTTTGCAATAACAGTTTTAATCCTGCTCGTAATAAAGCATGATCATCAACTATCATGATTTCTATTGTCTTTTCCATCACTACACCCTTTTTCCAATTTGAACGGGATTGATACCATTAGTTCAGTCCCGCCAAGATTTGTAGTTTTGATAAAGAAATAACCGCCTAGTAATTCCGCTCTTTCTTGCATACCATATATCCCAATCCGATTTTCCTTGCGTGCCTTCTCAAAGTCTTTTGGTCGTATTCCTTGACCATTATCACGAATAGTTAATTCTATAAATTGATCAGCGATAACCATATTAATTACAATCTGCGTCGCTATCGTATGTTTTATTACATTAGTCATACTTTCTTGGAGAATGCGATACAAAGCTACAGCAATATGATCATCAATATGGAGGTCTTCATCTGGAACTGAGAGAATAATTTGAACCTCATACTTTTCTTCATACTTTTTCGTATATTTCTTTATAGCTGCAATTAAGCCCATATCATCTAAAATAGGTGGGCGTAATTCCACTGCTAAATCTCTTATTTCTCGTAAAATACTCGCAGCCGTCTCCCGGCTGGATAATAGTAGTTGATGATGTTCAGTATCCTTTGCCTCATTTGCCAGAACACTCATTGTCACCATTAGCGAAGTAAGAGCTTGGCTTGTTTCATCATGAAGTTCTCGGGAAATCCTTTTTCTCTCTTCTTCCTGTGCTGATAAAAGTTTTAGAATTAGCATATCTCGAAGTCTCTCTTTTTCTTGAAGCTCCTTCAACAGAATTTCTACTTCCCCGTTAGCACTAATTAAGTTGTCAGCCATCTCATTAAAAGTATGGGCAAGCCTTCCTACTTCATCGTCACTCGTAACTTTAGCTCGCAAGGATAATTTCCCTGCTGATATACCTGTTGCTACAGCAACTAAATTATTTATCGGCTTCGTGATGAAGTGGGTAACATAATACGTTATAACAGCTGTTGCTATGCAAACTATTAATGTCGCAATAATTAATTTGACAATTTTATTTACAATATAGGTTTGATACGATGCTTCTGACATACCTACACGAACGAATCCAATATCCCCCTCCTCAATAGGAATAAGAATATCGTGAATCTTACCTTCATCTGAAGTTAGGGTAGCAATTTGTAATTTGTTTGTACCATTAGGGGTATGTGCGCGTAATATCCCTTTTGGCAAATGTCCTAAAAATGTGTCTCCTACAAGACCGTTATTGTTATTGATTACCAGGATATATCGAACATCTTCGTTCGATTTTTGTACTTCAGAAACAAGGAGATGGAGAGAATATTGATCATCTGTAAGAATGTAATCAGAGCACAATCCCATAATATTATTTGCAATGTTAACTCCACGTTTCTTAAGATCTTCAGCCATCATTTCCGAAAGAGAGTCCCAAATAATTGATCCCAATACTGTAGCAAGGATGAGCAACGCGGTAAAGATAACTCCAAATATCTTCTGGTTAATCTGAAGCTTGTTCATCCACCTCATAGTTGACCTCTTTTATCAGCATTGTTACTAAAATAAGGATCATAATATTTCGAATCAAAAGGAACGAAGCGGTCTATAAACAGACCCTTTAACGCTGGTTTTAGAGTTGGTTGCTCATGCATGGACATAAAAAGTTCTTTAATAATATTCTTTTCTTCATCTGATAAGCTACTACTGATTACCACTGGACCAGTACCAACTGGCTCCGATTTTTCAATGATTTGTAAAGAATTAATAATATCGGGATTTTCTAGCTTAGCTTGTTCATAGACCAAACTATTAACAGCTGCTGCGTCGACAACTCTATTCATTACAGCCTTAAGTGATTTTTCATGACTGTATGTATAAGTATAGCTTTCAAAGAAATGTTCCGGTGTCTCATTAATTTCAGCTAATTTTTTGCTTACAAAGATATAGCTGGAATAACTACTAGGATCGGCTATGGCGACTCTTTTTTCTCTTAATTCATTAATATCTGAAATATGACTGTCACGGTTTACAATCAGATAACCATAATAATATGGAACACCCATTCTCTCTTGCATTGCAATCGCTTCGAGACCCTTATCTTGTCCATTTGTTAAAAAGGCACCTGATGATAGCAATGCTATATCTGCCCCACCATTCATCATTAATGTACTAATTTCGTTGTAGCTCTTGCGCTGAATAAGAACAGCTGGCCTATTAAGTTGTTCTCCTAGATAATCAGTAATTTTTCTATAGTGCATGATTGTATGACTTGGTGACAATACACCTGATATAGCCACACGAATCGGAGACTGCGTATCGTCAAGATAAGCTGCGGGGGGAGATTCTGACTCTGAAAAAATAATCTGATAATTCGAAATACTTCTCGAGCATCCTGAAACAAGGCAAATGATCAATATCATAAGTAGTAACTTTGACAGCCTTCTCATTATTTTTTCTCCACTCTACACCGGGAATAATCTCCTACATGTATCTGAACTGGGGTGCGAACTTAGTATAGCATGAGATTGATATAGCACGTCATTTCAAGTATTTTCAGTCAAATTTACCTTCAATCTCGGATGTAGGATTTTTTCTGACATTCCCCCATATATATTCTTACAAAAAAATCAGAACTATGCTGATAGTCTACTTACTCAAATGGGAAGATAATTGAAATAAGGAGCACGATATTCATAACAAGGGGGGTATATAAAACAGATGTTTTGAAAGCACTTTCATTAAGCTAGCGATGAAATCTTGCGTCTATTATGTAGAACTCGTTATCATGAGAAAATTTTCATTTTATAAAATATCTTAATCGTGTTTCTTGTTTGATGTCCTTTTCGTTTATAACCTAATGAAATGAGGTTCAAGGTATGATTTCCTTTTTAAAGCCTAGAGTTACTCCTACCAAAGTACCACCAGATCAGATTGAATCTACCTATAAACGTTACCGGTTCCAATCTTTATTAGGCGTTTTCTTCGGATACATGGCCTATTATATTGTCCGTAGTAACTTTGCATTATCTACTCCTTATCTTAAAGAAGAGCTTCATCTTAGTGCAACAGAAGTAGGTTTAATAAGCAGTTGTATGCTAATTTCTTATGGAATTAGTAAAGGCCTCATGAGTAGTCTTGCGGATAAAGCCGATCCTAAGCGGTATATGGCACTTGGTTTGCTTATGTGTGGACTGGTTAATATTATGCTTGGTTTCTCTACCGCTTTTTGGATGTTTGCCATACTAGTTGTATGTAACGGAATTTTTCAGGGAATGGGTGTAGGTCCTAGTTTTATTACAATCGCAAACTGGTTCCCGCGTAAGCAAAGGGGTACAATAGGTGCCATTTGGAATACCTCACATAATCTTGGTGGTGGTATCGTTGCTCCTCTGGTTGGCGTCGGCTTTGCCATGTTTGGTACTGAAAACTGGCAAATGGCAAGCTATCAGTTACCAGCTGCAGCCGCAATCGTTTTTGCAATGATAGTTTTAGCTCTGACAAAAGGTTCCCCTACTAATGAGGGCTTGCCACCTTTAAGTGAAATCGTCAACGATGGTGATGTTGAAATTACTTTCAATAACAAAGAGACTTCAAAAGCTCCACAGGATATGAATTCATGGCAAATCTTCAAAAATTATGTTTTGTTTAACAAAAATGCATGGTATGTTTCGCTATTAGACGTTTTCGTGTACATGGTTCGTTTTGGAATCATAAGCTGGCTACCAATTTACTTATTGAATGTGAAACATTTCTCAAAAGAGGAGATGAGTGTTGCTTTCTTATTCTTTGAATGGGCAGCTATTCCTTCTACTCTCTTGGTTGGTTATCTTTCTGACAAGCTATTCAAAGGATACCGTATGCCACCTGCAATGATTGCAATGTCGTTGATTTTCTTCTGTATCATTGGCTACTGGCAAAGTACCACTATCTTTATGACTACAGTCTTTGCTGCTATTATTGGTTGCTTAATTTACGTCCCTCAATTTTTGGCTTCCGTACAAACAATGGAGATTGTACCTCCATTCGCTGTTGGATCTGCAGTTGGTTTACGTGGCTTCATGAGCTACATTCTAGGTGCTTCTTTTGGTACTACTCTCTTTGGTGTAATGGTAGATACTGTTGGCTGGAATGGTGGTTTTTATTTATTGTTGGTTGCCGTCGTCCTATGCTTAGTATTCTGTGTACTTACCCATATGGGAGCAAAAGAACTCGATCACAAACGTCAACAACAGAAGATTGCTGCAGAATTAGTATCGTAAAATAAGAAAGAGACCCGTAGGATGGGAACACTTTGAAAAAGTGACCTGACTACGGGTCATATTGTTTATGGGAGCTTGTAGTAATAAATAGAGAGTGGAAATAATTTAGTGGTTCACAATACCGACCCGAAATTCGTCCGTTTGTTCACGTTCTGGTAACGTAACGCCATTTTTCCATAGCAAGTAACGAATGCTATCAATTAATGCTTCCCAGCTCGCTTCAATTACGTTCGCAGAAACACCCACGGTACTCCATGTTTCACCTTGATAAGCAGACTCAATCAGTACGCGTACCTTGGCAGCCGTTGCTTCGCTCTCATCCAGTACACGAACTTTATAATCTGTCAAATGCATTTCTGATAACATCGGGAAGTGAGATTCCAGCGCTTTACGCAACGCATTATCCAGTGCGTTAACAGGCCCGTTTCCTTCTGCTACGGTATGGACAATCTCACCCTTGATATTACACTTTACCATTGCTTCTGACAGAATGGCTTTGTCTGTTGACTTTTCCATAAATACTTTAAACGTTTCTAGTGAGAAAAGCTGATCCAGCTTACCTGACGCCTCCAAAATCATGAGTGTTAGAGAGGCTTCCGCACCTTCATACTGGTACCCTTCGTACTCCTTCTCTTTTAATCGTTTCACTACTTCTCTTGAAAGCAATTTTTCTTGATCAAAGGAGATTTGTAATTCTTCTGCTTTTGCCAGCAGGTTACTCTGACCAGAGAGCTCCGAAACAAGGATTCTACGTCGATTCCCAATTTGTTCAGGGACCATATGTTCATATGTACTTGCATTTTTCATCACAGCACTTACATGAATTCCGCCTTTATGTGCAAAAGCACTATTCCCTACAAATGGCTGATTTACAGGTAACATAATATTCGCAATTTCAGCCACATAGCGAGAAACACTTGTTAGTTGCTCCAGGTTTTCTGGTGACACACAAGTATGACCCAGCTTCACCTGTAGGTTAGGAATAACGGAGATAAGATTAACATTGCCGCAGCGCTCCCCAATCCCATTGATGGTACCTTGTACTTGATCAACACCAGCTTGCACAGCAGCTAACGCATTCGCAACAGCAAGCTCGCAGTCATTGTGAGGATGAATTCCCATCTTCGTCACACAAGCAGCTTTTACGCTGGCTACAATTTCACTCATTTGATGTGGCAAGGTTCCTCCATTGGTATCGCACAGAACCAGCCAGTCTGCATCCGCTTTTTCTGCTGCATATAATACTTGCAAGGCATACTCCGGATTCGCTTTATATCCATCGAAGAAATGCTCAGCCAAAAAGAGAACGGATAACCCGCTTTCTTTTAAAAACCGAACGGAATCTGTAATCATACGAAGATTTTCTTCCAAATCAGTCTTTAATGCCTCATGTACATGTAAATCCCACGATTTGCCGAAAATCGAAGCAACTTGCACGCCACTTTCCAAAATAGCTCGCAAATTCACATCATCAGATGCAGCTACATGTGGACGGCATGTACTACCAAATGCAGTAATCTTTGCATGCTGCAAGGGAATCTCTTTTATACGTTGAAAAAAAGCCATGTCTTTCGGATTACTCCCTGGCCAGCCACCTTCGATATAATCAATACCAAATTTGTCTAAACGAATTGCGATTTTAACCTTGTCCTCCACCGACAGGCTGATGCCTTCACCCTGTGTTCCGTCGCGAAGCGTGGTGTCATACAAATGGATTTTTCTCCCCGTCATATAATTCCTCTCCATTTTTATCTTTTTATTTAAAGTTTTTAGAAAAATCAGAGTGCATAAAATATTTTATATTGCCTTTCAGTATACCACAGCGTAGTAAAGGACAAAAGGATTATCTTGACTTTTTTGGCGACATGAGAAAATTGTCATCTTCCTAGTTGTAGTGGAGAAAACCAGCTTCTCTTTTCACCCTTCACTAAAAGTCTTCGCCCCACAAGGGGTTAAACTGTCCGCTCCGCACTCTTCACCCTAGAAAGCTCAAAACGATGTCTTCACTGTAAGACTTGCTTTCTTCTCGCTTTTTATCCCGATGAAGAGTGCTCCGCTGGGTCGGGCTTCGCCAAGTCGCTCATTGTGAAAAGAGAAGCTGGTTTTTGAAGGCTGTTGGTGTTGTTATTGTTTTTTCACTGAAGTTGTTAGCAGAAGAAGCACATTTTTTGTCCAAAACTATTTAAGGTCCTACCTAGCTACACAGCAAAGAGGGCGGATTAAAAAGTGCAACCCATGAGATACTGCATAGCATTGTCATCATTTTGCACTTTCCGCACTCTTTACTGTGTAGCGGACAGTATTTGCTCCCTTGCGGGACCTTAACGAGTTTGCAGACAGAAAATGTGCTTCTTCTGCCCCACTACAGTAGTCAATATCACAATGAGAAAAGCGGCTCCAATAGAAGCCGCCTTCTCTCTTACTATATTTGTGTATAAATCGCTGAACCACTTGCCACTAGCGCTCGGAATGAGTTCGGACAAATTCTGCTGTAATGGTAATAGCCTCTTCAAGCTGTTCACTGCTGCCTGCAAATGGATGCTTTGTGTTCATAACGTGATCAGCATCTACAATCCAATGGAGTTCTCCTCGTTTCGCTGCTTCTTGAAGAATACTTGCGCCTTGCACCAAACGCGCAAAATCTTTATCTCCCTGAATGATGCATATCGGCTGTGACATGTGGCGTACTTTTTCTACCAAATGATATGCTTCCTGATTTTGATCTACATCATCAATGACCACTTGTGTAATCGGCATTTCTTGCCCGGTTCTTCCGTTAATGATATAACTGACACCTTTCTCGGAAATCTCTTGACGCAGCTTTTGATCAAATAGGTTTACATGACTAATCCCATTCCAGGTAATGATACCTTTTATGTCCGGATTATCTGTACCAAACAGGATCGAATCACCGCCACCTTTACTGTGTCCCATGACGAAAATCTTCTCGTAATCCATCACCTCTGCATGAGGCAGCTTATTCTGTTTAATCGCCTCTACCAGTGCTGTAAGATCTGCGATTTCTCTCGCAAAGGTATTAATCCCGAACTTCTCCAGCTCGTCGAATTCGGTTGTACTTTCACCCACTCCGTTAGCAGAGAAGTTAAATCGAATTACCGTTATTCCTCTCTCCGATAACTGTTCCGCTACATAAGGGAAGCTCCCCCAATCCTTAAAGCCTTTAAATCCGTGGCAAAAAAGAAGAATCGGTTGCTTTTCTCCCTCCGTAGCCTGAGTATGTACATTACCACGAATTACGAATGTTTCATCAAGAGGTAGAAGAAAAGAAGTATGCATTTGTTCCACTCTCCTTTCAATTAATCTGCGAAATCTGTTCTTTATTCTTCAGTTCCTTCATGTTCATATAGGTACTGTAGCGCTGTCCTGCCTAGAGCTTCTCCAGCAAGTAGCATGGCACGTTCATCAATATCAAACATTGGATGGTGGTGCGCATACGTTGCCCCAACTTCTGGGTTACCTGCACCGATAAATATATAGGCACCTGGTGCTTTCTCCAGATAATAAGAGAAATCCTCTCCACCCATAACTGGTTTAACACGAATCATGTGATCTTCGCCTACTATGGAGGCTGCAACCTGGTGCATTAGCTCAGTTTCTGCTTCTGTGTTGATAAGGGCTGGATAACCACGATCATAGTGTAGAACCGCTGTACCACCGTTAAGAGCTGCCGTCCCTTCCACGATTTCACGCAAGCGACGCTCTCCCAGGTCGCGAACCTCGGCTGTGAACGTACGAAGAGTTCCTGTCAATCTGCTCGTATCAGCTATGACATTGAAGTTATTTCCAGCGTTAAAGGTTCCCATACTTACAACAATACTCTCCTGTGGATCAACGTTGCGACTTGCTATCGTTTGGATGTTATTGACGATTTGTGCGCCAATCACGATGGAATCCACTGTCTCATGTGGCATTGCACCATGACCACCCTTACCTTGCACCTCAATAATAAAATCATCCGTATTCGCCATTACAGGCCCTGGCGCCAGTCCAATGTGTCCATATGGAATTGTGGACCATACATGCGCGCCAAATATAGCATCAACGCCATCCATCGCACCATCCGCTACCATGCCAATCGCTCCACCTGGATTCTCTTCTTCAGCATGCTGAAATATAAAAACAATGGTTCCTGGAATCTCATCTTTATGCTTGGCGAGCACCTGTGCAAGTCCTAAGAGCCCTGCTGTATGTGCATCATGTCCGCATGCATGCATGGCACCAGGTACTTTTGATTTATAGGCGACTTCCTTCTGATCATCAATTGGTAACGCATCAAAATCTGCTCGTAATGCTACCGTTTTCCCCGGTTTTTTACCGATTAGCTTGCCGACAACGCCACGGCTACTTACTTTTTCCCTTACTTCATCAAGTCCAATTTCTCGTAAAATCTGGGCAATCATAGCCGGTGTCTTTTCCTCTTGAAAAGACAACTCGGGATATTGGTGGAAGTGTCTGCGCCACGCCACAACCTGTGGATACAGCTCCTGTAGTAGTTCTCCCAAAGGCAAAGCTGTATGTACCGCCATCTCTATTCCCTCATTTCATTTCTCTCTTTTATTTGTAAATCATATCAGACCTGTTCCGCTTGTGGTAGTCCCTCGCATCGTCCGTTGCTTCACTCTCCTCTCCTGATTCATAGCAAAAACGACCGCTTAGGGTATTGAACGTCTCCCCATGCGGTCGTTTATTTTTACTGTATCAGAAAGTATAAACTTCGAAGGCTCACTTCCTGATACGTATGAAAAACATCCTCTAAGGAAGAACCAGCTTCTTCGAAAGGACTTCCATAGAAGTTTTCTTATGTTAGTAGCAGGATGTTAAGATTCAATTTTTTCTACATTGGCAGCTTGTGGTCCACGATCTCCCTTTACGATATCAAAGTTCACTTGATCTCCTTGATCTAGATTACGAAAACCAGTACCACTAATCCCCGTAAAGTGAACAAATACATCCGGACCGTCTGTTCTTTCGATAAACCCATACCCTTTTTCCTTGTTAAACCATTTCACTTTTCCTTGCATAACCTGGTGCCTCCCTCACAATCTGTAAAGCAATCCTGCTTTGTCTTTATTCTATGCAGTTGCCCTGTATTGTGAGCCGGACCAATCCATGGTTATCTTCAATTGAAAAAGTTTTTTTGGGTAAACATGAGAGAACTCCTTTACACCAAAGTAGCCAATCTTGTTTCTGTTTCCTTCAGTTGGTTCACATCAACCTTGGCATCAAGAGCTGCAAACAGACCCTGGCTATATTCTTCTACCTGATCCATCACTTTTTGACGTTCTGATTGCGACATACTGTTGAAAGCATCCTGAAGAGCTGTCGCCAAAATTTCTCCTGCTTGTTCCAGGTAACGATCCACCTGTTCGTGCATTCGTTTTTCTAATTCTGCTCTCAGGTTGGAGCGTCCTTCTCCTTCAAAAAAGTCTTTAGGATTTTTAAACAATGATAGAGCCGAGTACATAACTGAAGGTTCGGCTGGCAATTCTTCAGCAAAATTAGGGGTCTGCAAAGATCTTACCTTATAAGGAGCAAGCTCAATCCCAGACCAGATCGCCTGAAGTTCTTTTTGCCACACCAGGACTAATTTATCGCCTGATTTATTCATGTATTTTTCCAGACGAAGGAAAGTAGCTCTCATCTCTTGCGCCAGATCGTACCCAATGGAACGGAATAAATCCTCTAAACAATCTTGAGCCGCTTTTTTCAGGTTGCGACCATCATCCTTTAATGCAGCAGGGTTAAAGGCGCTTGCAAAGAACTCTGAAAACCGGAAAAAGAGTCGTTGTTTTACGTAGTAAAGTAATTCTTCCTGTTCTTTTTTGCCGTTTCTCTCCTCATTGCTGACTGTTACGCTATGTGTTCGCAGGGTTGCCTGTTCTTTTGCCTGTCTAACGCCTTCTCTTCTTTCTTCACGGGCACTCTCGCCTTCCTGTGCCAGTTCGATATACTCACGCAAGCGATCGTGAGCTCGTCTTATTTCGCCATCTGCCGCCGCTACTGCTTGCAGGGCTAATCCATCCACCGTATATTGCAAGAAGTCGCGTTCAAACGGTGGCATACCAGAAATGACAAGCCCCTTCTCTGCAGAAGGCAACTCCCCCTCCATTGCGTCTGTGCGTTGACGATATACTTTTTCTGCGGACGGGGCAAGTGATCCTTTTGCCAGCATTTTAGATAATATTGCTGTTTGACTGGAAATCGGGTAAATACGTGGATGCCTGATGCCACAGGACAATAGATTTTTTTCTACATGGGTAAGAACATCCTGCAACTCATCCGGTGATTGTGCCAGATCAGCTGCATTGACGATAAAAAACATCTTATCCAATTCAAACGTATCTTTTACCCGACCCATTTGTAATAAAAATTCTCTGTCTGCATGGGCAAAGGCATGGTTGTAATAGGTAACAAACAGGATAACATCGGCATTTTTCAAGTATTCAAAGGCAACACCGGTATGACGAGCATTAATGGAATCTGCCCCAGGGGTATCTACAAGCACCATACCTTGATCCGTCAACGGGCAACTAAAATATAGTTCGATGTAATCCGCAAAGCATGCTTTTTCTTCTTTCGCCACGAATTTTTTAAACTCTTTTTCATCTACAAGTAGTTCCTGACCCAAATGGGGTGCTGCCTCATCCCACCCTTTTTTCACCGCTTTAATAAAAGTATAGTGTGGTTTGGCATTGGCAGGAACTTCACTGATATTCATTTCAGCAACTGCGTTAATCCCGTTCTCCAGTTGCGCTTCCTGAATATGAAAAACAGCAAGGGAACGACGTACATCTTCCTCGATCACATCTCTTGATTTAAGCACAACGCGCACGGTTCCATGTGGATAGGTTTCTGTCGGTGGCATGATTTTATTGATTGCTGCTGTTGTTGGATTCGGAGAAACCGGCAAAATCATCTCACCCATCAAAGCATTGGCAAATGAAGATTTCCCTGCGCTAAATGCTCCAAATAGTGCCACCGTGAAACGATTTTCTTCCAGACGGTCTGCACGTTCTTCCATTGTTTCAGCCAGTTGCTTCATTCCTGCTAATTCTTTGATCCAATGGCTAGCCTGGCGTAGTTTTGTTGCACTATTAATCAGCAATGGTTTTACCTGTTGCGATGCTTCTACTCTCTCACTAGTTGCCATTTGTTGCTTCTCTACGTTCATGTAGCCTTACGCTCCTCTATTGGTAAAGTAATCTCATCAGCTCGTTTTTTTGTGATTTTTCTGCCTCAGTCAGGGTAACAAATTGTAAATAAGCACCCTGTAATGCTTCTAGCTCTTGCATATTTTCTGAGATAGTTGTTTGTTCTTGTTGATTCATCTCTTCCAAACACGCTACAATCTGCTCAATAATCAATAGGGCTACCCGACGGTATGATATTTTTATGCCATCCGAAATATCTTTGCAATAGTTCATAACATACTCGTCCGTCCCTGCTCCCTGTTTCACCTGAGAAGTAAGCCACTCCTCTGTAATGTCGATCTTTGCATCATGAATTTGCTGGTGCAAGCTATCACTGCGCACTCCATATCGATCAATAAAACTGGTAAGCAGCTGACGGAAATGAAAATCCAGATTAGCGGATACTTTTTCCTTTATATCATCGCGCAAGGCTTGTATTCTGGCTGCGCGTTCATCCTCTGTTTTCTTCGCAGAACCAAATAAAAATCCTACTTTAAATCCTGGTTTTCGCGTATCCAGATACTCCTTGGCTGCTGTGTTCGTACTGTAGTAGGTAATTCGCGCGTTTTGCAACAGATCAGTCAATTCTTTTTCCATCTGATTGTAAGCGTTCTTGGAAGCTGATTGAAGCTCAGCTATTTTTGCTAGTAATTGTTGGTGCTGCTTAGTAGCTTCATTTTGATCGTTAATATGGAGACCACGCTCAACCAGTTTCTCCGTTTGTGTCTCAATTGTCTCTTCAGCCTTCTCACGTACAGGCTGATGTTGTCTGGCTACTACCTTTCCATGCTCATCGATTAGTGCTTTTGCTGATAGTAGAATGCTTTGGGAGATTAAGCTCTCACCATGTTCATATAAATCTAGCAAAGTGGAACGAAATTCTTCGTATTGGTTCTCAGGATGATCTGATTCTGCCAGAGTGGTATAGAAAATCCCGTCCGGTTTGATATTCCACATGTCAAACGCGTCTTCCACACTCTCCTTGTAGCTATCAAAATCAAGCTCAAAGTCAACGTGCTTATCTATCATGTTAATAACGAGATAGACCGGTTTCCCTCTATCTTTTAACATCTTGGTAAAATTAAAGTTCTCTTCTGCCTGCACATGGTTATAGTCCATCATATATATAATCACGTCAGCTAAATGAAGGGCTGATTCTGTAGCCACTTTATGGGCAGCATCTGTGGAATCAATACCTGGTGTATCGAGAAGACTTGTCTTTTCTGTAAGGAATAGACCAGGATAACAGATTTCCACCCACTCAACCTCGTCTCCATCCACTGCATGCTTTTTAAGCGTTTCCAAATCGGTATGTGGATCAAGAGTTAAAACTCCACTTTTTCTGGTATGAACACTGGCAGCAGGTTCGCCGCCTCTTATTTTTACAACGTTAGCGCTTGTTGGAATAGGGTTAGCTGGTAATAGTTCTACCCCCAGAAGCGTATTAATCATTGTTGATTTCCCTGCGGAAAAGTGACCGCAAAAAGCAATGCTCATCTCTTCGAAACGGCCCTTTTCTACTAATTGTTGCAGTTTATTTGCATGAAGATCATCCTGATGGCTACGCATTACGTCTGCCATCTGAAGTACATTCTCTGTTAGTTTTGTTAGGCTCTTATGATTGGTCATGATCATGTCTTGGCTCACTTGTTATCACTCCATCTTCCTACTCTACCATGACCGAATGTACCACACTACCAAACAACCTTCAATGCATAAGTGCGAATATTTGTACATCAGAATATGCTGTTTTCCTTTTATTTCAATAAAAAGCATGTTTCCGGCTATCTACTTATGCCAAAAACATGCTTTTTGTCTTATTTGAGTGATTTATTTTAGAATTAGAAATTGATTTACAGCGTTTAGGTTACAGTTGATGAACCAGTTTCCCCTCGCCATAAACATTTTCCCAATCCTGCACAAACTGATCTACGCTCCAATCAGTCATTGGATGTTTAAGTAGATTATCCATGATTTCAGCAGTTACCGTTACAGAATGACCGCCAGCTAATGCTACATGTAACACTTGTTGCACATTTTTAAATGAAGCTGCTAATACTTTTGTATCAAGCTGATGTTCCTTAAATAGAGTTACAATATGCTCTACTACTTGTACTCCATTTGCTCCCATATTGTCTAAACGATTTACATAGGGTGCAACAAATTCAGCACCAGAAACGGAAGCGATGTGTGCTTGTTCGGCAGTAAAAATAGCAGTAGCTGTGATTTTTACTCCTTTTTTATTTAGCATTTTCATCGCCTTGATGCCCTCAGGAATGACAGGAATTTTTACATAGAAGTTACCCCCTACATTCTCTTGCATGTACAAGGCTTCTTCTACAATATCTTCAGCTTTTCTTCCTAATGATTGAGCATGTAACAGACTATCTTCCCCAATGATGCGTCTAATCTCCTTGAGATGGGAGAGGAAATCTGTTTTTTCTTTTGCAATAATCGATGGGTTCGTAGTTACGCCTGCCATAGGATACAAGTCAAATGCTCTTTCAATTTGCTTTAGATTTGCCGTGTCCAACATGTAGATCATAGGTTGCAGCATCCTCTCTTCTGTAGATAATCTTAGATGACTCTATACAGTATGTCTCATAAATATTGTATCCTATCTTTTCTTTGAGTTTTGCTCATTTCTATGAAAGTAATAAGGAGATTTTATTAAGTAAAATTGAATTCATATTCAGATATAATAAAAAAAGCCCCGAAACGGATATAATATCGTCTCGAAGCTTTAAAGCTATGTATGGTGCCGATAGAGAGACTTGAACCCCCACGGTCACGATTTTGAATCCCGAGTGTCATTATAACACATGCGGAAATTAAGTCAAGGAGGAAGAATTTAGAACCAGCAAAAAACCTCGTGTAATGAAGCGGAACAGGCTAATAAATTGAATCGTGAGTTTAGACAGTCAGAAGTCAAACAAGTGGTTGTAAGCGATCTGACATATGTCAAAGTGAAAAACAAATGGCATTACATCTGTGTATTTGTCGACCTCTTTAATCGAGAGATTATCGGCTATAGTGCTGGCCCGAATAAGGATGCTGCGCTTGTAAGCCGGGCTTTTGCTTCCATGCAGGGAGACTTGCATCAAATTCAGTTATTCCATACCGCCCGTAGCAGTAAGTTCAAAAATAAACGAATTGATATTGACAATCCACCGGACGGTTTTTTTGCAACGCACAATAGCCTGTATGGAGTGTTGTAGCTTTGAACCCTTGGCGCAGCCGCCTTTACGACGCAACCCGGCCTAGGGCCGGGTTGTTTGTGGTTAGACTAAAACTCCTTGAATTATTTCGTCAGGACCTGTTTGTAGTTTTGAGCCCATTTTTTAGGCAAATATTTATTGATTGTACGATTTCCCTCATCGTTGATCGCGTAGTACATGCATAATTCCCCATTAGCGTTCAGCTCGTAATGGACCTCATCAATCAGTCCGTTTGCCTGCAACGACAGCATATGATCCAGGAAGTTCTCCCTTGTAAATTGGCCTTCTTCACCGTATTCGCTTTTCAAAGCGTTCATCGCATCATCAATATTTGCCTGCTGCACAGTGGACATGAAAAGCAGTACACGAGAGCGGATCGGTAACAACGCCATTTGCTTACGCCTCCTTTTTGAAGAGATCCATGGGATTCATCGAAACCAAAAGCGCTCCCAATGTGATAATAATTGCGCCGGTAATAACTGTAGGAGTCAACGATTCACCGAGGAAGATAGCGGCAAAGACAACCCCCCACAGCACATATGTAATGTTTAGCGACATTCCGACGGCAACGCCAACCATACTGTTGGCCATATACCATGTCAGGAAAGAGATTGCCGTAAACAGGGCCGCAGCCGCGATAATGAGCATGGGCGATACGGAGCCAAGCACGGAAGCAAAGAGATCCGTCGCGGCGAAGAGAGGCAAAAGCACTGCAATGTAAACGATTCCGGAAACGCCCTCGCGAATGGTGATGGCGATATTAGAATCGATCATGGACATGCCGAAAGCGGAAAATACGCCTTCCAGTCCCCAGCCAATTGCGGCCACCAAAGCGAAAATTATGCCCAATGTGAAATTCTCCGCTCCTCCTTCAGGATTGACATAGGAAATGAGCGCCGCTCCGACAACACAGATTAACATGCCGACTGCCACCCGTTTATCAATCTTCTGCTTAAGGAACATTCGCGCGAAAATAGCCCCAAACATAGGACAAAGTGCCGAAATGGGGATAGCCGCTGCTCCGGCCAAAGCAATCCCAACCAGATATGCCCCGTTGGCGATCGGGCCGCCAAACACCGCGGCCAGTGCAACCATCAGACCCGGTATAGTTACCAGACTGCGGCCGATTTCTTTGCCCTTCCCTTTCATTACGTTCCAGATTACAAGCCAGATCGCCGCCATAGTATCATTGATCGCCGATGCCACAAGCGGCGCCGCAAACACCCCTAAGACTCCCAGGAAAGGATCCTTCATCATGGCCATGGCAACGATGGTGCTGTAAAGGCCGAACGTAATGCCGGAAATCAGTCCGTACACGATTCCATTTCTTCTAAAACGACTGTTCATCTTTTGTTTCAGCATGGCGGCCGTAGCCACGGGAGATGCCACTGCTTCCTTCATCATCCATACACCTCTGTTACTTAGAATTATCTTCATTGTATAACACAGCGGCCATTGTGCTTGGTACTAACCGTACCTCTTGTTGCACTCTCTGAATCACTTTTTCTCCATTCTGGTACTATCCATACTTTTAGGACGATAGAGTCAATAAAAAAAACCTCCCCCCTGACAGCTTAGTCGGGGGGAGGTTCCTGGAACTCTATCTATTGATTGTTTTTTTGAACTTGGGCAAGGACGCTTTTTTTGTATTCTTTGGGCGTCATATTCATTTGCTTGTAGAATACCCGGTTGAAATAAGACGGATCGGTAAAGCCGCATTCCGCGGAGATGCGATAGGCGGGATATCCTGTAGTCTCCAGAAGCTTGCAGGCATGCGCAATCTTGAGCCTGTTCACATAATCCGTATAAGTAACGCCCATCTCCTTTTTGAATATGCGGCTAAAATATTGGGGATTCATGTACACATGATCCGCCACCATTTGCAAGGTCAGCTCTCCTTTGTAATTCTCTTGAATATAATCGACGGCTTCCTTAATAAAGCACTGACGCTCTTCGGCCGGTTCTATCGGAGAAGTGTCTATTAAAGAATTTCTTTCTGGTTGGGCAGCCTGCTCCAGTGCCTTGCGAATCATTTGCCGCAATATTTCCGGCTTGACCGGTTTAAGCAAGTATTCGTGTACCCGCAGGCTGATTGCCGCCTGTGCATAGGAAAAATCCGAGCTGGCCGACAAAATCGACACGCATGCGTCGGGGAGAAACCGGCGAATCTCCTGCAACGAGGAGATTCCATCCATTTCCGGTAAAGTGATATCCATAAAAATAATATCCGGCCGATATTGCTTGGCGAGTTTGATCGCCTGCAAACCGGTCTCACAGGTAAGAAGCTTATCTTCAG
This sequence comes from Brevibacillus daliensis, assembly GCF_021245735.1. Taxonomy (GTDB): domain Bacteria; phylum Bacillota; class Bacilli; order Brevibacillales; family Brevibacillaceae; genus Brevibacillus_B; species Brevibacillus_B daliensis. Next base: position 83,613 of record NZ_JAJISB010000036.1, read on the forward strand.
TGCGTAGTATTTCCAGCGCGATGGATTGAAGAAATTCCAGTTCCATCAGTTCATCCTCTACAATCATGACAACACTCATTGCATTACCTCACATTGGGTTGGGTGGTAATTCGAATGTTGACCGTGCTCCCGCTGTAATCGGATTTCACGATCGATAACCCATACTCTTCTCCATAATAACGCTTCAAGCGGCTGTCGGTGCTCCGAAAGCCCACACCGGTTTTGCTGTCCGGCTGATGGATGAGCTTGAGCACCTCCGGCGAGAACCCGTTGCCGTTATCCATAACGGATATGGTGATATCATTTCCGTACTTTTCGGCAATCAAACGAATGGTTCCCCCGTCCCGCTTGGGGGTAATTCCGTGAATCACCGCATTTTCCACAATAGGCTGAATAACCATATTCGGAATGCGATAAGCCATTATATCGTCAGGAATGGAAATTTCATACTGCAGGCGGTTTTTGAAACGCGCCTTTTGTATATATAGATATTTCTCAATGTTATCCATTTCGGATGCAATGGTATGAAGCTGGTCTTCCTGCTTAAGATTGTATCGCAGCAAGTCGGACAGGCAATAGATCAATTCCTCCGTGGTATGGGAGTGTTCGAAATAGGCGATGCGGGCAATGGAATTCAAAGTATTGAACAGAAAATGGGGATTGATTACCAGAGACATATTTTTCGCCTCCAAATCAATCACCTTCTTCTCCAGTATTTCCTTTTCCACAGACAGGCGATTGATGATCCTTTCGTTGTCCTGCGTACTTTCGGCGATGTCGAGCGCAATATTTCTTGCGATATGATTGCAAAGTTGCTCGTGAATATCCGCCTTGTCCTTATCAATGGTTTGCAGAGCCGATATCGCTTTCGCGACAAGCTCCAAATCCAATCCCTTCAATTCGGCCAACTCCGCCGTATTGATCAGATATTTTTGAAATTCCGACTCTTGGGAATACGCCTGCATCCCCGCTACGTATCCAACAACCTCATCTTTGACCATAATGGGCAGCAAAATATTTTCCATGCCGTAACAGCAGACAAATCTCCCCCGTTCGAAGGAATGAAAGCGATTAACATAATCCGCGCACGGCCGCGATTGATTTTCCCAGCAAATAAGCTTGCAAAAATCAGGGGAAGGGTTAAATTCCAGCAAAATGTCTCCGTTGATATCAAACAGCAAAAGCGAGAACTTGGAAAGGGACAGAACGCCGCTGTATCGGGCGTACACTTTGTTTGCGATCAGCTTATCGGTTTTCTGCATAAACTCCTTGCACCTTTCACCGAAAATGAACGGGAAAACTGGCGTTTCACGTTAAAGTTTTCACATATGTATTTATATTATAGCAACGCCCCTCCCCCCGTCAAATGCCATGAGTCATTATTATTCAAGCGGAATTCACAGGTAAAAAAAAAAGCCTAAACCTGGTATTAGCAGGTTTAGGCCTTTTTTCATAGTTAAGATTAAATTATAGCTTAGCAGTGGGAAGAATGACTTCCACTTCGCTGTGGGGACGAGGAATCACATGCACCGACACCAGTTCCCCTACACGTTGCGCAGCTGCTGCGCCGGCGTCTGTCGCCGCTTTCACCGCTCCTACATCGCCCCGTACCATCACGGTAACAAGACCGCCACCGACCATCTCTTTGCCGATCAAGCTGACATTGGCCGCTTTGACCATTGCGTCCGCCGCTTCAATCGAGCCTACCAACCCTTTTGTTTCGATTAAACCCAGAGCTTCCGATTTCATGATTCATTCCTCCTAAATGTTTTATGATTTTTTGGAATTATGGCTTAGCAGGCGGAAGGATGGTTTCCATTTCGCTGTGGGGACGAGGAATCACATGCACCGACACTAGTTCCCCTACACTTTGCGCGGCCGCGGCGCCGGCATCCGTCGCTGCTTTCACCGCCCCTACATCGCCTCGCACCATCACGGTAACAAGACCGCCTCCTACCATCTCCTTGCCGATCAAAGTGACATTGGCCGCCTTGACCATTGCGTCCGCCGCTTCGATTGAACCTACCAACCCTTTTGTTTCAATCAAACCTAGAGCTTCAGATCTCATGTTGATTTCCTCCTATTGATTTTTTATGATTTGGACAACAGACGCCGCGGTCAGATCCATGGCGTTTGCTTCTTCAACGTCGATATGACAGTCGAGAGCGGCGGCGCTGCTGACTCTGATGGCGACCTGATTGTACCCTCCGCCCCGGAGACCATCAAATTGAATGCTGACCCTTTCTCCGTCGGTTACGCCGAAAAAGCGGGCGTCATCGGGCGACATATGAATATGGCGCTGTGCGACCATCAGACCGCAGCGAATATAAACGCTCCCCTTGGGCCCAACCAACGTGACGCCCGTTGTGCCTTCAAGCGCCCCCGACATACGCACCGGAGCCTTCACACCCAACTTAAAACAGTCTCCCCGCATAATTTCCACCTGGGTCTGTTCCCGCACCGGGCCGAGAATCCGTACCTTTTCGATGGCCCCCTTGGGCCCGCAGACCGTAACGGTCTCATTGCACGCATACTGGCCGATTTGGGACAAATCACGCGCTTTGGTCAACGAATATCCAGCTCCAAAGAGCGTCTCCACATCAGCTTGGGAAAGATGCACATGACGGTTCGAAATCCCTAAAGGGATGGAGCACGGTTCCTTTTCCGGCTTTTCGGCACCGGATACAGCCTCCAGCAGCAACGAAAGCACTTTATTATAGTCCTCCACTAACAATCACCGCTTTTCTGTAAAATGGACACCAGCTCGTCCACCAGATTCAGCAACATCGCATTCTCCTGTTGGTTCGGCAGTTGCGGGGAGGAGACAGGATAAGGGCTTCGTGCCGTACAGTCCTTAATGCCATATGCCACACGCTTGATATTAATTAAGTGCTGCGGTCCCACATTATCCGAAGTAGCGCTGCCGCCCCAGGTTCCGCATCCCAAAGTGAAGGATGGGGCAAGCCCGGTGCTTGCGCCCACGCCGCCCTGAGTGGAGCCCGTATTCACCAAAATGCGGAATACAGGTTGTTGCGCAAATTCCATGACCATATCGTGGTTCTGCGTATGGATGGAAAAGCTATGGCCCACCCCACCATTACGCAGCAGTCGATTGCCAAGATCGCAAGCCTCACGCCAGTCCTTTATGGTGTAAAACGCCAGTACCGTAGTTAGCTTTTCATAGGACAGCGGAAATCCCTCTCCCACGCCCTGCTGTTCGCCTAAAAGCACCTTGACCTCCGCCGAAATTCGAATGCCGGCCGCTTCCCCGATGACCTGGGGCGAACGTCCCACCAGTCTGGAATTCATGGCATGGCCTTTGACAAACAGTTTGGCCGCGACTTTAGCGGTTTCCTCCTGATTCATAAAGTAACCGCCCTGGCGTTGAAACTCTTCTATCACTTGAGAACGGATGCATTCCTCCACGATGACAGACTGTTCAGATGCACAGATTGTACCGTTATCGAAGGTTTTGCTGGAAATAATATTTGCCACTGCCTTTGGAATATCGGCGGTGCGCTCAATGTAGGTCGGTACATTTCCCGGTCCCACTCCCAGTGCTGGCTTTCCTGCGCTGTAAGCGGATTTCACCATCGCCGAACCGCCCGTAGCGATAATCATGGCGATTTCATCGCCCTTCATCAGTTCCTGCGTCGCCGGCATAGAAGGCTTGGATACGCAGCCAATGATTCCTTCGGGAGCTCCTGCCTCAACAGCAGCGGCGTTCATCAATTCCGCGGTCCGCATGATGGATTTCAATGCAGAGGGATGAGGTGAAAAGATGATTCCATTGCGGGACTTTATCGCAATGATGGATTTGAAAATAGTAGTGGATGTCGGATTGGTTGATGGAATAATGCCCATGAGCAGTCCGACGGGCTCGGCAATCTCTATAATTTGGTTCGTCTTGTCCTCACGGATCACCCCAATGGTTTTCGTATCCCGAATGGATTCATACAGCTCAGTGGAAGCCAGACGGTTTTTGAAGATTTTATCCTCTATCTTGCCAAAGCCGGTTTCCTCTACGGCCAGCGCAGCCAGTTCGGCGGCGTTGGCCTCCGCTACCCGCACCATGTTTTGTACAATTTTGTCAATTTGTTCTGCATCGTATCCGGCAAGGATGTTAGCGGCCGCTTTGCCTGTACGGGCCAAGACCCGCGCTTCATGGACCGATTGTATGTCGTAATCATAATTTTCCAAGCGGAAATCCTCCTTTCGCTTATTGCTGATAATACTGGCGCAACCGCTCGAGCAGTTTCACCTTGTTTGCTTTAGAAATTGCCTTCAAGCTCATCCCAAGCGCATCACTGCACTCTCTGGCCAGTTCGCGCAGCTTCACGGCTGTCATGGTTTCCAGCAGCTCCATAGCTTTGTCAAGCCCGGATTCCTCTACCAGCGCGTCGATCCGGTGTTTGAATGGGCCGTCAAGCGCTGCCGGATCTCCATTGTCTCTTTCCGGACTGATGTCTTCAGAAGCAAGGTCCAGACCGGGATTGACCACTGGTACAGGGAAGCTTCCTTCGCTGCCACTATCCATTGGAACATCGGGCGTTGCGTCCAACTCCGGCGTCTGCTCCGCCACCTGCGTATGCCAAATCGACAGCGTTGGTTCGCCGCTCTCTTTGGGAATGTTCGAATCGTTGCGCCAGCCGAAGATACTCTCTATGTCGTTGTGGGGCCTTGGAATGAAATGCCGAGCAATCAGCACATCACTGCCCAAGCGTTGCACCGCGGAGGCGCCTGCTTCCACGGATGCTTGAACAGCGCCGACATCGCCCGTAACTGCGATCGTCACCAGCCCGCCGCCCACATTGCATTTTTCCATCAGTTCCACCTGAGCTGTTTTGAGCATGATGTCCAGACATTCAATCGCCGGTAGAAGTCCCCGCGTTTCAATTAATCCAAGCGCCTGCATGCTTTATCCCCCTCCTGTCACTGCGGCTTCAGATCAGGGCCGTTGGCTGGATAGCTCACGTAAAACAGCTTCGCGCAGTCCGGTGATCCCTTGGTCGCTTTGACTCCTTTGGGTATGTAAAGCGTATCTCCCATACGGGCGGTGAAGGTTCTTCCGTTCAGCGTGACATCGAGCGTGCCTTCCAGCACAATATTAATTTCTTCATGGTCCGACTTCTGCTCGAAACTGGAGTGATCGACGGTCAGAAACCCGGCGCTCATGGAAGACTCCGGCTTCCCGATTACTTCTTGAACATACACCTTGGCTCCGGAGGTTACCGTGCTGCGAGCATCCATTTTTACCGTCTGGCCCCGCACAAGCTTCAGGCCGGCTGGATCCGTCTCCGCCTGATAGGGCGGCTCCGGAGCCGTTTCCAACAGCTTTTCAACCAATCCTTTTTCCAATAAAATTTTGAAAAATTTATAAATTGCATTCATGTCGATATCATTCGGCGTTTCGCAGTCTGCGGCGTCGGAACCCAAAGTCCCGCACGGCTCATGGATAAACTCCATTCCCAGATCCTTTGCCTTGTCCCGGGCCGCCGGTGTCACAATCGTGTTGCTGTCAATGAAGCACCGCTTCTGTCCGGCAGCCACCCATTTCTCCACTTCCGCAGCGCAAATCAGCTTTTTCACAGTTCTCGCCCTCTTTCGCTGCAATTGATTTTTTGTTCAACCATTTATTCGAAAACGCAGTCCGCGTCAATGATGCCGACTATGACGGCATCCACAGGAACGTCGTCTGTTTGCAGCATTTTGCGGGCCGATGAGCCGGTGCAGACAATCACTCGATCGCCTATGCCGGCGCCGATCGTATCGACCACAATCAAGCGGTGCCCGTCGTCACTTCCGCCAATAACCTCGGCCAGCATTAGTTTCATTCCAACAAGGGAATCCGCTTTGCGGGTAGACCAGATATTGTGAATCAATTTAGCGGCAATCATAGCATTCTTTCCTTCTCCGCTTTTCCGCTCCTCCGCTTGATCTCGGCGATGGCGTCCTCCACGGAAGCCGTGTCGCCATAGATAGCGAGAAGAATCATGTTTTGCGGGCAACTGCCGCGGATATCCTCCACTGTCACTCCCGCCATCTTTTCAGCTACATCCGCAGCCCACACCATATCAATCAGCCTTCCCTGCACCAGTCCAACCGCGTCGTACTGTGGGACTTCCCGACTGCTTGGCAATCCTCTGCGCCGAAGCAAAATATCCATCGTCCCCTGGGAAGGAGATTTGATAATCCGAAATTCCATTTATATCGCCTCCTGTGTACAATTCAGAGCAATACCCAGCGGAGTGACAGACATGGGATTGCTGGGCTTATAGGTGGCGATGCCGGTCTGCCGCTCAATGATGGCCTCCACGCCGGAAAAGCAACAGGTGCCGCCCGCCAAATACAATTCTTTGACCTCATGACCCGCAACATGGCGGTTGATGATGGAGGAAACCTTGTCGATGACCGGCCGGAGCAGCGGTAGCAATTCTTTGTGATGAGCGGGGTTGCGCTTGAAGCGGTCGGCTTCGGCAAAATCCATATGGTAAGCCCCGGAAATCACCAAAGAAAAGTGGGTGCCCCCCGTTGCCTCATCGGCTACATAGACGACCTTGCCATCCTTCAGAATCGAAATGCCCGTGGTTCCGCCGCCAATGTCCACAATGGCTCCATCGGATATTTGCAGCACGGAATTGGCTGCCGTAGGTTCATCCAATAAAGCCGTTATTTCAAAACCCGCACCCTGTATCACATGCTTGATGGCGCCGCCATCAAGCGCATCGGTTCCCGGAGGAATCGCCGCAGCCGCATATTCCAGTTGTGCATCCAATTGTTGCTCCACCTGCTCTTTAAGCTCCCTCACGATCTGAATCGCGCCCAAATAGTCCACCACCATTCCGTCGCGAACGACATCGGCATAGCGGTAAGCCCCCGCCACCGGTTGCCCGGTTTCATCCAACACCGAAAGCACTACACAGGCCGTTCCCAGATCCACACCGGTATAGTAGAAGGAAGACTGTTTTCTAATCGGGTTTCGGATGACGGTTCGAATTGCTCTACCAGTTGGTCGCAGTATGCAAAGAGTTTTGTCTCTGGCATGTTTTTCCTCCTGCAGATCGGCAAATAAGCGAACTCAATACGTTAGTCATATAGTTTATTTCAGGAATGATATCTTCCTCTGACTTTTCCTGGGGACAACATTCCGCGGCTTCCAAAACTGTAATCCCAAGCTCCCGCAAAACGCTGCGCAGACGGTGGAGCAAAGCAATTTCTCTGCCTTTTTCCAATTGAATGTGAAACTCGGTCACCTCAAAGCAGTCTCCCTCATCTTCAAAAAGAGCATCGTCAGAAATGCCGGCACACCCCCGAAAAGACAAACCAGCCGTGGATGTACCGCCCCCTTCCCCTTTCTGGAGGGTCAAAAACAACCCTGACAGCTCGAGCACCTTCTGGGCCAGCAGCACATCTCGTTCCAGCAGTTCCTGCCCAGTCAACAGAATCAGGGCGTACACGGACTGCATCTGACAGCAGAGCTTCCTGCGCCGCCAATCCGGCTTTTCCGCCTGTCGCTTTGGATTCGAGGGCGGCTCTTGCGTTTCAAAGGACACTTCGACCTGGCGATCCGTCAAAAACTGGCGCGCCTCTGGCGTCAATCGGCTTCCATGTTCCACCATGTATGATGTGAAAGGATTTATCCTGTACACATTGCGCAATTCCATTTCGGTAATAAATTTCATAGCCTCAACTCCGCTCTTATTACCCGAACAAATAACGTTTCAATTGCCCGATTCCCTTCCCTCCCAGGAAGACTAATGCAGAAAAAGGGTTCGGCTATCCTGTTGCGTTTTAAAACTTGTATACAGTGGTTCTCATTCTCCGGCGCAAGATCGGCTTTCGTTATTACACCGTCACCTGTTTGCCAGGTACCGATTCCTGAATAATCCTTTGATGATCAGTCCCCGTAGGTCGCTGCATAAGCGTTCCTTCCTTAATGTCTGATCACCCGCACTGGGAAATCGTATTGGCTGATTTGACGTTCAATACGCTCCAGATCCGCTTCATTAAGACTCAGATCCCCTTCAACGGTGTAGACCAGATCCAATTGCCTGTATTTGTTAATTCCCAACTTGTGATAAGGAAGCAAATCGATGCCTTGAAAATTCCGGTATTCCTGATAGGGAAGCAGAAACTCTATCGTTTTGCGAATGGTGTCCTCATCATCATTAAGCCCCTTCATCAACGGCATCCTCACCTTCACGTTGTGTTTGCGGATGATCAGCTCCCGCAAATTTTCGTGAATGCGTTCGTTGCGCACGCCGGTCAGTTGATAATGGCGGTCGGAATCCATATGTTTCAGATCGTACAAGAATAGGTCGGTAAATTCGGCCATCGCCAAAATTGCTTCCGGCTTGGCGTGCCCGGAGGTTTCAACGGCCGTATGGATTCCGGCATGCTTGCACTCCTTGAGCAGATTTACCGCAAATTCGGGCTGCGCGCTTACTTCGCCGCCGCCCAAAGTGACGCCGCCGCCGGACGTATTGTAGAACAGAGTATCCTCCTGTACAATTTCCACGATTTCCGATACCGTCATATCCATCCCGACGATGGAGAGCGCCCGTGCAGGACAAACCTTTTCACAGGCCCGACAGCCGATGCACTCGCTGCTTCGGTCAACCATATGTCGTGGCTTGGACGGCTCCTGCGAGCTGACCGTGGAAAAACGGTGGATTTCCTGGGGACACACCGCAATACACGCACCGCAATCGTTGCACAGGTCTTGTTGATACATTACCTGATATTTCTTTTCCAGACCTTCAGGGTTGGCACACCACTGACAGCGCAGGGGACATCCCTTGAAAAAAATGAGCGTCCGGATACCTGGGCCGTCGTATATGGAATATTTTTGAATATTGAAAATGCGTGCCCGTTTTTCCGGCATGCCTGACTCCATAGCTGTAGCTCCTTCCTTGCAGCATGTCTAAATGCCTGAATGCCTCTTCCCCGGCGTGTCGCGCCGCGGAAGAGGCGCGGGACATTTTAGAAATGTTCAATCATTGTTCTGCTGATAATTTCATCCTGCACTTCTTTGCACAGCTCCACAAAGTATGCGCTGTAGCCGGCGACACGAATGATCAGATCGCGGTATTGATCTGGATTTTGCTGCGCTTTAAGCAGCGTTTCATTATCCACATAACTGAACTGCATTTGACCGTTGCCGAGAATGGAGGCCGTCCGCAGCAGATTAATCAGTCCGTTCTCTCCTTCTGGCGTTTCCAGCAAACCACGCAAAAGCTTGAAGTTATGCACCATTCCTATATTCATGCCCTCGACATCTATCTTGCTCACCGATTTGATGATGGCTGTCGGTCCCTTTTTGTCATGACCCTGGGTAGGGCTGATGCCGTCGGACAGCGGCAACCAGGCTTTGCGTCCATTAGCGGTTGCGCCGGTCATCTCGCCGAATGGCGTATTGTTCGAGATAGAAAGCGTGCCGTGGCTGAAGGTAGAGTACAGGGTTTTAAATTTGCGGTGATAGTTCTCGGTCCACCCGGTGATATCGGCAGCGATACGATCGACATAATCGTCGTCGTTGCCAAATTTCGGCGCGTCTAGACAGTCCCTGTGAAACTGCTCATAACCTTCGAAATCGGCCAGCAGCCCGTTACGGATTTGCTCTAACGTATATTTTTTGTCATCGTAAACCAGCTTCTTGATTGCGGCCATGGAATCGGCGTAAGTCGCCAGTCCGGACCAGATCAAACCAGGCCCCCAGTTATACATGGCGCCGCCGGCAGAAACATCGCGGCCATTCTCCATCGTGCCTTCATACATGATCGACATCAGCGGTTTCGGCGCATAATCGCGGTGAACACGCTGGCTGATTACGGTACCCACTGCCGAAAGCTCGGTGATGTACTCCACCTGCTTCTTGACAGCCGCTTCAAATTCCTCATAGGTCGTAAAGTTGCTCAAATCGCCCATGTCCAATCCTGGGCTACTTCCGTGCCAGAGCATTTTACCGCGGTTAAGGACAAACTCAATGGCAATCGGCCACTGGGTATATCCTGTGGAGGTCCACTGATACAATCGGCCGGATTTTTGCGGCTCCACACAGCCCATCAGACAGTAATCGCGAGAATCTTCGATACTGCAGCCCTTCATCAGCATCATCTTGATGTGGGAATCATCGAAATGGATGGCCGGAAAGCCCAATCCCGCACGGACAACATCCACAATCTTCTTCAGGTATTTATGTGGAGAATTATTGTGGACACGGCAAGCAAGCGAAGGTTGGTAAACACCGACATGTCGCACCGCATCCATGAGCAGATAAGTTAAATCATTGGTTGCGTCGCCGCCTTCCCGTTTTTGCCCGCCGACACACATATTGACGAACGGCTGGTAGCCGGCAAAAAACTTGGAGCCGCCCGCGCTGGAAACCCACATCATTTCCGAGCATTTGATCAGGAAACAGCCTGCGATTTCGAATGCTTCAAAGTCTGTCAGACGGCCGGCTTTTTTATCCGCCTCATAGAAAGGATAGATGTATTGGTCCACACGGCCGACAGACATGCCAGTCTGATTTTCTTCTACCACTAGCAGAGACTCCACGGTCCAGACCGCCTGCATGGCCTCATGGAACGTAGTAGGCGCATGAGCCGGCACGCGTGCGTTGATCTCACCAATCTTTTGCAGCTCCGCTTTGCGCTTCGGATCTTGTTCTTTTACTGCCAACTGGTAAGCGTACTCAGACATCCTTTTGGCATATGCAATCACGCCTTCGGTGGTGTCCAGCACGGATTTATAGTAATAGATTTTGTCGATGTCTTCGGGGTTTTGCATGGACAGCTTCGCAAGATGCTCCTTAGCCTCCTGTTGGATATCCAGCATCCCTTTCTTCATTAGAATTACATCATATCCCGGGTTGGAATCGCCGCCGCCGTTGATCTGATGGTAGGAAAGATCGCTGACGAACGCTTCACCGGAAAACTCCCAAAGGCCGGCATCCCGGTATTGCTGTTCGCAAATTTCATCCACCGATTTACCTTCCCAGAAAGGGAAAAGCTCCTCGCGCATGATCCGTTTGTCTTCCTCGGATATGTAGAAAGGATCCTGAGGACGGTTGTGGATGGTGTCCAACTCATCCCGGGTCCAGCGCCAGGCGATATCCGGCGAGAAGGCGCCTGCGCGCGGCGAGCCGCATGGATGACCGACGATCAACTCGTTGTCCTGAATGAGCAGCGGAGCCTCTTCACACGCTTTGCGGAAAGCCTTGGCACGCAGCATGATCGCTGGCAGACCTGGATTTTCCTTGTAAACCTGGGTATAGGCTCTGGCGCGGTAGGTTGTAATGCTTGGCTTAGCGGTCAAATAATGTTCTTTCAAAGCCCGCAAACGATCGGTCATTCCATCCGGGTATTCGCAGTCTTCCTTGCGAATCTGGCCGTGGCCGTCTACGGCCGGCGGCTGAGCTCCCTTTTCCGAAAGCTCTTTTGAAATTCCTTGGAACAGCTTCATGATCGCTGCGCGTTCTTGAGGAGACATGGCTGTCGTAGCCTTAGCAAGTTTACTTGATAACTCATGTATATCCATAATCATTCCCTCGCCATCTTGTGAGATTTTTTCATTTAAAAACTTTTACGGTAAATGCACTCCAGCTCCGTTTCTGTTGGCTGACGGGGATTGGTTGGCGTGCATCGGTCCGCCATGGCGGACCTCGCCATGCGGGACAACGCCTCATCGAAAGCATCCCGGTCCACGCCAAGTTCATGGATACCGTTTTCGATACCGATGGACCTTTTCAGCTTCCTGATCGCCTGGATCAGACTTAATGTTCCTTCGCGGGCGGTTCGGGCCGGCAAGTGCAGCAGGGAAGCGAGCCGGGCATAGCGTTCGCACACCCTGTCTATGATTTTTCCGCCCAAATTGGCGTTATACTCCATCACCGCCGTAAGAAGCAGGGAATTCACCCGTCCGTGAGGAACGTGAAACGTACCGCCAAAGGCGTGGGACAAACTATGAATGATGCCCAGACCGGCGTTTGTAAAAGCCATCCCTGCCATACAGGACGCATTCTGCACCCGATCCCGCGCCTCTTCATCGGCCGGATCGAGGTAAAGCGTTTCCAGATTAGCAAATACCAATTGAACGGCCTTTTCGGCCAGCGCGTCGGTATAGTCGGTCGCTTTAGTGGAGACATAAGCCTCCAGCGCATGGGTCGGTATCCACCACCACTTTGTTTGGCACATGCTTGATGCAGGTGGAATCAAGAATCGCGATGTCCGGCGCGATAAAATCGTCCACTATGCAGATTTTGTCTCCTTCCATCGTAATCACCGAAAAGTCGGTCACTTCCGATCCGGTGCCACTGGTGGAGGGAATGGCCACAAACAAAGGTTTGACAAAGGGTGCGTTTTTCTCCTGCGCATATTGCCGGGCGAAGTAAAGAACCCCCTTCGCCGTATCAATGACGGAGCCGCCGCCCATCGCCACCAACACATCCGCGCCGCTTTCCCAATACACCTGAAGCGCTTCGGCCACAATCTTCACGTCGGGATCGGGCTTGACACCGGTAAACACCGCAGTGGAGATCCCCTGGCTTTGCAGAAGGTCAACCGCCTGTCCCAGATATCCCAGCTTCTCCATAATCTGATCGGAAACGATGCAGGCTTTCGTACCTTGAATTTCCGTCAGCTTTTCCAGCGACTGTTTGCCAGCGTATACCCTCGGTTTAATAACAAAGATATCGTTAATCACGATCACCTCCCTTGAATTTCTACCGACTACCGGCCCCTAAGACGGAAGCGCGTAGCGTGCAATGATTTTTTCAATATCCGGGTGCGGGCTGGGAATAACGTTTGAACAGTACACATCGGCCCCCATTGCCTGCACGGCGGAAACGCCGGCTTCTACCGCGGCCTTTACAGCCCCTACATCTCCGCGGACAAGGACAGATATATAACCGGACGCCACGTTTTCGTAACCGATCAAATCTACATCGGCCGCTTTGCACATGGCATCTGCCGCTTCCATGACGAATATAATTCCAAAGGTTTCAATGAAACCCAGTGCATCCAGTTTGCTCATGAACCTCCCTCTTTTCCCGCAAATTATGTGTCAATAGCGTGCGCCATCACAATTCCTGCAATAGAGCGGAGCGGACGCGGCATCACATTGTGCGCAGTGACTTTACCGATCTTCGCCGCGGCGGAGGCGCCTGCCTCTACTGCCGAACGAACCGCCGCGACATCGCCTTTTACCATTACTGTTACGAGCGTAGAACCCACATTTTCGTAGGATACCAGAACGACATCTGCCGCTTTCAGCATAGAGTCCGCCGCTTGGATGGCGGGAACCATGCCCAACGTTTCCACAAGTCCGAGAGCTTCTTCTCCCCGGTATTCCATTCGACCCTCTCCTTATTGGGTAATTTATTATTTAAATCCGCTTATCGGATACTCAACTCCTAATTCAAGTTAAACACACTTCCGCCCCTTATTATTGAAGATTCGGTAGCTGATTTTAGTATTCTGATGCCCCTCTTACCGACATTCTTGTACAAAAACGTCTTTCTTGTACTGCATGTACCAGAACGTCCTCCACTCGTTCGCTTCGTTGATTTCCTCCTTCTGTCTTGCTATACTTATGGTAAAAACTGTGCGGCGAGTTGTATGCGATACCCACGCATACATATTGAATGCCAAGAAAAGGTCCCCAATGAAACCTTTATCCGACTTTTTTCTTAAAAAAATGAATATGGAAGACTTGGTGGAGCAAAAACTCCGTCTTTTTTTTAAAGATGAGAGCATTGTTTTTGACAAGTCCCGTTTTGCGGGCGGTTTGACCAATTATAATTACATTATGAATGTCCACGGAAGGGAATATGTGATTCGGATGCCCGGCAACCTGACGGATCAAATGATCGACCGCAGGATTGAGCGTGTGAATAACGGCATCGCCTCGGAGTTTGGCGTGAATTCGGAATGTGTTTATTTTGATGAGGAAAGCGGCATTAAAATCAGCGAGTATATTCCCGACAGCAAAACGCTTGCCGCGGCCGACCCCTTGGCTTTGCAAAGCCTGCGGGCAGTTTCTTCCTTGCTGAAGAAGATTCACGGCACCCCCAAGCACTTCCCTAACACATTTGATTGGCTCAGTGAACTGGCCAAATATGAAACCATTGTCATGCGGATCAACGGTGAATTGTTTTATGACTACGCTTCCCTGAAAGAGCAATTGCTCCTTTTCATGCAAGACCATCTCAAAAATGTCATTTCCGTTCCTTGCCATAATGATACAGTGCCGGAAAATTTTCTCACAGACGCCAACAGCGGCGTCTATTTAATTGATTGGGAGTATTCCGGAATGAACGATCCGGCCTTTGATATTGCTGCGTATATCATCGAGTCGCGCTTGACGGCAGAGGCGATTGACCAATTATTTGAGGCATATTACGGCAATACGTTTACGCAGGATGATCTGATGAAGGTCAAGTGTTATATGATGGCTCAGGATTTGTTATGGACTGTATGGGCGTTGCTACGTCATTATACGGGGGATGATTACCTGGATTACTGCTGGCTGCGCTATAACCGCCTGCGCAGAAATATTCAAGTATTAAGCATGCGTCCGGATTACCCCATTGCCGACATGGTGATGTCCTAGCACTAGCTACCGTTTGCGCTGGCCGATTTTCCTTGCGAGGGCTCAACAAAGTACATGTTGAGTTTGGGATAGTGGCATTAGCCCACAACTTGCTGAAAGTAGCAGGTATTCGCCTGTCTATTTTCCGGAACCTAACCAAAACAAAAAAGCAGACAAAGATAAAACGATTGTTTATCTTTGTCTGCTTTTTTGTTTTAGGGACATATTGGACAGCCCCTTTATTTAAAGATATTCAAGTACCGTTATTCACTATCACGCTAATATCCGCAAAGGGCTTCAATATGCGTTCAAAACAGATATGATTCCCTCGAATCTTACAGATAAAGCGGATCGTCCCAAAAAAAAATAAATTTGTCGGCAATTTTTACGACAAAGAGGAGATGAACAAGATGTTCGAAGCGGTAAATGGCAATCCAATTGGACAAAAAGTTCTTCCGCTCATGCAATGAGTGAGTATTTGCAGCTTTAGACAAAAAAAAGTTCTTCAGGAGCTTCATCCCAAAGAACATTGTCGATGTATTATGGTGCCGGTAGAGGGACTTGAACCCCCACGGTTTCCCTCGCGATTTTGAGTCGCGCGCGTCTGCCAATTCCGCCATACCGGCATAATGGTCGGGAAGACAGGATTCGAACCTGCGACACCTTGGTCCCAAACCAAGTACTCTACCAAGCTGAGCTACTTCCCGTAAAAATATGCGTGCCCTGAGAGATTCGAACTCCCGGCCTTTTGATTCGTAGTCAAACGCTCTATCCAGCTGAGCTAAGGGCACATATCTATGAAAACAGGGTTTATTCCCTGAAAACTGGATAATGAATCAGCATAATTGG
>NZ_JAJISB010000037.1 GCF_021245735.1 Brevibacillus daliensis
TAGGAGGCGACCGCCCCAGTCAAACTGCCCACCTGGCATGGTCCTTCCACCCGATAAGGGTGGCAAGTTAGAAACTCCGTACATCAAGGGTGGTATCCCACCGACAGCTCCACGAAGGCTGGCGCCCTCGCTTCAATGCTTCCCACCTATCCTGTACATGATGCACAAAGTTTCAATACCAGGCTACAGTAAAGCTCCATGGGGTCTTTCCGTCTTGTCGCGGGTAACCTGCATCTTCACAGGTATTATGATTTCACCGGGTCTCTTGCCGAGACAGCGCCCAAGTCGTTACGCCTTTCGTGCGGGTCGGAACTTACCCGACAAGGAATTTCGCTACCTTAGGACCGTTATAGTTACGGCCGCCGTTTACTGGGGCTTCGGTTCAAAGCTTCGCTTGCGCTAACTCATCCCCTTAACCTTCCAGCACCGGGCAGGCGTCAGCCCCTATACTTCGCCTTGCGGCTTCGCAGAGACCTGTGTTTTTGCTAAACAGTCGCTTGGGCCTTTTCACTGCGGCCTCCTCGGGCTATTAACCCTACCGAGGCGCCCCTTCTCCCGAAGTTACGGGGCCATTTTGCCGAGTTCCTTAGCAAGAGTTATCCCGCGCACCTTAGGATTCTCTCCTCGCCTACCTGTGTCGGTTTGCGGTACGGGCACCTTGTTTCTCGCTAGACGCTTTTCTTGGCAGTGTGAAATCAGGGACTCCGGTACTATAATTTCCCTTGCCATCACAGCTCATGCTTATCGATGTGCGGATTTGCCTACACATCACACTCACTGCTTGGACGACCATCCAATAGGTCGCTCACCCTATCCTCCTGCGTCACGCCATTGCTCAAACGAAACAGAGGTGGTACTGGAATATCAACCAGTTGTCCATCGCCTACGCCTTTCGGCCTCAGCTTAGGTCCCGACTAACCCTGGGAGGACGAGCCTTCCCCAGGAAACCTTAGGCTTTCGGTGGACAAGATTCTCACTTGTCTTTTCGCTACTTACACCGGCATTCTCACTTCCAAGCGCTCCACCGCTCCTTCCGGTACGGCTTCACTGCTGCTTGGAACGCTCCCCTACCCAGTCCGTAAGGACTGCCAAAGCTTCGGCGGTATGTTTAGCCCCGTTACATTTTCCGCGCAGAGTCACTCGACCAGTGAGCTATTACGCACTCTTTAAATGGTGGCTGCTTCTAAGCCAACATCCTGGTTGTCTGGGCAACTCCACATCGTTTCCCACTTAACATACACTTGGGGGCCTTAGCTGTTGGTCTGGGCTGTTTCCCTCTTGACAATGGATCTTAGCACTCACTGTCTGACTCCCGGACATAAGTCATTGGCATTCGGAGTTTGACTGAATTCGGTAACCCGATGAGGGCCCCTAGTCCAATCAGTGCTCTACCTCCAAGACTCTTAAATCCGAGGCTAGCCCTAAAGCTATTTCGGGGAGAACCAGCTATCTCCGAGTTCGATTGGAATTTCACCGCTAGCCACACCTCATCCCCGCACTTTTCAACGTGCGTGGGTTCGGGCCTCCAGTAGGTGTTACCCTACCTTCACCCTGGACATGGCTAGATCACACGGTTTCGGGTCTACGACAACGTACTTTCGCCCTATTCAGACTCGCTTTCGCTGCGGCTCCGTCTCTTCGACTTAACCTCGCACGCTATCGTAACTCGCCGGTTCATTCTACAAAAGGCACGCCGTCACACATTAATCGTGCTCCGACTATTTGTAAGCACACGGTTTCAGGTACTATTTCACTCCCCTCCCGGGGTGCTTTTCACCTTTCCCTCACGGTACTGGTTCACTATCGGTCGTTAGGTAGTATTTAGCCTTAGCAGATGGTCCTGCCAGATTCACACGGGATTTCACGTGTCCCGCGCTACTCGGGGTTGGTCTCGGAGGGACAGATGTTTGGGTTACGCGACTATCACGCTCTTTGGTCAGTCTTCCCAAACTGTTCACCTACATCTGTCCTTTGTAACTCCTAATGAAACGCCCCACAACCCCGTAGGATAAATCCTACGGTTTAGGCTCTTCCGCGTTCGCTCGCCGCTACTTACGGAATCACTATTGTTTTCTCTTCCTCCGGCTACTTAGATGTTTCAGTTCACCGGGTCTGCCTTCTCATCACCTATGTATTCAGTGAAGGATACCATCCCATTACAGATGGTGGGTTTCCCCATTCGGAAATCCACGGATCAAAGTGTACTTACCACTCCCCGAGGCTTATCGCAGTTCGTTGCGTCCTTCTTCGGCTCCTAACGCCAAGGCATCCACCGTGTGCCCTTATTAACTTAACCACAGTTAAAGGTTGATC
>NZ_JAJISB010000038.1 GCF_021245735.1 Brevibacillus daliensis
TCTATAGGCTAGATATTGTTAATCCTTCGCAAAAAAGAAACCACCTGGATTCAATCATGCATAAATATGCACTCTTGGTGTTTATCCAGGTGGTTTCCATTAATTATGAGCAGTTTTTTTCATGTAAATTGAGCATTTTTCCATCTATTTTGACCAGCGACAACACTACAGGCCATCTTTATCTATTCATTCACTTTATGAACACTTCGAATATCCACAAGACGTACATGTTTTACATCCCTCTGCAGGAAGAAGTGCTGCCGATCCACAAGACGGACAGAAATCCTTGTGATCGAAATCATCATACATATCGTCCATAGCTTCAGCCTTCTCAGATTCATGAGGAGCAGGCGAAATCGCATAACTATTGCTTGAGCTGGACGCAGATGCTACAGAATGATGATTATCTTCTCCATCAAGGTGCATTTCAAGTGCTTTGGCTACCGCGTCCGGAATGGATTCTACACGGTTTGGTCCGAAGCCTACAGCACCTGAACCACCAATACCTTTTAAATGCTTGATCAATAGTCGAGCCTTGTTGCCATCTGGTAGTTCTCCAAATCTGAGGTACAGCGTGGATACACGACCAAGTGCTTCTGACATAGCAAAGACGTCGCTACCTGCTTTCCCTACGTTTACAATCACTTCGAACGGCTCATGATCTACATCATTGATGGTAATATACGCTTTTCCAAGAGGGGTATTCATTTTATATGTGGCACCAACCAGCTTTTTAGGGCGCTTGTTATACTCACGTGGCTCTAGTTCTTTCATTACTGGTTGTGGCGTAGCTTCCTTCACCTCTTCACTGGATTCCGTAGCTTCTACCGTCTCATCCTCTTTCTTTTCTGTAGACAGTACCTGTACGTCACGGCTTCCGTCACGATAGATGGTAACCCCTTTACATCCAAGATCAAAAGCTAATTCGTACAGATTCTTCGTATCCTCTACCGAGAAATCATGCGGAGCATTGGCTGTTTTGGAAATAGACGAGTCTACCCATTTTTGAATGGCAGCCTGTGCACGAACATGGTCTTCTGCAGCCAAGTCCATGGCACACACAAAATGCTCTGGTAGTTCTTTGCCTGGATTCGCGTCCATCCATTCCTGCGCAATCGGTACGAATTGTTTATCAAAACCTAGACGGCTTTGACGGAAATATTCAAAGGCATAGTATGGCTCAATCCCGGTTGAAGTACCTACCATGGTTCCTGTTGAACCTGTTGGTGCTTGTGTCAACACTGTTACATTCCGACTTCCTTTTGTACGGATCGTATCACGAAACTCCTCATCAAATTGTTTCATAAAGCCGCTCAATAGATATTTCTCTGCATCAAATTGAGGGAAGCTTCCTTTTTCTTCTGCAATGTCAGCAGAGGCAAGATACGCTTCACGTGCGATGAAGTGGTACAGCTTGTCCAGGAATTCTAGAGATTCTGCACTACCATAACGGATACCTAGTTTAATCATCATTTCAGCTAGACCCATTGTTCCTAAGCCTACACGACGCTCAGATTTCTGATTTTCTTCATTTTCCATGAAGTGATATGGCGTTGCATCAATCACGTTATCCAAAAATCTCACTGAGTATCGAACCGCTGTACCTAACGAATCCCAATCCACTTCATTACCATCAACGAATTTGGACAGGTTTAATGAGGACAAGTTACAAACTCCCCATGCTGGCAAGCCTTGTTCACCGCAAGGATTGGTACAAATAATCGGGTTATAATACCAGCTATTAGACATTTGGTTATAGTGCTCCATAAATACAACACCAGGTTCTGCTGATTTCCATGCAGATTCAATAATGGTGTGCCAGACTTCACGTGCACGTACCGTTTTAAATAGCTTAACCGGTTTACCCATTTCGTCACGCCATTTGGTCATGTTGCCATCCCAGTGCTCTTCGTAATCTGGGTCTGTTGAATCGGGGAATACTAGCTCCCATTCCAGATCTTCTTTTACAGCTTTCATAAAACCATTAGAGACACAAACGGACAGGTTCGCATTCGTTACCATACCCATTGTTTGTTTTACTGTTATAAACTCTAACAAGTCTGGATGCCAGTCGTTAATCATCAGCATCAAAGCACCTCGACGGGAACCACCTTGTTCGATAAGTCCAGTTGTATAACTAAATAAACCGCCCCAAGATACTGAACCGCTTGACGAGCCATTAACTCCACGAACCAAAGCACGACGTGGACGAAGACTAGATAGATTAATACCTACTCCACCACCACGGGACATAATCTCTGTCATTTGTGTTAATGTATCCATGATTCCGCCTCTGGAGTCCTTTGGCGACGGAATAACATAGCAATTAAATAGCGTTAGCTCATCACTTGCTCCTGCTCCTGCAGCTATGCGTCCACCTGGAACCAGCTTCCAATCATCTAGCAGTTCTCGGAATTTAGCAGTCCATTCAGTTTTTTTCTCATCTGTCTTCTCAACTGCTGCCAATGCTGTTGCAAGCCTGTCCCATAATTCTTCTGGAGTTGTTTCAATTGGTCGGGTTGTTTTTTCAATAGTTGTTTCGATTGTTTCGCCGCTTCGTAGTAGAATGGTTACTTGATCACCGTTTTTCTCGATTACCTCACCCACTTCTTTTTTAGGGAATTTAGGGTCGTCTTTGGTTAACACCAATACGGTATCTCCCTCTTTTGTATGATGATAATCAAGATCTTTCATTGCGTATCTATCTAAGAAAATCTTTTCGCTCAAGCCTTCCATTCTCTTTTTTTCTACTAATTCCACGGACGTAATCCCCTTCCAAATATTTTTCAAATTGACCGTATCGGGGCAATTTGTTATGTTTATGTAAGACGTTTTAACGATACCACTCTTCGAACCACAAATCAATATCTTGAATCATTATGAATTTTCTTTGACAAGTAACACTATATCTTGTGTTGTTGTAATTTTATCCTGTAGGGGGCGACTTATGTACTATGTAGATGGCGAGTGGATTCAACCGGGACAACCAGCAATTCAACCAGAAGATCGGGGCTACCAATTTGGTGACGGGATCTATGAGGTTGTGAGGGTGTACCAAGGCAAACTTTATCAATGGGATGAACATCTTATCAGATTGGAAAGAAGCGCTAAGGAATTAGACTTAGTCCTGCCAGTCTCGAATACGGAGCTGGAGCAAATTGCAAAGGATGTACTTTGTAAAAATAATTTAGAATTTTCTGATGCTACTGTATATTTGCAAATCAGTCGTGGTGTCCACGCACGTCAATTTCCATTCCCAGAGGGTTCACGTGCTGTATTAACCATGTATGCCAACCAGAAAGATCGTCCATTTGCTAGTATGAAAGAAGGTATCAGCGCAGCGCTCATTGAAGATATTCGCTGGTTGCGTTGTGATATTAAGAGCTTGAACCTTCTTGGTGCTTCTATTGCCAAACAAAAATCCATTGAGGCAGGCTCAGAGGAAGCGATTATGCACCGTGGGGATATTGTCACGGAAGCAAGTTCTGCTAATATCTTTACCATAAAAGATGGTGTGCTTTACACGCATCCGGCTACTAATCTGATCCTGCACGGAATTACTCGAAAAACCATTCTACAATTATGTGCCAACCTGAACCTGACTGTGAAAGAAGAAACGTATACAACTGATTTCTTGGCGTCCGCTGATGAAATATTCATCTGTGGAACAACCTCAGAGATCACCCCTATTGTGAAAGTAAACAACCAGGCAGTTGGTACAGGAATACCTGGACCTGTAACGCGTAGTCTCCAAGAGGCGTTCGAAGTGTATATTCTATCACAGACTAAGACTGCTGCAATCTAGTATTTTTTTCCATATAAAAAAAGCGACTCACTATCCAAAATAATTGAAGGAAAGTGAGTCCGCTTTTTTTATTATCTTCTAAAGTTCCATTCATCAGTTGCATACCGGGTTGTAGCCAACTCTTCGGCTGCCTGCAGCTCTTCCGCTGTCAGAGTGGCATTCTCCAACTCTACCCCTAAACCTTCAGCAAAGCCGGCATAAAAAGCATCTACCGCCTGCGCAAGCGTAATGGGAACCGGACTAATCTCATTTATGGTAACGGCTTTACCAATAAAGCTGCTTTTCATTCGTTCCATGACTCGTTCGCTCGGGAATCGTAATAAGGAAAACAGCAGATCTACATCCATATCTAACAGGATAGAGCCATGCTGCAAAATAACACCCTTTTGACGCGTCTGAGCGCTGCCTGCTACTTTTTTTCCTTCCACTACTAACTCATACCAAGATGGTGAATCAAAGCATGCAGAAGAACCTGGAGAGCTATATTTTGCTTTTTCTTCTTCAGAGGCAAGTGAAACCATTTCAGCAGCAAGTCCCAGTTTTTGAAAACCGTGCAATAATCCCATAGAAATTACCTTGTAGGCTTCGGTCACCGTCTTAGGCATCAAGGGATGGTCCTCTGACACAATAACGCTATAAGTTAGCTCTGCATCATGAAGAACTGCTCGACCGCCCGTTGCTCGACGTACCAGACCAATGCCCTTTTTCTTTACTGCTTCAACATCTATCTCTTTTTCCATTTTTTGAAAATACCCAATTGAGAGGGTTGCTGGTTGCCAGGTATAGAAGCGAACAGTTGGTGGCACTTGGCCCTTACTATGTGCTGCTAAAATTGCTTCATCAATTGCCATGTTCATCTCTGGTGGCATGGGGGGAGTATGTATAAACCGCCATTTTTCCAAGTAATATCACCTCTGTACCTTTTCAAAAGCATGGATATGGGTTGAACTTGCCCCACCCGTAATCACTCCTTCATTGTAACCGTCAAAGGAAAAGGGAACAAGCAAACTAGTACATAGTAAGAGGTAGATTCATACTTTTTTCACCACTACATACGGAATTTCTTTATTTCCTCTTGCATGTCATTCGACATTTCAAAGATTCGCTCTGCTGTACGAGCTACTTCTTCAGCAGAAGCTGTAGTCTCTTCTGATGTAGCCGCAATATCTTCTGTAGTTGCAAATATCTCCTCGGATACCGCTGTGCTTCCCTCTACCTTTTGCATAATTATCATTTTTTCACTTTGCAAAGATCCACCATGACTGGATAACAAGTGAGTTTTCGGTCCAATATCCTCAATTAACTGGGTAATACCTACAAATGACTGTACGGCATTATGAATGTCTTGTTTTTGTGAGGTCATCTCACCTTGCATGGTATCCGCAGTTGCTAACATCGTCTCAGCATCTTGAGAAATTTGTTCAACCTGATCGCTAATTTTTTGGGAGAACTCTCTGGATTGTTCAGCCAGTTTACGCACCTCATTGGCTACAACAGCAAAACCTTTTCCATACTCACCTGCTCTAGCAGATTCAATCGCTGCATTTAACGATAACAAGTTGGTTTGATCCGAGATTATATGAATAAGCTGGGTAATTTCTTCGATTTTTTTCAGACTTTCTGAAACGATAAAAATGTTTCCAATCAACCCTTGGAATACATTATTTGTAAGATCTACGGAGGTAGCCACTTTATCTATGTGTTGTCTACTTACGATCATCATGTCTTGAATTTCTGATGTGATGTTATCAACTTCCTTTATCGCTTCAACCACTTCATTAATTTGATCGCCAAAGACTTTCATTGTTTCTGAAATACCAACGAGATCGTTCGTTTGATCGCCAACACCTGTAGCTATTTCCTGCACAGATCTGGAAACTGTATCAAAGGCAGCATTCATTTGTTGTGAGATTGCACTTAAATTATGGGCAGAATTGGTCAATTCTTGTGACTTGGACTGAATTGTCGTCATCATATTGCATGTATTTGCCATCGCTTGGGATAGTTCATGCTTCATGCTACCAAACTCTGTACCATCAATTCCTTCAATTTTAATGTTAATATTTCCTTTTCCGAACTCCTGACAATAATGTACCATCTCATTAGCTGACGATTTAATTGATCTAGTAATTAGTAGAGAGAAAACACTAATTATTGCGATCAAAGCTAAGCCATAATACAAAAATTCATTTAGTGCCACTTTAAATTGTGTAATGGCTAATTGATCAATTTTAAAGGACTTGGACACATGAAACTCTTGTAAAGCTACCATTGTGCTTTCCATTTCATCAAAAATACTCATATATTGAGTGACTAATTTTTCTGGAATAACTTGTCCTGTCTTCAAATATTGCTGATCAATTACCGTCCAAATCTCTTGGAACTCGGTAAACAATAATTGAATCGTTGTAAGTGCCTCTTTTTCCTCAGTGGATAATTTTTCTTCTGATATGTATATTTCCAATTCCTTGTTGACTTTATCGCGTAATTCGTTTGCTTCGTTTAATGCATCCTGATCCGTTTCTACTATTACCTGCTTATACATTAAACCCATATGTAAAAAATCACTCCGAATATTTGCAGAATATTGGAGTGGCAGCACCACTTCTCCATGCATGACGTTGGATACTTTATTTACTACTTTCATGTTATAAACGCCCGTAATTCCCATCAATATCACTACTATTATGCACATTGCAACAAGGATTCGAAGGTTTGTTATCAGCTTAAATCTTTGAAAAAACGAAAAAATCTTCATGTATCACGGACTCCTTTTCTTTGATGTATATTATTTATATCGGTTATTAATATACAGTTTAATAATACAAATGTTACGATTTTTTAACATACAAAAACCTCTCCCAAAAATGTGGAAGAGGTTTTTGTATGTGTCTTATTACTTTTCCGCTTTATCAGATTGATAACGCAAAATAGGTTTTCTTGCTGCCGTTGCTTCATCCAGACGTTTTACCACGGTTGTGTGAGGAGCTTCCTGTACGATCTCTGGTGTTTCTTCACATTCGCGAGCGATTTGCAGCAAAACTTCAATAAATTCATCCAGTGTTTCTTTAGCCTCCGTCTCAGTTGGTTCAATCATCAAGCATTCTTCAACAATAAGAGGGAAATAAATAGTTGGCGGATGATATCCGAAGTCCAAGAGACGTTTTGCCATATCTAATGTACGGACACCTTGCTTCTTCTGACGAACGCCCGATAATACGAATTCATGCTTACATACACGATCGAACGGTAACTCAAAAGCTACTGCTAATTTTCTCATCATATAATTCGCATTTAGCACAGCGTTCTCAGAAACTTGAAGCAAGCCATCTGGACCCATTGTGCGAATATAGCTATAAGAACGAACCAGAATCCCAAAGTTTCCATAGAAACCTTTTACACGGCCAATGGATGCAGGGATATTATAGTCAAGTGTGAAGCTGCCGTCCTCTTTCTTCGCTACCATCGGTTTAGGCAGGAAAGGAATCAGATCTTTTTTCACACCAACAGGTCCTGATCCTGGTCCGCCCCCACCGTGTGGTCCGGTAAATGTTTTGTGCAGATTAAGATGGACAACATCAAAGCCCATATCTCCAGGTCGCGCAATGCCTAATATCGCGTTGGCATTCGCTCCGTCGTAGTATAATTTACCGCCCGCATCATGAACAATTTTCGCCATTTCCACAATATCTTCCTCGAACAAACCTAGTGTGTTCGGGTTCGTCAACATCAAAGCAGCCGTATCAGGACCTACCGCCTGACGAAGTGCCTCAATATCTACCAATCCACGATCATCAGATGGGATCGTAACTGTTTCTAATCCAGCAATCGTTGCTGATGCAGGGTTCGTTCCGTGTGCAGAGTTAGGCACAATTACTTTCGTACGCTTTTCTCCACGGCTTTCATGATAAGCACGAATCAAAAGCAGACCCGTCCATTCACCTGCTGCACCTGCTGCTGGTTGCAACGTTACTGCATCCATGCCTGTAATCTCTGCCAATTCACCTTGCAAATTATATAGAAGCTCTAATGCACCTTGCACAGATTCTTCAGGTTGATATGGATGCACCTGAGCAAATCCTGCTAAACGTGCCATATCTTCATTTACTTTTGGATTGTATTTCATCGTACATGAACCAAGTGGATAAAAGCCATTATCAATCCCATGATTGCGCCTTGATAATTCCGTATAGTGACGAACTAATTGTAATTCTGATACTTCTGGGAGCTCAGCAGCTTCCTTTCTCGTTAGATGCTCCGGTAGAAGTTGAGATAAATCAACTTCTGGCACATCGTTTTTCGGCAAACTGTAAGCGACACGACCCGGTTTGCTCATCTCGAAAATTAGTTCTTTTTCTTTGTCGTTACGCATGAGCAATCGCCTCCAATTCTTTTACCAGTTGATCAATCTCATCTTTTGTCCGTAATTCCGTAACAGCAATCAGCATATGGCCGTAAAGCTCAGGGTACGCAAGTTCTAGATCATAGCCACCTATTATTCCTTTTGAAAGTAATACTTTATTGGCCTCAGATACAGAAACAGGTAATTTCACAACGAATTCATTAAAGAATGGAGCTTCAAAAACAGCTTCCACACCGTTTACCTTCGCCAGTTCCTGTTTCGCATAGTATGCTTTTTGCACATTCATTTTTGCCATTTCCTGAACACCTTGCTTACCAAGACCAGTAAGTGCAATGGAGGAAGCTAACGCTAGCAAAGCCTGATTCGAGCAGATGTTAGAAGTAGCTTTCTCACGACGAATATGCTGTTCACGTGCTTGAAGCGTTAGTACAAAACCACGCTTGCCATCCTCATCCTTTGTTTGCCCTACAATTCGTCCGGGCATTTTGCGCATTAGTTTGGATGTTGTAGCAAAATAACCGCAGTGTGGTCCACCGAAGGAGACTGGAATACCAAACGGCTGCATATCTCCTACAACGATGTCTGCCCCTAACTTACCTGGTGCTTCTAGAAGACCAAGCGCAACCGGATTGGCTGATACAATTAACAAGGCCCCAGCTGCATGTACAATCTCTTCCAATGCTCGCAGATCTTCCACACTTCCAAAAAAGTTAGGATATTGAACCAACACAGCAGCTGTATCGTTTTGCAATGCCACTTTTAACGAATCTAGATCAGTGACACCCTCGTTCGTATAATCTACCTCAACCACTTCAACCTCTTGACCATAGGCATAGGTGGACAATACATGACGCGTTTCAGGATGAACCGCCTTGGAAACCACAACACGTTTTTTACCTTTATGACCAGCAGCCATCATTGCTGCCTCTGCCATTGAAGTGAACCCATCGTACATAGATGAGTTGGCTACTTCCATCCCGGTTAATTCACAAACCATGGTTTGGAACTCAAAAATCGCTTGTAATTCACCTTGGCTAATCTCAGGTTGATAAGGGGTATAAGCTGTAAAAAATTCACCACGAAGCAACATGTGGTTAACCGTGCTCGGTGCGTAATGTTGATACGTCCCTGCACCTAGGAAGTTAACATGCGTCGTAAAGTTAGCATTTTTATTGGCAAGACCACTCATAAATTTGACTAAATCAGGTTCTGATAATGCTTCATCCAGTTTCATCATTCCTTGAAAGCGAACCTCTTCAGGTATATCTGAAAAAAGCTCATCTACGCTGGAAACTCCCAGGAAATCCAACATTTCTTTTTTATCCTCTTCCGTGGTAGGTAGATAACGAAAAGTCACGGATTACTCCTCCTTACATACGTGTATTATTTTCCTCTTTTATAAAATGGTGTCGGTATGATCTGGGCACGCAATCTCTTGCCGCGAATTTCTACTTCTACCTCTGTACCAATTGCTGTGTGTTCTTTTTTTAGTAATGCAAGTCCGATATTTTTTTTCAGGGTTGGTGACTGTGTACCTGTCGTTACCTCGCCAATTAATTTTTCACCCAAATAAACTGGATAATGACTACGTGGAATTCCCCGGTCAATCATCTCGATGCCCACCAGTTTACGTGGTGCTCCATTTGCTTTTTGTTCTTGTAACACTTCATGCCCGATGCAAGGGATTTCTTTATCTGTTTTGACAGCAAAACCAATCCCCGCTTCAATCGGCGTAATATCTTTGGACAGCTCTTGACCATATAAAGGAAGTTTTGCTTCAAAGCGAAGGGTATCACGGGCACCTAATCCACATGGAAGGAGACCAGATTCTTTTCCTGCTTCCAATAATATATTCCATAGCGTAATCGCATTATCGCTTTCTACATACAGTTCAAATCCGTCTTCACCTGTGTAACCGCTTCTTGATACCAAACACGTAACTCCAGCTACTGTTACATTCTCCTTAAAATGAAAAAATCCAATTTCTTGTAAAGGTGTATCTGTAAGTGTTTGTAGAATTTTTTCTGCTGATGGTCCCTGAATTGCGAGTAAGGCTAACTGAGATGAGATATTTGTAAGTTCGACATGATCTGTCAGGTTCTCTTGCATCCATGCGAAGTCCTTATTAATATTACCTGCATTAATTACGAGTAAATAGTGCTCGTCAGCCAGTTTGTAAACGATTAAATCGTCAACTATCCCTCCGTCGGGATAGCACATTGCTGCATATTGCGCCATGCCATCTGTAAGCTTTGCAACATCGTTTGTGACCAGCTTTTGCAGATACGTAAGGGCACCTGTTCCTTTTACTTCAACTTCTCCCATATGAGAGACATCAAACAGGCCTGCTTTGGTGCGAACAGCCTCATGCTCCTGCGTAATACTACTGAACTGAACAGGTAAATCCCAACCTCCAAAGTCAATTGTCTTGGCTCCGAACTCAGCATAAACAGGGTATAAGGGTGTTCTCTTCAAATCTGACATCCAATCACTCGCTTCCTTCCCAATTTTCAATAACACAAAAAGACAGAGGCCATAAAAGACAGAACGCCAAATAAGCGCCCTCTTTTATGTTCTCTGTCCTGGTACCTGAGAGTTGCCCTGTTCAAAACAGGTTTCCCCTTTGGTGGCTCCTTCTTACGAGAGCTCTCTCCAGAGGTGCGTCCGGTAGAGGTACTTTTGCCTGAGAGATTCACCATGTGGTTTGCTCCTTCGGCGCTGCAGTATGTATGTTACATCCATGCAGTCTCTCCCTGCTACCATCATTCGCGAAAGAATGGGATCAATTTTATACATAAAAATATGTAATTATCACATGCTACACATAGTCTTTCTGTTTCCTCCTCTATCCTATCACGTCTGGTTTAAGAAGAAAACAGAAATTTGGAAACAAGGTGCAATTACATAACTTTTACTTATTTACAACATGGTAACGTTCGCTTTTTAACACATTTTAGTTCGTAAACATTAATAAAATGGGGGGTTTCACCAAAAATGACGAACTTCTCTCTTTCTCTCGATACCAAGTGGCTTCCCGAAATGGAAGAGTTACTGGAACAGGACGGTCCTTGGCATAAATGGGAACTGTTCCAGCTTGCCCTTCAAGCTGAAGATTCACTCGCAATTAAAGACTTTGATCAATTGCAAAGCCTGCGCTATCTTCCCGAATTAGAACCTTTTCCCCATCAAACGGAGACTGCTAGGCGAGTTCTGCATGAGATGCGTGGACGAGCCATATTGGCTGATGAGGTTGGACTAGGAAAAACCATTGAGGCAGGACTCGTCATGAAAGAATACATGGTGAGAGGATTAGCCAAAAAAATTCTCGTTCTAGTACCAGCATCTCTCGTCATTCAGTGGACAAAAGAGTTACAGCAAAAATTCGGCATCCCTGCAATGGCACAGAAAAAAGAGTATATGTGGAGACAGTATGAAGTGGTTGTCGCATCTATTGATACAGCCAAAAGAGATCCGCACCGTCGTCATGTACTAGATATCCACTACGATATGCTCATTATTGATGAAGCACATAAGCTGAAAAATAAACGTACACGTAATTATCAATTCGTGAAGGAGATCCGAAAAAAATACTGTCTTCTTCTGACAGCAACACCCATTCAAAACGAAATGGATGAGGTATATAACCTGATCAATTTATTGCGTCCTGGACACCTTGGTCACTCGCAATCATTCTCTTCTACCTATGTAGACGGAAAAAGACAAGCGAAAAATAGCGACCAATTACAAGGTGAAATCAAGAAAATTATGATTCGCAATCGCCGTAGCGATGGAGGTGTAGAATTCACACCAAGACGGGTGGAGTCCATACCGATTACACTCTCCCCTGAAGAAAGAGAGCTGTATGACGGAGTAACATCATTCGTACGTGATAAATACCGTAACGAACGCGGAAATGTGAATGCTCTCTCATTACTTACTCTGCAACGTGAAGTCTGTTCTAGTCGTGAAGCAGCCTTTATGACGTTATACCGCATGCATCAAAAAGCAGCAGAGGGAAGTCCTGTTCGCGAAGAAATCCTGAAACTGATTGAATGCATCAAAAGGATTAAGACCCATTCCAAAGCTGCAAAAACCGTCGAATTAATAAAACAGATAAATGATAAAGTGATTATTTTTACTGAATACCGCGCAACACAAAATTACCTGCAAAAATACTTGAGTGAAGAAGGAATAACTTCCGTCCCGTTTCGTGGTGGTTTCAAGCGTAGCAAAAAAGATTGGATGACAGAGCTTTTCCAAAACCGCGCCCAGGTATTAATCGCTACGGAAGCAGGTGGTGAAGGGATCAACTTGCAATTCTGCAACCATGTGATTAATTATGATCTGCCATGGAATCCAATGAGAATAGAACAACGAATCGGACGTGTCCACAGACTGGGCCAAAAACGAGATGTATTCATTCATAATTTATCTACCATCGGAACAATAGAAGAACATATTTTGCGTTTGTTATATGAAAAAATCGATCTGTTTGAAATGGTAATTGGCGAACTGGATGACATTATTGAACGGCTTGCCATGAGCAAATCTCTAGAGAGCAACCTGGTTGACATCATTATGGATTCACGTTCTGAAAAGGAAATGGCATTAAAACTGGATAACATCGGTAGTGTCATCCGTTCCTTCCGTCATATCCCAGCAATAGATAATTCTGTCGTACAAACACCATAATCAACCACAACGTACCGTAATGGACTAGTAACGAAAGGAGAAGCACTCCAATGAACCAGACAGAGGTAAGGACGTTTATCGAGCAATATTTCCAAGCCTTTCAAAGCCATATCGTTGAGAATCATCCTGATTACTTGACGGTAAAGCTACCCGTTGAAGTAGACAAGGATATCGGAAATCGACCCTTTTACTGGACATGGGTAGAGAAGATGAATATCGCTCCACAGCCTCTCTCATTGACACTGTACTTTAAACCTGGTGAGATTCCAAAGGATTTGCGTGCTGAATCTGTCCACTTTGGAGCAAAACGCTTGCAACAAATCTTTGGTTCTACCATGAAATATGGAAAATACGTCTGTATGTATGAACATGCCAAAGGAATTATTCAACGCTCTACCCTGTCGACACGCCGCTCGACAGGGTTAACACCTTGGTTGGTACTAAATTATAAAATATCGTTCATTTGTGACAAAAAACGGGACTTGTTCCTGTCACTAGGCATTAATCTCCATCAACCACGAGTTGTTCGTGAGTTTTATCCATTTCTTCAACTTTTACACCTTTCTCCTTCTATACCAGATTATTTTTATACAAACGAACGACGTGTCACATTATCGGATGCAGCCCAATTAGCCCATGCTGAAGTAAATCGGTTCATCAATGAACATGATCACGACTGGGCAGAAGAAGCTAAAGTACGTCTTCAAGAAGAACTGGAAATACTGGAGGAGTATTATAAACACCAAGAACAAACAGAAAAAACGGAAGATCCTCCAGACAATGAAGAACAGCTGCCTCAAAGTGATAATGATCAAACAATTCACGATCAACCTCTGCAACCTAAAAGTAATGAACGCATAAAAGATGGTTTGCCTACTCTTCACCAAAAGAACCAACTCATCGAAAATCCTGTTTCATTATCGATGTCGGCTCCTCCTACTTACTTGAACGAAGAGCAAGCTGAGACTGTTCAAGAACATATGAATCGAGGCGGAAGAATCCTGGATTTCTTACGAATGAACGGGATAGCAGAAACTTCCAAAGAAGAGATTAATCAAGCAGAATGGAAGGCTAGCAGTCTGGAGGAAGAGTACCAGCGACGAAGGGAAGAACTATGCTGGCAGTATGAACCTCGGGTAGAGGTTAAGGTAATTAATGCTGGCTTGTTTTATTTGTTTAACCTTCCCCCTGTCTAGATGTGACGTATTATCTGCAAGATGCAGAATATGTAAAAGTTCCACGAGAAAAACTTGGGCTCGTCTGACAACAAGCAACATATCTTTTTCTAAATTCTGGGTAGAATAGGTAAGGTAATAAACGGAAGGGATGAGATACCTCTTGATTAAAAAGATTCCGTTACTATGCCGCCTGCTGTTCCCATTATTTATATTGATATTGATATCAACCTCTTCTCTGGCATTCGCTAATGAAGGGGAATGGACAAAGTCATTTCAGCAACATGTACACTCCTGGATCAACCAAATGGAAGCAAAGGATAAACGCTTTACCAACTGGAATCGTGCTTCCCTTCATACACAAACGTTAGGAATCAACACACATCAATGGCTCGTTACTGTGAAGAATCAAAACAAACCACTAGGTTATCTGGTAATTGCTGAATCGCCGCAGCATGATCATTCTAACACGCCAACCTTTGTCTTATTGGAGTACGGTTTGGGAGAGTTTACACTGTTTGATGAGAGTATCGCACCCGATAAACCTGCCACAACACAGTATTACGATGGGTTCTCTTCATTTTGGAGCATGGATTTGCCATCGGGAACCGAATACATTGATGCGAAATCAGGAGAAAAGTATCCCTCACGTTTTAAACCGGACAACTCTATCATGAAGCAGCTCCCAGCAACTGTTCTTATCTCTGGAAAAACAACCTTAACCACGAGTCATACATTAGTCAGTACTGAGATAAGTCCATTCTCTACCATCGATTGGATTACACCGAACCCTGTAAAAAGCAAACTAAATGACCAAACCTGGAAAAACCTACTTAACAAAACCTCACTTGATCCAGCAGTTGTAACTGCCAATCTGTTTCAGGAGGAAGTATTAGCACCTTTTACCATCGGATCTGTTCATGTTTGGGACAACCAGGCATATATCGGAGTATGGGATAGCGGTCTTCGCTTCCTCCCCTACACTTATATCCAGAAAGTTGGGACAATTATACAGTAAGAAGCTTATTCGTCCTTATACAGTAAGAAAAACGGTGGTTCTCTTGGCTACAAGATTCCACCGTTTTTTCAGTTCAGCGTGTCTCAATCTCATCAACTGGAGAGCACCTTTCATTTACCATATGGAAAATTTCATCTAGTGTTAATCCATCAGCACTGATAACAGGCGCTCCTGCAATACTTTTTGATTGATTACCTGTCATATTCTGATCAAGACCTGTAATCACAACTGCATCTACCATCTGTTGCCAGTTACCTAACTCAACAACATCAAATCCATTACGACGTAACATGGTGCTAACATGACTTAATGATTTTTCCACTGCAACTTTTGGCATGAGAATGAGTACCCCCGATCCCTTATTTACGAAAGAAAAGCATGATGGACATAGGGATAGCGCCGAACCAACGAGACGTCCAGGGTTCACGAGCAGTTTCACGCATGCGCTTACGTTCATCCCTTGGTGTCTCCAAGTATTGTACAAAACGCTTCGTCATGTACTTGATATAGTCTTGTGATGACATCGTCTCCCCCTCCTCCATCCTAGTTTCTCCGGAGGAATGAGTTTTCAACCATAGTTCTCTACGATAAACTCCACGATATTTTCAATCGATTTTCCTGTTGTATCAATCTGGATATGAGCAAAATCATACGCTCCTGCTCGTTCTACAAGCAACGTCCGAACACGTTCTTTTACATTCCCGGCTAACAAAGGTCTGTTCTCGTCCTGTGAGACTCGACGGATAATTTCATCCTCGGTCGCTGTCAGTGCAACCACGTAGCATCCTTCTTTCATCAGTCGCACATTTTCAGCACGCAGGACAGCTCCTCCACCGGTTATGATGATTTGATTATCCTCTTGGATTAACTGGGCAAGTATTTTGCTCTCCCAATCACGAAAGCCTTTTTCCCCATGCTCTGCAAAAATTTCAGGAATACTTTTCCCCACTGTGGCTACAATCTCTGCGTCAAGATCACGTGCTGTACTCCCCAATTTATGTGCAAGTTCAACACCCACAGTGGTTTTACCTGTACCCATAAAACCAATCAGAATAATGTTATTCCTTTTCTCCATTTGGCATCCTCACTTTTTACTGAATGGTAACGGTTCTTGAACGGGTATCATATTGAATGGAAAGTCCTAATCCCTCTTTGAAAAACGAGAGCGGAAGAAGGCTTCTATCTCGCCACTCAATGAGTGGGGCTGACATCGCGACTTCTTCTCCATTCCGTTTATAGACATGGGAGTCTTCCTTGAAACTGAATGTATCCCGCCTTGTTTTGGCGATAATTTCACCTGTTTGATCGTTGGCACTTACCTCAAATCCTAACTGCTCCAACATCTCACGGAGCGGGAGATAGACGACATCAGAACGAAGCCTGCCTGGTGTCTCAGGATAAAAATGGCGTGATCCAAGGACAATTTTCACATAATAATCGGCCGCTAATGGAAGAAACTTATCTTTGTTCAGTTTTTGTGTATTAGGAACAAAATACTGCGCTTCCGCATTTAACGCGCTCCCTAATGCCTGATCCATTTGCGCAGGTCCTATAACCTTAAAACGGTAATCTTGGTGTAATCGTTGTAAAAAGCTAAAGAATAATTCGTCCCCAATTTGTTTACGCAATTCTTCATATAATTGGGCACCGGTAGAATACCATGTTCCGTCAAACTCATAGTAATCGGCAAACTGGGTAAGCTGTTTGGAAAGCTTTCCATATGGATAGCGCTCCTTAATATTTTGTTCTTCTTGTTCATATTGAGCAAAAATCTTATTCCCTGCTTCTTGTCCATATTTCTGACGATGATAAAAAGCCACACTCGCTTCTACCAACCCTTCATCAATCCAGCCATATAAAGGTTCAACCGTTCCTACACTGTTATACCACCATAGATGCGCCAATTCATGGGGTAGCCAGTGCTCCAACTGATTTTGATCATATAAATGACTAGCTACGATCGCCATATTGGCATATTCCATGGCATAAACGGTTTTATTTCCCGTTTCCGCTACACTGATTCGTTTCTGGGCGAGTGGCCCCATTTGCTTGCTAAATATAGGTAGAGCATCTTTGGTGATTTCCTTTAATTTATTTAGATGATTCTTATCTTTGGAGGCAATATCGACAGTCAGATCAGGTGTAATCTTAACACTTTCCACAAGAAAATCGGGACTGCCAACAAGGGTGAAATTTAACAGGTTAGTTGAAGCAAATTGCCAAGTCGTCCGTTTCTTGTTTTGTTCTTGTTTCTTTTGCTCTCCTTTTCCTGCTGAGGTTACCCATTTAAAATCAGCAGGTGCAACAAGCTGAACCTCATAGTCAGCATAATGATAAATGTAAGGGTCCCCATATCCAATTACCTGAGGAGGTTCATACCACTTGTTTTGTTGATCAAGTGCACCTAACATCGGGTACCAATGCGTAAGGGTCCAAATATTTTCATGCGTCCCAAAACGAGTAGGACCTCGAGGAATTTGCGTTTCGAACCCCACATTGATTGTAACCCGCTTCTCAGTCGGTGCAGGATTATCCATGAGAATAATATGGTCTCTTCTAACAAATGGTATGGACTTTCCTTTATATGTAATCATAGACAGCTTATCTTCATTCCATTTATAACCGTAGTAATAGAGATGGATTTTTTTTGTATTAGGGTTATCGAAGGACATCTCCACATTCCCTTTAATACGAGATTGAGACGTGTCCAAATCTGCATTAATTTTATAATGTACTTGCAAATCTCTCACTATTGGCGGAAGAAGCTCTTCTTTCCGAAATGGATCAGCTCCGCCTGCTACAGGTACTGATGAAACGGGCTTTGGCCACACTGAGACTACCCACTCTTTTATTTCGGGTGCATTCATATAAGTAGCTGCTATTGCGAAGCAACTAAACAGACTTAAACATACATACAAGCTCAATTTTTGAATTGGTTTCACAACATACTCCCCTAAACTTCTATCCTCTCGCTAACCTTTTCTTTTTCTTACATCGGCACAATCCAAATTCTTTATGAGTAGAACTTCTCAAGTTGAAAAAGAATTCATTTTCAATCAAAATTATCCATTAAAAAATTGTACCACAGCATGAAATATCCGCAAAGGAAAAAGGCAAGTAATCGAAGGAAAACCTCCTCCACATTACCTGCCTGCCCATTTCTATATCACTTTATAAAATCATTCTCAGGAAAAGAACTTCTTGAAAGGTCTGGTTTAGCTAACCTTGTAGAAGTTAGAAGTACTTTATATCCTACATAGCTTGAATGGCTGTAATATGAACGTCCCTTACCTTTGCCCATTGATGCAGTTCTTTCAATACACTAATGGAATCTGGACTTTCCGAATGTACGCACAACGTATCTGCTGCTAATTCAATATAACTGCCATCAACTGTTTTTACCCGCTGTTCAAAAACCAGTTGATTCGCCTGATGCAACTGCTCTTCTTTGCTTATTAAAATACTGCCTTCCAGGTCACGCGGGGCCAAACGACCATTAGGTAAATAAGCCCTGTCAGCAAAAACCTCCTCCGCTACACAAAAGCCATGTTCCAGTCCGACTTCTACCAATGCACTTCCCGATAGCGCATAAATAATCAGATCGTCCCTTACATCACCAATTGCTCTCACTATTGCTTCTGCCAGCTCAGGCCGTTCTGCTGCTTCATTATATAAAGCCCCATGAAGTTTTACATGGTTTAACTTGCCACCTAATGCTCTTGTAATACCATCCAGTGCTGAAACCTGATACAGTACCAGTTCATATATTTCTTGCATAGACATCTGCATGGAACGGCGACCAAACCCGTGAAGATCTGGATATCCAGGATGTGCCCCCACCTTTACACCTTGTTTCAAGGCTGCTTCAACCGTTCTATAAATGACATGCGGATCTCCAGAATGAAAACCACACGCTACATTGACAGAGGTGATCCATCGCAATATTCCCAAATCTTCTTCCAGTCGGTTGCGACCAAATCCCTCACCCATATCGCAATTAATATCCAGCTTCATTGTCTACTCCCCCTCCATTTTCCCACAATATTTCTCTGACACTCTCATGTTGTAAGCGCATACATAATAATTGTACGTTTTTGGCTTTTGTTCATCTATTTTCCTATCATATCATGTCCAGTGATGAAAGAAAAAGCGAGGACATGCCCAGATGTGTCAAAAAAATAAAAAGGGTTACTCTGGACTAGCGTATGACGACCTCAAAGATTGCTGTGAAAGGATTACACATTGTACAAAATCTTAGTCACGAAAGATAATAACGTAACACGAGACGAATTGACGATTGTTCAGAAAAACATTGAATATGAAGAAAGGGCACGCATACCAGCAAGATACACGTACCCTCTTCTAAATAGTCTAATGAATTAGGTTCAGTTTTATCCGATTGAAGTCAGACTGACAAGGCTCTATATCGATACACTACGTTCTTTTTTCTCATCAGATTTAGCAGAAGCATTATTATCACTAATAAGAGACTCAGCCAGTGCCATCAACTGATTTTTCTCCAATTGATAATCGAATTCTTTTGCTTTGTCTGGTTTTGCATTGTTATATTCTGTAGGAATCTCATGTCGGTGAGATCGCTCTACCTTCAGTACGTAATGAAGACGCTCCATTTGAGGAACAACCTGCTCGATTTGCTCCGCATCTACATACATCGATACATAGTTGAGCCTTTTGGATACATAATGAATTGTCCCGAATTTTCGTAAATTCCTAGCAACACGAGGATTTTTAATCCAAACAGCTACTCCCAATCTTTTTTGTCTCATTGTATCCTCTCAACTCCTTCCTTTTCCATTCACCATTCATTCTATGTATATCTCCCGCCCTCTCTGTCATATCAAGTACAACAGAGAGGCGACGGAAGTTATTATTTCTCTTTTTTCTTTTTCGAACCGCAACCGCAGCTTCCGCCAGTGCCACAGCCACTTGCCATTGCTTCTCTAATGGGGTTATTGCTAGGTACTTTAACCTCTGAAGAAATCGAGTCTGCAACCGTACGCCCTACCTGATATAGTAATTGATCCAGCTTGTCTTCTGCGAGCTTAAACGTAATCACCGTCGGTAGTTGTTCATATGATTGCTTCAAACTGCGGATCTCGCCTGTAACCTTATGAAAATCGGGATGGTATTTCCCGAATCGTTGTACCTCTTCATAAGCCTGTTTTTTCTGATTAAACAAGCGGATATGGGAAGATACTTCCTGATCACTCTCCATAGCTTGCTTCGCCGTAAGGTATTCATTCACTTCCCTCGACTGAATCATCATCATCGCCAATTCATCTGTGGCTGATAACAAGCTTGCCATATCTAATTCTACCGGTGCTTCAACCATGTTTAACCTCCTTTACAGGCATACCTGCTCTCATTGTAACATGAAAAGCTTACCGTATAAACATTGATTGTACGCTGTTCCCAGGTTTGATGCAAGCCCCTCATGAATCTCTAAATCTTGAAAGCTAGGAAAAATTCGGCATCAACAATCTAATCCGATCAATCTGATCCTGCTTACAGGTCTGGTTCCCCTGTTCAGTAGCTATTTTTACCCACCAATAGCCATGTACAAGCCAGGATTCAACCACAATTCCTGTCCACTCTTGTTCATTGTTAAGACGAAGTATGATTTGTAGCCTCAGCTCTTTTGCCCGAGTAAGAATCTCTCGAACGGTATGCGGATGATAGCCCTGATAATGCTCTGTCCACATTTTCGGTAGATTTTCCAAAGCAGGAAGGCCATCTTGCAAATCAGGAAATGTATTCTCTACCTTGTAGTCTTCCCACATATTTTCCCAAGTAAAAAGACCTTCTCCTATAGTTTCTATTTCCTCATCTTTTCCAGGAACGTCTACATTTGAGTCATGATCCTGATCATTTACAAGTGCAAAAGCTCTCCTTCTATCGATACCTTCCTCATTTATTTCATATCCACATTGCTGGAGTAGTACCACGAATTCCTGTTCTTGCCCCACTTCCAATAAAAAAGAAGAAGGTGAAAGTACTTCCTGTAAGTAAGGAGCAAACAACTGAATTCCTAAAAGTTCTGCCAGTAGCTGAGGCGTAGCTGTTTTCACTCGCAAAACAGGAGAGATCGTAATCTGGTTCGTTTGTCTTTCCCAACTAAGCACTTGTGTACGGACGTTATCTGGTAGAGGAAAAGCAGCATTTTTCTGTAAAAAATCCAGAATCTGCTCACTTGAATGTCCTTTAGCAATATCATTTTGTACCTGTTTTTTTGTAAGAATACATTGGGCGAACTCTCCTTGAAAGTGAAGTTCACTCAGTTGACTGATTTCCCACATCCGAAGTAATGGCATCCCAGGAGGAATCATAATTTCGCCAGTTGAATCGGCATACCATTTTACTTCACACTCGTCTTCCATCGAATGAGTGCTATTTACTTTCATCCACAAGGTTTGTGAGCTGTCTTCACCCAGCTGTATCATTCCCATTCCCAAAAAAGCATGCAGCCAATCAAGCATCTGCTCTTTTTGAGCAGGATCTTGGATATCAGGGATTACATACCCTGTTTGTTTACGTGATTCCATTATTTTCATGAAAGGAAGCCACTGCCCACCTGTTCGCTCCATTTCCATATAGAAAGCATCTTGCCAAGGTTCCTTAGGCTCGTAAATTAGCCTGATCATTTGAGTCAACTGTTTATTACATTCCAAATTTTGTTTGGTAAGCCAACTATCCACCATTGATTTATGTAGGCATAATCTTTTATCTTGGATATAGACAAGCCGCAAACGTAAGGCAAGATCAAAGAGAAAAGATACGGGCAAATCATCTATTGCCAATACCTCTGGCGGTCTATATAAGGAAAACCACCCCCGCATGTGCTCCACTGATAGGGACATGCGCTCACTCAATTTATGTATTTGCCTGCGGGGGATTTTATTTTTTCGTGTAACGATTACCTCATGATCTCTAATAAAAAGTAAAAACACGAATAAATCTCGTTGTAATCCTCTTCCCGCGGGTACATGATAAGAAAGGGCATGATCGTTCCATGAAAGACGAGTATCCTTCTCATCAGGAAACAACAATAAGTAAATCTGTTGCCGCACTTCCCATGGCATCACATAGCCAATATCACTCCACATTTTACGAACCGTATAAATAAGCCCTAATCTACGCAACTTGGTAAGACCTAGCTGAGAAATGATTTCTTTGTTGGTTAGCTGTTCAAAGTCACGTTTGCGTATAAATCCACTGCGACTTTTGGTCATAAACAGGATCGCAGCCTTTTTTTCTGGTTCAATAAGAGATTCCCATAATTTTTTAAAAGTACCAGGCTGCCCGAGCAGCATTTCTATACTTGTGATTTCACAGCTAGAACGAAGCAATCTTCGGTTTATTTCCTGGATGATTTGTTCTTTTATTCGTTCTGACAGCATCGAACTACATGACTGATATAACATAAATGCTCACCTCTCTTTTCAAGAAGGAATAGCAAGGAGGATATCGAATGAAATATATATGTTTTGGTGCATTCTTACTCATTACCTCAATTTTCCCAGTGAATTCATCGACTACAATTGATGGGGTGCCCGCTGCTGTGGCAAAAACAGACCAAGCGAAAGGAGTTAGCTCCATGATTGATTATTCCATTGCCAATCCACCGTATTCTCCTAAAGTAGAATCTGCGTTGACCGCTCTGGAAGAGGATGGTGTTAGTGGCTATCGAGTTGTTTACGACGAAGAAAAAGATACAACCTTTGTTGCGATTGCACTTGGCGAACGACCTACCAGTGGCTATTCTATCAATGTTAATCAGGTAGAGCAAGCCGAAGACGGATCATTAACTATTCGTGTATCCGAACAGCGACCTCAATCTGGTATGCAGCTCCAAGTACTTACCTATCCAACACTTGTCCTTCAATTCCCAGGTCAAGTTGATCAAGTTAACGTATTGTTTTAGTTATAAGCTTACAAAAAGCTGGTAGGGCTAATGCCTTACCAGCTTCTTTGACAGATAGGAATTTATAAAAATTCCTATCTGCATCAGTGTAACTAAGGCTTTACCTGCGCCAGAGGCTTGGTAAAGCCAAGTTTTCTAAACTTTTTGGGAAAATCCTCATTTAACAGTTACTTGAACTGATTTTTTCACACCATACGATTCATGATTGTTATGAGCCAGTTCTACCTCAATCGTATGCGTTCCTGGAGATAAGTCAGAATAAACGAGCTGTGGTTCAAAGATTTTTGCTACCTTTTTACCGTCAACATATAAATGCACATGTCCTTCCCCTTGCTTGTTCGCTAGTCCCATATGCTCGAGGGAAAAAGTGAAATTCGTCACCGTAAGCTTCATATGCAAATCATTACCTTTTAACTGGTGGGTAACGTCCAATGTTGGTTGTTTAGCCTCTTCAACAATTACATGTGACTGGGAACTGGGGGTCGCATTCTTCGTCTCCAAAGCATGGAACCCCATCAACCCTAATTCAAGAACAGCTACAAAAAATACGAGCCAATAAATGCGTCGCATGGACGGTTTACGCATGGTGTGGACACTCCTTACATCATCAATGTAAGTGTAGCGTCTCCCTAACCAAGCAATTTTATCCATTTTGTATGATACTATTTTATTTTCGCAACAACCTCATGCTATTGGCAATTACAAGTAAGGCAGCCCCCGTATCACTTACAACTGCCATCCAGAGTGTCAACCAGTTTGGAATAATAAGCAGCAATGCAATCAGCTTGATAATAATGGAAAACCAAATGTTTTGTTTAATAATCGTTAATGCTTTCTTGCTAAGATCAATAACAAAAGGTAACTTTTCCAAATCATCAGCCATTAGTACAATTCCTGCTGTCTCCATAGCAGTATCTGTTCCTGCCCCACCCATAGCAATTCCTACATCTGCTGCAGCAAGTGCTGGAGCATCATTAATCCCGTCTCCAACCATTCCGATCGGTCCGTCTTTCTTCGCCTCTTCAATGGCTTGCCATTTTTGTTCAGGTAACAAATCAGCACGAACGTTAGCAATTCCTACCTGATTCGCCATAGCATTACCTGCACCAGCGTTATCTCCAGTTAAAAGCATAGTGGACACACCAAGACGATGTAACTGATCCATGACTGGCTTACTGGACGAGCGAATGGTATCGGAAATGATGATGCCACCCCATATTTCGCTGGTTGTTCCAATTAACACAATGGTTTTCCCAGACTTTTGGTATGCATCGATCTCTTCTCCAATTGACGACAAATCAACTCCGTACTCCATAAACAACTTCCGATTTCCTGCCAGGTAGGCGATGTCACCAATCGTAGCCTTTGCTCCCTTACCTACAAGGGTCTCATGTTGATCGCTTGCTTGCGGTTGAATCTGCATCGATTCTGCTACCTTCATGATGGCACTTGCAATAGGATGGCGTGACGCATGTTCAATAGTGGCAGCTATTTCCATCACTTCTTGTTTACCATAACCATTTTTCACAATGATCTCTTCTACCTGTAATTGACCACTGGTGATTGTACCAGTCTTATCAAAAGCGATTTGCTTTACATGACCAATTGCTTCTAAAGCTGAGCCACCTTTTATCAAAATGCCATGGCGTGCCGCGCTGCCAATTGCAGATACTACAGCAACTGGTGTCGAAATGACCAAGGCACACGGGCATGCAATTACCAAAAGCTCTAGTCCACGATAGAACCAATGCTGCCAATCTCCAGTGAAAAGTGGAGGTAAGATGATAACAGCAGCAGCTAAAACAATGACTATCGGAGTATAAATTCGGGCAAACTTTTCAACGAACTGCTCTGTAGGAGCTTTTTTCTCCTGCGCTTCCTCCACTAGATGAATAATGCGTGCCAACGTAGTATCTTTCCCAATACGTGTTACTTTCATTTCGAGCGCAGCGGTTTCATTAATCGTACCCGCAAAAACGACATCGCCTTTCTGTTTATCAACAGGAAGCGATTCGCCTGTAATCGGTGCCTGATTAACGGCTGACGACCCTTTCATTATTTCACCATCTAATGGAATACGTTCCCCCGCTTTAATAAGTACTTGCTCGCCAGGCCTAATCTCGTCTACCGAGACCAGTTGGTATTGTTGATTTCTCCAAACCATTGCCTCTTTTGGAGTAAGTCGAAGCAAAGTACGTATGGATTGTCTCGTTTTATTAATGGAAATGGTTTGCAATGCGTTTCCTAAACCAAAAAGAAAAACAACCGTAGCACCTTCAAACCATTCTCCAATTAATCCAGCTCCAATTGCAGCAAGTGTCATCAACAGGTTCATATCTGCTGACTTATTTTTAATGGAGTACCATGCCGCTTTAAAAGGACGCCATCCAGCAATCAGCATAGCTCCTGCATATGAAAAGTTGCCAGCTGTATCCAGATCGATGCTACTTAAAAGCAGCCCCACAATCAGAAACAACCCTGCCAGAATTGTGCGTTGTATTCCTTCCTGCCGCCACCAATGAGCAATCGGTTCTTCTTGAACAGAAGTTCCTGCCTTTTCATATGTTCCTCTATAGCCTGCTTCAGAAATCGCTTTAAGAACTTGATCCACGTCTGCCTCTTCACCAAGGCGAAGTTTACCCGTACTAAACGATACATCGACTTGATTAAGATGAAGCGATTTTTTTATGTGTTTTTCTAACGAGATTGCACAAGAGCCACAATCCATCCCTTCAACACGATACACATGTCTAGCTTCTGCAATTGATTGCTTACCATCATTGTTATCGTGTTCAGTTTCACACGAGCAAGAGGAGTGTGCTTTATGCTCCTGATGATGGCTATGATCGTGATTATGATGGTGATCGTGAGCTTCGTGATCATAGGCATGATCGTGTGTGTGTTCGTGAAGATGTTCGTGATTATTTTTTGGTTCATGGTTTGGTTTTACTTGAGTAGAGTGGGTAATCTCTGCCGATTGACAGCAGGATTTCGAACAAGGGGATTTATTGCCTTCTGATTCTCTGGAGGAGTGCATCTCTTTCATCTGTGGCACCTCTTTCTCTTCCTTCTACTCACATCTTACCATGATATATTCTAACATTCAAACGAATATTATAATGTTATTTTTCAGCCTTACGAAAGCCAGCTTTTACTGCTTCCTCTTCGGTTTCAAACCATACTTCCGGATTCGTTTCTTCATAGTTACGTCCTCCAGGCATATGATAGATTTTCTTCCCCTTGGAGTTTATATTCCCTTTAATCTTTCCTTTTGCTTGTTCTGACGCCCCATTTGATTCAGGCTTGTTATTCGAATTGGTTGGTTTTTTTGTTTCTGCTCCCCACAGCCCTATATTCCCTTTGCGAGCTTCTTGCTCTCCTTTTAGAAAAAGATCTGCTTGTGCAACATTAGGGGGTACTGTCATAATTCTTGCGTAGCCCTCTTTGATAACATGCTCATTATAAAAAGTCCCATCTTCCAAGTACACATAGGCTAATAACCGCCCATACTTGTCATAAGGTTCTACATCAAATTGCAAGGTAACCTGCTTACTTGTTAACATCTTTTTTGTGTAATCACTCGCTTCTTTTCCATATGCCTCTACTGGATGGTTTGGTTTTACGGTTTCTGGAGTATCTACTCCAATAAGGCGAACTTTTTCTCCTGTAGAAATTTCGAACGTATCGCCGTCTACTACTCGAGTGATGCTCGCTTTCATTTTCCCGTTTGGAACGGGCTTGTCCGATAGAGTTGAATCAGTAGTTGTGTTACAGCCACTTAGCAGTAGCATGAAGACAAACAAGCTACCTACCAATAAAGCTTTCGTGATGTGCTTATTAAAGATCATGTAACGTACAATCCTTTCTGTTACTTCTATATAGTATGTCCCTCCTATCATACCAAACGTACGTACTCTTCATCACCTTTTATGGTAAAACCAATAAAAAAAGAGAGACCGTATTACTTGAGGTATACAAAACTTCCACACGC
The DNA here is from genome assembly GCF_021245735.1 of Brevibacillus daliensis. Lineage (GTDB taxonomy): Bacteria > Bacillota > Bacilli > Brevibacillales > Brevibacillaceae > Brevibacillus_B > Brevibacillus_B daliensis. The sequence goes on from NZ_JAJISB010000038.1 coordinate 26,987, forward strand.
TCTACATCACAATCAGGTTACCGATCATCCCGCTCTCTTTATGACCAGGAATTGTGCAATAATATTGATAAGTACCTTCCTCCGTTGCCTCCCAGACACTCTCAGCAGACTCACCGGACTTCGCATGCAATTGAACCTTCTCCGAATGCTGGTGTCCCTTGATAGACTCAGAGACGATCATAATTTTACCATTAGAAACAATCTCAATATTGTGCTCTACAGTACCATCATTTTGAAAGGTTACTTTGATGGGGATGTTTTTCTTGATCATGACTTGACTAGGTTGATAAGAGAAGTCGACGGCAGTGAAATTCACTTCCTTTACCAAATTATTGCCCAAAATGGTTGAATGCTGAGATGGAAGATCACTCGTTGATGGAGCAAATGCCAAGGTCTGAAACCAAAGAAATATCCCAATGAGTAAAACAGCCGGTGTAGCTGGGTGAAGAAAAATCAAATGCCATCGTGTGGTCGAGGTTTCTTTTTTCTCTGTTTCAATCAATCTGGTTAGAAGTAACATACAAGCAGTAAGCAACATGATAAAGAAAAAAAGTAATGCTTCGATTTTTTCAGTGGGTACCATTTCACCCAGCATCGCTCCCATCATCCCACCCATAATACCTGATAAAGTCCCCTCTACAATGCTCAGGATTGACAACGGAATTCCGATAATAAATCCCGAGGCGCCCCCTACAAACATTCCAAGCATGGTGGAGTAGAATAAATCGCCTCTGTAAATATCCCCAAATAACAGTCCACCAATCAGACCAATCATCATCCCCATTGACATACCACTCATCATGCCTTGCATATGATCCATTTGATTTATCCTTTTCCAGATAAACCCTGCAAAGAAAAAGTATGTGATAGCGACATAGGACAGGACCTGAAAAGTTGCATTCAAGATACCACCCCCTAGTATATATTCTCTAGTAAGTTATGATATTAAACGGGAAATTAGGACAACAATAATAGCCTTAATAAGCGGGGGTGTAACAAATTCTTTTGTGGGACAGAAATGAAAGTAAAGATCGTCTTTATCCAAGTTTCGTGGAGAAAACCAGCTTCTCTTTTCACACTTCGCTAAAAGTCTTCGCCCCGATGAGGGGTAGACTGTCCGCTCCACACTATTCATCGGGGGAAGCTCACAACGATGTCTTCACTGTAAGACTTGCTGGGGCTCGCTTCTTTTTCCCGATGAACAGTGCTCCGCTGGGTCAGGCGTAATGCTAAACTCTGCGGTGACTCCCGCCTGCAAATCACTCTTCATCCTCATCCACTCCTCGTAACCACTCCATTAAGAGTCGGTAGCTGTATCATTAGGGCGTAATGGCAATTTTGATCACATTGTCCAAACGTTTTTCAAACATCTCGTAGCCCTTCGAAATCTCGCTAAGCTTGATTCGGTGCGAGATCAGCGGGGTAAGATCAAGCTGCCCGTTCTGGATCATACGAATCAGACGCTTCATATTACCCAGATAGGACAAGCCCATTTCGATACGAATATTCTTCATAAAAATTTCCGGAAGAGGCAAGGAGACATCATCGCCATAAATGCTGACGATGGAAACACGCCCGCCTATCCCGACACAGCGCACAGCCTGCTGAAAAGCTTTTTCCACGCCGGCTGCCTCTATCGCCACATCAGCCCCTTTTCCGCCCGTAAGCGAATGAATGACTGCGAGCACATCCTCTTGGTCAGCTTGGATGCTGCTGGTGGCACCCATCCTTGTTCCGACAGCTAGCCGGTGTGAATCGATATCGACAAGGATGATTTGGCTGGGACTAAAGAGCCTAGCTGCGTGAACCGCACACAATCCAACCGGTCCTGCACCAAAAATCACCACGCTGTCGCCCGGGTGAATCTCTCCTTTTTACTTTTATTTTTCCAACTAAAAAACGATCCCTCGACAGGATCGTTTTTTTATGTGTATTAACTAGTCGCGGTCGCTGAATAAAAAAAATAGCACCACAACGATCACGATGATCCAAATTAGTTCTTCGTGCTCAAAATCAAAGTCGAAAAAACTCATAAGGACCCTCCCTTCCTCTTCGCTACAGCCTATGCGGCAAATGAGGATAAGGTACAGGAACACCAAGCCTAAAATGCTGTCGTTTTCAGCTTTTGGGCATTGACAAGTATGAAAAAAAAGATTGCCATCTTGAGAACTAGCAAGCTCTGTCAGATGGCAATCCAGAAAAAAATATGTTATCAACTAGTAATGTTGCTACACTTTCACTTCAGAAAAGAGAACATCTGCTACAAGCTGAGATAACAATTCTACTGCAATCAGCAGAGTCTCTTCTGAATAGTCAAAAGCATGATGATGATGGGTGGCTGATAGCTCCGTACCAAAAAGCGTATAAGTTGCTAAACCGCCCCGCTTTTGAACTGCTTCCATAAAATAAGTCGCATCTTCTGAAGCATCAAAAGGTAGCGTATCAACGACTTGCCATTCTCTTCCTGTAGAGATAGCTACTTCTTTTACTCTATTCATCAAGAGCTCATCACAAGGAGCAGCAATTGATCTACCTACAATTTCAATATGTTCCTCTACATTGTACATCATGGCAACTGCTTTAACGATCCGCTTTACTTCTTCAGTCATGTAATCGTTCACTTCGTTGGTTACACCACGCGTTTCCAACGTAAGCTTAGCATGGGAAGGTATAATATTTCTTCCTTCACCAGCCTCGAGCATTCCAACATTAATACGAGTATCTCCTCCAGAATGTCTTGAGATACCCTGAAGCTGTAAAGTAATCGCAGCCGCAGCCAAAAGCGCATTTTTTCCTTTTTCCGGAGCAAGGGCAGCATGTGCTGGAACTCCCTTAATGGTTACATCTATCTTTGTGGATGCAAAAAAACGTGTTACACCTGTTGCAATCAAGCCTGTTGGTTTAGCAGTTAGCCCTATATGCCCACATACAAACAGGTCCACGTCAGAGACCACACCTGCTTCTACCATCGCCTTTGCACCACGCGCACCTTCTTCTGCAGGCTGAAATATCAACTTGATCCGACCGCAACCCGTCTCTTTCAGTGATGACAAAATGGATGCGACACCAAGACCAATTGCTGTATGTCCATCGTGACCACATGCGTGCATTTGACCTTCTATCTCAGAGCGGAATCCCAGACGAGCTGGCACGTGTTGATTAGTAGCTTCTTCATGAACAGGAAGAGCATCCATATCAAAGCGGAGGGCAATGGTTGGACCAGGCTTCCCAGTGTCCCACACCCCAACGACTCCGGTACATCCATCTACCATTCTATCTAGCCATTTCAGATTGGCCCCATTTTTCAAAGCTTTCTCACGTGCTTTGGCAATTACCACTTCAGAGGGAACTCCCATTCTACTAGTTAGATTCATTACTTCCTGACCCACTAGCACCTGAAAGCCTACCTCTTCCAGTACATCGGCTACAAGTGAAGCCGTTCGGAACTCCGTCCATCCCACTTCCGGATGACGGTGAAAATCTCTTCGCCAGGCAACAATAGCTGGGGCAATCTGCCCCAGCCTCTTTTGTATGTTTTCTTGTATATGACGCTCAGCCATGCTCTCATCGACTCTTTTCTTGAATATAAGTCAAAGCAATTTCTGCTAACAACTGTGCCCCAATTGGCAACACTCGTTCATCCACCTGAAACTGTGGATGATGAAGCGGGAAGTTTTTACTTTCATCTGGAAATCCACAACCTAACCAGCAGAATGAACCTGGGAATTTTTGCAGATAAACAGCGAAATCTTCAGCAGTAAGAGCAGGTTCAATTGTTGCCAGAGCATCTTTCCCCAGCCAACGTGATGTAGCCAAACGGACCATTTCTGTTTCTTCCTCTGAGTTTACCAAAACAGGATACCCCTCTGAGTATTCCAACTGCGCCCGAGCTCCAAGACTTTTGGCAACTAATTCAGCAACCTGTTCAACTCGTTGCTTTAATAAACTTCGAACTTCTGGACGCTGCAAACGTACTGTTCCCTCAAGGACAGCTTCATCTGCAATAACATTATACCTGGTCCCAGCTTCTAATTTTCCGATCGTAATAACACCAGCATCCATTGGATTCACGTTTCTACTAACAATGGTTTGCAACGCCTGAATTACTTGCATGGCAACGATAATCGAATCTACCGTCTCATGCGGCATGCTGGCATGTCCACCTTTGCCTTTGATTGTTAGCTTGAATCGATCCGATGCTCCCATTAGAAAACCAGATCTAACCCCAACTTGTCCCACAGGCAAAGTAGGCCATACATGTAACCCAAAAACAGCATCTGGCTTTGGTGAATCAAGTGCACCAGCCTCTATCATCGGTCTTGAGCCACCAACTGGTGCATTCTCCTCAGCAGGCTGGAAAATGAGAACGACTTGTCCATTCAATTCGCCTTCCACGCTTTTTAATAAACGTGCTGCACCAAGTAACATGGCAATATGTGAATCATGACCACACGCATGCATAACCCCTTCATTAACCGAAGCAAAAGGCAGGTTGGTTTGTTCCTGTATGGGTAATGCATCCATATCAGCGCGTAATGCCACCGTAAGCTGCCCTTCTTTTTTCTTACCGATCACAGCAATAATACCATGTCCAGCAATTCCGGAACGAATATCACTAATTTTCATACTATTCAATTCTTTTATGACGCGTGCTGCCGTTCGTTCTTCCTGACCACTTATTTCAGGATGCTGATGAATATCGCGTCGCATTTTAACCACAAACTCTTCATCTGCTTTGGACATGACAAGTTTTATCTTGTTGTTCAAGCCTCTTCCCTCCAGTCATTGCCATTGCTCAATTGCGAATTATCGTGCGTACACTCCAGGACCAAGCGGTAATCCTAACAGATACCAGATAACCATTTGCACGATCCAGATGCCCAAGAAAAATACGGCGTATGGCATCATCATGGAAATGATGGTTCCCATTCCTGAATTTTTCTTATATTCTGCCACATACAACATAATCATTGGTAAATACGGGTTGAGCGGTGAAATTGTATTGGTTGCAGATTCTGCAATCCGGTAAGCAAGCTGCACAAAAGCCGGATGATAATCTAACAACATAAACATCGGGATGAATACTGGGGCTAACAATGCCCATAAAGCTGATCCACTAAAGATAAACAGACCTAGTAAGGCAGTTAACAATGTAAATCCAATAACAACCGGAAGTCCAGTCAAGTTGATACTGGTTAAGAAGCCAGCTCCATTTACAGCAAGATAAATTCCTATATTACTCCAGTTAAAGAATGCGATAAACTGAGATGCTGCAAAAACCATGACGATAAAACCAGCCATATCTTTAATTGCATCTGTCATGAATTTCGGCACATCTTTTTGCTCTTTAATCTGTTTCGTAACGATACCATATACAATAGAAACTAAAATAAAGAAGAACAAAATGATCGGAATAATCCCTTTCATGAATGGCGAGGTCAAAAAGTCACTAGTTTCAGGATCACGAAGAAAGCCATTCTCCGGTACAACCATTGCCGCCATAGCTACAACGAATAGCAATGCTGCTATTCCTGTGTAACGAAGAGCTTTATTTTCAAGAGCACTTAGTTCTTCTAGATGCGCTTTTTTATCTCCATCGTATTCGCCTAAACGTGGCTCAACGATTTTTTCTGTAATCCAGGCACCTACTACAGACAGGATTACAACGGACACGATCATGAAGTACCAGTTATCTAACGGTGAGACATAAATATTTGGATCAATCGTACGAGCTACATCGGTACTAATTCCAGCTAACAGCGCATCCGTTCCTGCTACGAAAAAATTAGCCGTAAAGCCAGAACCTACCCCGGCAAAACCAGCTGCAAGTCCAGCCAGTGGATGACGTCCCAATGCAAGGAACACCATGGCTCCTAGGGGGGGAATAATTACAAAAGCCGCATCGGAAGCAAGGTTTCCTAAAATACCTGTAAATACAACGGCAAAGGTTACAATCTTAGGTGACACCTTCAAAATCATTTTACGCAGAACAACTTGAATCAAGCCTACACGTTCAGCTAGTCCCACGCCTAGAGCCATTGCTAAAACAAGACCCAACGGGGTAAAGCTAGTAAAGTTTTTCAGCATGTTTGTTAAAATCCAGGAAATACCTTCTTGACTTAACAAGCTTTGTAATGCAACTTCCTTGCCCTCACTAGGATCAAGAACGGTTAATTGCATAGCTGCCATTATGGCGGACACAACGACCATGATTAGAGCTAAATACACAAAAAGAATAAACGGATGTGGCAACTTGTTCCCAACTACTTCTACCATCTTCAAAAATCCGCCTGGTTCCTTATCCAGATCTGGCTTTGAAGCTACAGTGATCTTAGCCATATGAGTCCTCCATTTCAATTAAGGAATAATTAAGGAATATTTCCTTTATTACATTATCAGAAAATTTTATATATAACAAGAACTTATCTTATGAAAATACAAACTCTTGATACGTCAAGCATTTGTTTCGCCTTTCCGAATAAGATTGTAGCTTTTTTCCCCACTAAAAAAAGCAGAAAAATCCTCTTCGGGATTCTTCTGCTTCTATTACGATTACTCTTGAGTAGAGCCTTTAAGAAAAGGCATATCTTTTTGTCGGTCGACCCCTTGCGGCCAACATCTCTTCCCCCACACACTCCATGAGCCCTTGTTCACATAACCCTGATATAATTCGTCTTGCATTTCGCTCTGTCATGGAAAGACTAGCGGCAATATCGGCAGAGGTAAACTCAGTCCAGTTCATTTTTTCTGCCAGAGCCTCCATTTTGTTATAGGTTTTGATACTTACATTTGCTTTTTTTAATGCTTCCAACAAGTTCTGATCATCAGAACGTGATGAGTAGGAGAATGGTACATGTCCCGATGTACTATCCTGGATTACTCCATTTTCCTGCACAATGACAATATCGTAATCATTTCTTTCCTTTGCATACTGAACAGCACGTCTTCCATGGTTTTCAGCAGCAAATACCGTCTGGCCATAACCTATCCCTACTGCTACTCTTCCTTCTACATCCAAGGATAGCAATCTGGCCGTGGCGGTGAACCCTTGTAATTCTCGCTCCATCGCGCCACGCGTACTAAATATGGCATATCTGCCGTTTCCCTTCTCTAAAAGAGAGCCATCTACCCGTTCACACAATTTTAATAATGATTCCTTCACTTTCAATTCTAGATACTGGAGATGATACGGTGTTTTTGCCCGATCGATTACTTTATCAAAATCTTCTATTTCAATTATCCCAAGACCAATTTGCATATCCTTAAAATAGGAAGTTTTGAATTTTTCAGCAATTAAGACCAGATTTTGTCTAATAACCATGCGCGTTGGGGATATCCAGTAAGAAGGAATTCCTTTTTCTTGTAATGTGAGAAATGTAGCTTGATAACAAGTAAAAGCTGCCTCTGTTTTTCCTGCTTTCCACAGGTCTAAATGAAAGTTGAGCAATTCTTGATATTCTGTATAATCATCATATTTTTTTACATATATCTCACTTGTAGGTATACCAAGTTCCGCTAATGCCTCTTCCACATCCTCTGATTGGACCATATCAACGGAAACTCGTTCTAACAGTTTCTGCTGGTAATAAGCCATATGTAAAAAGCATTTATACAGACTAGAACCTGTATGTGGGATAAACTGTAGATTCTCATCGCTACCCAGCGTTTTTTTTGCTATTAAATAAGGCACTTGACCAGAAAACAGCCATATCATGACCTCGTTCTTATGTGAAAAGACAATGTTCTCCGTCTCGCGAGCATCATTATATGGATATGGTATAAACTGTATTTCTTCGGCAAATTCCTTGGCTACCCCTACTATTCGTTCAACTGAGGGCAGTGGTCCCACGACCCCAACTTTATACATAGGTACAGCACTTTCCTTCCTTTTTTGTATAATGTAAATATTTCCAATGGATTTTTTTCCTGCCAATCATATTTAAACAGATATAGTAGCCAAAAGATAGAAGTGCATGTGCTCATTAACCTTGGAAATGGAGGCCGGTTGCAAAATATGAAATCTCGCTTCGGAAACTTTTTTATCTCCTAGTTATCCCTATCCTGTATTTGTGCTTGATTTGTATCTAATGATTATAAAAGTTGTAGATGATAATCAGAATTGGATTATTTCCATTTTAGTCCATTACTCAATTTTTAATTTGCTATTTTTCTCATAATCCATTCAATTGGTCCTCTTTTAAATTTACTACTCCAAAAAAGAGAAAATAAAATACTCGCCACAAAAAACAGTATAGTGAATATTAGTGAAAATGCTAACGTTTGATTTTCTAATCTATTTAATAAAACTAATATGCCAATACCGATGAATACATGGTTTACATAGTGAGTTAATGTTAATTGTCCTGTTTTAATAAGTGATTTTGTAAACCAATGTCCAGCGAACTTTTCTGCGATATAAATAGAAGAAACTATGACAATTATCGCGAAAGAGGAATTAGATAAAATATAAAAGATGTTTGGGGGAATTGGCCCAGTTTGAAACAGAAATTCTGCACTATTTACATCTAATATTGACAGGGATAGTCGAAATAAAACTTTTGAAAGTAACTCCGTTGTTATTAGTAAAAATAAAGAAATAAACAACATTTTGTTTCTTACAACTTTCTTAGATAAATCAAGTCTGCCAAGGATCATTCCCAGCAGAAAGAAACATATCCAAGGGAATACTGGATGATACCCATTAAACAAAAGATTTCTTATAAAACCTTCTATGGTCCAGAAATCAAGATATTCCATAAATGGTTGTTCAGGGTACCATCCTTTCATATAATCAATTGTCACTTGTAAGAATTGCGAAATTAATAAAAAGAGACTAGATAATATGGCAATAAGCTTTGTAGAAGCTACTATTAGAAAAGATGCCATTAGCATATAAGCACCATAATAATGTAGTATATCCCCAGTCCAACCTGTCACGTATAAAAGTAATCCTAGAATAAATAGAAAAGCTGAACGTTTCCATAATTTCATCCTATTTTCTCTAATAAAAGAAAGAGAACCTCCATTTCTAGCTTTTCTTGTCATTAAAGTAACTCCGATACCCGCCAACATTACAAAAGTGGCTGATGCTCTTCCTTCAAAAAGTTCAGTAAACCATACAAGCCAATCTGGTCCATTTCCTCCCGCTCCCATAATAATTGTATAGTTAACAATAAGCATTCCAAACATAGCCAAGGCTCTAGCAAAATCTAACCCTTCAATACGTTTAGATTGTGAGTGTTTGGTCATATTGTTCCTCCTTAATAACACTATTAATAGCTTCTTTCCATATGCCTCTATAATCTAATGGGAATCCAGTCATTATAAAGTTACTAATATTATCAATAACCATCACAAGCATATGAGCTTTTAACTCTATATTCTTATCTTCAACTGCACCAATTTTCACTCCATAATTCACTAAGTCATAATAGCTCTTTAAAAATCCTTTTTGAATCTCATACAACCGATTTAGATACTTTTCATTTCGAGTAGCTAATAAAATATATTCATTAAAGATCTTATTAAAGTATTTATCATTCTCCTGATCTTCTATCATTTGATAACCAATCGATAACATAAATTGTTTAAAGCCTTTAGCATCTATATTTTCAAATGTAAAAGTAAATTTTAGTTCAATTTTTTTACAAATTCCCACAAAAATAACGTCGATTAATTTTTCTTTAGAATCAAAATAATAATAAATAGCGGGCTTCGAGATTCCTACTTCTTTAGCAATCATTGATAAACTTGTTTTTTCAAAACCATTTTTAGAAAACATCTTGTATGCTGTTTCTACAATAAGATTATACATGTCTACTTTATTACTCATTTTTCTATCGCCCCTTTTTACCGACCGGTAAGTAAATAATAATTGATTCTTTTAACAAACTCAAGATTTTTCAAAAAATTTTGTAGTACTCTTTTTGATAGCTCTAGATTTAAGTTTTATGAAAAGTTTTTTAAATAATGTTGATTTCAAGCTATATCATAATTTTGAATGGTTAAGTGGACGATTATATTGAGCTAACCCCTATCACTGTTTTATAACTAATTTTCATTATTTGTAACTTTAAAAAAAGATTGATTAAAAGGTAGCTGCAAACATTGATTCTAGAGATATAAAATAGCTCGCATTTTGAAAAGGATTCATCAAAATGCGAGCTATATTTTATACCAATAATTAATTTTTATAATATACCGAAAAACTCTATTCCTATGCTATACAATCATGCATTCAAATCTGTTATGGCAGGAATATTAATTTCCTTTACACATGAAACAGGCGATAAATTAATAACGCATTGGACAATGGCTACAATGTCTTGTACAGGAATACGTGTACCTTCATACAATGTAATTGCCTTTTCTGCACCTTCTTCATAAGGTACTTCAGCAGCAAGCTCTCCTGGATTAATACACGTTACTGAGATCTTATCTTTTCTCACATGCTCACGTAAAGCATTTGTAATACCACGTATGCCAAATTTAGATGTGACAAACGAAACTTGTGCATTGTTCGTATGATCTAAACCTGCTGTTGAACCAATTAAAATAATTTTTCCGTTTTTCGCCTGTCTTAAATTAGGTAAAAGCGCCTGAATATAAGTAATAGTGGAAGTTAAATTAATATTGATTAAGTTCGAAATATCTTCAACTTCATCCTTATCAAATGTATAGTCATCTTCAAAACCACGCTTTTCCCATACTCCGACATTATAAATTAATACATCAATAGCAATGTCTTTTAAAGTTTCTTTTAAAGAAGGAATTTGTTGTTGACTAGATAAATCAATTGTGAGCCATTTACGATTTACGCCATCATTTATATCTAAACTACTTGGTCGTGTGCGTGACACCACCCATACTGTATCTCCCTCAGTAGGTAAGCCTTTTACAAATGCATCGCCTAGCCCTTGGCTTGCTCCAAATATAATAAAGTTCTTACTCATCCTACCACCCCTTCTAAATAACTTTACTTCTTAAGTATAATTATCATATAAATAAGCAACAACTAAAGTGATTTATTGAACTTAAGCCAATTTTTCAATTTTCCCTTCCATCAACCCTCTAAAAAACTGGGGTTCATAAAATTGGGGTTGGGATATTTGTAGAATCCTTCCCCGGTTACTTTTCCAAGTTTTTCTTTATCAATTAACTCTCTTTTCATTAGATTTGCTAATTTTTAAAATTGTTGATCACCTGTGTCAGACACTTTTGCAAATCAAATAAATATTTTCTAAAGAAATATATATTTATAGTTTGGTAGGTAATGAAATTAAAAATTTCACCCGGTTTTCATTCTTACCTGTAGATACATATCCACAATGTAACCATTGAATGTTTTTCATTCCTACAGCTTTCAATGTAGCTTTAATAAAAGATTTTTTTATACCATTTCCTGCAACAAATTGAATATACCATTTAGGAGCTTGACCGGTTGTGATAACTTTTACTGACTGGATATTCGTTAGCAGCCCTTTCATTGTTCCATTCTTATTTTCAATATAAGCAAAATTTTTAAGAAGTACTTTATCTAGGAATCCCTTTAATATAGCTGGAACATTATACCACCAGATTGGAAATATAAAAATTACCTCGCTACTAGACTTTAACATTGACTGATACTTACCCACTAATTCATTTTCATACTTACCCTTTGAATATAATTTCAATTCACTTGCATGATAAATTGGATCAAAATCATCTTGGTACAAATCAATAATTTGAAACTGTTGATTTCTTTCCTTACATGTTTCTACTACTTTAGATAAAATTGCATGATTATAACTTCCATTCCATGGATGAACATATACTATCGTTTTCATACTTTTTTCTCCTTTAACTTTTAATTTAGGCGGTTATTAAATATGCAATAGTGCACACATTTGCATATATTGAGCAAAAAAACTCAAAGTTAGCAACTATTTAAGAGTTTTTCTAATTGATCAGTCGTTAATTTAAACTTATCAAATATCATTTGGCTATTTACTTCGTAGTAAATATTTCTACCTATTTTTGTTTTTGAAACAATTTCAAACCTATACATTAAATCTAAATGCCTTGAAATAACCGATCTATCCTGTGGGAGATTTTCAGCAATTTCCGTTATATTTTTCGCCCCATAAATTGCCAAATATTTAATAATTTCAATTCTAACAGGATCAAATAATGTTTTATAAAAGTCAAAATCAATAGCATTATTAATTTCGTTTGAACAATTAAGCTCTTCATCTCTACTCATATTTACCTCACCACCTGTACATATAATATATGCATGAGCATGCACACGTCAAGTCTAAAGATTAAGAAACCCGATTTAAGAATAGTCGGAAAGCCTCCTCGTCTAATGCCCCTGATCATTACGATTACGGCGCAGACTACCCCGTTACTTTTATGTAAAATAAATAGCTTGACCTGATGACCCCAGAAAATTTCCTACAGAACAAAAACCTTGGGCAATGGTCGTACTAGAAGAAGTAAAGTCTGAGTAATAGCCTCACAACTGGAGATATCCCCATTAAGTAGAGAACAAAGAACCAACTTTATTCTCTACTTAATGGGGATATCAAAAATACATGTGAGGACTGCTTATCATTAATTTTGTAAAAAAGGCGTTAACCCTTCTACAATTTGCTTTAATTGTTTCGAGCTCTTTTCATAATCCTTTTTTGCTGAAGTATTTTTCGTTTCTAATGAAAACATTTCCAAGTCTGCTTGACACTTTTTCAAAACAGATAATGCTAATGGTTTTTCTTGTGGAATCGGCACAGTAATTTGATCATCATATAAATCTACATGCAATTGCCCATAACTATCTACTTGCCCCATATATACGTTGTCTATCGGGATTCCCATTTTATGTAACGTCGTAAAGAGCCACCTTTTGGACAAGCCTGTAGTAGCCAAAGGCTCTAGCATAACATTTCCATCCAAAATAACTGTTTGCGGTTCTTTGATTGGTGCAGGTTTGATATTCAAATCTTTTGGTGTCAGTGGTTGATTTTCTTTTTTTAACATCACACTCAAATGACCGTTTTGCTCTAGTACTGCAAACTCGACATCAGCCACAGAAAATACATTTTTAAGACGTAGTTGTTCTAATAATTCTTCTCCATTGAGATTCTCTTTTTTTAAATTGTCCTCCATAATTTTTCCATCTTTTATAAGGATTCGAGCATTTCCTTCAACCAGATCGTTTACCACTTTACTTTTTAGCGATAGATAACTAAGAAGAAACGGAACAAGAGCCCAAATAAGCATGCTGATAAACCCATGGAAGAAATTAGATTCAATATCAGTGGAAATAAATCCTGCAATGGAGCCAATTGTCACTCCTACAACATATTCAAAAAAAGTAGCTTGGGCAAGTTGTCGTTTTCCCATAATGCGTGTTAAGAACAATAAAGAAAAAAGCGTAAATATTGATCTAAGAAAAATTTCCCATATTCCAGGCAATAAAATCCTCTCCTCGCTCGTTCTTACAATACTATGCCTATTAGATTGTGTAACTTTGAGTTTTTTTATATATGAGGGCAGGGTATAAAAATTGGTTTTATATTCCAAAATTAATATAACCCTATACGAGAGCAGAAGGAGTATAAGATGGCTAAAAAAAATAAAAAACTGACAGCAACTCAAATCGAATACCAAGCATTTGCAAAAAAAATGGAACCACCTAGACCCGTTCTGAAAAATTGCATCAGAGCATTTTGGGTTGGCGGTTTGATTTGTTTATTAGGTCAATTCATTCAAACCTTCTTCATTCACTTTTTCCACTTTGATGAAAAAACTGCAGGAGACCCAACCGTAGCTGTGCTTATTTTCATTTCGGTTCTTCTGACTGGTTTTGGAGTTTATGACAAACTGGGGCAATTTGGAGGAGCTGGAACTGCTGTTCCCGTTACTGGTTTCGCAAATTCTATTGCTTCTGCTGCCATTGAGCATAAAAGTGAAGGGTATGTACTCGGAGTTGGTGGCAAAATGTTTAAATTGGCGGGTTCCGTAATCGTTTTCGGTGTGGTTGCTGCATTTTTCATCGCACTTATTAAATGGTTATTCACTGCTTTAGGAGGTTCATAAGATGCTAAAGGGACATCAATCCTGGGTCTTTCCAAGCAAACCAACCATTTTATCCACAGGAACAATTGGAGGACCATTTGAGGCACAGGGAAAAATCGCCAATGATTTTGATATTCTCCACAGTGATATCTGGTTGGGACAAGATAGTTTTGAAAAAGCAGAGAAAGTCATGCTAGAAGAGGCATGTAACCGGGCAGTGGAAAAAGCACAATTACAAAAAGGAGATATAAATTATCTCATAACTGGAGACTTAATGAATCAAATCATCTCATCAAGCTTTGCTGCACGCACAATTGGAAGTCCCTATCTTGGAGTGTTCGGAGCTTGTTCAACATCTATGGAAGGATTAGCACTTGCTGCTCAGTTGATAGATAGCCAATCGGCTAAGTATGTCTTAACGGGTACATGCAGCCATAATGCAACAGCAGAAAAACAGTATCGTTATCCAACAGAATATGGTTCACAAAAGCCCCCAACTGCCCAGTGGACTGTAACTGGAGCAGCCGCTGCCGTTGTTGCCCCCAATGGAACTGGTCCTAAAATAACATCGGCTACCATTGGAAGAGTCGTTGATATGGGGTTAACTGATCCCTTTAATATGGGTGCTGCTATGGCGCCTGCTGCTGTAGATACGATTCAATCACACTTTCGAGATATGCGAATTGGGCCAGACTATTACGATTTGATTGCAACTGGTGATCTTGGAAAAGTGGGACATCAAATTGCGACAAAATTATTGAAGAAGCACGGGTTTTCAATACGTGAAGAAGCTTTTACGGATTGTGGTCTTCTCATTTATGACGACCATCAAGAGGTTTTATCAGGAGGTAGTGGTTGTGCCTGCTGTGCTACCGTTACATACGGCCATTTACTAAATCGATTGCTTAAAGGCGAATGGAATCGGATTTTGGTAGTAGCAACAGGCGCCTTGCTTTCACCAATCAGCTTTCAACAAAACGAGAGTATTCCTTGTATAGCACATGCTGTAGCTATTGAGAGAGGAGTAAATGAATGAGTATTTTTATTTGGGCGTTTATTGTTGGTGGCATTATTTGTGTCATTGGACAATTGCTGATGGATGTAGGTAAACTAACACCTGCTCATACGATGTCCACATTGGTGGTAACTGGAGCCATTTTGGATGGACTCGGTTGGTATGAACCATTAATAAAATGGGCAGGAGCTGGTGCAACCGTTCCCATTACAAGTTTTGGGAATGCCCTTGTACATGGAGCTATGGCAGAGATGCAAAGTGATGGGATTATCGGAATCATTACAGGTATCTTTGAAGTAACAAGCGCTGGTATCTCTGCTGCAATTATTTTTGGTTTTTTGGGCGCACTTGTTTTTAAACCAAGAGGTTAGAGGCATACTATACGCGGAGGTGATATCAATGACAGTAGCTTCATCAGTAAAGCAAACATTAGCTGGCTTAAAAAGTGCTCAGGCTAGCTTAGAAACCTTTGCGATTAGTACACAAAATAAACAAGCAAAACAAATGTTTACCCAATCTGCACAGCAAACGCAATCTATTATTACTCAATTAGAATCGCGTGTTCAACAGTTGGAACAAGAGGAACCACAATATAAGGGATTCTAATTAAAAGAGGTTGAAAAGTGGCTATACAAGCCTTCTTTTCAACCTCCTTTATTTTCATACCACCAACATATAAGAAAAACTTCTATCGAAGTATTTTCGAAGAAGCTGGTCCTTCCTTAGCGGATGTTTTTATGCGTATCAGGATGAGAAGCTCCAAAGTTTATTCTTTCTGATACAGTAAGAAAAAAGAGCACACGAAGGCGCTCTTTTAATGACGAGATGGTGTTTCGGAGATTTCTGCCAGTGCTTCCCCAGCTTCCGTTTCAAGCTGATTGCGAACAGCCAGATCACCAATTGCTACGATCCCAACTAACTTTCCATTGTCCACTACTGGTAGTCGTCTAATCTGGTGTTTAGCCATAATTTTTGCTGCTTCATCTGCTTTCATTTCTGGAGAACCCAGAATGACATCCTTACTCATTACATCTTCTACCTTAGCAGATCCTTCTTTCTTTTCCGCCAAACCACGGATAACGATGTCACGGTCAGTAATAATCCCAATGACATCATCCTGCTCATTAACAACAGGAATAACACCTACATCCCAGTTCTTCATTTTTACTGCTACTTCATAAACATTGTCTAATAATGTAACAGTAGCTAGATTTTGTGTCATGATCTCTCGTAGGTTTCGTGCAGCCATTCATCATTCCTCCTTTTACTCTCGTTCGAACGTTAGTTTCCCCTACAATTTACATGTTCATGCAATCGTTAGCATTTTTTACTATTCTTAGATTGCACAAACAGGAAAAACCTACTATCATTAGAGGGTGAATATTGCAAAGGAGGAAGGCAGAATGCTTCTCAAAGAGTCGGGAATTGGCGGTCAACAATCTACGCTTGAAGAATTAGATTTAGCATTTGAAAGCGTTGGTTTTACCCGTTTTGCTTGGGATTACCACCATTCAACTTACGATTATATGATCACTGATAAAGGAAATACTTATTATCTGCGTGTCCAAGGTCATTGTCAGGAAGGTAAAATCGAAGACCCTGACGCTGTATTAAAATTGGACGAGCCATTCATCGGCAAGCATCTCTTCCCACACGGTATGGATTACGATTCTCCAATGCCAGATCAAGTGGTATCTAAAGCAAAACAACAACTGCAAAGCCTAAAAGAAAAATTAGCGCAATAGTACAAATTATTATTTTTACGCAAACAGAGAGGAGCGGAAAATTTACCTCTCTGTTTCGTTTCTGCGGGGTGAGAATACTACAACTATGAAAAAACGCGGACTTCCAGACTTTCTCCTGCTTTTCCTAACTGTATTGCTTGTAGGCTTTGGGATTACGATGGTAATGAACGCCAGCTCTATCTTCGCCGGTACCACCGACTATACATACAAGGGCTGTAGTTACTGTGGAGGGGACGCTCTCTATTTCGTTAAAAAACAGCTAATCTTTGCTATTCTGGGCTTCATTATTATGCTGTTTACAATGAATATTCCGTTCTCCTTCTATAAGAAGCACTTTCTCATGATTGCCTTCGTTAGTGTTTTCCTGTTGTTATTGTTATATATTCCAGGCGTATCCATAGAGATCAATGGAGCTCACTCTTGGATTGACATTGGATTTATGAACTTACAACCTTCAGAAGTAGCCAAATTAGGGATCATTATTTATCTTTCTGCTCTCGTTTCCAAAAAAGGGGACAAGTTCCGTGATCTGAAGTCAGGCTTAATTCCACCATTAATGGTGACAGGTATATTTTTTATTCTGATCCTCTTCCAACCTGACTTAGGAACTGCTGCGATCGTTCTTGGAACAGCCATGATTATCATTATTGCAGGTGGAGCCAGAATCAAACAGCTTTTGATTCTTATTGTACCTCCAGCGGTACTGTTTATCGGAACATATATTTTGATCAAACCACATGCCTTAGCAAGACTTACAACTTATTCCGATCCTTGGAAAGATCCACTTGACACTGGCTTCCAATTAGTTCAATCTTTACTTGCCATCGCCCGTGGTGGTGGTACTGGTGCTGGATTTGGTCAGAGTCTGCAAAAGTATTTGTATTTGCCTGAAGCATATACAGATTTCATTTTTTCTGTAATTGCAGAAGAGCTAGGGTTTATATTTACAGCCTTGTTCCTGTTGGTTTATCTGGGTCTATTACTTAGAGGCTTACAAATTAGCCTGCGTTGTGCAGACACATTTGCCAGTTTAGCAGGGATTGGTATTGTAAGTATGCTTGCCCTCCAAGCAATGATTAATATTGGGGGTGTAACTGGAGCCATCCCAATGACGGGAGTTACGTTGCCATTTATCAGCTACGGTGGTTCTTCCCTACTCATCTCTATGACGAGTATAGGTATTTTGTTAAGCGTCTCACGGGAAGTTAACAGGCAAAAGCACTCCAATACGTAAGCGATCCATCAAGAAATGACTCTGTAAATTTATAGTTTCTGATACAGTTAAACTAAAAAGGCGTTTCTGTCTAGGTACAATGCCGGGCAGAAGCGCCTTTTTTCTCGATTTATTCTATAGTAAGACCTGCTACCTGCACATCTATCCTACGTACGTGAATCCCCGTAAAGTATTCAACAGATTGCTTCACCTTTTCTTGTAATAGCCGGCATGTAGTATTAATGATGGTACCATACTTAACAGAAATCATCATGGTAATATCTGCACCTTCTTGGCTAACATCTACATAGATTCCTTTGGCAATAGGCTTTCCACTTAGTCGTTTTGTCCATTCCTCATAAAATGAAGCGCTTCCACCGACTAACACATTATGAATCTCTTGCGCGGCTACTCCGGCAATCACTGCTACAACATGATCCGCAACTCTTATCTGATCTCTGACTATTTCCATACCTACCGCCTCCTTATTAGAAAACTAGGTTTTGTCAAGATACTTGTGCAAGCATCAGCAAGACTTTCGTTGCACGTAAGTGAATATATTGAAACATAGGAAACAAATACTCTTGGTGATATGTCAGGGTAGCTATTTACCTGTAGTGTATCCCACAGCCTTTTTTCAACCAAATTATTTATGTACGTAGTGACTTGGATCTTTTGTGGGATACTGTCGTTTTTCCCTTATTATAACGGGTTAACAAGCTTCTTTGAAACAAGAAATTAGGTGTATCTATAAAGTTTTATGTGTTTTTGTCCCATTTCTTAACATCATTTGAATACGTAAATATTCTAAAACTGGATACACTATCCTTGCTAACAACAATCGACGGAGGCATACATACTATGAAAAAGCATATGAGTTTGATTCTAGGGATTATTACAGCTGTATTACTCCTCTCCACCTTTAGCATGAATCCTGCCATAACGAACGCTTTTACAATGGGCCCCACTTACAAAAATGGTTCGAGAGGCACCGATGTGAGAGAGTTACAAGAGCGACTTACTTTTATCGGCTATTACAAAGGACCAATCGATTCAATTTTTGGTTGGCAGACAGAACGTGCTGTTAAAGATTTTCAGTACTTGTTTGGCATGAAAGTAACAGGTGTTTTAGATGACACGACAAAGGTACGATTGTACAACGCTACAAAACACTACGTAATGGGTACCTATAAACCGTCAACCAGTACCGGAAATCCCGGAGCCACCGTGGAAAAACCAGCTGGCGGGTATTCCAGCAATGACCTGAAAATAATGGCGAATGCCGTATACGGGGAAGCACGTGGAGAACCTTATACAGGGCAAGTCGCTGTTGCTGCCGTCATATTAAATCGGACGAAAAGCCCCTCCTTCCCTAATTCACCTACTGCAGTCATATATGAACCACGTGCTTTTACCGCGGTAGCTGATGGACAAATCAATTTAACACCAAATGAAACGGCTAAAAAGGCTGTCCAGGATGCGCTAAAAGGCTGGGACCCTAGCGAAGGAGCACTTTATTATTTCAATCCAGACACAGCTACATCTGCCTGGATCTGGAGCAGACCACAGATTAAAAAAATCGGGAAGCATATTTTTTGTAGATGACAGCTTAATTGAAACAATAAATTCTCACAAAACGGTCATGACCGTTTTGTTGGACCGCAAGCGGTCACATCCAATTTTATGTAAAACGTCGAGACGTTTTTCACAGAAAAAAACCTGGTGATCATTAATGGAATCACCAGGTTACACTTTTATTGTTCTACAAATCAGCCAGGACGGTTTGTATGCTGTGCCATTTTTACAAAGCGCTCTTCTCGTTCTATGGTTCCACAAACTCCGCACTGAATCATATAGTTATCACCTTTATACGGTTGGTGGAAAGCGTCTAGTTCATCTCTCTCCAACACTTGCATACGCTCGCCTGATTGAGGATGTAGTTTCACATACTGTGGCTCTTGTTGAATAATATTGAAACGCATACGATTAGTTTTGCATACAGGACAACAATATGGGTTAGACATAGTTACCTCCTGATTACATAAGTTTTACCATTAGCTTACCTGTGATGGTTGCCTTCTATTCATCATGTTTTTTCTTGCCCAATCACATGTTACTTTTCGTATCGTGAGGTGAACAGAGTGAAAAATAAGTATTTGTATTACGGAATGGTTGCTGGCTCGTTTTTATTAGCAGCAAGCATGCATTTTTTCAGCACAAGCGCCATGCTGCAATTTATCACGGCATCGGTTGCCATTATCTTTCTTGCTTCTTTTCTCGGAAAAGCAACGGAAAGCGTCGCTCACTATTCGGGTGATCGCATCGGAGGTTTTCTTAACGCCACATTTGGTAATGCGGCAGAACTAATAATTGCCTTTTTCCTTGTGAAAGAAGGGTTATTTGATATGGTCAAAGCTTCTATTACCGGTTCCATTATCGGAAATATGCTGCTTGTCCTTGGTTTAAGCGTATTTCTTGGTGGATTACGGTATAAAGAGCAAAAGTTTAACAGTCAATTAGCAGGTCATAATGCTTCTTTAATGACCTTAGCTCTGGTAGCCTTATTCATTCCTGCTATGTTTATGTTTGAGTTGCCTCATGAGGAGATCAACACGTTATCCATTGTTATTGCAGTCTTATTAATTATTGCTTACATACTATGGCTCGTCTTCTCCATGATTACGCACAAGGCATTTCTGAGCGATATCGAACAACATGATACCGAAGCTGTCTGGTCCAAAGGAATATCTATTATCATGTTGGTCGTAGCGACAATTTTTGTAGCGATGGTCTCAGAGTGGCTTGTACACAATATTGAAGTCGTTTCTGACAGTCTAGGCTGGTCAGAGTTGTTTGTTGGGGCTTTTGTGATTGCCATTATTGGTAATGCTGCCGAACATAGCGCTGCCGTCCTACTCGCTATGAAAGGCAGAATTGGAGCAGCTGTTGAAATTGCCGTCGGCTCCAGTTTGCAGATCGCCTTATTCGTAGCACCTACGCTCGTCTTGCTCAGCTTACTGTTTGGTTCCCCGATGGATATTGTATTTACACTTCCTGAATTAACAGCAATTGCAGTCTCTACATTTATTGCTATTTCAATCTCCAAGGATGGCTCCACCAACTGGTATGAAGGCGTATTACTGTTAATTGTCTATCTGATACTCGGTACGGCCTTCTTTTATGATTAAGAAGATTAGAAAACTTGACTTTGCCAAGCCTTTGGCGCAGGCAAAGGCTTAGTTGCACTTATGCAGATAAGAATTTTTAAAAATTCTTATCTGTAAATATAAAACTCGCCAGGGAACTAAAGTCCCGGCGAGTTTTATTTGTTTTGGTTAAAAAGCTCATGTAAATCCTCTAGCTTGTGTTCCAGTTCTTCTAGGATGGATCGGCCATCCTCCTCTTTCAGAACACCAAGTCTTACAGCAAATTCGATCTCACGTGATAATCCGAACATTTGCGTATCCAGTACCTCTTCATAAAGAGGGCATTGGGGCATTGTCAAATTCTCCATTTGAACATCGATGAGCTTATATATTTTTTCTGCATCAGCCTGCAGAAGCATCAATGCTTTTTCTTGGATCTCTATTTTTTTATCGTCTGTCAAAACTATCCCTCCGTTTGGACACGTCCTTACCCTATTTACATAGTACGTCATAAATGTCCATTTGAAAAGGGGATTAACCTCCTTATACAGGTTTAACTGGCAAAAAACCTCAATGATTGCCTGTTTCACATCCGCTGAGATACAATAACGATACAAGCAATCAGCATAGAAAGGAAGTCTATAGCTCATGGAAGAAGTCATCGTAGTACGCGGGGCAGTCCAATTTCCTATTACAATCGATCCAACCGTTTGGGTATTTGATGATCGGAAATTTGAACTATCAGCCTTTTCTCAATATATCAAACAGCAAGAAACATCAGCTACTCAGTATATAAAGGCAGCAGGTGCCCATTGGGACAAAGAAATAAGCGAGGGAGCAACCCCGCCAAGTGAACGAAAAACACTTGCGGAGGAGCGAAAAGTATTAGAGGGTGATTATGCGGTTCAATTCTTACCTTTTTTAAGCAATGCAGAGCCTTATCCAGAAGCAACGCAGCTATTGATTCATCGGGAAAACAAACCTACACTTACCTTCCCCATCGAAAAAGCAGCCTCAATTATCTTGCAATTTGCAAAGGACGGTCGCCCTATTAAGGAGAATGGTCCTGTTCTTCTATACTTTGTAGAAGAGCTTAACGAGGAAAAACCTCCGATAGATTCTATTACTGCTTTCGAAATTAAGTAATTGTATCCAGACAAAAGCCACCTTCCAAGCGGAAGATGGCTTTTGTCTTTAGCCCGTTTTTTTCTCTATTTTTTATCTAAGCGCGAATGAAACACTGAAACTAATAAGATAATTCACGTCTCATCATTTCAGCTTGTAACAATTGAATAAAGTCTTGTTCTAAATGAAGGTCGACAGCACGTTGATATACCTCAATTAACATTGAGTCAGTTAAGTATCCCACCGATTTGTCACCTCCTTTTTGTTCTGATTTGTATTGTATCAGTTTCTCAACAATCGAACAACCGTTCCGATATCCACAGGACTTGTGGACATCCTGTGGGTACACTGTGGGAATCTTGTGAACAAATCACAAAAAGCCATTTATTTAGGTGTGGATTATACGCAAACATTTATCCACATCTCTTTCTACTTTGTCGAAAAAAATTTATACTACCTTTTATTACAGCCACTATTTTCTTCTTTACTTATTACTATGTTTTCAACCTGGAAAATATTACATCAAATAGTTTCAAACACATTTATGTTGATACAACTACTTTTCTGAGTGGTGTCAAAACATATGCAAGTATCGTACACAACAATGCAACTGTGCCTCCCCAAAATACAACCTGCAAGCTACCATACATGTCAGCTAGTGGCCCAATCAGAAGACTCGTCAAAGGTAAAAACAGGCAACTAATTGCAGAAACTAGCGAAAAAACCTGTGCCTGATGCTCCTCCTTCACGGTACTCTGGATAATGATAATCTCGGGAAGATTAGCTGCTGTTATTGTCATTCCAAACACTAGACTAAGGATGGCGGCTCCTATCATCCCTGGTCCCAGACCATAAAAACAAAGTACAAGACTTTCTACAAAAGCAATACCTAAGAAAAACAGACCTTGTCTTTTAATTTTCCACTTACTAAGAAGTAACCCTATCAGTACGCCCCCCAAAGCTTGTAAAATCTGTAAAGTCGTTAACATTGCTGCTGTACCATTCATATCTTCCTTAACAATGATTGCTAGTAAAGTAAAGATAGGAATAACACCTACGTTTTGAAATGCAAAAAAGATGGCCATGTCTCTTATTGCTCTGTATTCCGATAAGAGGGAAAAACTTTTTCTAACTTTACTAAAATAGTTCCTGACCTCAATGACAAGTGGTTTTCGTTTGGAAACAAGAGTAGACTTCTCTTCGTTTTCACACTCTTCACCCTCATTTCGTTGTTCCTTAACTCCTACTAACAATCCCGCTGATACCAAAAATAATAAAGCCGTGATACTTAAGGCAATCTTCGTTGAAAATAGGGTAACAACAACACCTGCGCTGGCTAATCCAAGTAGTCGCACAGATTGATTAGCAGACTGGAGCAAAGCATTCGCCTCTTGCAAAGCTTCCTTTTGGATTATTCTGGGTAGTAATGCAACGGATGCCGGTCCATAAATAGATCCACAGGTTGACTGCAAAAAAGCTGATATGAAAAACAACCAAATTGGTGGCGTACCGATCCATGCCACAACCGGCAATATGATTACGAGAATGGCTCTTATTCCGTCTGAACAAAGCATCCAGTATGATAACTTTCCTTTATGTAACATCGGACTGATAAAGACGCCTAGAACCATCAAGGGTAGAATGTTTGCCAAGTACAAAAGTGATGTACTTGTGGCATTTCCCCCTGATTCTAAAAGGAGCCATACAAACGCGATGGAAGCAAATTGATCAGCAATTCCTTTTGATATTGATGAAAAAAATAAAAATAGAAATGAAGTGTTCCTCCACAATCCTGTTTGAGCACCTTGAGGTATTTTCATAAGAGAACTCCTTTTCATCTAATTTAATAATTATCTAATTAGATTTTTATCAAATTACATGTCTTTCGTCAACCCTTTTCTTTCGGACTATTTCTCTCATCACTATTTCGTGAAGTATTACGCGGAGGTTTCAGAACATGCATTAAAACAACAAAAAGCCACGATGAACATTCATCGTAGCCGTTTTATTCATAATGCTATATCATTTTTGATTCTGCTTCTGCTGATTATTTTTGTGTACCAAATGATTGTAATCCCTACGTGTTACTTCTTACTCTACCTTACTGTACAGAAATACGAATGATCTCGGTTACAACGACCATCGAAAAAATCCCGAATCCGAAAGTACTTGTCAAAAGAAGTAGTCGACGAATCTTTTTACGATCTTCCACAATCATGTCCCTCTCTTTCCACTCGCAACCTATACGAATGTCCTATACCTATGCTTACGAATGAACACCATAAATGGTTTCAAAAAAATGTGTAAAAGGTTTAGACAAGTTTACCCAGATAGAGTACGTGTGAATCAAGAAAAAAAAGTTATGGCGTTACAACTGATTTCAACGCAGATTTTTGTTCAATCCGATACATATTCCAGGCAACAAAGATACCAACTACCAGACAAATCGTCCAAGGTAACCAAGGCATATTCCTCTGAGAACCAATGTCGTACGTCCAGCCACCTAACATGGTTCCAATAGAACCTCCAATTGCTAATGCATATCCATTAAATCCGTAATAGGCACCTAATCTTTCCCGAGGAGCAAAATGAGGAACCATATCAATTAAATAAGGGACTGATATCATAGTTCCAATCGCAAACAGCGTAGCATCAATCATGACCATCCATAGACTGTCAGAGAATGAAAACAGGAATAGCCCGAAACCCATAATCAGGGTTCCCAGTCCAATCATGGTGAAACGCTGTGTATAATTCCGCAGCAAATGAAGAACTTTTAACTGGAAGAAAATGATGACAATCGACACCGTAGAAAGTACAATCCCTACGGACTGCTTGCTTTGAAGAGTATCCTCGACGAATTGTGGTATCGCCAAAAATAATTGCATGTAGATGTAATAATGACCAATCAGTACGAATGTATAAAAAAGAAAGGGTTTATCTTTTAATACACTGGAAAAACTGTCCACAACACCAATACGTCTGGTCTCCATCTGCAAAGGTGGCAAAAATAAAAATCCCAACAATGAACATAAAACGAACAATCCACCAGCAAATAGCGATAACCAGTAAAAGTCCATTAAAGCCAGAGCAGTACCTACAATTTGTGATCCTACAACACTCACATTGGAGAGTACATTACGTAACCCAAACACTTCTTTACGTACAGGTTCTGGTGTTAATACTGCATAGGACGCAGACAGAGCAGGCTCAAATAATGATCCCCCTAAGCCCGACAGAATCGCTGCAACGAAAAACTGCCATGTTTCTGTACAATAGGCAAACATCCCAAAACCAATTCCCCTAACCAACATCCCAATAACCATGGTCAGCTTATAACCCACAAAGTCGGCAATGATTCCACCAATAAAAGCAATGCCCTGTTGAGAAAATTGCCGAACACTTAGTAAGAGACCAGCCATAGTAAGTGCCCAACCGAAGCTACCTGTAAGATAAAGTGTCAAATATGGGATAAGCGCATAAAAGCCCATATTCATACAGAAAGACAATACAAGTAACCATTTTACAGATCCTGGGGTTACTTTTAAGATTTGAAGCCCTCGCATTAGGTGTTCACTCACTTTCACTTCTACCCAATAATTTGTATAATCAGATTACAAATTGCCTTCTCATTTGAGAAACGATTCTTTTTGCTCACTGTAATCAAAAAAACACATAAGAGGACGATACACATGGACTTCGATCAGTTAAAAGCGTTTTATACGTTGGCACAAACACGTAATTTTACTCGAACCGCAGAAATTCTCCACCTGGTCCAATCAACGGTAACCATGCGTATTAAGCAACTAGAAGAACGCGTGGGCAAACCCTTATTTATTAGAGATAAACGAAATGTAGAAATAACTCAAGCCGGAATGGCTCTATTACCTTATGCTGAAAGAATTATTAAACTTGCCCAGGCTGGTATACAAGAAGTAGCTGCTCTACAGCCATATGAAGACAGGCTAGCTATTGGTGGTGTAGCTTCACTTTGGTCCTATGTACTGGAACCGATTTTAAAAGAGTACCACTTACGTTATCCTACCATTGCTGTTCGTACGAAAACTGGACACTCTTCTGATATCAATACATTACTACATGATCAAATCGTTCAAATCGGTATGGTTTATACACCACCTTCTCTTTCTAATTACGAGGTAATACCTTTTTTTGAAGATGAGATTCTTCTCGTGGGTTCTCCCGATCACCCGATTAGTAAAGAAGGAGAAATTGATATAAATGACTTGGAAAAAATACCGTTGCTTCTTGTAAACTGGGGATCTCCCTTTACGGAATGGATCGCCAAAATGCTTCCTGCCAGTTACGTCCCGCGACTTCAAGTAGACAACTCTCAGCTTGCTATCGATCTTGTTTTGGAAGGATTAGGTGTCTCTCTGTTCACACGCTCGATGGCCAAAAAAGGGTTGGCTGATGGTACCCTCAAAGAGATAAAAATTTCTGGAAGTGTCCCTCCGAAACGCCCCGCCTATATTGTTCTTCCAAAAGAGAAGAAAAACCGCTCAAGTGTAGAAAAGTGGCTCTCCCTAATGGAAGAATTCGGCTATTCTTTTTAAGAAATAATAAATATCCATTCTGATCCCAAAATCCCTCCTCATATCGTGGAGGGATTTTTTGTAATCGTTTCATAAACAATGTTAAATTAATTAACTATAAAAAACAAAGCTGTAAATGTTATTGATAATCAATCTCATAGATGATATCATAACTGATATTGATTATCAATATCGCATATAGAGGGGAGTATGAAACTATGACTACCATTTTTATTCGTGATCGCCAGGAGGTTCTGGAAATTCATTTTTCAGACGTTCGAAAGTATCATGGAAACATCGCTCTAATGGCTCTTGCTGTTGGGTTTCGCACCTTACAAGCTGCTTTTTCGGAATTGTATGGCGACACAGTACCAAATCGAAAAGACATCTCCATCTTATCAGGGAATGCAGGACCTGGTTTTCGAGACGTTTTCGAATTTGTAACCCGTGCGTCTACACGTCAAGTCTATCAAGTAGATACTACCTATCCACAAGGACAATATGATCCTTACCGACCGCAATCATATGCTTTTGTGATTACTGCTAGCAATGGTGATGCTGTTGAAGTTATGTTAAAAGAGAACTTTCTGCCCAAAATATTTTATGACTATTTAAAAAAAGGTCGTGAAGGAACCTTTACGGAGACAGAGTTTAAAGCTAATGAACAATTAAAAATAGATCTATGCGAACGGGCACTGTCGCTACCCTTAGATGAACTATTATATATCCGGAGGCTTACGTAATTATGACCAACCATTACTCACATGATCTGAAAACTCCTAGCTTCTTATTTGTGGACTCCGGAACATACTTTGGTAGTCAGACTACTCGTAAAGAACAAGAGAACCCTGATACCTATGTTATTGATATCTATGATTTGCCTTCCTATGATTTATCCCCTCATAAAATTCTTGTAATCGATGGTTTTGCTGACCAGCATCTTTTGCTTCAGCAAAGTGAACAGATCAGACAATTCCTTGATCAAGGCAACATTTTGTTGTTCAGTGGGAATTTATTCTTGTCTTGGTTGCCTGGTGCATCGCTGTTTGTGCCTAAAACCATTCATCATCATAGCGATTACAATGTTCACTTCCATCATCCTCACCCCATTTTTGAAGGAGTCGAGGCTGATAATCTAACGTATAACAAAGGGGTTTCGGGATTTTTCGCTCGAGGACATCATCCAATCCCTCATCAAGCTGAAGTGCTGCTTACGCTTGAAGGCGGAGAACCGATTACGTACATTGATCGTTATAGTACTAAAGGGACTATTTTGGTTCACTCAGGCTCCAATTTGCTTGGATATTCGATGCGATCAAACACATCTGGACGTATAGGTACTCAATTAAAAGCCTGGTTGTATGAGGAATATGAGCAAATTAGCAAAAGGAGAATAACATCATGAGAAAGATAGCGGTGCTATATAGCGGTAACTCTCATCAACACCGGACATTTTATGAACCGAAGTATAAAGCATATTTACATAAAATTGTTTATCTGCCTGAACTCTCCTCCACCACTCTCGATGATGTTGATGTTTTGATCGTTCCATCACAATTGCATCAACGACAGGTGAGTAAAAATCTGGACATCATTATGGGTGTTGTAAACCGGGGTGGCACTATCGTTGCGCTGGGCGCACAGTCACAAAACTGGTTCCCTGGTCATAACTGGGAGTTTAGACCAACTAACTTTTGGTGGTGGCTTGAGAAGGATGCAAAGAGTGGACTTATTCTTCGCCAACCAGAACATGATCTATTCCGTTATATAAACTTACTAGATGCAACATGGCATTACCATGGTGTCTTTTTCCCACCTGTTGGAGCCGAAACCTTAATTGAAGTGGACGGCGATGGGGCAATTATGTACATCGATAAAGTGAGCACTCCTGGAACGCTTATCATGACTACATTAGATCCTGAGTATCATTATGGTTCATACTTTATGCCTGCGACAGAGCGTTTTCTTACTGGGTTTCTACCATGGTTAGCTGAAGGAAGTATATAACGAATAGTAGGGAGAAATGGAATATGTTAGCTCGCATGAAATCTTCTTTATTGCTAGTAATTTTATGTTTGTCACTAGTTGTATCTGCTTGCAGTGCAAGCCCTGCCAATACAGGCGAATCTAGCTCAAAACCTGTGACGCAATCGGGTACCGCAACAGCAGATGAATCTGTCGATTTGGTTCGCCTTACTTGGGGAGACAGCGGTTACCCTTCTCCGTTTGCATTTAGTCCATCTGGCCCAGGGGGGTATTTACGCAACTCTTTCTTGTTTGACACATTAACTTGGAAGGATGAATCTGGAGTTATTCCTTGGTTAGCTAAATCTTGGGAAATTTCCAAAGATGAGCTTACATACACCTTCAAATTAGAGCAAGATGTTACATGGCATGATGGAAAACCGTTTACAGCTGAAGATGTAGTATTTAGTTTCAATTATTACAAAAAGTTCCCTTTTAACTGGACTGGCGATTTTAGCCACATTGAATCCGTGACGAAGTCGGATGATTATACCGTAGTGTTTACGATAAAGAACAAATATGCAGCATTTCTGAGTGACCTGGTTGGAATCGTGCCGATTATTCCGAAGCATGTATGGGAGAAAGTCGATAAACCTGTGGAGTTTCGAGATGATGCAGCCTTAGTAGGAACAGGTCCGTATACATTGAAGCAGTATGATGAGAAGTCAGGTCAATATTTATATGCAGCTAATCCTAATTATTTCAAGGGAGAGGTTCTCGTAAAAGAGGTTGCTTATGTAAACTCCTCGAATAAGGTTCTTTCCTTACAGAACAAGGAGATTGATGCTGGATATACAGTTAATTATTCAGAAGTTGAAAATATGCTGTCTCAAGGCTTTAAAATGATCCAAAGTGATCCTACTGGCAGTGCGCTCCGTATAACGTTTAATCTAGATCATCCTCAGCTAAAGGATAAACGCTTGCGTCAGGCGATAGCTTATGCCCTGGATCGTGAAGAAATGTCCCGAAAAATCACAGGTGGCGATCCTATTGTAGGTAATGCAGGAATTATTCCTCCTGATTCACCGTGGTATAACAACTCCGTGAAGCAATACGAGTACAACATTACAAAAGCAGAACGTATTTTGGACGAGCTAGGTTACACAAAAAATGCAAACGGTATACGCGAGTTGCTGAAACTAAAAGTG
Source organism: Brevibacillus daliensis (assembly GCF_021245735.1). Taxonomy (GTDB): domain Bacteria; phylum Bacillota; class Bacilli; order Brevibacillales; family Brevibacillaceae; genus Brevibacillus_B; species Brevibacillus_B daliensis. The sequence goes on from NZ_JAJISB010000038.1 coordinate 57,018, forward strand.
ATGGTATCCTCTACTTCACAAGAATCGCAGGTCATGCAGGAAATGCTGAAAAAGGTTGGCATCGAACTAAATATTCAACAGGTTGATTCTGCCGCTTTCACTGCAGCTATGGGCGAAAATAAATATGATATGGCGATAACAGGTCACATTGGTTTAAGTGGTGATCCAGACTATTTGCGTCTATGGTTCATGGGACAAGCAAGTAATACGTATGCGGCTCGTGGAAAAACGTGGAAAAACGAAGATTTCCAACGCCTTGCAATTAAACAAATGCAGGAATTGGATTTCGATAAACGTAAAGCAATTATTGGAAAGATGCAGGATATTCTGGCAGAAGAATTGCCAACTTTAGTGCTCTATCATCGCCCGTTTTATTTTATGTACAACCCAGATGTATACAATAGATGGACGAATACCTACGGTGGTATAGCGGATGGTATTCCACTTTGGGATAACAAGGTGTTCTTTATCGATGTCAAAAAGTAAGCAGATTTATACGTATGTAGGGGTACTTGTCTTTGTACTGTTACTTAACTTCTGGCTCCCTCGGTTATTGCCGGGGGGACCGGCAGATTTTTTGACGGGCGGTACCGAGGATGGGGCTATCTTCGTATCGGAAGCACAGAAAGAAGCAATGCTTACTTACTATAACCTGAACGACTCCTTATGGGTACAATTCCTGACATATGTAAAAGGTATATTCACATTGGACTTTGGGTTGTCAATCAATTACAAAACACCGGTTTTCGATGTAATTCTGGTACGTCTACCATGGACACTATTAATCGTAGGAGCTGCTACAGTTTTATCTACGATCATCGGCATTCTTATTGGCCTATTCTCTGCATGGCGCTATCCGGGAAAGACGGATCGCAGTCTGTTTTTAACCATGCTGGGACTTAGCGCAATCCCAGAATTTCTAATCGGGATGATTCTCTTGATTCTACTTGCATCCAATTTGCAATGGTTCCCTCTAGGAGGTGCTGAAACCGCATTTTTACGATCCGATTATTGGTTGGATCATGTGCTTGATGTTGGCAAACACCTTGTTTTGCCGGTTGTCACTCTTACAATCGGTAACCTAGCTAGCATCTACCTATTGATGCGTAATGAATCTATTCGGGTTCGCAATGAACCATTTATCGAGTTCGCTGCGGCAAAAGGAATTGGTGAACGGGCTGTGGTCAGAGGACATGTTGCGCGTAATGCAGCGTTACCACTTGTAACCATCATTGTGATTCGAATCGGAGGCTTGCTCGCTGGTTCTGTATTGGTGGAAACCGTCTTTTCCTATCCAGGCATAGGTAAATTGTTGCAGGAAGCGATATTGGCACGAGATTATCCACTATTACACGGTCTCTTCTTACTTTTGACCGTATTCGTGCTTCTCCTTAATATGATCGCAGATATTATCTATCCATGGCTTGATCCTCGCATACGGGTAGCTAAGCGAGGTGATGGGCAGTGAAACGGTCGCAAAAAATTGGTTTTTTCATTCTGGTAATCTTTGTATTCATTGCGATCTTTGGTCCTATGATAGCGACGCATACACCTTTTGCCATAGATGGGGAGAGCATGGCAGCTCCTTCAGAGGTCAACTGGTTTGGTACCAATAAATTAGGGCAGGATTTATTTAGTCAATTTGTGTACGGAGCACGAACTACATTACTTATTGGACTTGCTGTTGCTCTCATTAGTACGACATTAAGTGCAATATTAGGCTTATTGGCTGGCTATTCCTCCAAACTTGACACCCTGCTCAATTCTATAGCAAATATGCTGATGGTCCTCCCTTCTCTCTTGCTTATTCTAATCGTCGCTTCTTTTTCGGGTGGCGGTACTTGGCAGCTCATCTGGACATTAGGTTTATTAACATGGCCGGGATATATGAGACTCATTCGGGCGTCTGTGTTGTCCTTAAAAGAACGAGAATTTGTAAAGGCGGCACAGTTATATCAGGGCAATACATTTTACATTATCAGGAAACATTTGCTTCCTTTTATCTGGCCACTTATTAAAACGAAATTCATTATTTCCTTCCAGGCAGCTGTTGCGATGGAGGCTAGTCTCTCCTTTCTAGGAATTGGTGACCCTAACGTTCCATCATGGGGAAAAATGCTTCAAGACGTATTTTCACAGAGTTCTACACTCTTGACAGATTCTTGGAAATGGACGGTTGTTCCACCGACCTTAGCGATTCTGTTCGTAACAACCGCTCTTGCTTTACTTGGAGAATCTAAGCAAGATGGTACGATTACTACAGCATCTTTGCGGCGGAAGAAAAGCAAAGTACTACCGCCAGTAGTATGTACAGCTGGTGAAGTGGCATCGAGTGGAATGTCAGCTATTTCTGTGAAAAATTTGAGTGTCGTTTATGGTGATCGAACAATCATTCATCCCCTATCGTTTGAGGTCACTTCTGGTAATGTTACTGCTCTGATTGGAGAATCTGGTTCGGGTAAAACAACAATGGCCCGAACTCTATACGGCCTGCTGCCTGAAGAGACGGTAACCGGTGAAGCGTATGTAGCAGGAAAACGGATCTACCGAGGGGAAGGTCAAGTAACACTACAGCGATGGCTGGATGCCGCCTATATCTTTCAAGATCCACGTTCCAGCTTTGATCCGCTGCTGAAGATAGGCAAACAGTTCTATGAAGCGATGTTGCTTTATCATACTCCAATAGAGAAACGGGAAGCTGCGGCACAAATCTTACGAGAAGTGCAGCTTGATGAAGCTGTACTTGATTGTTACCCACATGAATTAAGCGGTGGCATGCTAGGCCGGGCTTTACTTGCTTTAGCATTGGTGAACAAGCCAAGTGTTTTGATCGCTGACGAACCAACGAGTGCGCTAGATCCTATCGTTAAGCGTGAAGTGCTCGACCTCCTGATAAAAAAAGTGAGAGAGCATCATATGACATTACTGCTCATTACGCATGATTTGTCTATGGCCCTTCATGTAGCTGATGAAATCTTACTGTTGCAGGATGGTCACCTAGTCGCTGAAAAGGATAAACAACGATATCTTCAACGATATAAGCCTCTCTCTATCCGCCAATTGGGATACCAGGCTGAAAAAACATGGGAGGGTTAATCATGTTAGATGTCATTTCGGTAACAAAACAGTTTGGCAATAAAGAAAAGTCAGTTATGGCCGTTCATGAAACATCCTTCTCTATACAGAAAGAAGAGATATTTGCTTTAATCGGAGAGAGCGGTTCTGGCAAATCAACGCTAGCTGAGATCATTGTTGGTTTGCAAGAACCAACACAAGGTTCAATTGCTTGGCATCGTGCTAATGATGTTGAGGACAGATCTAACCAAAAGAAAGTCCAAATCGTTTTTCAAAATCCAGATCGCTCTCTCAATCCCTATTGGAAAGTAGAAGATATTCTAATTGAGCCTCTCGTGCTGAGCAACGTCCCTCGCTTGAGGGCATTAGAGCAAGCAGTTGAGTTATTAGATCGCCTGAAGTTGCCATGTTCATTGCTTGATCGGCGTCCATGTGAATGTTCAGGTGGTCAGAAACAGCGCATTGCCATCGCCAGGGCGTTATCCATGTCACCAGCTCTACTCATAGCTGATGAGGTCACTTCTGCTCTCGATCCTTCCACAGAAAAAGAGATTTTAACCTTGCTCCAAACCTTGAAGCAAGAACAGAAGATGTCTATTTTATATATCACGCATCACTTGGAAACAATTGCCGGATTTTCAGATCGAATGGCAGTCATGAAAAATGGGAGGATCGTTGAAATGGGAGAAACGAAACAAGTTCTGCGATCTCCGAACTCTACGTATACAAAGGCGTTGCTGGATGCTTGCTGGTAAGTCAAGACTACAAGCGATTAGAAGAGGCTCTTAAACTAGGAGCTGAGTTATTACATTCCACCGACTTTCTGAATAAAAACGAGAAAGTTGCTTTTTATTATCAGAAGGCTTTTGATGCACACGATCTAATAAATATAATCTTTGTGATGATCCACGCGGTTAAGAAATTGAGTTCTTTTAAAAAGCTACCCAATAACCGGGTAGTTTTTTATTAATATGGATCTAGTTAGAATTACATCTGTTTGAATCTTGTAGGGGCGTCAAAAGAATAATGTCGAGTATCCTTTGTCCCCATTTACGTAGTCACTATATATTTGAAACTGCAAACAATAGATATTATTATGCCAGCTTCTACAACAGAAAAAAGCCCATCCAGCTCATTTTTCACAAGCTAGAGGGGCTTTTTTCGTCAGTATAAAACATATTATGGAGCGGGTGATGGGAATCGAACCCACGCGACCAGCTTGGAAGGCTGGAGTTCTACCATTGAACTACACCCGCAATAAGTAAGTGGTGCGGTCAAGAGGACTTGAACCTCCATGGTGTTGCCACCACACGGACCTGAACCGTGCGCGTCTGCCAATTCCGCCATGACCGCAAATGGTATATTTTCTACGTTTTTAATCTTAGCACATGTGTTACTTGAATTCAATAGAAGTACTTTTCCACTTATGGTTAATCAAAATATTACCAATACATAATAAAAACTTAAAAAAATCAGGTTAAAATCGAGTATAAGTTACATTATGATAAGAAAGTATTTTTCATCTACTTTACCAAGGAGGTTTCATGGCACAGAAAGAAATTCACTCATCTACTTTCCTCATACATAAAAGCACATTCAGATCATTACTGGAAGTACTGCTCGTTTCAACAAAGCTGGGGCTCACTTCTTTTGGTGGTCCTATCGCCCACCTCGGTTACTTCCATAACGAGTACATACAAAAGCGAAAATGGATGGATGAACGCAGCTACGCTGATTTGGTAGCATTATGTCAGTTCCTCCCTGGACCAGTTAGCAGTCAAGTCGGCATCGGAATTGGAATCATTCGTGCTGGTTATTTGGGAGGTTTATTGGCTTGGATTGGCTTCACCCTGCCTTCGTTATTCGCTCTCATCCTATTTGCATTTATGTTACAAGGCTTAGATGTTAGCAGTACTGGTTGGATACATGGTCTAAAAATTGTGGCGGTTGTTATAGTTGCCCAAGCAGTTCTGGGGATGGGACAAAAGTTAACTCCTGACAGATCTCGCGCCACACTAGCTATACTCTCTACAGGTATGGTGTTATCGTGGCAATCACCTGTTAGTCAGATCGTTACGATCATTCTGGCAGGTCTAATTGGGATTATACTTTATAAGGAAACAAATACGGAAGAGACTCCTAAGATTATCGTCCCAATTAGTCGCAAAACTGCTGTGGTGGCTATCGTTCTCTTTTTTGCGTTACTACTTGCACTACCGCTACTTCGTCAATTCAGCTCATCTCATTGGATTCTTATGTTTGATAGTTTTTATCGGTCTGGTGCGCTTGTCTTTGGAGGTGGTCATGTTGTTCTTCCATTATTAGAACAAGAATTGGTCTCCCCGGGTTGGATAAGCAGTGAGGATTTTTTAGCAGGCTATGGCGCAACACAAGCTGTACCGGGACCCTTGTTTACCTTTGCCGGTTATCTAGGTGCGTTGATTGATGGCCTCTTCGGAGCAACAATTGCAACGATTGCCATTTTCCTACCTGCCTTTCTGCTCGTGATCGGAGTACTCCCCTTTTGGAATCAAATACGTCAAAATCATCGAATACGAGGGGCATTAGTTGGCATTCAAGCAGCCGTAGTTGGTATTTTGCTGGCAGCATTATATGATCCGCTTTGGACTACGACAATAACATCAGCTTTTGATTTTGTGCTAGTTTCCCTCTTGTTTGTCCTACTTGTTTTTTGGAAAACACCTCCTTGGATCATTGTCCTAACAGGTGCATGTGGAGGGATATTAATCCAGTAGAAAAATACCATCGATAAAAAGAGCTATGTGATCCAACGATCATCATAGCTCTTCCTTCGTTATCTTACTTAGAAACACGAGCAATAATTCCTTGCTCATCATCTAAGATCAATTCTACTCGAGTCGAATAGGGATTCATCTGCCATTGTTCACTAACATATTTACGAAGTGCTTCATACAGATTGGATTCAATTAACACCTGATCTCGACCGTTTGCCACGATCTCAGCAGAAAAACCGTAATCCTCATCCCACATTAATTCAACAGAGACACTTGCAGGTTCAATTCCTCTTTTTTCAGCCATATACATGCAGATTGCATTAACAATCATTTGTTCATCAACAATTAACGTGTCCATGGATTTTCTTTTTCCTTACGTTTATTGCTGTTTTTACGAATACTTTGAACCAAACGTACCACCAACAGTACCACTGCAAAAATAACTAGCAGGTTAAGAACTAATGCTAGGAAGGTACCGAAACCGCCCATTTGGCTTAATAGTCCACCAAATAGCATACCCGCCAAACCACCAAACAAGATTCCTTTCATGAATCCACCGCTTTTGGATGCTGTGGAAGCAGTATTTGCTTTATTGGTAGCTGTTGAATTGTTTTTTACATTTTGATTCTGGTTAGTAGTAGCATTGCTATTATTGTTCGGAGTTGTTGTGTTGTTTTTAGCTGGTTGGAAAGATTTGCTTCCTGATTTATAGGAACGCTTTGCATCTACTTCCATTGGATTAATCCCTACAGCTGTAAAAGTTAATGTTAGAGCCATGAGGACCATCATCAGTTTATTCATTGTTTTCATTTAAATATAGTACCCCTCTCATCTCATCTATAATAAATTCAATACTATCATAATTGTTACAGATAGAGTATACGTATACGTTCGAAAAAGGTTTCATAATTAAATAATAATTTTTTTATGAATGATTCTGCTCTCCTCGTTTCATATTCTTCGTACATTTCTTGTCGTACACATACATGGATAACATGATTGAACCTGTCGCAAGTAGCCAACCTCCCAGTACATCTATTGGATAATGAACGCCTAGATAAACGCGGCTATACCCAACCAGGAACGGGATGAGAAGAGCTACAATGATCCATAACGCTTTTGTACCAGTTCTTCGGCACCTTTTTGCCAATAAATATCCACCCATACCAAATACCAACGAGCTAAATACGGCATGTCCGCTGGGAAATGAATAAGAATCAGGCAAAAGAATAAGATTAATATCTTCGGGGCGCTCTCTCGTTAGGGATCGCTTTACAATCTCCTTTATCAATAATCCGAAAGCGATCGTTCCCAAGTAATACAATAACACGACTGGTCTTCCTTTTTTCCACCAAACAATTGCCAGTAATCCAGACACCCAGGTTAGCAGTATTTCATCCCCTAAGTAGGTAATCCATCTCAAGATTTCTGTTAAGATGGGGCTTCGCCACTCCATTACAGCTTCTTGTATACTCCTATCCCATTCTGTTGCTGAATTGCTTATCACCATAGTGGCGAGTAAGCCAAAAGCGATGAAACAGAGTAACGATATGATTATGTATATTTTTTTACCGCTGCTCTCTATTCCCTTGTCCATGTGCATCTATTTAGAGATCCTCCTTCACTAGTTGTAACAATGCTTCGGCAAATTTCGCATCATCTTGTGCTGTTCGTGCAGCAGGACCCTTTGTACGCCCTCCTCCCTTTCGATAACGTGCTTTTTCATTGCGTATTTCTAAATCTAATGTTATGCGATCAGAGGTGAAAATTTTTCCGTGTGGAGTTAAAGCCTTTGCCCCTTTTCCCAGTACAATGGCACCAAGTCCAATATCTTGAGTGACAACGATATCCCCTTTTTTCGTCTCATTCGCTAACCGAAGATCGACGGCTTGTGATCCAACATCCACGACAACATGATTATCATGGTGAAACTGATGATTATAGCTGGCAAACGTAATAAATGGCAAGTGAAACTCACCACAAATTTTTTCCGTTAACTGCAAGACTCGTTTTGGACAAGCATCCGCATCAATTAATACCCGGGGTTGATTCGTCATTTATTTCTTCCTCACTTTTCAGGCGATATTCGTAGCAATAAAGCAATATTTTTTGTACATCCTATCGATCTTTTCTTCCATTATTTTTGATTATTTTTCGGAATATTACACTTTTATACAGCTATTTCTCTATATTCTTTTGTTCATTTCGTTTAGGATAAGTATATCATGCACAAAAGAGAGGGGGCATTTTCCAGTGCGTTACAACTTTGTTCTGGACGAAAGACTTGGCATACGATTACCACGGCTAATCCTTGAATGGGAGGAATATACAGCCGATGAACGGAATGATATTCTGCTTATCTGGGAAGAGATACGTGCCAAAATCCCTGATCGCGTCATCGCTTTAGAAGCTATAATAAATCGTAAACAAATACAACTATCTCGAGAAGAAAACTTCAATATGTGTTGTTACTTGAACTTGGAGATTGCGGAATTGGCTAGTATCATCAATGATCTTAACATCTGGTTCCGAGTACAGCAGGATTTCGAGCCTGATAAAATTCATGGATAAGAAAAACTTCTATCGAAGTCTTTCGAAGAAGCAGGTCCTTGTTTAGCGGATGTTTTTCATGCGTATCAGGAAATGACCCTTCGAAGTTTATACTTTCGGATACAGTAATAAAAAATTGATCAGTTAACAAAAAAGAACCTCTCTGGGACGTGTGATGAAAACAGCCAGAGAGGTTCTTTTTTGTTTAGGGCTTCCCGGTTCTTGATAATAATTACCTAATACGATATAAGAATGACACTGAGCCGTATAGCGATTCATTAATTTTTCATATGGAGTGTCTTTCTGAATTTTTTACGTAACACCAACAGAATACCTGCACCCTGCCGAACCATTACTACTCCAAATAAGATGAAAGCAGTTCCTACCAACTGCCAACCGTTCATTCTTTCACCAATCCACACCATCGCAACCAGAATGGCAGTTACGGGTATGACATACTGATAATTCATGGCTCGTAAAGATCCCAACTGTTGTATGCCATAATTCCAGACAACCAATGACCATGCTGTTACAGGATAGGCAGCGAACAATAATGACCCCCATGCTTCGGCTGGGAGGTTCCCCCAATCTACTCGAAACATCTCAGCACCACTATAGAGAGCGAGAAAAATGGTACCAAAGCTGGCTACATAGAACGTAATAAGTAGCGAAGAATATTTTTTTTGCAGACGTGTCAAGGTAAAAGGATATAAACCAAACAGGATGCTTGCTAAGAGAGCAATTCCATCACCTTGTAAGGTTGACCAATCGAAGGAAAAAGGAATATCAGCCATACCTTTTATCATTAATAAACCAACAATCGCACAAACTGAGCCAATCATGAGATGCAAGCTCAGTTTTTCCTTCTTGGCGATCAATAGACCCATCACCGTAAAAAGTGGGGCCATAGCGATCAATAGTGATGAATTGGATGCGGTTGTATAACGTAATGATCCGATAAAAAATGTCTGATACAACGTAATTCCTACCAGTGCCGCTAACAGAAATTGAGGAATATCTTTTTTCTCAATCGCCAGATTTTTGACCTTCACTTTCGCCATCAAATAGAGTACGGGCAGTACCATTATGAAACGGGTTAATGTAAATACATCCGCAGAAAGGTGCTTCATCCCAAATTTCCCTATTGTGTAATTAGCACCCCAGATAAACACAACACTAATCATCATTAGATCAATGCTTGAAAGACCCTTTGAGCGGGACATTCTCTTCTCCCCCGATCTTTTCCAGCTTTTTCATAATGTTGACGAAGAACGGAATCGTATGCTGAATCATTGGTCCTGTTAACAAGGCAACCAAGATTGTACCGATATGTACCGGTCCGCCCAGTAACCAACCAAGAGTAAGTGCTACAATCTCGATAATCGAGCGTACTATTTGAATACTCCATCCTTTTCGTTCATGGATTGCAATCATAAATGTGTCCCTAGGTCCTGCACCCAGACGAGAAGACAGATACATGCCAATCCCAATAGACATTAAAACCAGACTCACCAAAAATAACAGAATATTTTTAATAAAACCCTCAAAGGCCGGAACTAGGTCCAACCAAATAAATAAGTCAATAAACCAGCCAAAAAACAACATGTTCAAGATAGTTCCGATTCCCGGTCTAATTCGGGCAATCAGATAAGAAATAATGATAATAAAAATACCTACTAATTGTGCCCATGTCCCGATGGTAAGACCCAAGGTTTGATACAATCCAATATTAAGTACATCCCAGGGAGCTACTCCCAAATCTGCTATGATCATCATGTAACAGGCAAATGCCATAATTGCCAGACCAACAGTAAACATTACATACTGAATGCCTAATTTAATCCATTGCTTTTTACTCATGTTCTACCCATTGGGCAACTACTTCATAGAAGATTTTCTCCTGCTTGAAGTACGCCGTTGTCTTTGGTTTTTCAAAAAAATCAGCAAGGTCATCAAGTGTATCCTGTTGCAATACAACCTGACGTTGCCGACTATTCTCGTCCTGATACTCAACCGTCAGCTCGATTTCATGCTCACGGCAGTATGATGTGAGCTCATCTGCTGATTCAAATGACAAGCGTTTCATTCGTAGTTCCACTCCTAACTCTATATAAGCTTTCAGCCATTATGGCACCAAATGGTTCCATGGTAAAGATACTTTTCATCTAAGAAGTGTATCTTGGGATATTCCTATAAATAATTTTTTCGTACCTATCCTGATACTTATTTTTGTCTTGTACGTTTTATCTCGTGTATGGCTAAATCTTCAGCAAGAATAGTAGTAGGGAAAACACTCTGTGCTTCCTTCACCATATCATCAAGGGTAATGGGGCCATCCTCTGTATCATAACGCGGACTAATATGAGTTAAGATCAACTCTTTTACTCCCGCTGCCTCGGCAATGCTGGCTGCCTGGTATGCTGTAGAATGCCCACTTCGTTCTGCCAGTTCTAAATGCTTATGTACATAGGTGGACTCATGTATTAACAGGTCAGCACCTTCTGCCAGTTTCACCATCGCTTCGCAGGGAATCGTATCCCCACTAAATGCAACCTTGAGTCCCGGCTGTGGTGGATTAACGAAATCCTTCCCATCAAAGACTCTACCATCTTCAAGCGTTATCGTTTTTCCTGCTTTTAAACTAGCGTACCATGGACCTTTTGGAATCCCGGCTTCTTTCGCAAGTTTAATTTTAAATGCACCCGGACGAGGTTTTTCCGTAACAGAATAAGCAAAAGCTGGTACACGATGTTTTACCTTTGCCGCCTCAACAATCATCTCATCATCTTCGTAAATAACGCCTTCTTCTGTGATCTTTATTTCCAATGGATACTGTAAGTGTATCGGGCTTATTTTCATGATTGCTTGTATGTACTCTTCTAATCCCTTAGGTCCATATAACGTAATTTTGCTTGTATCAGACCCACGTAAAGATCGACTGGCAAGCATTCCCATCAGTCCAAAAATATGATCCCCATGAAGGTGAGTAATAAAGATTTTTTCTAACTGCGAAATGTTGAGGATAGAATGCATGATCTGATGTTGTGTTCCCTCTCCGCAATCAAATAACCACCAGCTTCCCCGTTGCAACAAGCGTAATCCTATTCCCGAAACATTACGCTTCGTAGTTGGTGCACCCGAACTGGTACCCAAAAATACAATTTGCATGACTTTATCCTCCGATCTAACACCTGTAACGAACCTAGTTTATCAGTTGATGTTCTACTCATGCAAGGATGAGAAAAATTATCTCACTCTCTGTGACATGATACTTGCTTTATTAAAAAATATCGTTTTCTTCCTGCTTTTGTGGAGAAAACCAGCTTCTCTTTTCACCCTTCGCTAAAAGTCTTCGCCCCACCAGGGGTTAAACTGTCCGCTCCGCACTATTCATCGGGGAAGCTCACAACGATGTATTCACTGTAAGACTTGCTGGGGTTCGCTTCTTTCTCCCGATGAATAGTGCTCCGCTGAGCTGGGCTTCGCCAAGACGCTCCGTGTGAAAAGAGAAGCTGGTTTTTCATGCTTTTGGTTTTGATTCTGTATTTCCTCTTCTACAAGTCCACTCCAGTAGTCATTAAAATAAAAACTGCTCTACCATTTTTGGCAGAACAGTTTTAGAATCATGTGTTACATCT
>NZ_JAJISB010000039.1 GCF_021245735.1 Brevibacillus daliensis
TTTGATTCTGTATTTCCTCTTCTACAAGTCCACTCCAGTAGTCATTAAAATAAAAACTGCTCTACCATTTTTGGCAGAACAGTTTTAGAATCATGTGTTACATCTGATGAAGGTGCATCGTTTATTGGTTTGCCAGAAGTAACTTTTCCATTTCATCTTTTGGCATAGGTTTTCCAAAGTAGAATCCCTGGGCGATATCACAATCCATTTTCTTTAAAAACGCAACTTGTTCAATGGTCTCTATACCTTCCGCCACAACGATCAGATTTAATGATTTTGCCAGCGTAACAATGGACTTTGCGATATTTTGGCTTCTTATATCATGTTCAATATCAATAAAAAAAGATCGATCCAGTTTTAAAATATCTATAGGAATAGAATTAAGATAGCTGAAAGAGGAGTACCCCGTACCAAAGTCATCCAGTGAAATTTTGAACCCCAGCATTTGAAATTCGTAGATCATCGAAATAAAATGATCCAAATCATTTAAGGCACAGGTTTCCGTAAGCTCAATCTCAATTACATCCCTTGGAATCTTATAGGTATCTAATCGATCCTTTAAGAAGCTAAGTAACTCTGACTGATAAAGTTCTACCCTCGACATATTAACGGAGATAGGAAGCGGATGTATACCTTTCTGCTCCCATTCAGCTAATGTCCGGCATACTTCAGTAAACACTCCTCTGCCAATATCAATAATCATCCCTGTCTTTTCAGCTACAGGTATAAATACGGCAGGACTGATAAAGCCCTTACAAGGATGATTCCATCTTATCAGTGCCTCAGCACCCACAATCTTTTCCTTTTTCAGATCATATTTAGGCTGATAATACACTTCAAATTTATTCGAACTGATTGCCATTCTAATCTCATTCTGCATTTCAATCTCTTCAAAAAGCTTATGGCGAATTTCTTCATTATAAAAGGCAAATTGCACCTTCTGTTGTCCCTTTATAGTCACTCTCGCCATATTTCCTTTATTGTAAATTAAATTGAAATCATAATCATCATTCTCAATAAGATAGATCCCCACGGATAAAACGAGATCGATATTGATCTGCTCGTCAAGCAGAACTCTGTTAAGTTTTTTTTGTAAAAATGCAATAAAATCAGTAACTTGGCATTTCGTCTCATATTCATATAATATGGCAAAGTGATCATTGGAAAAACGTGCATACAATGCTTTATTATCACTTATGTCTTTCAACGTATTAGCTACGTAGTTAAGAACTTTGTCTCCGGAAGTATATCCAAAGGTATCATTAATCACTTTAAAATTATCTATATCAAAATAAATAAAAGCATATTTTTTCCCTTTTTTATTGTCTAGCTTTTTCTCACAATCAGTAGAAAATTTATTAAAATTGCCAATCTCTGTTAAATTATCTTTAAATGCCAACTTATATATTTCTTTTTCCGACTTTCTTTTATTGTAAATAATATATGTAAGAATCAGAAGAAAAATAATGACAAGCGAAACAATGATACAGATGGTTTGTTCGATAATTTTCGCTGATATACCAAACACCACATTGACAGGAGCTATCGAAATCATCATCCAATCACTGATTCCTTCGATAGGAGAATAACTTATGTATGCTTCAATCCCATTAATCTCAGAACGAATAGTACCTTTTCCATTATTCTGAAATTCTGATAGATAATTGGTTGGCGCTTGAGAGAATCGATCTTCTATTTCTCCCCCTATAATTTCCTGAATATGATTAATAGTGGGATGCAAAATAACCCTTCCCGAGCTATCTACCACATAAGATAAGCCGTTACCGCCAAAAAACGAAAAATTAATCTCCTCTGCCAGCTTATGAAGTTCGATACTTCCATACAGGAGTCCACTAACCTCTCCATTGGAATAGATAGGAACCGAGCAGATAATAAAAGGGGCTTTATCCCCGATACTCATTGGTTCAGTAACATATTCCTTTCCTTTTATGGATTCATTAAAAAATTGATACTTATTGATATAGGAAGAAGTACCATCTGTTGAATATGCTTTACCGTCGGGAGTCGCATATACGAGTTGAAAAAAACTATTTCGTTCCACCTCTGTAAGTAACCGATCCATCTTGTTCTCTATAGGGATATCAGGATCTGATATAAATCCAGAAGAAAGTACTCGTAATACTTCAATCTTTTGTTCGAAGTGATTTTTTACACGAGCTGCACCTTGTTCATTAATCTCACTTAGATGCATATTGGTTTCCTCGTTTAGTAGTCGACTCAGGTTTTGAATATACATCGTTCCAACTATCGAAAATACAAATAAAAGTAAGCTGATTAGTATTACAAATCTTGTAATTCTTCTTGTTGTTGTTGATAACCACATATAGCTCGGTTTCACCTACCTCTCCTAAACTCAATAGAAGAATTGGTTTCTTTTTTCTCCTATTTTACCAGTTTCAACTCAAGCAAATCGGTGATATTTCTCACAAAATCGCCCTACCGAGTACTGATTCACACGATAGGACGATTTTGACTACATCAATATTTTTTTCATTTCAACTTATAAAATCAAAGATACTTGCTAGCCTCTCTAACACTTAACTTGGAAAGAGGATGAGCCTGAATAAATTCCGCAACCCATTCCTTATTTGTCTTGGAGTATTCGCGTAAAGACCAGCCAATTGCCTTATCTACAAAAAACTCATTCGTATTCAGATTAGAACATATCGCTCTCTCAAGTAACTCTGTATCAGTCTTCTCTTTAAACGCTAGTTGAAAATTGATAGAGACTCGCTTCAACCAGATATTCTCGCTGTCAATCCAACACAGAATGGTTTCTTTTATTTGAGGAAACTGTAGATACATATACCCTACAATATTATCTAAAGAATCTGTTGTATCCCACCAAGATTTCGTAGTAATTAGCTCTTCTAATCGAATCATATCATCGGGATGAAGCTTTTTTTTCATCTTGGCCAAATAATCAATAGCCAAATATTGAAACTCTCTTTCTGGCTTTTGATAACAAAGAAAGATGAACTCCCAATCAATCGTTGTCTCATTTTTCTTCGTTTGTAAAAAAGGCTTACTCAGCTTAACCTGTTCCGGTCTAGGTAAACCCAAAAACGGAAAATGATCCTTCATGTAGGCAGCCATTTTTACAGCCTTAATGGGATCTGCTGCCTGAACATATTGTTGAAAAATATCCATCATTGCCACCACCTTCGTTACTAGTAATAGAGAACATAGCTTATATCCCAGGTTACTGGGTAGTGTGAGCAGAGGAAAGTAGGAGCTTATACAACTGACTAGCCGTATATTCATACTAAAAAAACCTCCCCGGTATGTTTTTTAGCTATTTGCGTGAAAAAACGATTACCAACTGGGGAGGTTTTGATCAGTCTATCTCCAACTCACTTACTCTTTAATTGTAATGTTTTTTTCCTTAAGTCGTTTGTTCGTAGCGCTTCTGACAAGGGAATACACAACGGCAAACGCAGGGATACCAAGAAGCATTCCCATTATACCAAATAAACTACCACCAACTAATAGGGCAAATAGTACCCATAGTCCTGCTAATCCTATTGAATTACCCACGACCTTTGGATAGATGAAATTGCCCTCGATTTGTTGCAGGACAAGAATGAAAACAACGAACCAGATTGCCGCCGGAGGATCTACCATCAAAATAATAAATGCACTTGGAATCGTCCCGATATATGCTCCAAAAATAGGAACAATACTCGTCACCCCGACAATCACACTAACCAAAAGTGCATACGGCATGTTAAATATCGACATTCCAATAAAACATAAGATACCAAGGATCATTGCCTCAGTAAGCTGTCCCGCAATGAAACCACTGAATGCTTTATTCGTTAATGTTCCAATTTCTACAGCTCTGTCTGCTCTCTCTTTGGAAGAATAAGCATAAACAAGTTTTTTCGTTATCATCGTTAGCTTTTCCTTACTTAGAAGTAAGTAGACGGACAGCATCAATCCCATGATGATATCGATAAAACTAACCGTAAACATCTTCGTATATTCCAATAAAGTCGGAATAGAAGTTAAGAAAAAATGACCAAATTTGTTCAAAATATCATTCCAGTTCGTAACAAGTGAGTTCCATAGATCTCCAGACAAGTTAAACTTCTCGGCAAAACTATCTACGAAAGCCTTCAACGATTCCATATCATTCGGAATACTGGAAGTTAGCATAGCAATACTCTTGAGGAGCTGCGGTACAATAAACCACATCAAAAATGTCAAAATAACCAAAACGGTTGCTAATGTTAACAGAATAGAAAGAGGACGTCTCACCTTCAGCCATATTCGATTGTTATACCTATTAATAGGTGCAAACACTCTTTCTTCATATAACTTCATTATAATATTAAGTATGTACGCAATCGCAATACCATAAATGACCGGATCTAATAGATCAAATACATCATATATGAACAACTTCACAGCAGTAAAATTCGATACCACGACAAACAATAATACTGTGTAAGTGGCTATCATGATGTATTTCTTAATATCTGCCCAGTTTACTCTATCCCTCATTATATGACTGGCTCCTAACTATATGGATTTCTACGACGTCCTGGTATTTTAATAAACTTTTCCGTAATTATGTCCACAGGTTATTATTTTTCCCATTTCTGTATACGCATAAGCTCCCTACCAAGTTTCTATTATATCGTGAATTTACATATAAAAAGTATCTACTTAATGACAATCCTTTTATTGTAAACAATAGATTTCTTTTAATCAATTTTCCTTACGTATTCTGATTTAGTACAAAGAAGATATTATGATGGGGAAGGAAAAGTTGAATTAGATATTGATTATAATGATCACGGTAATCCAAAAGAACATCCAAAAGTTCCTCATCGACATGACTGGCACTGGCCTCCTGTAGGTCCGCCTTCTAGAGGTCCTTGGTATTAATTTGAAATTATTATTTATTTTTAAGGGGGAGTTTTTGTGTATAATTTTGAGGAATTAAAAAGTGACATTGCTTTAGGAAGAGAAGTTGAATTTCAATATAAAGGGGAAAAATATTCAATAACTTTTTCTAGTAATGGATGGTGTTTCACGAAATTTTACGAAAACGAAAATCAAATTATTTTTGATGAAATCGAAAAAATTAATAAAATTTTAATTAATGGTAAATCATTGAGAGATATTTTTGATAAAAACGAATTAGAAGATCTAACAATATATTAACTACTTTTTTAATCTTATTTATTCTCCTATCACAAAATAGCCTCATTCAATTGCCAGTAAAGAACTAGGAGAATATTAAGACCATACTAACTCGAAGTATACAAATAAATATCCCTTTAATTCCTTTTAACAAATGGGATATTTATTGGGTTGGTTTCTCCTACTTTTAATTGTACGTTGTTTATCTCCTAATTATCTATGTTCTGCTCTTTTCAGTTTGTCTGTATCGCATTATTATAATATATCTGATCCATCTCAAACCCTACTATGTCTTTCTTATGTTTGGACCAAACAAACTTCCGCCAATTCATAGAGCAAGTAACACCCAGCATCCTGCTAATCCGATTGAATTACCGCCACCACTCTTAATTTTTTCAATAATTAGTTCTAGTCCTGACCGATATTCCTCTGGACATTTGAACTCCTTTGATTTGAGAACTTCTCTAGGAATAGGAGCTACTAATCTCCATAGCAAATTATAATATCTGATACTCTTATCAATAGTGACATGAATTTTTAAAAAAACACATCCATAAGCGGAATAAGTCCGTCTTCGAATGTGTCGATAGAACTAAATATTTCTTTAGTTTTCTATTTGGAAAGTTGTATGTTTCGCCTTCCATTTTTC
Organism: Brevibacillus daliensis; assembly: GCF_021245735.1. GTDB lineage: Bacteria > Bacillota > Bacilli > Brevibacillales > Brevibacillaceae > Brevibacillus_B > Brevibacillus_B daliensis. Next base: position 5,822 of record NZ_JAJISB010000039.1, read on the forward strand.
AATAGAAATAACTAGCTAGAATATGTAAATTCCGAGAGTGATGATTCATTAGAACCACCATTTGATCCAATTCCCGAATAGCCCCTTATTCCAACAAACGGTGTTTACTTGCTGGTATAGTTAGCCAAGCAACACACAATTAGCTGGTGAGCAATCCATAGATCTATATCATATACATATTTGAAAGGAACATCATTTATTTACGTTTGGTATATATCGCCCGTTTAAATAATCCCGGCTGCTCTTTAATAAGACTAAAACGAGCATTACTATCGATATGATCAATTGAAAAGGTTGAGTGAGGGAAATAATTATTTGCAGTAAGATAGAAACAATTAGTGTTTTGAACATTTGTTTCTTTATGCAAAATAGACTCAGCAACATTAAACTTACCGGTATAATAAATATACCTATGAGATGTCCATAGTATTCCGCAGAATACTCGCTTGCATCAATACCCAAAGCAGCTCCTAAAGCTCCATCCTTAAAACTCTCCCAAATCTCACCTCCAGGTATAAAAAACGAACTAAAAAGCAAGATTAGCACTGCAGCTAACATCAATCTAACGGCCATCACCCAGAAAACAATTTTCACACCCATAGGCCTCTTCATCATCAAAATAAAACCTCCAGTTCAAAGTCTTGGCATTAAAGTACTCAACCCTCATGTATAATCCTATAAATTTCCAGAATTAGCAACATACGCTGAGCCTATTCTTGAAAAATTGTTCAGGAAAAAATAAGGTATTTAGGCGTAGGTGTAATTGCATTGAAAGTTGTTGATATCTGGCAACAATCTTTTAGAATGCAGCCTAAGACGAATAATCATTTTTTCTTCCTCATTCACCACTTCAAACTTCTGGGCATAGGCTACTGTAAACATAAAAGCCTAGGAGGTTTTTTTCATGAAACGTCTTTTTTCCCTAGGTATCATCATGATCCTGGGAATCATCAGCTTACTTAGCGGCTGCTCCAACAGTAGTACAAATAAAATTCGTGTAGGAGAAGTAACACGCTCCCTATTTTATGCTCCCCAATACGTCGCTCTGGAAAAAGGTTTTTTTACGAAGCAAGGACTTGAAGTTGAACTGACAACAACCTGGGGCGGCGACAAAACAATGACCACCCTGCTTTCTGACGGGATCGATGTTGCCCTCGTAGGCTCAGAGACCAGTATCTACGTTGATCAGCAAGGTGCTCAAGATCCTGTGATTAACTTTGCTCAATTAACCCAAACAGACGGCACTTTCCTCGTCGCCCGCAAGAAAACGGATTCTTTTTCCTGGGATGAGGTAAAAGGAAAAACATTTCTTGGCCAACGAAAAGGTGGGATGCCACAGATGGTCGGAGAATTTGTTTTAAAGAAGAACGGCATTAACCCACAGCAGGACACCACTCTCGTTCAAAACATCGATTTTAAAAATATTCCCTCTGCCTTTGCATCCGGTACCGGCGACTATGTACAGCTTTTTGAACCGCAAGCCTCTCAGTTTGAACAAGAAGGAGTTGGGCAGGTCGTTGCCTCGTTCGGAAAAGAAAGCGGCAGGGTCCCATATACCAGCTACATGGCAAAACAGAGCTATATAAAAAACAACAACGATTCCATTCAAAAATTCACCAACGCTATACAGGAAGGACAAAATTGGGTTAACTCACATTCTGCTGAAGAAGTTGCTCAAGTAATCGGCAAATACTTCACTGATGTGAAACCTGAAATCCTCGTTACCTCCGTCAAACGTTACCAGGAACAAGGCTCCTATGCAAAAGACCCTCTGCTAAGAGAGGAAGAATGGATTTTACTACAGGAAATCATGAAGGAAGTTGGAGAATTGAAGCAACCTGCTTCTTACGAGAAGCTAGTAGACCAGACTTTTGCGAAAAAAGCAGCGGGAGGTAACTAACAAATGATCACTCACACTTCTTCTCCATCAAAAATTGAACTACGCCATGTAACTCACCTGTATGTCACATCTCGTAATGCGTTCATGGCAGTAAAAGATATTTCTCTTACTGTAAAAGAAGGTGAGTTCATCTCGTTAGTAGGTCCTAGCGGATGTGGAAAAACAACACTTCTTTCCTTGATAGCGGGTCTCGAAAAGGCGACACGTGGAAATGTACTGCTGGATGGTGAAGAAGTCTCTGGTACCTCTCGAAAAGTAGGGTACATGTTGCAACACGATTACTTATTCGGGTGGAGAACGATTGAAGAGAATATTTATATCGGATTAGAAGTGCAAGGTACCAGGTCAAAGGAGACGGAAGAATATGCCTTACATCTCTTGGAAGATATGGATTTACTCTCATTTCGCAACTCGTTTCCCCAGCAATTATCGGGTGGGATGCGTCAACGTGTCGCTTTGGTCAGAACCTTAGCTTGCAAGCCTGATATTTTGCTACTGGATGAACCATTCTCCGCTCTAGACCACCAAACGAAGCTGAAGTTGGAAGACTTAATCATTGAAACACTTCGTCGTCACAAGAAGACAGCCGTTCTAGTCACACACGATTTACAAGAAGCAGTCGCTATGGGAGACCGTGTATTTGTACTAGATCGAACTCCTGGTACGATCCGTAGAGAAATTGAAATACCTGAGGTGCTACGTCGCCTCCTACCGTTTGGCACAAGACAACAAGACGGCTTCACTACTTTATACAATCAGGTATGGCGTGAAATGGAGGGAACTTCAGATGGAGCAACATCAAATTGAGCACATTTTTCTTTTGCACAAGCAAGAGGAAAAACGAAAAGCCCGTCTAGTTTTCCTCTGTCAGATCGGACTTCTAGCAATCTTTATTGCTCTGTGGGAAACGGCTGCTCGTCTTCAGTGGGTGGATGTTCTTCTCTTCAGCTCCCCTAGCCGAATTTGGGTAATGTTTCTCGAAAAGCTGTCGGATTTAAGCCTTTTCACCCATACAGGAATTACGGTGATGGAGACCGTTGTTGGTTTTCTCCTTGGAACGATCTTCGGTACCCTGATCGCTACTGCAATCTGGTGGTCTCCTTTTCTTTCCCGGGTGTTAGAGCCCTATCTGATCATCGCCAATAGTATGCCAAAAGTTGCCTTGGGTCCCCTGTTTATTGTTGGTCTTGGACCTGGGATCATCTCCATTATCGCTACAACTCTCTCTGTGTCGATTATTATTACGACTTTAGTGATTTATAGCAGCTTCCGTGAGGTAAATCCCCAATACACGAAAGTCATGCAAACATTTGGAGCAACAAAACAACAGATTTTCAGAAAAGTAATTTTGCCCGCCACAACCCCTACCATTGTCTCTACATTAAAGGTGAATGTGGGTTTATCCTGGGTAGGTGTTATTGTTGGTGAATTTCTCGTTGCACAAAAAGGATTGGGCTATCTCATCATATATGGATTCCAAGTATTTAATTTCACCCTGGTCCTGATGAGTCTCTTCGTCATCGCCATCGTAGCTGCAGTGATGTACCAAGGAGTAAGCTACTTGGAGAAGCGACTTACCAGCCAGTTTAAATAGATGCTTGAACAAAAAAACCGCTCTGTCATAGAGTGGTTTTTTTGTATTTTCATTTATTTTCTATTCTTTTTCCACCAGGATTTTCCCTGATCCTTCTCAGCTTCCTGGGCATTTTTCTTTTGTTGTTCGGCTTTTTCAAATAATTCTCGAGGTAACTTATCCATATACTCCTGAACCGTTTCTTTATACTCTGCTCTCGTATGTTCAACCAGGAGTTCTAATACTTCCATTGCTTTTTCCGTCTGGTCAGTTTGAATCAAGGCATTAATGTAATTAAAACCAGCAAATGGACGTTCGAAGGAAGGCTTCCAATATTCCTCACTAATTTGAATCAACTGATATACATACCCAGCTTGACCCAGTTCACCTGTTACGTTCATCACCATCTGCTCATTGCCATTCACTTTAGCCAATGTTTCCTTGAACATATTCACTGCTGTTAAAAGATCTCCATCTTTTAATGAAATGTGCGCCAAAACAAAATGTGGTCTCCACGCATCTTCACGTTTGCCCAGTTCGTTTAGGTAGGCACACAGTTCTTCCTTTTTACCTGCTTCCATGAATGAACCTGTTAGCCAGTCCAGTGCACTTTCTTGGTTGGGGTCAATCAATAGTGTCTGTTGCAACAGTTTTCCTGCCATCTGCTCATTGCCATCTTGACCATATAAGCGAGCAAGATTTAAGTATGCAGGAGCGGCTTGTGGGTATTTTTCAATTGTCTCATGTAAAAGGGCCATTGCTTCCTTAAACTCACCCATTTGAATGTGAACAATGGAGCGAAAAATCATGGCTGGCTCAATTGGACCGTATAATTCTAACAATCTCTCCGCTGCCTTCGTTGCTTCCGCAGGAAATTCTTTTCGAACCAACTCCATAGCGAATTGACGCAAATTTTCATTGTCATCCCAATACTTTTCCATATATAACGGGATGATTTTTTGTTGAAAATCACCCCTGGTCATCTCCATACTTTGTCCATCTTCATTTTCAAACTGAATAAATTCTGACATCAATCCTTGCCTCACTTTCCGTAAACACTACATTTTCTTGGCTCTCTTTGAAAACATTCTTGTCCCGAACTGTATTTTCCTGCTTTTTGGTATAAGAAAAACCTCTATCGAAGTCCTTTCGAAGAAGCTGTTACTTAGATGATGTTTTTCATGCCTAGCAGAAAGAATCACTACGAAGCTTATCCTTTCTGATACAGTAAGAAAATGACTTCCGCTTGCACGAAAGGCAAAAGCGAAAATCATTTTCCCGAGTTACTCTATATTGATGTACTATATCCAGGCTTTACTGTTTACAATACGTATGAAGTCTTCTGCGCTCTCTTTTTTCAATTCTGATTCTGGTTCATGTTCATGCATGCCCATCACTTTACGAAATAAAGCCTCATTGCGAGTAGCGAGTGCAAAATCAAGTAACGCTTCTTGTTGTATCTGTTCAGCCGCTTCTTCGAGCAGGGTTTCTTCCAAAGCAATGTCATCGGTTACAATCGGATAGTGTCTATCTGCAATCGGAACACGAATAATCCATTCATATACCGTATCGGGGTTACGATCTCGACCAATAATATATGCATGTTCTCCAATAGGCAATGACTGTTCGAAAGAGTCTCCTACAATGATTACCTTTTGACCGAGTGTAAACATGGACATCCCCCCCTCTCCCTTTTGTATTATTATCTTACTCATTCCAAAGCAAATTGAAAAGAGTTAAAGCACAAACTGTTTGCTCACATGAAAATCTTCTGTCAATATAGTACAATACAAAAGATAAACATCTTCCATAATTTATATAATGAGGTGTTACTGTGAGTGGTTTTATGTCCTGGTTTATTATTATCTGGATCTTCATATTAGTTGGGTTGTTTGCCATTGGTGGTTATTTTATGTTTAGAAAATTCTTAAAATCAATGCCAAAACAAGACGGTAAATCTGATCTCGATTGGCAAGACTATTATATTGAAAAAACTGAGCATCTGTGGGATGAGGAAAGCCTTGCGTTTTTAAATGAATTGGTAAAACCAGTTCCAGAACTGTTCCGTCCTGTTGCAAGAAGAACAATCGCCGGTAAGATCGGACAAATTGCTTTAGAGGAAAATGCCGATCGCATGACTACAGACTTGATTGTGAAGGGTTACATTATGGGTACTCCAAAACGGGACCATAAATTTCTGATTGCTCATCTTAAGGAAAAAGAGATTGATTATTCAAGATATGACGAATACTTAAAAGCATGAAACTTCTTTAGATTCTATACGTACATGTAAAGTAAATAAATACTTGGAGGTACATGGATGAAAATCTTGGCAATTATCGGAGCGCTGCTGCTGATCCCGTTACTCATTATAGGAGTAGTCGCCGTTCTTCTTATCGGGAAAGCAAAGAAATCAAGTTTCTTAAAAGGTTCCACATTTGGAAAATCGCATCATCGATTTTCAAGCAGCGATCGATTTCGCAAGCCTTTTTCCTCCAAAAAATCCTGGAAAATGAGTTCGAGTGATGCGAAGTTTCTTGGCAAGAGAAACAGCCATCACCAGCACTATGGACATTCACACTATCGAAGAAGTAGCAGTAGTAGTTAATAAATAATCGGTACACCACTAATAACAGTGGTGTTTTTTTATTATCTTACTATGTCCATACATGCTACTTCATTTATACAATATTAGGTAATAATCCAACGCAATTATATGTATTATTGCTTATACAACTGAGGTACTGTTTTGTCTTAGTCATTCGTTTTAAAAATGTTATTGCTACTTGTACCTAATGAAATAACGCCTCTTCTATTATACAATATTACCTACTCCAATTTATGTATCGTAAACAACACTCTCCTTTTATTACTTCCTAAAAAATGATATATAAATATTTACATTAATTTACACATAAGTTAAAATATTAAAAATAGGTAAATTGGAAGTATTTATAAGTAATAATTAGGGGGGTCTCTAATTGTGGAAAGTATAACTTTCACTACTTTGGGAGAACTGATTAAAGTAAAACGTGAGGAACAAAACCTAAGCATTTCTGAACTAGGTAGATTGACCGAAATAAGCAAAGGCGTAATTTCAAAAATAGAGTCTGGAGAAACGAAACGTCCACAATTACGAACATTGAAACCCATAGCAGAAGTCTTACAAATACCTTTTGTTAAATTTGTAGAGCCTTATATGGAGATGTGTCAGAACGTAGATGTATTATTTGATTTAGTTTCGGAAGCAATTGATATGAATAATGAGTTCATCGTCTCCAAACTCGCCAAAAAAATCCTCGAGTCCCCACTGGAAGATACTTATATCGCATTAGAAAGACTCTTCAATTTAACAAGTTCTATTGCTGATAATGAAATGAAATTAGTTTTCTATAAATCTATTGTTACCTATGCTAGGCAACATGGTATTCCCATTTACATTGCAAAAGGATTATTTCAGAGATATCAAATTGAAAGTAAGAATATGAAATGCCTGGAAGAATCATTTAAAACTGGAGAAGAGCTACTACATTATACCGATTTTTTAAGCAACAATGAAAAAATTAACATTTATTATCAGATGGCATTTCAAGCACACGATATGGAACTGTACGATAGATGCATTGAGCTTGGAAAAAATGGACATGCAGAAGACACATCAAGAAATGAGATAAAAGAGCGGATTGCTTTGGCTATCTGTAATTCTTTTTTCAGAATAGGAAACTTTTCCGAAATGGAAACCCATATACAAATGTATGAGAAATTAGGTTATCGTTTTATTATAGAACGAGCGAAATATTTACGTGCCATTATTCTTTCTAAAACAGGCTCATATCATGAAGCAATTCCCGTTTTACAGGAGTGCATAAATGAAGCAACAAAAAACAATCGGATTCATAGAGTCAATGAGTTATTAGAGGCATTACTAAAAATTAATGCTATAGATTATATCCACCAAATCATAGAGCGTGAAGAAAGTAATTTTGCATTCGAATTTAATAATGTATACAATTTCAGTGAATTAGGAAAATATTATAAGTGTAAAGGAGCTTTTCTTGTTGCTCAAGGTATTTTTGATGAGGGGATAAATGCATATCTCCAAAGCATTATGTACTATGCGAAAATTAATGCTAGTGACGAAATATTGAATTGCGCTATAGAAATAAATGACCATCATTGTGAGATGAATAAAGATATGAACTTAGGACTTCTGAAAAAAATGAAAAAAGTATATAATATGGTAAAAAACGGTTAAACCCAAGGAGGTAGCATATGAAGAAATTTCTGACAACTATTACATCTGTTTCATTACTAATGGTCTGCTCTCTTTTTGCTGTATCAATTGAAACGTATAGCATGAATTCGCAAAAAACAAGTATTATCGTAATCAATACTGACAATCCTCAAGGATAACGCAATAAAAATTTTTTATCTCATAAAAAAATGGCACGCTTACACGGTTAAACGTTCAGATCCTCAAATACTTCTTCTCTTTCCAAATCGAATGATCTTCAGAGCGTTCTGGTAGTTCTTGATGCCTTCCATCATTTTGGATACTTCTTCAACAACTTCCCTTTCTTGCTCTGGGGCTTGGTGCTTCCATGTGTTGTGAAGAATGGCGATTGATACTAAGCCACTCAAGTAATCAACACGACTAGAAAGCCAGTTATCAACTAAGTTCATTGCTTGTATTACATGCCTTGGTGTTAATCCTTTTTGACGTTTCAAACACTCAAACTCTTCTACAGGAATATCCCAGCTCTTCCCACGCTTTTTTGCTTTGATAAGTCCGTTATTGATTCGGTTGTAGATCGTATTGGTGTGAACCCCTAATAATTCTGCTACTTCCCTAACGTCCAAGTTATTCACCTCCTTACTTCGATTTCGATACTTTGTTAATTTAAATGACATTAATACAAGGTTTACTTTCACAAATTATTAAAATGAGATATAGCCTTATTTCTGATATAATCAAATTGGTTTAACGCTTGGGCTTTCGGCGGTTACGACGCTGAGAGCCTTTTCTATTTTCCAACACAATTTTACCATGCTCTTTTCGGAGAAATCGCCCTTTATCCGTCCTTAATTAGTTCTTTTTTAGTCTCTAATTAGTCTTTATAAATCTACATCCGTAAAAATAAATTGGAAATCGAGTAGGAGGGGGTGACTAACCCCCGACCTCTCACA
>NZ_JAJISB010000004.1 GCF_021245735.1 Brevibacillus daliensis
ACCGGAGGTCGCGGGTTCGAGTCCCGTCAGCTCCGCCATTTATTTTTTTGATAAATGGTGATTCAATTTAATTATGTTTGGCTCGGTAGCTCAGTCGGTAGAGCAGAGGACTGAAAATCCTCGTGTCGGCGGTTCGATTCCGTCCCGAGCCACCATTCATTTTTAGTACGAGCCATTAGCTCAGTTGGTAGAGCATCTGACTTTTAATCAGAGGGTCGAAGGTTCGAGTCCTTCATGGCTCACCATTTTCCACATGCGGGTGTGGCGGAATTGGCAGACGCACCAGATTTAGGTTCTGGCGGGCGACCGTGGGGGTTCAAGTCCCTCCACCCGCACCATTTTTTTTTGCGGACGTAGCTCAATTGGTAGAGCGTCGCCTTGCCAAGGCGAAGGTCGAGGGTTCGAGACCCTTCGTCCGCTCCATAACTATTACATGTACAACGTGTAGACAAATTGCCGAAAGGGAGAGTGTCTGCACGTTTTTTTCTGTGTTTCATCGATCACTTCATCGTTTACAAGTGTTTTCCGGGTTGAGCGGTAAGCTGTGATTTGATACGATATGTTGAGATCACTACTAGCTTTGATAAGCTCCTAGATCAAAGAGGAGGTTTTATGAATACAAGAGAGCAGAAGAGCCGCGGCATCGTTACTGCTTTTCACCGAGAAGCCGATTTTTTTGCTGAATGGGGAATGCGTGCTCTGCAACGTAACAACCACACAAAAGCATTACAATGTTTCAAGCGGGCAATGGAAATGGAGCCGAGTAATGCAAATTATTACTGCAACACTGCAAGTGTTTTGGCTGAAATGGGAAAATTTGAGGATTCAAATGATCTTCTTTTTACTGTAATAGAAGAAATAGACCCATCGTTGCTAGAGGTATATTTCTATCTTGCTAATAACTTTGCGAATATGGATGAGTTTGAAATGGCAGCCGATATGGCTCTGAAATACTTGAAAAAAGATGAAGAAGGAGCTTATGCAGTAGAAGCTCAGGAACTACTTCACTATATATATTTTGAACTGGATATGCCTCCACGTGATCCGTTAGAGAATATGGAAGATGATCCAGTAACAGATAAACATGAAGAAGCTCGCAAACAACTAGAAGCAGGAAGATTTATGCAAGCCGTTGATAATTTGAAGCTTCTTATAAAAGAACAACCGGATTTTATGCCAGCATGGAATAATCTCGCACTAGCATACTACTACATTGGTAATTTCGATAAAGCAATGGAAACAATAGAACTGGCCCTGGAAAAGGAACCAGGTAATTTGCATGCCATTTGTAATATGGCTGTCCTTCTCTCACATCATAATCGCTGGAAAGAGTTGGTTCCTGTTATTGCTCGTTTGAAGAAAGTAAGACCATTCCATTACGAGCATATGTACAAACTGGCAACCACAATGGGTGTTCTAGGACAGCATGAAGAAGCCTATCAAATGTATTCAAAAATACTTAAACAGCCTATCATGCATGATGTTTCCACCTATCACTATGCGGCAACATCAGCGTATTTATCAGGAAAATATAATCAGGCAAAGAATTGGTGGAAAAAAGTTCGCCAGTTGGATGAAGAGTCTGGAATTGCAGATTATTATTTGAATAAAGCAGATCAAGCAATGAAAGGAATGCCACCGGAAACGATCCCATATCATTATCAGCACCCCATGCGCGAGGTTGAACTGAGCCAAACACCGGTATCTGATGAAGATTTTAAAGCTAATCCGATGATTCGAGCTTCTCTTCTTTGGGCATTGCAACATGGAAAAGAAGAATCGAAAGAAAGCGTCATTCGCACCCTGGGTATGATAGGTGACGAAGAGGCTATTAGTACCCTTACTTATTTTATAGAGCAGACTCCTAACGAGGAATTGAAGGTATTAGCTCATAAAGTAATTGCTGATCTACAGAAAAAATTACTCAAAGAAGAACAGCAAATAGCTCACTTACCAGAAGCCTCAGAATGGAATGAGAAGAAATATCCTACAATAGGAATGGAAGACAATTTTGCTGACTGTGATATAGAAAAGAATGACTACCTGACTCTCTCTGAAGAGGAATATGTTCTTCAACTAATTACAAATGCGTTTCCGAAACCTAACGATCAGGAAAAAAGGGAATGGATGATGGCACGTTGGAAGGATTATTGCTTACGTGCACAACTTCCAACACGTATTAGAAAAGAAGAAACATGGGTAGCTGCTTTGGAATATTTGTTTGAAAAAAATTCAGGTCAACTGACTCAAAGCAAGGCTGCTGAAAACTATGGTGTATCAAAAGGTACGCTATCCAAGTGCTTGCAAGCACTAGCTTCTCTTGATTAAAACACATTCTTATTTTATAATAAGTATCAAGTAAGAATGAACTATCTGTTACACGCAGGTTGATATAGGGTAAAAATACAAGCAAACTTACTAGTAAAGGCATTTTTGAACTCTGTAGATGCCTATAGATAGAGGAGGAGTTGCAATTATGAGTGATCAAAAAGTATATGATGTAATTATCGCAGGAGCAGGTCCTGCTGGAATGACTGCAGCAGTTTATACGTCACGTGCTAATATGTCAACACTACTGCTAGAACGTGGAGTACCTGGTGGACAGATGGCTAACACGGAAGATATCGAGAACTACCCAGGATTTGAAAGCATTTTAGGTCCTGACCTATCTAATAAAATGTTTGAGCACGCGAAAAAATTTGGTGCTGAATACCAATATGGAGACATCAAAGAGGTTCGTGATGGCAATCCATATAAAACAGTAGTTGTAGGCGATAAAGAATTTAAAGCAAAATCAGTTATCATTGCTACAGGTGCTGAACACCGTATGTTAGGTGTTCCAGGTGAAAAAGAATACTCTGGACGCGGTGTTTCTTATTGCGCAGTATGTGATGGTGCTTTCTTCCGCAATAGAGAACTTTTTGTTATCGGTGGTGGCGACTCTGCTGTTGAAGAGGCTATCTTCTTAACTCGTTTTGCTTCTAAAGTGACGATCGTTCACAGACGTGATGAGTTCCGTGCACAAAAAATTATTCAGAACCGTGCATTTGAAAATGAAAAAATTGAAATCATCTGGGATACTGTTTTAAAAGAAATTCGTGGAGAAAATTTGGTTACGAACGTTCTTTTGGAGAATGTAAAAACAGGTAAGCAAACAGAATTACCTGCAAATGGTGTATTTATCTATGTAGGGATGGACCCACTTACAGAAGCAGTAAAACCATTGGGAATCACCAACGAGGCAGGCTACATTCCTACTGATGAATTAATGCGTACGAAGATCCCAGGTATTCTTGCAGCAGGTGATGTTCGTGAAAAATTACTTCGCCAGGTAGTTACAGCTACAGGTGATGGATCAATTGCGGCTCAAAATGCACAGGTATACGTGGAAGACCTGGAAGAAATGTTGAAACAAAAAGATGTAACAATTTCTTAACTCCATTGTAATAGTATTGAAATATTGGGGGGCTACAATTTAGACAGTTACTTTTTTGATTGTGAATTGCCCCCTTTTTCTATAAACCATTTTTTGCGTGGTCTGGTGCTCAGATCGCGTATTTTTTTTGTTAGCAAAGATTAAGTTTTTTCTGAATAAACAGATAAATATTTTGTAGGGAAAATAATAGCAATAGACTTAAAAAGCATACAGGAATGCTATACCATGTGGTATTCTTAGAATAGGATGGAGGCGGGAACATGGGTGAAAACAATAAACAAAAAACTGTAAATCTGCTCATTATTACAGGAATGTCTGGAGCAGGGAAGACGACTGCCGTACAGAGTCTGGAGGACTTGGGTTTTTTTTGTGTAGATAATTTACCTCCAATTCTCATTCCAAAGTTTGCTGAGCTTATCATCCAATCAGGTAGAGGAATTGAACGTGTAGCATTAGTTATTGATTTGCGCGGGAGAGAATTTTTTGATAGCCTGTTTGAAGCGATTGATGGATTATCTGAACGGGAAGGTATCCATTTTCAAATACTTTTCCTAGATTCAAATGATCAGATTCTGGTTCAACGTTATAAGGAAACACGTAGACGTCATCCACTTTCCACAGGTGGAACACCATTGGAAGGGATTATGGCTGAACGTAGTTTATTACAGGATTTGAAAGGTAGAGCGAATCAAATCATTGATACCAGTCAAATGAAGCCTATGCAATTACGTGATAAAATCATTAACCAATATTCGCATCAAAATAGGGAATGGACAATAAATGTACAATCTTTTGGATTTAAATACGGAATTCCAATTGATGCTGATCTTGTATTTGATGTACGCTTTTTACCCAATCCGCATTATGTAGATGACCTGAGACCGAAAACAGGCTGTGATAGTGAAGTAGCGAAATATGTAATGAAATGGACAGATACACAAGAGTTTCTGACTCGTCTGATTGATTTTCTGCGTTTTACTATTCCGCATTATCAGCGGGAAGGAAAAAGCCAACTTGTTATAGCTATTGGATGTACAGGTGGGAAGCATCGATCAGTAGCAATTGCTGAGCATATTGGTGAAACATTCCGTAATGATTATCATGTCCGAGTAACACACCGTGACATGGAAAAAAACAAGTAGACATAATAATTTAATCGAGGGATAACTACATCTAGAAGAGCTCATCATGAAGAAAAGAGGTGACATATGGCTGTAGGAAGAACGCCGCTGCTTGAAGAGGAGCTGAAGATCGTAGTAATTGGGGGAGGCACGGGGCTCTCTGTTTTGTTGCGTGGTTTGAAAGAAGAAAATGTTCATATCACCGCGATCGTAACCGTTGCAGATGATGGAGGAAGTTCAGGAAGGCTGCGGCAAGAGATGGATATGCTCCCACCAGGTGATATACGAAATGTTATTACAGCATTGGCTGATACGGAACCGCTCATGAAAAAATTGATGCAATACCGTTTTACGAATGGGACAGGATTGGCAGGACATAATGTAGGCAACCTGCTACTAGCTGCGTTGTATGATATTACTGGTGACTTTGTAACAGCTGTTAAGGCATTAAGCGGGGTTTTAGCGGTACGCGGCGAAGTGTTGCCTTCTTCCACACAGTCGATCCTCTTAAAAGCAGAAATGGAAGATGGCACAATAGTGACGGGTGAATCACAGATCCCGTTAGCAGGCAAAAGAATAAAACGTGTCTTTTTGGAACCTGAAGATGCACGTCCTCTAATTGAGGCTTTGGATGCAATCAAAGATGCAGATGCCATTCTTTTGGGGCCAGGTAGCCTCTATACCAGTATTTTGCCGAATTTATTGGTAAAGGGTATCTTTGAGACAATCATGGAATCTGATGTACCAAAAGTATATATTTGCAATGTGATGACACAACCTGGGGAAACTGATAACTATACGGCATATGATCATGTACGCGCGTTATATGATCATGTAGGCGTGGAGTTTTTAACGACGGTTGTGGTAAATACACAAGAGGTACCGGAAGCATTTTTAGCAAAATATGCGGCAAAGGGTGCTTATCCTGTAGTATGTAACATGGATAAGCTCAAGGAACTGGATTTGACTATCGTGGCTGAGCCGATGATTACATTCGGGGAAATGTATTTACGCCATGATGCCAGAAAGGTGAGTAAAGAAGTCGTCACCATCCTTCGCCAAATCATTTCGCAACAGGAAGGGAAACGATGAGGCATGTCATTTGCTGCACTTACGAAAAAAGAATTAACAATGATTGAAGGAAAAACTTGCTGTAATCGAGCAGAATTAGCCGCTTTGATTCGGATGAATGGTACCATTCAATTCGGAACAGGCAAATTTGTTTTGGACATTACAACAGAAAATGCGGCGATTGCGAGAAGAATTTATTCGTTAGTCAAAGAGATTTTTCAGATTCATGCAGAGCTGTTAGTACGTAAAAAGATGCGATTGAAAAAGAACAATGTATACATTGTTCGTCTTCCACATAGAGCAATGGAAATTTTGGAAGATCTTCGTATCATGGATAAGAGTCTCGACTTTTATCCGGGTATTTCTCCTGACTTAATTGAAAATGAATGTTGTGCACGTGCCTTTTTACGTGGAGCCTTCCTGGCGGGTGGATCTGTGAATCATCCAGAGGCATCCAGTTACCATCTAGAGATTTTCTCTTCCTATCAGGATTATTGTGAAGCGTTGACTGAACTCGCTAACCGTTATTATCTCAATGCCAAATGTATTGAGCGGAAAAAAGGTTTTGTCATGTATATTAAAGAAGGTGAAAAGATCACTGATTTTCTCAGTGTGATTGGTGCTCACCAGGCCTTGTTGTATTTCGAGGACGTTCGGATTGTTAAAGATATGCGTAACTCCGTAAATCGTCTTCATAATTGTGAAATCGCTAATATCAATAAAACCGTTAATGCAGCAACCCGGCAAATGGAGAGCATTCAGTTGATCGAGAAAGTCATGGGATTGGAGAATTTACCTCCTCGATTACGGGAGGTAGCAGAGATTCGCTTGCAAAATCCTGATATTAATTTAAAGGAATTAGGCGAAATGATCCCTAGTGGACCGGTTAGTAAATCAGGAATTAATCACAGATTGCGTAAAATAAATGAAATTGCAGACAATTTGCGCGAAAAACAGAATTAAATCTTTCTACTGACATGCTATAATGAAAAGAAAGGATGTAGTAGGGAGGCACAAGATGGTACAAGAGCGAGTGGTAGTTAAACTAAAGACCGGGTTACAGGCTCGCCCAGCAGCATTTTTTGTACAGGAAGCGAATCGATATCGCTCAGATATTTATGTTGCAAAAGATAACAAAAAGGTAAATGCAAAAAGTATTATGGGAATCATGAGTTTGGCAATCAGTTCGGGTTCAGAGATCACCATTATGGCTGAGGGGCCAGATGAGATGGATGCAGTGGAAAAATTGACAGGGCTTGTAAATAAAGAAGAATGAAAAATGAAAACGTTACCTTTAGCATATATAGCTGGATAATCGTTTTTTACGAATAAGAAAAAGGGCATTTCACCAAGTGTGAATGCCCTTTTTCAACAGATAAAAATTTATCGAAATTCTTATCTGCATAAGTGCAACTAAGGCTTTGCCTGCGCCAAAGGCTTGGCAAAGCCAAGTTTTCTAATACATGGAATTACTTTTTCGTAATGACCTCATCGATCAAACCGTACTCTTTCGCTTCTTGTGCAGACAGGAAGTTATCACGATCTGTATCTTTTGCAATACGATCATATGGTTGACCTGTACGCTCTGCGTAGATACGATTCAAGTGCTCACGCATTTTAATAATGCGGCGAGCTGCAATTTCGATATCACTAGCTTGACCTTGAGCACCGCCTAGTGGCTGATGGATCATGATTTCACTGTTTGGAAGAGCATAACGTTTTCCTTTTGTTCCTGCACATAGTAGGAAGGAACCCATAGAAGCAGCCATACCTATACAAATAGTGGATACGTCAGGCTTGATAAACTGAATGGTATCATAGATTGCCATACCAGCTGTAATGGAACCCCCTGGACTGTTTATGTAGATACTGATGTCTTTGGTAGGATCATCTGATTCCAGGAAAAGCAATTGAGCCACTACGCTATTGGCAACCACATCGTTTATCGGTGTTCCAAGAAAGATAATACGATCTTTCAATAGGCGAGAGTAGATATCGTAAGCTCGTTCTCCACGATTTGTTTGTTCGATAACTGTTGGGATCAAGTTCATATTCATACTTTTCCTCCTCCCTTGTTATAAAAATATAATACACAATTGGTCAAAAAAGGTCAAACAAAAACAAACATATTCTTCCTTAATGTAACCACAAAATAAGGAAATCTAAACCTAGAGAGCATCTAAAGAATGTGTAGGTTGAATAGTTAGGTGTAAGTTTGTCTGTTACTGTCACGAACAGAGCTACCAACTGCTCCCAAGAACAGCGTACTGACGACTAGACTAATTCCCCATCCCAAATAAGGGATTTGCAGGAGAAGAACCAGAAGTAAGACACCTACGAACTCTGCTACTAGCGGTTTCCATTTATAATGTAAGCGCGTAATGATCCAATGTCCTAGCCAACTGCCTACATATATTTTAGCCAGATAATAAAGCAGGAAGAAGGAGATGAGACCAACAACACCTATTGGAATGCCTACTACAGTAAATAATATGCTAATACAGATGATTGGTGTGACGATCAATATAATTAACCCTTTGAGGAACAGTTTAAGTGGTCGTTCGGATAGTTTATTCGTAACGGTTTGAAGTGTACTGGTAAAAAAGTAGCGAATTAATAACCAGAAGATTAATGTACTGATGGCAGATGTGAGCGTCATCATCAAAAACGGCTTTATTTTAGATTGTTCTTCTATGGCCGTATATTGGTGCTCCCCGTTAATCGTAGCTCCTGGTTCTACGATTGCTTGGCTTAGTGCATTATAGTTCAGATCGCCATTTACTACCGACGTTGGAGTCAGTTGCATTCTTTCGGTCCGAATCCACGATGTTCCTTGCTCTAATGTACCTGAAATGGTGATATATCGATAAAATCCATTTGTCTCTTTGCCGATTTTTCCATCGACGAACAAGTCATGAGTAAATCCCACTAGACTGCCGTTCAGATTACCTGATGCAGGAATGCGGAAGTTGTTTGCAAAGGTAGAAGCATTTTTCTTGACTTGCCCTGGGATGATAACGAATTGAGAAGCGGATCGCAGATTTCCTTCTACAATTCCTTCAACTGTTATTTTGTTGGTAAATGAGATAACGTCTCCGGTTACTTTACCTTTTATAATGAGGGTGTCAGCGAATACGTAAAGATCCCCCTCAACCGTTCCATCAATGACAGCGGTCGTTGCATAGATGAATAGATCTCCCTCATGGTGCTCATTTACAGGCAAGTTGTAATAATCCTGATTATAAGATCCTAATGCATGAGCGGCACCTGCTGCTATAAAGAGGCTACAAATCAAGAGGATGACAAGTAACGCCCTGGGTTTCACGAACGCGCCCTCCATTCATTTGACTCTGGACGAGAGGAAAGGCGAATCGTATATATCAGGATGAGACAAGCAAAGAGAAGGGAAAAAGTAAACCCTACTACGTACATGTTTTGTAGCCAACTTCCCATATTATCTAGCAAATCAAGCACCCAGAAGAGCGCACTGATAAGCGTTTCGAATCTTAGAAAAGATGAGATATTATCGAGGATTACACCAAATTGTCCCCAAATCATAACAAAGTAAAAGACAACAAATCCGACAAACGTACCAGCTAAAAAGCGAACGCGCCCCATCGTTGATAAATAGTTTCTTCTATGGAGACATGCTATCTTACTAATTTGTTTAGTCGTAAACGCACTTAGACACAGTGAGGGCAGGGGAGGATTGATACGTTGTACCGCCTCTGAAATCTCCAGGTGGTCTTCAAAAAATGTCGCATATAGATGCTGACATTCTGAGCAGTTTTGTAGATGAGCATTCACCGACTGATGCTCTTCCGGTGATAATTCATTGTCCGCATACATCATAAATGTAAATTCATCCGGATGTTGCATCGTCCATTCTCCTTTCTTGCGCAGTTTTTGCGAGTTGGTCTTTTAACTGTTTACGGGCGCGGAAAAGGCGTGTTCCTACAGTGTTTTTACTCATCCCCACAATGGAACCAATCTCTTCATAGCTACAATCATCCATAAAACGCAAGGTTACAATAATTCGATCGACTTCATCTAGATGCATCATTAACTCATTCATCTGAGTATAGAACTCTTTTTTCATAAAGAGTGATTCAGGTGTATCCATCATTTTTTGCTGTTTATTAACCTGGTGATACAACTGATCATCTTTTATCGTTATTTCTCTTTTTTTACGAAGAAAATCAATACAAGTATTAGAGGTTAGTCGATACAACCAAGCATGAAACGGATATGCCTGATCAAACTTGTGCAGATTTTGAGCTACCTTCAGCCAAATATCATTACACAAATCCTGTGCGTCGTGGTAGGAGTACACCATTTTACTAACAATGCGTTGCACGCGTTGGTCAAACAAGTTAATTAATAAGCGGAAGGAATCTGCATCCCCTTTAAGGAATTCACGGATATGTTCTGCAGCTTGTGAGTTAAGTGCATATAACTCAATTTGTGAATGATCCTCCATGTCTTTTCCTCCTCCCATGTAGTAGTACGATTGACTTCGTAAAAAATTTCTCTCTTCTTGTCATTATTCTTCAAGAAAGCCCGGGTTTTCTTCTTTCTCGGGTGTCTGTTTGCTCTTTTGGTCAATCTCTTCTTCCAAATCAATCATAACACGCATAGTGGCTTTCATTTTTTTACCTTTAATAATGGTATAGTCATCGATCGCAAGCTTCTCTAATTGACGTAGTGCCATAGTGAGTTCATCAGTCGTCTGGTAGGGTTGGATGGTTAATAAGCAATCATCCTCCGAAGCTTCCTGATAGATTAAATAAAACTGGTCGTTTTTCTGCATATCCACATACCTCCCCAGTTATCCACAGAATTATCAACAGGTTGTGCACAAAAACATTTGTTCGTGGGATACTCGTTGGAGGTAGTATGTGACGGAGAAGATTATATCATACAAGCCATAACCTTTTTAAGAGCATGAAAATTCTGTACAATAAGAAAAAGAAATAGTATACAGCACGGATGATAGGAGGTATGACATGACGACGGGAATCATAGTAGCAATAGTGGCTATCGTAGTAATAGTTATAGGTTGTTCCATCTGGGCGATCAATAAAGGATATTCTCATAAAAATGAAATAGACAAGATCGATGAACCATAGAAGAATCAATTAACAATTAACAATTAACAATTAACAATTAACAATGAATAAGACCCATTGTCGTCGAGACTCTGGGTCTTACTATTTCGCTTGAGGTTATGTTCTACTAATCAAATAATGGCTTAATTATTCCTGAATTAGGATTAACAATGTACCAACCGAATGAATTTACGTAAGAATCGCCGGTTTGGAAGTTGTTTACTACTTCTTCAAAGATATGTATGACATAATTGCCACTCTCATCATCATGACTGTAAGCTACAGTAAAATGTGACGGTACCAAATGACCGTACTTTTGACGAACGAGCTCGACAGCCTGATATTTAGAGTAGGTTTTGGAAACGGGGAGTTTCCCAATAAAAATGGATAAGGATTTCCCGTCATATACTACTGGTTTTCCCATGTTTTCGGCTACAAAACGAGCTGGGACATAAGCAGTATTTTTGTATAGGAAGCCTTGGGTTTGTTGTGGTGGAGATTTTGGTACACCGTCAAAATAAAAGGTGAGAGGTTTTTCCATATCTGGTTTCACAGCCAATTCGACAGCTGCATAACCAACTGAGGAAGTTAATACCGTTCCGATAATTATTCCTGCTACCAAAGATTTATAATTCCATTTTCCCATAAAGTCGTGCCCTACCTTCAATTCATAATGATATATATATTATTATGGCAATGAAGAGACAAGCTGACAAAAGGCAGGGGTAATAGGAAGTTATCCCTAATGAATGGACCTGGAATGGGGATCCTAGCTTGGGGACTGGGAGATACAAATTATACAGGTAAAAAAAATATCGGACCTTGTATCTATTTTTCGAGGTTTTTTATAATTTGATAGAGATGGAGGGGAATAGTATCAGGAAAATTGATGTGATTCCATATGAAGATAAATGGCGAGAGATGTATAAACAAGAATCGGGCATGGTATATGGAAAATACGAAGTAACTACATGTAAGTAGTTTACAATTGCCCAAATAAAAAACCTCCGCTGAATGGCGGAGGTATTGTTATAAATGGTACGCCCGATAGGAATCGAACCTACGCACGTGGTTCCGGAGACCACTGCTCTATCCACTGAGCTACGGGCGCAAAATTAAAAGAACAAAGCTTATTATATACGAAAAGCTGTAGCAGGACAACTTGCAATTTCGGGAAAGATGTTTTCAAGTTTTCTGATAACTTCTGGAATGATTGCCAAGCTTTGTTTTATATAATGATGAAAAAAGGTTGAGTGAAATAAACCTTGGCAGGAAAATTGCAAGAACGTTATAATGAAAAAAAGAGTTCTTTGAATTATGATGATGGGAGTTCGCTACTTAAGAGAAGAGCTGGCATAGCTTTTATTGAGAAGACCACAAGACCTGCAACGTTTTCTGTATCGAGAGGGGGATGCATACATGAATATGGGCTTGGGATTGTACCAAGAGCAAACGCTAAAACTGGTGATGACGCCTGAGTTGCGTCAAGCGATTACGATTCTACAATTTTCAGCGGTAGATCTAATGACGTATCTACAGGAACAAGCATTAGAAAACCCTGTTATTGATCTCCAGGAAGCTGAGATTCCCGTAAAAGAAAAAAAAGAAGCAACAACCGAGGTTGATTGGAAAGAATTATTAAACAATCAAAGTAACACCGATTATTCTGTGAATAAAGATGAAAGCGCCTACAATCCACTGGATCATGTAAGCGATTCAAGCGGTACGCTATATACACATTTAGAAGAACAACTGGGATTCGTGAAAAGGCTGACTTCAACACAACGACAAATCGCCCAATATATAATTGGTAATCTGGACGAACGTGGCTATTTGGAGATTCCTCCGATGACGATTGCTGGGAATCTGGGTGTTTCACAGGAAGATGTAGAAGATGTTCTATGTGTCATTCACCATTTAGAACCAGCAGGGGTCGGTGCACGTAGCCTTGAAGAGTGTCTTCTGTTGCAATTAGAGCATGAAGGTCTGGATGATGAACAGACGGTTAAAGTAATTTCAGAACATTTACTCGATCTAGCTAATCATCGCTATGCTAAAATTGCAGAGAAATTGGGAATAACCGTGCTAGATGTACAACGTATTGCTGATTTGGTACGTACGTTAAACCCCCGACCAGGAGCCAGTTTTCAGAATACAGACACGAGATATATCATTCCAGATGTTTCCGTAGAGAAGGTAATGGGTGAGTACATCGTTATCGTGAATGATTCCTCCTTACCTCGACTATCGATCAATCGTTTTTATGAAAGAATGCTCCAAGAGAAAAGTTCTCAGGATGAGACTCGAATATTTATTAATGAAAAGTTAAATGCAGCTATGTGGCTAGCAAAAAGTATGGAGCAACGTCGATTAACCTTGCTGCGGGTTACGCAAGCAATTGTTGACCTCCAATATGACTTCTTTGAACATGGCATTCATCACTTGAAGCCAATGACACAGAAGGATATTGCAGAACGTGTCCAGCTACATGAATCAACGGTAAGTCGTGCAACAAGCAATAAATATGTTCAGACACCACGTGGTGTTTTTGAACTGAAGTATTTCTTTACGTCAGCCTTGTCTACGACGAGTGGAGAGGCAACATCATCGGAGAGCGTGAAAAAACGAATTAAGCTGTTGATTGAACAAGAAGACAGTGGAAAACCCTATTCCGATCAAAAACTGGCGGAGATGCTGGAAGGGGAAGGGATTGAGATATCTAGAAGAACGGTTGCAAAGTATCGGGAAGAGATGCTCATTCCTTCATCTGCCAAGCGGAAACGTTTTAAATAAGGTTAGAAATAAATGGAGAGGGAATTATGCCATTGTTGAATAGGAAAGATCAGAAAACGAATCAATCTCCAATTTCCTTGACACTCTATGGCAGAGCAAGATGTCATCTGTGTGATGAGGTGGAAGGGTTTATTAAGAAGCTTTCTGTAGAGTATCCGATTCAATTAAAGGTAGTGGATATTACAAGTGATCTGGCGCTTGAAGAAAAGTACATGTTTACCATTCCGGTAGTAGAGATAAATGGAGTAGAGGCTTTTGTCTCCATTCATTCGGTGGTAACAGAAGAGGAGTTAAGGCAGGAATTGAACCGACTCACTCACAATTGAAAAATAAAAATTGTGAACAGATTAGGGATAAATTTGACTTAACTTGTCACTAAGCAGAGGGTATGCTAAAGTAAGAGTAAGCACTCTGCTTATTTTTTTTCAGCTAAGTGGGACATAATTTGTATAGTCCGGGACACTTGGTGTCCCTGGTAATTTTGATTGAGGATGAGAGCAGAATGCGGAGCTTACTTGATATACAAAAGCAGTTAGTGCCTGATTTAATTCATATCATGCGCAAACGCTACGATTTGATGCAATCCATTCGATATTTGCAGCCTGTGGGCAGAAGAGCCTTAGCTCAGAATTTGCAAACCACCGAACGGATATTACGTGCAGAGGTAGATCTTCTGAAAGACTGGGGTTTGATCCATGTATCCCCAATCGGAATGAGCTGCACGGAAGAGGGCTTGCAGTTACTAAGTAATATGGAAAGTATGGCTGATGAGTTATTTGGATTTAGTGATCTAGCCATACAGCTGGAACGATTGCTCCATATTAACAAAGTAATTGTGGTTGCCGGTGATATGGATGTATCAGAGTGGGGAAAAAAAGAGTTAGGTCGTGTTGGTGCCGCCTTATTAAAGTTACATGCTGAAGAAGACGATGTAATTGCCATTACAGGTGGTTCTACCATAGCAGCCGTCTCTGAACACCTTACACCTTCCCCACATTTTCGCGGAGTTCAGTTTGTTCCGGGGCGCGGTGGACTAGGTGAGAAGGTAGAGTTGCAAGCAAATACGCTAGCCTCCATCTTTGCAGCCAAAACAGGAGCCCAGTATCGCTTGCTTCACGTTCCAGACAGACTAGGCCCTGATGCCGTACAGTCGCTGATGGGTGAAGAGCAAGTATCGGAAGTATTACAGCTTCTGAAGCGCTCACGAGTCATTATGCATGGGATTGGTGATGCAGTGGCTATGGCAAAACGAAGAAAGTACACCGATTTGGAAATCTCCGAGCTAACTGAATTGGGAGCTGTAGGGGAAGCATTTGGTTATTATTTTAATGCTGCAGGAGAAATTGTCCATCGAATGCCTACCATAGGTATCACCTTGGATAATGTGAGGCAAGCAGATGTTGTTCTCTCCCTAGCAGGTGGGAGCAGTAAGGCTAAGGCGATCATGTCTTTTGCTAAACAATCTTGTCAAACCGTACTGATTACAGATGAGGGAGCTGCCCGGGCAATCGTAGGGCAATTTCGTCAAGCTAGACACCCTGATGCCCAGCTGTTATAAGAAAAGCTTCTATAAAATATAGAAGTCAAATCTAAGACACTGGTTATTCTTTAGCACATGTTTTTCAAACCTAACAGAATGTTTCACGCTCAGAATGATTCAATAGGAATTCAGGATAAACAGGTTTCCTAGAATTACTAAAGTTTAGGAGTGGCATACTAGCATAGGTGCGCTCCTCCATAGGTGTATATAACATGCTCGCTAAAGTAGCATACAGGCTTGAGATGTCATCGTCCGGTTCCGATGCTTATCGCGAATTGGTTCGATATAGATTAAAAATATATCATACATGTGATTGAATCCAGGAGGGAATCTACGATGGTAAAAGTAGGTATTAACGGTTTTGGTCGTATTGGACGTAACGTATTCCGCGCAGCTCTTAAAAACCCAGCTGTAGAAATTGTAGCTGTAAACGATTTGACAGATGCTAAAACTCTAGCACATCTTTTGAAATATGACTCTGTTCACGGTAAGCTTGATGCTACTGTTGAAGTAAACGGAAACAACCTAGTTGTAAACGGTAAAGAAATCAAAGTACTTGCTGAGCGCGAACCAGCTAACTTGCCTTGGGGCGACCTAGGAATTGAGATCGTAGTTGAATCTACTGGTCGTTTCACAAAACGCGAAGATGCTGCGAAACACCTAGAAGGTGGAGCTAAGAAAGTAATCATCTCTGCACCAGCTTCTAATGAAGATGTTACAATCGTTATGGGTGTTAATGATGATAAATATGATGCGGCTAGCCACCACGTAATTTCTAACGCATCTTGCACAACAAACTGCTTGGCTCCATTTGCAAAAGTATTGAACGACAACTTCGGAATCGTAAAAGGTCTGATGACTACTGTTCACTCTTACACAAATGACCAACAAATTCTTGACCTGCCTCACAAAGACCTTCGTCGTGCTCGTGCAGCAGCTGAGAACATCATCCCAACTTCTACTGGTGCGGCTAAAGCGGTATCCTTGGTACTTCCTGAGCTAAAAGGAAAACTAAACGGTTTCTCTATGCGTGTACCAACTCCAAACGTATCTGTAGTTGACCTAGTTGTTGAAACTACAAAAGCTGTAACTGCTGAAGAAGTAAACGCAGCTCTTAAAGCAGCAGCTGAAGGTCCATTGAAAGGTATCATGGGCTACTCTGAAGAGCCACTAGTATCTAGTGACTACAACGGAAACCCTGATTCTTCTATAATCGATGCATTGTCCACAATGGTTATCGAAGGAAACATGGTAAAAGTAGTTTCTTGGTATGACAACGAGTCTGGTTACTCCAACCGTGTTGTAGATCTTTGCGATTTCATTGCAAAAAAAGGTCTGTAAGCCATAAAATATAGTCTTGAGGGGAAGGGGAGAGATTCTCTCCCTTTTTCTCCTTACACATGAAAATATACGATTGATTGGTAAACTTTGATATGATGAAGGAACAAGACTGAGGAGGTACCTGCTGTGAACAAGAAGTCCATCCGCGATATAGAGTTAGCTGGAAAACGAGTTTTTTGCCGTGTAGATTTTAACGTACCAATGAAAGATGGCGTTATTACAGACGACACACGTATCCGTGCTGCTCTGCCAACCATTCAACATATGGTCGATAACAAGGCAAAAGTCATTTTGGCTTGCCATTTTGGTCGTCCTAAAGGTGAAGTGGTAGAAGAAATGCGCCTGACTGCTGTAGGGGAACATCTAGCTTCTCTTCTTGGCAAACCAGTTAACAAACTGAATGATTCCACCGGGACTGAAGTGGAAGCGGCAGTTCATGACATGAAGGAAGGAGACGTTGTTCTTCTTGAAAATGTCCGCTTCCATAAAGGGGAAGAAAAGAACGATCCAGAATTGGCAAAAAGCTTTGCTAATTTAGCTGATCTGTTCGTGAATGACGCATTCGGTACTGCTCATCGTGCTCACTCTTCTACAGCAGGAATTGCAGCGTATATCCCTGCAGTTGCTGGTCTGTTGATGGAGAAAGAACTTGAGTTCATGGGTGGAGCATTAAGCAATCCAGAGCGTCCTTTCACTGCAATCGTAGGTGGTGCAAAAGTAAAAGATAAGATTGGTGTAATCGAAAACCTATTGACCAAGGTGGATACGTTGATCATTGGTGGCGGTATGGCTAATACTTTTATCAAAGCACAAGGCTACAGTGTAGGAGCTTCCCTTTGCGAAGAAGACAAGCTGGATCTGGCTCGCACATTGATGGAACAAGCAAAAGAACATAAAGTGAATTTGCTGATGCCTGTTGACGTAGTAGTGGCTGACAAGTTCGCTCCTGACGCTAATAAGCAAGTTGTATCAATTGATGCGATTCCAGAAGGCTGGATGGCACTAGATATTGGACCGAATACAATCGCCAATTACAGTGAAGCGGTTATTCCATCCAAAACAGTGGTATGGAACGGACCAATGGGCGTATTTGAAATGGACGCATTTGCAGAAGGTACAATCGCGGTTGCGAAGGCAATGGAAAAATGTGAAGGCATTACCATCATCGGTGGTGGTGATTCTGTAGCGGCTGTTGAAAAAGCAGGCGTAGCTGATAAGATGACTCATATTTCTACGGGTGGCGGAGCTTCCCTTGAATTTATGGAAGGTAAAGAACTTCCAGGTGTAACTGCACTAGAAGACAAGTAAGCTTCTTACAGATTGGAAAAGGAGAGTAACGATGAGAACACCAATTATTGCTGGTAACTGGAAGATGTTTAAAAATATTGCAGAAGCGACTGCTTTTGCTTCCGATCTACCAAAACAAGACGAGGCAGCACAAATTGAGAAAGTAATCTGCGCACCTTTTACAAATCTGCAAGCGTTGGCAGAGCAATTAAAAGGTACGCCATATAAATTGGGCGCACAAAACATGCATTTTGAAGAATCCGGAGCTTTTACCGGTGAAATCAGCCCGTTGATGCTTAAAGAGTTGGGTGTTGACTATGTAATTATCGGACACTCCGAACGCCGACAATATTTTAACGAGACAGATGAGACTGTGAACAAGAAGACGAAAGCAGCTCTTGCTCATGGAATCAAGCCGATCGTATGTGTGGGAGAGTCTCTTGAGGAATATGAAGCTAACAAAACAGAAGATGTCGTTCGCACGCAAACTGAAGCGGCTCTAGAAGGACTTACTGCTGAACAAGTGAAGGATGTTGTTATTGCCTACGAACCAATCTGGGCAATCGGAACAGGTAAATCTTCAACAGCAGAAAATGCTAACAAAACAATTGCTTACATCCGTAACGTGGTGGCAAACGTATTTGGGCAAGGGTCAGCTAATCAAGTGCGCATTCAATACGGTGGCAGTGTAAAACCTGAAAATGTAGCTAGTTATCTTGGTGAATCTGACATTGATGGCGCGTTGGTTGGTGGCGCTAGCTTGACAGTAGATGGATACATGGGTCTTATCAAGGGTGCACAGAAGTAGGAGGAAAGAAAGATGTCTAACAGACCGAAACCAGTTGCATTAATTATCATGGACGGGTTTGGTCTTCGCGGTAGCGATTACGGTAATGCTGTTAATCAAGCGAAAAAACCAAACTACGATCGTTTCATGAAAGAATATCCGAACGCTACATTGAAAGCCTCTGGACTATCTGTAGGCTTGCCAGATGGACAAATGGGTAATTCTGAGGTGGGTCACCTGAATATCGGTGCAGGGCGTGTCGTATACCAGGATCTTACTCGTATTACGAAGTCAATCACGGAAGGTTCATTCTTTGATAACCAAACACTTTTAAATGCTTTCAACCATGCAAAAGAAAACAACAAGAAAGTTCACTTCTTCGGCTTACTTTCCGATGGTGGTGTACACAGTCATATTAAACACTTGTTCGCTTTGCTTGAACTGGCGAAAAAAGAAAACATGCAAGACGTGTTTGTTCATGGTTTCCTGGATGGACGTGACGTAGCTCCTGATAGTGCTGTTACGTACATCGAAGAACTACAAGAAAAAATGAATGAATTAGGTGTAGGGCGTATTGCTACCGTTCAAGGTCGTTACTATGCGATGGACCGTGACAAGCGTTGGGAGCGTGTAGAAAAAGCGTACCGTGCGATGGTATATGGTGATGCTCCACATTACACAGATCCGATCAAAGCTGTTAAGGAATCCTATGAAAAATCCATTATGGATGAATTCGTAATGCCTACCGTTATGGTAGATGAGAACGACCAGCCTATTGGTAAGGTAGAAGAAGGAGATTCTATTATCTTCTTTAACTTCCGGCCTGACCGTGCGATCCAAACATCTCAAGCATTCACAAACGAAGATTTCCGTGGATTTGATCGTGGAGAGAACCACCCACGCAATCTACACTTCGTATGCTTGACTCATTTCTCAGAAACAGTTGGGGGGTATGTTGCATACCAACCATCCAATCTGGATAACACATTAGGTGAAGTTGTTTCTCAAAACGGATTGAAACAATTGCGTATTGCTGAAACAGAGAAATACCCACATGTTACGTTCTTCTTCAATGGTGGTCGTGAGAAGGAGTTCCCGGGTGAACAACGTATTTTGATCCCATCTCCAAAAGTTCCGACATACGATTTGAAGCCAGAAATGAGCGCATATGAATTAACAGATGCAGTAGTAAAAGAGATTGAAGAAGAGAACTTCGATGTGATCATTCTGAATTTCGCTAACTGCGACATGGTGGGTCACTCTGGTATGATGGAACCAACAATCAAAGCTGTTGAAACAACCGATACTTGCGTAGGTCGTGTCGTTGATGCGATTACAGCAAAAGGCGGGGTAGCCCTTATTACAGCTGACCATGGTAATGCTGACCAAATGCTGACGGAACAAGGTAACCCAATTACCTCGCACAGCACGAACCCAGTACCTTTTATCGTGACAAAACAGGGTGTTGAACTTCGTGAAGATGGTATTCTTGCTGATCTTGCACCAACAATCCTTGAGTTACTAGATTTAGAAAAACCGGCTGAAATGATGGGTAAATCCCTCATGAAGTAATAAAGTTCTTCACACATAGGAACAAGATCAAAGGAGATGGCCTAAATGACTACAATTATTACTGATGTATATGCACGCGAAATTCTAGATTCCCGCGGTAACCCAACTCTAGAGGTTGAAGTATATTTGGAAGACGGTTCTATGGGCCGTGCAGCAGTTCCATCCGGTGCATCTACTGGTGCTCACGAAGCTGTTGAGCTTCGCGACGGTGATAAATCTCGTTACCTTGGTAAAGGTGTAACTCAAGCCGTTTCCAACGTTAACGATATTATCGCTGATGAATTAATCGGTATGGATGCAACTGATCAAGTTGGTATCGATATGGCTATGATCCAATTAGATGGTACTCCTAACAAAGGTAAACTAGGCGCTAACGCTATCCTTGGTGTATCTATGGCGGCAGCTCGTGCATCAGCATCTTCTCTAGGTGTTTCTTTGTACAACTACCTGGGTGGATTCAACGCAAAAACTCTTCCAGTTCCAATGATGAACATCTTGAACGGTGGAGAGCATGCTGATAATACAGTAGATATTCAAGAATTCATGGTTATGCCAGTAAACGCTCCTTCTTTCAAAGAAGCGCTTCGTATGGGTTCTGAAATCTTCCACTCTCTGAAAAAAGTTCTAAACGAAAAAGGTTTGAACACAGCTGTAGGTGACGAAGGTGGTTTCGCTCCTAACTTGAAATCTAACGAAGAAGCGATCACTACAATTCTTGAAGCTATCAAAGCTGCTGGATACGAAGCTGGTAAAGACGTATTCATCGCTCTTGACGTAGCTGCTACTGAAATGTTCAAAGATGGTAAATACCACTTCACTGGTGAAGGCGTAGTGAAAACAACTGAAGAAATGGTTGCTTTCTACGAGGATCTAGTAAGCAAATATCCAATCATCTCTATCGAAGACGGTTTGGCTGAAGATGACTGGACTGGTTGGAAACTGATGACTGACCGTCTTGGTAGCAAAGTTCAACTGGTTGGTGACGATTTGTTCGTTACAAACACTGAGCGTCTGTCTAAAGGTATTGAATCCGATACAGCTAACTCTATCTTGGTAAAAGTTAACCAAATCGGTACGCTTACTGAAACTTTCGATGCAATCGAAATGGCTAAACGCGCTGGTTACACAGCAGTTATCTCTCACCGTTCTGGTGAAACAGAAGACTCCACAATCGCTGACATCGCGGTTGCAACTAACGCTGGTCAAATCAAAACAGGTGCTCCTTCTCGTACTGACCGTGTTGCGAAATACAACCAACTTCTTCGTTTGGAAGATGAATTGGGTGACACAGCTCGTTACGGCGGACGTGCAGCATTCTATAACCTAAAATAATCAATGAAGAATTAATAATGAATAAAGAAGAAGCCATCCTTCCCGTAAGGGGAGGGTGGTTTTTCTTTGGCGTGGCTGTGGGGGAGAAGGAGCAAAACAGTTGGCTACTCCGCATTCGGTCTGCGCCTTGCTGGGGGGATGGACTGTCCGCTCCGTGAGTAAATCGTGGCTTTGGGGGGAAGGAGCAAAATAGTGGGATACTCCGCATTCGTCTTCGCCTTACTGGGGGTATGGGGTGCTCGCTCCGGATGGAAATCTGGGGAATCGCAAAAAGAGGTAGTTGCTAGGAAGCGTAATCATGGGTTGCGATTCTTTTTCCCAGATTTTCACCCTCCGCTGGGTGAGGCTACGCCAGATGCTACGTATCCCACTATTTTGCTCCTTCTACGCCACTTTGGATAGGGAATAAATAAAAATGAACAATGAAAAAGCCATCCTCCCTAAGGGAGAGATGGCTCTAGTAGAGATGAAGCTAGTTATGCTTTCAATACATCGTGGTCCACGTAGCGATCTCCGTTCAGCTCACTAATTACATTAATCGCTACCTTGGCACCATCTCCGGCAGTGATGATGGTGTGCATGCTAACTCCAGCGCATGTACCGGCTGCCCAGATACCTTCTATGTTGGTTTTACCTTGTGCGTTTACATCAAATACGGTTTTGATGCGAGGCTCTGTACCGTCTTTTGTAGCGATTCCAGCTGCTTCAGCAAGTGTAGTCATCATACCGGAAGCGATGATCAAATGACCACCTTGATAAGAGCCGTTTTCTGTTGTAACAGTAATGACATCGCCTTCTTTGGATACTGCAGTTGCTGTATCTTCTACGACCTCAGTACCGAATTTTTCAGCTTGTTTCAGACCTGTTTCTACAAGGTCAGGACCGCTGATTTCTGATACACCATAGTGATTTTCAACCCAAGCGCGTTTGGTAACACCTTTATCGTTGTCGATTAGCAACGTTTTCTTTCCTGCTTTTGCAGTGAAGATTGCTGCACTTGCTCCTGAAGGACCAGCACCAATAATTATTACATCATACATGAAAGACTCCTCCTTTTGTGATATAAGATGAACTGACTAAAGCAATGAAAGCAACTTTAGAAGTTATATACCCTTTATGTACTGCTTTGCTACTTCTATTATAGCGTATGGTTCAGAAAATATTTTATAATTTAACTAATATATAGTTTCATATAGGGAGTATGTGAATGAACAAAACAGACCGCATGTTGGCTATTATAGTAGAGATTCAACGAAAAGGCAGTTGTCGTGCGGAAGATTTGGCTGCTGCTTTTGAAACAAGTGTACGAACTATTTACAGGGATGTTCAAGCACTCAGTGAAGCAGGTGTTCCACTCATCGGGATACCGGGACAGGGATATTCGTTGATGGAAGGTTACTTTTTGCCGCCAGTTTGTTTTAAAGCAGAGGAAGCATCTGCGTTACTGTTGGGTGCTACTTATATCCAACAGCAGTTTGATGAAAGTTATCGTAACCATGTAGAGACTGCTAGTAGAAAGTTAGAAGGTATCTTATCCGAAGAAGTAAGAGGAGACGTTGACAAGACTCGGTCTGGCATCCGATTTATTCTACAGAGAGCAAGTGCAGCAAACGAACATGAAGAAGAAATTCTGGGGGTACTTCGTAGAGCAGTACTGGAACAAAAGCAGGTGCGTATTCATTACCAAAAACCAGCTAATAAACCTGACAAAAACAAAGAAACAGAGCGCACTGTTAATCCGTACGGTCTAGTTTTGGTACGGGATAAATGGGCTCTTTTAGCGTTTTGTCATTTGCGTGGAGAGATTCGACACTTTCGATTAAGTCGGATTACTGGTCTTGACATGACAGAGAAAAAATTTGAGCGTCCATCTGATTTTTATCTGGAGACTTATAAACCTGTGGATGATCGGCACACAGTGGTTCGCATCCATCTATCAGGCAAATCAAGGAACCTGGTAAAAGAAGATGATTTTTATTATATCGATTCGTTTTCTGAGGATTCAACTGGTGTACTCGTTACGCTACGAGTTCGTCGATTAGAAGAAATCCTTTCCTGGGTGCTTGGATGGGGGGCCGACGCCAGAGTACTGGAGCCTGAAGAACTGAAACAACTTGTTAGAAAAGAAATTACAAAAATGTTGAAGCACTACTGACATACTGGTGTCAGTAGTGTTTTTCTATACTAGTTGTATTCAAATAGAAAAGGAGCAGTGGTTTATGAATACGAAGGTAGTTTTACAACAGTTTGAGGTCGTAGTAACGGATTATTTAGAAGCTTTGGAGAGCTATGACTGGGAACGTCTTACATACAAACCAAGCGCAGGGGAGTGGTCTTTGGGCCAGATGTACATGCATCTTATCCAATCTGCACTTTACATGCAACTGCGCAATGTGGAACTTTGTATGATACAGAACAAGGAAGATCCGAATGTTCATTACTCAGGAGAAAAAACAGAGCAGGGTAAGCGCGTTTATGCTCAGGGGAGTTTTCCGCCGATTCAAATTCAAGTTCCAGCTTCACCTGAGTATACGCCAGCAGAGCCTGAAAGCAAGGAGCAAATCCGAAAAGGGCTTGAGAAGGTGTTAGAAAGAATGCGAGATTTAGAACCGAAGCTACATGAAGGTACACATGACAGTAAAATTCAACATCCAGGACTAGGGTTTTTACATGCCAAAGAGTGGTACGCTTTGGTCGAAATGCATTTTCGCCATCATTTCCTTCAGAAAACAAGGCTAGAACAAATGTCGTAACACACAAAAAAAGCTCTGCCAGTCCTTAGGACCAACAGAGCTTTTTGACTCTATAAACAATCGGTTTTTCATAGTAGTTTTAATGTTGGAATAGTGAGTTTTTTATTTCTTTTCAGATAACCATTTAGCTACTGCAGCTACTTCTTTCGGATTATTAATTAGTCCAGGAGGCATTATACCTCTACCTTCTTTAATAACTTTACTAATGTCATCAGCACTTAATTTAGATCCAATATTAGCTAGAGCAGGACCAGACATACCTTCTAGATTTTGACCGTGACAGGCAATACAGCTTTTTTGAACGAGTTGTTCTGCGTTAATTTCAGCAGTTGCTCCTCCGCCTGCACCGCCGCTAGCTTCACCTGTGTCGTGTTTTGGTGGATAGAATATTGTGGCTACAACGAAGAGTATGAAAATTAAAAACAATAGACCGAAAGAAAAACCAAATGCTTTCGCCGAGTCAATAATGTCATTTTGATTCATGTCTTTCTTGAATTTTGAACCAGCCATGCGAGAGGAACCTCCTAGTATAAGAATAATACCTGTAATGAAACCTACTTGCATTGTAAGGGAAAATTATAACAGTTGCAACAAAACGGACACACCAAAAGTAATTGTACACAATTCTGACAATATTTCGAAAGTGACTTATATTAACAGGATTTTTAAATACTTGGAAAAAGAGTAGGTAAAATCAAGGAGGCGAATGGATGATAAGGAAAATTATACCATAAAAAGTGCGAATATATTCATTTTTCTAGTATAGATGTTTTTTTGGTTGCATATATAGGTCTGGAATGTAAAGGAAGTGTATGGGAAGTAGGGTAATCTAAGTTGTTGTTCAGATCTAGTTGTGGTAAAGTATAGATTATGGACAATGATGGGTTCGCGTACTGACATTGTATTGAGGTGAAAGAGAAAATGGCATTAGTTGCAAAGATCATTTTAGTAATCTCAGCGATTGCCTTGATTATCGCTGTGCTACTGCAGTCAGGTAAAAGCCCTGGATTAGGCGGAGTTATTGGCGGCGGTAATGAACAGATGGTAGGAAAACAAAAAGCAAGAGGTATGGATGCAGTATTGAACAAAGTAACAGTAGTTTTTGCTGTTTTGTTTATGGTATCTGCAGTATTGCTTGCATTCTTCCTACAAGGGTAAATTGAATTGAGTATAAAGACAGCGGATGTTACATCGGCTGTCTTTTTTTCTTGATGAATGGAAGCTTTCATTTCTATTAGATTTTACGAAGTACGTAGATGTGCCATTAATGGGCTCATTAATTCAGAAATTCTAGCTTTACTATTCTATTCTCCTACATAATTCACAGGATATCTATTTTTCTTTGGTACAAACAAAGAGAAAATAGGTAATTTTTCATAAGATTAGTACACTATATGATAAAGATGTTTTTCCATGTCGATATCGTGGCATACTATAGATAATCATAAAAAAGGAGCAAACAGATGAAAGAAATCGATATTCTTTCCTTTATGCGGGAACAAGTTTATCATCCGATGACAATAAATGAACTGGAAGAGGCATTCAGTCTCTCAGGTTCGAATGAGTTCAAGGACCTGGTAAAAACCCTTAATCAATTAGAAACTCGCGGTGAAATTATTCGAACACGTACCAATCGGTATGGGGTACCAGAAAAGATGAATCTGATTCGAGGTAGATTACAAAACCATCCCAAAGGTTTTGGCTTTGTAATTGCGGAAGCAGAAGGTCTTGATGATGTGTATGTACACGCTAATGATATGAACGGAGCCATGCATGGTGATACCGTTCTGGTTCGTGTAGAAAAAGAAATGAATGGAAACCGTCTGGAAGGGCGGATTATTCGTGTTTGTGAACGCAGTTCGAGTACGATAGTAGGTACGTATCAGGATGAGAATTTTTATGGTTTTGTGATTCCAGATGACAAGCGTATTGGCAAGGATATTTTTATTCCAAAAGAAGCTAACAATGGGGCAGCAGATGGCCATAAAGTAGTAGTGAAAATTGTGAAGTTCCCTGAGGGCAGAGGTAATCCAGAAGGAGAGGTTGTAGAGATTCTGGGCCATAAAAATGATCCAGGAGTAGATATTCTCTCAATAATCCGTAAGTATAACTTGCCCGAAGGCTTTCCTGCCGATGTAATGGAAGAGGCGGAAACTGTGCCGGATCAAATTTCGGAAGATGAGATAAAAGATCGACGTGACTTACGTGATCGCATGATGGTCACCATTGATGGCGCAGATGCGAAGGACCTTGATGACGCGGTATCCTTGGAACGTCTGGAAAACGGTAATATTCGACTGGGCGTACATATCGCTGACGTTAGTTACTATGTGAAGCACAAGTCGTCACTCGATCAGGAAGCGTACCGTCGGGGAAACAGTGTATACCTCGTAGATCGGGTTATTCCCATGATTCCTCATCGCCTCTCCAATGGGATTTGTAGCTTGAATCCACAGGTAGACCGGTTGACGATTTCCAGTGATATGGAGATGGACGCCGGCGGGAATGTGGTAGATCATGATATTTTCCTAAGTGTGATTCGTACGAATGAACGTATGACTTACGCTGATGTACGCAGTATTTTGGAAGATCAGGATGAACAGCTGCTTGAAAAATATAAAGAGCTAGTCCCAATGTTTGAAGATATGAAAGAGCTATGCCTGAAACTGCGCAATAAGCGTATGAAGCGTGGCGCGATCGATTTTGATTTCCGTGAAGCCAAGATTTATGTAAATGAAGAAGGCGAACCGACTAATATTGGATTCCGTACTCGCACCATAGCGGAACAAATCATTGAGGAATTCATGCTGGCTGCCAACGAAACGGTTGCCGAGCATTTTCACAGACTGCATCGTCCGTTTATTTATCGCATCCATGATGATCCGAAGGAAGAGAAGCTACAGAATTTCATGGAGTTCATTACCAACTTCGGCTACTCGGTTCGAGGAAAAGGAAATTCGGTTCATCCACGTGCCTTGCAGCAGCTTTTAGAAGAAGTAAAAGGAACGCCGGAAGAGATTATTATCAGCACGGTATTGCTTCGTTCCATGAAGCAAGCGAAGTACGATGCGGAGAGTCTGGGACACTTTGGGCTGTCCACCGATTTTTACACGCACTTCACTTCTCCAATTCGCAGATATCCTGACCTGATCGTGCATCGAATGATCCGTCTGTGGCTAGAGAAAAAAGTGCTTGATCCTAAAGAAGAAGCCTACTGGACAGAAGAGATGCCGATTATTGCGGAACATACATCTCATAGAGAACGAGTAGCAGTAGATGCAGAACGTGAGACAGACGATCTGAAGAAAGCAGAATATATGCTTCAACATATCGGCGAAGAGTTCGAGGGTGTAATCTCTAGTGTTACTTCCTTTGGTATCTTCGTGGAACTGCCTAACACAATCGAGGGCTTGGTCCACGTCAGCTATATGACAGACGACTATTATAACTACCACGAAAAGATGTATGCCATGATTGGTGAGCGTACGGGTAAACAGTACCGCATTGGTGATGAGGTACTTGTTCGGGTAGCGAATGTAAATGTAGATGAACACACGATTGATTTTGAGATAGTGGGTATGAAAAAACCAAGCGAAATCCGGTTAGGCAATACGCGCGGCTCACGGGTAATCGAAGGTGGCCGTGGGCGTAATGATCAACGTGCCGGTCGAGACCGAGATAACGGTAACCGCGGACAAAAGAGATCCAAAGCAACGAAAGATACAGGGTTCGGTGCTGGTAAACGCAAACGCTCGGAACGCGGTGATTCTCGTGGTGGAGCAGGGGATGGTTCCCGTGGAGCTGGTGAAAAATCAGGAAATGGTGGTCGCAAGGTGAGCATTCCTGAATCTGGTGGTCAAGGTAGTGAGGAGACCGTGAGCAACAAACAGAAAGGCTTCTGGGAAGATTACGTTGGAGCTAAGAAAAAGAAGAAGAAATCTGTGGCTAAATCAGCTAAGCGCAAGCGTAAGTAATTGCCTGAATGCTTCATTTTTGCTATACTAGGATGTACGATTTCTTGCGAAGATGAGGTGATTTCCGTGACCGTTTCAAAAAAAGGAACCAAGACCGTAGCACAGAACAAAAAAGCAAGACATGACTATCACATTGAAGAAGTGATAGAAACAGGAATTGCCCTTACTGGAACGGAAATCAAGTCGATTCGGGGAGGACGCGTACAGCTTAAAGACAGTTTTGCTAAGGTAACAGATGGGGAGCTTATCTTGTACAACGTGCATATCAGCCCGTATGAACAAGGGAACCGCTTTAACCATGAACCTGAACGCAATCGTACACTGTTGGTGAAGCGTCTGGAGATCTTGAAGCTGAACAGTTTGGTTCGTGAACAGGGCTACTCGCTTGTACCTCTTAGTATCTATCTGAAAAACGGATGGGCTAAGGTGGAACTGGCACTCGTTCGTGGTAAGAAAAACTACGATAAGAGAGAAGACCTGAAGAAGAAGGATGCTCAGCGTGAAGTGGAGCGTGCTCTACGTGATCGGCAGAAGTATTAGTTTCTAAGGATTATGCCATTTTCTTCATATATAGCTATATTTTCGGTTCTGTAACGTTGAAGGCGAGTAATATTGGAAAAGGTCGGGATACTTCCATTCTATTTCCTCTGTTACCAAGATGCTTCATTGAGAACTGAATGTGGTTATGATAATATATAGCTATAACAAGTTGGTAATACACTGTGGTCTACAGGTGCACATATTAACACTCTTTTCATCATCTTAGTATCGTGTAGAACTGAGATGGGTAAAGCGCCTCGGAGTTGAACAGGCGACCGATTGGATCCCGGTCGTCTGTTCTGTCTCTGAAAGTCACAAGCTTGTTATTGAGGATTACTGGTTGTTTTAGAAAGTATTGTTTTACAAGATGTAATTTTTGGTGGTATAACTTCATAGTTTTACTTTCTACTTGCTCTAATTTCTATCCTGGGGGCGTTTTGGATTCGACGGGGATGGTAGAGCATGAGAAGCGAGCCGGGGGGCTGCGGACCTCGTCATCAACGCGGATAGCCATTAACTGGCAACAAACAACTTTCTCTAGCTGCCTAATCTCAGCTAGGTGCTACCACTCCATCGCCCATGTGGCGTGACTAGCACTCAAACTTAGTGGGATACGCCTAAGGCTTCCGTCTGGAGCTGATGGAAGAAGATCAATCAGACTAGGTAGCGGGTCAGCGCGTCAC
Organism: Brevibacillus daliensis; assembly: GCF_021245735.1. Lineage (GTDB taxonomy): Bacteria > Bacillota > Bacilli > Brevibacillales > Brevibacillaceae > Brevibacillus_B > Brevibacillus_B daliensis. The sequence goes on from NZ_JAJISB010000004.1 coordinate 29,339, forward strand.
TCCGCGAATCCACTACCGAAATTTAAATGAGTGACTGCGCTCGGAGATGCTCATGTATCGCTGTTTTCGGACGGGGGTTCGAATCCCCCCGCCTCCATCAAGAAAAGCCCGACCTAATGCGGTTTGGGCTTTTTTAATGCCTGAAATTGTAGACGACTAGTAGACAAGGGTCTTTAATGAACTGGATTTCCGTAAATCTTGTAGACAACATTTGTATAGTGTGTCGAACTCCTCCAAGTAAATCGAGTAGTTTAAAAAAATGGTGACCAGTTATGGTCACCTTTTTGTTGTGTGCCACGCATGGCGATTAACTAGGTGGTGAAAGTCCACTGTGGGGGTTTGTAGTTACCAACCACTAGCCAAGAGCAAGGGTGTCCATCGTGAGATGGAATCTGAAGGAAGCTGGAGGAAGCTGGAGGCAAAACTCCGACCCAAGGAACACGAACATCATTAGGCATAGGCTTATGGGATGAGCTTGCAACACAAAGCGAAGTCCAATCAACTACACGGACATACCAATGTAAATGATGTGGGTACATGGAGGGAAAGTGAATCGTCTTACCGCGGGAGGTCTCATGGACGTGAGGAGATCCACTTCAAATCACGGTTGAAACAAGATTTACCATGAGAAGTCAGCAGAAGCCATAGTACTTCATGTAGTCGACGACATGAGGGAAGGGTTGAACCTTAGGAGGTGTTAGTCAATGAATGCTACCAACACAGGAGTAAAGGGCAGCCAACTTCCAACGGAAGGCTCCACGCAGATAGATAGTGCGGAACACGAAGGGTATGCGGGAGCGCACAGTCCTGTAAGGATAGCTGAAAACAACAACACCAACGCAAACGAGTCGAGGAAGGGCTTGCTTGAAGAAATCGTGAGCAGAGACAATATGAACCAAGCGTTCAAGAGAGTCAAAGCGAACAAATGCTCTCACGGGATTGATGGGATGACAGTAGATGAACTTCTACAATATCTCAAAGAAAACGGAAAAACCATCAGGCAAGCCATTCTGGATGGGAAGCACCGTCCAAATCCCGTTCGAAGGGTAGAAATACCGAAAGAGAACGGAAAGAGAAGAAATCTTGGAATCCCAACCGTTGTGGATCGAGTGATACAACAGGCAATAGCCCAAGTACTCACACCCCTTTACGAGGAACAGTTTTCAGTGAACAGCTACGGTTTCCGCCCCAAGCGGAGTGCACATGACGCTATTCGAAAGAGCCAGCGCAACATACAGGAAGGGTACAAATATGTGGTCGACATGGACCTGGAGAAATACTTCGATACGGTGAATCAAAGTAAGCTGGTCGAGGTATTATCGAGAACCATCAAAGATGGACGAGTCATCTCACTCATACACAAGTACCTGAAAGCTGGGGTTGTCATGAAACACCACTTTGAAGAAACAGAAGTCGGTGTGCCGCAGGGTGGCAACTTGAGTCCAATTCTCAGCAATATCATGCTAAACGAGCTGGATAAGGAACTGGAGAAGCGAGGACATAGATTTGTGCGTTATGCGGATGACCTTCTCATCTTCTGCAAAAGCAAAAGAAGTGCCGAAAGGGCACTAGAAAACATAATCCCTTTCATCGAAAAGAAACTGTTTCTTCGAATCAATCGGGAGAAAACGGTGGTAGATGAGGCGAGAAGAGTCAAATTTCTTGGATTCTCATTTTATCAGCATAAAGAAGAAACGAGAATCAGAATTCATCCAAAATCCATTGTAAAGATGAAAACTAGAGTAAAGGAACTCACATCGAGAAGCAATGGAATAGGAAATGCAGAAAGAGCGGAGAAACTGAGACGCTATATTATGGGGTGGGTAAATTACTTCAAAATAGCGGATATGAAGAAACTACTCCAATCTACGGATGAATGGATGAGAAGAAGGATTTGCATGGTCTACTGGAAACAGTGGAAACGAGTGAAGACAAGGTTTGAGCAATTGAAAACACTCGGAGTCCACAAACAGAAAGCATGGGAATACGCAAACACAAGAAAGAGCTATTGGAGAACATCCAATAGCCCTATCCTCGCTACATCCCTCGGCAATAATACCCTCAAAGGATTAGGATTCCTCTACTTTTCAGATTATTATCGACAAGTAACTGCGTGAACTAAGGAACCGCCGTATACCGGACGGTACGTACGATGGTGTGGGAGGTCGGCTACTCAACTAATGGGTAGCCTCCTACCCGATTATGATTTGGTTCATAATTGTGTATGCGATATGATCGGGAAATTTGTTCGAATTATTTTTGATTTTAAACCCAAGTTCATTTCCAATAGAGTAATGGATATTACCTGGGTCTAAGTAGCTTGCCTTCGTCCCGTGATATCATTTGAAGATAACGATAGACACTTGATTCAGATATTCCCATTATTTCAGCAACTTCATTTATTGTACCTTTAATATCAAATACCCCAAATTCCTTTAATTTGGAAATAGCGAGTTTCTTTTGTTCAGGTGATAATTGAGCACCAGATTCTAATATATCTTTATCTATTACTGTATAAATGATATTACGAACATTATCAGTAAGTTTTTCAACAGGTTGTTCCTGATTAGTATTCTTTTCGATATGCTTTATATCTAAACTTAGATTAGCCAACTCTAAAACATCCATTGCGACTTTCCTATAGGCATCGGCATCAAAGTTTATACAAAAAAGGCCCTGTAATTGACCTTCATGATCTTTAATAAATAAAGTAGATGAACGAAATTTTTTACTTTTTGGTCCTTCTCCAACATAATTTACAACATGATCCTTATATAAATATTCTTTTTCATTGATTAACTTTTTTGCATAGTTAGTTAATGGGCCATTTAAAGATCTTCCACTTAATTCTCCATTGACTATATGACCGATATGAGAACCTCCATTAGGATTTAAAACATGTAATACAAATTCATAATTAGGTCCTAAAATTTCCCCGAAATAATTCATTATATTTTTATAGTGTCGAAATAGTTCATTATCCAATTTAGTATTCCTCCTTCGACGTAGTATTTTCCTTTTCAAGTCAACATCGTCAGTATTAAAAGTTAAATTCACTGTGAAACTTGTTCCGTTTAAAAAAATTATAACAGAGTTTGGTAACATTCCAAGACACAAAAAATATATTCTTATTATTATTAAAGTAATTTATTATCAACGCGTTGACAGCATGACTTAGCTTGTGATATTTTGAACATGTAATAAAAAATAGTTACTGTAATAAATTTTTATAAAATTTGATCAACATCTCAGAGGAGGTTCCTACAATCGCGGGAGTCAGTGGTTTAATGTAGGCATTTGAGTTTAAAGCACCTATGAAAAAACATTAAATGCTCTTTCTGGAGCAGCTTGCGTAACCTTCTGATCTGAGGCCTTACTAAATTACGCTAAAGGTGGTGTATATGTAATAGAATTTATTACTGCTATTAATGAAAGCCCTTACACCAAGGGGGGGATTTGGTAATAATTCCACTGTTGCTATTGAACTTCTTACTCAAGCAGACATTATCGTAGCTAATCCGGTTCCCAAATTGATAATTCTAGTAATTGGTATGGTAACAATGAGGAGGAATTTTATATGAGTATAACCGTAGTACCTATTAAAGAAAAAAAGGTAGTAAGTTACAAAAGTTGTTTTGATGTGATTGGACCGATTATGATAGGTCCATCCAGTTCGCATACTGCAGGTGCCTTAGCTATTGGATCAGTTGCTAATAAATTATTCCAAGGCCTTCCCAAAAAAATTGTGGTAAAGTATTACGAATCATTTGCTGAAACCCATAAAGGACACGGAACTGATTTTGCAATCATTGCTGGTATATTAGGATTTGCCTCTGATGATACTAGAGTGCCTAGTGCTATTGAAATAGCAGAATCTAAAGGAATTGACATTACCTTTATAGAAAAAGCGGGTAATAGTCCTGCAGGTCATCCGAATACTGCTGATGTATATATGGAGGATGAAAGTCGAAGTATTAGAACATTGGGTATTTCTATTGGTGGTGGATTAATTGAAGTCAAACATATTGAAATTGACGGGTTTAGCTTAAATTTTGAAGGGCCATTGCCGATTATTATAGCAATTTCCGAAAGAAATGACCTTGAATTTGGTTTGCGCAGGGTTTTTAAAGAAAATAATGTCGAAATTAACTACTTAAATTGTTTAGAAAAAGGCGGAAAGTATTTATATGAATTTGCTTTGGATTCACAATTACCTAGTGATATTCAGAAGAAATTGGCTGTTTTTGGCAGCGTAGCTAATGTCATTATACTCTAATTATAACTAGGGAGGTGATAAAATTTTTATGTACATGACCATAAAAGAAATTGTAGATGCAGCTAATAAAAGACAAAAGTCGATTTATGAATTAGCAATCGAGCAGGAAATAGAACAATCGAAAACTTCTTATGAAGAAGTTTGGAGTAAAATGGAAAAAAATTTAGTGTGCATGGAAAACGCTATAAAGAAAAGCATTGAGGGCAACGGAGTATTTTCTCCAACAGGATTAACCGGAGGAGATGCTGTTAAAATAAAAAAATATCGTGAAAGTGCAAAAGTCCTTTCTGGAGATTTGATGGTGTTCGGGGTCCAAAATGCTATCGGTGTTAATGAGGTAAATGCTGCGTTAGGGGTTATTTGTGCAACTCCAACAGCAGGCGCGAGTGGTACGATCCCGGGAGTACTATTTAGTATTAAAGATACGCTCCAGTTAAGTCATGAAGAAATGGTCCATTTTCTATTCACTACATCTTTATTAGGAATGATAGTAGCAAATAACGCTTGTATTGCTGGAGCATTAGGGGGATGTCAAGCTGAAGTAGGCAGTGCCTCGGCAATGGCAGCTGCAGCAGCGGTGGAAGCTGCTGGGGGAACACCACAGCAATCTTCTGAGGCCTTCTCAACCGCACTACAAAATTTACTCGGTTTAGTTTGTGATCCGGTTGCAGGTTTGGTAGAAATTCCTTGTGTAAAGAGAAATGCCATTGGAACGTCCAATGCTTTAGTAGCAGCGGATATTGCATTAGCAGGCGTAACGAATATCATCAATGCTGACGAAGTCATTGAAGCGATGTATAGAGTAGGGAGACAGATGCCTCGCGAATTAAGAGAGACAGGTCTAGGCGGAGTTGCAGCCACACCCACAGGAGTTGCTATTAAAAATAAAATATTTGGAGAAAAGTAATAAGATTTAAGTATACAAGGAGGAATTATAATATGCATGGAAATACAGCTAAAAAAATTGATGTACAAGCTGAAAATACCGCAGAAGAAAATGGAAAATTTCTAGACCCTAAAAAATGGCATAAACAAGATACCACCTGGGCATTGAGCCTTTTTGGAACAGCGATTGGAGCAGGAGTACTCTTTTTACCAATTAATGCAGGTGCAGGAGGTTTAATATCATTACTCCTCATTACCATACTTTCATTTCCAATCATGTTCTATTCGCATAGGGCGCTAGCTAAAATGATATACGCTTCTGATTCTGCTGATGAGGGAATCACAGGTACGATTAGAGAGTATTTTGGAAATAAGGCAAGTAAAATTTTTAACCTAGTATTTTTCATCTCAATTTATGTGATCGTGCTGATGTATTCAGTTGCACTAACAAATACTGCAAGTAGTTTTATGGTGAATCAATTGGGCATGAATGAGCCACCAAGAGCAATTTTATCGCTTGTATTGGTACTTGGTCTTATAGTTATACTGAATTTTGGTCAAGATATTACTGTAAAGGTAATGAGCATGCTTGTATATCCTTTTATCGCTTCTCTGCTTTTTATCGCAATATCTTTAATTCCATATTGGAATACGGCGATTTTTAGTTCTGCAAGTATTTCTACTGCTTCACCATGGAGTTATTTCGGAAGGATATGGTTGATTTTGCCCATCATAGTATTTTCGTTTAATCATTCTCCTATTATTTCGTCTTTTGTTATCAAACAGAGGGCAACCTATGGAATCGAAGCTACTGATGCCAAATGTGGCCAAATACAAAAAGTCTGTTATATTCTAACTTTTACTGTTGTCATGTTCTTTGTTTGGAGCAGTGTCATGAGTTTGACTCCAAATGATCTAGTAATGGCAAAAGAACAGAATTTGTCAATCCTTTCCTATCTTGCTAATGAGCTTAATTCGCCAATACTCGCTATTGCAGGTCCTATCATTGCTTTTGTGGCCGTAACAAAGTCCTTTCTTGGCCATTATGTAGGAGCATACGAGGTAATGCGTGACATGATTGTAGAGTCTAGTAGAGCGCGCGGAAAAGACGTTAATGAAAAAACAATTAAGACAACGATCCTTGTTTTTGTCGTATTAACATGCTGGCTTACTGCTTATACAAATCCAAGCATTCTTGGAATTATCGATAGCCTCAGCGGACCTTTAGTTGCTGCTATTTTATGTCTATTACCAATGTATGCGATCCGTAAAATTCCTGTACTAGCTAAATACAGAGGGAAACTGAGCAATGCGTTTGTCATTATTGTGGGCGTGCTCACTGTCCTAGCAAGTATTAAATCATTGTTCTAATTAAATTGAAGCCCAAATCTGCTGATGGTCTTGCTACACATCGCTCATCCAAAATTGGAATGAGGACAGCAAGACTGATTAAGTGAAATTAAGAACATAATAAATATATGAACAGGGTTTTCAAATAAGTCGAATGTTCGGCTATTGGATACCCTTTTTTGTGCGCAGTAATATGGAAGCGGAACAGAGCGGTTTATCAAGAGAGACCGCTTATTGAAAAAATGTCAGATCAACTGACGGTTATGGAGGAGGCTGTCCGTAGAGGAACTCATAATCCAGTGATTTCTCGTACTGGTTTAACCGTTGGAGATGGAAATGATTTTCATGATTATACCAAAAAAGGAACTCCTTTGTCAATTCTACAACCTTTCTTGTCACAGCAAATGCATCAGGAACCTTCATACATTTGCCGAATTACTCATTCGAACGTATATTCCCGCTCAGACCATGTGGGCTGAAACAGCGGGTAACGAACAATTGTCTCAGAATGTTCTCTCTGATGACTGTTCCTTGTATTGCTTCCAACTCCTTGATTTGGAATACTTCACGGGCTTTGCCACATCAAGTTGCCCCCTATTTTTTTCAATGAGGACGGGATCGCGTTCTCAACTTCCACCCAGACAATTTTTTTGTTGCCCGCTTGACAAGCACGAATTCTAATCCTTACAATCAGTTCAAACATAAACAAACAAATTCCCCCATAGATGGCGTAGAAGAGGACAAGTAGAATCAGGCTCTGATGCAAGAACGCCGTCCCGTGAGCTGAAAGGACGGTCATTACCCTTATTCGAATATCACCTCTGAGCTTTGTCTGCGAACGACACAATGGTGTAGCAGTAGTGGACAACGACATGGTTCTCGTTACGGAACCGAAGTCTGAACTGGCGATCTGTCAGGGACGATCCTCTTTAGTCTGCCTTTTGCAAAAAGGGTAGAGAAGCTGAGTGGTACCGCGATACTCTCGCCTCAGCAACCAATCGGTCGAACATTGGATGAATTTCATTGTCACCGCATGGTTGTGTGAGGCGGGAGTTTTTTATTTGAGCACTTTGCATAATTGTCCTTTTTTCAAAAGCTCAAAAGGAACACTTGGGTTTCTAGCGTAAAACCTGGTTTTCGTGTGAGATTATCATGAAAATGGGCAGACCTGCAGAATTTTCACAATGATCTTTTTTAAGCTGCTTCTCTTTTGGTTTGACGAGTGGTAGCAAGTGCGGAAGCTAACAAGACGATCGCATTCAGATACTGGTGTGTGGTCACCTTCTTTATGCTCCAAACATGCAAAGCGTCTGCGGTTAAATATGTTTTCATTCTAGAATTGCATCGCTCGACACTGGTTCTTTCGTTGTATAGTTCTTTCCAACGTTTCGTGTCTCGATGTGGGTTGCTATATCTGCGTAGATCATCTCTCACATCGATCTTGAGGACCATCCCATAGTTGGAGGAGGAGCAAGCTGCCATGCCAAGTGGACAATCCACTTTGCCTATTGCATGAGGACAACGAAATTTCAGCTGATCACCGTCTGCTCCCCAATAGGTCATTGGAAACCCCATGGAACAGCATGGCGTTCCGTTCGACGCTATCCCGGCAAGCGACAGGTGTGATCACGTATTTGATTGTCATGATCGCATGGGTAATCCCAGTTTTTTTTTCCATGAGTTGAGATGTTTTTAAGTCAGAGCGACGCAACAAGGCCATGCTGAAATGGTATATCATCCTTGGGAATGTCGTAGCGATTGGCTTGGCCATTTATCTTTCGGTTTCGGTATTCTGATTTCGAATGGATCTTCTTTGCACGGAGGAGCATTTTCGGACTAATTGATTTATCTAATACGCCATCTCTGCCTCATCCAAGCTCCGTCAAATTGTGAAATTTTCGGACGGGAATTCATTTTTAAAGAAACTGTATGATCCGGCTTTGCGGGATTTGTCTCTGGTTCGGCCAGTTCGATTTTTGGAGGAGCGCTTTTGATAAAAGGTGAGCAGGATTTGATTTGTGGGGAAGGGGTCATCACAATGGAGTCCTTCAATTAGCTGAATGAAAAGGATCGTGGATTTGAACTGCCACGACCCGCCTCCATAAAAGTACTGAATTAATGAGAAATCCAACAGACTTAATCTGTTGGATTTCTCATTTTTCATTTTTGAAGGCAATTTTTTTATTTTGATTTTACTTTAGTGAAGGAAAGTCCGCATTAGGACTGGGTTTTACGATGTGGAAAAGGATATATAAAGTAAAGTCTATTTTGCATTCTCATCTGGTTGATGAATACCAAAAATATTGCCTTCTGTGTCTAAATAATAGCCTTGCCACGCCATACCAGGAAGGGCGTACTTAGGCAATGCGACCTTGCCTCCATGATTAAGAATTTTTGCTTCAGTAGAATCATAGTCCTCTACTCCCATTGTACATGCATAGCCATTCAAAAGCTGGCCTGGTTCCGGGGAAGGTCCTTGGCGTTGCATCAAAGCTCCGTTAATTCCAGGTTCATTTGTAACGCCCGTCACAGCTCCAAAATAAGGCATACCAGCATAACTGCTCCAATCCTCAAATGTCCATCCGAATACCTCTCCATAAAACTTCTTGGCACGCTCCATGTCATCGACATGAATCTCAAAATGAATTAATCTGCTCATAATTACCTCCTGCGTGTTGGCTATCGTTTTCCCTTAATTATGTTTTTTCATTGGATTTTCCTGCTTTAGTATTAAAAATACGTGATAAATTATACATTTTCATAATATAGTCTGTAGTTACGGTTTCATTTAGGGGTACAGTAACGAAAATTGCTGCTGATTGGGTATCATCTATATATGGAACGTAAATACGCGGCAGAGTTTACGGTCGATATTACAAATGAGTTATGTGCTTTTGAAGAAGTATGCTCTGGCTCTAGGAGATACTGCGAAGAAGGGCTTTCTTAGGTGACATTAAATCTGTGACTACACCCGTAGAAGCATGTGTTACGTTATCTTCGGACAGGGGTTCGAATCCCCACTGCCTCCATCAATAAGTGAAACCCCAAACGCGAGAGGTTGGGGTTTTTGCTACATATACATCAAAATTTGGAGTCTTAATAAAATTTTCAAATAACTCTAATGTTTTTAAATGGTACAGGTACAACATAATTCTATAATCATATAAGTACGGTCCTTTTCTTATTTCATGGTATAATATGTAAATAGTAGAAGGGGGCTTATTTAGAATGTATCAGAGGCTAGCATACTTAGATAGCTTGCGAGTGTTTCTAACCATACTGCTTATTGTGTTTCATACTTCTATTGCTTATGGAGCAGCTGGGTCTTGGATTTTAGAGGACGTGGATAAAAGTCAGGTTAATGTAACTATGGTTCTTCTAACGATCTTTACAGCTGTATGCCAATCTTTTTTTATGGGGCTTTTCTTTTTTATTTCTTCTTTTTTTATTCCGACATCGTATGAGAGAAAAGGAAGTATCAGGTTTCTAAGGGATAGGCTTGTGCGCTTAGGTATTCCCCTTCTCTTTTATTACTTTGTAATCGGTCCGATGACTGTATGGTTTGCAAAATTTCGAAATAAACAAACTATCATTCAGTTTTACAATGACAATGTTTGGAGTTTTCGTGAGACATTCTTTGGTCCTACTTGGTTTTTAGAAGCCTCCATTTACTTCGCATTGCTATATATGCTATTTCGATTTGTTACAAAAAATAGGCTCGAACAAAAGAAATCCATTCCGTTTCCTAGTGGTAAGACATTGTTTATAGTAGCGGCTGTTGTCGGTTTCACTGCTTTCTTAGTGCGTATGGTTTATCCCACCGGCGAGGGACCTTTGGAATTGCAGCTTGGATACTTTCCTTCCTACATACTGCTGTTTATTGCGGGGATCATAGCACAAAGGCAAGCATGGCTGGATAAAATTCCGGAGAAATTGCAACAAACTTGGAAATGGATCGCAATTTGTATGATTCCCATAATGCCTCTTGGACTTATACTAACTGGAGGATTAGATGGACACATTAATTTTGAGGGTGGTTTAAACTTACAGGCATTCATCTACGCGATGTGGGAGCCATTCGTCTGTTTAGGAATTATTTTATCTCTGCTTTCTTGGTTCCAAAAACGATTAAATACCATAAGTGTTTTTTCTAAATGGTTATCGGAAAATGCCTATACAGTCTATTTGATACACCCGCCGATTATCGTAGCATGGACACTTGCTCTTCGTGGAATTGATTTGCCTGCGATAATTAAATGGATTCTCGTATCGGCCCTTTCTGTCGTAATTTGTTTTGTTGTTGCAAGAATGATCCGAATGTTACCATACGCAAAACGGGTGCTTTGATGAAGCAAACGACTGTAGAATCATACCTCTTCACCCGCAAAGGCGTATGAATCTCTAATTAACCTCTTCCAACATCCGAATCATAACGCTCCGGCGAATTGTGGTTTTGCACAGCCACGACCCGCCTCCACCATACATATGCGAGGCAACCACCTGATGAAGGTGGTTTTTTTGTTTTATCAGGAAGTTTACATACCAATTACCAATAATAATGTAACACATGAATGATCCTATTCTAAAGAAATCATCAGGAATATGTGATCCGAAAAAGTGAATGTATCTAATTCAACATCATGATAAATATACAAACGAACATTTATGACCGCTATCCCCACAATGAATACTCTAATGCGTATTAGATACAATAACTATGAGATACAATTCATTCTTGGATTTTATAGTTGTGGAAAGGTGGACTTATATTGTCCTCTCGATTTGTCAAATGGCTACCTAATTTATTTACAATGGGAAATTTAATAAGCGGTCTATTCTCGATTACTTTTACGATGAATGGTTATTCGCGAATGGCGGCCCTTCTTATTTTTTTAGCCGCTTTTCTCGATTTATTCGACGGGAGAATTGCAAGAAAATTGAAAGTGAATAGTGAGCTGGGAGTTCAATTGGACTCACTCGCAGATGTGGTCAGTTTCGGGATTGCCCCCGCTTTGCTTTTCCACACACTATCCCCGCATTCTTTGCTAACCTCACTTGCATTTGTTCTTTATCCGGCAATGGGAGCCTTACGATTAGCGAGATTTAGCACGAAACCGACAATCGGGTACTTTATGGGTATTCCCATTACTCTCTCAGGACTTATCATGGCAGGTATGGGGTTATTTCTCTACAGCAATTCTTTCGTAACAATTTTGCTCGCTATATTGATGGTAAGCCCAATACGCATTAAAAAATTTTAAAGAGATTAAGGTTTTGACTTAATCTGTTGAAACAAACCGTATTCTTATATAAGACTGGACTGTTCTAAAGACCAAGTGACATCACGTAGGGGCTTAAGCAGATGATGTAAAAGATATTCATATTGAAATATAGGTACTTTGAATGTCCCAGCAATTTAATCTGGAATTTCAAAGTGCCTCTTTTTTATGCAGATACACCCATCTGAATCGCCCATTTGTTTTTTTATCTCGATAACAATTTCACGAAAAAATATTGATTACATCAACTACTTTTGGGTTCTGGCTTGATGAAAGTCCAATTCTCTTTCAAATTGAAATTTTAGCTCAGAAGTGGACAAGGCGAAAGTAGATAAACCTTCAATGAAGAAATTGAAGGGAAGCATTACTATTCGAGTCCTTAGTAGAAAATAAAAATGATAGACTTGTTAATACAATACTCCTTCTTCCGTATTAACTATCGTAAAACTTATCAAAACAAATTGCGCAATTTGTTGAGTTTTAAAAAATGTAATCATTGAAGGGAGGGAAAGTAGAGTGGAGAGTGTCAAAGTGAGCACTACAATTTGCCAATACAAAACAAGCGATATCCATAATGGAATCATGTCGACAGAAAAATTTGCCCAAATATACGATGTGTACTATAGGCGTGTCTATAAGTATATTTACTATCGAATTAACAATCACTATACGGCAGAAGAGATATGCAGCCATGTATTTGAAGTGGTGATTTCAAAATATTATAGCTTCTCCCCGGACAAATCAAAATTTGAAGTATGGTTGTTTGCTATCGCACGAAATACCGTTACTGATTATTTCCGCTCACAGAAAAAAAGAGTGAAATTTTCATTGGATTCCATTTTGAACATTATTCAGCCAAAATCATCCCCCGAAGAAATTGTGATCCGAGGTGAAAATAATCAAGCCTTATTTAAAGCGATTGCAAAGCTGAGTGACAAAGAACGCAATATCATTGCAATGAAATTTGGAGCATGCTTGAAAAATACGGAAATAGCAGACCTATTTGGTGTCAGTGATTCAAATATCGGTGTCGTTCTCTACAGATGTTTAAAAAAACTGCACAAAGAATTGGAAAAGGGAGGATTTCAGTATGAAGAATAAGCAAGATATAGATGAATTTCGTGACGTAACAAACTTACTTACAAATGTAGAGCTAGATGACACAGCTTCTAAAGACAAAATTTTTAATCGTTTAAAATTTAAAATGGAAACAGGAACAATTCAACCAAAGTATACGAAAACGGAGGGTATCTATATGAAAAAAAACAAGTGGAAGTCTATCACAGTTAGTGCCGTTATTGTGGGTTTACTATTCAGTACATTCTCGACTACATCATTTGCGCAAGGAATGCTCCAATCCATCCTGGCACGTTTCCAGGTTGGAAATATGGAAATTACGCAATACGATAAAGAGATACCAGTAAACCAAATAGAACTGAAAGAACAAGGAAGCGAAATCGAAATAACTCAAGGAGAAACACCTCCGCAAATGACATTGGAAGAAGCACGTGTAGCTATGGGAATCGATTTTCCGGCGTCGACATGGCTGTCGGATCATTATCAATACGAAAATAGTGTGATTCATAGCGACAGTGCGGTTGAGGTGCAATATAAGAAAGAAGGAGAGTTTATCTCATTGTTGATTTCACGTGGTGGAGAAAACGGTATCAGCACCACAGAAGAGGTCAAAACAGAGACAATCGGCGGCAAAAAGGTCTATTTTGCAAATGGAACTGTACTTTGGGAATACGAAGGATTCACCTATGAATTGTTCCAGATGGCAGAAGAGAATTTTAATACAGATGCACTTAGTAACATAATCAATTCATTGTCAACAGAAAACAAATAATCTCAAGTGCTGGGCCTACCCATCCTTTGCGGTGCATATGGGAATGTGGAATGGGGAAAATAAATACGTAAAACATCAAGCCACCTGATGAAGGTGGCTTGATGTTTTCATGAAAACGTAATTGAAATATTTTAAGGGAAATCATATGTTTGAAAAGTTCCCCATCTTAGCAGAAACAATTTGGTTTGTCTCGGGAATCATTCTCCCTAGCCCTATCCTGGTTACCAAGATTTTTCATACAATTCCTCCTCGAATTAGGATTTGTACTTATAGTAACGGTCTCTTGAAAGGTTTTCCGTGACAAAGTCACAGTTAATGGTTATCGAGGATTTGAAACAGGGGGGTACGGTCCAAAATTTGTATCTGGGACCTACGCAATAAGATGATTTTCTTTTTTGCGAAGTCTTTTAAAGAGCGGCTAATAACCTCTCTAGCTGTTCCTAATTCTACAGCCAATTGTTCATAAGTTATTTTCTTTTTGGTGAAGAGTTAAGTCTTGGAAGTCTTCATGGTAATGGATTAATTTGAGAATCCTTTCAGACCAGTTAGGGCAAGATATGTATTGGAACTGTGCTGGTTAAGTAGCAGCCTTTCCAATCACAAAATGAAGGAGTGAGACGGATGGCTAATAATAACGACCGCAATAAAAACGATCGCAACATGAGCAACGCAACTGACGTTGACACTGGAGAAGCTGTAGGAACCGTGGGTGGTGGTGCAGCAGGCGCTGTCGTGGGTTCCATGTTGGGTCCAATTGGCACCGTTGTAGGTGGAGCCGTAGGAGCAGCGTTAGGCAACCAAGCGGGCGAGAGTGTTGAAGGTAACAACGGCGACGCGGACGAAACAGAATAAACTGTTGTTAGCACAATCTACTAATGATGAAAAGCAGGGCGTTGGGGAAACCTGGGCCCTATAACGAATGAATGGGAGATTCCAACAGACTTTATCTGTTGGGTCTCCCATTTTTCACTTTTGATTAGAACTATTTCATGGATTGAAGTTATTCATCAATAAGTGACCAGTTATCTTCATGCATTCAAAATGTCATACGTGGCTCCTCATCTCTGATCTCAGCTTTTTGAGAGTACCGAGGTAAATCCGTTATATCAAGATTTCTTTACTAGCAACCCGTTTAAATTAAGTGAAAGGCTGTGTAAAGCTTTGGACAAGCCGATCGGAATTACGAATCAGCATAAGGGGGAGTTAAAGGAATGAAGTATGTATTTCCAAACGGCAACCATTCAGGGGTGTTTCATGCTTAAATCATACCTGGCAGCATCCGGTCTAAAAAGAGAAAACCACAAGTAAGACGAAACATAAAATATATGACGCGAACGAATAATTTTGTAGATATACTCATCCTCAATCCCCAGTTTGTCTGCTATCTCTTTTCATGGTTTTTCAATAGAAAAAAGTATTATTTTTGATGTGATATTGTGTTTCCCTACCTTATTTACTAACCCCGCAGTGGGACCTAAAGCAAAGGCGCCACCATTTGTAGAAACCCCTTGCGTCGCGAGTTTTCTAAACTATAATAATTTGAGGGGTCTTTAAGTTATCTTAAAGACCCTTCTTTGAGTGAATGTCCCGGGCTAAAGTCCAATTATATTGTGAAAATAGGGAGGGGTTTATGTGTTAGGTGCAATTGAAGCTGGAGGAACGAAATTTGTCTGTGCTGTCGGAGATGAAATGGGCAAAATAATAGATAGAATTCAGATTCCAACGACAAATCCTGAGGATACCATTCCGAGAGTGATTGCCTTTTTTAACCAATATGGTATTAAAGCCATTGGGATTGGTTCGTTTGGACCGATTGATGTAAATCCGGAAAGTCCTACATACGGTTATATTACTTCTACACCTAAAACTGGGTGGAAGGATTATCCGTTTGTCCAAACAATCAAAGATGCATTTCCTGTTCCAGTTGGGTTCAATACTGATGTGAATGCTGCAGCATTAGGAGAAGCAACCTTTGGTGCAGCAAAAGGCTTGGATAGCTGTTTGTATATAACGGTTGGAACAGGCATTGGTGCAGGAGCGGTTGTGCAAGGTAAACTCCTTCAGGGGCTATCGCATCCGGAAATGGGGCATACCCTTGTTAGACGTCATCCGAATGATGAGTATCAGGGGAAGTGCTCGTATCACCATGATTGCTTAGAAGGACTTGCCTCAGGTCCCGCCATTGAAGAACGCTGGGCTGATAAAGGGGTTAACCTAACTGAACGATCTGAAGTGTGGGATCTAGAAGGATACTATATAGCTCAGGCTCTCATGCAATATGTATTAATCCTCTCACCGAAAAAAATTATACTTGGCGGTGGAGTCATGAACCAAATACAGATATTCCCGTATATTTATAAATATTTGCTAGAGTTGATCAACAATTATGTTTCCTTACCAGATCTTAGTGATTATATTGTAAGGCCTGGTTTAGGGGATAATGCCGGAGTAATTGGTTCCCTTTTGCTTGCAAAACAAGCACTTCAGGAAGAAATCAACAGGTAGAACGTACATCTGGAGGTAATCGTTTCACATACGCCGAAAAGCCTGTTTTTTGATTTTTTCAAGCAGGCTTTTTTATTTTTGGAAAATCAGTGTAAAAGTTACATGATTTCTCCATCTCTCTAGATTGTCGTTAGTTGAATGAGTGAGTAAACACGAGGAAACATTAATTTGTAGCGGGAGGTCTTACAAGAAAAATTTCACTTGTTAATTATGATGATAAGAGGAGAAACTAACTAACCTAAAATGTTTGTAAGGAGAGTTAGTATGATATCGGTTTTAAAAAGAATATTATTAGGCAGACCGATGAAATCAACTGAGCTTGGAGAAGAAAAATTAAATAAGCTAAAAGCATTAGCTGTGCTTTCTTCTGATGCTTTATCTTCTGTAGCTTACGGAACTGAACAAATTCTTCTCGTGTTAGTTACTTTGGGTGCAGTAGCGTTATGGTATTCAATACCAATATCAGTTGCGGTTATTGGTCTATTAACGATACTCGTTTTGTCCTACCGCCAAACTATCTTTGCTTATACAACAGGTGGTGGAGCGTACATTGTGGCCAAAGACAATTTTGGAACCTCTTCAGGATTAGTTGCGGGTGGCTCTCTACTGGTGGATTACATTCTAACCGTGGCGGTGAGTACGTCAGCTTCAACAGATGCCATTACCTCAGCTTTTCCAGTGCTGCATGAGCATCGAATACTGATTGCTCTTATAATGATTGCAACGGTAACGTTATTAAATTTAAGGGGCATCACAGAATTAGCCACCATTTTAATGTATCCTGTTTATCTGTTTGTTTTTGCTATTTTGCTATTGATTATTGGTGGAGGATTTCAATGGATGGTAGGTAATGTGCATGCTAAAGCTCCCGTTTTAGGCACTGCTGTCCCAGGGATTACGTTATTTCTTCTTTTGAGGGCATTTAGTTCTGGGTGTTCAGCGTTAACAGGGGTAGAAGCCGTATCGAATGCAATACCTAATTTTAGGAACCCAGCACCGAGAAATGCTGCTTTGACCCTTATGATGATGGGGCTTATCCTCGGTATTATGTTCATGGGCATTAGTCTGTTGGCTTATATATATGGTATCGTTCCAAAACCTGAGGAAACGGTAGTTTCTCAAATCGCATTAGCTGTATTTGGACGAGGAATCATTTATTATTTTATTCAAGCTGTCACAGCTCTGATTTTATTCCTCGCTGCCAATACTGCTTTTGCTGCCTTCCCTTTGCTTGCTTTTATGTTAGCCAAAGACAGATTTATGCCAAATATGTTTATGGCACGTGGAGACCGTCTAGGTTTCTCAAATGGAATCATTTTCTTGGGCGTCCTCTCAGCAATCTTGGTTATATCTTTTGGAGGAGACACGGAGAATTTAATTCCGTTATATGCTCTTGGTGTATTTATCCCTTTTACGTTGTCTCAAGCAGGCATGATGAAGCGATGGATGACGAAAAAGCCGCCAGGATGGTTTACTCCTTTTATTATCAATACCATTGGAATGCTGACCACATTTACAATTTGCCTTATTTTCTTGATTACAAAATTTTCACAGGTTTGGGCGATTTTCATATTCCTTCCTACTGTTATTTTTATTTTTCGGAAGATTAATAAGCATTATAAAGGTTTGGCTGATGAGTTACGACTTGATTTTGAAACCGACAAACCGCAACCAAAAGGTAGTGTGATTGTGATCCCTGTTGCTGGAATCTCACAGGTAGTTAAAAATACGATTAGTTATGCTCAATCATTGTCAGATGACATAGTTGCCGTGTATGTTGGGTTCAGTGATGAAGATATGAAAATAATGGAAGAAAAATGGGAACAGTGGAATCCAGGTGTACGCTTGATTGTTCTACGTTCACATTACCGCAGTATCATAAAACCCTTATTTAAGTTTATTGATACAGTTGAATGGAAAACGGCAGAGACTGACCACGTGACGGTAATGATTCCACAGTTTATTACAAAACGTTGGTGGCATAATCTGCTTCATAACCAAACAAGTATCTTTCTACGAGCTCATTTGTTTGCTCGACAAGATGTAAAAATAGCAACCGTACCATATAGACTAAAAAAATAACCAAGTGCATTCCAATGAGGGGCTGTCTCAAAAGTCATTATCTGATTTTTGCAGCCCCACTTTTAACAGTGAAACGACAGCCGACTGGACCCTGGCCGTCTGTTCACGATTACCTTTCCCCATAGCGCTATACCCCTGAAGAATCCACTTTGTGACAATAAAGTTTCAATTTCACTTTATAAATCGTTCAAAAAACGGCATTCTTCACCTGAAAATAATCTAAAAATCCCCACCAGTATCTTTGTTTTTAAACCTTTACGCAAACTTAACAATATCTTCATTAACAATTAACTAGATTATGATTTTTTTGCGAAAATCCTTCACTTTATTCCATAATCATCCGATTAATTAATTGAACATAAATAAAATTTCGCCTCTACCTCCTATTATTTGTAAAAAGTTGATAGGGGTTACTAGCATGTGGGAGGGAACGCCTTTGTTTCATACAATAAAAGCCAAGCTAATTATTGCATTTGTTTTATGTACCACAATCCCGATTGCCCTTATTAGTAGCGTTGTTTACTTGGATATGAAAAAACAAATTCACCAGGATTTCTTGGAGGCTAACACCAAGGAAGTAGCCCAAGTGGATAATGGCGTATCTATTTATTTTAATTCCATCCGAGAGAATGTGACTATGCTTGCCAACTCGGCTCTGTTGAAAAAAACAGATGCAACGATTAAGTCATATAAGAATGAATCTGGCACAGTTAAAATAAATGCCATGGCAAATGGCGGTATAGAAGCTGAACTGAGCCAGGAATTTAAACGCTACATTCAGGCCCATCCAAATACTTCATCTTTATTTGTAGGTACTGAGTTTAGCGGATATACACAGTATCCAGAAAAAGATATGAGCCCACATTATGACCCACGCGATCGTCCTTGGTATAAAGATGCCATGCAGGAACCGGAACAAGCAGTGATCACTGATCCTTATATCTTGTCAGGAACAGATACAATTGCAGTTAGTATCGTTACACAACTTCGTGATATGAGCGGTAAAGCAGTAGGTGTACTTGGTATTGATACGAATCTACTAAATTTAACGGAAGTCTTAAAAGAAATGAAAATTGGGGAAACCGGTTATGTGATGATGATTTCACCTGAGGGTACTGTACTAGCTAATCCTCAATACCCGGAGATGATCTCCAAAAATGTGAAAGACTTAGAAAATGATACATTGGCCCAACTAAGTGATATGTCGACAGGTCAACTGGATGTCGTTATGGAAAATCAGGATTTTTTAACGAATATCTATACCTCACCAAAAACAGGCTGGAAATACATTTCATTCATTGAACAACATGAGCTTACTAAAAGCATTGATCATATCTTCTTCCTGATTCTTATCATAAGCGTAATCTTAGGTGCTAGTGCTTTGATAGCCTCAATTATTCTAGCTGGTAAATTCTCTAGACCAATTACAACCTTAAATGATCACATGAAAGAAATCGGGGAAGGTAATTTAACCAATGAAGTACCAACTCAATTGCTTCAACGCAAAGACGAGCTGGGCACCCTGGCAAATTCTCTGCAATCTATGCAATTGTCCATTAATTATCTAATTTCAGAGATTTTATCAGCATCCAAAAAGCTGATAGCATCCTCAGACCAAGTAACCTCCCATGTGGAGACTAATATTATTGCTATTGACAAGATTACTGAAAATGTAAAAGAAGTGGCAGGTGGAGCAGATAATCAGCTCATGCGTACAGAGGAAAGTGCCAAAGGAATGGAAGAGATGGCAGTGGGTATTCAACGAATTGCTGAATCTACCACCTCAATTGCGGAATTCTCACTTGATACGACCCAAGAAGCTGAGAGTGGGAATAACACGGTACAGTACGCAGTAAACCAAATGAACAACATCGGTGTATCTGTCGAGCATTCCCTCTCTGTCGTGAGAGTCTTGCAAGATCGTTCTAACGAGATTGTAAAAATTGTAGATATGATAACTGACATCTCTTCCCAGACCAATCTGCTTGCTCTTAATGCAAGCATAGAGGCTGCCCGTGCAGGAGAACATGGTAGAGGATTTGCTGTGGTTGCAGATGAGGTAAGGAAGCTTGCAGAACAATCTTCAGAATCTGCTGGTAAAATCGCTATCCTAATCAATGAAGTACACACAGAGACAAATCGTGCAATGGAATCTATGAATGATGTAAACCTTAGCGTCGCTAGCGGTGTTCAATTGGTACAAGATTCAGGTGAAGCCTTCCAGCGCATCCTACAACAAATTAAAAATATAACGGAACAAATTCATGATAACTCTGCAATTTCAGAGGAAATGTCTGCTGCCAGTGAAGAGATTGCTTCTTCTGTTGATGAGACAGCACAAATCGCTAAGCTTTCTGCTGATTACATGCAAAATGTGTATGTATCCTCTGAGTCTCAGGTAACATCGATGCTAGCTCTTCAAGGATCATCTGAGGAACTACGTCAGATCTCTCAAGAATTAGCCGGATTGATTGAACGTTTCCGGGTATAACATTCCACACTCTCTATGAAGTAGGATTCCCATTGCAAATAGTCGGGAGTATCCATGCTATTTCCGATTGTTTATATAAACAACATACACCACTAAAGGAGAAAAAATCATGAAAAAAACAAAAGTAATTCTAAGTGCTGTTTTATCCTTATCACTTATGCTAGGTGTCGCGCCGACATTCGCTGCTCCTCAAACACAAGCTCCTGCTGCACAAAGTGCTCAAAAGCAATTACAAGTACTTGACCAAGGTAAATGGGCTGAAAAAACTCATGATGCCGTTCAAAAAATGATTGATCAATATGGTGTGAAAAGCCCTAATTACAAAGCAGATAAAAAGCCTTATGCTGTTTTTGACTGGGATAACACTAGCATCATGCATGATACTCAAGAAGCCCTATTTATTTATCAAATCAACCATCTTGCTTTCAAATTAACACCAGAAGAATTTGCAAAGGTTTTGGTTATGAACGTTCCAAAGGGTCCGTTTGCTGCTGAGTACAAAACTGAAGATGGCAAAGCGATTACATTAGAAAATGTTGCTGCTGATATCAATTCTGACTACAAATTCTTATATGAAAATTATAAAGGATTCAAAGGTAAAAAATCCTTAGAGGAAGTCACTCAGACTGACAAATTCATCGACTTCCGCACAAAAATGTACTTCTTGTATGAAGCAATCAACGGTTCTCACGGCAGCGATGTAGGCTATCCTTGGGTTCTTTACTTCCTAATTAACATGAGTGTTGATGAAATTCAAACACTAGCGGAAGCTTCCAATGACTATGGTCTAGGTGATTCCATTCGTAAAATTAACTATACAAGTCCAAAATCCCTTAGCGGAAAATCTGGCGTAATCAGCGTTACATATACATCCGGTCTGCGTCTATCTCCAGAAATCGCTAACTTGATGAATACCTTACGTTCTAACGGCATTGATGTATACGTTGTGTCTGCATCTATGGAAGAGGTAGTTGAAGTATTTGCAACAAATCCTAAGTATGGCTATAACATTCCAAAAGAAAACGTAATTGGGATGCAATTAGAGAAAGATGCTAAAGGTATCGTTCAACCTGTCTACAAAAAAGATTGGTTCCAAACAGTATATGATGGAAAACCAGAAGTAATTAAAGCTGAAATTGCGAAAAAACATGGTGGAAATGGTCCTGTACTTGTAGCTGGGGATAGCAATGGCGATTATGAGATGATGACTCAATTCCCTGATACTAAAATAGTTCTAATTCTAAATCGTCTAAAAGGCGGCACTATCGGTGAAGCCTCTAAATTAGCAGTTGAAGATATGAAAAAACAAGATCCTAAATTTGTATTACAAGGTCGCGATGAAAACACAGGAATGTGGATTCCTACTGAGTCAACAATTAAAGTAGGTAGCACGAAAGCTGAACTACTTCCAAGCAAGTAATAAATATCGATACGTAAAAGACCGTTCCCTAATTTTGGTCAAGACCGCATTTTGTAGACAGTAAGAAAAACCCCGGCCTTTAAGCCAATAGCTGACGCCTTAAATTCACGAGGCGTCAGCTTTTTTATATGATATAATTGGAAATGATTAGGTGATTTCGGGGGTTGTTTCACTTCCGAGTAAAGGATGTGTTCATACATGATACTTCTAATTGAGTTCCCCCCAAAGCATTCATAAAAACATGAATACTTTGGGGGGAATAAAGAATGAAGTACAAAATTTTCACATTGGCCAAACGGCCTGAGTTGGCTAGACATTTTGATACATTGCACACGATAGGTTGGCCAGAATTCATGTTGCATGATGAAGTAGCCGATACGTATTTTCATCAATTAGAGGAATTATTCCCGCAATTTCAATTTTGTCTCGTGAATGAAGAAGGGGACGTAATTGCAGGTTGCAATTCTATACCATTCTGTTGGGACGGTACAGTTGAAGGGCTACCAAGCGGATGGGATCGTGTATTAATCAGAGGAATAGAGGAGTATCGAAGTGAACCAAAGCCAAATGCAGTATCTGCTCTTTCCATCGTGATAGATCCTGCGTTACGTGGTAAAGGAATAAGCAGGCTAATGATAATAGCCCTGAAGGAGCTAGTAAAGAATCAACAAATGAAGCAATTGATCGCACCTGTAAGACCTTCTTTTAAACATAAATACCCTCACATTCCTATGCACGAATACGCTTATTGGAAAAAGGATGATGGGTCTCCATTCGATCCGTGGATACGGACCCATTGGAAAATAGGAGCTAATATTCTTAAAATTGCTCCAGAATCAATGATTATCAAAGGAACAGTTGCAGATTGGGAAATATGGACAGAGATGAAGTTTCTAGAGTCAGGTACTTATCATGTTCCCGGCGCGCTTGTCCCAGTCACAATTGATGTTGAGAAGAATAGTGGATGTTATGTTGAGCCGAATGTTTGGATGCAACATATTATGTAAACGTGGCATGGTGTCAGCATTCTATATACAGGTAATGAAGGCCCAGTTCTCACGCGGACTGGCTTTGCTTTGAAGTAAATAATTTCCACAGCGGAAATATTATGCTTCATAGTGAAAGGGTTTATGTTCCTTTTTTTCCAGTGATAATAAAATCGTTTAAAAAAACAAATAAAGTTATTTAAAAATGAAACAAAAACTAAGGCTTAGTGATAGTTTTTTCCATATCATTTATAATAATAAGTAAGGAATATTCGCCAGTCGAATATTCAACCAAAGGGAAGTATATTATTTTGGGGAAGAAATGTGAAAAAATTTAAAACAATAGTAATATGTGCGTTTATAGTAGCTATCCTTTTGCTTGGGTTTGTTTTGTTTGAATTCGTGTTGTTACGATTATTGGGATTACAATATCAATCGTTTGGTGCTTTAGCTACTTTCTTTGTGATTTATTTATTCCTTGAAGTGCCTCTTTCGCTTATTACAGATAATTTACCAAAAGCTTTAAAAACTGTTGGAATAATTAAATCGAGCAGAGGTTGGTTATCATTTCTATTAGATATGGGAATAGCTTATATATTAATTAGAACGATTGATTATTTTATGGCAACCATCACGATTTCTTGGCAGGGCACACTAATATTTGCTCTGATAAGTGGGCTTATTAGTCTGAAATTAAAGGAAAATGATACTGAACCTCCTATGATTGATAGCAAAGAATTTCAGGAATTAGATAAAAAAATAAATTCCAATAATTAAAATTTTGGGTCCATTATGGAATATTCGATACGAAAAAAATCCCTACTTTCTAGAAAAAAGTTGGGATTTTTTGATTTTTAATAGACTTAGGGAATGAATAATATTCTTCGCTTATTCAAGAAAAGCTCCCGTTAGTTCAATACTTTTGAGATATAATTTCATCCCCATCAATATTATTTACTCGATTCATTAGTAATGGTAGTTTTCTTCAGCAGACATGGCATCTGCTTTTGTTTCATGAACTGTACCATGTGGATGCTGAGGCGGCGCATAGATAACGTAAATTTTTAGTGGTGTATTACCTGTATTGGTTACATTGTGCCATTTTCCAGCAGGTATCATAATTGCATAGCCATCATAGGCCATTTCTTGAAAATCTAATTTTTCTTTGCTATCACCCATTTGAACAAGTCCCTGACCTTCTTCAATACGTATAAATTGATCAGTCGTCGGATGGACTTCTAAACCAATGTCATCTCCAACATTAATACTCATCAGAGTCACTTGAAAGTGTTCCCCTGTCCATAAAGCGGTGCGGTAAGTATTGTTTTGCTTAGAAGCTTGGTCAATATTCACTACAAATGGTCTTGGCCCATAATCTCTTAATTTGATGTTTCCATAATAAGGATTCCAATTGTAACAATGAGGATTCCAATTATAACTCCAATTGTTGTTATTCCAATTGTTATGCATAGGATTATGCCATTGATAGTGATAGCACGATTTACGGTGCATAATCATTCTCCTCTCCTGATATCATTGTTTACCTTTTATCCTATGCAGTTGCCTATTTAAAGGAACGCAAAATGGGCAAGAGCCTGTGGCCTAAAAACGACGACAAGACAAAAACAAATAATTGATATCCAATTTTTTTCGCATGTATTTATAGATATTGAACATAACTGCCCGTTTGTTTAATAGCACAGTTTCTTGTTTCTCTTCTAACTTGTATACTTCATCCCAATCTATTCCACAAGCTGCCGCATGTAATATGGGTTGTTATTTCGAGAGTATGATCAAGGAAACTGGCTTAAAAATATTACAAGTTCAGAACAATTTCAGGGAAAACATATTGAGATTTTTGATGGGTTAATCGATGCGTTATTTGAAAAAAATGTAGTGTAGGCAGATTATAAAAACGCATGCATGGTCAAACGTTACATGTCTAGAAACATTGAAACGGTCCTTTTCATAGTCAGTTTGTACTCTCTAATCAAAAGCTGTTTACCAAGGCACATACCTTACTAGGGGAATACAATAGCATAAAAACCCACTATAGGAGTGCTTAGGGATGACTGATGTACGTTCACATACATGGGACCTGTCTGATCAAGAGAAAGTTGAAAAATACTTTCGTCCATCCTGTTTGCCCGTTTTAAATAATCAACCAACAAAACCTCCATTTTCTTTCGACCCATACTATGGAAAGACTCTTTCAGAAATTGTTATTCCATCTTGGCTAATGGCTGCCCCAAAAGATACAATACGTAACTATTTTTATATCCTGCAAGAGGCTGCGAATTTTACTGGTGAAAAGTCAGGGGGATGCGGAACAGTAGGTATGGCATCGCTTCCGTATCCG
This sequence comes from Brevibacillus daliensis, assembly GCF_021245735.1. Classification (GTDB taxonomy): domain Bacteria; phylum Bacillota; class Bacilli; order Brevibacillales; family Brevibacillaceae; genus Brevibacillus_B; species Brevibacillus_B daliensis. The sequence continues at coordinate 54,821 of NZ_JAJISB010000004.1, forward strand.
ATAGCGTATCAATTCCTGACAACATCGTATCAGAACAGGTTACCCTTTCAGTCGTATGTTCAAACTTTTCAGGATATCGGACATATCAATCTTATCAAGCTAAATAAAGTACCTGCTGACCAAACGCAGCCTGACATTGCCCGGTATTTTATAGAGATTGAAACCATTGAAGGTTCTACCAAAAAGCTTACCTATTTTGCCTACTATTATGGATTTATTTATATAAAAAAAGAGGGTAGCCTTTATAAAATTGATGATATAGAGATACACGGAGAAGACTTTTTATGTGCGGCCTACCATGGATGGCATCATAATGCAGAAGCAGTGGTAGACATAGAATATGGTGGCTGGTGCAAACTTGTAAAGCGAAGATATCCTACTCAACAAGAAGGTTATATAAAATACATTTACTTCCTAGGAACGGATGGAAACGATTACTGTTTTATATTTTTTCAATTAACTAATGGAACAGATATACTTATAGCCCAATATAAAAAAACACGGAATAGTAAGTGGGAACTTATTGAAATTGATCCAAAGAAGTGTTTGAAGGAAAAGTAACACTACTGTATGATTGTAGATTTCCCTCCAAAATATCGTGTCAGTAATTCGTTTGATCTTCATTTATCTTTCCAGTTAAGTTTAGCCTATCTAAACATAGAAAAGCCACGCTTCGCTCAAGAACGTGGCTCTTCGATTTAGGTTTAGGTTGATAATTGTCTTATTACTCAAAAGGAAGCCGGAATGACGAATGTCGGGTTTTGTTGATGCAGAATGTCTTCCATTCGTTGCTGCACGGCCTGTTTATAGTCCGGATCGGGCATAATGTAAAACTGATTATTTTTGATGGCAGTAAAGGTTAGTTCAGCTACTTCGTCGGGGGATATTCCTTGTTCGACGCTTGCCCGAATGAATTGGGCGATTTTGTTTTCCTGTGGTGATGGTGTCACGATATCACCTGGCTTACTGAATTCGGAAGAGCGATTACGGTGAGCATCGCATATTTGTGTTCGCACATATCCGGGGCAGAGGACGGAGACTCCGATACGTGCTTGGACCATCTTCAATTCGTGGTAGAGCGTTTCAGTCAAACTGACTAGTGCATGCTTGCTTACACGGTAGATGCCAGTACCCGGCCCCGATTCGAGGCCTGCTCGGGAGGCTGTGTTCACGATGTGGCAATCAGTTTGCTGCTCGAGCATGATTGGGACAAAAATCCGGGTGGCGTGAATGGCGCCCCATAGATTCACGTTCATGACCCAATGCCAATCGGCAGAGGTACTGTTCCACACGGTAGAGCCTGCCCCGACTCCAGCATTGTTAAACAACAGATGGACGGCGCCAAACGAGTCCACTGTTTTTTGTGCCAGGGCTTGGATGTCACCCTCTTTAGCTACATCGGTCACGACAGCGAGTGCGGTTGCGCCAGACATTTTCAATTCCTGTTCGGCTTTTACGAGTGCGGCTTCTTCTACATCGGCAAGCACAACCTGCATACCTTCCTGTGCGCAACGTGTTGCAAAGGCACGACCAATTCCACTAGCGGCTCCGGTAATGACTGCTACCTTGCTTGCAAACTGTTTCATGATTTACCTCCCATAATATTTTTTCAAACTAATTCGTTGTTTGTTTTTATTATAATAGACGATATTCAATTTTGTCTATTTATATTAATCAAAATGTGTAGGATAGCGTGATATTATCCGAATCCTTTGAGGAGGTCCTCCGAGTGAAAGGGTTAACGTCGGCTAAGGCTAGAGTGCGTTGGAAAACAAGATAAAGATCATACTGTCGAACGGCGTAGAGGGCATGTCCGTAATGAATTTTTCTACTGTGTAGGAATCTAAAAACTCCGAACTGTCACAAAAATGTAACCGCTTCCAAAACTTACATACGGCTAAATCTTACATCACATGGTAGAATATTAGTGTGGAACCTTATGTTGACGTTTTGGCGTCTAGTGAGGAGTGAACTAGGTGTCGGGACTATTTAGGAAGAAAAATGTAGAACAGATGCTGTCGCAGGGCAATAATATAACAAAGTCTTTAGGTGCGATGGATTTAATGCTGCTTGGTATTGGAGCCACCATTGGAACTGGCGTACTCGTGTTGACTGGGCTTGTCGCAGCGAGAGATGCCGGCCCTGCCGTTATATTTTCATTCATGATAGCAGCTTTTGTATGCGGCTTGGCAGCGCTGTGCTATGCGGAGATCTCGTCTGCTATTCCAGTTAGTGGAAGTGTGTATACATATTCATACGCCACGATAGGTGAATTCGTTGCCCATCTCATGGGATGGACCCTGTTATCCGTTTATGTCCTAACAACCTCGGCAGTGGCAAGCGGATGGACTGGATATGTAAGTAATTTTCTTGCCGGTTTCGGAATAGATCTGCCACAAGAGTTACTTTTGATACCGAGCCAAGGTGGACTGGTCAATCTACCAGCTATGATCCTCGTTATCTTTATTACTTTGCTTCTCTCACTAGGTACGAAGGAGAGCAAGAAGGTAAACAACATAATGGTGGCGATCAAGCTTGGTGTTATTCTTCTGTTTATCGGTGTAGGTGTGTTTTATGTAAAGCCTGTTAACTGGACTCCCTTTATGCCTTTTGGCTTTGAAGGCGTGATGGCAGGAGCGGCAGCCGTATTTTTCGCATTTCTAGGATTTGACGCTCTGGCGACATCAGCAGAGGAAGTAAAAAATCCACAACGGGATCTTCCGATTGGTATTATTTCCTCACTGGTGATATGTACCTTGATTTATGTAGTTGTGTGTTTGGTTATGACGGGGATGGTATCTTATACGGAGCTGAATGTGCCTGAAGCAATGGCGTATGTGCTTCACGCAGTAGGACAAGATGCGGTTGCAGGCGTTATTGCTGCAGGGGCCATCATCGGTATTATGGCGGTTGTGTTTGCTTACATCTATGCTACAACCCGCGTATTCTATTCGATGAGCCGCGACGGATTACTTCCAAAGATGTTCGCAAAAATGAACAAGAAGGAAGCTCCGACGGCGGCCTTATGGTTGACAGGTATTGTCAGTGCGTTCATTTCGGGCTTTATCGATCTGAAGGAGCTTGCTAACTTGGCAAACATAGGGGCACTGCTTACATTTGCGATGGTTTCCATTACTGTCATTATCTTGAGAAAATCGCATCCGAACATGAAGCGCGGCTTCAAAGTACCGTTTGTACCTGTCCTTCCGATAATTTCGGTAGCTAGTATTATCTTCTTGATGATGAATCTTCCTCTTCAGACATGGATATTATTCTCCATTTGGATGGTACTAGGTGTAATTGTCTACTTCGCGTATTCGAAACGGCACAGTAATCTACAGAACCAATCTTCTAACAACAAAGAGTAACTACACAATGAAACGAATTGCATGATTTTGATCACGATGCCCTCTTAGTAGGGCATCGTTTTTTTACCATTGGCTCTGTTAAATTTTAATTTTCATGCCAACTATGCCACACACTTTTAAAATATTCGGATAATAAACCTTCTCCTTGAAATCTATCTTCAAGAACAGCTTGCACCTGATAAAATTCATCTTTAAGTTTTCCCTCAGTATTAGGGAAGGACGCTAAATACGAATATCTATACACTGGTTCATCTGGGCATAGTTCATAAGCACGTTTTAACATCGAAATACCTTTTTCTTCCCAATATTCGTAGTCACCGAAGTAATACGGGAACAGCGAAATCATATAACCAAAACACCAAGGAAAATCCTCATTTGTCATAAAATTAGCCAATCCAAAATGCGTAACTTCATTTAACACAGTCTCTAACTCATCAAAATCTACATCTTTAATCCCCTGAGGTCCCTCTTCGACTAAGACGTACCAGCAAAAGAAACCAAGTCGAATAATAACTTTTAAGTCATTGGGATTTTGCCGCCAATTTTTTATTAGGAGCGATTTTGCTTCATTCCATCTTTTTTGACTTTCTAATGTATCAACTTCCGTCCAACGCCAATCAATCACAGTAGTTCACCACCTATCTTGTATATTTACTAACCTTAGTTGAACAAGGCTTAAGCATTAAATTTTGACAAACGTAAACTTTCATAGGTATCGGTCATTTCAAATATAAATGAAGATAGTAAGAATTCCTTTATATTGTGCTTAGTGCCTTCGTTACTACGACTATCTACAAATAAGAACCAAGCAAGGTAGTTATCGAGGTACTTTGTAGCCACACCTTTAAAACGGTCTATCCATTGTTTCACACGAGAGTGGAGACCATTGACGTTCTGGATGTGGTACAAGCCCTTAATAACGTGTTTGCCATCGTTCGATTTAATTCTGTAATGTTCTAATCCTTTTTCTGTTGCATAGGTCTTGTAGGCTCTCCAAGCATCTGTAACAAGTACATTTTCTGATGACAGTTTAGAACCAATCATAGTGTCAACCTTCGTTTTAACGATACGCCCCATACAAGCAACTTTGGACACAGTTGCTTTTGTACGGTCTCTGGCAACAAGAACGCAGACTTGTTCGTGACTAATCCCTCTGTGTTTAGACTTTCCACCACGCTTGCGAGGTTTGCGGTAAGAAATGCCACGCTTACCCTTTTCAGAGTATAAGAAATAGGTCTCGTCAACTTCAACGATACCTTCAAATTGCTTAAAATCCATTTGTTTTAATGCGCTTAACAATTTGTGTCTCCAATAAAAAAGTGTAACCCAAGTAACCCCTACGATTTCGGTAGATTTTCGCAGGGATAGCCTTTGAACATACAATCAACAAATGTAATCCATTCATCACCCTTTCGAGTGCGATAAAGAACTGTATTAGTTGTATCAGTAAAGGTCTTATTACAACACTTACAACGATAGCGTTGGCGACCATTGTATTTACCGAACCTTACAACGTGTTCAGATGTACAATGAGGGCATTCAAACCGCTTTGCTCAACCTTTCCACCTCCCGAATGTTTGTTCTAATATTGGTTATACTAACATTTCGGACAGGTTTCAAATATCAACATTTACCTTTAACAGAGCCTACCGTTTAAGAAAGTATTAATCTATGGTAGGCGAGGGGTACCTCCCTAAAAGCCAAGATAAACATCCTAAGATAGAAGAACCCGCTTTTTCAAAAGACTCTGCATAGAAGCTTTTCTAATGTGGGTAGCCAAGAGACTGTTATGTACTCGATATAAAAAAAAGAAGCCCCGCACGCGGGATAGGGTTGCGTGTCGGGGCTTTTTGCATGATATGATCAGGAACGTGATGATTTGTGGAACCATACGTTCACTATTTTGACATCTCATAAAATATAGATTGCGTTATTTGCAGCTAATTGTACTGTATCTGAATGTATAAATATCGTATTTTATGCGTGAGTTGGGATTTTCTTCAGAGCATCTTGTGCAGGTACATATTCATAGCCAAGGTCACGTGCTACCGCTTCATAAGTAACGGACCCAGAAGCTGCGTTTAATCCTAGCATAAGTGCAGGGTTGTCCAGAAGGGCTTGCTGTGCGCCTTTATTCGCAATTTGAAGCGCATAAGGGATTGTCACATTTGTAAGTGCAATGGTAGATGTACGAGGTACTGCACCAGGCATGTTAGCAACAGCATAATGAACAACGCCATGCTTCACATATGTTGGATTGTCATGTGTTGTAATGCGATCACTTGTTTCAATGATACCGCCTTGGTCAATCGCAACGTCAACGACTACGGAACCAGGCTTCATGGATTTAATCATTTCTTCTTTTACCAGCTTAGGTGCTTTGGCACCAGGGATAAGAACTGCACCGATAACAAGATCGGAATCTCGCACAGCTTCTGAAATGTTGAGTGGATTGGACATCATAGTTTGAACGCTCTTATCGAAGAGGTCATCCAATTCACGTAAACGGTCTGGGTTCATATCAATAATTGTCACGTCTGCGCCGAGACCGACTGCAATCTTGGCCGCGTTAGTACCAACGGCACCGCCACCAATGACCGTTACCTTACCGCGTTTCACACCAGGTACGCCGCCTAATAGAATACCCATACCACCGTGTGGTTTCTCTAAGAATTGAGCTCCAATCTGAGCGGACATGCGACCTGCAACTTCGCTCATAGGAGTTAGTAGTGGAAGAGAACGTCCTATTTGTACTGTTTCGTAAGCGATGGCAGTTACGCCTTTATCTACAAGAGCTTTAGTTAAATCTGGTTCTGCTGCTAAATGTAAGTAAGTGAACAAGATAAGACCTTCTCTGAAATATCCGTACTCAGAAGACAATGGTTCTTTTACCTTTATTACCATATCGGCAGCCCAAGCATCTTTGGCTGTCGGAACAATTTCAGCACCTACACTGCTGTAGTCTTCGTTAGTGAAACCACTTCCAAGACCCGCATCGTGCTCAACAAGAACAGAATGTCCAGCGTTCTTAAAAGCTACCACCCCTGCAGGTGTAATTGCCACGCGATTTTCATTGTTTTTAATTTCCTTAGGTACGCCAATAATCATTAAGATGTGCCCCCTTGAGTAAATTGTGTTGATCGATTGTTGCATGTTCAGTATAACAATGTAAGCGCTTTAATTCTTCGGGTAGATCCATAAAAAGAGAGTGTTATTATTGTTAAAATTAACAAAACACAAAATTAACCATAAATTGATTGATTCTGTGATTAAGTCCTAAAAAAAGCGAGAAACAGCTGTATCTACCAGCTGCTCCTCGCAAAAAGTTGCTTACCATGTTTCGAAGCGTTTCACGATGTCTTCCAGAAGCAGTTCAGCAGAGAGAATACCGCCACCTACGTTCCAGATTACCTCGTTTACTTCAAATGCTTTATCATTTTTTGCAACGTTCAGATTTTTGTACAGTGGATCATTCATCCATTCATCCTTGAACTTCGCAGCAGCTTTGTCAGCCTCGTAGTCAGATACCCAGAAAAACAGTACGTCGCCATCCATGTCAGCCATCTGTTCTTTTTGAATTACCTGCATGAATTCATCCTTATCCTGGGCAGTAGGACGGGCAATACCGAGGTCTTGTAACAGTACCCCTGCAAATGTATCTTTCATGTATAGACGAACTTTACCAGGCAGGAAGCGAGCGAGAGAAACTTTGTTCTTTGTTTTGTCACCTAGTTTTACTTTTGCATCGGCAACTTTTTTATCAAAGTCTGCCATGATTTTATCGCCTTCTGCTTGCTTGTTCAGCGCCTCAGCATACAGCTTGAAGTTGATTTGCCAGTCGCCCACGATATCTTCTGAGAATACAGTTGGCGCGATACTAGAAAGCTGAGCGTAGACTTTCTCCTGACGAGTCTTGTTACCGATGATCAAATCAGGTTGTAGGCTTGCGATGAGCTCGATGTTTGGTTGACTTTCTTCACCAAGCTCCGTTACACCTTCCATTTTGTCTTTAATGTGGTCGTGCCAAGGATTACCCATACCACCTTTTACCGCACCAACAGGCTTCACACCCATAGCAAGTAAAGCTTCTGTTCCTTCGCTCGTGAGGATGACAACACGTTCGGGGGTTCCTTTCATTTCTGTTTCACCCATGGCGTGTTTTACTTTACGTACTTCGCTCTTGGTACCGGAAGTAGGAGCTGGAGTAGTAGTCTGTGTAGCAGGTTTATCGGTAGCGGGTGCCCCGGAAGTCGTGTTTTGGCTAGTGCCACAACCTGTTACTAATAGAACAGCTGAAAGCATAGCCCCCAACGCAAACTGCATCGATTTTTTACGACGAAAAAGCATGATAAAAAAACCTCCATCTCTTCACATTGATATTGATTATCAGTATACACGTGTATAATCATTAATTTAAATTTGGAAAAGGCTGGTGTCAAGAATAATTTGATAATAAAAATCATTATCATTGACGGAGCGTGTTCGGTCAGATTACAATGTAAACGATTCATTTTTTGGAGAAAGAAGGGAAAAGAGTGGATTCTCTCCTGTCTAACCGTCTTCAAAAGTCGGTTGTTTTGCTAGTAGCAATGATATTACTTGTGATTGCCATGATATCGAGTGTTTTGTTCGGTTTACATAATTTTGATCTGTCTACTGTAGTTACTGCCTATACAAGTTTTGATGGTGGTAACGATCATTTGATTATTAAACATACGCGTGTGCCTCGTGCAATAACGGCTGCTGTTGTGGGGAGCAGCCTGGCTGTAGCAGGTGTTTTGCTACAGTCTTTGACCCGTAATCCACTTGCTGATTCTTCGATTATGGGTGTGAATGCAGGGGCAGCCTTTACCATAGTGTTAGCTCTCTATTTGTTTGGATCGGTGTTTTCGTTTACAGATATGATGTGGATTGGCTTTCTTGGGGCAGGGGTGACCGCCGTACTGGTTTATCTCTTGGGGTCTGCAGGACGTGGTGGCATGATTCCGATCAAGCTTATGCTGTCAGGTGCAGCGGTTGCAGCTTTTACCTCCTCTCTTACCTCGTTACTGATGCTTGTGGACAGTAAATCGATGGAGGACGCGATGTATTGGCTGATGGGTTCAGTCTCTGGTCGCGATTTGAAGCATGCGGCGATGATTACTCCATACCTGTTGTGTGGATGGGTGGTAGCTTGGTTGATGGCACGCTCGTTAAATCTGATGGCTCTCGGCGATGATGTGGCAATTAGCATGGGACAAAAAACAGTCTGGGTGAAAGCTACCGTGATTTTTGTGGCTGTGCTACTTTCAGGAGGAAGCGTAGCGTTAGCTGGTCCAATCGGATTTGTCGGAATTATCATTCCACATATGTGCCGATTTATCATTGGGATTGATCATCGCTGGCTGATTATTTACAGCGCAGTGCTGGGAGCTCTTTTCTTGGTTACGGCTGATTTGCTATCAAGATTTTTACTGATGCCGGAAGAGGTGCCGGTTGGGGTTGCTACGGCAGTGGTAGGCGTACCATTCGTCATTTCCTTGGTGAGAAGGAGGGCGTATGAGTAGATTTATAGTCGTTCGCAAAAAAAAACCAGCGTTCTCGTTTCATCTCGATCAAAAGGCAATGTACGTTAATCTGCTTCTCATAATCGCTTTAATTATCGGAATTATTTTTAGTATTGGATTAGGCAGTATTCAGATTCCGGTCGCGGATGTTCTGAAGGTCTTGCTCGGGTGGGGGGAGAGTACATACGAGATAGTAGTCCTCAATCTGAGACTGCCGCGAATTGTAGTCTCCATAATGGTTGGTGCCTCACTGGCCGTTTCAGGAGCTATTTTGCAGGCGTTGATACGCAACCCACTGGCTTCACCGGATCTGATTGGGACGACGACAGGAGCAACTGCTGCTGCGGTGGCGTTTATTACCTTTACCGATGGAACATATAGCATTCACTGGATGCCATTGATTGCACTTCTTGGAGGCCTTTTTACTGCCAGCCTTACCTATTTAGCCGCTTGGAGAAAAGGAATGTCTCCGTTTCGCCTTGCCTTGATCGGGGTTTCCATTTCGTCTGGGATGGGGGCACTCACAGTCTTTTTCATGCTTGCCAGTCCATTGCAAAAGGCTCAGCAAGCATTGGGATGGATGACAGGTACCGTGTACGGGAGTGCCTGGCAGCACGTAGTAACCTTGCTGCCTTGGACGTTGGCATTTTTACTTCTTGCCTGTCACCAGATCCGTCATTTGAATGCGCAGGAACTGGGTGATGACGTGGCACAGGGAATAGGTATGCCAATTGAGAAAAAGCGACTATCGCTGATTGCCATCAGTGTAGCATTAGCGGGTGCGGCTGTAGGTATTGCTGGCGGTATCAGCTTTGTTGGATTAATGGCTCCACACATGGCACGTAAGCTCGTCGGCTCTTCTTATGGCGCACTGCTTCCGGCATCTGGCATACTGGGTGCGATGTTTGTACTTCTTGCTGATTTGGCTGCCCGCACTTTGTTTGTACCTTTGGACATCCCGGCAGGTGTATTTACTGCAGCAATTGGAGCTCCGTTTTTTATGTATCTTCTATATAAAAGTCGTAACGGCTAAAATGAGCGATAATTTAAGGGGAAATTCCTATTTATTAGCGGAAGAAATATAAAGTATTATCGAGATCTGCAAAACAGTTTTGGCTGGGGACTGAAAATAAAAACGGGACTATCCGATATGTTATACATCACAGAGGAAGGCTAACTGCGTGAATAATGCTGGAGGAATTAGTTGATCAGGGGTGTAGTTATTTATGTAGAAAGTATCGCATTTAAGAGTAAGAGAGGAGTAATACCCAATGAATTACATCCGCTACGAACGAAGATCTTACACGAATGGCAAAACTCCGATTGAAAAACTGGAACGGTTGTCCAAGGCGTTGGGAGGACCCACGATCTCGATCAAACGCGATGATCAGCTAGGATTAACCGCAGGGGGCAACAAGACAAGGAAGTTGGAGTATCTGGTAGCAGATGCCTTGAAACAAGGCGCCGATACACTCATTACATGTGGAGCGGTTCAATCTAACCATTGTCGGTTGACACTTGCTGCAGCTGTACGCGAAGGCTTGCGCTGTCAGTTAGTGCTGACCGAACCTACGACAGGAGGATTCGATCCTTATGCCAGTGGGAATCATCTGCTGTTTCACTTGCTGGGAGTAGAAAAAATCGAAAGCATTCCAGCAGATGGGAACATGCAGGAAGCGATGGAATACATGGCGCAAAACCTCATGAATGAGGGACGCAAAGGGTACTTGATCCCGGTTGGTGGTTCTACCGAGATAGGATCATTGGGTTACATGGCGTGCGCAGAAGAAATCGAGCAGCAAGCATGGGAAACATGTACTCCGTATGACTACCTGGTGACAGCTACAGGGAGTGGTGGTACGCAGGCTGGTCTCATTGCTGGATTTTTGGCACGTCAATCGAACACCAAAGTCATTGGAGTTAACGTAAGTCGTAAAAGAGAAAATCAGGAAGCCATCGTGCGTGAGTTGCTTCACAGCACAGCTACGCTGGTGGGGCTGCAAGGAGATATATTAGCTACTACAGTTCGTTGCGAAGACGAGTATGTAGGACCCGGCTACGCCATTCCAACAAAAGAAATGATTGAAGCTGTGCAACTTGTTGCCCGAACAGAAGGGATTTTGCTCGACCCCGTATATACTGGAAAAGCGATGGCTGGTCTGATCGGGATGATTCGGGAGGGACAGTTTACTAAAAATGACAACGTATTGTTCCTACATACAGGAGGGGCACCAGCTCTGTACACGGTTCCGCAATTATTTATACCATGATAGAAGAGGTTGAGTAGTAAGCAACATGATGGGAAAAAATTCGCATGATGTATCAACAAAGGAGATCCCACAGTAAAATCTGTGGGATCTCCTTTGTATTGAAAATCGATAATATCCTCTATGTCACTTGTACACTTTCACTTTAGTAATTCGGCGATCATCTGCTTCTTCGATCGCAAAATGATAGCCGTTATATTCAACGATATGCATTCTGTCTTGCACGGTTGGCATGCCACCCAGTTGACCAATGAGGAACCCGCTCAGTGTATCGTATTGATTGGTTGGAAATTTAATATCCAATAATTTTTCCATATCATATAGACTCAGAAAACCTTTAACTATATAGGTATCCGTATCTATTTCAATTACCTCAGGCTCATCCATGTCGAACTCGTCAGAGATGTTCCCGACGATTTCTTCCAGCAAGTCTTCCATCGTGACAATACCAGCAATTCCTCCATATTCGTCTATGGCAACAGCCAGATGTACCTTTCTCTTTTGTAGATCTTTGAATAAAATATCTGTTTTTCTTGATTCAGGTACAAAATAAGGTTTCCGAATCATATTTTTCAAATGAAAATCTTCTTTTGTTCCTTTTTCCATAAATTGAAGCACGTCTTTTACATACAAAATCCCAACAATCTCATCAATGGTATCAGCGTATACAGGTAACCTGGAGTATTTCTCCTCATTTATGATTTGAAGTACCTCATGTAATGGAGCGGTTATGGGAATACCGATAATTTTCGTTCGATGGGTCATGATATCAGATACCGTTTTATTATCGAAATCAAAGATATTGTTGATCATCATTTTTTCGGTATTTTGTATGGCTCCCGATTCTTCTCCTACATCAACCATAATACGTATTTCTTCCTCTGTAACTTCCTCGTTGTTGGCATTAGGATCGATACCAAATAGCCTTACTAAAAAGTTTGTGGAAAACGTAAGGAATTTTACAAACGGGTTGGTTACTTTAGAAAGAATCGTTAACGGTCCTACGACAACCATGGAGATAGGCTCCGCCTTTTGCATGGCTATCCTCTTAGGAACAAGTTCCCCAAATACGAGCGTAAAATAGGATAGGACCAAGGTAATCATAATAACGGAAATACTATCGAGCACCTTCATAGGGAGGGGAACTCCCAAATTAGATAAAAAAGTAGCCAATTGATGGGAAAAGCTATCGGCAGCAAATGCACTGGCAAGGAAACCTGCAAGTGTTATTCCAATTTGTATCGTAGCTAAAAATCGACTTGGTTCTTTTAATAGGTTAAGCAACATAATTGCTTTTTTATTTCCGGATTCCGCCATCTTTTTTACTTTGTTATCGTTTAATGATATTAAGGCGATTTCCGAAGCGGCAAAAAAAGCATTTAGCAATATTAATGCGCCGAGAATTACTATCTCCGTATACACTCTTCATTCCTCCAACTGGCTTTTGAATCTACTATCGGTTTGATACCGTTTAACATAACTTCTGATCTTTATGATTACGATAAACTAGTGAAATAGTTTCATAGTAATACTCACCATACAAAATGCATCTCCATTGTAACACCGTATACCTATACTAAGATTCTAATTACGGAACGAATTGTTGAAATTACGAGATTCATGCATACAAAAAAAGCCGTGCAACGATATCTCTGTTACACGGCCATTATAACTATATCAGCACATACCAACCTGATAAAAACACGTTACTAGTTTTCTACCTTCACAGTGGTTCGCAATGCATTCCACACTTGATCGGATAAAAGACCAAGGCGCCAGAGGGCAATTCCTTTGATATCCGTTCTTTTTGCAATGCCTACCTTATTTATGATTGATTTTTCGTTTTCGTGTGCCAGATTGATCCCAAGAAGTAGCTTTTCTTTTGGTACAACTGCTTTTGCCATCGTAACAGCCTGCATGACGCGATTGTCCGGCTCAGGAGAGTTGCCCTGTTGGTTGTAGTCATAAGCCATAATTATGATTTGATCAGCAATACTACCCAACGCTGCATAATCGTATCCGCTATAGGCTCCATTGAGGGGAGGTAAGCTAAGACTTAGCGTGAGATTTTCTTGTTTAAGCTGCTGAGATAGTATACGAATGAAGTTTGTATAACTGTCCTGTACCTTTTTGAGTTCGGCACCGCTTTCCGTTAAGCCGAGCCCTTCAAAATCAATATTGACCCCTTGAAAATTCCTCGCCTCTTGAACGATATTGGCAATGGCCGCTGCTTTGGCTTGATCGTTAGCTAATAGAGCAGTCAGCTCTCCGTTACCATCCGCCATGAAAATAGTCATTTCCGTTTTCATTCTGTATTGCTGAGCTACGGCAGGAACGTTCTGCCAATCACCAGGTTTTTGCCATCCGTATTTATTGTTGGTGACAAAATTTCCGTTCTGGTCCATGTAGTACCAACAGAATGCGAGTCTGCTAACCAAATCAGTGTTCCCAACAGAGGTATTTGGGTAATCCTGACGAAACAGATTTGTCCAGCTACTGGAACCAGTTGTCAAATTACCTAGTCCATAGTAACCCGTCACTTCCATGGAGGCAGGAGCTGTAAAAATACGAACCTGTTGTAAAGCTCCGTCCCATTCAGCGCGTGCGCCAAATGCTCCAGTGAAGAAACTGAGCGGAATTAAAGTTCTTCCTTTTAGGGTAAATGGAGCTGCATCCAGCTTCATTGCGTTCCCATTGACATAAGCTGTTGAGTTGTTGATCTGAAGTTGAATGTTTATGGTATCGGTTTTGGCATGTACCATTTGATTTTGGTTGTCCCAGGTTACGGGTACATGAAGGGCGTCTGCTACAGCCTTAAAAGGAACCATAACCCTGCCATTTTTGATAAGGGGTGCAACGTCAAATTCCACAGGTAATCCATCGATTAATACGGAAATAGTTTTAGGTGCCGATGCGGCAAACACCAAAGAACCTGAGGCGCTTCCTGTAATAAACAGAAGGAGCGACAGGAATGCTAGTATTATTTTTTTCATGTGATCTTCTCCCATATTTCCAAAAATTTATTTCACTCCCTTCATTATGTCATTATGGAGAGAAGAAAAAAATAAAAAATTAATAATAGATGTATCATATTCCTGTCATATCTGAAAAAGGTGCATCATTCTCTAGATTGTCTAATGCTTAATTGTTCTGTCCACATACTCTGCATATTGTGGTGTCGTTAATAGAGGTTTACTATATAGAAACAATGTTTATTTTGAGGAGATATAAAATATAGGTGATACCGTTATGATTTGATTGATGAACAGGTAATCATACAAAATAGAAGTGAAAGGTTGTGAAGATATGAATGGGAAAAATCGAAAAGATATCGTGAGCGGTTTAGAAGTGGAGATCGTTTTAAAAGAGGATCAACGAACAGGAAAACGAACAAGAGGAATTGTGAAAGATATTTTGACAAATTCCAGCACGCATCCACATGGAATAAAAGTACGATTAACCAATGGGCTAGTTGGGAGGGTACAAGAAATAATAGGGAGAGAGTAAGATAGATTCATACTTCTATTCTTTTATTCGCTATAATGGAAGGAATGATAGATGTAGAGGGGAGAAGGGGGAAGCCATGAAGAAACTGATGAAAGCCTTCTTTTGTGTACTTATGATTCTAGTCTTATCAGCTTGCTCGCAAGAAAAAATTAGTATACCTTCCAGTGAAATAGCGCCAATAGAGTTAACAGAGAATGAAAAAGCATTGTTAGATTTAGTGGGATTTGATGAGTCGAATATTTCTATCTTCGAGTATACAGGTGATGATCAACTTAAAAGTGTTACATTTTGGCTTGAAGCCTATCATAATGGTGTAAAAGAAGATCTAGTTACTTCGAATGAACTCATAGAGCGACAAGGAAAAATAGCTATCAAAGTTGATACAACCGACAAATTCGAATGGATGATTACCATACAGGATAAGAAAGGGAGTTCTCGTTCTACGTATAATTTGGATGGGCAAAAACCTTCCACGAAAGAACAAGATTTTTCCATGAGCAGTACCAAACTAGCAGAACGAGTTGAGATAAAACCAGATCAAGAAATTGTGTTAGCCGTACATATTTTGGAGACTGGAAACAGTGTATCTGTATACTCCCCACAATACTATGTGGAAAGCCCCGAAACTCTTAAGGAGTATGATCACATTTATCTTCTAAAGTGTAAATTTTCCTCTAATGAACTTGAATAAGAGTAGTAAAAAAGATTGGTACTGTTAGATAAGTAACCAATCTTTTTTTATGTGAAAATGCTAGATAAAGAACTGATTATATATATTTATTATCTCTACCAAATATTGCGAATGATAGTCATTATCAATATAATAGGACATGTGATCTTTATCATGACGATATTGGTGGTGATACCCGAATGGATGATGTCATAAGCAACACTTGCTTGGATGACTATATGTATAGATTGCGCTCGGTGGAGCATGTACAGGGGTTTAACAAAGAGACGCAGATCACGCAACAATTTCCATTATCTTATTCGCTTTTCGTTGTGACGAGCGGAGAAGTGGAATTGGTTCTGGACCACCAGCACGCCGTGATTGATCGTCATTCTGTATATGTTGGTTTGCCGGAGAATACCTATGGAGCTGTCGTTTCCAGTGCGGGATTGGAGATGTACATTTTTCATTTTGATGTGTACCGGTATAGGGGTGACGATACGAGCAGCTTACAGCAGATCAAGGATGCTCAGCTGTTTTGGCCTCGGGGAAAGATCGTGATAAATCCACTCAATGGGCTTGCGGCTATGTGTGAAGAGCTGTACCGAAGATGGAATCATAAAGAAAATCGAGAGATATTTCGTTGTCAGATCGATTTTCAGGAGATTCTTCATTACATCTATAAATTTCAATTGCACGCGGCAACAAATTCATTCTCAGCACTAGAGCAAGCCAAGCAGTATATTGAAGATCATTACACAGAATCGTTATTGATCGAGCAGCTGGCACAGGTGGCGAAGCTTAGTCCCAAGTATTTTGTCGATTTGTTCAAAAAGCGCTATGGAAAAAGCTCGATGGAATACGTAGCAGAGCTCCGATTGCAGGAAGCGAAGCGGCTAATGGCACAATCGGATGCCAAGTTGCGAGAGATTGCACACAGGGTAGGTTACGCGGATGAATTCTATTTCAGTCGTAAATTCAAGAAGGAGATCGGTGTAACGCCAACTCAGTATATGAACCACCGCCGTCGTAAGTTGGTTACTTATCAGTCGGGACTTATCGGCCATATGATTGCGCTTAACATCATTCCGTATGCAGCACCGCTTCATCCGAAGTGGTCGGAAAACTATTATCGAAACTATCGAGATGAGATTCCAATCCATTTGAGCGCATATCGATATAATCAGGACTGGCAACAGAATATTAATCAACTACATCAGCTCTCTGCCGATCTCATTATTGCATTGGATGAACTAGAAGAGTCAGAGCGACAAGCACTTGAGCATATTACCACTGAACTCTGCTTTGTTCAAACGAATATGAATTGGCGGGAACAGCTGCGGTTCATAGCAAAAAGGTTAGGAGAGACATGGCAGGCGGAGAAGTGGCTCAGAGAGTTTGATCATAAAGTGCAGGAAGCGAAGAAACGACTTAAGCAGTCCATGCATCAGGACACGTTCTTAGTACTTCGCTTGGCCAACAAGCAGCTGAGCTTATATTGTAACCGAGGCATGGCCAGTATTCTCTATCAGGACTTAGAACTAGCTCCGGCTTATGAATGTGAGGTGACGATCTATACTAAGAGCATAACGCTAGAGGAGATTCATTGCTTGAATCCAGATCATATTCTACTGCTGGTTCGTCAGGATAGCGATACGTTGGAGCATTGGGTGCACCTGCAGAACAACCCGCAATGGCAAGCGGTTACTGCTGTCCATCGCAAACGTGTTCATCTCATTTCTTCTGATCCTTGGCGAGAATATTCTGCACATGCACAGCTTCGCATGCTGGATCAGCTTATTCAACTGTTAACAGAAGATCATCCATCACATTTCAGGATTTTGTCCATGGATGAGAATAAACCCTATCTCTATACTTAAGATAATGATAATCATTATCAAATATAGTGTGTCGTAAACTGGTTTAACGAGAGGGGTATTACTAGAAAGATGAAAAAGTTACTTAGCATGATAAGTATGCTGGCATTATTCATGGTTATTCTGACAGCGTGCGGAAACAACAATACAGCTAGCCAGCCGGCTTCGACAGCGATTGAGGGTGCGGCAAGTAGCGAACAATCGACTTCCGCAAGCGAGGGGACAAGCGAACGAACGATTGAGTATTTGGGGAAAACCTATACAGTCCCTATGAAAGTAGAACGAATCGTCATTACTGGTTCGATGGAAGCACATGAAGATGCGCTTGTTCTCGATGTGCATCCAGTTGGAGCGGTTACGGTTACGGGCAAGTTTCCGGAGCGCTACGCAGCTATTACCGATCAGGCAGAATCGATCGGAGAGAAGTCAGAGCCTAATTTTGAGACTATTTTGAAGCTCAAGCCGGATGTGATTCTGGGCACAACGAAATTTCCAAAAGAAACTGTCGAGCAATTAAATAAAATTGCCCCTACGATTCCCGTATCCCACATTGCAACAGATTGGGAGAATAATCTACTGATGCTTGGTGAATTAACCGGGAAACGTGCTCAAGCTGAACAGGAAATTTCCAAATATAAAACGAGTATTGAGTCAGCTAAACGAACGCTGTCAGACAAGCTGAAGGATAAGCAGGTGGTTGCACTCCGTGTTCGCTCAAGTCAATTATTCATGTATTCTCCGCCCGTTTTCTTGAATCCCATTTTGTATGAGGACCTTGGTCTAAAGGTGCCTGAAACGGTAGCGGCTTCTAAATCTCAGGAAGCGATCTCGGTTGAACAGCTGGCAGCGATGAACCCAGATTATTTGTTCATTCAATTCTTAACGAATGAGAATAAGGATTCACAGAATGCCCTCCCAGATGTGCTTGATAATCCTATCGTACAAAAGATTAAGGCTATTAAAGAAAAACATGTATACGTAAATATTATTGATCCGCTCGCTGAAGGTGGTCCTGTATGGAGCCGGACACAATTCTTGAATGCGATGATGGAAAAACTTGTCCAGTGATGCCCACGAGTTCAGGAATCAAATCTATCAGGTTGATAGGAATGGGGATTATTTTAATCGTCATGACTATTATCACGTCAGTACTCTTTGGGACGAAATCGATTGATGCTGAAACGGTGTGGAACGCTATATTTCATTATGACTCGGAAAATTTAGAGCATCTTATCATTCGTACCTCCAGAATACCACGTGTAGTTGGAGCCTTATTAATAGGAGCTTTCTTAGCTGTATCGGGTGCTTTAATGCAGGGGATGACAAGAAATTATCTTGCATCCCCTTCCATTATGGGAGTGTCGGATGGGTCCGCATTCGTTATCACGTTATGTATGATTTTCATACCTGGTAGTTCTTCCATGTCGATGATTATGTATTCCTTGATTGGTTCTGCGTTTGGAGCGTTTCTTGTGTTTGGAGCGGCGCGACTGTTGCCGGGAGGAATGTCACCCATTACGTTAGCGGTTCTGGGTACAATAATAGGCACGTTTCTAAGTGGGATCTCACAAGCGTTATCGACTTATTATCAGGTGTCACAAAATATAAGCTTCTGGTACAATGCTCGCCTGCATCAGATAGATCCAGAAATCATCAAACTATCAATACCGTTTGCGATTGTTGGTCTTGCAATCGCATTCTTGGTGGCTCGCTGGATTACGGCGCTGTCGCTTGGTGATGAGTTGGCGATAGGACTTGGTGTAAAGATTAATCTAATTAAAGCGTTAACGATGCTAAGTGTCATTATATTGACCGGTATTTCCGTTGCGATCGCAGGAAAGGTCGCTTTTATCGGATTGATTATTCCACACATTACACGCTTTTTGGTCGGACAGGATTATAGACGAATTGTCCTTTATGGTGCTTTACTTGGAGCGCTTTTCCTCGCATGGTGCGATCTGATTAGCCGGTTTGTGAATTATCCGTTTGAAACGCCGATCGGTGTTGTGACTGCGCTATTTGGTGTGCCTTATTTCCTCTACTTAATTAAGACGAGGGGAGGGGGCAAGCAACTTGATTAATTTATCACAGGAAAGACGATTCAGGAACGTTATCCTTGTGGCTTGTGTTTTGATTATTTGCGGGATATACGTGAGTCTCACGAATGGAACGTTCGATTTATCTGCTGCCGATGTTATTCGAACATTACTTCGGATTCATCCAACGAAAGAGTATGACCTTGTCATTTTCGATTTTAGGTTACCTCGTATTCTCATTGGTGCTTTGGTGGGCTTTGGTTTGGGTATCGCAGGTGCAGTACTACAAGGTATTACAAAAAATCCGCTTGCCGATCCAGGCATTCTAGGAATTCATGCGGCGGCAGGAGCATCGGTTGTCATAGGTATGTTTTTGTTTCATGGAACGTTTAAGGGTTCTAGCTGGATGGCAGTGATGACAATGCCAATGTTCGGATGGATTGGTGGGATCGCAGCTGTTGTCCTGCTGTATATGTTCGCAAGGCGTCATGGTGAATTTGATCCCGAGCGATTAATATTGGTGGGAATTGCGCTAGGTTCAGGTTTCGGGGCGCTTACAATCTTTATCTCATTAAAAATGAACCCGCAAGATTTCGAGATGGCGACGGTGTGGCTGTCGGGCAGCATATATAGCGCTACTTGGAAGCATGTAGTGACGACATTGCCATGGATTGTGATATTGGTACCGATTATATGGAGAAGAGCGTATATCCTCGATATCATGCAATTGGGTGAAATAAGCTTGAAGGGAGTGGGCGTTCAGCCTAACAAGGAAAGACAAATTCTGCTCTTGTGCTGTGTTGGATTGGTCAGTGCTTGCGTAGCTGTCTCTGGGAGTATTGGCTTCGTCGGATTGATTGCCCCACATATTGCGAGGCGATTAGTC
This sequence comes from Brevibacillus daliensis, assembly GCF_021245735.1. Lineage (GTDB taxonomy): Bacteria > Bacillota > Bacilli > Brevibacillales > Brevibacillaceae > Brevibacillus_B > Brevibacillus_B daliensis. The sequence continues at coordinate 74,978 of NZ_JAJISB010000004.1, forward strand.
GGGATCCACTACAAATATATCGTTCCAGCCTGTGGATTAATTGGAATGTTGATGGTCATCATCGGGGATTTGATAGGCAAAACTATTTTTGCCCCTGCCCAGCTCCCGGTCGGAATTGTCATTTCCATCATCGGAGTTCCTTATTTTCTTTACCTGCTGTATCAGGCTAGAAAAAGGTAATCTTTTAGTCATCACACTCGAATCATCCATGAATAGGGGAGATCACGCATGAACAATGAACGAGGTCGCTCGGCATTCGCCATTCCGGGAGCGGAGCAATGGGAGCTGACAAGCCAAGCCGGTGATGATTATCGAATCATGGTATGGACACCAGAAACCGCTGTGCCAGAGGATGGATTTCCGATCATCTATATGTTGGATGCGAATGCAGCCTTCGGAACGATGGCGGAGACCGTTCGTTTACTCAGTATGGGGCCTTATCGAATTGAGCCGTCTATCGTGGTCGGCATTGGTTATAATATTGATCAACCTCTCCATACAGAGCGAAGATTTTATGATTATACTGTCTATGCCAGTGAAGACGAACTACCTCCGCGTAAGGATAAGTCTCCGTGGCCTCTAACAGGCGGTGCAGAACACTTTCTGCAGTTCATTGAGCAAGAACTTAAGCCTTTGATTGAACAAACGTATACAGTGAATCGAAGTCGCCAAATGCTGTTTGGACATTCACTCGGTGGATTGTTTGCCTTGTATACATTGTTTATGAAGGGGGAAGCTTTTCAGTTTTATGTTGCGGGCAGTCCTTCAATCTGGTGGAAAAATGAACATATTGTCCCGTATACGGAGCAACTGATCGCAGAAGCACAGCGTTCTCCCTTGCATTCCTCACTCTTCATTGGGGTAGGGAGTTTAGAGAAGCCTCATATGGTTCGCGATGCAAGGCTCATGTATGAACGATTGAGCGCTGCGGACATACCTGGCTTCAGTGTCCAGTATCGTTGCTTCGAAGATGAGGGGCACCTATCTATAGTTACACCTCTTATTGGTCGGGCGATTCGCTTTGCAGATCAGGGGAATCAAGTCTGAGTAGCCAAAGTATGCTGATATATCAGGATATAACAAGAGAATCTTGGGTAAAATGCATGTTCCAGCATTTAATTCTACTTGTGGAAAAAAGATACAAAATTACAACAAATCAATTAAATTTAAAGCAGTGTTACTTAATTTGTAATGATATTCACTGAAAACGCTTCCTTTCTTATGGTAGTTTACTGAGTAGATAAGATAAAAGTAAGTGCGTAAGGAAGGGAGAAACACATAGGTATGAATAATCTCTTACGTAACGTTTCAATTTTTAGGAGAATCTTGATTCTGATTACAATGGTATTATTCTTTATTATCGCAATTGGCGGAACAGGACTTTATTACATGGGCAGTATGGCAGATAAATCAGAGGTTATGTATACCGATCGTTACTTGCCTTTGGAATGGTTAGATGAGATTCGACTTAATCATCAGATTACTGAATCCCTAGCGATGGACTTGATGCTCGATACCTCTGATGAAAAAGGAACAATGTTTATTGAACAAGTCTCAGCATTACGTGAACGAAATGATGAGCTAATGCAGAAATACAGTTTAAAAGTGTTAACTTCTAGGGAAAAAGAGATTCTAGCCAAATACGATGAACTGAAAAATGTTTATCGAGAGGAAATAAATCGTGTTATCCAAATGGGAAGCACCAATCAAAATGAAGAAGCGTATCTCTATTATAATCAAAACGTTCGAGAGGCCAGAGAGAAGCTAGATGGAAGCCTCTCTGAACTGATAAATGAAAATCGGAATCTCATTAAGAGCCTAAAAGACTCGATTAACTCAAAGGTCTTTGAAGCAAACTCCGTTTTTGGTGGGGCAATTCTGGTCATTCTTGTTATTTTGGTTATCGTAGGAATAAGCATTGCCCGATCGATTTCGAAACCATTGAAAGAATTACAGGCTGTAATGAAAGAAGCAGAAAATGGGGATTTGAGTGTAGAAGGAACATATATATCGAAGGATGAGATTGGTTGTCTTTCTTACTCCTTTAACATGATGTTGTCGTCTATTAGACAAGTCATCACTCAAATTACGCATCACTCTCAACAATTAGCTGCATCGTCTGAACAGCTAACAGCCAGTTCCGAGCAATCTAGCCTTGTTAATGAACATATCGCTGAGAAAATTAGTGAAATCGCTGAAGGAGCAATCGAACAGGGAAGTAGTATTGCAGGAATATCTGAGCAGATTCAAGAGCTTTTTGCCAATGTGCAACAGATTGATTCGTCCATTCAAGCAATCAATGAGCATAATCAAAGTACTGTTGGACAAGCAGCAGAAGGGAATGCACTTGTACAAAAAGTAACACAACAAATGGAATTGATTCAAACATCGATGAAGTTATTGGAAAAAGTCATTCAATCTCTGAGTAATAAATCTGCCGAGATTGCCAAAATAATTGAAGCAATATCTAGCATATCTTCTCAAACCAATCTCTTATCTCTAAATGCTGCGATTGAAGCGGCAAGGGCAGGCGAGCATGGAAGAGGCTTCGCCGTTGTAGCTGATGAAGTACGTAAACTTGCCGAGCAATCAGAAAACGCGACAATGGAAATAGACGAAGTGCTCACAGTGGTTCAAGAAGAAATGAGAGAAGCGGTTAAATCAATGCAGACAACCAATAAAGAGGTCCTAGAGGGGATTGCAGCTGTAGACATTAGCTCAGTTATGTTTGCTATGATTCATGAAGCCATCAGTGAGGCTTCGACCCAGTTTGAAAATATTACGGTAGCCATGCAAAATATTACGAATAACGCAGTAATTGTAGTGGAATCAGTTGGGAAGTTCTCACAAGTGGCGGATGATGCTGCAGCGAGCACAGAACAAGTGTCGGCAGCAACAGAGGAACAGCTAGGTTCAACACAGGAGATTGCCTCCGCAGCGGGTTCTCTGTCTCAAATGGCAGAAGACATGCAGGAGATCATTCAGGAATTTTCTATTAGCAAGCAAGTGAAGAAACAGGAGTAGAATTACAATGAAGATGAGCTACTCTACCGAGTTTAGCTCATCTTTTTTGTACGTAGAGAGTAGCAAGCTTTTCGACATGATGTCCCCTCCTGTATAATAACGCGTAGGGGGTTAGCACATTGATTCATTACAAAACATACATACGTGGAGAAAACTGTGAATGGGTTACCTTTGTGCATGGAGCAGGAGGTAGTTCATCAATTTGGTATAAACAGATTAAAGCTTTCAGAGAGGATTACAACATTTTATTAGTAGACCTTAGAGGTCATGGCAAATCTAAAAATGCGAAACGGAACTGGGCTACGAAATATACGTTTGCTGACTTGAGTAAAGATATCATTGAGGTACTAAACCATTTGCAAATCCAATCCACGCATTTTGTTGGCATATCTCTAGGTACGATTATGATTCAGATAATTGCGAAGAAATATCCTTCTAAAATATGTTCTATGGTATTGGGTGGCGCTGTTACAAGGTTAAATTTTCGTTCTCAGGTGTTAATTACGCTTGGTAACACGGTGAAACACTTCGTTCCATATATGTGGCTATACCGTCTTTTTGCTTGGGTGATCATGCCTAGTAAAAGACATAAAGAGTCGAGGTCTCTATTTGTCAGAGAAGCTAAAAAACTATGCCAAAATGAGTTCAAGAGATGGTTTAAACTGACCAAAGGTGTTAATTCGTTTTTACACGGTCTGCTATCAAAAGAGCTTCCTATTCCTACCTTGTACATCATGGGGAATGAGGATCATATGTTTTTGCCGTCTGTTCAAGCGTATACAAATAAAATGGTATTTTCAAAATTAGTTTTGGTTTCTAACTCGGGTCATGTTGTGAACGTAGATCAGCCGGAGGAATTTAATCGAATTTCAATACGATTTATTCAAGACCAAAAGCAGGCAGTGAATGCTGTCGTATAGTCGTTGTTAGGTGGTAGAACAAGGAAGATAAATGATAGCTTGCCTATTATAGATTTACATAAAAAAAGGTGCTGTCCCAATAAGGGATGAGCACCTTTTTTGGTAGGATTCGCAAGCCTTAGATAACCTCAGCTTTTTTGCGAGGGATATTTGCCAACCGATTTTTACTATATGGAATACACATTGGCGTGTCGTATAAGGGATCGAGCGTGATCTGACAATCCATATCAAATACAGTACGTACTAATTCCTCCGTCATTACCTCTTCTGGGGGACCCTCTGCATAAACAGTCTGATCATGAACAGCAATAATGTGATGGGCATAGCGGCAAGCCAAGTTCAAATCATGCAGGACCATAATGATTGTACGCTGTTCAGTTTGGTTTAATTCATCTAACAGATCAAGTATCTCAATTTGGTGAGACATATCTAAATAGGTAGTTGGTTCATCTAAAAGAATTGTTTCTGTACCTTGTGCCAAAGTCATGGCAATCCATGCTCGTTGTCTTTGACCACCGGATAAGGAATCAACTGGCCGATGAGCAAGTTCGGATAGCTGCGTAGCTTCCAGAGCTTTATTTACCATTTTCTCATCTTCCTCTGACCATTGTTGCAACCAGTTTTGGTACGGATATCGTCCTTGTTTCACTAATTGAAAGACGGTTAATCCTTCTGGAGCAGTTGGACCTTGTGGCAAAATGGATAAACGTTTTGCTACTTCCTTTGTAGAGCATTTGGCAATAGAGCTGCCGTCTAACAAGATAGCCCCTTCCTTTGGTTTCAGCAAACGTGCAAGGGACCTTAGTAAAGTCGATTTGCCACAACCATTACTGCCAATGAATACAGTAATCTTACCGCGAGGAATGGTTAAATCAAGCGATTCTATTATATTTTTTTCACCATAGGACAAGGTTAACTGACGGGTTTCCAGAGCATTCACGAGTTATCCGTCTCCTTTCATTTAGCGATTCCGGTTTTTATATAGTAGATAAATGAAAAACGGTGCACCAACCGCCGAAGTGAAAACACCAACAGGAACATCGACAGGGGCAAAAGCTACTCGGCCAATCAGATCAGCTACCAGCATAATGATTGACCCAATAAAAGTAGAAACAACGAGGACTCCACCAAACGATGGTCCAATGATTTGTTTTGCAATATGAGGGGCTAACAGAGCGACAAAGCTGATTTCACCACCTACAGAGACAGCAGTCCCAGTCAAGGCTGCGCAAATAATTAGTAATAAAAATCGATCTATTTGCAAACGGCTACCAACACTTACCGCGATATCGTCGCCTAAGTGTTGAATGTTTACTCTGCGTCCAAGAAGACCTGCAAGCAAAATCAGGCCTGCTGACCAAGGGAGAATCATGATCACATCTGACCAGTCAACACCATAGATACTTCCCGTTAACCAAAGAACCGCTTTGTTCTGGAGCATAAACGGGCTGAACATAATGAGAACAGTCACAATGGCGCTGGCAGCTATTTTTATCCCCACACCGATCAGAACCAGCCGGAATGGGGTGACTCCCTTTTTCCAAGCGACTACATACAAAAGTAAGGTAGCCAGAGTAGCTCCAAGAAATGCAATGGGTGGAAGCCATGTAATACTGGATGTTTCAAACCAGAGTAAAAAGGCAACGGCGGCAACAGAAGCGCCACCAGATATACCAAGAATATCAGGTGCAGCCAGCGGATTGCGAACAATGCCTTGCATAATCGAACCGGCAGCGGCAAGAGAAGCACCTACAAGGATAGCGATGACGATGCGAGGTAATCGAAATTGCTGAACAATTAATGCGTGTTGTTCGCTTCCCATACCGAGGAATACTTTTACCACATCAATTGGATGAATGTTCATCTCGCCCATACCCAGACTGATTACAGCAACAATAACTGTAAGGAAGGCGAAGATTACCGATACCCAGAGCGTCTTATTATGTAGATGCAGAGATAAAAGGTCTTTTTTTGTACGCAGTGCGTGGTAATTTCTCATCCTTTGCTGAGCCCCTTTCTGGCCACATAGATAAAGAACGGAATGCCAATAAGGGCAGTCATGACGCCGATAGGCACTTCCGCAGGCATGGCGATAAAGCGGGCGCCAAGATCGGCCGCAAGCAACAGGATAGAACCGAGTAACCCACTGTACAGCATAATCCATCGTGTATCATTCCCGACGAGATAGCGGGCAAGATGAGGCGTTATTAATCCTACAAATCCGATGGGACCAGCTACCGCGACTGCACTACCTGAAAGTAAAACAATAACAACACCCGTTATGATTTTAACCAGCATGGTTCGTTGCCCCAATCCTTTTGCCACGTCTTCTCCCATTAATAAGGTTTGAATCGGGCGAGCAAGCAGAAAAGCAGCGATCCAAGCGAGTAACATATAAGGTAGTACAGAAATCAAATAGTCTACATTACGTCCGCCAACAGAGCCAGATAACCAAAAAAGTACCTCATCCAGCGCTTTTTCATTAATAACCAGCATGCCATGACGCATAGAGGCAGCAAAAGCGGTAATAGCTGCACCCGCTAATGTTAGCTTAACGGGGGATAAACCTTCTCTACCAAATGAACCAAGAATGTAGACAATGATTCCAGCTATAGCAGATCCGGCAAAGGCGATCCATGTGAAAAGGGTGAGAGAGCTGATCCCAAAAAACGTGATGGCAATAACAACAAACAAGGCAGCTCCAGCGTTGAGTCCAAACAGTTCTGAGTCAGCAACTGGATTTCGTGTGAGGGATTGCAAGAGAGTTCCTGCAATTCCTAGAGAGAAGCCTACTGCAATTGCATTCAGTACACGAGGAACACGTACTTCCTTAATAATAATGTGTTCGTTCGTGCCGTTATAGTTGGTATAAGCCTCAACAGCATTCTGCCAACTAGTATCGATAACACCGAATATCAGGCTGGCATATGCCAGATATGCCATGAATAGTAGAATAATAAAAATTCCCGAAATTTTACTAAAAGAATTAGGCAACAAAGCTCTCATAAAGGTCTACATCCTTATCTCAATCTCTATCTCGTAAATATCCAATGGTTACAGTGCTTGATACAAATAAGTTTAGGATAAAAAGTGTTTTTTTGTCAATGAGGTTGATATTCGTTATCAATTAACGCTTGACTTAGGGGGTTTTTTGAATGTAGGATATTCACAGAAAATGAATGTAATTATCATTCTCATTCGGATATTGAAGGGAGACTTCATCATGTTTGTACGTACGTTACGGTCTTTTAGTGGTAAAGCATTTTTTCTTGTTCTCATGTCACTTTTCCTCCTTGTTACAGGGTGCGCAGGACAACAGCCAGTTAATCAAAAACCTGGGGATCAACCAACAGGTACGACCGGCAGTTCCGATAAAGCTTATACAGTAAAACACGCCATGGGTGAGACATCAATTCCAGGGACTCCTAAACGAGTTGTTGTTTTGACAACACAAGGTGTAGAAACAATGATTGCCTTGGGGGTTAAACCAGTTGGAGCGGTTGGTTCTTTCACTGATCCAACAAAATTTTATGACTTCGTAAAACCGGAACTGGAAGGCGTTACTGTCGTCGGTTCTGAATCCCAGCCTAGCTTAGAGGCAATTGCATCCTTGAAGCCTGACTTGATTTTAGGTATGAAGTTCCGTCATGAAAAGATCTACCAACAGCTAAGCGCAATTGCTCCAACGGTCTTCGTAGAAGAACCACGTGGTGACTGGAAAGAAAACTTCTCCTTATTTGCAGAAGCTGTTAATAAAAAGGCAGAAGGAGAAAAAATTCTGGCTGGCTGGGAGAAGCGTGTAGCTGATTTCAAAGTAAAAGCAGGAGATAAACTGACAACAGAAGTATCAGTCGTGCGCTTTATGCCAGGACGTGTACGCATCTATTATAAAAATACGTTTTTAGGTACGATCTTAAAAGAACTGGGTGTAGCCCGTCCAGCTTCTCAAGATAAAGACGAATTCGCAGATGAAGTTACCAAAGAACGAATTCCTGAGATGGATGGCGATATTATGTTCTACTTCTCCTATGAAACAGGAGATGGTGAAGCTAGCAAGCTTGAACAAGAATGGACCAATGATTCCCTTTGGAAAAATCTGAACGTCGTAAAGGCCAACAAGGTGTTCAAAGTGGACGATGTGATTTGGAATACATCTGGTGGTGTAATTGCAGCGAACAAAGTTCTGGATGAATTGGAAGGCTATTTTCTGTGAAAAACGTCTCGACGTTTTTCATGAAATTGGATATGACCGCTTGCGGTCTAACAAAACGGTCATGACCGTTTTGTTGAAGTAATAACGGGTCTATCAGGTGAATAGGGCTATATAGAGACAGGAGAGGCTGGACATGAATCGCGTCCAGCTTCTCCTGTTTTTTTACTTATAATTGTATACGAATGGTAAGTGTAACGGTTATTCTTTCATTACCGTCATTACTTGTATAAATACCACTTTGAGGTGGTTTTTTCTGTGGAAAATGTCTCGACGTTTTTTATAAAATTGGGATGTAACCGCTTGCGGTCCAACAAAACGGTCATGACCGTTTGTTATAAGCTGGCTTTGTACCACATATATTTTCATATGGTATAATTTTCAGGAAAGTACATGTTTAGGGATGAATGAATAGGCGAATTGATTGGGTACTTTTCTTGATTTTTGCCTTTGGTACATGCTCTGTTGTATTATTTTTGATATAAAACAGACGTGTAAATACTAATCAAAGAGGATTGTTACATGGAAAATTGGATCACGGAGATAATGAATCAATACGGTTACTTGGGAATTTTTCTATTGGTTGCAATAGAAAACCTATTTCCTCCCATTCCATCAGAAGTAATTCTGACATTTGGGGGATTCATGACCACAACCACAGATTTGCATATACTTGGTGTCATTGCAGCTTCAACATTGGGATCAATTGTGGGAGCAGTCATTCTATATGGCATAGGGTTACTTCTTGACGTGGAAAATCTCGAGAAAATTGTGGCTAAATGGGGCCATATTCTCCGTTTAAAAAAAGAAGATATTCATAAGGCAGATGCCTGGTTTGATAAGTATGGTGTCTGGACAGTGTTTTTCTGTAGATTTGTTCCGGTCATTAGGAGTCTAATCTCTATTCCGGCTGGTATGTCAAACATGAATTTTTGGCTGTTTCTCTTTTTAACGACGATCGGAACGTTAATTTGGAATTCTGTTCTGGTCTATGTTGGTGCAGCGTTTGGAGAGTCCTGGCATGACGTAGTTGGTTATTTAGATACGTATTCTAATATTATGTATGTGGTATTAATCGTATTATTTGTTGGGGGCGCGTACTGGTTTATTAAGTCGAGGAAGCAAAAAAAATAAGGAAGAGTATAAACGAGCAGGGCGATAACAGTAGCCCTGCTCGTTATTGTTAGTGACAGATTTGCATAAAAATGCGCATATTGAAGTGTCAATCATTCAAAGATCATCATTACATGCGTATAATAATCTAAGTAGAAGGTACTTACTAACATGTATGTACATAGTCGGTTTCTTATCTTGTAAGACTGTTATATGAAGACGAGGTGAAAGTATGGGAAAAGTAGTGAGGGTTAAAGGAATAACTATCGGTGAAGGTGCTCCGAAAATCTGTGTACCCTTGGTGGGAGAAACACTGGAACAATTAAAAGTGGAAGCAGGCTCCTTACAATCACTCGAATTTGACATTGTAGAATGGCGAGTCGATTTTTTTGAATATGTTGAGAATATTGAAAAAGTAGTTATTGCTTTAAGAGAGATCCGCAGCATCATCCCTGATGTTCCGCTTATATTTACCTTCCGTAGCGCAAAAGAAGGCGGAGAAAAAGAAGTTAGCCCAGACTTTTATGTGGCATTGAACACAGCAATTGTTGAAACCAGCCTTGTTGAAATCATTGATGTTGAACTTTTTCATGATGAAATGAATGTGAAGAAACTGGTGGAAGTAGCTCATATACATGGTGTGTACGTCATAATCTCCAATCATGATTTTGATAAAACACCACCCAAAGAAGAAATCGTGTCCCGATTGCGTAAAGCTCAGGAAATGGGGGGTGATTTACCAAAAATCGCTGTTATGCCCAATGAAACGATGGACGTACTAACGTTATTAGAGGCGACTCTCATTATGAAGGAGCAGTATGCTGATCGTCCCATTATTACCATGTCAATGGGGAGCAAGGGTGTTATTAGTCGGGTGGCAGGAGAAGTCTTTGGATCAGCGCTAACCTTTGGGGCTATCAATAAAGCGTCTGCACCAGGTCAATTACATGTATCTGAATTACGCCATGTGCTTACCGTATTACATAAAAGCTGATAAAAATAATGAATGCAGGTAAAACACAGTTCAACGTGGATTACCTGTATTTTTGTGTACAGGAAAGAATTAATAATAATATGGTATGTTTATAAAAAATATTACTAATAATAAATAATTACAAAATTATTCATATAGATATAATGATATATACGTTACTAATAATTAAATAAAAAATAAAAATTTGACTTTACATATGATAAAATTACTTATATCATTATGGTAATCATTTCCATATAACGAATATTTCCAATGGAATGCTGTTGATGGAAATGAGCGATTTACTAAATGAAAGGGGGATGAGACTTTCATTTAATAAAATGATCATTTTGCACTGGCAGTGGGTTTTGTTCCGAAAGACCATTCACTTCAGAGGAAAGCAACATTTGCAGAATCGTTAGCTTCACTTATTGTAAAAATCTGAATGTTTCTATATAAAATTCAGATTTTTCTGATTTATTTACATTGAAGTAGCAAGGTTGAGAATCGGACATCCCAGTGAGACTATATAACGAAAAAATTGAAGAGGAGGTAACAATGATGAAAATCAAACTAAAAAAAGTAGAAAGCCTAAACACAACATTATTGCTTCACTCTTCCTAATTTGAACGAGAAACTAAAACAAGAAGGAGGTAGTATCTATGAAAATCAAACTAAAAAAAGTAGAAAACCTGATTCCAACTATGCAAGTTCCACATGCTTCTTAACCTAAATAGTAGTTGTACAATTGTAAAAAATTAGTAGTAGAAAAAGAGCCGTGTAATTGTAAAGTGACCAGCATTGTCACGACAAGCGCGGCCTTTTTTCCTTTAGGAAGAAAATTGATATGGTAAGGAAAGGAGTGTTTTCATTTGAGACCCAAAATTAAGACGATTTTAACCCCAATCAATAGAAGTGGAAATGTACTTCGAATTGGATATGAAAAAAGTATATTTGAAGTAGAGGACGCTGACGGACAGATCCTTACTTTTCTGCAATTGATAGATGGTTCACACACGATAGAAGAAATCGTGGCTCTCTCTGGAATGACAGAAGAAGAGGTATGGGCAGCTCTTACAGAGTTAAATGAAAATAAACTCCTTGAGGATCTTGATGCGGTTACGCAGTTATCTGAAGAAGAGCAGGAAAGATATCGGGCAAATCTAACCTATTTTTCTAATTTCGCTGATTTAGAAACTAGCAAATATCACTTTCAACAAAAACTGAGAGATTCGAAGATTGTTGTACTAGGATTGGGTGGTTCCAGCTTAGTAGCAAGTTGTTTTGCCGGGATGGGGGTAGGCAGCTTGGTGGGTGTTGATTATGATATTGTTGAAATAAGCAATTTGAACAGGCAGTTTCTTTTTAGCGAACAGGAAATTGGAATGTTAAAGACGGAAGCATCTAAAAATAGGCTTTATCAGGTCAACAAGACTATGAAGGTAGAAGTGGTTAATCGCTTGATAACAGGAGTCAGTTCATTAATTGACCTGTTAGAAGATGCTGATTTAGTAATAAATATGATAGATCAACCTGCTATCACGGCTACACGTTGGGTTAACTCTGCATGTGTTCATGCTGGTATTCCTGTTATTCAGGGGGGAGTAGGAAATCTGGAGTATTTCATTCAAAAGTTCCATCCGAGCAAAGGTTGCTGCTATGATTGCACACTAATCCAGATGCTGCGAACGGATCCTTTTATGGAAAGTCAGTTACGTATGCTTTATAACCAGACGTTTGAAAGAAGAAATACGGCTTTTGCCCCTATCATTGCGATGTTATGTGGCCAGCTTGCGCAGGAAGCTGCCAAAACGATCCTTGGGTTTGAAGAAGCGCTTCAATCAGGAACTGTTGTCACTTTCAACACAATGCAGGCGACAGAAAATAGAATCAAAACATGGGATGCGGTCCCAGAATGTCCAACTTGTGGTGCGAATAGGGACAATAGTGAGTGGGGAGAACCTGTAGATATAGAGGTTCTATTCTCTTTCGCTCGTGAGCAAACTGTCCAATCATAATTGTCTGACACGGTTAAGTAGTAGTCATAAAAAATGGTTGTGAAACGATTATTTTGTAGGTAAAATGCAGTCATCACTTAACAAGGAGATGGCTGTTTTTATTATTTGGCTACATACCCATTGTTACAAATAGAACGTAAGAACGAAGTATTTGTAACAAATTTAAAATCAACATAAAAATTATATAAAAGATAATTTACAAAATTATCGTAAAATACTAGAATGAAAGTGATCATACATATACTTTCAGGGGGGTACTATGAAACAGAAATTGTCAGTTTTAAGTACAATAGCAGTTGCAACAGCTTTAACTGCCCAAGTAGCAATTGGTTGGGCTGCCACGCCAACAAAATTAGACGCAGATATTGTGATCAAGAATGGACAAGTCCTCACAATGAATGAGCAGAAAGATGTCTATTCGCAGGGTACAGTTGTCGTCAAAGATAACAAAATTATTGCAGTGGGCGACGATAAGGTAGCAGCACAATACAATGCCAAAAAAGTAATCGATGCTGGTGGAGATATTGTTATGCCAGGTATGATCAATACCCACAACCATGTGCCAATGGTGGCTTTTCGTAGTATTGGCGAAGAAGGTGTAGGCAATCGCTTATTTGATGTTTTCTTTCCGTTAGAAGAGAAGCTGTTGTCACGTGATCTTATTTATACCGCTTCCGTTCACGGCGCTATTGAAATGGCAAAGGGTGGGGTAACAACCTATGCTGATATGTATTACCACGAAGACGAAATTGCTAAAGCTACTGAAAAAGTAGGTATTCGTGGCGTATTGGCAGAATCAGTTATCAGCTTTCCCGTAGTAGATGCAAAAGAGCCATATGGCGGAATAAAATATGCGGAAGATTACATTAAGAAATACAAAGATAGTGAGCTAATCACCCCTGCTGTTGCACCACACGCTCCATATACCGTAAGCCCAGAAAAAATTAAAGAAACAAAAGCACTTGCAGATAAATATAAGGTTCCATTTATTATTCATGCAGCAGAATTTGCAGATGAAGCAGAGCGTGTTGAGAAAAAATTTGGCGTAAAATCTGAATCTGTCATTTCTTATTTAGATTCACTCGGAGTTTTGGATGAAAACACCATTCTTGCTCATGCGATTCATCTAAGCGATAAAGATATTTCCATTATTAAAGAGAGAAATGCTAAAATTGCACACAATCCAATTGCCAATACAAAAGGTGCTACAGGAGTATCTCCTGCCATTAAGATGGACCAAGTAGGGATTGATATTGGTTTAGGAACAGACGGACCAATGAGTTCCAATACGATGGACGTTTTTGGAACGATGGGCTATGCTGCTCGTGTGCATAAATTGGTAAATAAAGATCAGAGTCTAATGCCACCAAGTAAAGCAGTAGAATTGGCAACAATCGGCGGTGCGAAGGTGCTTGGTATGGATGATAAAATCGGTTCGTTGGAAACAGGAAAATTAGCTGACATCATTATTGTAGATGTCCATGCTCCGAATACTTTCCCAAGTTACGATCCATATGCGACCATAACTTATGCAGCAGGTCCACAAAACGTTACGGATGTTATCGTTAATGGGAAAATGATTGTAGAAGCTAATGAACTAAAAACCTATGACTATGCAAAAGATTTGAAGGATATGGAAGTTATTTACGAGAAAGTAAGCCAAGTCGAAAAAACATTGCCTTATCATCAAAAGAAAGAAGCGGAGTAATCACCACTCTTCACTGGGTAGTTGATGTTTGATTGTATCCCCTTTAGGTAGACAGTAATTTGGAGATTCCGTTACTGTTTTACTTGGAGGGGATTTTTTACTGTATCAGAAATAAGTAGTCATAAAATATGTTTGTCAAACGATTGTTTTATAGGTGAAAGGCAGTCATCACTCAACTAAGAGATGGCTGTTTTTTTATTTGGTTACATACAGCTTAGAGGACTGTTACTGTAAGAGGGCTGTAACGGTATGAAGTGCTATAACGTATGATTAATAAGTATGAGTAGGCTATTTGCTGTGATTGTAGCAAATGTATTTTACAAAAGTAAGGATAGCTATCTTCATCATAACGAAAAAGGTTGTGAGTATCGTGATATGGGGAGTCGTAATCGCTCTGATAGTAATGGTAGCCGTGATCTATTGGTACGGAAGATACGTTCTTCCTCATAAAATAAGTGTTACACATAAAGATATCGTTTCTCCGCTCCTTACAGAAGATTTCCAGGATATCTCAATTCTCCAATTTAGTGATACTCATCTGGGGCGTCATTATTTGCTTGGCCATCTGGAAGAGTTAGTAGATTCGATAAACAGGTTAGAACCTTCCATTATTACCTTTACGGGAGATCTGTTTGATCGATATGATCAGACGGTTCTTAAAAAAGAGGAGGTAATCATGGCATTGTCCCGATTACATGCTCCATTGGGCAAATTCGCAGTCTATGGAAACCATGATTATGATGGAAGGGGAAGTGAGCTGTATAAAGAGTATCTTAGTGAAGCAGGCTTTCGTGTACTGGTTAATGAAGTTTGTGACATAACACTTGAGAACGGGAACGAAATGACGATAGCAGGGCTAGACGATTTTTTGTTAGGAAAACCAGATATCGAACGTACCTTAACCCAACTTCAACCTGATCGATTTAATCTATTGCTTGTCCACGAACCAGATATTGTAGATAGAGTGAAAGCTTATCCTGTTCACTTGCAATTGTCAGGGCACACGCATGCCGGTCAAGTGCAGCTACCTTTCCTTGGTCCAGTAATTACCCCCTCATTAGGTAGAAAATATGTGGAGGGAATGTATGTATTACCAACGGACTCTAACACTCATCTTTATGTGAATAGAGGGATAGGCACGACGAGGTTAAAGATTCGGTATGGTAGTATTCCTGAACTGGCAGTTTTTCACTTGAGAAGGAAGACATAACTTTTTTATACAAAAAAAAGAGACCGAACAGGCCGGGGGAGGCAGTTCCGTCTTTCAAAAGGGCTTTTTCGTTGCGTAAGTTGATGAGAAACTTTCAAAATGGTCTTTTGTTGTTATAGTAAGCATAACTGATTGAAAATAAAGAATGGTAACGAAAAGGTTACAAAAGCAAAAAAGCATGCTTCTTATGACTGGATGACTCCAAGTGTAAGAAACATGCTATGGTATTTAAACTATTGAGCGGGTGGGGAATCCTTTTTTGCCGCTTCTAATTCTATCAATTTTTTACGTAATTGAAGCTCCTCTTCATCTTCATAACCACGGAAGAGGATCTCATTGATCTGGTTTTGACGGAAAAAAACATTATATTCTTTAGAGATATTGCCATGAGGATGCGGACAGCCTACATAGTCAAATATTTCTTCCGTATTAGCCTGAATTTGCATACGACCATATATCATAATTTTTTGGTCCCAGCCCACCAATTTAACTACTGAGCCGATGGGGAGCAGATCGACGATTTCCTTTACTTCTGATTGTATTTGAGTAGATTGGCTCATGTAATATTCTTCCTCTCTATTTCATTTTCTGATAAATGAAGGTAAACCCTTGGAGTAAAACAAAACTAAGTAATGGCACCAGTATTAAAAAGAGTACAGAAAATAGGATTCTTTCCTGTAAAGTCAGGTCAGGCTTCAGCCAAGTGCCAACGACAGGAATGATTGTTCCCAAAATAGCAAAGCAGATCAAAAATTTTCTTACAAATTGATAGGAAAATAACATTAGACAACTCCTTATTCGACAGCGATTTTTCCTCCTAAGCCATAAGGACCAATTCCGAGGTAAGCACTAGCTCCACTTGTATTCACTTCTACTTCAGCACCAATGGTACCCAATGCAGCTTCACCGCCAATTACTAGTTCTTTATCAGTAAAAGGCAAAGGAATATTGAGCTCACCAGAATACTTTGCTACAGATACCTCTGCCCCAGCTACGAAACCCCAGCCTTCAAGTCCCAGCTTGGCCTCCCCATCAAAAATGGTTACATTACTATTGCCATATTTTCCTTCAATGCCACCCTCAACACCGACAAAAGAAGCTTCTCCTCCAATAAATTTGCGCCCAGAAAAGTCTTCCATAAATTTATCTATACTGCCAGGGATGTAGACGCCTGCTTCTGCGCCTACAGCTTTACCATAAAACCCGTATGCACCTTTCTCCTGTGCTAGATACGCTTCCCAATTTTTATCTATGCCTTTGAAACCTCCAGGTTGATTACGTACGTGCTCACCTAACGCTGCCGTACCGGCAAGTCCTAGAGCTAATCCAAGAGAACCCTGCATGATGGCTGGAGAGTTTTGATCAACGGTCTCAAAGCGATGGGCGATTTCTTTTAGCTGCTCTTGAATGGATTCAAGCAGTATGATAAAATACTGCATATTTACTTTGGATTGCTCGAATTCTTGATAAAATCTTTGGCTGGTCATCCCTTCCCACTGCGAATTCATCTGAGTCATTTGATTGGTGAGACGATTGATGATTTGTTCAGACGATTCTCTACCAGATCTGAACTGATCTGATACACCCCTGATCTGTTCTGGCGTAATTAATAAGCGAGTACCCATTTTTCCAACACCTGCACTTATCAAAGTATAATTATATAACTAATGGTAACAATTATTAGAGAAGACTGACAATTAGTCTATTTTCCTTTTCTTTACCTGCATGTAACAGGTTTAAATACCTAGTAAAGATTATTTTTAGAATATTTGAATTAGTAGATTATTCATGGTAATATTAGTTGTTTAAGAAAAACTAGCTAAAGAGTGAAGCTAGTTATTTCTGTATTCATGTGAGGCGAACATAAAATACGAGGTAACAGGGGGAGCGGAGAATGCTTACGAACGATTTGGACTTTCGACTCGAATCGCGAATCAAGGAACTGTATGAGCTTCATAAGGAAAGAGCGAGTCGAATCGATTGGGGGTACCATGATTTCTTACCTTGGGAAAAGGGACGGAATTTCCAAAAGGAGCCATGGGACCAAAGTCAGGTTACTCTGCCATCAGGTGTGGTGACTGCTATTGAAACAGCTTTGTTAACAGAGGTTAATCTACCGTGGTTCACCACGTATTTATCCCAAACGTTTAGAGGTTCTCTATCGGTCATAACTGATTTTATTCATACCTGGACTGCTGAAGAAGATCAACACTCCAATTTACTAGAAACGTATTTATTATTAACTCGAAATGCAGATCCAGCACGTTTGCATATGCTGAGAAAATCAGTAGTTGAAACAGGTTTTGAACCAGATTTCCATACACCAATTGAAGCGATGGCTTATACGACGCTACAAGAGCTAGCGACGATGGTGTTTTATAATAATGTAGCGAAAGTAGCAGGGGCACATGATCCTGAGCTAGCAACTCTCTTACGTCGATTGGCAAAGGATGAAACGCTGCATTATGCATTTTATCGGGATGTCATTCGCGTTCACTTGGAGCTAGAGCCTAACTATTGTTATCATCTTGCTCATGTGATTATGAACTTCAAAATGCCGGGTGCGGTTATGCCGGACTTTGAGGATCGAATGAGCATCATTGCCAAGGAAGCTAATTATGGACCGCTTCAATATTTTGATCAGGTGCTTGACGTAGTTGTTGATTATTGGGGCTTAAAAGATTTACGTCCGATTGCTCCATTAGCTGAAAAGGCGAGAATAGATATTTTAGAATACCATGCCAGATTGCAAAAGGTTTCACAGCGCTTCGCACGAATGAAAAAATAATGGACAAGAGCATAGTGGGCACCCTCGTCACATAGTGGACGGTGGGTGTCTATTTTTTTGTCAGTGAGCTAGCAGCAGAAGAAGAAGCAATATTTTTCCATAAAATATCAATAATTAACTTATCATTATCGTAATAATTTTGTTATTGATTTATTAACATTACAGAAATATACTTGGGTTATAAATAACAAATGAGCAAAACGATCTCATATGTGCAAACGTATACATTTGTTATCCATTTGCTCAAATGAGCAAGCGAGTTATTTCCGGCTAAGGAGTGAAAATGTGGATCTGCAAAAAATAAATACAGACGAACGCAAACTACTGGCTCGGGTAGCTCGTATGTATTACGACCAGAATCTAACCCAGAACCAGATTGCCCAGGAATTAGGAATTTATCGGACAACGATTGGGCGAATGATTAAAAAAGCACGAGAAGATGGAATTGTTGAGATCATTATTCATGATGATTTTGACAGCAGTGTAAATCTGGCATATCAAGTGGAAAGTCACTTTGGTTTAAAAGAAGTGATTTTAGTATCAAAAGAGACGGTCTTAAGAAGTAATCGGGACAAAGTCCAGTTGATTGCCGAAGCGGCAATGGATCTACTTGATCGGATTGTAAAAGATGGCGATACTCTCGGAATTGCTTGGGGTAGCACAATGTCATCTCTTGTTAATGCAAAACCGATTTCTAGAAAACGTAAGATACGAGTAGTTCCTCTAGTAGGTGGACAGGGGAATTTTGAACGAGGAGATCAAAAGCATCTGAGTGAAATTTTGCATGGATTAGCAAGTAATTTTGGCGGAGAAGCCTATTATATCGATGCTGCTTCCACTGCAGAGACGAAAGAAATTAGAGATCAAATCTATCAATCCAAGTATTTGCAAAAAATACGTGAGCTGTGGAATGAAATAGATATAAGTATTGTGGGAATTGGAGCACCAATCAGTAACTCCAACTTAATCTGGCAAGGATTTTTCGGAGAAGAAACGATTGAAGAGCTGAAAAAATTCCAGGCTGTAGGAGATATCTGTTCACGCTTTTATGATGTGGATGGTCACATAGTCAATAGTGACGTATATGAGCGCACCGTGGGAATTGAGTTGCAACAAATGAAACAAATGCGCTATTCCATTGGGGTTGCTGAATCGTCAGCAAAGGTTAATTCAATCCTTGGGGCGTTACGCGGAGGGTATATCAATACGCTTGTGACGACCGAAGAGACAGCTAAAGCATTACTTCGAGCTGATAAAAAGCGAAAAAGAGATGAAGAGAAGCAATAAAAAGGTCAAAAATGAAAGCGTTTCAATTGGAAGGGAAGGAGATACGCGGTATGAATTTTTTTCTAATTATCGTGATTGTGGCATTGGCCTGGCTTATACAAGGATTTCTTGGGTTTTATCAGGTGAAAAATTTTAATCACCATTACATGTTACTTCGAAGAAATGGGAGAGTAGCAATTGGAAGACAGCGTGGATGGTTTCGTTCAGGTACGGTTGTTATGCTAGCTCTCGATTCAGGTAACAAAATAACAAAGGCGTTAAGAATGCAGGGTGTCACAGTTTTCTCTCGCATGAGGCCTTTAGATGGCTTAGTAGGATTAAATCTATCAAAGATTAAAGAAGAAGATATTGCTAAATACGACAAATTGACAAAATCCGCTGTCAATGATGCTAAAGATAATTTGAAAACAGTAATGAGAGGTGAAGAAATTAAACCAAAACCGAGCTTATTTGAAAAGATTTTTGTGAGAAAGAAAAAAGCATAAATGGAGAGGTGAAAGTATGGAATTTTTTACTAATCTTGCGGACAAGTTTATTGGTCTTTTTGAAAGAGGAGCAGAGCAATTCCTTAGCTTAGCAACAGGCATTGTTCCACTGCTACTGATGCTATTAATTGCAATGAATGCGTTAATTCGTTTCATTGGGGAAGATAAAGTAGAGCGTCTAGCTGCTAAATCTGCCAACAATCCGTTCTCACGTTACTTCATACTACCGGTTATTGGGACATTCTTCTTCTGTAATCCAATGACATTGTCACTTGGGAAGTTCTTGCCAGAAAAATACAAGCCAAGTTACTATGCAGCAGCATCGTTTTCTTGTCACACACATAACGGTTTATTCCCACACGTTAATCCAGGTGAATTGTTCGTATTCTTGGGAGTAGCCAGTGGTATTACCGCACTGGGACTGCCAGTAGGGGAGTTAGCATTCTTTTACTTCTTGGTAGGTATTGTTACCAACTTCTTTAGAGGATGGGTTACAGACTTTACAACTGCGTATGTTGCAAGACAACAAAAAGTGGTATTAAAAGATACGGTAGACGTGTAAGGAGGTAGATTCGCAGATGAGTCAATATAAAAGTGCACTAGTAAAAGCGGGACCTGGAGGATTTGGTGGACCATTAACCATTACGCCAGATGAGAAAAAGAACAAGATCGTATACATTACAGCGGGTACGAAACCAGCTATCGCAAATAAGTTAGCAGAAATTACTGGTTGTGAATTGGTAGATGGATTTAAAACGAAGGTTCCAGACGAAGAAATTGTAGTAGTTATTATTGATTGCGGTGGAACATTGCGTTGCGGAATTTATCCTCAAAAACGTATAAATACAATCAATATCATGCCGACAGGCAAAAGTGGTCCTCTAGCAAAACATATCACTGAAGATATTTATGTATCCGCAGTAAAAGAGGCACAAATTGAAGCATTAGAAGGTCCAGCTGCAGCTACAACTGCGCCAACAGAAACTGCTACAGCTGACACCTCGGAAGCACCAAAAGCTACTAGAAAGTATAGCACAGATAAAAAAATTACGGAACAAACTGATAAGAATAATCTGATGGTGAGAATCGGTATGGCAATGGGTGGAATCGTCAACGTATTCTATCAAGCGGGTCGTGATGCGGTAGACACTGTTATCAAAACCATTCTGCCATTCATGGCATTCGTAGCGATGCTCATCGGACTTATCCTGGAATCAGGTATTGGTGACTTCATGGCTAGCTTCCTTACACCGTTTGCAGGTTCTATCGGTGGATTGCTTGTTATATCTCTAATCTGTTCCTTCCCATTCTTATCACCTTTCTTAGGCCCTGGTGCAGTTATTGCGCAGGTAATCGGTACTTTGATTGGTGTAGAGATTGCACAAGGACGTATCCCACCACAAATGGCTCTTCCAGCTTTGTTTGCAATCAACTCTCAGGCTGCTTGTGACTTCGTACCAGTTGGACTAGGTCTAGCAGAAGCAGAACCAGAGACGGTTGAGGTCGGAGTTCCTTCCGTCCTTTACTCACGCTTCCTCACAGGGGCACCAACCGTATTTGTTGCATGGCTGGCAAGCTTCGGTCTTTATCAAAACAACTAGGGAGAGAAAACTATGTCTATGATCTATCGTACAACAATCAGTGATTTAGGAGATTCTGCTTTAGATTTCATCGAGGATGGCATGTTGATCTTGTTCAAAACTGGTGCGCCTGAGGATTTAGCTATGTTTTGTGTCCTGCATACAGAGAATGAACTGACTGACACGATCGAGGTAGGTCAAACATTTTCCATTGGGAAAAATGTAGCAAAAATTACTGCGGTAGGTGATGCAGTAAATACTAATTTGAAGGAACTAGGTCACATTACCCTTCGTTTTGATGGACTAGTAGAAGCTGAATTACCAGGTTGCTTGCACATGGAGGCTATTCAACTAGACAAGTTCGAGCCAGGTGAAACGATTACAATCATAAAATAATCGTAGTGTACATTAGAGAGAGAAATTACAGGCAGGAGAAACCATAACTGGAGGTCTACTATCATGGAAATCAATAATAAAAAAGTAGCAATTGTCGCAGGTGGAGGACAAAATCTAGGGGCTCAAATTTGCCGACGTTTGGCTGGTGAAGGCTATCATGTAGTTGTTGCTGACCTGAATAAAGAGAATGCCAATAAAGTTGCTGAGGAAATTACGGCACAAGGCGCTGTAAAAGCAATCGGTGTAGGTGTTAATCTGACAGTTGAAGCAGATGTAGCAAACATGGTGAAAACAGCTGTTGACGAGTTTGGACAAATTGACTTGCTCGTTTACAGTGCAGGTGTTGCAAAGGCTGCAAAAATTGATGCTTTCGATTTGAAAGATTGGAATATGACACTGACAGTAAATACGACAGGTTACTTCCTAGCAGCTCGTGAAGTATCGAAAGTAATGATTCCTCAAGGATTTGGTAATATCATCAACATCAGCTCCAAGTCAGGTAAAGTAGGTAGCAAGCATAATTCTGCATACTCTGCTTCAAAATTCGCATGCATGGGTCTGACACAAAGCTTGGCACTAGATTTGGCTGAACACAATATCCGGGTAAACTCGATCTTGCCAGGGAACCTATTGGAATCTCCAATGTTCCAAAGCTTGATTCCACAATATGCGAAAAAATTAGGTATTGCTGAGTCTGAAGTAGAACAAGTATACATTGATAAAGTACCGTTGAAACGCGGATGCACATATGATGACGTAGCAAACGCTGTTATTTTCTACAGTTCTGACAAAGCATCTTATATGACAGGTCAATCCGTAAATGTAACGGGTGGACAAGTCATGCACTAAGCATGCAAGGTAACAGATAAGAAGGTGCCGAGATAAGATATGTCTCGGCACCTTTTTTGCTATTTCGGGAAATTTTTATTAACAAAGCGTCTAACAAGCCCCTATGTGTCGCATGTAAGAACGATAGTGATGCAATCCTTAGCTACCATCTTCTTGCTAGGTTTGGTACATGTTTGGTTTACGAGGATTTGTCCCGATTTAATTTTCTCTGTGATTTGTGCTCGGCTCCAATCCGTAAAACGCTCTGCCAGTACTTTATCAAGCCGATGCGCTCCAATCACTTCCTCAAGAGAGATATGAAGTTGTGAGATTCCTGCTTGCTGAAGCCAAGAGAGGTTTACGGTTGAGCCCAGCCAAGCGATGTCATTATGCATCGTTGGAAAAGATTCTGCTACATGACGTTTTCCAGTTTTCCCCGCATGCTCCTGCATGAAGTCTGATTCCAGCACATGATCTGTAAATGCTTTGTAGACAGCCAGTTTTTTATTCCAGGTATGATCTCGTTCGCACTTATAAATAGCAAAGCGGAATATATTTTTTCCGTTTGCATTATGCCTGCGGATCATGGTGTCAGTGAAAAGTACGGTATCAGAACAATTTTTGCAGTACCTTCTGATTTTTAGTTGAGCGGTTGCTTCATGTAGTGACCAATTTATTTTATGTGTAGACATATTCCTTCACCTCGTATGGGATAAAGGAACGTAAACGTCTATTCGGACATAGTTGCAGAATTTTGCAACAAAACGGTCATGACCGTTTTGTTGGACCGCAAGCGGTCACATCCAGTTTTATGAAAAACGTCGAGACGTTTTTCATACAAAAAAGGGAATCCCTGTTATAGCGATTCCCCGGTATCATACATTCTGCAGATATCGTTATACGCTCCTTGTAATGGGAAAAATGGGCAGACGTATCCCGTATCAAAAAAGAAATTCTTTTTCGAAGGGACGTGCTATCCAGTTTAGTGGGCCATTACAAGGAGTTAGATGGCATACGTATAACGTGTCCTTTCCGTCCAAATAGGTTTGGAAGAATTTTACCATGTTGGATTATGATTTACAAGGAGTGTAAGTCGTCCAAAAATGCTTTCTAGGGATTTATCTCACTTAAGGGATTACGTTTGTCTTGCTATTTTATTCGTTTTTTCCTTAAGTCGTATTAGCATCATAATGCTTACTATAGTAAATAACACTCCAAACACTCCGAATACAAACGTTGAGTGAAATACAGCTAACAACAGACCAGAAATAACTGGTCCCACGGCCATTCCCATATACCTAATAAAGTTAAACATACCAATTGCGCTTCCTCTGTTATGTTCAAACTCATTCGTTATCATAGTAGCATATAGAGGCGTTAATATACCTATGGATATCCCATGAAAAACTAGAATAATAGACATACCCACTAGAGTAAACCAATTAGTCACAGCAAACAAAATAATACTTAAGGAAACCATAATATTTCCAAATACAAATAATTTTTTAAGTGGAATTTTAGCTTGAATATATGTAAACAACATACTGCCAATTATTAAACTTAAAGCAAGGGGTAAATAAAGTAATCCTACTATTTTTAAACTTAAATGATAATGATCTGTTAACAAAATAGGTAGATAAACAATAATTGAAAAATAAACAAAGAAAATACCAAAACTTAAGAGTAGAACGGAACTTCCTACTTTATTTTTACATACAGAGGTGTAGTGTAATAGGAGTGTTTTTATACGTATTGCCTTTTTTTCATCTGCATTATCTTTAGGGAAGTACATCCAATTCATTAAAAATAATATTGCTGATACTCCTACAAGGAACCAGAACACGCCAGAAAAGCTATACTGCTCACCTATAAATCCCCCAAGCACAGGAGCTATAGCTGGAGCTATTGATAATAGCATTTGATAAGTTCCCATCGCACTTCCGCTTTGGATTCCTTGAAAAAGTTGACCAATTGTAGTTGCTGCAATTAGCGGAATGGCAGCAGTTCCTACAGCTTGTAAAACCCTAAAAATAAGAAATAACGTAAAATTATTTGTAATTGCACAACCAATGCTAGAAACAATAGTTACTATTATGCTAGGAATAAGAATAAATCGAGCACCCTTACAATCAACTAGTGATCCAAAAACTATTTGCATAATAGCGGTAATGAAGATAAACAACGACACTGATAGGTTTACCATTGTTATAGAAACTTGAAAATCATCTCTAATTAATGGGATGATTGGAGAGTAAATATTTTGATTTAAAGATGCAAAAAAAGCACTTATACAAACTAAATATAGAATAAAATTAGAATGTAATGAATTGTCAATTAGTTATAAAATATTTACGTTTAATTTTCTAATGTACATACCATTAGAATCAGAAAAATACTATATTTAAAGGATTTTTCTATTGGTGGTGATAATTTTTCTCGTGTCTATATAACATTAATCACGATGCTTTTATTGATAGTATTATTGTTCACTGATAAACTATAAATCATTTCGTAGTGATTCAATAATACTGAGGAGAGTATCCAATATTTATGAAAAATAATATACACAAACAAACGTTACAAGTAATTGAAGACCTATTGTAAAAGAGAAAGAAATAACCACAAATAGCAATTCAAAGGGGGAAAATATGGACAAAGAATGGGTAGTAAAAGAAAAGCTGGATGTACTGGAATGGACCACATCTTTAAAACAGATATCTAACGAATTATGGTTCACTTCTTTTCGAGAAGGTTCCTGGGGAATTGCTGATGTGATTTCTCATTTCATTACATGGGATAAATTTTTGATCGATTACCGGATCACGTACATCATAGCGAATTCAAAATTTCCAGAAATTCAGCTAGACGTACAGGCAATGAACAAGGCAGCTTCTATTTTTGCAAGGTCGGGTATATCTAAAGAAGAGTTGATCGATCTATTTATTTCCACTAGAACAGAGCTAATTGCCCAAATAAACTCCATACCAGCTGAAAAGTTTAATCAACCTTATCTTGGGAATGAAAGGTTAGCATTACATGAATATTTCGGTGGATTAATTGAACATGATTTGAAGCACAAAGCACAAATTGATGCATTTATTGCGATGCAAAGGGAATGAAGTCGTTTACCTTATTTAAACAGGCAAAACTCCGGGATCAAACGTGAGGAGAATAGTAAGGGGGAAAAATGAATGGTAATGAAGATATAAGGCATTTTCTAGTACGTTGCTCGGGTAAGCATCGTAGAGCAAATGCCTTTTAGTATTTTAGTTTGGAGAAATGAATCAAAGGAACTAGGGTAGTCACTACCACAATATGGATAAAAAAGGTAAAATAAAAATATATTTAACACAAAAATCAGAAAAAAATGAAGGTTTACATGATGGAGTGAGTAGATTTGACCTTTCCTTATTACTTCAATATTGGCAGCTTACAGGTTCATCCTCATTTATTATTTGAATTGCTTGCGTACTTTATTGGTTTTCGATTGTATCTTTATACGAGGCGTAAGGAGCGACTTTCTCCTAAGCGCGCAATCTGGGTAGTAATAGGGGCAATTATTGGCGCAGCAGCAGGCTCCAAACTATTATTTCTTATGGAAGATCCAGCTAAGATAATAGCCAATTGGAATAACTACAGCTATCTCATGGGTGGTAAAACAATTGTGGGTGGACTGCTTGGTGGATTAATTGGTGTAGAGGTAACTAAAAAATGGATAGGGCATCAGGAATCTACAGGGGATGATCTTGTATTTCCCTTACTGACGGGCATGATGCTTGGAAGGATTGGCTGCTTTTTAACTGGCTTAGATGATCATACATATGGTACGCCGACAACAAGTCCTTTTGGTGTGGATTTTGGAGATGGTATACTCCGTCATCCTACGCAATTGTATGAAATCGTATTTTTAGCTCTCTTAGGTGTAGGATTTTACATGCTTCGATTAAAACAAAAGAGAGGCGCCTTTCAATTACCAGAAGGAGCGCAGTTCCAGTTGTTCATGACAGGATATCTTTTGTTTCGATTTTTCATTGACTTCATTAAACCAACGCCAGAATTGCTGGGTAACATGAACAACATGCAGTGGGCATGCTTGTTCGGACTCCTCTATTACGTAATTTGTATGAAAAAATGGACGCCGAAATTGTTTCAAGAAAGGATGAACTAACCATGCCAAAGAATAGACCCTATCTCTTTTACGAGCTGACAAATAGCATTTGCTCCACCTGTTATCGAAAAGTAGAGGCGAAGGTAATTATTCAGGATGATCTCGTATATTTAATGAAGTATTGCATGCAGCATGGTCGTGAAAAAGTACTGATTTCAACAGACGTCGAGTATTACAAAAGATGCCGTGAATTCATTAAACCAGCCGAGATGCCTTATGTGTGGAACACGCCCATCAAGTACGGCTGTCCCTATGACTGCGGTCTATGTCCCGATCATGAGCAGCATAGCTGCCTGACTTTGTTAGAGATCACCGACCATTGTAATCTTGAGTGCCCGATATGCTATGCAGAGTCTTCCCCAGAGCGAAGTAATTATCGTTCCATGGAGACAATTGAGAAAATGCTGGATGCGATTGTACAAAATGAACAGGAGCCAGATATTGTTCAGATAAGTGGGGGAGAACCTACCTTACATCCGCAGCTTTTTGAGATATTAGATATGGCAAAATCTAAACCAATCAAGCATATCATGGTTAATACCAACGGAATTCGTATTGCTCAGGATAAGGCTTTTGTAAAGAGACTTGCAAATTATTTGCCTGGCTTTGAGATCTATCTACAGTTTGATAGCTTTGAAAAGGAAGCCTTACAGGAACTACGAGGCCGTGATTTGCGAGAAATACGGAAGAAAGCAATTGAAAATCTGAATGAATATAACATATCGACTACATTGGTGGTTACCTTGAAAAAGGGGCTAAATGATGGGGAAGTAGGTAGTATTATTCAGTATGGATTAAACCAACCTGCTGTCAGAGGGGTTACATTTCAACCTGTTCAGCATGCAGGACGTATCGAGAACTTTGATCCATCCATAAATAGACTGACTCTAAGTGAAGTAAGGCAAATGATTATTGATCAATCAGGTATATTTGCTGCTGAGGATATTATCCCGGTACCGTGTCATCCTGATTGTCTTGCGATGGGCTATGCGTTAAAGCAGGGAGAACAGGTCATTCCACTGACTGGCTTGATTGATCCTCAAATCTTATTGGAAGGTGGACGTAACACCATCGTTTTTGAGCAGGATCAGTCACTGAGAGATCAGATTTTTACTCTGTTTTCTACTAATCATTCTCCAGAATCATCAGCTATGTCGTTAAAAGAACTTCTTTGTTGCCTTCCCAAGGTCTCTATCCCGGAATCGGTTACTTATCAGAATGTGTTCCGAGTGATTATTATGCAGTTTCTAGATCAGCATAATTTTGATGTTCGTTCCGTTAAAAAATCATGTGTACATATTGCTCACCCAGATGGAAGAATTATTCCCTTTGATACCTATAATCTTTTTTATCGGGATGATAAAGAGAATCTTTTGGAAGAAATCCGCAATGAGATGAAAAGAGGTGGGTGAGATGGAGATAAAAACGGATGACCCTGATAAATCGGGGAAAACAGATCGAACGTCAGAAGAGAATCGTAAACATACCATTCAGGTTTGGAAAGGGATTGGGCTTACGCTTATTTTGCATACACTATTTTTTCTTGTTGCAGGAATAGGAGGATCGTTCGTAATTGGTGTAGCTCAACTTATCTATATCATTCCATTGATGATTCTAACAATGAAGAATACTGGCTTGTTTCAAGGAGTTATTATTGGAGCGGTAGTTACATTTCTTGTGAATGCAGCTTGTTTTGGAATCGTTTTATTCCAACTCTCTACATGGTGAAGAGTTCTACCATCTAGTTACTTCCTAGAAATTTCTAATGAGAAGGTAAACATAGCATAAAGTTAGATGGTAGAATGATTTTTCTAGTATTATATTTACAAATTCTAGTATAATAAAAAAATAATAGAATTGTTTCTAATAATAGAGGTGTATAACTGCAAAGCCCCATTGCCAACTATCCTTACAATCTACTACGATTATAGGAAAGAAAATAACTTGAAATGAATAAGTGACTATAAAAATGTATGAGGTGATGAAATTTTGAAGGGGAAGCAGAAAAGTAAGAAACAGAGGAATCAAAAAGCAAGACAGAATGTTTCCAATGCTACTAATGACATAGCAAAATGGATTATCGGCGGTACTGCTTTAATTGCAGTGATTATTCTGGCATTTATTTTGTTCATGCCTAAAGCACCTGAAGTTGCAACGTTTGATTACAGCAATCAGCCTTACGTAGGAAATCCGGATGCACCAGTCAAAATCATTGAGTTCGGAGATTATAAGTGCCCGGCATGTAAAAGCTACAATGAACAAGCAATCCCAACTATGAAAAAGGAATTTGTGGATTCAGGACAAGCCCAAATCATCTTCATGAATTACGCATTTTTAAGTGTTGATTCCACACGTTCTGCTAAATTTGCTGAAGTAGTATTTGGCGAATTAGGAAATGATACGTTCTGGAAGTTCCACGATCATTTATTTACCAAACAGCCTGATAACCTTGAACTTGAAAAACAGGATGTATTCACAGACGAGTTTTTAGAAAAAACAGTGCTTGAAGTCACGGATGAGGCCCAAACGGCTCAGGTTATAAAGGCTTATAAAGAAGGGAAATATGAAGGAGCGTTCCAGGCTGATATGACCATGGCAGAAGCAGCTGGTATAAATGGAACCCCAGTTATTTTCGTTAATGGTGAGCGATATAAAGGAAACTCTTTTGCAGATCTGAAAAAGATGGTAGACAAGGCTTTTACTGAATCAAGTGTAAAGGGGCAATAATTGATGAACATTCCTTTGCTCATATCCTGGATAACATCCACGGTTGCGATGTTGGGAAGCCTTTATTTTAGTGAAGTGATGAAATTCATACCTTGTAATCTTTGTTGGTATCAGCGTATATTGATGTACCCATTGGTCATTGTGCTTGGGATCGCAGCATTCCGTAATGATACGCTCATATATAGGTATGCTTTACCATTTTCGATAATTGGTATGCTAACCTCTCTCTATCACTATGGAGTACAAAAGGTACCTTTTTTAAAGGAAAGTCCAATGTGCGGAGATGGTGTACCGTGTTCTGGTGAGTATATTAATTGGCTTGGTTTTATCACGATACCATTCTTGGCGTTGGTCGCATTTGTTATCATCACGATCTGTTTGTTTATTGTTAGAAAACAAGCAGCGCAAGAGGAATAATGTTCAGGTTTTAGCCAGAAAATGAATGAGTGGCTGGTGGTTTCTTCTTATAGAAACTATCAGCTTTTTTGGTTTGCTACTGTAGTGGGTTTGCAGGGGAAAAGCAAACCTAAATTCAAAAACAAAATAGCTGGTTTTCTTCCATATAAAAAAGTGCAACCCATGACTCTGCTAAGCAGACATTCATCAGTTGCACAGGTTATGTTACATGACTTGTATAATATTGATCGTAATTTCTAAGGTAGCTACGCTTTTCTACTAAACACCGCATATAGTAATCCCACAGCAGACAATCCAGCCATAAAGAAGTACAGAGCTGAGCCACCGCCCCAGTCTAATACAACTCCTCCTAGTATAGAACCAATAATGCTAGAAACACCGAAGAAAAGAATAGCTAAAACGGTTTGCCCGGTTGCTTTCCACTCTTCTGGAATAATGGTGTACAGATATTGAATGGAAGCTGTATAAAAGATAACAAATGAAATACCATGTAAAAGCTGTGTTACAACAATCCACTCTGGAGAAGGAGCGAGTGCCGATGCAATATAACGAATGATATACATTACGGCAGCAAATGAGATGAGTGTCCATTCTTTACCAGGCTTTAAAAACTTATGACTGAAGGCAAACAAGATAATTTCGCTGACTGCTGCTACGAACCAACCTTGCCCAATCAGACCGGTAGAGCCACCAGAAGATTGTATGTAGATACCCAGAAATGAATCGTTCATTCGATGAGGAATGGCGATTAAGAGTACAAGTAGAAAGAATCGCAGACTAGGTCCATATAACAAAAATTGTTTCAGAGTTTGCCAGGAAATGGGCTTAGATGTGCTAGACGAATCCTCCAATGTTGCAACGAGAAGAATTGATATAGCGCCAAAGAACAAATACAGTATCCAGATACTATCCATCCCCATCTTTTCTGCGAATATTCCTACCAAAAGGGAAGAAGTAGCATATCCAATGGGACCGAACATCCGAATAGAACCAAAGCTGATATTTCGCTTTTCTGCTGTCTGGAAATTAAGGCTTTCCGTAAGTGGATCTGTAGGCATGAAGAAAAAGTACATAAGACCTACAAGAATAGAAACACTCAACATATTTGAAGATTGAAATAATAATGTTCCAACCAACAAAGAGATGAAAAGCAGCCCTACTAGAATCTTTTTAATCGTTTTTACCTTATCACTAACAATTCCCCATAAAGGTTGAGAAATAATTCCAATAAACGATCCAACAGCGAGTAGAGAGCCAATTGTCGTGTTAGAAAAACCTTGTGATGCGAGATAAACAGGTAGGAAAGAAATAAAAATGGCTAATGTAGAAAAGTAGAACAAATTATAGCCACGGACGAGATGTGTCTGCATGGTACCTCCTTGTGGTTCTTGATGAGTCAATCATTATCCTACCAAGATACGTGGAAAAGGAAAAGGAATAATTTATGATTGAGTGTACCGACAATTTGCAATGAACATGCAGTGGTTCAATTCCTGCCTTCCTATACTCCTTTCATTAATGTCACCATCATATAAGCTCATTCATACTATAGGGCGAATACCTAGAGAGGAAGTGTTTTCATGAACACCTATGATCAACACGGATATTATGGAGCTACTCCCGGAATGGTAACGATAACAGAGCCGTATGTATTTCAGACACTGCAATCGTTAATGAGTAATTCGGTGACCATTCTGACAACGAGAGGAATCGTACAAGGAGTTGTATGCAATGTTTTACCTGATCATGTTGTGATAGAGAAAGCGGACACAATGTTCTTTGTCAGGCTTCCTGAGATTGTCTGGGTCATGCCTTCTTATTAAAGGGGTATGAAACAACCTTTTACCCTCATACATCCATAGTGGGAAATAAAATGTTATCTACTACTCACGGTTGGGGGGATGGAGAGTTGTTCACACGGATAGCCAAACTTCAGATTGAATTACCCAGATCGAAATATGCAGATGCAAACGCAGCGGCAGCTGTACAGGAATTGCTGGGCGGACGGTTCGGGGAAATGTCCACACTTAATAATTATATGTTTCAATCGCATAATTTTCGTCAAAAGAGAAAGCTGAAACCGTTTTATGATCTTGTTGCTAGTATTACGGCAGAAGAGATGGGGCATGTAGAGCTTGTAACCAATGCAATCAATCTCTGCTTGACTGGAACTACCTTTGCAGCAAATCCAAATGTCGCACCTTTGCAAGAAGGAAAAGACAAAAGAAATACCTACCATTATATCGTCAATGCCCAGACCGCCATAGTAGGTGATTCCATGGGAAAAGCGTGGGAGGGCTCGTATGTATTTAACAGTGGCAACTTGGTTCTTGATTTGTTGCACAACTTCTTTTTGGAGTGTGGCGCCAGAACTCATAAGATGCGGGTATACGAGATGTCAGAGCATCCAACTGCACGTGAGATGATCGGTTATTTACTGGTTAGAGGTGGCACACATATCATGGCTTATGCCAAAGCACTTGAGATTGCAACGGGAGTAGATATGACCAAAATGCTACCTATCCCTAATCTGGACAATCGTGCATTTGAAACAGCGCGTAAGTTTGAAGACATGGGTCTTGCCAATAAGCTGTTTACCTTTAGTGAATATGATTATCGTGATATTAAACTGATTTGGAATGGGAATAACCCTAAGACTGGTGAACCTCTTGAAGTAATAATCGGTACACCTGAGGGAGGGCCTATCCCAGATTTGGAAGACTTGCCGGAGGAGTTTGCTCCAGGAATCTCGCAGGAGGATTTTATGAAGATTGCCAAGAGATTGCAACGAGCAGCGGGAATACCTGATGAGGATTGCTAACAAAACTACAGCTAAGATATGAATTATCCGGCATGAGTAACAGATCTGTATCAAAAAAAAGAGGTGTAGCGCATGAGTTATAAGTAAGCTCTGCGCCACACCTCTTTTAATGAAACGTGTTACATATCTACATATATTAAATTAAGTTAAATTAGCCAGTGAATGCTTGTACCCAGTAACCTTCATGGAAACCAATTCCAATCGTAGTGAAGGATGGATTCATGATGTTTTCACGGTGTCCGCTGCTGTTCATCCAGTCTTTCATTACTTCCTCTGCGTTACGTTGACCTTCGGCGATGTTTTCACCTGCTGTTTTGTATTTAATTCCGTATTTGTCCATCATGTCAAATGGAGAACCATACGTAGGGCTGTTGTGGTCGAAGTAGTTGTTTTTAGCCATATCGATTGCTTTATCTTTTGCCATTTTGGATAGTTTTGAATCTAGTTTCAATGGTTGCAGGCCTGCTTTAGCTCGTTCCGCATTAACTATTGTTAGAACTTCTTGAGCTTCTTTATCTACTGAGGAATCAGTTCCTGGTTGTTCAACAGCAGGTTTGTCACCTGGGTTAATTTCGCCCTCTGGTTTGTTCCCAGGTATTTCACCAGGGATGGTCTCAGGTTTCTCAGGCTTTTCTGGTTTATTGATTTCTGGTTTTTCCTGTGGCTTTTCAGGCTTGTTCATTTCAGGCTTCGTATTTTTATCTGTAGATGGTTTTTCTTTTTTCAAGACATCACAAATCTGTTGTACCAGATCATTCTTATCCTTTTTAGTAGTGTCTTTAGTAGTAGCATTATTTTGTTTCTTCAGAAGAGACAAAACTGTGTCAGAAGACAGACACTTCTTTGTAGTTTCTGCATCAAGATTCAGATTCAACAAAGTAGATAGTGCATCCTGTTGGTTGGAATTAAGCTGGGACACAGGAATAGCTTTTGTCATAACAACTGGCGTTGCAGCAAAGGCAGAGGTAGACATTCCTGCTATAGCCATACCAATTGCTAGGGAAAAAATAGTTTTAGACATAATGCTTCTTTTTTTCATTACGTATATCTCCTTTTAGTTACCTACGAGGTTAGTTGTCGGGTTCGGATTGAGGATACAAACCTACGCTATGTATTAAAACGATTCACCCCATGCGAGTCTACTAAAAAAGCAATAGTAGATTTTCGCCAGTGAAGAATTCCCCCGCACTTCCTTGTTGGTTTTGGAAGTTTCGGCACCCCTAGAATAACAAAATTATACCAAGGTAAAAACCTTCGTTTTTTGGTAATATTACAATAATTTACCTATAAAAAAGGGTGGTCCTTCCTTAGTTGGGTGTGATATGGGCAAAAAATAGCATTATTGGGAAGAAAAAGAGGGGGAATCAGGAAGTAGAAGAAATAAATAACTAAAAAAAGAAGAAAGAAAAGAGGTGTGAAAATGAAAGAATATGTAAATTTTGAAGGGGTTTTTCGGTTTTATTTACCTGTACAAGACAGGCAAAAAGCTAAAGAGTGGTACTGCAATCATCTTGGTATGAAATTGCACCAGGAAGAGGAGCAACATGTAATCTTATCTCTTTTGACGGGTCCAACACTGCAATTGTTTCAGTGTGAAAATGTGAATCAATATTCGGTAGCTCCTTTTATGATCAAAACGGTAGATGGAAAGGCATGTCATAAGCGTTTGACAGAGAATAGTGTAGAGACTACTCCGGTGGAAGAATTCTATCATTACTGGTGTTTCTCACTGATAGATCCCGATGGTAATCCAATAGAGATAACTGGAGAACAGCTGGAAGGGTATAAAGATAATGATATGATCATTATGCAAGGGAACTTTTTTGCTGTGAGCAATTTGGAACGCACGTTAGCGTGGTATGAAAAACATTTTGGAGCAGATGTGGAATACGACTTCACTATGAATTCTCTTGTGGCTACTAATACTAGAGCTGTTACGTTTCATAATTTGCCTATTTCATTGGTAGAGTCACCAATCTCTCAACTTGTTCATCGGCAATGTACGATTCGTACTACCAATATCGAAGCTGATTACGAGCATCTTAAGGGTTCTGGAGTAGAAGTGACAGAGCTGTACGAAACAACTGAAGGAAATAGGATGTTTTGTTATATCGACCCAGACGGCTATGAGATTGGAGTATGCCAGCCGACATGGGTGAACAGAAAATAGTAATAAAACTGATTTCGTGAAAGTGAGTCTGTGTCGTACCGTTTATGAGAAATTTTCGGTAAGATACAGGCTCTTTGCGTGAAGATATGAGGAACATAAACATTTTTCTATCTCCTTAAAGTCGTTAACAGTTTGAAATGTTTTCATAATCTTTAAAATATGCAATTATTTTAGTAAGCAGTTTATTTTGAAACGACATCGGAAAGAGGGGGAAGCAACGTGTCATCTGATCCCACTTTTTATACAACCCTTTTGGAAGCGGTTTTTGAAAAGGCTTATGAATGTATGGTTATAACTGATCCAGAAGGAATCATTTTGTTTATGAACAATAGCTATCGTGACTTTTTGGGAGCAGTAGACCCTGTTGGAAAACATATCACGCAGGTAATTGAAAATACACGGATGCATATTGTAGCGAAAACAGGAAAACAGGAGATTGCCGAGATTCAAAAGATTAATGGCAGAGAAATGATTGCGAATCGAGTGCCAATCTATAACGGGGATACTATGGTTGCAGTTCTGGGGACGGTTATGTTTCAGGATGTGCGTCAATTACATGCTTTAGCAGCCAATATAGATCAACTGAAACAGGAATTGGCGTACTACAAGGGTGAGCTACACAGGAAGCTAGGTGCTGCATATACATTCGACCAAATCGTCAGCATTAGCCACGAGATGCAACAATGTAAAGCATTGGCGGAGAAGGTTGCAAATAGCGATACTACCGTACTGATTACGGGAGAAAGTGGTACGGGCAAAGAACTGTTCGCTCACGCTATTCACGCAGCCAGCAGAAGAGCTATGGGTCCGTTTATCCGCGTGAACTGTGCGGCGATCCCCGACAGCCTTTTGGAATCTGAACTATTTGGTTATGAAGAAGGGGCTTTTACAGGGGCACTGCGTAAGGGGAAGAAAGGTAAATTCGAACTGGCTGATCGTGGAACTTTATTACTGGATGAAATAGGGGACATGCCTCATAACTTACAGGCAAAGCTGCTTCGTATCTTACAGGAAAAAGAAGTGGAGAGAATAGGCGGAAGTCATCCTATCCCCATTAATGTAAGAGTAATTGCCTCAACGAACAGAGATTTGACTACCTTAATGAAAGAAGGTCACTTTCGTGAGGATTTATTTTATCGGTTGCATGTGGTGTCTATTCATATTCCTCCGATCCGAAAACGAATAGAAGATTTGCCAGAGCTGGTAAATGTTCTGCTTGACCAGTTAATGGAATCAACCGGAATTATCGTGAAAGAAATTGACGAACGTGCGTGGGAATTAATTCGTTATCACACATGGCCAGGGAATGTTAGGGAATTGAGAAACATGCTTGAGCGTGCCTTACATATGATGGACGGTAAAAGATTAGAGCTAGAGCATGTTATTCTTCCTGTTCCAGGCGTTAAGCAACAAGATAATCAAGTACCGACATTAAAAGAGGTATTAGCTGAAGCAGAGAAAGAGGCAGTGCTTCGAGCCGTACAAGCAGCAGGTGGCAACAAACGAAAGGCAGCCAAAATGTTAGGCATCGGAAAATCTAGCTTTTATCAAAAATGGGATAAAATAACGATACAACCCCAAAAATAAGTCCGAAAATCAGGAAAGAGTCCACATTTCTGGACTCTTTATTTTTTTTTAATAAGAGTAAGCAACAATGGCCTTTTTTATCTTGTTATATCTGGTCGTTCGATTGTGGACTCATTTGATTTTTCCATAAATATGGACATTTTGTGAATGGTGCATTTTTGAAAGAGCATTCAGGAATCTTCGATTGGTTTGATATCGCTTACATTTTAATGGATTTGAACAATTTGTGTGTTTTTGGCATGGTTTCTGCTTAATGAAAGAGTATGGTGGCGATTAAGTCACAAGGAAAGTGAGGTTTTATTCATGTTTATTGAAATCATTGCAATTGTTCTGGCCCTTGGTCTGTTAATGGTTTTTGCTTATCGGGGCTATCCAGTCATTATTTTTGCTCCTATTTTTACCATGTTGGCAGTAGCTTTATCAGGAATTGCATTGTTACCAAGCTATACAGAGGTCTTTATGACGAATGCTGCTAACTACGTAAAATCATTCTTCCCGATCTTCCTACTTGGGGCTGTATTTGGGAAAGTGATGGAGCTAAATGGAGCAGCATCCTCTATTGCACAAACCTTTGTTAAAGGACTTGGCTCCAAACGTGCCATACTATCCATTGTACTTGCTTGTGCAGTATTAACGTATGGCGGGGTTTCCCTGTTTGTTGTTGCCTTTGCTGTATATCCATTTGCTGCGGCTCTGTTTAGAGAAGCAAATATTCCTAAGCGATTAATCCCGGGTACGATCGCACTAGGTGCCTTCACATTTACAATGGATGCTCTTCCAGGTACTCCTCAAATTCAAAACATCATTCCAACAAACTATTTTGGAACAGACGCGTATGCTGCTCCATGGGTTGGGATTATTGGTGGATTAATCATTTTTGTAGGTGGTATGTGGTGGTTGGAGAGAAGACGTAAACAAGCTGAATTGGCTGGAGAAGGTTATGGTGATAAACATAAGAATGAACCAGAATTGGTGAAAGAGGATCAAAAGTATCCACACATTACATTAGCAGTGTTGCCACTGGCGCTTGTTCTCATTACGAACTATATGCTTAGCAGAGGATTTTTCCCTGTAGATTCTTGGTACGATGCCACTATGTTGAACGATCAGTTTAAGATTGCCAATGTTAAAACCGTTGCATCCTCCTGGTCTCTTATCATTGCGCTGCTTGTAGGTACGATTGCGGCTCTTCTGATCAATGCTAAGGGAGTAAGCAATAAACTGGCTACAGGTCTGACAACAGCAGCAGCTGGTGCTCTTCTTGCCATTTTTAACACCGCGTCCGAGGTTGGATTCGGTAACGTTGTAAAAACTCTACCTGGTTTTAAAGCAATTCAGGAATGGGTGCTTAACGCAAGTAGTCATCCATTGGTCTCTGAAGCAGTAGCTGTTAACGTGCTGGCTGGTATTACTGGTTCGGCATCAGGTGGTTTGTCCATTGCGCTGGAAGTAATGGGACAACGTTATATGGAAATGGCAGCAGCAGTAGGAATTGGTCCTGAAATGCTTCACCGTATCGCTTCTATGGCTTCCGGTGGTATGGACACGTTGCCTCATAATGGTGCGGTTATCACACTTCTTGCCATTACTGGCTTGACACACCGTCAATCCTATAAAGATATTTTTGCGATTACTGTTCTAAAAACCGTTACGGTATTCTTGCTGGCGTTTGCTATCTCATTACTATAAATCTACAGACAGGAGGAGACGAACATATGGGGATCTTACAAGATCGTGTCGCTCTAATTACAGGGGCAGCAAGTGGAATTGGGTTTGAAATGGCGAAACATTTTGCTTCCGAAGGCGCCATTATTGCTATTACCGACAACCGTGTAGAAGCGGCAGAGAAAGCTGCTGAACAACTCCGTTCCGAAGGTCACCGTGCCATGGGAATAGGGATTGATGTAACTAGTGAAGAACAGTTTTCTCTTGGTATCAATGAAGTAGTCAAACAATACGGAAAATTGGATATTCTGGTGAATAATGCAGGTCTTCAACATGTTTCTCCTATTGAAGATTTTCCTACAGATAAATTTGAGTTCATGCTTCGGGTAATGCTGGTAGGGCCGTTTATTGGAATCAAGCACGCCTTCCCGATTATGAAAAAACAAGGGTACGGTCGCATCCTGAATGTATCTTCTATCAATGGTCTAATTGGATTTGCAGGGAAAGCAGCCTATAACAGCTCCAAGCATGGCGTAATTGGTCTGACAAAAGTAGCTGCGCTGGAAGGAGCAACAGATGGTATTACCGTTAATGCGATCTGCCCAGGCTATGTCGATACTCCGCTGGTTCGCAATCAGTTGGAGGATCTGGCAAAAACTCGTCAAGTTCCACTGGAGAGCGTACTAGAAGAAATCATTTACCCGCTCGTTCCACAAAAACGTCTCTTGTCAGTAGAGGAAATCGCAGACTATGCGGCGGTTTTGGTAAGCGATAAGCTAAGAGGCGTAACAGGTACTGCTGCTGTCATTGACGGTGGTTATACCGTGCAATAAAAAGTAGAGAGATTGCTCCTATGTATAAGGAGCAGTCTTTTTTATAAGATCAGAGAGTATATAATTTTCAGGTATGAAGACCTATAAATGACTACTGAAGTGGGCATGCAGAAGAAGCTCAGTTTTTGTCTGCGAACTCGTTAAGGTCCCGCAAGAAAGCAATGACTGTCCGCTACTGGGCAAAGAGTGCGGAAAGTGCAAAAAGATGGAATTGCTACGCAGTATCTCATGGGTTGCACTTTTTAATCCGCACTCTTTACCCAGTAGCTAGGTAGGACCTTAAATAGTTCTGGACAAAAACTGAGCTTCTTCTGCAACGGGCGGTAGACAAATAAAAAAGCTGGTTTTCTCCCCGACAGTAGGAAGAAAACGATCTTTTTTATTTGCAAAAGTTTCAAATACATTCGTAAGTAGATTGGCTATAATAGAATCAGCAAATATAAAGAAAAATCAGAAAACGGAGGTAAGAGAATGGCTAACCACAGTCCTAAACACAAGGTTCGAATTGATCGTGATGTACGTGTACCGATGAGAGATGGTATTACCTTGTCTGCTGATATTTATCGACCTGAGGGAGAGGAAACCTATCCTGCTATTGTTGTAAGAACCCCATACCTTAAGGGACAGACATTTATCCATAAAAGAGCCTCGTTATATGCCGAGCAAGGATATGCTGTCATGTACATGGACGTTAGGGGAAGAGGTGATTCTGATGGAGAGTTCATTCCTTATCGAAATGAAGGGATAGATGGATACGACAGCATTGAATGGATGGCGAACCAGCCTTGGTGTAATGGTGCTGTAGGAACAATGGGTGGGTCATATCTGGGTAGAATTCAGTGGTTAACTGCTCTGCAAAAGCCTCCTCATCTAAAAGCCATGATATGCTCGGTCACCCCATCTGATCCGTTCGTAGAGTGGCCTACTGGCGTTCCTACTCCCCATCATATTTGCTGGCTCCATATGGTAAGTGGACGAATGATGCAAAATGTAGATGTGATCGATTGGGAAAAGATTTATGAACAGCTTCCACTCTCCTCTATGGGAGAGCAGGTAGGTAAAAAGTTTCCTCTTTGGGAGGAAGAATGCGAGCACGATAGATTGGATGACTGGTGGAAACAAATATCCTACCAGGACAAATTCGATCAGATAGATTTGCCTATCTTACATATTTCCGGTTGGTATGATGATGAACAAATTGGAACACCGCTTAATTTTCATGGAGTGACCCAGCATGGGGCTAGTGAGCAAACAAGAGCGAGTCAAAAGCTACTAATGGGCCCGTGGGGACATCAGATCAACGCTTCCACCAAAGTGGGGGATACAGAATTTGGTCCTGATGCACTGATTGATCTGGAAGGATATCAGCTTCGTTTCTTTGATTACTGGTTGAAAAAAGAAGAGAATGATCTTATGGAAGAGCCTCCAGTAGATATTTTCATAATGGGGGAGAATGTGTGGCGCAAAGAACAGGAGTGGCCGCTTGCCCGGACAAATTGGCAAAAATTCTATCTGCACAGCAAAGGAAAAGCAAATAGCAAATTCGGAGATGGATGGTTGTCTAGAGAACTACCTGACGCAGAGAATGGAGAAGCCGAGGTAGACCGATATCAGTATGATCCAGCTAATCCCGTTCCTTTTATTACTGAAGCCACCTCATCACAGATTGGGGGACCAGATGATTATTCAGCGATAGAGCGTCGGGATGATGTTCTTGTATATTCAACAGAAGTACTGACAGAGGATGTCGAAGTAACAGGTCCAATCAAAATGCAGCTGTTTGCTGCTTCTAGTGCAACAGATACCGATTATATGGTCAAGTTACTTGATGTATGGCCAAACGGAGTAGTGCAGCGACTGACGGATGGAATGGTGCGGGCACGCTTTCGGAAGGGAATGGAGCATCCAGAGCTAATTGAACCTGACAAGGTATATGAATATACGGTGGACTGCTGGAATACTTGTCATGTATTTAAAAAAGGACACCAGATTCGAATTGAGGTAGCCTCCAGTGCATTCCCGAAATACGATCGAAATCTAAATACGGGTGAACATTTGGGACACGGTAGCAGGATGATTGTTGCCGATCAGACGATTTATCACAATCATCAATATCCATCAGCGGTACTTTTGCCAATAATACCGCGATAATGTACATGAATCTGTAAAAGAACTATTCAAAAAAATGGAGATTTACATTTAACAAAGATTGAATTACTTATCTATGTCTGCAAAAATATGAGTTACAGTATACAACCATTGATCGCTCTCCACCTAGCTAAGAATAGCTAAGGTAGAGATCAAAAAAAAGCAGGCTATGGTAATTTTTTGTTCACCACAAGCCTGCTTTTTTTAAAAACTTATGTTAATCAAAATGGAAGGTAATCTCTTCTTTTTCTGCATCGAAGTCGACCTTCATGTTTTTTCCTTCTACAAACCAGAGATCATCTTGTTCAAAGAAGAATGTAATATCATCTGCTAGTACAGATACGGCTATCTCTTTCGGATCAGCTTTCATAACGCCCATGGAATAACTGGTATGTAAGCTGGTACCACCTCCATAGCGGACGAAGAAACGCACAAAATCACCATGTGCAAATCCCCAGTCTTTCTTAAACCATGAGAGGGCCTGTGGTGTAATTGTTATTTTCATAATGAAAGCCACTCCTTTATGTGAGCCTTGAAAAAAGACTTGTATAGTATGCTGTTTCCTATAGTAGTAGCATAACAAATGCAGAGGGTGACGTGTAAGCAGGAAAAAGGCGCAAAGTGTTAAAAATGA
The DNA here is from genome assembly GCF_021245735.1 of Brevibacillus daliensis. Taxonomy (GTDB): domain Bacteria; phylum Bacillota; class Bacilli; order Brevibacillales; family Brevibacillaceae; genus Brevibacillus_B; species Brevibacillus_B daliensis. The sequence goes on from NZ_JAJISB010000004.1 coordinate 116,688, forward strand.
ACAACTCTTTTATTGCAAGAAAAAATAGGTAACATTATTTTTTATTATATGTGATTATTATCATATGCAATCAATTTTGCGTGGTATAAGATTGGAAGTGTAGAAAACATGATTCAAGTTTACTACAAAGTTTTAAAGAAATGCCGACTTAGTTACTATCAGTAAATGGTTTGTTGTCTCACAGCTTCAATGGATTATCAGAAATGATAAACGAAAATTGGGGGGCAGCTTCTTGTGATGAAGTTTTTTTTGAGTACTCATGTGAAATAATTCACAAATAGCTGGTAGTTAGAGAAAAAGGGTTCATATGTTAAAGGAGGAAGCGTAACCATGGCCAAAGAAACACAGATGCAGGTATTAACTGAGGAAGAGATTGTTAAACAGGAAATCGACAGTCTAGTTTCCAAAGGGAATCAAGCACTTCAAGAATTTGCGAATTATGATCAAGAACAAATTGATCAGATTATCAAAGCGATGGCATTGGCAGGTCTCGACAAACATATTGAATTAGCAAAACATGCACATGAAGAAACTGGTCGAGGTGTTTTTGAAGACAAGATGATTAAAAACATTTTCGCTACTGAATATATCTATAACAGCATTAAAAAGAATAAAACAGTTGGCGTTATTAATGTTGATGAACAAAACGGTTTGATGGAAATTGCAGAACCAATTGGTGTAATTGCTGGGGTAACGCCTGTTACAAACCCAACTTCCACTACCATGTTTAAAGCACTTATCTCTATTAAAACTAGAAACCCAATCATTTTCGCTTTCCATCCATCTGCTCAAAACAGCAGTGCGGCAGCAGCTCGCGTTCTTTATGAAGCAGCAGTAAAAGCAGGCGCTCCTGAACATTGTATTCAATGGGTTGAAAAACCATCTCTAGAAGGAACAAAACAATTGATGAACCACCCAGGTACTGCTCTAGTTCTGGCAACAGGTGGATCTGCGATGGTTAAATCCGCATACAGCACTGGTAAACCAGCACTTGGTGTAGGTCCTGGTAACGTACCTTGCTACATCGAAAAAACAGCTCAACTAGAACGTGCAGTAACTGACCTGATTCTATCTAAATCATTTGATAATGGTATGATTTGTGCTTCTGAGCAAGCAGTAATCTTCGATGAACAAATCTATGACCGTGCTAAAAAACTAATGATAGCTAGCAAATGCCACTTCTTAACTCCAGATGAAAAAGCAAAAGTTGAGAAATTGGTAATTGACGAAAATAAATGTGCAGTTAACCCTACTATAGTAGGTAAACCAGCTTATGAAATCGCTAAGCTTGCAGGGGTTAAAGTACCTGAAGATACTAAAATTTTGGTAGCAGAATTAACTGGTGTAGGTCCAGATCATCCACTATCCCGTGAAAAACTGAGTCCAGTACTTGCTTGCTACAAAGTGAAAAACTCTGATGAAGGATTCAAGCGTGCAGAAGAAATGCTGGAATTCGGCGGACTTGGTCACACAGCGGTTATTCACACTGAAAATGATGACTTGATCGAAGCATACGGAAAACGCATGAAAGCTTGCCGTATCGTTGTTAACTCTCCATCTTCCCAAGGTGCGATTGGTGACCTTTACAACGAAATGATTCCATCTCTAACTCTTGGTTGCGGTTCTTATGGACGTAACTCCATCTCTACCAACGTTAGTGCAGTGCATATGATCAACGTCAAAAAGGTGGCGAAGCGACGCGTGAACATGCAATGGTTCAAGATTCCAGAAAAAATCTACATGTACAAAGATTGCATTCAGTACTTGCAATCCATGGAAAACATTTCGAAAGCAGTTATCGTAACGGACCCAGCGATGGTGAAATTAGGTTATGTTGATAAAGTATTGGATAACCTTCGCGCTCGCTCTCAATATGTACATTGCAAAGTATTTGATCAGGTAGAACCTGATCCATCTACAACTACTGTACAAAAAGGTACAGAATTGATGGCGCAATTCCAACCAGATGTAATCATCGCACTTGGTGGGGGTTCCGCAATGGACGCAGCGAAAGCAATGTGGCTGTTCTATGAATATCCAAATGAAGAGTTCTCTAACCTGCGTCAAAAATTCTTAGATATCCGCAAACGTGTATACAAATTCCCTAAATTGGGACGTCTGGCTCAGTTCGTAGCGATTCCAACTACATCTGGTACAGGTTCTGAGGTTACACCGTTTGCTGTAATCACTGATAAAGAGAAAAACCTGAAGTACCCAATCGCTGACTATGAATTGACTCCTGACGTAGTTATTCTTGATCCACAGTTTGTAATGACTGTACCAAAAGCAATCACTGCTGATACAGGTATGGACGTTCTGACTCATGCGATGGAAGCCTATGTATCTGTAATGGCTAATGACTTCACAGATGGTTTAGCTCTAAAAGCAATCCAATTGATCTCTGAATATCTGCCACGCGCTTACAAGGATGGTTCTGACGCAGTTGCTCGTGAGAAAGTACATCACGCTTCTTGCATGGCTGGTATGGCGTTTGCCAATGCTTTCCTTGGAATCAACCACAGCTTGGCGCATAAACTGGGTGCGGAATTCCATATTCCACATGGTCGCTCCAATACGATCCTGATGCCACACGTCATTCGTTATAATGCGACTGTGCCTAATAAATTTGCTTCATTCCCGAGATATGGACGTTTCGTAGCGCATGAGCGTTATGCAGACATCGCTCGCTTGTTGAATCTGCCAGCAAAAACGACTGAAGAAGGCGTAGAGAGCCTGATTAAAGAAGTAATTCGCTTGGCAAAAGAATTGGATATCCCAATGAGTATTGAAGCGAATGGCGTATCCAAAGAGCACTTTGAAGCACAAGTTGACCGTTTGGCATTACTAGCCTTTGAAGACCAATGTACAACAGCTAATCCAAAAATGCCCCTTGTTAGTGAATTGGCTGAGATCTACCGTAAAGCTTTCAAAGGCGTGTAAGCATATCTGCAACAAGATTCAAAGTAACACCTTCATTAGTTAACCGAACCTTCCCTTTATACTTTTACTTTAGGCGAGCCCCAGTGGCTCGCCCTCTTTTTTTTGTATTAAGACTTACATATAATTTCTACTATAGTGGCAGGCAGAAGAAGCTGGTTTTCTCCACTATGGCTGGAAGAAGACAATTTTTTTAGCGGGAGAAAGTGTAAATGAAGGGAACAATTCCTTTTAAAAATCAAAATATTCTTGTATGATTAGGAGCAATTCTATAAGAAAAGAGATGGGGAGATCATGCGGAGTGAGCAAAGATTAGGGATTCTGTATGCAATAGCTGCATATGGAATGTGGGGGTTCTTACCGATTTATTGGAAAAGTCTTAGTTACATCCCGTCCGATGAGATTTTGGCACATCGCATCTTCTGGTCGTTTATTTTTGCAATAATATTGGTGTTTGCAAGTAAGCATAGTAAGCAGGTGGTGGGGTTTTTAAAAAATCCAAAGAGCTTGCTGCTTTTTATGATTGCGTCAATTTTGATTAGCGCAAACTGGATCATTTTCATATGGGCAGTTAATTCTGGTCATATCGTGGAAACGAGTCTTGGTTATTATATCAATCCGCTTCTTAATGTGGCGCTTGGTATGCTCTTTTTTAGGGAGAGGCTAGATTTTTGGCAGATTGTTTCGCTAGTGTTTGCAGCTGTTGGAGTTCTCTGGATGGCAACCAACTTCGGACAGTTTCCGTGGATTTCACTCTCTCTCGCACTGACCTTTGGCATTTATGGTGTTGTGAAAAAACTAATTCAAACAGATTCCATTACGTCTCTTACGCTGGAGACTATACCGGTAGCTCCTATTTCGCTTGTCTACATAATCTTTTTGCAGAGCCAAGGAACAGGATCTATTGGTGAAGTAAGCATATGGACAGATGTTTTATTAATTGCCTCAGGTATAGCGACGGGTTTGCCACTACTGGCATTTGCTTCTGCAGCACGAAGAATCCCACTCTCCATGATGGGCTTCATCCAATATCTCGCACCTACGATACAGTTAGCAATAGGTGTGCTTTTATATAAGGAATCATTCACGAATAGTCACATATTAAGCTTCGCCTGCATTTGGGTAGCGCTTGCTTTATATACATTTTCGCGAACACCGATTATGCAAGCCTGGCAGCCTGCGTATTTTAAAAAACATATAGAAAAATATAACAATCTCTAGTCAGTTATGAAAAAGATTATGAAGCTTTGTGCAAAGTTTTCAGTAATTAGAATTATTTGAAATTAACATTTACAGTTTATTCAAAATGGGCTATTGTATACAAAAGAAATATTTTGTAAGGCGATAGAGAGATAAGATGAGTGAGAGAGAGTATGGGGGAGAGTAGAGATGAGAAAAGGATTAGGACTTTTACTAGCTTTAGGAATGACGTTTTCATTAGCAGCTTGTGGTGCGCAGCAGTCTGCACCAAGTACCTCAGCAACACCAGCACCAGCAACGACTGAACCTACTAAACAGCCAGAAACAAAGGTATTTAAAATCGGGATATCCCAATTCGTCCAGCATCCGTCACTTGATGCCGTGCAAAAGGGAATCGTTGATGGTCTGGCAGATAACGGGTTCAAGGATGGTGAGCAGATCGAAATTGATCTGAAAAATGCCAACGCTGAAATGAATAACACGATTACCATTGCTCAGAACTTTGCCGGAGACAAAAAAGATTTGGTCGTCGCCATTGCAACCCCATCTGCACAAGCAGCAGCTAAGTCGATCACAGATGTCCCACTCGTTTTTAGTACGGTTACAGATCCGGTTGCAGCAGGACTGGTAACAAGCATGGAAAAACCGGATAAGAACATCACGGGAACCTCTGACAAAATGTCTATGGAAACGCAATTAGAACTTATTAAAAAATTTATGCCCGAATTGAAAAAGGTAGGAGTTATCTATACCACCTCAGAAATCAATGCCCAGGTGCAAGTGGAAGATTTGAAAAAGGCTGCACAGTCAATGGGAATTACAATTGAAGAAGCAGGAATAAGTGCTCAGACCGAAGTGCAATTAGGAGCCCAATCCTTGCTAGCGAAAAAGGTAGATGTGATTTTCATCCCAATTGACAATACTGTTGTTTCTGCTATTGAAGGTGTGCTAAGTGTTGCAGAGAAGGTGAAAGTACCTGTTTTTGCATCCGATACCGGTTCTGTTCAAAAGGGAGCGGTAGCCACTTACGGTATTGATTACTACAAAATGGGCAAGCAGACTGGGGATATGATCGCCCGTATCCTTAAGGGTCAAAAAGTTGCTGATACACCAGTAGAAATTGGAAAAGATACTGAGCTTACGATTAATGAGAAGGCAGTTCAAACCTTTGGACTAACGATCTCAGAAGAATTACGAAAAGAAGCAAAGGAAATCTTGAAATAATAACAACACAAAAGCCAGTGATCTCAGGCAGTATTGAGGTACTGGCTTTCCATTTTTTTAGGATCGAATCATACGGCTTATTATTGGATAATTGTACGTTCTTCCCTCAATCGAATACCATATCCCCATAATGGGACAGATGATTGCGGCAAGACTGAAAAAGATAAGAAAGGGGATTCCGATGAGAATAAAGGAGAACAGGGCGGAAAGGAAGATCAGGATACTTATCAGAATGTGAAAGAGAAGGGCTTGTAGGGCTACGTTTTTCACTATGGTGTCAACTGCTAGAATCCATACAATCAGAGGAATGAGAATAGGCATAAAAAAGGTGCTTGCATGACACAACAGTTTAAGGACTTGATTGGTATCCAAAGGAAACACTCCTTTTTTTTCGATTAATATTATTTTAAATAAGAGAAAATATGGTAAAATAAAATATAATTTTGTGAAAAATGAGAAAAATAGCAAGTTTTTAGTTTTTATTTTTAGGAAATAGTGGGGGGAAAGGAAGAGTAGAATATGAGAAAAAGTAAAGTAATGTCATTGTTTCTAATCACGGCTCTCGTAGCAGGCTCAGTTACAGTGGCACCAGAGCTGGGGGAAGCAAAGACAGGAAACGAGTTAAAGAAGGAACGTGAGAAAAAGCAAAAGAAATCGAAGCGAGGCGAGAAAAAGGATTCGAACAATCATTCTGTCGATAAGGCTACCATTAACTTGGAACGCTTGGCAAAAAATCTAAAAGCTCGCGGCATCATTGATGAAGATGCTGAGGGAGAAAAACTACAAGCAGCACTAGATGATTACCTTGCTAACAAAAAAGTACCTCAAGGTAATGACACATCCACTACATTTGGTGCCAAAATGAGAATGAGTCAGGAAGTAGCGCAAGAAGAAGCAGTGGCGAAAGTGGCGGAATATTCAGATGGTAAAAAACGTTCCAAGGATGATCCGTTTACGGATAACATTGTAGTAAGTCTGATTGAGTTTCCTGACTTACCGCGTAATCAAATTGAGAAGCAAAGTGACTCCATTTGGCTATCAGATTTTAACGAAGAGCATTATGAAAAAATGTTATTTTCTCCTTCTGAGTATACGCTGCCAGACGGGGTAGAAATGACTACCATGCGTCAATTATTTGAAGAACAATCAGGTGGCACATGGTCAGTTGATGGGGTAGTAACTCCTTGGCAAGTAGCTAAGAAATCTTTTAGCTACTACGGTGAAAATTACAAGGGTGATGATTCTAATCCACGAGAACTTGTTATTGAGACCTTGGAGCAAGTGGGTAAACTGATAGAAGGCAAGGAAGATCTGTACGATCAACGTGACCCATATGACATGGACGGGGATGGAGATTTAAATGAGCCAGATGGATACCTTGATAATCTGATGGTTGTTCATGCTGGAATTGGTGAAGAAACTGGGGAAAACGATGATGCGATCTGGTCTCACCGCTGGACGTTGGAAGAGCCAGTCGAAATACCTGGAACTAGTTTACTTGCCTATGATTATATGATTCAGCCAGAAGATGGAGCATCCGGCGTGTTTAGTCATGAGTACGGGCATAATTTAGGATTACCTGATTTATACGATACTTCATCCAATGATAATAACTATGACTCTCCTGTAGGCGCATGGTCGCTGATGTCATCTGGAAGTCATACCGGCTATGTATTCCAAACGCAACCAACTGGTTTTGACCCGTGGTCTAAGATGGTATTGCAAGAATTATATGGTGGCAATTGGGTTGATCCAAAAGTAATTAATTTCAGAGATACCAAGAAGGCAAGACAATTTGAACTAAATCATGCAGTTGATAAAGATGCGTACGGGAAATTATTAAAAATTAACATGCCTGACGTAGAGGTTGAGCCCGGAACAAAACCAATCGGTAAAAAGTCGTATTATTCTGATATGGGAAATAGCATTACTACAAGCATGATCTCTAAAGAGATTGACTTAACAAACGCAAACTCAGCAACGTTAACATTCGACAGCTGGAGAGACATTGAGGAAGGCTACGATTTTCTTTACCTAGATGTCATTGATGTTGAAGCAGATGAAGTTGAAGAGCTTTCAACCTGGAGTGATGTAACTGATGAGTGGGTAGAGGAAGAGTTTGATCTGTCCGACTACGCAGGGAAGAAGCTTGTGCTCGAATTTACCTACTATACAGATGTAGCGGTGGCGCATGAAGGTGTTTATTTGGATAACATTGTTGTAACGGCTGATGGACAAGAAATATTTAAAGACGATGTTGAAAGGGATTCGCTTTTTGAAACAGATGGATTTTCTGTTTTTGATGGAACGGGTAAGGAATATCCTGCTTTTTATCTGGTAGAGCTTCGTTCCCATAAAGGTGTAGACGCGGGACTGAAATATTTCCGTCGTGGTGATACGTACTTTACTTATGATCCAGGTATGGTGATTTGGTATTACGATGGCGGATACGGCAGAAATGAAGATAACAATACAAGTAATCATCCAGGATATGGAATGCTTGGAGTAGTTGATTCTCATCAAAAAGTTGCTTATTGGAATGGAAATGAGGATTTACCTGCTGACTCCCGTTACCAAGTGAGGGATGCCGCATTCAGTCCTAAAAAAACGAGAAGCTTGAGCCTTAATTATATTTTCGGGACATTAACGGGAAGATCAGAAAAAGGTGTCACCTTATTCCGCGATAAGGATGACTTTACGATGCCTGGTCTGCCAGAAGTAGGAAAAGTTTTACCGGAAGTAGGATTAATGATAGAACTAATTGAAGTAGATGACGATTTTAGAAACGGTGTTATAGAAGTCAGTCGAAAACGCTCCAAGTAGGACAAGTAGTTAAAATGTTGTCACAAAAAACTGAAAAAGGGGTTTCATCTCCTGAATCTTTTGTGATAACATATGAATTGTTGGGAATAAAAACCTGTTTCGACAGGATATGACAAAGTTATGATATGTAAAATAAAAAACCGCAGGTGCGGCAATCACCTGCGGTAATACAGCCAATAGTCGTCCTGATGGGGCGGCCGTTTGGTACACCATGACCACTGCTCTGTATCTTCAGACAGAGTGGTGGTCATTTCCTTTTGGCAGAGGCGGTCAGTAAGGCTATGATGAGTGACCCAAACGTGATCATCAACGACAAGCCTTCATAAACTGACATATGCCCACCCCCCTTCTTTGGGGAATATGGCCAACCTCACCGAATGGATTCACTATTGTGCTTGAGTACTATTATATCATGAGAATTTCCTTTATTGTATGAAATTGTAAAATGTAATGAATGTTAGATTAAAATTTTTTATGTTTGGTAGCTGACACATTAGATTCCAAGAAAAAGCAATGTGCAGAAATGAATATAATTACTTTTCTTGAGTTGACTGAAAGATACGACTTTAGCTACAATGAACTCGACTAGACTTATTATGTAAGATTTTTCACATTCTGATGATAGTGTGATTTTGGAACTGAATAAATCTTCTCCATCAGTACTAATTTGCTATGGAAAATAGATCAATTTCAACGAACAAATTCAATATTGGGAAGGAGCATAAATATGGAACATGAGGTGGGCTTAAAAGACGCTAGAACCTCATTCCTTGAGGATATGGATGACCTAAACATTGAAGAGCAACGACGATCTGCCACATTATCTGATTTTGTACAACTAGCTAAACCAGGTATAATCATTTCCAACCTGCTGACAGCATTTGCCGGAATATGGCTTGCTTCGAAGGGTTTTGAGAATTTTAATTTTCTGTTGACGATTTATACCTTGGTTGGTACTTCCCTTGTGATTGGTTCTGGAGCGGTTCTAAATAATTATATTGATCGGGACCTTGATTCCAAGATGGGACGTACGAAAAATCGTGCTCTTGTAACGGGAGTGATTCATCCCACAACAGCATTGGTCTACGGTATCGTCTTATTACTTATTGGATTAACTCTTCTGAACTTCACCTCCAATTCGTTAGCTGCCGTTTGTGCATTGATTGGACATATTTTTTACGTGTTAATCTACACTCCTATGAAACGCATTAGTTCCTTAAATACAGTAGTTGGTGCTGTTTCTGGAGCGATGCCACCGTTAATCGGGTGGGCTGCGGTAAGTAATGATCTTCCATTAGGTGCATGGATTCTTTTCTTAATTGTTTTCTTATGGCAGTCGCCACACTTTTTAGCGTTAGCGATGCTGAAAGTAGAGGATTATCGTGCAGGTGGCATTCCGATGTTACCAGTTGTTCGTGGCTTCTATGAAACGAAACGCCAGATGTTTTTCTGGGGTGCAGCACTTCTTCCTGCATCACTCTTTCTTTTCTTGTATGGGAATGTAGGAATCTTTTATTTCATAGTGGCTGCTATCCTTGGAATTGTGTACATCGTATTGCTTTTGCAAGGATTTAACACCAAGGATGATATCGCCTGGGCGAGAAAACTGTTTGGATACTCACTCATTTACTTGACAGTAATGTGTGCAGCCATGATTATTAGTGCTATCTAATCGAAAAACCAAGATTTTGGATTTTTACCAATTCTGCAACACATTTGTCAGGGAACATCCTCTTGCCAAGCAGGGGATGTTTCTTTACTGTTAAGATAGTGTGTCTTTTTATTCAGAAAAGTTTTGTAAAATACAAAAGAGGTATACGAATGGAGAATAATGTAAAGCGTTTAGCGATTGCCTCCACAGTATTCATGTTTATCGTGATGATAGCCGGGTCACTCGTAACAAAAACGGATTCGGGGCTAGGCTGTGGTAATGATTGGCCATTGTGCAATGGAAAATGGGTACCGTCCTATGCATTTGATTCAATAGTTGAGTATACTCACCGTCTTACTACAGGTGTGGCGGGGATTGTTGTCATTGCTTTTTCTTTATATGCCATTAAGATATACAAAAAGAATAGGGAAGTTCTGGGGTTAGCTTTACTTGGAATTAGTTTTATTTTGGTTGAATCTGCACTTGGAGCTTCTGCTGTTATCTCTCCACAATCATCCCCAGTACTAGCGCTGCACTTTGGATTTTCACTACTTGCTTATAGCGGTGTCTTCATGCTCACCATGTATGTGATGTTGAAGGATAAGATGAAATCGCTAGTGAAGGCCTCTGTATCAAAAGGGTTTCGAAATTTTGTACTATTTATCTGCGTGTACGCTTACGGTGTTATTTATCTGGGTGCGTACGTGCGTCATACAGGATCAAGCATGGGATGTACGGATTGGCCACTTTGTAATGGGGAGATCATTCCTCCACTAACGGGTCAGACTGGAATCCAGTTTATGCATCGTGTGGCAGCTGCACTCTTATTGGTTTTTATTATCATACTGTTCATTCATGTAGTACGCCATTATAAAGAGTCGAGACGAGACATGTATATTTGTAGTCTGTTATGTCTGATTCTTGTCATTTTACAGATTTTTAGCGGAGGGCTGGTTGTTTTTGCGAAACTGCAACTCTATGCGACTCTTATACACTCTGCAATCATTACAATCTTATTTGGTATACTGACCTATTTAGGGTTGCAAACATTAAAGAAACCGTGAATAGGATGAGGACCTCAACTATAGAGGTCCTCTTTTTGTGGACTTTAATTGACTACTGTAGTGGTCGCGCAGAAGAAGCACATTTTTTGCTTACGAACTCGTTAAGGTCCCGCAAGGGAGCGAATACTCTCCGCTACACAGTAAAGAGTGCGGAAAGTGCAAAAAGAAGCCATTCTACGAAGTGTCTCATGGGTTGCACTTTTTAATCCGCACTCTTTGCTGTGTAGCTAGGTTGGACCTTAAATAGTTCTGAACAAAAAATGTGCTTCTTCTGCCAAGTGTTGTAGACGATAAAAAAGCTAGAATCAAAACCAAAGACATGAAAAACCAGCTTCTCTTTTCACACAGAGCGTCTTGGCGAAGCCCGACCCAGCGGAGTATTATTCATCGGGAAAAAGAAGCGAACCCCAGCAAGTCTTACAGTGAATACATCGTTGAGAGCTTCCCCGACGATTAGTACGTAGCGGACAGTTTAACCCCTTGCGGGGCGAAGACCCTAAGCGAAGGGTGAAAAGAGAAGCTGGTTTTCTCCACTGAAGTAGGATCAAGACGAACTTCAAAAATCCTTGTACTCTTCTTGTAATATGGAATAAATTTTGGTGTCACGTAATGTTCCTTTGATGAGAATGTTTTTTCGAAGGGTCCCTTCATGTACCATACCTAATTTATGAATGAGACGCTCGGAAGCATGATTACTTGATTCACATTTTCCCTCAATACGGGCAAGGCCCAGTTCTGTAAAAGCATACCGTATGATTTCTTTGAACGCTTCCGAGATATATCCGTTACCGCGATATTCGGGATTGATGACAGAACCAAGCGACGCGCTCCGATCTTTTAGAGAGTAGTTAAACATGCCAGCGACTCCGATTATTTTCCCAGTCTCTTTTAATGATACCGCCCAGATAAAGGATTTACCCTCAACGGAATCGGCAAGCTTTTTTTCCAGATACGAGACGGTTTCTGATTTTGATACATGGACTTCACGGGGAACATGGTCCGTTGTTTTTTCATTGGAAAATATCTCAAATAAATCGTCCACATGATGCATGGAAAGATGGAGGAGCATGAGTCGTTTTGTAATGAGAACAGGATAAGTATTCACGTTTGGCGTCAAACTCCTTTTTTTGATAATTTTTTCTATTCTCTATTCTATGTATAACATAGCTACAAGATATCATGAACCAAAACTTTCATGCTGGAACCAGGTCGAAGCAGTTGCCGCCATCTGGTACAATGAAAATAGAACAAATGATCGATTGAGGTGGAAGCATGCGTATTTTACATACTGCTGACTGGCATTTCGGGAGACTGCTCGAAGGTCGGGATAGACGGACAGAACAGGAAGCCTTTGTAGAAGAATTATGTCAAATTGCGACAGAGAAGCAGGTGGATCTGGTATTGATAGCTGGAGATATCTATGATTCTGTTAATCCGCCTGCGTGGGCAGAGGAATTATTTTATCATGCCTTGGAACGTCTTTCTGATGAGGGGAGACGTGGAGTGGTTGTGATTGCGGGGAATCATGATCAGCCAGAGCGAGTAAGAGCGGCATCACCGTTAGCGACAAAGCATGGCATCGTTTTGCTTGGGCTACCTAAAGAAACCCCATTTATCAGTGAAGCGCATGCATCAATAGATAAAGTAAGAATCATGAAAGCGGGACAAGCGTGGTTGGAGATGGCTATTCCCGGTGTAGAGCATCACGCTGTTATTTTAGCGTTGCCATACCCTTCAGAAGCACGGTTAAAAGAACTGATTAGTGAGAGCTTAAGTCAGGAACAAATGCAGGAAGCGTTTAGTGAACGGATAAAAGGGTTGTTTGACGACCTGGAAGGACATTTTCGTGATGACACGGTCAATCTGGTGACCAGTCATTTATTTGCCATGGGAGGAAGTGAAAGTGATTCAGAGCGTCCGATTCAGATTGGAGGAACGCACACGGTTTCCCTTCATGCTTTTCCCAAAAAGGCTGATTATGTGGCGCTAGGCCACTTACACCGCTTGCAAAAATTATCAGATTCCCCGCTCATTCGATATAGCGGATCGCCTCTTGCTTATAGTTTTTCTGAAGCGGGACAAAGCAAGGCAGTAGTATTGATCGAGATTGTTCCGGGAGAAGAAAAGAAAGAGGAAATCATTTATTTGCAAAGCGGTCGCCCACTGGCACGTTGGAAGGCGACTCAAGGTATAGCTCAAGTAGAGGAATGGTTAGCGGAAGGAAAGGATGCTAACGCGTGGATTGATTTAGAGATACACGTTACGGATACCATTGACCCGGCTGAGTTTCAGCGAATTCGCAAATTAAGTGATCAGTTTGTTAAAGTCCAGCGGGTACGTATCGCTTTGGAAACAGAACAAGTAACAGAGCAGGAAAAGCGGGAGGAGTTAGGTCCTGTTCAGCTGTTTTGTAACTTTTATGAACGAAAACGAGGAACTACACCAGACGATACTGTCATTCAGCTTTTTTCCAGACTCATGTCGGTAGAAGAGAAAGAGTCAGAAGGAGGAAGGGACGAATGAGACCGATTGAACTAAAAATGTCTGGATTAAACAGTTATCGGGAATTGCAGGAAATAGATTTTGAGACTTTATGTGAAGCGGGATTATTCGGGATTTTTGGACCCACTGGGAGCGGGAAATCGAGTATTCTCGATGCGATTACCCTAGCGTTATACGGACAGGTGGTACGGACTGGTGGGGGATCACACCCGCAGGAGGTCTTAAACCAACTGGAATCTACGCTGTATGTCTCGTTTACATTTGAACTGGGACAAGAGCAAAATCGCACGAGATACACGATTGAACGAGAATTCGGCCTGACCAAGGGTGGAAATAGAAAGCAACCAGAGGTACGACTGATTGAACGAAGTAAGGTAGAAGACATCCCGGATCAGGTGCTGGAATCGAAAGCAACAGCGGCAACAGCAATGATCGAGCAGTTGATAGGGCTGACCATCCATGATTTTACCCGAGCAGTAGTCTTGCCACAAGGACAGTTCTCCAAGTTCCTGACCCTAAAAGGCAGTGAAAGAAACGAGATGCTGCAACGGATTTTTCACCTGCATGAATACGGGGAAAAGCTCATGCAAAAAGTGAAAGGCCAATTGGAGCGTAACAAGCAGACCATTCACCAATTGGAAGTGGAACAGGCTCGTTTAGGAGATGCGAGTCAGGAAGCGTTGGAACAGGCTCAGAACGAGGCAGAACAGTTGGAGAACCAGATACAGGAAATAACGGTTCGTTTTGAAGCACTAACACTTCGTAAAAAAGAGTGGGAACAGATCAGACAATGGCAAATGGAGCGAAATGACGTCCAAAGCCAATTGAACCTGCTTTCCGAGCGTGAAGAGGAAATGATTGCACGTAAGCATGAGATAGCCAATATTGAAACAAGTCTAGCACTCTGGCCGTTTTTTAGCAGGGAGATTCAATTGCAGCAGGAATGGCAGGAGACGGAAGGGCGGTTGCTCAGAACGAGGGAAGAGAGAAAGCAGGTCCAGGAAAAATGGGAACTGGTAGAGCGAACATCTCTTGAAGCGAAGTCTAAGCTACGCCAGGAAGAGCCAATACACTTAGAGCGGAAAAGTGAATGGACGCAGGCACTGGAATGGGAGCGGGAAATGGCTCAGCTTTCTTCTCAGCTTCAGCAGGTACAGAACGAACAAAATCTGTTACAACAGAAGTTGAACCAGGCAGATCAAGAGTACAAAAAGCTGGAGCAGGAACGACTAGAGGCAACAGCTGTCCTGAATAAATTAGATGAGGAATGGCACCAATCTGCAATGAGTGTGGAAGAGAGAAAATCGATTCGCACTATGTTGCAGGCGAAGCAGCTATGTGATCAGGAAAACACTCGGTTGCAGGAAACAGAGAAAGAATGGCAGGAAAGTCAGGAAAAGCTGAATCAGGGATTGAAAGCTCTTGCTCAGCATGAAGTGGCATTTGCTGGAGCAACCGGGCTAAGAAACGAGCTGGAGCAAGAGATCGTGCAGCTCACGAAGCTTGATTTTTGGAGTGAAGAGGAAACGGGTCAGGCAAGGGAAACCCTGGTCAAAGTAATGGGTATTGGAAAAGAATGGCGCGATCAGGTCAAGGCAAAGACAGATTGGGATGTACGCTGGATTGATACAGAAAAGCTCCTTCATACAGCTATCCAGATTACAACGGGGAAAGAGACAAGTGCAGTACAGGCAGAAGCTAATCGCAATGCTTGTAAAGAACAGCAAGATGCTTGGACAGTGAGATGGAACAGCTGGCAAAAAGCAAACATGGCACATGCGCTACGTAATGAGTTGCAGCCTGATCACGAATGTCCTGTCTGTGGGTCCTTGCACCATCCTTTATCCGAGGAACAACATGAGGATACACAGCCAATTGGGAATGTGGAGAATGAGGAAAAAGAGCTGACGCTAGAGAAGGAGAAGCTGGAGCAAGCTCTGATAGAGGCGGAAAAAATTCTTCGGACAGCAAGTGAAGATGTGCAGAAGGCAAAAGTGGATCTCGCACAAATCGGACAGAGAAAAGAGATGCTACAGGAAGAGCAGGCAGGGCTGGTTACGCGTAAACAAGAGATACTTAGCCAGTTACATGAACTAGGGGAAGAATGGCGTGTTTCCTCTATTGAAGGACTTGGCATTGCCTATAAACAGTGTGACCAGCAGGTGAGGGAACAGACAGAGTTACGCACACGTCACTCCAAAAAAATGGAGGAAAAACAGAAAGAGCTTCGCCACAAACGTGACGATGAGCTGGAGAAAAAAGCAGAGTGGGAAAAATGGAAGAGCTGGGCAGAGGGACAGCGTGAGCAAGGTGAGAGCATAGCTACCAGATTAGAGATGTCCCGACAATCAGCCCTCCAGGCAAGTAATAAGCTTAATCAAGCACGTGGCGAAATTGGTATAGAGCAGATTGAAAGTCTGTTTCACAACATGGAGCAACTGGAGCAACGTCAAGAGGAATTACGTCGTCTGCGTCTTGCGCAGGAGCAACGTCATCAAGAGCTGCAAGCTCTCATCCAGACTAAGAAGGAAGAATGGTCTCATTTACAGGCTCAAAGTATTGCCTTGCAAGAAAAAGTGCTAGATCGTAAAGAGCAGTGGACCAAGAAGCAGGAACAATGGCAAAAACGTACAGGTGGAGAGTCGGCTGAGGTGCTGTTGAAAAAGGTGAATGAGGCGATTGCTGATCTGCATCAGCGCTCAGAGCAGGCTGAAAAAGAGATGCATCAGGTTGCTTTAGAACGACAACAAATCATGGAGACAGCCGTTGCACTAGAAGAAACATACGGACGCTTGGGCAGACAAACCAAAGAGGCAGAAGCTGAAATGGAGCAGGCGTTAGCAGAAGCAAGGCTAGTCGATCGTAATAGCGTACAAGCTTACTATAATTTGAGACCACAACTTACTACATTCAAAGCTGATGTAGAAGCATATATGACACAATTGACAGAAGTAAGGTATGCACTGACACGGTTGGAAGAACGTCTGGACGGGCGGGAAGTCAAGGAAGAAGAGTGGCAGGAGTTGCTAATCGTTTGCACAGGAGACGAAGAAGCGCTGACACAAATCAGAGAGAGCAGTACCCTTGCGAGAGAAAAGGTTATGCAGCTAGAGAAAAACCATGAACGCTGGCAGTCTATGACACAAGAAATGACAGAGGTTACCGACGAACAAAGCAGATTGGATGAACTACGGAAGCTTTTTGAAGGTAAGGCATTTGTCCAATATATTGCCGAGGAGAAAATGACAACCATCGCCAGAGATGCCTCGTATCATTTAGCTCGTATGACAAAGGGTAGATATGCACTAGAAATCGGAGACGGTGGAGAGTTCGTCTTGCGTGATGAAGCAGCAGGTGGAATGAAGCGTCCTGTACAGACATTATCTGGTGGAGAAACGTTCCTTACTTCACTGGCGTTGGCTCTGGCATTATCGGTAGAAATCCAAATGCGTGGCGGTCGCCTGGAATTTTTCTTCCTGGACGAGGGATTCGGCACATTAGATTCGGAACTGTTAGAGATCGTGCTAGATGCGTTAGAAAAATTACGGATGGACCATTTTACCATTGGATTAATCAGTCACGTACCTGAATTGAAATTACGCATGCCACGAAGATTGATTGTTACCCCAGCAGAGCCAATGGGAGCAGGAAGTAAAATTACGCTGGAAGTAGAATAAGAACGTATGAATCTAGAATAGGGGGGAGATAGCGTGGCATTACAATTTTACCTGGGTCGGGCAGGAACAGGAAAAACAGAAAAAATCCTTTCTCAGATACAAGAGAAGTTACGAAATGATCGTAAAGGAGCACCCCTCATCTATCTGGTTCCTGAACAAGCCACCTTTCAGGAGGAGCATAGGCTGGTAACAACTGCTGGTTTTACCGGTCATATTAGAGCTCAGGTGCTTAGTTTTGGGCGTCTCTCCCATCGCATTCTGCAAGAAGTAGGGGGACTTACGACGATCCCGATTGATGATCGAGGGAAGCAGATGGTGCTTCGCCTTTTGTTGGAACGCAATCAGGAACAGCTAAAGGTGTTTAATCGTTCTGCCTTGCAACCTGGCTTCGCAGGTGAACTGGCGCAGATGATCAGTGAATGTAAATCATATGGCGTTTCGGTAGAGCAACTAGAGCAGCTAGATATTCAGAATGCGACGTTAGAAAACAAGCTTCATGATCTGCTCTTACTCATGCGAGCCTATGAGGAATATCTTACAGATACTTATTTTGATAACGATGAATTATATTCGATTGTGGCAGAGCGATTAGCAGAATCTAATTTTATTAAGGATGCAGAGATCTGGCTTGACGGTTTTAGTGGTTTTACGACGCAAGAATATAAGCTGATTGAACAAGTAATGCGCTGTGCCAAGCAGGTTACGATTGCACTCTGTTTTGATCCAGATGATAGAAACAAGCCTATTGACGATCTTTCCTGTTTTTATCCTGTACACGATACCTATGAGAAGCTGAAAGAGATTGCTACACAAGCAGGAATTCCGATTGATGAGCCGATTATATTTGAAGACAAGCTGCGTTTTGTTGATAGTCCCTGGCTATCTCAGGTGGAGGAATCCTATTTCCACTGGAAAAAGCCCGGAACCCTTCCTTCACCTAGGCAAGAAGATGAAGTGGTGATGATATCTGCCGCCAATCGACGTGCCGAGGTACAAGGGCTAGCACTCTATATGCTTTCACTGACTCGTACAGAAGGGTATCGTTATCGAGACATGGCTGTATTGCTCAGGGACATGGAGCCATATGCGGATGAGATTGCCAGTACATTCACGGAATACGGCATTCCATTCTTCCTCGATCAGAAGCGTAGAGTTACGCACCATCCATTAATTGAGCTGATTCGTTCGTCATTAGAAACCGTAACAGGAAACTGGCGATATGACGCTGTTTTTCGGGCGTTGAAAACAGACCTTCTCTCACCGATAGATATCTCTCACAGAGAGTCTCGCAGCGAAATTGATCTGTTAGAGAATTACGTGATTGGCTACGGTATTCATGGAGGTTACTGGTCCCAGTCAGATCCTTGGAGTTTTCACGGTGATCAGGCTCTTTATGAGGAGATCGGTAGAATCAGGGGTCGTTACGCGACGCCATTACAGGAGTTCGAACGAGAAATCAAGCAAGCTTCTAAGAAGAATACCAAGCATATGGCTAGCGTACTTTATGATTATTTGCTAGCTCTTCAGGTACCGCAAAAGCTGGAAGAATGGCAGAAACAGGCTGAGCAGGATCATGATCTAGAAAGCTTCCGAGAACATGAACAAGTATGGAATGATGTCATGGAGCTACTCGATCAGGTTGTGGAAGTGATGGGTGAAGAAAAGCTGGATGTAGCGATTTTTTCCAAAATCATGGAAACGGGTATGGAGAGTATTCGTATGGGATTGGTACCACCAGCGCTTGATCAAGTGTTGATTGGTTCCATGGAGCGTTCCAGACAACCAGATGTAAAAGCACTCTTTATTCTGGGGGCAACAGAGGGCGTGATTCCGCTCCGTCCTAAAGAAGAAGGCATTCTGAGCGAAACAGAACGAGACAAGCTGGAGAATGTAGGAATTGAGCTAGGTCCTAATGCCAAACGTAAGCTGATGAGCGAGCAATATCTGTTGTATCGGGCACTGACACGTGCATCCGAGCGATTATGGATTAGCTGTCCGCTAGCAGATGAAGAAGGAAAAGCATTGCTACCATCAGGACTTTTCAATGAGATGAAAAAAACACTGCCTGGACTAACATTAGGGTACTTTCATAATGAACCGACGTCGGAGCCGGATCGGGACATGATCCTGTTGGGGCGTCCACGCCAAGCTTTCCGCCATATGCTAACGCTGGTGCGACAGGTGAAAAAGGGGATCGCCCTACCTGCATTCTGGTGGGAAGTGTACGACTGGTATTTGCAGCATTCAACAGATGAAAAGCGAGAAAAATGGCTACTTTCAGGGCTTCACTACGAGAACAAAGCATATCCACTTTCCAAAAAAGTAAGTAAGCGGTTGTACGGGGAAGAGATTCGGATGAGTGTTTCGAGACTGGAAAAGTTTCAGGCATGTCCGTACTCCCATTTTGCCTCACATGGGCTGAGGCTGATGGAGCGACAACAATTTCGACTGGAACGTTTTGATGTAGGTGAATTGTTTCATGCCTCATTAAAATTGGCAGTAGAAGAAATGAACAAGCAGCAGCTAGATTGGGGTCAAATGAATGAGACTTCCAGCATGAAGCTTGCTGATCATGTCGTAGAGGAATTGGTCCCTCAAACTCGCAGTAGTATTTTGGCTCGCACTGCGCGTTATCGCTATGTGACTGGTAAGCTGAAACGAGCTGTTGGACGAGCAATTACGGTACTAGGTGAGCATGCGAGACGGAGCCATTTTGCCCCGATTGGTCTGGAGATTTCATTTGGACCTGGTGGGGAAATACCAGGAATGACTATAGAGCTGGAAGACGGAATGCGCATACATCTATTGGGCAGAATTGATCGGATTGATCAGTCGCTCGATACCGAGACCAGCTATTTGCGAGTAATCGATTATAAGTCAGGTCCGAAAGCATTAATTCTCTCAGATGTCTGGAACGGTCTTAATCTTCAGTTGCTCGTTTATCTCGATGTGGCGGTTACCAATGCAGATAAATGGCTGAATAAAGAGGTAGAGGTAGGCGGGGTCTTCTACTACCAGGTAGCTGATCCGTTTGTTAGTGCCAAACAGCTGCTTACACCTGATCAGGTTGCCAAAGAACGTCAATCCAAGCTGAAAATGAAAGGCTTGATGCTGGCTGATCCTGAACTTGCTCGTCTGATGGATAATGAGACTGAGACAGGAACATCAGATTTATTGCCATTTGGTATTAAAAAAGATGGGGAGTTCACTAGCTATTCTTCAGTTGCCTCGCGTAAAGAATTTGATATTCTACGCCAATACGTACGTGGCAGTATCAAGAAGCTGGGACGACGTCTGGTGGATGGAGATATTAGTATCGAGCCTTATTTACAAGGACAGATGAACGCATGTCAGATTTGTTCGTATCGTTCCGTCTGTCAATTCGACCAGTTGCTGGATGGAAACCAGCCTCGACTTATCACTAGAAAAAAGGATCAAGAGGTATGGGGATTAATACGTCAGGAAATGGGGGAGGAGAGTCATGAACAGTGAGACACCGCTTGTGAAGCCAAGCCATTGGACCGATGAACAATGGCGAGCAATTATTGAAAAAGGGGACAATTTACTGGTGGCTGCCGCTGCTGGATCAGGAAAAACCTCCGTTCTGGTCGAACGTATTATCCGGCGAATCTCTGACCTGGTTGAACAGGTCGGGGTTGATCAGCTCTTGGTTGTTACCTTTACGAATGCGGCTGCTGCCGAGATGAGACATCGAATTGGGGATGCCTTGAGAAAAGCATTGGAGGGCGATCCAACCTCTCCGCATCTGCGGAGACAACTGGCGATGCTTCAACGTTCGACCATTACCACGTTACATTCTTTCTGTCTCGGAATTCTTCGCCAGTATTATTACATGGTGGAGCTTGATCCCAATTTTAGAATTGCTGATCAGATGGAAGCAGAATTGTTGCGCCAAGACGTACTGGAGCAACAATTTGAGGAATGGTACGAGGAGGATGAACAGTTTGCAGCCCTCGCTGATTTATTGGTTGAAGGTCAGGACGATGCTGCACTATTGGGGCTATTCATTAAGCTGTATGACTTTTCACGGAGCCATCCCGATCCGGATAGATGGTTGAGGAATGCAGCGGCTACCTTTAGCCAGACACAACTGGATACCGTAAGTAATTCACTCTGGATGAATACGATGCTTCAGACGATCTCGCTGAACCTCGTATCACTTGAATCAGATATTCAGAACGCAATTCAATATGCTGATATGCCTGATGGTCCTGCTGCTTATATCCCTCTCTTAGAGCAGGAGCTTGAGATGATTCAAAAAGCAAGAAAGTCCGCCTTGGAAGGATGGCAATCGCTGGATCAAAGCATGCGAGCCATCAAATTCGGTCGCTTGCCTGGGGTAAAAGGAACAGATGAGATACGAAAAGCGCAAGTACAGAAGCTACGTAACGGTGTGAAAGAAAAAGTGAAGAAGATCATGGAAGAGTATTTCAGCATGTCGGTGGAGCAATACGTAGAGGATTTACAGCGAATGGCTCCGTACATGGAAACTCTTTCGCGCTTAGTGATCCAGTTCGGTCAAGCGTTTCGAGAGGCTAAACAAGAGCGTGCCATGGTCGACTTCAGCGATCTGGAGCATCTTGCTCTACGAATCCTTTTATCGGAGCAAGAGGATGGACAGCGAGTGCCTTCTTCAATCGCTAGAGATTTGCAGGAACAATTCGCAGAGGTACTAGTAGATGAATACCAGGATATTAACCTGGTTCAGGAAACGATTCTTACCCTTGTATCTCGTCAAGAGACAGAAGAGGTAAAGGCGAATCGTTTTATGGTAGGGGATGTAAAGCAGTCCATTTATCGATTCCGTTTGGCAGAACCGAAGCTTTTTATGGATAAGTATCGTGACTACGTTACTGATGAGGAGCAAGATCCGTTTGCCCCACCTCCCGCTGAAGATCGACTGAGAGGTAAACTGATTAACCTGGCAGCCAACTTCCGCAGTAGAAAAGAAGTGGTGGATGCAGTTAACTTTTTGTTCCGAATGATCATGACACCACGGGTAGGGGAAATAAATTACGATCGCTCGGCGGAATTAATTGGGCGAGCAAGCTATCCGGAGATAGAACCGGAGCAGTTGGCTGTTGAGCTTCATTTGATTGATCGAGCAGCTAGTGGCGATAGTGAAGATATAGATGGTAATGGGGCCCTTACCGAGGCTTCTTTTAGCTCTATTAGTGAAGGTGATGGAACACAATCTACTTCTCAGGATGGTTCAACAGACCTCTTGCAAGCAACTGAAGAAGCAACAGCTGCACAACTGGAAGCAAGATTGATTGCAAAACGGATCAGGGAGTGGATGGAACCAGGTGTAGGCGGACAACCACTGCTCGTTTTTGATAAAAAAACACAGGGGATGCGACCAGTTGAGTACAGAGATATCGTTATTCTACTGCGGGCAACAGCCGGATGGGGTCAGGCTATGGCAGAAGAGTGTAAACAAGCTGGCATTCCCATTTACGTAGAACAGAACAACGGCTATTTTTCAGCCAATGAAGTGGATGTTGTTCTTTCTCTCTTGCGAATTATTGATAATCCCAAGCAGGATGTGCCATTAGCCGCAGTTCTTCGATCACCTATTGTAGGATTGAGAGAAGAAGATTTAGCAAAGCTTCGCATTCAAACGCCTACAGGCCCGTTTTATCAAGCAGTTGAGCAATATGTAAGTACAACTGAAAGCGAAGTGGATGAGAAAATTCAACGTCGACTACGCCGTTTTTACCATCTGATTGACGGGTGGCGTAGTAAAGGCAGACGCAGTTCAGTATCTGAGCTGTTATCAGATATCTATGCCGAGACCGGTTATGTGGACTATGTTTCCACTTTGGGGAATGGCGCGCAGAGACATGCCAATTTACGTGCGCTCTATGATCGTGCGAAGCAATATGAATCAACTACGTATCGAGGTCTGTTCCGCTTTTTGCGCTTTATCGATCGGATGAAAGAACAGGAGAGTGATCTGGGAGAAGCACGGACGATCACTGAGAGTGAAAACGTAGTTCGATTGATGACAATTCACAAGAGTAAGGGATTGGAGTTCCCAGTTGTTTTTGTGGCAGGGATGGGTAAGCAGTTTAATCAAAGTGATCGTCGTGGACAGTTCCTGCTTCATAAAGATTTGGGATTTGGACCGCAAGTGGTAGACCCTGACCTTCGTTTGCGTTATCCGAGTCTAGCTTATTTGGGCATCAAGCAAAAGCTACAGCTGGAAATGCTGGCTGAAGAGATGCGAATTCTTTATGTTGCTTTAACTCGTGCCAGAGAGAAATTGATTCTACTTGGATCTGTTAAAGATCTAGGCAAAACAGTAGGTGCATGGTGCGACCAAGAGACAGGGAACGGAGCGCTTGCCGATCAGGATTTGGTTCAAGCAACCAGCTACCTTGATTGGGTAGGACGAGCACTTCTTCGTCATGCACGTGCAGACATTTTGCGAGATTTGTGTCCAGAGGATAAGGCGAATGTTGCCGTTCCGATTGTCAGAGATGAATCTATCTGGAAGTTCCATTTCTACCAGCCTAGCGATTTGTCGCGAGAGGAGATAGAAGAGGTTTGGAATGAAGAGGTATACATCTCACTGCAAAGAAGGGAAACAGTAGCAGGCCGTCCGGAAGCACCTGAATGGCGGGAGAACATTCATCAGGCACTCTCCTGGAGCTACTCTCATCAGGGTGTTACTGAGGTGGCAGCCAAGTGGAGCGTGAGTGAATTGAAGAGGTTGACCAATCCTGTTGAAGAAGCTCAGGTGATTGATTGGTCTCGAAAAAAGGGAAGGGGACTTGCCTCCATCACACGAAAGCCTCGATTCATAAGTGAGGCTTCTGAGATGGCTCCTAGTCGAAATTGTGCATGTACCCGTGCAGAAATCGGAACCTTTACGCATCTGGTCATTCAACATCTTACGCTCGATGGACACCTGGATGAAGCAGATATTCGAGAACAGATGGATAAGATGGTTAGAAGACAGCTACTGGTGCAAGAGGCGGTCGAATATATCCCTGTTGCTTCGATAGCTAGGTTTTTTGAGAGCGAACTGGGGCAGAAAATGCGATCAGCAACAGAGGTATATCGAGAACTTACGTTTACGTTCTCGCTTCCATTATCAGATATTCAGAATCGCTTGGGGAATATGGATGATACTCTTCTTACGTCCACAAGTGTGCAAGAGGAAGATCGAGTAGTAGTACAAGGGATTATTGATTGTGTGTTTATCAATGATCGCAATGAAATTACCTTACTAGATTTTAAGACTGATCAACTGTCTGATAACCTTGAGGAAGCGAGTCAGATTCTGCGTACTAGGTATCAGAAACAGCTTGCCTTATACGCACAAGCACTGAAAGCAAGCTGGGGAATTGATCAGGTAGACCGATCCTATTTGGTTAGTCTATCAGCAGATGTGACGGTGCTCGTGACGACGTAAGTAAACAAAATTAAAGAAGGGTAGGTTCTCAAGATTATATGTTCTTGAGAATCTACCCTTTGTTCTTTTTTAGTAGGAAGTTTTTCTAGTAGGAAGTGATAGATCAAGTATGTTTTAGATAAGAATCAGCTTGATTGCCATTTTATTCAGTTGCCGCATTGCCATCTCCTGCTCTGATATTGTGATCCTTTATTTGAGAATAGAATCAAAAACTAGATCTTGAAAAATCAGGTTATTTGTCGAAGGCTGACCCTCGCTTTCTTCCCATGACTAATTACCTTCTTTTCTAATCAAAATGACTAAAGAAACAGGAAGATAGAAGGTTGTGTCAATTGGTTTTTTTTTGGATTCTATTCCGTAGAACCTTGCAACATGTTGTTACACCAGATTGAAGGAGGCAAGGAGCGCATATAAGTGAGAATTCTCGTTGAACCTGAGCGATTAAGGCATCTAGCCCAACAGTTTAGAGAAGTTAATGATCACTGGCTAAGCTATGAAAAGAAGATTTTTGATTGCTTGGAACTTTGTCAAAATACAGAGTCAAGACGGATGAAAGAAATGTATGAATATGAATGGCCCATACTCATGAGTAATTTTCAGCTTCTATACCAAAGGTTAGAGGTGATCTCAGAGGAGCTGAGGGTAAAAGCAGATGCATTTCAAATGGCAGATGAGTTGGCAAGCGGTGCTCGTAATGATGTTAGTATGTGGGAATATTTTCAAGTAGGGGCGTGGGATGAAGGAAAAGCGATGCTACTTGGGGCAACTGACGCGATGTTACAAGATATCAGTTGGGGACTCACAGATAAAGTAGGGATAACAGGAGTTGCACCAGAAGGACAAGAAATGTTGTATTATTACACCAATACAGGTATGCATGGTGTGATTACTGCTGCAAGTCTCCGAGGTATGCAATCTTCGATAGAAGCAGCCAAAACCTCCGCTATTTCTTCGGTATCAGGATCGGGTGTTGCAGGAATAGGAGTAAGTGTTGCTTTTGCTGGTTTAGCTGCTGGCATGGCTATGACAGGAGCAACAGCAGGAAAGAATATAGTTAGCTCTGGGCAGAAGTATGCTGATGCGAAAGAGCAATATATGAATGTGAGAAATGGTGCTGAGGGGACGGGAAATGGTGGATACTTGTCGGGTATCCTAGATCGAGTTAAAGAATTACGGTCTCAGTTACCTAGTAAGTTGAAAAAGACAGGAAACTTTGGTTATGCTGAAGTAGATATTCAAGGTATTAATAAAAAGGAGTTTTTCGCTCATAGTTCAGTAAACGAAGTTACAGACAAGGGTGCACTGTCTGGTATCTCTTTGAAACCTCAGGGAGAGCCTACATTTAATGCTAAGAAGGTTGACCCCGATAACGCAAGGATTGATACACCTGAAGCATACTTAAGAGACTATGACACGGAGTACAAAATTTTAAATGATATTGCATCACAACTTGCAGGTAACAAGAATGCAAAAGGTACAATTAATCTGTTTACTGAGCGTCTTACCTGCCAAAGTTGCTCTGATGTAATAATGGCTTTTAGAAGAGAATATCCAAACATTACAGTAAATGTACTCACAAATGATGGTAAGGTAGTAAAATAGGCAGAGAGGAGAACACTATGCAAGAATGGGGCTATAACGAGCTAATAGAATATGTTGAAGAGGTATTTAGTAATTCAGTTAACGATGGATTAAATGCTCTGCAAGCTGGTGGACGATGTTTGTATGAGTTTGCAAATGTAATTGAAGAGGGCGAAACTGAGAAGACTATATTTTATATTTTTCTAGCTCTTCTACAAATTGACAAAGGAATATTATCCGCCCGAATCTATGAAGAAGTACAAAATATTATTAAGGTTTTTGATATTGATAACTTCGTTGGTGAGCTAGGCGTAGATGATGCTAAGGATTTAAGTCTACGTATTGAATCACTTAAAACAAAGATTAAGAGTGTTGAGGTTACTGGTTGAGTAGCGTTCGTCTTGTATTAATCTAGGCTGTGGGGGCTACCCAGTGCGGAATGAATGCGTCATTCAACCAATAACACATCTAACCCATGTAATACCCGTACAATGATTTCTTGAATTTGTTGTACGCACAAGAATGCTTTATTTTATAACCTAAATAACGCTATGCCGATACATTTAATAGGTCGATAATGGTCAGATACAACCATGATTGACCTGTTTTTTGTTATCTTCGCTTTCTCACAGTTTTTTGAAACAATCGCAACTGTAGACTGCGCCGCTCCGATAGGGAGGATGAGAAGCTAACCAATCGCACAGTGATATGCTTTTTGTATTTTGTCATACCATCTCTATTAGTAAAGCTCCATATACAAAAGAAACGACATCAGCATCAATGGCAAACCAGTAAGAAACAATTTGACCGCCATCAGCTTTTTGGTTATCGTATTTTTTGGCTTTTGCGGATATTTAGATGAGTCACTGGCAGAAGGATCAAAAAGATAAACGGTTAAGAGTGCACTGATTAACCAGCAGACGGTTCCAATGACTATAGCGATTTGCAAAAGTACCCTATCGTCTTGGACATACAAAGAGAACAAAAGAGAGAGCAATAAACCTATTCCAAATGACCTTAGCATATGTTCTCCTCCTTTGTTGTAAGTAACTACGAATTAGATTAAAGAATGGTTACAATTTTACATAACAGCGTAATAATTCTTTCATCGATCAATATAATTTTATCGTAATTGAATAATTGGAGAACAGTATAGAAAGTGCTATACTTTGGAGAAAAAAAGTGGAGGGTTTCCAATCATGCAACATGTTTCTGACACGCAGTGGAATGAATATAAGCAAAAACATGAAGATACGGCTCGAATGCTAATCACTTGCCCTGACCAACCAGGTATTGTTTCAACCGTCTCCCAGTATTTATATGAGCAGGGTGCCAATATCATTCAATCGGACCAGTACACCACAGATCCTGAGGGTGGACGTTTTTTTATGCGCATTGAATGTAAGCTGAATGGCTTACCTGCTAAATTGGAGCAGGTTCGCACGGGATTCGCTCCTATCGGTGAGAAATTCCAAATGGAGTGGCAACTGATTGAAGTGTGCAAGCGCAAACGGATGGCGATTTTTGTATCGAAAGAAGACCATTGCTTACTAGAGCTTCTGTGGCAATATCAAGCTGGATATCTGCATGCTGACATTGCGATGGTGGTAAGTAATCATAATGATATGCGCGAGACTGTAGAGAGTATGAATATTCCATTCTACCATATCCCTGTTACCAAGGATAACAAGGTAGAAGCAGAGCGCAAGCAAATTGAACTGATCAAAGGAAACGTAGATATGATCGTGCTAGCACGTTATATGCAAATTCTTTCTCCTACTTTCCTAGAGGATTTCCCGTGCCAAATTATTAATATTCATCATTCATTCCTGCCAGCCTTCGTGGGTGCCAAACCATATGAAAGAGCGTTCGAACGTGGGGTAAAATTAATTGGAGCAACAGCTCACTACGTAACAGAGGAGCTGGATGCTGGTCCAATTATTGAGCAAGGAGTAGAAAGAGTGACGCATCGAGATGATGTAAACGGACTGAAACAACTCGGAAAACAAATTGAGCGTACTGTTCTGGCACGTGCTGTTCATTGGCATTTGGAAGATCGTGTTCTCGTTTATCAAAATAAAACGGTGGTATTACCATAGCTGTCGGGAAACTGCCTCATCAGCATCTCATCGATATAGTGAATAACCTGCTCTGTTTCCGGTCCAAGCAGGATGACATGACCAGAGTGATTGAAATACTTAACCTCAACATGCTTACTTGAAACATGCTGACGTAGTTTATCTGCACTAGTTGCCTTAACAGTATCATCGCGTAATCCCTGGATGATGTAATAAGGACAGGTAATCTGTGGCAAAATCGGCTTGGTTTCCGAAAGCAACCGTCTGAAATGCAGCATACTGGAAAAGGGGATTCGAACCAGACTGTTCCAATATTTTTTGCTAGATGAGATAAAATCATCTTTCATGTAAAGGAAGGCTTGTCGTGCATCCCAATAATGGTAAGGGGTACATAGTGTAAAAAGCAGGTCGACTTGTCTGGTTGCCGCCAGGTGAAAAGAGAGTAAACCCCCCATAGAAAAGCCGATCACCACAATGGTATCTACCTGTTCAGCCAGCTGTTGATAGAAGGCTTCGGCAGTTTGAACCCACTGCTCACGAGATGATTGTTGCAAGTGTAGTCGATCTCCATCATGGCCAGCCAGAGTAGGTGCCACAACTAGATGACCCCTGTTCCGTAAAAATTGGATAAGGGGAGAGACATCAGCTATACTTCCGGCAAAACCGTGAAGGACCAGAAATCCGAGAGAGGGCATTTACTTTCCTTCTTTCCTTTTGGTTTATACTGATAGTTTACCTGATTGCAGGAGAAAAAACAGGATCATCAAGCGGTATATTGCTTGATGATCCTGTTTAGTATTTGACAGATAAGAATTGATAAAAATTCTTATCTGCATAAGTGCAACTAAGGCTTTGCCAGCGCCAAAGGCTTGGCAAAGCCAAGTTTTCTAATTCGTTTTACGTTATAGCAAGCTTTATTACGATGCGGATACTGTTTTAACACCCTCAGCTACTTTAAAGGAAGCAGCCGTGCATTCTTTAATATCTTCCACTGTAAAACCATCTACCACTTCAATCAATAGCAGTCCTTCTGATGTTACATCAAAAACAGCACGATCTGTGATGATGCGATTAATAACCTGTTTTCCTGTAAGCGGTAAGGTGCACTCAGGTAGCACTTTGCTCTCCCCGTGCTTGTTCACATGGTCCATGATTACGACGATCTTTTTCGCACCATGCACGAGATCCATGGCTCCGCCCATTCCTTTAACCATCTTGCCAGGAATCATCCAGTTAGCCAAATCACCTTTTTCGGATACTTCCATCGCTCCAAGGATAGCTAGATCGATGTGACCACCGCGAATCATCGCAAACGATTCTGCGGATGAGAAGAAGGAGGCACCTGGAATTGCTGTTACGGTTTCCTTACCGGCATTGATCAGGTCAGGATCAATGTCGTCCTCATATGGATACGGGCCAATACCTAGTAGTCCGTTCTCAGATTGAAGAACAACCGTTTTACCTTCTTCTATATAGTTAGCTACTAATGTTGGCATGCCAATTCCCAAATTTACATAAAAACCATCTTCTATTTCCTGTGCGGCACGCATGGCCACTTGCTCACGTGAAAGCGTCATGGATCATACCCTCCTTATCTAGTCCCGTTAGGCTTTTTGTACCGTGCGACGTTCAATGCGTTTTTCAAAAGAAGGAGCTTGAATAATGCGTTGAACATACACACTTGGTGTATGAATGTGGTCAGGATTCAATTCTCCCACTTCAACAATTTCTTCTACTTCAACCAACGTGATTTTACCGGCAGAAGCCATCATTGGGTTAAAGTTCTGAGCAGTTTTATCAAAGATTAAATTCCCTAGTTTGTCTGCCTTCCAAGCCTTAATTAAAGCGAAATCACCAGTAATCGCTGGCTCTAGCAAATACTCTTTGCCATTGAATACACGGGTTTCACGACCTTCGGCAATCGGAGTGCCTACGCCAGCCGGAGTATAAAATGCAGGGATTCCAGCGCCACCAGCACGGATGCGTTCAGCAAGTGTACCTTGTGGAGTTAATTCAACCTCCAGCTCTCCTGAAAGGAATTGACGTTCGAATTCCTTGTTTTCTCCTACATAGGAGCTAACCATTTTTTTAATCTGTTTTTCCTGTAACATGAGACCAAGTCCCCAATCATCTACGCCACAGTTATTGGAAACAACAGTTAAATCTTTTACCCCTTTATCACGTAATGCAATAATTAAATTTTCAGGGATTCCACAGAGTCCAAAGCCGCCTACAAGTAGCGTAGCTCCGTCATGAATATCTGCAACCATGTCGCTATACGATTGAAAAATTTTTGCCAAGATGCACCTCTCCCTCCATATTGGAAAAAGCAAATAATTCCTCTACAAGTTGTTTATGTAATGTAAGCGTTTTACACATTAATTTTATCAGAACATTGCAAAATATAAAAGGTTATAACGTATCGGACAACTGTAAATGACCAAACCTGAAAAAGTTCTTGTAAAACTGATGCTCACTGTCAAAACCCAAAAATTTAGGGTAAGATAACACAAGAGAGAGAAATGAGTGAGGATTTGGAAGGAGAATTACTATATGATTAAAATGTTTATCAGTGATCTGGATGGAACCTTACTCACTGATCACAAGACTATTAGGACAGAAGATAGTGAGGGATTACTCTACTTGGCAGAAAAGGGAGTAGATATTTGCTTTGCTTCTGGTCGAATTGACAATGATATTAAATGGGCCATACAAGAAATGAATTGCAGGAGCCATCGAATCAGCCAAAACGGTGGACACATTATTAATTATGAAGGTCTGGTGTTACATTCAAGAGATTTTGAACCTGAAATGGCTCATAAATTATGTGAAGCGGCAAAAGAATTTGATGCTTTAGGGTTCGTTTCAGCAAATGAACAGATTTTCTTAAATCAGAAATCTAGCTACAGACCTGAAATTAATCCTGGCTTAAGCAGTCCAATTATAGAAGAATTGGATCTTCATCTGCGGTTTGGAGATGAGCTTCGCCCTACCAAACTCACATATGTGGGGGAATTAGAAACATTAAAGAGACTGCAACAGAAGCTACATGAAGAGTTCCCTGAGCAGTTCGACTCTTATATTTCATTTAGCGATTGCCTTGATCTCATGCCGCTGCATGTAAGTAAAGGAAATGCGGTTAATTTCCTGATGAAAGAATTAGGTCTTACTAAGGATGAAGTCGTCTGTATTGGCGATTCCTACAATGATATACCGATGTTTAATGTGGTGACGAACAGCTTTGCTATGGAACATGCCGATGATGAAGTGAAACAGCATGCTACACACATTGTGAAAAGTGTGCGAGAAGCGTGTGAATGGGTTAGCAAAGAAAACGGCTATGCACGGATTTCTTTCTAAATAGATAAGACACCTCTTCTGTATGGTAGTGTTTGCTCATCACATTCACGTAACCAAACAAAGCGGTGTTTTTCTATTTTTTCAAGAAAAATGAGGACAATAGTTTTAAAAATTGGATATACTTCTGGAGGTATTCATTTTGCAACCATTATTTTTAAAACCAGTTTTCAAAGAAAGAATTTGGGGCGGTATAGCTTTACAGGAAGAATTCGGCTATGAAATTCCAAATGATCAAACAGGGGAATGTTGGGCAATTTCCGCACATCCAAATGGACCTTCTATTATTGAAAATGGACCGTATGCAGGTATGGCCTTAGACGAGTTATGGCGTGAATATCCAGAGCTGTTTGGAAACCCGAAGGAAGAAGTTTTTCCACTATTAACGAAGATATTGGATGCGAACATGGATTTATCTGTTCAGGTCCATCCAGAAGATTCTTATGCGAAGGTTCATGAAAATGGTGATCTTGGCAAAACAGAATGCTGGTATATCCTTGACTGTAAAGAAGAGGCCGACATGATTTTCGGCCACAATGCCAATACCAAAGAAGAATTAATCGAGCAAATTAACGAAGGTAAATGGAATGAGCTACTGCGCCGAGTGAAAATCAAGCCAGGCGACTTTTTCTTCGTTCCAAGTGGAACTATCCACGCATTATGTGAAGGAACGCTGGTGTTAGAAACTCAGCAAAGCTCTGATACAACCTACCGGGTATATGATTATGACCGTCGGGATGCGGACGGGAATTTGCGAGAACTTCACTTGCAAAAAGCGATTGATGTGACAACTGTGCCTCATCAGGACAGTGAAATTACTCCTAAAGTTCAGGAGCAGGAGAATGTAACCATCACAACGTTTGTGGAGTCTAAGTTTTTCTCCGTATGTAAATGGGATGTTCGAGGAAAATCTTCTTTTTCATTTCATGATCAATATTTGCTTCTAAGTGTCATCAAGGGTGAGGGGACACTTGTTCACGATGGGGAGCAATATCCATTGAACAAGGGAACACATTTCATTGTTCCAGTGGGATTAGGAGAATTTGAAATTTACGGAACTTGTGAATTGATTGTTTCACATACATAAAGATCGCTTGAATGTGATTCAGTGCTAAAGCATATTAAAAACAAAAAAGCGTGACGATCCTTTGAATTATTGGATCGTTACGCTTTTTTATTTTTGTATTAGTTAGAAACGTACCAGGCAGAAGCACTCAGCTTTTTATACTTTCTGATACAGGTAAGAACTAAATAAGGTGCTAATACTAGCAATGATACGGTTTGTAACCGTTTCCTAAAAGAAAAGGAAAAGAATTAATTTTTATTTGAACTCGAAAATATATAAAATTCAAGGTGTAGAAGATAACGTTATTATTGTAAAGGGTTTCAAAATTAAAATTCAGTTCAAAAAATTTAACACAAGATAGAAGGTGAAGAGTTGGAAATCATATCATTGATTAATGAAGACTTGATTGAGTTAAACTTGGAAGCTACCACCCAAAAAGAAGTGATTTCTCAATTAACTTCGTTACTAGGACAACAAGGAAGAATTGATTCTGAGTCTGCATTTATCCAAGGAGTTCTTGAAAGAGAATCAGAGTTTTCTACAGGTTTTGGCAATGGGTTTGCTATTCCGCACTGTAAAAGCGATACAGTGAAAACGGCGAGCGTTATTATCGGGAAGACGAAAAACGGGATTGAATGGAATTCATTAGATAATAGCCCTGTTACTTTTATTATCATGCTTGCAATACCAGCAGCAGAAGGTGCAACTACTCATCTTCAAATTCTAGCAACGCTATCTGGTAAATTAATGGACGATGAGTTTCGGGATCAGCTCATGAATGCTACACAACCCGAACAAATTCTGGACTTATTAGATGAATTAACTACTCAAAAAACAAACTAAGAAAAGGTGAGATTATCATGAAAATTATCGCAATTACAGCTTGCCCAGCAGGAGTAGCGCATACAAATATGGCTGCAGCTGCATTAGAAAATACAGCTAAAAAGATGGGCCTTCAAATTAAGGTTGAAAAGCAGGGTGCAATGGGAATCGAAAATTCTATTTCAGCTAAAGAAGTAGCAGAGGCAAATGTTCTTATTTTAGCTGTTGATACAGCGATTGCAAAATCTGATCGTTTCAATGAAATTCCTACTATTAAGGTTCCAGTAGCGGAAGCGGTAAAAAATCCGCAAGAACTCATCAATAAAGCACTTGAGTTAGTGAAATAAAAGGGGGAGAAATTCACAAATGAAAAAATTCCTTGAAGAAGCTAAAACTCATTTAATGACCGGTGTTTCCTATATGTTACCGTTTGTTGTTGCTGGAGGTCTGCTCCTAACCATTGGCCTACTTCTAGGCGGTGGTGAACAAGAGGCAGGTTTTGCTAAACAAACTGTTAAAACAGGAGTATTAATTTTCTCGTTAATGGTTCCAGCAATGGCTGGTTATATGGCTTATTCCATCGCAGATCGCCCAGGTATTGCTCCCGGGATGGTTGGCGGATTGATTGCAAATGAAATTGGCGCAGGGTTTTTAGGTGGTATCGTTGCAGGTTTCCTTGCTGGGTATATTGTTAATTTTATTAAAAAGCTTCCTATGCATCAGTATTTAGCTGCTCTAAAACCAATTATTGTGATTCCCCTATTAGGTGTGGGAGCGGTGTCCTTATTAATGTATATCATTGGTCAGCCAATTGCGGTTGCTTCGAAAGGTTTAGAAGGCTGGTTAACAGCTATGAGTGGTGGAAATTTAGCTTTACTTGGACTTATTATTGGTGCGATGATGGCGTTTGATATGGGTGGACCGATTAATAAAGTAGCGTTTGCATTCTGTGTAGGTATGTTAAATCAAGGCATTTATGCTCCAATGGCAGCTTGTTGGATTGGTATTATGACACCACCAATTGGACTAGCTCTTGCAACAAGAATTGCACCAAAGAAATTTACAGTTGGAGAAAGACAGAGTGCTCTTCCTACAACGATCATGGGCGCGACAGGGATTACCGAAGGTGCGATTCCATTTGCCGTAAGTGCACCCCTTCAAGTCATTCCAGCAATTGTTGTTGGTTCAGCAGTAGGTGGTGCATTAGCAATGGCACTTGGTGCAGCAGCCCCTGTACCTAGTGGTGGAGTATTCGTTATACCGTTCTTTATTAAACCATTCATGTTCTTACTTGCTTTTGCTGCTGGAATTATTACAACTGCATTAATGACAGTATTCTTAAAAAAGAATATTGAAGAAGAAGAAGTAACTTACTCGTAAGAAACTGTATAAAAATATAAATCGAATTTCGCTGAGGGGACTGTTACAGGACCCTCTTTTAGATTAAAAACTCATGGTTCTGGAGGTTTTTATATGAATTTTCATGTCATCTCCCATACACATTGGGATCGAGAGTGGCACCAAACCTATCAGCAATATCGTGTGAAATTAATCCTTTTTATGGATGAATTATTTGAGCTATTAGAAACTAGTCCTACCTATACGTCATTTTTATTAGATGGACAAACGATCGTGTTAGAGGATTATTTAGAAATTAAACCGAGCAATCGGGATAGAATTAAACAGCTTGTTAAAGAAGGACGTCTCATTATTGGTCCTTGGTACATCCAACCGGATGAGTTTACTCCAAGTGGAGAATCGCTTATTCGAAATTTGTTAATTGGTCAGAAAATTGGTGATGAGTTCGGTCCGTCGATGCAAATCGGTTATTTGCCAGATTCATTTGGTCAAGCTGCGCAAATTCCTCAGGTTTTAAGCGGGTTTGGAATGAATTATGCATTGTTTTGGCGTGGGATTACCAACGAAGAAACAGAAAAAACCGATTTCTGGTGGGTAGGTCCCGATGGTTCAAAGGTACTGACAACTCATCTCCCATTAGGCTATGGAAATGGACGAATGCTTTCAACCAATTTTGAACAGAATGTAGAAATAATCGAAGAGAATCACAACAAATTAAAAGATATGGCCACCACTTCAAGCATGTTATTGATGTGTGGATTTGACCAAAGAAGCGCAAATAAAGATCTCCCTGAAATAATTGATGAGCTAAATAAACATTATGCTGAGCATGGAAGTAAATTTGAAGTAAGGTTGAGTCGTTTACAAGATTATTTTGAAGAAATTTCACGTGATTCAAAACAACTAGAGACCCTTTCAGGGGAATTTAGAAAAGGTAAAAATATGCGCGTGCATGTAAGTATTGCATCTACTCGTTTAGATTTGAAAAAGAAAAATTTTGAGGTTCAAAATCTATATGAGAAATATGTAGAGCCTTTAAACTCCGTATCATTTTTACTTGGCAGTCATTATGATAATGATGTCATTAATAAAGGCTGGAAATACATGATGCAAAATCATGCTCATGATTCTATTTGTAATGTTTGTACAGATGCCACTCATCAAGAGATGGATATGAGATATGAATTTGCTAAGCAAATTGGCGAGTCCGTTCAGAAAACAGCAACGGAAGAGTTACTAAGCAAAATTAAGTTCCAAGATAATGGTGTTCCGTTAGTAGTCTTCAATACACTTGGTCATAAAAGGAAAAATCTTGCGAAAGCAACGCTGCATCTAACATCCAAAGAATTTACGATTGTTGATTATAATGGTAATGAAGTACCGTATCAAATCATTGAAACAAAAGAAGAGAATTTAAATGATAAACAGATTGAAATTGGTGTGAAAAATGACGATCAATTTGTTTTTACCACTACGATTAAATTTGTAGCAGAAGTAGAGGGCTTTGGGTTTAGCACCTATTACGTAAGAGAAAAAGCGACAATGTCCAATACGTTTGCAGATGTTTACCAAAATGGAACATTTGTAAATGATTTTATGGAAGTCATCATCGAAAAAAATGGAGCATTAACGATAAAAGAAAGAAAATCGGGAGCCATTTTTGAAGGATTACATGTTTTTGAAGAAGGTGGAAATGCCGGAGATGAATATGATTTCTCGCCACCTAGGGAAGATGTCATTATCACTACAAGAGAAACGGTTCCAGAAATTTCGGTTGTTCACAATGGTCCAATCTTTTCGACGGTAAAAATATCCTATCAACTGGAATTTCCTGTAAATACAGATGTTAATAGCCGTTCAGTAGAAATGAAAGCTTCTACAATCGAGTCGTATGTGACCGTTAATCGTTATGAAGACCGCGTCGATATCAAAACGGTGATTGATAATACAGTTAAAAACCATCGAATTCGCGCATTATTTGATTCAGGCATCAAAACGAAAACGCATATCGCTGACCAACAATTTGGCACGATTCGCCGTGATAACTATTTAGAGCAGGTTGAATACTGGGAGCAAGAAAATTGGGAAGAAAAATATTATCCAATTTATCCACAGCAGAAATTCATTGATGTATCAGATGATCAAAAAGGGATCGCAATTCTAAATAAAGGTCTGCCGCAATATGAGATTTTACATGGGGGGGAACCAACGATTGCTCTTACGCTACTTGCAGGAACAGATTATATGGGTAAACAAGATTTAGTTGATCGCCCTGGAAGACGTTCAGGTCTCCATGTTGAAACCCCAGATAGTCTCCTTTTGGGCAAGCATGAAATGGAATATTCGATTATTCCGCACCCTGGTAATGAAGTGGAAGCAAACATTGGCATTAAATCCAGTGAATTTACAACACCGTTTGTGACTGTACCAGTAAGTGTGAAGTCAGACTCTGCTTCTTTACATCATCAGTGTATGTTTATTCGCATTGATGATAATGGTATGGCTATTAGCGCCGTAAAAAAATCTGAATTTGATAATAGTCTGCTACTAAGAATATTTAATACAACAAATCAACCAATTGATGCGGTAAAAGTTGAAATCAATCGTGAACTTTTCAAAGCTATTAAACTTGTTGATTTGAATGAGACTCTTATCACAGTGATGGATGAGCGAATCCAAATTGAAAACCATGAAATCCAATTAAAAGACATTCGTTCGAACGAAATTTTTAGTTTCAAATTATCTTAGAATGAAAGGAGATACCTAATTAATTGAGTGATAAAGTCAACTCTTTTTAGGGGTATCTCTTTCTTTTTAACAGATGAAATTTATAAAAATTCTTATCTGCATAAGTGCAACTAAGGCTTTGCCTGCGCCAAAGGCTTGGCAAAGCCAAGTTTTCTAATGTCCGGAGGGATAATAAATGTGTGATAACTTAGTTGTATTGCCAGAATACACTAGTCAATCTCGCATGCTTGTTGCGAAGAATAGTGATCGACCTGCTTATGAAAGTCAGCCACTTGTATATAAT
Source organism: Brevibacillus daliensis (assembly GCF_021245735.1). Lineage (GTDB taxonomy): Bacteria > Bacillota > Bacilli > Brevibacillales > Brevibacillaceae > Brevibacillus_B > Brevibacillus_B daliensis. The sequence goes on from NZ_JAJISB010000004.1 coordinate 154,501, forward strand.
CAGCGGCAATCACATGAAAATGGTAACATGTTAGAATTAGCTTATCTGAAGATTCCTCAAGTGGATGAAACGCTTTTAACCATTGGGTCGTCGCCTTTTTGGTGCTGGGGCTTTGAGCAAGGCATTAATGAGCACGGTGTTGCCATTGGGAATGAGGCTATTTTTACAAAGGATCTGAAAGAAAGTGCGGCTGATCCTGATAAACAAAAAGGGATTTTGGGCATGGAGCTTGTTCGCCTTGGTCTAGAAAGAGGTAAAACGGCCAAAGAGTCCTTGGAAGTTATAACGACGTTAATTGAAGAGTATGGTCAATGGGGCAGCGCGGTCGTGGGAGAGGAGAAGCCTTACAACAATTCTTTCATTATCGCAGATTCAACAGAAGCGTGGCTTCTTGAAACAGTGGATCACGATTGGGTAGCCAAAAGAATTCAAGATAAGTTCCATTCGATCTCGAATGAAATGAGTATTCGTGATGAGTGGGAATTAAAAAGTGAGGGCTTTATTGAAAAGGCCGTTCATTCGAATTGGATTGGTCGTCATGAGGAATTTGATGCTTCCTATGCTTATACTGATTTTACAAATTCGTTGCAGGTTTCCCATATTCGTGTCCAGCGTACGAAACAATTACTTAGTAATAAATTGGGGCAGATTGATGTCAATTGGCTTAAACGTATCTTACGAGATCATTATGAAGATACCTTCTTAGAAGGACCATTTTTTAATGCAGCATTGCCAGATTTCCAAACAATCTGTATGCATTCGTCTCCTGCCAATTTTACATGGGGAATTACCGCTTCGTCGACGATATTTGAACTTCCAGAGGATAAATGGCATTTTCCACTTATTTGGTGGTCACCTGCAACTCCTTGTACAGGGCTATATCTGCCGATTTTTATGTGTGAACAGGAGTTTCCGGAAATTCTCTCCAATGCCGGAACGGTGAAAGAGAAGACAGCCGATCCTTCAAAATCTGAACATGATCAATCGGCAAAAAACTCGTATTGGTGGGTGTTCCGGGATTTGCTTGATGAAATAAAAGGTAATGAAAATGGGGATTTATTTAATAACAATAAGGAAATTGCTAGAAAAACCTTTGATCGGTTAGAGCAGAAATGGATGACCTTAATACGTGACATTGAAGAAGAGGCAGCCATTCTTAACAGAGCTGGTAAACGAAAAGCAGCAATCACACTAGTTACGGCTTTTTCAAATGAATGTGTTGAAGAAGCAATCGATGCTATCCGGGAGATTCGAAAGCAAATAGACACAACAGTTGTGTCATAAAAAGTTCTTATTCGTTTAGTAAGGGGGGGAAGTTATGTATGTTTTAAACAGCCGTCTTAAGTCATTGATAAAAGAATTGCTATCACATAAGAAACCTGTGACCAGTGAATACTTGGCTAAAGTAATCGGTGTCACTTCCCGAACGATAAGAAATGATGTGAAAGCATTAAATCTCGAATTGAAAAAAATCGGTGTCCAAATTGAAGCAAATCGAGGTGTTGGGTATTTTATTGATCCATCGCTTGGACAGCCTGTAATAGAATTAATCGAAGAACTCTTTATGCTCCAGGAAGAGGAGCAAGGAAATACACCTGTATTGCCAGAGGAACGAGTTTTATTTATTTTAAAAAGCATTATTATGGCGGAAGATTTCATTGCTACGGAAAAGCTTGCAAATGAACTGTTTGTGAGTAAATCAACTGTTGATAATGACTTGAAACAAGTAGAGAAGCTATTAGAAAAATACGACTTAACATTGTTTAAAAAGCAAAACTACGGAATCAAATTGACTGGAAACGAAATGAATATTCGTTTTTGTTTGTCTGAAAGCCTAGCGAATATGAGAAATGAACAAGCTCAGCTTGAAATCGATTCTAACGCTATTATTTCAGATGTGAACGTCGAAGAAATAAAAGCGATCACAAAGAAACATATTGATGAGCTACCAATTAGTATGGCCGAGCTACCATTCAATAATTTAGTGATGCATATTGCGATTGCGATCCAGAGAATCAAAAAGGGTAAAAATGTTGAAGTAGGTACGATCAAACTCGATCAAATAGAAGATCAGGTTGAATACGAGGTAGCAAAAAGAATTGTCGAGTCGATTGAAAAGAAATTTTCGATAAAAATACCTATAGGTGAAGAAGCATATATCACGATTCATTTGCTAGGTGCGAAACATTTTGAAGATCAGAATTTAGCAGAGGCTGACTCTGTTGATTTGGTAGGAGAGAGTCACTATCAATTAGTGGTTGATATTCTTTCAGAAATCAATCAGGTTTACCAGATTGATTTACTGGAGGACCAGGAGCTCATTTATGGGTTAGGGCTTCACTTGCGTTCGGCCATCAACCGATTAAAATATCGAATGAACTTGCGAAATCCAATGTTAAAGGAAATAAAAAATAAGTATCCGTTTTCCTTTGAGTTGGGGATTGTCGCAGCGGAAATCATTCAGAATAACAGCACGCTTATCGTTAATGAAGATGAAATTGGTTATATTGCAATTCATTTAGAAGCAGCCGTTGAGCGAATGAAGAATAAAAAACGGCGAGAAGTGAAACGGGTAGCTATCGTTTGTGCCTCTGGTTTAGGTACTGCCAAGCTCTTAGCAGCAAGTGTAGAGAGTGTGTTTCCTGGAATAGACATTGTTGGAACCTATCCTTCCTATTCCATAAAGAACATTAATAAAGAATCCGTAGATTTAATCTTAAGTACCATTCCGATTAATGAAAAAACTCCAATTCCGGCACTTCACATTAACACCTTATTAACGGAAAAGGATATTGAGAAGGTTAAAGAGCATATTTCAAGCAAGTATTTACATGAAGATGAAAAAAAGTCATTTCATACACTGCAAAAATTATTTAGTGACGAGTTATTTTTTACCGAGATTGATCAAAAAAATCCAACTGAAATTATAAAATCATTATCAACGATTCTAAATAGTAATGGCTATGTCGATGATTCCTTTCAACAATCTGTCCTTGAGCGGGAAGAAATCTCCCCTACATCGATTGGTAATCTTGTTGCGATTCCTCATCCATTGAAACCAAATGCTCTCGGGTCCTGTATCGCTATTGGGATTCTAAAAAAATCAGTAAAATGGGGAGAACAATCGGTTCAATTGGTACTATTGTTAGCATTGAATGAGAAGGACAAGGAAGAATTTAGCCACCTTTTTAATCATTTATGGAAGATCGTACAAAACAAAAAATTGGTTGATGAGCTTTGTTCTAAGGAGGATTTCGTTGATTTTATCAATCTATTTTACTCAGTAAAGTAAAGGTAGAAGGAATGATAATTATGAAAGTTGTTATCGCACCAGATTCTTTTAAAGAGAGCTTATCTGCTATCGAGGTTGCGAATGCTGTTGAAGAAGGATTTCGCGAAATTTTTCCTGACGCTGTTTACGTAAAGGTTCCGATGGCAGATGGCGGGGAAGGGCTCGTCCATTCATTAGTCAATTCATTAGACGGACAGATGATCAAACATGAGGTAACCGGCCCGCTCGGTAAAAAAGTGGAAGGGTTCTTTGGATTAATCCATGATGGGAAAATGGCTGTGATCGAAATGGCAGCTGCTGCTGGATTACATTTAGTTTCACGAGAAGACAGAAATCCACTGAACACAACAACCTATGGAGTTGGAGAATTAATCTTAGCTGCTCTCGATCTCCATGTGGATCGAATTATCTTGGGACTCGGGGGAAGTTCGACAAATGATGGTGGAGCAGGGATGGTTTAGGCCTTAGGCGGAAAATTGCTCGATGTGGACGGTCATGAAATTGGTTTTGGCGGGGGAGCATTGTCCAGTTTGCATTCTATTAATAATGAGGGATTAGATCCACGATTGTCTGCAATTACTTTTGAGGTAGCATGTGATGTCGAGAACCCATTACTAGGGGCAACAGGTGCTTCTGCTGTATTTGGGCCGCAAAAAGGGGCAACAGAAGAAATAGTGAGTGTCCTCGATCAGAACCTTGACCACTTTGCAAAAGTAATAGAAAGAGATTTAGGTGTGAATGTTAGTAGCATTCCCGGATCAGGCGCTGCAGGAGGATTAGGTGCGGGGTTACTGGCTTTTCTTCCATGTTCTTTGAGAAAAGGGATAGAGATTGTGGTTGAGGCTACGAGCTTGGAAGACCATGTTCGAGATGCAATCCTTGTCATAACTGGAGAAGGGAAAATCGACAGCCAAACAATCTATGGAAAAACGCCGATTGGTGTTGCTAGGGTAGCCAAAAAGCATAACGTTCGTGTTATCGCGCTAGCTGGGTCACTTGCTGATGGCTATGAAGCTGTCTATAATCATGGAATAGACGCAGTGTTTAGTGTAGTCCCTGGAATAACCACACTAGAAGTGGCTTTGGAAAATGCGTATCGAAACATCGTTAGTGCTTCGCGAAATATCGCGGGTGTTTTAGCGGTATCTAAAAGTGAATAAGCTTTTACCCAAACTATGAAGTGACTAAAAAGGATTTTCTTTTCATTCCTGTAGCTGGGGCATATAATATGTTTGGTAAAAAGATAACATTATAACATCCTAGTTCAGACAGAGGGGAATGTCAGAGTTGATTAAAATGTTTGTTAGTGATCTGGATGGTACATTGTTTCAAGGTCAGATTGGTGTGAGTGAAGAGGATAAAGCAGCATTAAACAACTTGCATGATCAAGGTGTAGAAATCTGCATTGCAACTGGAAGACAGGATGACGAGATCCTTGATGTTGCTAACCAGCTAGGATTTCCCGTGCATCGAATCAGCCAGAATGGTGCATATGTCTTTGATAAGAATGGCAAGCTTTTGTACGAGGCAGCCTTCTCTTTGCGTACAGCGAAAAAGATTTATGAAGCGGGGAAACCATTTGATTTTGCTTGTCAGGTTTCTATTGGACAAAATATCTATACCACTAAAATCACTAAACATACCGCATCTGTAGCTGATAGATTGTTAGTTCCACTCATCCATGATCCAGATTTATGGGAGAAGATTAATGAGCAGAATGTACCAGGAAAGATCAGCTTCATTGGAGAATTGGATCAAATCTTAGAACTGTGAACACATATAAGTGAGCAGGTATCAGATCCTTATGTTTCTTACATTGCTGACAAGGATTGCATCGATTATATGCCACATAACGTCAGCAAGGGTAACGGTTTGCAGATCCTGCTCGAAACGCTTAAAATCGAGCCTGAGGAGTGCGCATGTGCGGGTGATGCCTTCAATGATGTATCGATGATGATGCTGGTCCAACATAGCTTCGCGATGTCACATAGTTACCCTGAGGTGAAGAAAGCGGCCCGTTATGAAGTAGAGACGGTTGCAGATGCTATTGATTACCTTTGGGATGTAGAACATCTTCGAAAAGTAGCTTGTAAATAAGAGTTTAAATAGAAGTAATAGCCGAAAATTATATGGAATAAGCCATTTTAGCCATGCAGGTGAACGAATCACACTGCAATGGAGAGAATGGCTTTTCTTATTGTAAGGATAAGATGGTTTTAACCACTGATGTTACATGTACGAGTATTGAATACTATTTTTATCCAAAAAAATATTGACTCATGACACAAATAACTTATATTATTTTAATCATTGAAATATTCAATAAATAAAACGATTTCGATGTTGAAGTAAAGGAGTGATGATGTTGGAGGAAAAAGATCAATTTAATAAATTCGAGGGATTGTATTGGCACGTATCAAGAAACTTGAATTTGATATGGAAAAAAATATTTGCCGAGTACTTTCCTGGTTCACAGTCGTATATTATGTGGTTTTTAGAAAAAAACGGAGCGAAAAAAATGACGGAATTAGCAGAAGCAATAGACTTAACTCCAGGCGCTGTAACGAGCTTATCTGACAAACTGATCGCTAACGGCTATATAAACCGATACCGAGATGAAGAGGACCGTAGAGTCGTTTATCTCGAGATTACCCCTACTGGAAAAGAAACATTGAACTTGCTGCGTAAAGAAGGCAGAAATAAGATGAAAATGATTTGTAACGACATATCAGAAACGGATCTTGAACATATCGTTAGAATATTCGAGCAAATATCAGGGAATATTGAAAAAGTTCAAGAGGAGGAGAAGAATGGAGCATCTGACTGATAAACGTAAAGGGATGATAATGATTGCCATTCTAGTTGCCTTATTTTTCTCGGCAATTAATCAGACTATTATTGGTGTGGCGATGCCGAGGATTATTTCAAAGCTTGGTGGAATGGACTACTATACGTGGGCCATTTCTATTTATATGTTAACCTCGACTGTGGCTACAGTGCTCGTTGGAAAGCTGTCAGACATTTATGGTCGTAAGCCATTTATTTTATTTGGGATCGGTTTTTTTATGATAGGTGCAGTTTTATCCGGTTTTTCCACAAATATCTTTGAACTAATTGCGTACAGAGGTATATCAGGCATGGGGGCTGGGATTATTATGTCAACGGCGTTCATGGCGGTTGGAGACCTGTATGCTCCAAGGGAACGAGCACGTTGGACTGGTATTCTAAGCGGAGTATTTGGTTTATCCAGTGTATTCGGTCCTGCTTTAGGTGGATACGTGGTCGATCATTTTGATTGGCACTGGGTGTTTTGGGTTTTTCTTCCCTTGGGAGTTGTTGCTTTTATCATGATTTTAAAGATGTTCCCTAGAGTAGATCGTAAACCCGGGGAGTCGATCGATTATTTTGGATCAATATTTTTAACGCTTACCATCGTTTCTTTACTACTTGCATTTTCTTTGGCAGGAAATGGTCCTGGAAAATTCGCCTGGATATCATGGCAAATTCTTGGATTGTTTGGTAGTGCAGCAGTTACACTCGTTATTTTTCTCGTAATCGAAACAAAAGTAAAAAGCCCTGTTCTTCCACTTTCATTGTTTAAAAACAGTATTGTTACGGTATCCAATATGGCAGGATTTTTGTTAGGTGCAGGTATGATGGGAGCGATGATTTATGTTCCGTTTTTTGTGCAGGGAGTGAAAGGGGTTTCTCCGACTTATTCCGGATATATCATGATGCCGATGTCAATTATGATGGCTGTGGTTACTGGTATTGCAGGTCAAGTTATCTCAAAGAGGGGCAAATATAAAATGATGGCGATTGCCGGACTAACGATTATGACTATTGCGATGTCTCTCTTGCACTTTATCAATCTGGACACTCCTATTTACTTCATAATCATCTATATGTGTATTTTCGGTATTGGGCTTGGCGTTAGCATGCCGGTCATTTCCTTAACGGTTCAAAATGCCGCTCATCCGAAGGAATTGGGGGTTGTTACGGCATCGTCACAGTTGTTCCGTTCTTTGGGAAGTACGATTGGTATTGCTGTGTTTGGAACCGTAATGAGCTCGCGCATGGCAGGGAAAATGCAGGAGATGCTTGCTTCAGGCAATCAAATAAATCAGGCACAAATAGATCCCACTTATGCCGAACAGTTTAAAAAGCTGATGAATCCGGAGACACTGCTTGATCAACCTAAGTTAGCAGAGATTCAAAGTCAATTACCGCTAGAGTATCAGGAAATTGCAACAAAAATGGTTGATATGGTCCGTGAAACCTTTAGTTATGGGCTAACCAGCACATTTTTAGCGGGGGCAATCGTTATGGCTGTAGCTGTTATCTTCACTCTTTTCCTTAAAGAAATCCCTCTTCGTTCAGCTAGCGATTACAAGCAAGTGGAAGGAAGCGACGAGAGAAAAAACTAGATAGCGAAATATGATCGAAAGGTGTGTAGTAATGAAAAAAATTTTCCTCTTACTGGTTTTGGTTGGAATAGTAAGTGGCTGTGCAGTTTCTGCCCAAGGAGAAATTCATCAGAGAGAAACAACATCTGAAGAAGAACAAGCGAATAAATCTAACGTTGAAAAACTTATTGTACAAAGAGGACATGACATTTTTGCTTTCACAAAACCATCACAAAATATGGGGATTTTAGTAAATGCTATAGATTTATTTCGTCTTACATATCGAAAAAGTGATGAGAATATAGTGGTGAAAAACGAACGAGAATTAGAATTCCTTCAAGAAAGCCAGGAAGAAGGAACCAGTCAGAACGACTATACCTATATTAGAATTATACAGACCCCCTATATTCCAGAAGTGGGTGAAAATGCATTTCCTAGAAAAGATATTGTACTTTATATCGATCGACAGTATCCAAACGACGTTTTTGTTGGTGTACAAAACCCCATTAAACTGGATGAATGGGAGGTTTATAAAGTGAAAGATTATAGCAACTGGCTGAAAAAAGATATTGATTTATATATATCCTTATACAAAGGACTATAAACACTTTCTGCTAATTGTTCAAAGATACAAGGAAGACAATATAGCCAATAAAATGGCAAAACGAAAAGAGCGGTAAGTCTGAACCAGGGCTACCGTTGTTTTCTCATAAATGCGAAAACATGTGTCATATGGCAGATGTAAAGGATTTTCTTTTCATTACTACGATTGGGGAATATAATAGGTTTGTAAAATACATAATTTTTTGACTAATAAAAAACGTTTTTCCAAATGAACGGCTAGTCCGTGTAAGGTAGCGTCCTAGACGTACGTTACACTTTTTCTTTTAGAAGGAGGATAAAGGTAATGAAGAGAAGGTTACTCATTTCCAGTTTGTTTTTGGCTATCTCCATAACTGGTTGCGATATGTTGCAGTCAGAAATAGATTCATCGGAAAGTCAGATGCGATCTTTTTCATATGAATCAGAACCAAAACCCCCTGTAGTCACAAGCTATGTGGTTACTAGTATAGAAAATAACAGCGACCAGGGAGTCATAGGAAATGTAGCTCCCCCTAACCAAATTGATGTTTCCTTTGGAGTAAGTGGGCAAATCGCTCAGATACATGTGAAAAAAGGAGACCGTGTAGGGGCAGGTCAACTTTTGGCCAGTCTAAATACAACTGCATGGCAACAGGATATTTCTGTAGCTAAGTCCCGACTGGATCAGGCTAGTGCTGAGAGAGAGAAGGGGCAACTGGGTGCGAATCAACACGATGTAAGAGAACAGGAACTGCGTATAGAGGGAGCGAAGCAAAAGCTTAGCACTGCTGTAGCGGAAAGAGAAAAAGGCGAAAAGTTATTCGAGAGCGGTGTTATTACAAGAAATGAGCTTGATAAGCTAAAGCAGGAAGAGTCTAACGCTACGCTTGGCTTACGCGAAGCTGAAAATGGATTTAAAAAAATAAATCAAGGGCTTGATCCTGCACAAAGAATATCGTTAGATGCAGGCATTAAGCAGGCACAAGCTGGGGTAATCAAAGCAGAGCAAGATTTAAAGGATTCAAAAGTAGTTGCACCTGTTTCAGGTGTGATAGCCGATATTAATCAGCGTGTATCAGAACGATCTGGACCAGGTCAAACCCTTCTGACAATTACGGAAGAAGGTGATTGGGAAGTACATCTTCAGGTGAGCCAAAGTCAACTAGGTCAATGGAAACAAGGAATGAAAAGTATGGTCGTCGCTGGTTCGAACAAAGCTTTGCCAGGAACGGTTCAATATGTGTCTTCAACACCTGACGAGAAAAGCAATATGTATCAGGTAGAGATAAGTATGCAGGAAGCTCCAAAAGACTGGTATGCGGGAATGGAGGTTACTGTGCGTTTGGCTAATAAGTCAGGGAGCAGTGTATACGTACCTGTATCTGCTGTAGGCATAGAGGATGAAGGACCATATATTTTTTCCATTGTGGATGGCAGAATTTTTAAGGCACGAGTCAAGCTGGGCACAGTCCAAGGTAATTTGTATGAAGTGGTAGAGGGACTAGAAGAGGGGGAAGCCATTGTGAAATCAAGCATCTCCCACTTATCGGATGAACAAATCGTTCAGGTGAAGCAACATGAACAATAAATGGGTTCGTAAAAACTTGAAAGCTTGGATCTATGGAATCGTTCTGTTCATTCTAATTGGAGGTATAGTAGCTGCTAACTCACTCTCTCTACAGATGTATCCTGAATGGCTAGGGTCTCGTTATCAGATTGTAGCTACCTATCCTGATTTAACAGCAAAGGAAATGGACGAGAAAGTAACCCAGCCACTTATAAAACAAATAGAGCAGCTATCTTCAATCGAAGACGTAAAAAGTACAACCAGTGCAGGTCAAACCTCAATAGAGCTCCATAACACAAACCACTTTGATTCGCTTTTTAAAGAAGAGCTAGAAGAGAAAATTGAGCCATTAAAAGCTTCGCTCGGTGAATCGTTCAGTATTACCGTAAATCAGTCAGGCTTTACGGAAGAGCCAGTTGCACTGTTTTATTTAACGGGAATGGATCTCCCATCCTTACATCAGATAGCTGATGGTGAGATTATAAAACAATTGGAACAAATTCCTGGGGTTCTACGTGTAGAAAAATCTGGTTCAACACTTGCCAATCAAGTCGAATTGATTTTTCGACCCGAGGCACTTCAAGCCTATCAATTAACGCCAGGTGATGTAAGTTCTCAGCTTCAAAATATGGGCAAATCAGAGCAACTGGGGACGATTGTTACTAATGAACAGTCCACCTCATTTTTATGGTCAAGTGCTCCGGATACAATAGAGGAGATCGGACGTTTACCAATTCAAACTGCCAAGGGCGAGGTTGCCCTACGTCAGTTTATTGATGTAAAAGATATGCGAGATGAGCCAGCAGAAGCACTTACGATATATAAAGGCGAGCCAACAATCATGCTTAAGATGAATCAATCAAAAGGTTCTTCTTTATTTACCCTGCAACAAGAGCTACGTCACCAAGTAGAACTGATCAATCAGTCGGCAAATGGAATGTATCAGTTTAAGATTTATCAGAACGCTGGACAAGAACTGATCAATCTTTTTACCCAACTGTTTTTCATCATCATACTTGTTTCCGTGCTGATCTCTTGCTGGATTGCATATCGGTTTCGTCAATGGCGAGCTGGCTTGATTTCGTTAATCGGTATTTTTTCTGGACTGGCAGTCATTTTTATTGGTTTATACCTAACTGGGATACCATTACATCTTGGTTCTATCGGTCCACTCGCGCTGATGAGCTTTGTTTTCATGGGGGCAGGGGTGGTGTTGTTTGAAAAATATGGGCGAATAACAATCTGGAATTGGGCGCATATATGGATGGCGACCAAGAGCAGAGTAGCTGCCATACTTTTACCTGTTGTGATGGTGCCACTTAGTTTTCTTCCATTGGTGTACAGTTCGATTACGGACGTGGAGAGCAAGCCGGCTTTACTGGCATCCTTGCCATTTTTAGCAATAGGTATTATCGCAGTGGTGGTTAGTTATCTATATGTCGTACCTTTGCTTGCTAGCAGATGGCTGCGTCTTTCTGACAGAAACTCATTATCCTCTGAGCTATCTGCGCAGAGAAGGCGGACTATAGCACTTAAAGGATGGATGATGAAGAGTTGGTATAAACGTATGCAACTAGGATGGACGCCGTATGCGATAGCAATCGGGGTGACCATCATCCTGTATCACTCACTGATAGTTTTTATTCCTATCGATAAAATGCTGCTCTGGGATCGTCAGGAGTCAACAGCTCTCAATCATATCAATGGGGAAGAAAAATTGTCGCTACCAGAAGGGACTACGTTAGCAGAAGCCGTTCAGACTGCAACGCTAGCGGAACAAAGCCTGAAAAAAATTCCGGAATTACGCGATATGTATTCGGAGGTTGCTAAAGAGAAAATCACCTTACATCTCAATTGGAGTGATTCGAAATCCTGGACCAGGAGCAGCTATAAAATAAAAAAGGAAGTAACGGATCTTCTACTTTTGGTTCCTGGTAGCACGTATCAGGAAAGCCAGGGGAACAGCGGGCAAAGTAAAGCAACTACTTCTGATGTTACCCTTACTTTTACAGGACCATCATTTTCTAAATTAGAAGAAGTATCTCATATTGTAATGGAGCGATTGGAAGAGAAGAATGGATCGGGACAGGCAAATAAGCAGCTTGTATCCATTACTAATAATGAAAATCCCAAACTGAAGCAAATGCGCGTAAAGCCAAAAGAGGGGATAGTAGAGAGCTATGGAATAAAGCCAGAAGAGGTGAAAAGCAGAGCGGAAGGATATCTCCAATCACAACAAATCGGAGTACTACGCGAAGGTGTCCGAGATAGTTCTGTCACCATCAGTTATCCGAAAGGGTACCTTGATTATCTGGTTCAATTTGAACATGTGATGATTCCGACAGATAAAGGTATGCAACACCTGAAGAATCTGGCTGAAATCGTGGAGGAATCGATACCGCCTGCCATTATTCAGGAGAATGGTCTATACAAAATTGAAGTGAGTGCAGATATTATTGACCTACCGGATGCTATGTATCCGTTAGATGCAGATATGATTTTTGCAGGGTTACAGTATGAAATTGAAAGAGGCGATTTGGTTCTGCCAGTAGGGTACAAATTGGTAGATCCTAATGTAGAGTGGAAAGAGGAAAGACGATTAAAAGGCTGGGAGCAAAATGGCCCATTGCTTATCTTTGCAGGACTGGCCTCCTTGCTCACGGTATTGTCTGCTTTTATGTTGAAACAGAAGATAAAAACGGTAATCGCTGTCATACTAGTGACTCCGTTGGCACTCGTTCCCGCCGTGATTGCGTTGTCTTTTTGGAGTTTACCGTCCAACCATGCAGCTATATTAGGAACAATGACAATCGCAGCTTTAATCTGGCAACAAGGTCTTGCTTTAATTGCCTCAATGGATGAACATCAAGAGGAACGTGATGTAACAGAAATTAAATCGTACAGAGGGAGAGCAGGTACAAGGGAATATTTGGACATAATTGTAGGATTGCCTGTCATTATGTTAGTCTCTTTCTTTCCGTTTGCAATGGGATGGACAGGCACCAATTTTTCACGTTCCTATTTTGCAGTTATGGCAATAGGTATGCTATGTATCCCTTCCATCCTATTTTATATGGTCACTGCCATTTATCGTGAGCTGTGCCAAGGTGAACAACTGGGGCGGATCATACCGTATATGAGGGTGATCAGAGTAATGTGGTCAAACTGGTGGAATCATGCAGGCGTTCATGCACGTTCTCACAAACGTTATTCAGCGAAGAAGAAAGAAGTGAAGCAAGATCAAGGAAAAATCGATCGGGATCACTTACGTCAGGAAGACTTTTTACCAGTCACCAAATAAAGAAAGTATGGGCTGCCTAGATAAATGGGCAGCCTTAGCATTTACAGCTAGGAATTTATAAAAATACCTAGCTGCATAAGTGCAACTAAGGCTTTACCCGCGCCAGAGGCTTGGCAAAGCCAAGTTTTCTAACTGTATCAGAAAGTATAAACTTCAAAGGATCACTTCCTGATACGCATGAAAAACATCCGCTTATGAAGAACCAGCTTCTTCGAAAGGACTTCGATAGAAGTTTTTCTTATCTTGTATATAATGTAATGATACAGATAACGCGCATAATTGAGGTGAACTATGAATCGCAAAGCACTCATCTATCTCACACTCCTGATCATCGGTGTATGCATTCAATTTATCCTATCTTCACAACCATATGGACAGCAGGATATTCGTGACGATCTTAAAAATTACGTAAATCTCGACAGAGTAGAAGATAGGATAGGCAATCTCTCGTTTCAGTATGTAGACAAAGAGGTAAGTGTAGAAAACGATGGTGTTGAAGGTGTCCTGGAATTTTTTATACGAAAAGCAGGTCATTTTTTTGGTTTTATGACGTTGGGATTCCTTGCATTTCAAACCTTTCGCTATTCAACTACCTTACAGGTTGCGGTTCCTTGGAGTCTGTTGGTGAGCTTGTTGCTTGCCGTGTTGGACGAATGGCATCAATCTTTTACTCCTGATCGCTCTTCTTTAGTATCTGACGTATTATTGGATTTTTCTGGGGCATTATTCGCTATTCTTCTGATGATTCTATTTTTAGTGTGGGTGAACAAAAAGCAAAGGTTAATATAGTTGTAACAAAACGATCACAGGTTATTCATAGGTGTTCATTACATTTCTCGATTCTTTGATGATAAAATTTAAGGAATCACCCATCCTATATAAAATAAATGCAACTTAGACAATGATAAAAGAAGGGGAGTCAAAGAAATTATGAAGGTACCTGTTGGTATATCAAATCGTCACATCCACTTATCGCAAAAGGATCTGGATTTATTATTTGGTCCTGGTCACGAACTGAAAAAATTAAAAGACCTGAAGCAGGTTGGACAATATGCAGCGGAAGAGGTAGTAAACGTAATTGGGCCAAAAGGTCGCATCAATAAAATTCGTGTACTTGGACCTGTTCGTAAAGCAACTCAGTTGGAAGTATCTCGTACCGACAGCTTTATTCTAGGTGTAGAGCCTCCTGTACGCGATTCTGGTGACATTAAAGGTAGCCCAGGGATTACAATTGAAGGGCCGAATGGGACAATTAACATCAGTGAAGGTGTTATTATTGCATTCCGTCATATTCACTTCTCTGAAGAAGAAGCAAAAGCGTTTGGTGTAAAAGATAAACAAATCGTTTCTGTAGAGGTTCCTGGTGCACGTTCAATCGTTTTTGAAAACGTGCTTTGCCGTGTTCACAAAGATTTCCGTCTGGAGATGCATATCGATACAGATGAAGCTAACGCAGCAGGTTTGAAAAACGGTATGGAGCTAGAAGTAGTTATACCTGTTACTAGTGGTGAAAATTACCAACAGTTTAAAGCTCAAGAGAAAAAAATGGCAATTGTTCTTAACTGCGGAAGCTCTTCAGTAAAATATAAGTTGTATGAAATGCCATCCCGCAAGGTTTTGGATAAAGGCATTGTCGAAGAAGTTAAACAGAATGAATATGAAAAAACTATCAATACCATTTTTGACAAATACAAGCAGTATGATATCGCAATGGTTTCACACCGTGTTGTTCATGGTGGAGAAGATTTTAAAGAATCCGTTGTTATTACTGACGAAGTGAAGCAAAAAATTAGTGATTTATCCCGTTTTGCTCCTCTTCACAATCCTGTTAATTTGATGGGTATTGAGCTTGCTCAAAAATGCCGTCCAGACGCAATTCATGTAGCAGTTTTTGATACAGCTTTCCATCAAACCATGCCACCACAATCTTATCTGTATCCGTTGCCATATGAATACTATGAGAAGTATGGTATCCGTAAATACGGCTTCCACGGAACTTCTCACCGTTATGTGGTGCAACGTGCAGAGCAGATGCTTGGTACACCAAAAGAAAAACTTCGCCTGATTTCTTGCCATATTGGTAGCGGGGCAAGTATTACAGCTGTTCGCTACGGTGAATCTATTGATACATCCATGGGAATGACACCTCTTGCTGGTGTAATGATGGGTACACGTAGTGGTAATATTGACCCAGGTATCCTTCCATACATTGCAGATATTGAACAAATCGATACAAAAGGCGCTATGGATATTCTGAACAAAAAGAGTGGTCTATTAGGACTATCCGGTGTTTCCAGCGATTTGCGTGATGTTGAAAAAGCAATTGATGAAGGAAATGAGCAAGCGAAAGTTGCTATGGAAATATTTACACAACGCTTGAAAGACTTCATTGGACTATACCTTGCTCGTCTGAATGGTATTGATGGAATCATCTTTACTGCAGGTGTTGGTGAAAATAGTGTCCTTACTCGCCAATTGGTTTGTAACGGTCTAGAATACGCTGGAATCATTGTAGATAAAGATGTTAACCGTAATCATAAAGGAGAAGGATTTATTAACAGTATTTACTCTCCTGTGAAAATTATGGTAATCCCTACTGATGAAGAATTAGTCATGGCGTCCGATGCATACCAGCTTTACTTGAATCAACCGGAACTGGTATTAGCATAATTCCAATAGAATGGGCTTTTCATTGAATCGCTTTCTCTGCTATACTTATAAAATGAGCCTGTATAAAAAATGGGTTTCTCGACACTTGGTGAAAAGATAAAAGGAGTGCAAAATGGATGGCAGTTGAAGTTGGAAGCATCATTGAAGGAAAAGTGACGGCAATTAAACCGTTTGGTATGTTTGTTGCTGTAAACGAAACGCAACAAGGGTTAGTTCACATCTCCCAGGTTGCTAATGGTTTTGTGAAGGATATCAATGAACACTTTTCCGTTGGAGATAGTGTAAAAGTAAAGGTTCTCTCCATCGATGATGCAGGTAAGATCTCCCTTTCCGTTCGTGCGGCTATGCCAGCACCAGAACGTGAAGCCCGCGATGAGCAAAAAGAGCGTGGTGGAGACCGTGGCGGATTCCGCGGTGGAAATCGTGGCGGCGATCGTGGTTTCAATAAGCGCGAAAATCCAAAGGACTCATTTGAAGACAAGCTGAAAAAGTGGATGAAGCACAGCGAAGAAAACTTGGCTACAATTAATAAAAAACAAAACAAACGCGGATATTAATTACAGCGATGTTATACAACGGGAAGAGGAACTATAATGGTTCCTCTTTTCTTGTTACTGTATCGGAAAGAATAAACTGCGGAGCTTCTCATCCTGATACGCATGAAAAAGAAGCACATTTTTTGTCTACGAACTCGTTAAGGTCCAGCAAGTTGGATATGGAGGGAAATGGATCGTGCAACAACCGATAGTCATAAGGTTACTTACAGACATGGAGGGAATAATAACTGCTGTACGAGAGGAAAAACAGCTCGTAGATGGCGTTAATCTATACACGATTCAATATAAGAGTGGTTCTTTTCAAGTGAAGGCGCTATTGGCTATACATAGCAATAGTGAATCTGATGCGTTAGGAGAGCAGACGAAATCTCCGGCTATTTTATATTGTCGTGGCGGCTACAAAAAGGTTGGACAAGTTAATCCATTACGCATTTCTCAGATGGCTGCTTTTGGATACACGGTCCTTGCTCCTCATTATCGTGGCAATCAGGGAGGAACAGGCAAAGATGAATTCGGTGGAGACGATATGGAGGACGTTCACGTAGCTTATGAGCTACTGCATGAAATGTCTTGGGTTGATGACAGCCGGATTCACTTATACGGTTTTTCACGTGGTGGGATGATGGCGCTACGAGCAGCAATGATTCCAGATCGCTATGCATCTGTTGTTGTATGGAGTGGCGTTAGCGATATGTATCTAACGTATGAAGAACGAAAAGACCTACGCCCTTTGCTCGTGAAGCTGGTGGGAGAACCAGATCAGGAGAGTGAAGGATATGATATTCGCTCACCAATTAATTATACGGAGGATATTAGTTGTCCTGTCTTAATCATACACGGAACGGAAGATGAAAATGTAGGAATAGAACATGCAGTCCGTTTAGCGAATGAATTGAAAAACAGAGATAAAACGTATGAACTGTGGCTGGCTGAGGGTGCTACTCACCTATTTGATAGTCCCTATATGGAACAATATACAATCAAGATGTTTTCATGGCTGGACATGCAGGAATTCCGTATGAATTCGTAGCGGTAAGGATACTTTTTTCGCTATAATAATGGTGAGATCAAGTAAAGGTTAGGTGGGGAAAATACGTGCCACATGGATATTTCGATCAACATCAACACAGTGACATAAATGAGTTAGCAGATGTCATAGGTGAATTGTTACAGAATCCCGTTACCATTGAAGATATGGATCACCGACTGCTTGCTTACAGTTCTCATAGTGAAAGTACGGATCAAGCACGATGGTCAACGATTATGGGGCGCAGAGTTCCTGAGAAAGTATTGACTCGCCTATGGAAAGATGGCGTATTTCAGCATTTGTTTAGTCAAGTTGATCCTGTTCATATTCCAGAGAAGGTAGAAATTGGTCTTGGACAGCGAGTAGCGATTGCCATTCGCAGAGGATCGGATATACTTGGATACATTTGGGCTCAGGAAGTAAATCGACCTTTAACGAGTGAAGATGACGAAATATTACGGCAGGCAGCGAAGGCAGCCGTTCCATTGTTCTTGCAACGACAGGGTAAACGAAAGGCAGAGGAAGGTAGACGCAAGGAGTTTTTGTGGGAGCTACTGTTAGGGAGTCACCGTGATGAATCCCTTCTGTTACAAAAAGCTGCCAAACTACAAATGGAAATACCCCCGCCTTTTCTGATAAGTGTGGTTGATATAACAGAACCGCAGGGAGAGCAGCTAACCCAGTTGTTGTACCCTTTATTGATGCGAGATAAGGTATATAACGTAACAGACGGTTCACAGGTAATTCTACTGATCTGTTCACGAAAAGGGGGACAGTGTAATGATGGTACCCTATTACAGCTTGTCGATCAGTTTATGGAAGAGGCATTTTCCAAGATTGTAGATAAATTTGGAGAAGAAAATGTATTTGTTGGTTGTGGAAGACCTGTACAGACGCTGACTGATAGCAGACAAAGTTATCAGGAGGCATTGCAAATGGTTCAAGTCAAACGCCAATTTCCACGAGAGACTAGACATCTTATTCATTATAACAAGTTAGGTTTGTATCGCATGCTTGCACATATGCATTTAATTAATGATGCACAAGGTTATACGAATGAAGGCTTAGGCAAGCTTTTGGCATATGACAGGGAGAATCAAACGAATCTGATGGAGACATTGGAAGTATTTCTTGATCACGTAGGGAAAGTAAATGTCACAGCTTCACAGCTCCATATCCATATTAATACGTTAAGCTATCGCCTAAAGCGAATCGAAGAAATTACGGGGTATAATCTGGACGATCCCAATGATCGATTTAGTCTGTACGCAGATCTGAAACTGTTGAAGATATGAATAAAATAAGGCGTATTTGTGAAAATTCACAAATTAGTCAACAATTTCTCAAAAAAATCACTAATTTTGCTTGAAGCGAATCGCTGTTACACTAAAAAAAGGAAGATATTAGCGGTGCATTTTAAGGAGGAATAGTCATGATAATTGGAATTCCAAAAGAGGTTAAAAACAACGAAAATCGCGTCGCAATTACACCTGCAGGCGTTACAGCTTTGGTGCAAAATGGACATGAAGTATTGATAGAAACAACCGCTGGAATTGGAAGCGGTTTCACCGATAAAGAATATGAAGCAGTGGGAGCAAAGATTGTTCCAACAGCAAGTGACGCCTGGAATGCAAACATGGTTATGAAGGTAAAAGAGCCACTTTCTTCTGAATACGGTTACTTCCGTGAAGGACAAATTCTTTTCACGTACCTGCACTTAGCGCCAGAACCAGAGCTGACGAAAGCACTTGTGGATAAAAAAGTAATCGCTATTGCCTACGAAACCATTCAAATGCCAAATGGCTCCTTGCCACTTTTAATGCCAATGTCTGAAGTTGCGGGACGAATGTCTGTTCAAATCGGAGCTCAGTTCCTGGAGAAGCCATACGGTGGTAAAGGTGTGTTACTTGGTGGCGTACCGGGCGTTCCAAAAGGCGAGGTAGTAATTGTCGGTGGTGGTATCGTTGGGACGAATGCAGCTAAGATGGCATTAGGATTAGGTGCAAATGTTACAATTTTAGATATCAGTGCAGATCGTCTACGCCAGCTAGATGATCAGTTCGATGGACGTATTCATACGCTTATTTCCAATAGCTTTAACATTGCCAACGCAGTGAAAAAAGCTGATTTGCTAGTGGGAGCTGTATTAATTCCTGGAGCACGCGCCCCTCGTTTGGTAACAGAAGAAATGGTAAAATCGATGTCTCCTGGTTCTGTAATCGTAGACGTAGCGATCGACCAAGGTGGTTCGATTGAAACCGTCGATCGCATTACTACCCATGATCAACCAACTTACGAGAAACATGGCGTTATCCACTA
Organism: Brevibacillus daliensis; assembly: GCF_021245735.1. Taxonomy (GTDB): domain Bacteria; phylum Bacillota; class Bacilli; order Brevibacillales; family Brevibacillaceae; genus Brevibacillus_B; species Brevibacillus_B daliensis. The sequence continues at coordinate 174,222 of NZ_JAJISB010000004.1, forward strand.
TTCAGTAGCCAACATGCCTGGAGCAGTAGCGCGTACTTCTACGCTTGCACTAACGAACGTAACGGTGCCGTACGCTGTCCAATTAGCTAACAAGGGTTATCTGGATGCCATCAGAAGCAATGCTGCTTTGGCGAAAGGTGTGAACGTTATTAACGGTCACGTAACGTTCAAGGCGGTTGCCGAAGCGCACAATTTGCCATACAGTGAGCTGGAAGAAGCATTATTGGTAAGCAGTAAATAAGAGAATATGATGCTGTAAGGTGCCATACTTTTTGTCAAAAGGTATGGCATTTTTTTATAGGATTGCTTCTTCTGCTAACAGCTTCGGTGAAAAAACAATAACAATAACAATAACAATAACAATAACAATAACAATAACAATAACAACACCAACAGCCTGCAAAAACCAGCTTCTCTTTTCACAAAGAGCGTCTTGGCGAAGCCCGACCCAGCGGAGCACTATTCATCGGGAGTAAGAAGCGAACCCCAGCAAGTCTTACAGTGAATACATCGTTGTGAGCTTCCCCGAGGAATAGTGCGGAGCGGACAGTCCGACCCCTTGCGGGGCGAAGACTTTTAGCGAAGGGTGAAAAGAGAAGCTGGTTTTCTCCACTATGGTAGGAAGAGGACGATCTTTTTTATGCATTCTTTCTATCCAAACAAGAATGTTTATGGTATTCTCAAATATTGAGAACAGAATATGCGTTAGGAGTGGAGAGGCAACTATGTATAAGCACCTGAAAAAATGGGTATTCAAAATGGACCCTGAGAAGGCACACGAGAATGCAATCATGGGACTAAAGCTTGCAGATAGCGTACCTTTAGGAAACAAAGTACTAGACTCTCTGTACGGCTATAAGAATCCCCATTTGGCTAACAAGGTTTGGGATATTGTATTCCCTAATCCAGTGGGACTAGCTGCTGGATTTGACAAAAACGCAGAAGTATATCGACCGCTTGCTCATGTTGGTTTTGGACATGTAGAAGTAGGAACGATAACTCCGTTGGCTCAGCCAGGTAATGACAAACCACGCCTCTTTCGTTTAGTTGAAGATGATGCCATTATTAACCGTATGGGTTTTAATAACTCCGGTACTCAGATTGTAGCCAAAAATCTTGCTCACTACCAAGATACGGCGATGCCAGTAGGTATTAACATCGGGAAAAACAAGCTAACACCTAATGAAAAAGCCGCTAGTGACTATGAAAAATGCTTGGAAGCTTTGTATCCCTACGGTCATTACTTTGGAATTAATGTAAGCTCACCTAACACTCCTAACTTACGTGACTTGCAACAAGTAGACAGCTTGCGCCATTTACTTCGTACCATCCGTCAAAAGGCAGATGAACTGGAGAAAAACGGAGCAAAAAGAAAGCCGATTTTGCTAAAAGTAGCGCCTGATATGTCTGATGAACAGATGAAGGACGTCGTACAAGTTGCTCTGGAAGAAGGCATGGACGGATTAATCGCTACGAACACTACACTATCCAGAGAACATGTTACAAATCGCCAACTGGCGGAACAGACAGGTGGTCTGAGTGGACCAATGTTGTTCCCGCGAGCACTGGAAGTTGTGCGTGATATTTATCAGGAAGTGGGCGATAAGCTGCCGATCATCGGAGTGGGCGGTATTTTTACCGGTGATGACGCTTATCGTATGATGCGCGCTGGAGCAAGTATGGTTCAAATCTATACGAGTATGATCTATATCGGACCAGGAGCTCCTGGCGAGATTAATGCACGTTTGTATCAGTTGATGAAACAGGATGGATTTGATAAGGTCAGCCAAATTATTGGTGCAGATCGCTAGAAAGACTGTAAGTTTCAACCCTTTGCCATTGTGCGGTAAAGGGTTGTTTTTCATTAGTACCAGCGGCTACAATGAAACGTAATACTAACAGGCGAAACTGGCATGTTCTAATTCGAGGAAATGGGAAACGGGGGCTAAGTGATGAGAATTCTAATGGTTGGTGCTGGGGCGGTTGGAGGCTATTATGGAGGGCGCTTATTGGAAGCAAAGAAAGATATCACATTTTTAGTGCGTTCAGGACGGAAGAAACAGCTTGAAGCGAGAGGCCTTCGCATCGAAAGCGTGCATGGTGACGCTACGCTTACCCCACTATTATTAGTGGCTGGTGAAAATTCAGAAGCTTTTGATTTGATTATACTATCACCCAAAGCGTATCATCTCGATCAAATCATGGAGGATATGGCTCCATATGTGGGAGAAGAGACCCTGATTATGCCGTTGTTAAATGGAATGGCACATATGGAACGCTTGCAACAACGTTTCGGAGCAGATCGGGTGTTGGGAGGGCTTTGTTTTATTGAATCCACGCTAAATCAAGAGGGAGATGTCATTCAGACCAGTAAAGTACACCGTCTGGCATATGGGGAATGGAATGGTGGGACATCAGAACGTGTTCAGAAAATACAGGAGTTTTTTGCGGATGCCAATGCGCAATTTGATCTTTCGGAACAGATTCAGACAGAAGCATGGCATAAATATCTGTACATCACTACATTATCTGGTATCACTACCTTAATGAAATCATCAGTAGGACCTATTAAGGAAGCACCCAATGGAATGGAATTGGTTGAACAGTTGTTTCGGGAATGTATAGCGGTTATGGAGGCAGTGGATGCTCCGATCGCTTCAGATATTTTGGAAAAGTGGATGGTAACATTTGAGAAGCAGGGCTATAAAACAAAATCATCTATGCTTCGCGACATGGAAAAAGGATTATATGTAGAGGCGGATCACTTGCAAGGTTATCTGCTTAAACTGGCTAAGGAGCAAGAAGTTGAGACACCGCTACTTAGAATCGTCTACAACAATCTAAAAATATATGAAGAAAATCTGGTATCTGCCAAGCTCTAAAAAAAGGTAGGGCACAGGTTCTATTTATACGGACCAGAGTATTTTACATTCTGACCCGTTAACAAAAGCGAATTGCCTTTAACTAGTGTATAATAAGTGACGTAAAGGAGGTCGATTCGTTAATGGAAGTAGTAAAAATTTCGCCTCGTGGCTATTGCTATGGCGTGGTTGATGCAATGGTACTCTCAATTAAAACAGCAAAAGACCAGAATCTACCCCGCCCTATCTATATTTTGGGCATGATTGTGCATAATTCTCATGTAACAGATGCCTTTGATAAAGAAGGAATCATTACGCTGGATGGTGAAGATCGTCTTGCGCTTTTAGATAAAATAGATCACGGAACAGTAATTTTCACTGCGCACGGTGTTTCGCCGGAAGTGCGTAAAAAAGCTAGAGAGAAAGGGCTAACCGTAGTAGATGCTACATGCCCTGATGTCACCAAAACACATGATTTGATTGAGCAAAAAGTGAAGGAAGGCTATCAAGTACTTTATATTGGTAAAAAGAGCCATCCTGAGCCAGAGGGTGCAATTGGAATTGCCCCTGACAAGGTTCATCTAATCAACAGTCTGGACGATGTTGATGCTTTGCAGATTCCAAAGGATAAGGTTATCGTAACGAATCAAACGACGATGAGCCAATGGGATGTTAAGCACTTGATGGATGCGATTAAAGAAAAATACCCGACTGTGGAAGTTCACAATGAGATTTGTATGGCAACTCAAGTGAGACAAGAAGCAGTAGCCAATCGATCTGGTGAGGCAGAGCTTACTATCGTGGTTGGTGACCCTCGCAGTAACAATTCAAATCGATTGGCGCAGGTGTCAGAAGAGATTGCAGGGGTACCTGCCTATCGAATTTCTGACCTTTCTGAGCTGGATTTGGAATGGTTGAAAGGGAAAAAACGGGTGTCAGTTACTTCTGGTGCCTCAACGCCAACCCCGCTGACCAAAGAGGTTATTTCATTCCTGGAACAGTATGAGGAGAGTAATCCGGCTACCTGGGAGAAAAAACGTACGGTTAATTTTAATAAGTTGCTGCCAACGGTTAAAGACTAGAAGGAAGCAGCTGACCTAGATAACAGTAACAGCTTCTTCGAGTGGATGGAAACATTCCTCGACGGGAGCTGTTCTTTCTGGGTGGTGAGTAAAAGAGAGGTCGTACCAGAGGCATATGATACTAATTGATTATAAGCAGAAGGGACACTACATATGAGTAGCCAAGAAAATCAGACAGCTATATCTGGACAAAACCCTGCAAATGTTTATTTTGCATTAAGTGGCCTATATCTTTTTTTGTATTATTCAATGGGAGCGTATTCACCATTATTAACGGAATATTTTAATGGAATTGGTTTTTCTGGTACACAAATTGGAATACTTGCCTCGATTACACCCGTCGTGTCACTATTGCTGCAGCCTGTCTGGGGGATTGTTTGTGACCGATTTCAAATACGTAAAAAGGTACTGTTGTTAAATTTAATGCTAGCTGCCCTTGCACTCTTGGCATTTACGGCAGTGACTAGCTATGCATGGGTATTTTTCTTTATTACCGTATTTTCCATTTTTCAATGTGCAGTGGTGCCCATCTCAGACAGTTTGACATTAAGCTATACGACCAAACGTAAAATGCAATTTGGCAATATTCGACTGTGGGGAGCTGTTGGATTCTCCATCGCTGCTTTTTTTACGGCACTGGCTGTTGATCGATTTGGACCATCTGCTATTTTTTACAGTGCTTCTGCTACGTTTTTAATTGCCATTCTCTTCCTGTTCAAGATTCCAGATGAGAAAGTGGAGAACAGGGGAATCGTCACCCCAGGTTTTAAAGGTGCAGGAGAGTTATTACGTATACCACGTTATTCCCTATTCTTAGTGAGTGCTTTTTTTATGTATGGATCGATTAATGCGCACAATACCTGGTTTAATATCTACTATCAACATATCGGAGGGGAGCTAGCCTCCTTAGGATTTGCATTCCTTCTGTTTGCTGGTAGTGAAGTGCCAGCTATGAAGATGGCGTACCGATTTATAAATCGATTGGGACTTGAGAAAACCTTACTCTTGGCATGTACCATCTCCGCTTGTAGATGGCTGTTTTATGGTACTGCCCCTAGCACTACGGTTATTCTTGGCTTCTTCTTCTTGCAAGGCCTCTCTGTCGGATTATTCCTGGCAACAGCAGCACAATTCGTACGAGAAAACACACCAGTCAATCTGCAAGTTACTGCCTTGGCAGTGTTTTCCTCGATAGGAATAGGATTAGGTTCCATGTTTGCTAATTTCTTTGCAGGAGTCATCATGGATAATTTTGGAATTTTATATACGTACACATTTTTCGGGGTAGCTACGTCTATTGGTGTTATACCACTATTATTAATCTGCTATGGACCATTTCGGAATAAGAAACCTATGATGTAAACGGTATAAAATAGTATTGCCCATAACAAGTAAAAGGCTTTCGCATAATGATTGATTGCGAAAGCCTTTTACTTTAATTAGATCGGGTTTCTTTAGTGTGAGTAAGGGAATTGCGTGGAGTATCCGCTAAACTGTTGATAGGCTTGCTGTAATTTTTGCTGGTCTTCTGCCTCCAGTTTGTACCATCCTTTTTGGAACATCTGATTATATAGTTCGCGAGCAGAATCCTGCGTTTCGGTAAGTAATTGCATATAAGTCTGGTGAAGCTGGTCGTGGCTAGCTTCCCATGCCGCAATGTTCAAGCCTTCAGCGAGATATTTACAGGTAGCCAAGGCATCGTTTAGAAAATCTCGATCATTCATTTCCGGCCCTTTTACTTTTGGTACGTCAGTAGATTGCGGATTAGCAATTTGTTTATTCTGCATACCAGCTTGACCTTGTCCTTGATTTCCTGGGTGATGGAATGTATGTGTCATAATCTATTTTCCTCCTTTCACTTCTTCTTTATTGTTGTTTAGGTGGTGCAGGGATGGTTGCCATTACACTATTATTATCGTTGGTAAGATGGTGTAAAAGAGTGTTGTAATGCTTCTGATGCATAGAGCCTACTTGATTGAGTAGCTGTTTTGTCTCAGGGTTCTTGGCATGCTCAGCATAAAAGTGGAATTTCTTAAAAGCATCAAGCTCCCATGACATAGCATCTTTTAGATAACTGAGATCTTTGGTGGTAATGACTTGTGGTGGAGTCGGAATGGGGGGTTGCTGTTGAAGCATATCATTTATGGAGCCAACGTTTGTCTGCATGATAGAACTTCCTCCTTTTTCATGTGCGATCGTAGGGCATGGTGTCTTGAGTAGGATTTGCATAGGGGCAAATTTTCATGCGTTATTCGTTTCATTGTTCATAATGATAATGGGAGACACCTCATTTAGAGAGAATAAAAGGATTTACCCTCACATCGTTCCAGTATTAAAAAAAAGAGAGTTGTTGTATAATGTTTTTATAATTTATTGAAAGCGAGGGATTCACTATGACAGTCAGCTCTTTCCATTCATCAATTAAATTCGAGGTACGGAAGGATTAATTAATAGTAGAGATTTCTTTTTATTAAAAATCTTCCGTACATAAAAATGGAGGAAGAAAAAATATGTTTAGTTATTACAGTACACTTTGTACCGAACTCTATGATTTTACAAAACCTGTGGGATATTCTCTAAGCGGTGATATTGAATATTATCAAGAACGTTTAAAAACTTGTGAGGGACGTATTCTTGAAGCGGCAGTTGGTTCAGGGCGTTTTCTTATTCCACTTCTTGAGGCTGGATATACAATTGATGGAATTGATTATTCTCCTGAAATGTTGAAATCTTGTCGTGAACGTTGTGATGAACGCGGATTAAAACCTAATTTATATGAAGGTAAGTTACAGAATTTTTCATTGCCATTTAATTATGGAGCGATTATTATTCCTACTGGTTCCTTTTGTTTGATCGAAAATCGAGAAGACTCCCTAGACGCATTGAAATGTTTTTATAAACATCTTGTTCCAGGTGGACGCTTGATTGTTGACCTACAATTACCTCATGATTGGAAGACAGGAAAAATTACTACTTCAACTTTTTCTCTACCTAATGGGGATGGAATCACGTTGGAGAGCAAATCGATTGAAATGGATTGGCTCAATCAATTTACTGTATCCTATTTAAAATATGAGAAATGGCGCCAAGGAAAATTGATTCAAACCGAGTTACAACGTTTTGCATTGCGTTGGTATGGAATTGAGGAATTTAAACTTATTTTAGAAAATATCGGCTTCTCTGATATTACATGCTCTGCTGATTATGTTTACGAGAAACTACCGTCGAATGCGGATCAAATCATTACTTTTGAAGCCATACGAAAGCGATAATGTCAGAAAGCTGTTGTCACTATACGACAACAGCTTTCTTTGGGTACGCCCAGGGAACTCCACATGGATTACATATGATATTTGATTGCCAGCGAAGCGAGGGGTCCATTCCTAAACTGCCCTAGCAACCAGACCTCCATCAAACGAATGTAAAATGGATTTTGCTTCAGGAACTTGATGAGATTGTGTTATTCCCTCATATCGCTTCCTATATTCGTACGTATGCCGAAAATAGAAGTAAATGTATTGAGTTGATTGAAGAGAGGCTGCTTGATGAGCCGATAAGAGAAAGATAGACAATAGTAATAATAGTTGCAATAATTATGATAAAGTTTTCGGTAATGTTTTTCTACTTCTTAACAGGATGGGAGGATGTAGTAGATGGAAAAATCGATATCTTGTCACAAATGTTATGAAGAGATTACATATAAAGAGGATTTAGTAACCGCAGTGAAATTCTTTACTGTTGTCCCCTATCATACAGACTGCTTTGCAATTGATAGTTACAGATCCTTCAGGGGTTTAGGTCCACTAAATGGTTTTAGGGGGATTATTGTAATTGCAATAGCATGTTTGTTTATTGTGACTTCATTAGTTGAGGTGGTAAATGGAGATCTCTCTTTTCTTTCGATTGTTATATTTTGGCTCCTCTTAGTCTATGCCATAATCTATTCATATTGGAAATACGAAAGGCATCTGAAAGAATTACCAGATCAATATTATTAATTTATTCATCTTCCATATGCGAGAGACATCTGAAATTACGTATCCAGATAACAAATACCAACGCTTTAATCCTGCATACTACGTGATCAAAGCATTGGTATTGGTATTTGTCTTTTTATTTTACCCGTTTATTTTGATTCCACTTACATAAATATCAATACTAGCTGGAGCAATAAACAGGAAATACTCCAGGTCCTGCTGTAGCTGATGTTGTAACTCAACTAGCTGAGGACGTAACTTTTCGCCAAGATTAGCTTGTAAGGTCAGAGTGATCTGTAAGGTAGGCAGTGATTCAAACCCGTATAAAACCTTGTTGACCTTAGCTACTACGGAATGGCGAAGACAGGTTTGTTGTACCAGTTTTCGCAGAACCTGCTCATGAATTTGTATATGTCCACCTGAAAAGGAAGGCTGTACTACCGTGGTATCGCCAAGTCCAGCTTTCTTTGTAGAAAACATCTGCCATGCAGAGTCGACAATTCGTTTAAATAAATCTTTTTCCACCTCAACACGGGGGATGGGAATGGTATGCTGTCCCATTGTTTCACGGATGTAGCGAGCCGCTTCTATTTCTTTCTGAGGCTTAATGGATTCAATGGGAATGAACTCAACTACATCAGGTAGCTCCAGAGCTTCTACGATCCTTCTAATCATGCGAGTAGAGGTTCCTAACACCAATAATCGTTTAATTGGTAATTTGCTCAGGATTCCTTTAACTTCTTCTGCATGCTCAGGAAATAGGAAGATAGCTCTTTTTACTGCCCGGATTTTGGTTTTTTCATACTTGGCCGAATAACCGGCAACCTTGTGTCCTTCGTAGATCAGGATACCATCGTCGATGATAGCGTCAATCTCTCGTTCTTTGGCAACCTTTAATGCACTCGAACTTTTTCCTGTTCCACTCGGACCAAATAATGCATATACTTGCAACGATTTTCACCCCTCGTCCTTCACCGTAGATTCAGTATATCACGAGTTGAGGGGGAAGAGAGGAGCTATCGATAAACAGCTCCCAGCTCCTTCGAGCGTTCAGTTGCACGTAAGATAGCTTTGGTAATAGCTTGCTTAAAATCATAGGATTCCAGTACCTCGAGGGCGGCTTGTGTTGTACCGCCTGGACTGGTTATCTTTTTGCGCAGGATCTCAGGATCCTCGTCGGATGCAAGTAACATCTGTGCTGCTCCTAGGAGTGTCTGTACGGTTAGTTGGCGGGAGACCTCTTTGGTTAGTCCAGCTTTCTGCCCAGCACCCTCCATCGCTTCCACCAGATAATAGACATAAGCAGGACCGCTTCCAGATAGTCCAGTGATGATATCCAATTCTTCTTCAGGAACGAGGCATACACTACCGATCGATTGGAAAAATCGTGTGGCAATCTCTACATGCTCATCTGTAGCGAATTTTCCACGTGCTATGCCTGTTGCAGACAAGCCGATTGCTGAAGAGGTATTTGGCATCGTTCTGATAATTGGACAGTCTACACCAAGCCAGTCTTGCAGTGCAGAAAGTGGCACTCCAGCTATAACGGAAATGACCAGATGGTGAGGCTTCACCAGACCACGCAGACTATTGCAGGCATCAGCAACATCTTTTGGTTTCATCGCCAGAAATATAATATCTGACTCTGCAAGCATCGCAGATAAATCACGAATTGGTGTTACGCCATATGTTATCTGTAAGAAAGTAAGTCGCTCGTTATTGGAATGATTGGTTACATAAATATTGGGCGCAAGGAGCAGTTTCTGCTTGATCATTCCGTTTAGCAATGCTTCAGCAATGGAGCCTGCTCCCAGAAAACTTGCCCGAAAGTCCTTCTGTAGTTGCTGATCTATTTTCACGGGAGATTCTCCTTTCTACTTGCGGATTTGTCCTGTACCTTGAACAAGATATTTGATAGAAGTAAGAGCAGGAAGACCCATTGGTCCACGTGCGTGTAATTTTTGTGTGCTAATACCGATCTCAGCTCCGAAACCGAATTCGCCGCCATCTGTAAAACGAGTGGATGCATTGTGGTAAACAGCAGCAGCATCAACAGCTTGCAGGAAGCGGGTAGCATTCTCTTGCTTCTCAGTCAAAATGCATTCAGAATGCTTCGTGCCATATGTTGCGATATGATCAAGTGCCCCATTTAGATCAGCTACTGTCCGAACAGCAAGCACGAGATCGAGGAATTCCACTTGGAAATCTTCCTCTGTTGCAGGAACCATTTTGTCCTGAAGAGATGGATAGGCAGCCATTGTTTGCTCACATGCCCGAAGCTCCACACCTGCATCTAGGAGAGAAGAGAGCAGATGCTCTGCTTGAGGATACTCCCTATGAATCAGCAATGTCTCCAAGGCGTTGCAAACGGCAGGACGACTCATTTTGGCATTGGTAACAATCGCTTCAGCCATCCTCTCATTAGCAGACTGATCGATAAAAATGTGGCAATTTCCTACGCCTGTTTCAATTACAGGAACGACAGAATTTTTTACGACCCGATTAATTAATGCTGCACCACCGCGAGGAATAATTACATCGATGATGCCATGCAAACGGCACATCACATCTACAGCTTCCCGATCTTCTGTTGCGAGATATTGAATTGCTTCGTACGGTAAGCCTAGTTTTTTCATGGCATTCTGGATACTTGCAGCCAAAGCCAGATTAGATCGTGTCGTAGAGGCACTACCACGAAGAACGACAGCATTTCCTGTTTTGAGGGCAATCGCTGCGGCATCTACCGTTACGTTCGGACGTGCTTCATAGATAATGCCTACAACCCCTAAAGGTACGCGAACTGATTTGATTGATAGCCCGTCTTTTTGCACCCACTCCGCAGTAGTCTCTCCCACTGGATCAGTTAGTGTGGCCAAATCTTCTAGACTTTGAGCAAGTCCCCGAATTCGCTCCGGATTCAGCTTGAGACGGTCAAGCATGCTTGCAGGCTGTCCGTTTTCTCTGGCAGTCGCCACATCCTTTTCATTTTCCGCCAGCAAATATGCTTCGTCAGTTAACAGTTGATCCTTGATGGCAAGTAACGCCTGGTTCTTCTGATCGCTGGTTAATAGACCTAATGTTCTTGAGGCAAGCTGTGCTTTTTTTGCCTGATTGGTAACCAGTTCCTGAACGGTCATGTTTTGATTCATGAAATTTCCTCCTCCTTGTATACGAATCATTTATTGTGTATGAAATGAAGGGAGAGAGACCCAATGATCACGATTGATCGCTTCTCCAGACGGTTTTTCTGTTTTTGGTTCCTGCCCATTATCTAGCAGCAGGACACGCATCTCTTCACTCGACATTCGAGAAACACCACGCCCGATCAATCCTTCCGGGCCATATACTTCTACAACGTCTCCGGTGTGAAAATCTCCTTCCGTACCAATGATACCGGCAAGGAGCAAGCTGCTGTGACGATGCAGGAGAGCATGAGCAGCACCTACGTCTACATGTAAACGTCCTGCAATTGCAGAGTGGAGGGCAATCCACTGCTTTTGCGTGGAGACTTGTTCCTTTCGTGCTGTTAGGGTGCTAGGATCGGTACATCCAATATAGGTACCTTCTCCGTTACCACTAATAACCTGAAGCAGACTCTTTTGATTGCTTAATCGACCAATGAAGCTTTTGGTTCCTACTTTGAGAACTGTTTCTGCGGCAATTACTTTAGACTGCATGCCACCTGTGCCAAGCGATGAGCCGGAACCGCCTGCTACTGCTTTGATTTCATCTGTGATGGTCTCAACCATGTCGTATCGTTTTGCTTCTGGATTGTTACGTGGATCACGATCATAGATGCCATCAGTATCTGTCAAAATGATATATAAATCCGCATGGAGCATACCGGCAACCAGTGCGCCTAGCATATCATTATCACCAAAGGTAAGTTCTGTAACAGAAACGGTATCATTCTCGTTGATGATGGGAGTAATCCCTCTGGCAAGTAAGAGAGACATGGTTTGAAACGCATGTCGATACCGTTCCTGATTGGAAAAGTCATCCCGTGTGAGTAAGATTTGGGCAATTTTGTATTGATGTGTGGCAAATCTTGCTGAATAGTTTTCCATAAGGATACTTTGCCCAATAGCAGCTGCAGCTTGCTTGGCAACGACGGTACGGGGTCGCTGTTCATAGCCAAGAAGACGATATCCACTTGCTACAGCACCGGAAGAAACAAGAACGACTTCATGTCCTTCATTTCTGAGAGCGGCAATTGCATCGACTAGTAATGACATTTTTTCCGGATCATTGCCTCCATGCTTTTTGGAGAGTGAGCTACTTCCTACTTTCACAACAATACGCATTTTTCCATTCTGACTCATGTTGGTATGCACTCCTTTATCTCTATACAACAAAACGGTCATAACCGTTTTGTTAGACCGCAAGCGGTAACATCCCAATTTTGTGAAAAACGTCGAGACGTTTTTCACAAAAAAAAGCCTTCCGTCCTATGCCAGAGCATAAGGACGAAAGACTGTGCTTTCGCGGTACCACCTTATTTAGAAGAACACGAACCCATATCTTATTTATGCGGGTGCGATCTTCTCACTTTTCACTCCTAAGCTACATAGACGGAGCGCTTTCCTTGATAACAGGGGAAAGAATCCTGTCCAGGTCATCCCTGGCTGCTCGGGGACGGGTTCAAGCCATTTCGCATACGCAATCTTCCAGCCAATGGATTGCGTTCTCTGTAAGCAGAAAGCGGACTTTACTATTTCCCTTCAGTGCGTTAAAGTTTATCGATTTATTACACATTATGCTTGCTAGTGAAGGTAAATGTCAAGGCATCTTCTTTTCCTTTTTTCATAAAGGAAAATTATAAGATTTTTGGGATACGTTTGGTGATTTGGTACAACCCTGTCTTTCTATCTCGCTCAAGCTTATAGGTAATGGTTTGTGCAGAACGTCCTCCGTTTTCCGTCACGATGGCAACTAGACCCGATTCCTCGAGAGTTAATTTGGTATTTTCAGGAGTAATCATGACAGGTTTGTGATGGCTATTTAAGGAAAGATATACTTTGTCATCAATAATTTTGGTATCTAAATGATTGTAAAGAGAGACAGCAAGTGAACGATTCCAATAATTTTCAATGTGAGCCAATATTTTATCGCGTGTATCGTACATCTCCGGCAATTGCCGATAGAGAATTGCATCGTCCTGTACTTCTTTACTCCCTAGCGTGCTGGCTGCAGCATACTGTAAGTCATGAACGACGTGTTCAGCTTGAGTTAAAAAAATAACAACATCCTGCTTGTTCCCTTCCATATGCTGAAGGGGGATAGATGGAGCTGCTTTTTCTGCTGTTACCTTCGCTTTGTGATCGGTTTTTTTGGTTCCTGTTACTTTTCCTCCTGTTGCTTTGTTTGTCGTGGATTTTGCCACTTGCTCTGTTTTTTTTGCTCCGTCCGTGCCTTTAGCGGATTGATCTGCCTTCTTCCCGCCGCCACAGCCTGTTATTGCTACTAGCAGAGCCATGATCAGCAACCATCTATTCTTCATGCGGGTCCCTCCATCAAAATGTGCATTCTATGAAGTAGTGTTTGTTAAAATGGGCGTTTTACTCTATTAGTCTTTTTAAGTATTTACAAATTCATTTGGACAAAGGGGAAGAAGTGGAATTATACACGTGCTGGATAGGGGAGGAAGATAAACCCTCTCAACGAAATTTATTCCTGGAAATTGATGTAACAATCTTTCAACTTCCGGATGATTTTAAGCTTATGGACAGACAATAGATTCGGATCAGGAAGGGTTTGTAAATAATATTTGCTAAGAAGAAATAAGTGGGGGTTGTTTGTTGCACTATTTCCCTCTATCATAAAAGGGATGGTCAGTAAATATAGGGGGACTACCCCGATTACTTGAGGTGGTTAAACGGCATGTTCGGATTTGGGAAAAAGCAAAGAAATGTACAGACATATGACGTATTACTTATAGAAACAAAGGAAGCAAGTGAGCGTACCTTTTTTCAGGTTGCATTTTCTTCCAGTGACACGCACGACATTATGAGTATGATTCTGAAATTAGAAAAATCTAAGTATAACAACAAAGAAATGCTAGGTGAGATGGGTAACTTCAATATCATGACCCACTATCAGGGAGTGGAGACAATTGTAATCCACGATCGTGATAACATCAACGCTACACCACTGCAAATTCAAGACTTTGCGAACATGATGCTGCGTCGTTTTGAATTATTGTTAGAAGCAGGCCGTATTGAAGAAACGGAAGATCTGGCATTTTTTATGGGCGAATTAACGATGCTTCGTGATGGTAGCTTTACACTAAGGATGTAAGATCTTACAAGCAAACAAAAACCACTATGTTTCAGTATTAGCTGAAACATAGTGGTTTTTTTAACATTAGAAGCCCCCACCTCTAATCGTTAGCGTAGGTGGAGGGGGGGTCACAAGATCAATCTGATACGTTGGAAACTCTAAAATATTGCTATGTGACTGGTAAAGTGGCTATTGATATGTTTCAGGACTATCTTAATGATAAGCAGCAGGAGTGCCAAATGATTTTTCGAATCAATATATAAAAGAGCATTTCTATCCGAGATGCTATAGAAAGGTGGTTACTATGTAACAATCGATGGTTGAGATCTGCAAGAACGTTCTTCAAGGTTGTTTGGATGTGAAGACTGGAGAGTCCATACTCATCGTAACTGACGATGTAAAAAAGGAACTGGCAGAATCTTTATATAAGGCAGGGGTTATCCTGGGCCTTCGGGAGAAGCATATATTGCACCACTAGAAGGTACGGCATCGGGTCAAATACTGGTAGACGGATCTATTTCTGGAATTGGAAAGCTTGCTTCACCAGTTCTATTGACCATTGAAAATGGCCGAATTACCTCGGCTGCTGCAAGGTGAATTGAAAAAATAAACAGGTAGCAATTTACTAAAGTAAAAGAAGAATCGTACCGACGAAGTGGTCTGATGTTGCTTTACAAGAAAGCTTGATCGAATTGATACTAATAACCTTGATAATCGGATAAAAAAAGAGGGTGTTTTGAAATAGATTCACCAAAACACCCTCGTAAAATATTCTATTGGATTATTCTATACTCTATTGAGTTACTGCCCTATAAATTACCACTATTAAGGTAGTTTAACCTTGAAAGTCTTAAATGTTATATCGTCTTTAATTGGTTTAAATTCAATCACTTTTTCTTTCCCGTCTTGATCGATTTCAACTCCACCACCACCGGTAGGTAATACTAAATATGGAGTAATTGTCAACTCTTTCACATCATCACCAATCGGGTCAAAATAACGATTGCCAGAATAATAATATCTTCCATCTTTTATTTCTCCCATAGTTCCCCCAGAATGGGAACCAATTTCATTTCCTTTTTCATCTACCACTTTGAAATCTAAATAGCTCATCAAATGATTACTATCTATCGCAGAATCCGACTGGAAAGCTATTACTAAACCTGCTGGACTAATTTTTAAATCAGAAATAGTTACATTATTTCCGTTAACAGTCTGTTTAGTATCAATCGCAACAGTCTTAATGTTAGTATGAGCTTGTACAGGAAGAGTGAATTCCCATTTCTCACCATTTTCTCCCGTGAAAGCCAAACCAAGATCAAATTTATCCTTTACATCATTTCCTCGTAGTTCGAAATCGATTAATCCAGTTCTATGGTTTGGATCGATTTGTTGTTCTTTTTGACCACCAGAATAACTTACACTTTCATTGTTAATCTTGATTTCTACACCTAAATGATGATCGTCACTCAACTGTTTTTTTGTTTCGAACGAATATCCAATAGTAATCTTACTACCCTCATAGAACAATTCAGTGACTGTAAGTGCTGTTCCTCCTGCAACCTTTGTTTCGCCGACCATATCTGTTAACCCTAGTTTACTAACTTGCTCCAATCCTTTATTTCCAGATTCGCTAAAAATTGAATTAATGATGGTAGAAGCGAAATTTGCCATTGTTGGTGAAACCGAAGCGGAACCGACTAATACACCTACTGCAATTGCAGCTGCACTAAAGGCAACAAGTGGTTTTTTGAATCTTCTTCTTTGTTCAGATTTCACTTTTTTCACTCCTAACTTAGCACGTTCATGTATATCAGCCGGAATTTTAATTCTTTCCATTTCTTGTTTGACCTTGTTATTCATTAACTCCAACCTCCTTTATACTTTTTCGAAGCTTATCCAATGCACGATATAAAACTGATTTTGCCGTACCTAGAGGTATATCAAGGGTTTCTGCAATATCCTTAAATGAGAAATCCTTATAATACTTCAATATCACTACACTTTTTTCGTTTTCATTTAAACCATTAATTAACTCCTGTATGGATAAGGTAAGAGGTATATCTTCATTACTTGCTCCAAGAAATTCTTCATAATTTGGATTTAGTTGAACAATATTCTTATTTTTCCTTAATGAATCAATAGCACAACTAATGGTTATTTTGATTAACCATGTTTTAAAATACGATGCTTCCCTTACTGTATGGATGTTTTTAAAAGAACGATAAGCCACTTCTTGTAACACATCTGAAGCATCTTCTTCATTTTTAACATATACATAAGCAATTCTATAAATATCTTGTTCATACATTTGAAATAGTTGTAAAAAAGCTTTGTCATTTCCTTTTTGTGCTTTCTTTACTAGCGTATTCATAATCATCACCTTCTTTATTTTCTGTCATATACCTATTAGACGATTAGGCTACTAGTTTGGCTTAAATTTAGTGAAAAAGAATTTTGTTTATCAAAAGTAGAGTACCTTTTGCTATCAAATAGCTAGCTTCTTATTCATCTAAACCCGCCCTTTAGCCCAATAAGAAAAACCGAAATCTAGATTGATTTCGGTTTCAAAACAATGGCTTTTTCTAATCAGTCTATTTTGAAGTAATCGTTTATAAATTCTGAATTTTTCATTGCAACAGGTTCTAAATTCGTTTACAATAAAAAATGAACGATCATTCAGTTGTCGTGTTCATCCATTCCACAAGCGTCGAAAATAAGGCGAATAACAAGTGGAATTTTTTTGTAAACAGATAATGAATGAGTATTCATTCAAGTGTCATAAACTTGATGATTTCCTTATAAAATGAACCATTCATTGCTGTTCACCCCAGTTATACCAATGAGAAACAAAGGAGGAGACTTCATGGAACGCAAAATTCAGAGAGCTGCTGTATTGGGCTCAGGGGTAATGGGAGCTGGAATCGCTGCTCATCTAGCCAACGTAGGCATCCCTACATATTTACTCGATATTGTACCTCGTGAGTTGACAGAAGAAGAGCAAAAGAAAGGTCTGACTCTGGAGCATCCAGCGGTACGTAACCGAATTGCTCAGACAGGGAAAGACCGTTTGTTAAAAGAAAAGCCGGCTCCCCTGTATGACAAGGATTCCATCGGACTCATTACGGTAGGTAACTTGGAAGATGATCTGGAAAAACTGGCAGAGGTAGACTGGATTATCGAAGTTGTCGTTGAGAATTTGGCTGTTAAGAAACAGGTTTTCGCCAAGATTGAAGCGCATCGCAAGCCAGGTACAATCGTCTCCTCCAATACATCAGGTGTTTCGATCAATGAGATGTCAGCGGATTGTTCAGAAGAGTTCAAAAATAATTTCCTAGGAACGCATTTCTTCAATCCACCTCGATATTTGAAGTTATTAGAAATCATTCCGGGAGATCAGACTGATCCCGTTTTGGTTGATTATATGATGCACTTCGGTGAATTTGTACTAGGAAAAGGAACAGTCCTGTGCAAAGACACCCCTAACTTTATCGCTAACCGCATAGGAACGTACGGATTGCAGGTTTCCATTCAAGAGATGCTTCGTTTAGGGCTTGGTGCTGATGAAGTAGATGCTTTGACAGGACCTGTTATCGGACGTCCAAAAAGTGCAACGTTCCGTACATTAGATGTAGTTGGACTTGATACGTATGTGCATGTTGCTAAAAACGTTCGTGATAACTCTGACGATCCAGAGGAACAAGCAGTATTTGAGATTCCTGAACTGTTAGCGAAGATGGTTGAAAATCGCTGGTTCGGTCAGAAGAGCGGACAAGGATTTTTTAAACAGGTAAAAACAGAACAAGGTAAAGAAATCATGGTGCTCGATCAGGAAACGTTAGAGTATCGACCACGCATAAAATCTAAATTTCCTTCACTTGAAGCTGCCAAACAGGGAAAAACACTGGCAGAAAAACACAAAGCCCTTGTGTATGGCAAGGATAAAGGCAGCGAATTCGTGTGGAATGTATTGAAGAAGACATTGCTATATGCAGCTTCCAAAGTTCCGGAAATCGCTGATGACATCGTTGCTATCGACAAAGCAGTGAAATGGGGCTTCGGATGGACAATGGGTCCTTTTGAAACATGGGATGCCATTGGCGTTGAAAAATCAGTTGCTCGCATGAGAGAAGAAGGAGAGCAAATTCCAGCTCTCGTAGAAGAGCTACTCACAAGCGGTAAGACTTCCTTTTATCAAAAGGAAGCAGGGATAGTAGCAGCTTTCCATATTGGCGGCACTTATAAAGGAATGGAAGAAAATAAGGAAATCATAAATCTGGCTGCACTGAAAGAACAGGGCAAGGTTGTCGTGAAAAATGCAGGTGCCTCTCTGATTGATATTGGTGATGGAGTAGCTTGTTTCGAATTTACCAGCCTGAATAACACCTTGTGGGTAGATATTCTGCACATGTTTAATAAAGCGGCAGATGAAGTAGAGAAGAACTTTACAGGAATGGTGATTGGTAATCAAGGTAAGAATTTCTCCGTTGGTCTAAATCTGGGCATGGCTCTCATGGAAGCACAGGATGAGAACTGGTTCGAGCTAGAAATGTTGCAAAAGAAATTCTACCAAACGATTAAACGAGTACGCACCATGCCACGTCCCGTTGTAGCAGCACCATTCGGCATGACATTGGGTGGCGGAGTGGAGGTTTGTTATCTTGCAGACCAAGTGCAACTGGCTGCAGAAACGTATCTGGGATTTGTAGAGGTTGGAGTAGGCGTATTACCGGGAGCGGCAGGAACGAAGGAGATGTTATTCCGTTCCATGGAGAATATTCCAGCCAACACAACAATGCCTGTAGATTTGTTACCCTTTGTAGCTCGTGCATTTGAAACAATCGCTATGGCGAAGGTATCAACCAGTGGTAAGGAAGCTATCAAATTAGGATATATGAGATCGAGTGACCGTGTCTCCATCAATCAGGATCATCTCCTGTATGATGCAAAACAAGCAGTTCTCGAGCTGGATAGACAAGGCTATTCTCCGCCTGTAGAACGCAAGATTCCAGTGATTGGTGAAAGTGGGTACGCAACATTGCGTCAGAACATTTACGGCTTACGTCAAAGTGGCATGATCAGTGAGCACGATGAGCTAATTGCCAGCAAGATCGCCTACATCATGTCAGGTGGAGACGTGCCAGCAGGTACGATTGTGAACGAAACGTACATTTTGGAACTGGAGCGAAAAGGCTTTCTTGATTTGGTGAAAACACAAAAAACCCAACAACGTATGCAGCATATGATTACAAAAAACAAACCGTTGCGCAATTAATAACGGTACCCAGAAGGAGGAGAAAGCATGAGAGAAGTAGTTATCGTAGCCGGTTCAAGGACTGCTGTCGGTAAGTCAAAACGCGGCTCGTTAAAAGATGTGAATCCCGTAGATATGGGTGCATATGTCATACAAGATTTATTACGACGTGTTCCGCAATTGGACCCGTCTTTAATAGAAGATGTAATTATCGGTAACGCTGTACCAGAAGCAGAGCAAGGGACGAATATGGCAAGATTGATTGCACTGCGAGCAGGATTACCAACCAATGTTTCAGGCCTTACCATCAATCGCTTCTGTTCGTCCGGTCTGCAAACCATTGCTTATGGCGCTCAGCAAATCATGTGTGGAGGAGCCGATGTGATTATTGCTGGCGGTGTGGAGAGCATGAGTCTAGTACCAATGGTAGGAAATAAGGTTGCTCTTAATAAAACGCTGGTGGAGACTATGCCAGAAGCATATATGAGCATGGGACACACAGCGGAGCGTGTGGCCGAGCGTTACAATATCAGTCGTGAGGATCAGGACGCGTTTGCTGTACAAAGCCATCAGCGTGCAGCTGCAGCCATAGCAGAAGGTAAGTTTAAAGATGAAATTGTGCCCGTTACAGTGAAACAGGTGCACGTAGATGATGAAGGAAAGCGTCATGAAAAGGAATTTGTCTTCGATACTGATGAAGGCGTTCGTGCTGACAGTAATGTTGCAACATTAGGAAAATTACGTCCAGCTTTCCATGTGAAGGGTTCTGTTACAGCAGGCAATTCTTCGCAAACCAGCGATGGTGCAGCCGCAGTTATCCTGATGGCTAGAGAAAAAGCTGAGGAGCTAGGAATCAAGCCAATTGCTAAACTCCTTTCCTTTACGGTAGGTGGCGTCGATCCTGATGTAATGGGGATTGGTCCTGTCGTAGCGATTCCAAAAGCCTTGAAGCAAGCTGGTCTAACTGTAGATGATGTGGACTTGTTCGAGCTGAATGAAGCATTCGCTTCCCAGTCTCTCGCGGTTATTCGTGAATTGGGACTAGATCAGGAGAAGGTTAACGTAAACGGTGGAGCAATCGCTCTCGGACATCCACTTGGGTGCTCAGGTGCTAAAATTACGGTTTCTCTCTTGAATGAGATGAAACGGCGTCAATCAAAATACGGCGTCGTTACCATGTGTATCGGCGGAGGTATGGGTGCAGCAGGCGTTTTTGAAATGGTGTAAATCATATCGAATCGATAATAATTTGCAAGGGAGAGATGAACATGTCTGATGTAAAAGAAATCGTGCGCGGTGGTAGCTTTCTTATAGAAAAAGGCTCGCTGGATGATGTATATACACCAGAGGATTATACGGAAGAACAAATAATGATCGCCAAAACAACGGAAGAATTCGTAGTAAATGAGGTTCTACCTCATCTGGAAGAGATCGAGCAGCACAAGTTTGAACATACGGTTCGCTTATTAAAGGAAGCTGGTGAATTGGGACTTCTCGGAGCTGATGTTCCAGAGGAATACGGCGGAATCGGCCTGGACAAAGTCAGCTCTGCATTAATTACGGAAAAAATTGCTCGTGCCAGAAGCTTCGGACTTAGTCACGGTGCTCATGTAGGAATCGGATCTTTACCAATTGTATATTTTGGAAATGAAGATCAAAAAACTCGCTATCTGCCAGATCTTGCAACAGGTAATCGCCTGACAGCATACTGCTTAACTGAGCCTGGTTCTGGTTCTGATGCACTCGGGGCTAAAACTACTGCTCGTTTATCAGAGGATGGCACACACTATATTTTGAATGGTGAAAAACAATGGATTACCAATGCAGGTTTTGCTGATGTGTTTGTCGTTTATGCAAAGATTGATGGCGAACAATTCACAGCATTTATTGTGGAACGTGACTTCCCAGGAGTTTCCTTTGGTCCAGAAGAGAAAAAAATGGGTATCAAGGGTTCATCTACTCGTACAGTCATTTTTGATAATGCGCAGGTTCCCGTAACAAATCTGCTTGGTGAGATTGGGAAAGGGCACGTAATTGCCTTCAATATCCTGAATGTGGGACGCTATAAGCTGGCGGTAGGAACAGTAGGCTCAGCCAAGCGTGCTGTAGACATCGCAGCTCAATATGCGAAGGAGCGCAAGCAGTTTAAGACACCGATTGCTAACTTCCCATTGATCCAAAATAAGCTGGCTAGCATGGCAGCGAAAGTATACGCAGCTGAAAGCTCTGTGTACCGTACGGTTGGTCTGTTTGACATTTCTCTCTCCAGCCTGGGTGAAAAAGCAAATGATGGTCGTGAGGTAGCAAAAGCAATCGCTGAATACGCTATTGAATGTTCCATTAATAAGGTGTTTGGCTCTGAGGTTCTTGATTTCTGCGTGGATGAAGGCTTGCAAATCCATGGTGGGTACGGCTTCATGTCTGAATATGAAATTGAAAATATGTACCGTGACTCGCGCATCAACCGAATTTTCGAGGGTACGAATGAAATTAATCGCCTACTCATTCCAGGTACGCTGGTGAAAAAAGCAATGAAAGGTGAACTACCTCTTTTGCAAGCAGCTGCTGGTCTTCAGGATGAGCTAATGAGCTACTATCCTGAAGAAATTGAAGATGCACCCCTTGCTGTGGAGAAGCACCTGATTGATGTCACTCGTAAAATCATCCTGATGGTAGCGGGTTCAGCTTTAATGAAATACCAAAAAGAGTTGGAAAAAGAGCAGGAGCTCTTGTCCATCGCTGCAGATATGCTGATTGAGCTATACTCCATGGACAGCGTAGTAAAACGTACAGAAAAAGCGCTCGTGAAAAACGGTGAAGAGAAAGAACAGCATAAGCTGACAATGACCGCTGTTTACGTTCAGGAAGCATTTGATCGCATTGAAGCAGGAGCGAAGGAAGCACTAGCTGCAATGGAAGAAGGCGACGACCTACGTATGCGCCTCTCCATCCTGAAAAAACTAACTCGCCGTGATTCATTCAATATCATTCAAGCAAAACGTACCATTACTGCCAAAGTTCTTGAAGCAGATGGATATGTAGTGTAAGAGTTAGCTTTATAAATATGGGCAACAAGCTGTCGAAGATAACTTCGGCAGCTTGTTTGCTTTTCATACAGTTTGCAAAATAGGAAAGCTGACTTCATTGAGTTTTGAATGAAACTCCCACGTGTGGTTTCCTCTCTATGTATTCATTTTGTAATAGTCCCATGTAAATGATGTCATGCCAAACACCGCCTCTAAACATACTTTGTCTGGATGCCCCCTCATGTTTGAACCCCAATTTTTCATACAACGTAATAGCTTGTTTGTTAAAGGAAAAGACTCGTAATGCAACTCGGTGCAGGTTCATTTCATGAAAAGCATAATCAAGGAGTAACGTCATGGCTTCCGTTCCAAATCCCTTCCCCCAATGACTTTTTTCTCCGATATCAATAATGCATTCGGCGTTACGGTTTTTAAAGTCGATATTTACTAATGAAGTAATGCCGATAGGTGTATTTGATTTTTTGTCCAGTATAATGTAGCTCTTGGAAGCATGTGAACCAAGTATAACGTGGTTCACAAAATCTCTCGTTTCTTCCATATGATACAAATCTAAAAAAGGGCTGGTAGACTGCATAACTTCCGTGTCATTTCGCCAGACATGATAAAGCTCAGCATCGTTTGCTGTCATTTTTCTCATCACGATTTTGGGTGACTGAAAGATCATAAATAGACACTCCTCTTTTTCTACATTATTTTTCGCCTACGGGTAAAAGCATCGCTTTCAATGAAAATTGAAAGGCTGTTAGCTGTACCTTAACATCCGTTTTTTGTGAACCTAACTGAAAGGTGTCTAACATTAATCCATCTATAAAAGAAATAAAATAAAGGACAATGTGCTCTGGGTCCAAAATAGGTTGAAACTCACCTTGCTTTATTCCTTTCTGTATAAATCCTTTGATCGCATTTTTTATATTGTCATAACGCTCTGTGATGTAAGGGTAGTTTTCTTTATCACGAGCATAATTGGATGTAAGAAAAAATTCTGCCTTAGCTCGAACGAGGGAGTTATTGATCCCTTCTATATTTTTTTGTTGTAGACGAAGCCACTCGGTTAACTGAGTCCATAAAGGATACTCATCAGACGGTTCGAAAAATAAGATATCTTCCTGATCCTCAAACTGGAGCACTTCCATAAAAAGATGATCGATATGATTAAAGTAGGAATAAAGCCCACCTCTGGACATTCCGGATTCATCCATAACATCTTGCATAGTAGCGTGAGTATATCCTTTATTAATAAACACACGTTTCGCTGCTCGCAATAAGTCTATTTTTTTTTCTTTTTTATAGGCTTCACTTACTTTTGGTGACAAAAAATTTCATCTCCTTTGATAGGAATAAAATAGAAACGATACTCTTTTTATAGTTATCATATTAAACGACATTGGTGTCGTTTTCAATAAATATAAATGTAATTCTCAAATATAAATGTAATTCTCGCTTAATAGAATGAGTTTGAACACACGAAATAAAGAAATTAACACCACGAAAAAAAGTTATTTTTTCTATGAAACGTTTCAAAAGTACGTGTCGTCAAAGAGTTAGACAGCAACAAAGAAACAACATTGCTGCAACGAAGAAAACAATAGAAACAACAATCACTGGAGGTAAACACAATGAATAAATCTATGAAAATCCTAAGCACAGCAATGCTAACAGCGGTAGTTGCTACCGGTTCTCTTACTGCTTATGCAGCACCAGCTGCTGTTACACCAATTTCTGCACAAGTGACAATTAAAGAAGGAGCAAATAAAGATTTTTCTATAGTAATTAATGGTGAAAAAGTGACTGGGGAAGTTTTTGGAGATAAAGGTGTAATCATGGTACCGCTTCGTACGATCACTGAAAAACTAGGTTATGAAGTAACCTGGAATCAAAAAACAAAAACCACTGAAATGACAAAGGGTGCTCAATGGACGACTGTTACAGTAGGTCAAGATAACTATAACTTTGCGAAAATGAGCATTAAACTTGGAAAAGCACCGGCTATGAAAGCAGGTACTACTTATGTTCCACTAGATTTCTTTGAAAAAGTATTACAAAAACAAGTAGTCGTAGGGGAAGATGGAACAATCCAAATCAACGATGAAATGCAACAAGTAGCTAAAAAAGGTAGCATTACAAACATCAACCTGGAAAATAAAGATGGCAAGCTACAAGGCGAAATTTTGATGAATGGTAACAGTAACGGTATTCGTCTGAACATCACAGATGAAACTGTAATCGTTAATCAAAAAAATGAAGCGTTGAAAGTAGAAGATCTGAAATTGGGTCAATCTATTGAAACAGTAACATCTAACTTTATGACAATGAGCCTTCCTCCAATGACCAATGCAGAGAAAATCGTGGTAATGGACGAAGAAATTGCACCAGTTGTTCTAGGTACATTCGGTGAAGTAGTTGACTTTGACTTGAAAAAATTAGCTGATGGTACACAAAGACTAGTAATCAAAGGTGAAAAACTAAACGATCAATCCTATGATACGATCGCTCTAACTATCACTGAAGATACTCAAATCATCGATGCAAAAAACAACGCTCCTTTAAATTTGGAAGCACTGCGCAATGGATCAAAAGTATACGGCTTCTATGGTCCAGTGGTAACAAAGAGTAACCCTGCAATCGGTCAAGCAATGAAAATCGTAGTTGAAGTAAAACCTGAAATTGAACCTATGCCAGCTCTTTAATTGCAAGCATAGCTTATAGCAAACATAAAAAAGAGTCTTGATCAACAAACCGATCAAGACTCTTTTTTCATTTAATAAATGGCTTCCCAGCCAGCAGGGGTTACGAATAATCTGATGGCGATAATTTTACGGTCATCCATCAAGGTAAAGTAGTGGCGATAGGAGGGTGGGACAGAAATCAAATCACCAGCTGAGAGCTGAACATCGAAGTAACGACCATCTTTTCCTTTAATAGCAAAGATACCGTGACCATCTACACAGAAACGTACTTCATCATCCGTATGATGGTGTTCTTTGACGAAGTTTTTCAGCTTTTCATCTAACTGTGGTGTTAAGTCGCTTAGAACAATTACATCTGCTGTTTTGTATCCACGACGGTCGCTGATTGCTGTGATCTCAGGTTTAAAGGCATCCAGGATTTGTTGCTTATCTTCTTCACTAGGGGAGTAATTGCTACGCAGTTCTGCGTCAAGTCTATTAACTCCCCAATGCTCATAAATCACTTCCTGTGAAGCAAGAAAATCCTCAACTGCTGTTTGATCTTCCAGATATTCATTGTTGTCATGAAAACGTACTTTTGCCATGGGAGCGTCCCTCACTTTTCGTATTTTGATTATTCGGATAATGATTGAATTGAACGATCAGATGGCTATGCTAGTAGCCGCGGAGTTAGCTTGTGATACTTGCAAGAGACGGAGCTGATATTCAAAGAGGAATTCAAAAGCCTCTACATGACGCTTAGCCTCAAAATCATTGCGTCCCCAGGCATAAATGCCATGATTGCGAATCAAGACACCTGGTATTCCGGGACGGATTGCCTCTTTGATTGCTGCTGCGAGTTTAGGGATGTCAGCATAATTTTCTACAATTGGCACTTGAAGAAGAATGTTCTCTTCCCATAATCCCAGACCTTTTATTAATTCCTGTCCACGAATGTGAAAGAAGCCCTGACTCGCATAAATTTCTGAGATGACATTGTTAGGGATGGTATGGACGTGAAAGCATGCGCCAGCATCAGGGATGTTCTGGTAAACCACCGCATGAACCAAGGTTTCAGCGGACGGCTTTAACGTGGTAGGTTCGACAGGAGTAGCATCACCATCTACGATCAGGTAATCCTCAGGAGTCAATTTTGTTTTGTCCTTGCCGCTCGCTGTTACGGCGAATTGTAAGGGTATATCACAAATCTTAATGGACAGATTACCGCTTGTTCCTGGGAACCAATCACGACGGGCGAACTCCAATTTTACCTCATCTAGCTGTTTAAACGCTTTATTACGTTGTTCCAATGTCACACTCATATCACGAAACCCCCAATTTCACTTGACTTTTTTTTACAGCGTCAATAACCTCGTAAAACGTTGTAAAAGGCTGATATGGTAAGTTCTCTTCTTCACATTTTTTCAGTAGCAAAGAACGGGCAATGACATAATCAGCGAGTCGGGATGCTGCCAAATCAGTAATACTGTCGCCAATCACAACACGTGTATATAGGCTTGCATCATAGCTTCGCAAAATGGTTGTTTTACACATACCACAGTTATTCTGGCAATGTTCATCGCATGGGTGAGGCCAGGTAATGCGGATTTGTTCCTCGCTAAAATCACTTCCGTTGCAGAAAACTGGTCCTGTCAGGTTAAACGGTTCAAGGATTGGGTGCACAAAAAAGTTAATGCCTCCGCTTGTTATGAGCAGTTTAATATCGTACTCCTCACAGTATTGAACGAAGGGACCGAAGCCTTCACGAACCGTTGCTTGTGAGAGGGCAAATTGTGTGACCTCCTCTTTTTGAGAAGAGGGTATCGAGGCAAATAACCTGCCTACCCCTTCCTGAATGGAGATTTTTTGGCTGAGAATTTGTTCCGTTAACTCTTCCCATCCAGGAGGATTAAACTGACGCATGATCGCTACGATATTATCTTTTTCTGTAATAGTTCCATCAAAATCACAAAAGAGTACGAGTTGCTTCGTCATGAATGTCCTCCCCATTTATCTAGTGCCAGTCGCAATGCTTCATGCTCGGTTGCTGTGTCAGATAATTTTTTTCCTTGCAGTGTGGCTTCGATGGCAGCTAGAAAAGCAGTTCCACCAGCAGCAGCGCCTTTGGGATGACCATGTACACCGCCCCCGGCATTAATAACCTGATCTAAGCCAAAATCCTGATAAAGCTTCGGTACCATTCCCGGGTGAATTCCAGCGGAAGGGACAGGGAAGGAAGGTTTCAAGGAACCGGATGAGCTGATCAATTGTTGAACAAGTTGGCTGGCATCGGTCTGGGCCATCGCTACATTTCCATATGGTGATGGGAAAAGAACAAGATCAGCACCAGCTAATCGTTGTAAGGTGCCTAGCAGTAGAGGTGCGGCAATGCCATAATCGGCACTTGGATAAAAAGCACCAGCTAAAGCTGGGTGAGCCATGATGGGCACAGTAATATCTGGATCTTCTGCAAGCTGTTGTAACAGGTCTAAACCGTAAACGAGACCATTGAAAAGCAGGCAGGAGGCACCTGCTTCGATCGCTTGCTTTGCTTTATCTATCAGTTTCGTGCTAGGTCCGGTCAGGTTGGCAGCATATAAGACGGGTTTTCCTGTTTTTTGTGCTACATCTTCCCCGATTTCCTTAAACCGCTTGATTCGGGTAAGGAATGGTGCTTTATCATCTTGAAAGAAGATCTCATCATCTTTAATCAGGTCAACGCCACCCTCTGCCTGAGCGCGAAATTGCACTTCCAGTTCCTCAAGTGAAAGACCCGTACATGACTTGAAAATACTCATAAACAACGGTCGATCGAACACGCCAAGGCGTTCACGAACACCATGAATACCGTATTTTGGGCCAGAGAAACGTTCTAAGAAAGCGGGAGGCAATGATATATCAAGAAGCTTGATTTTGCCATCCATGGAAAGCTTGCCAAAAACTCCGGTTAACAAAGAGGGGATATCGGGAGTAAAACAAGCGGAAGGATAGCTAATCGTGATTAATCCGCGTGTTTCTCCTGTTTCGAGTACATCGAGCGGAGCAATATGAGCTACTTCTCCCAAATAACTACGTAGCTGCTCCTGTTTAGCGAGTGGTAGGTCGGTCCAGGAACCGACGGTCATGCCAACCGCAATGCCTTCTGCTTTTTTCTGTAAATCTTTTGCTTGCGTTAAGTAGGTGACCAAAATACGTTCCGTACTCATAAGGCGCCTCCTTTATTTATGATTAAGTTGATTTCGATATGGAATGTTCGGAAGGGTAATCATTCTGATACGAAAAAAAGCCCCCTTCAAGAGAAGGAGGCATCTGTTTATATACAGGCTTCTTCTCTTATTTCTCGTATAGCAAAAAATAACTATACGCAGGATTTAGCACCGTTTCGCATCCGAATAAGCAGATGCGAGGGTTGCCGGGCATCATAGGGCCAGTCCCTCCGCCTTCTCACAATAAGAGTATTATGGATTTGGTAAAATTCAGAAACTTTAAGTTGCTTGCTGAAAATCTTAATTCTTTTTTCCGAAAGAGTCAATCCCTTCTTGGATGAAAAAATATTTGACAGAAAGTTTGTGCATGTGTATATTTCTTGGTAAAGACTTTGACTTGTCAATGATGAGTTCATGATCGATAATGAATAATTTCATAATGGATACCTTATCCAGAGACGGTGGAGGGACTGGCCCGATGAAACCCAGCAACCGACATATCCCCAGTAATAATTGGGATGTGCACGGTGCTAATTCCTGCAGATACAAATTTATTCTGGTAGATAAGGGGGAAACGTAGCGTGATTACAACGTGTACAAATGACCTCTTTTCTTTGGAAAAGAGGTTTTCTTTTTCTTCAATTAGCAAAGCTTGGTGTGAACAAATCTGGGCAGAACATAAATATTGGGTGATGCTTCGATCATATCGTCGATACAAGGAATTAGCGAAAGCGTTTCGAATTCAACACCAGGAGGCACGGATAAATAGAGATCATGACTGGACTTCCTTTGCCTCGTATTTACTTGGTCAGTTCGAAGAGATTGGTCAGATTGCTGTGGAAGAAGGAAGTGCTCGCAATGCCTTACAGCATGCCTTTGGTCACATAAGCACAAATTTAACACAACAGGAAAGTGGTTCCTGGCATCTTTTGCTTGCTACAAACTGGCAAGAAGCATATCGCATTCTTTTTCTATTAGCTATGGAGCATGGTGACGAGTATGTAGTAAGATCCCGGTTATTCTCGACTGGCTGCGATTATAGTCATACCTGGGTTCGCTTTCGGGGCAAAGACTGGTTTGTTTCCAAACAGGAATCAGGTTGGAGCGTACTTACTCAGGATGAGGTAAGGGAACGGATTAATCCTTATCATGTTCAGGATCTCATTCAATATCGGTTGATTGCTGAAATGGATGGAAGACTCTGTCTGTTACCAACATATGAGAAGATCATTGCACATGTATCAGAAAAAAGGTAGATGGGAAAAAGGGGCGAAAGAAGATGGGATATCGTGCATTATCAGAAAAAGAAGTCGTTGATTACGTACAAAAAATAGATGGGATTTTTCCTGCAAATAGCAATCTGGTTAGTCAGGAAATCGGTGATGGGAACCTAAATCTTGTTTTTCGAATCAAAGAGGATGGGACGGACAAGAGTGTCATTGTGAAACAGGCACTACCTTATGCACGTGTGGTAGGAGAATCCTGGCCGTTAACCCTGGATCGTTCTAGGATTGAAGCAGAAGCGTTGCAGATTCAACGAAAACTGGTGAATGATTTAGTGCCAGAAGTATTCCATCATGACAGCGAGCTGTCCCTTACCATCATGGAAGACGTGGGTAACCATACCTTACTACGAAAAGGCTTGATTGAAGGTGAAAAGTATCCACTATTTGCTAAGCAAATAGGTACTTTTCTCGCCCAAACGCTATTTTTCACCTCAGATATAGGCTTACATCCGTATGAGAAAAAGGCTAACGTAAGCCAATTTATCAACCCAGAGCTATGTAAAATAACAGAAGATTTGGTGTTTACAGATCCGTATGAGGATCATGAGACAAATAACTTTAATCCATTGATTAGACCTGAGGTAGAGGCAATTTGGGAGAATCATGAATTACGCAAGGAGATTGCGAAGCTGAAATTCGGTTTTCTGACGAAAGCAGAAGCCTTATTGCATGGGGATTTGCATACAGGAAGCATCTTTGTCACCAAAATCTCTACCAAGGTGATTGATCCTGAATTCGCTTATTATGGTCCGATGGGCTTCGACATTGGGGCAGTAATTGCTAATCTACTACTTAATTATGCAGGTCAGCATGGATTAAAGAATGATGAAGCAGATCGTGAGGAATATCGGGAGTATCTTCTAGATACAGTAGAAGCTGTGTGGAATGAGTTCGTATCCCAATTTGTTCGTTTATGGCATATTCATGCAGAAGAAAGAAGCGCGCGAGTACCTGATTTATGGCAGGATTATGTGCTAAATCTGTTGCAGGATGCAGTAGGATACGCGGGATGTAAAGTATTGCGCCGTGTCATTGGTCTTGCTGGCGTGGCAGATCTGAACAATATTCCTGATGAAGAAAAACGTGCAGAAGCAGAGAGACTTGCATTGGAAATAGGTCAGGCACTGGTGTTAGAACGTAATGGGATTGAGGAGATTTCCGATGTGACGGAGCTCGTACGTAGAGTTGCGAAGCAGATAGCAGTACGATAGGTAGTAGGATGAGGGAAGGGTGAAACTACCCAAAGTAAGCTGCTCTGTAAGGGTAGCTTTTTTTCTGGTTTTTAGGGAGGTGCTCCTTTTTTACTGTAGGAAAGTACTACTGTAGTGGGCGCAGAAGAAGCACATTTTTTGTCTGCAAACTCGTTAAGGTCCAGCAAGGGGGCGAAGACTGTCCGCTACTCGGCAAAGAGTGCGGAAAGTGCAAAATGGAGATATTGCTATGCAGTGTCCCAAGGATTGCACTTTTTAACCCGCACTCTTTGCCGAGTAGCTAAGTAGGACCTTACATAGTTCTGGACAAAAAATATGCTTCTTCTGCAAAGGGCTTCAGGGGGTTAACAAACTAGATACAAAATCTACAGCATGAAAAACCAGCTTCTCTTTTCACACGGAGCGGACAGTCTAATCCCTCGTAGGGCGAAGACTTTTAGCGAAGAGTGAAGAGAAGCTGGTCTTCTCCATGAAAGTAGGGCAGTCGATTGATCTATTTCAGGGCTAGGGGAAAAATGTAGAATCAACAGTTGGCAAGGAATTTGCTAAATTAATAATTTTTTGTTCACTTACATTTCCTGAAACAACAATTGTTTTTCCGGTATCAAAATAATACAAATACTTATTTTTTAACCGATCAGTAGTAATATACGCTTCATTCCCATTGCTTAAAGAAATTTTTTCGGAATTAGAACTTTCAACAAAAGGAACTCGATTATATACGGTGATTGTAACTATTACTTTTTCATCTGCAAATGTCCAAAGTTTTATATTTTTTTCTGGTATTTTTAAGTTAAGTGCATTGAACTTTCCCATAGGTAAATCTAATCCTTCTTTATCTGAGAAATCTTTACCTCCTTGTAACCTTTGAAACCCATTAATAATCCATTTATTATTAAACTCATAGAGAAAAATCGCATAATTATTTTTCCCTTCAGGGGAACGAATAGCAACTATACTACTACTACCTAGTGTAGTTTCGAAAATTACAGAATTTTTTTCGGGATTTGCTTTTTTTCCATCCTTAAATGTGACTTCGTACTGATGTATTATAGCTTCCCGAAGGGGAGGAGATATTTTCAGGTGATTCAAGTACTGTTACCGACTCCACTTCTTTATCTTTAGTTGCCTCAGATTCTTTATTAGGAATATTTTTATTTTGAATTATTGTTTCTATATTTTGGCTTTTTATATTTTCTTGCTGACATCCTAATAAGAAAACAAATATAAATAGGAGTAATAAAAGTAAAAGTAATTTAAATCTCATTCAAATAACTCCCCTCCTAACTGTTATTAATATTTTTCCGTTTTTGCTAATTTGGCTTTATATTTTGGACCTTTAACTTCTATGTTTACATTATCTTGTATTTTACATGTATTTGTTACATAATAGTATTCACCTTTACAAGTCTCAGTGTGTGCACCATAATCAATCCATCCCCAATCGCCAGGTCTTACAGTGATACTAGTTGATTCATGTGTCTTCCACGTTACGCTTCCTCCTATTTCAAACCCTACTTCTCCTTTTATTACTCCCCAATTGACTCCACTTTTCCCAGTTACTTTCCCTGTAACTGACGTATCAGTAGAAAGTGAAGATACTTCAGTTAGATTATCTTTTGTCTTATTAATCACTTTAGTACCAGATTTTCCAAGTTGAAAACCACTATCTGTTCTCTTACCGCTAAATACCCATGTTGGATCACACGCTGTAGTAGGGGTTATATTCTGGGATACTGAATCCATGGAATAATCATGTGGTAAATTTGTAACATTATCTTTACTTACAAAATTAGTAATTTCTTCTGTTGGAACTTCATATTCAACGCCATCAATATAGTAGTAGGCACCTTGAATATTATCAGTATTAGTATCCGAACTAGCATTTGCAGTTAGTTCACCTGAAGTTACTAGAGAAGATCCAATAATTGTTGCTGTGGCTAATGAAAATAGTTTAATTTTTTTAATTTTTTCCATTTTTACCATTCTTTATATTTTTTTATATATTTAACCTAACATAGTTCTGAATTACAGTAAATATAAAAATATAAATTTTTCCATTTACTTTAGGTTTCATTTTTTTAGTGTAAATGTAGCTTTGGAATAAAGTTTGATAAAAAATATCGTGTAAATTCTTAATTTAGAAGCAAATAAAAAGAAACCATTTTTAATAAAGATGAACTGTGACCCTCTGGCGGGTCATTTGCGTTTTTATCAACTGATCAGAAAAGAGCGATGAAAGAATTTATGAAGAAAACGAGAGGTACTTCAAAGCATTTTACTGAGCATGAGTTGAAACAACTAGAATCTAATCCTAATGTTCAGAATGTAACGAACAAAAGCATTACATATGCCCCAGATTTTAAGTTGGCGGCCGTAAGGGCTTACGAAGATAGGCAAACACCCATGGAGATCTTTCTTAGAGCTGGATTTAACATAGAAATCAACGGTAAAGAGAAACCTAAGAAATGCTTAAAACGCTGGCGCGATGCATATAAGAATCGTGGGGAGATAGGGGTTTTGGAGAATCAACGAAGATTGAAAAGAGAAGCTGGTTTTCACCACCAAAGTAGGATGAATATCCTTGTTTTGAACATAACGATTGCATGTTTTCTTTCGTTTAGGAGATTGTATTAGAGAAATCATACAGTCAAAAACTAGGGTGAAAGGAAATGAACAGCATGAACATACTCCCCATCCCCTTCATTACTCTACTAGCATTTTCTACTATTACGCAAGAACTACCAGTTAATAAGGAAATCGAACCGATTTGGATGGTTCAGCAACTATCTGATTATTTATGTCATACAGATACAAAGAGTGACGTAAAGTTAATTGCCCATCACTATCAAAAATCTACAAAATTCGCTAAGTCATGGGAAGTAAGAACCGAGAGACAGGTGTTCCCCCTAAACAATGAAAGATGGTATGCAGCAGCAGATATGGAACTAAAAGATATGATAGGGGACCACGCAAAAGAAATACTTGTCTATCGTTATCATGTAGGAAGCTCTTATGCGGTTGGCTTACATGTTTTTTCGTGTAAAACAGGCAAATGGGTTGAAATATTTCATAGCCCTTCCCTCATTCAATACGATCCTCGTGATACGGAGCGGTTCGAAATGACCTATCTGGGAGGTTATCAGCTACAGTTTCATGATAAGTTGACTGACCTGAAGGCACACTTATCCCTTTCCAAAGAACGATATATGGACATCGAGAATAGGGAAGAATCTTTGAAGCGATTACGTGCATGGGTTGATCCTGTAAGTCATTACGAATTCCGTGATAGCAACGGAGATCATCAAAAAGAAATACACACACATCAGCATGTATATGGTCTATGGCATACGGATCACTTAGGTACGTTTGTCACTATTTATAAATTTGATCAAAAGCATGGAGCATATCGAATTAAAGAAGTAGCATTCCAAGAGCCGAACAAGAAAATTTGTTCAAGAAAAGTTATTTTGGATTCTCCATAAAAAGTATATACAAATGTTCACCCTTCTTTTAGAATAGAAAAAATTGCGATAACGAGATGGGAGACGATACGATGAATACGATAGAGATTTCCGCTGATTTGATGTTAATTCAATGTAGAATAGAAGACGCCTCTGCCTTGTTCCATTTAACAGATCGGAATCGGGAATTTTTAAAGGAATTTCTTCCTTGGCTTGATACGGTAAGGGGAGTAGAGGATTCACGTCAATTTATTAGATTCGGAATGGAGCAGGCGAAGAATAAGCAAGGTTTTCATTATGGAATCTGGTATCAAGGTAATTTAGCTGGCACTATTGCCGTTCACGGTATTAAATGGGCTCATTGTAAAACCACGATTGGCTACTGGCTTGGAAGTGAGTATCAAGGAAAAGGAATCATGACGAAAGCGATAGAAGCTTATTTGGATCGTGTAATCTTCGGAGAATGGAATCTGCATCGAGTAGAGATTGCGGCTGCAACGATTAATCTGAAAAGTCGAGCGATTCCAGAGAGACTGGGTTTTCAGCTAGAAGGAATTATTCGGGAAAATGAATGGCTGTATGACCATTACGTGGATCACGCTGTATATGGGATGCTACAGCATGAATGGAAGAGAGTAAAACAGAGCCGTCTTATATAGGCAAAGTACATGCAGGACGGTGGAGAGAAGGTGCCCCTTTTTGGAAACGTTTAAACTTCTGGGCTGGTTTTTCCGTAAATACTGGAAACGGTATCTGTTCGGATGCGCCAGCCTGGTTTTGATTAGTGTGATGATGCTTATTCCTCCTTATTTGATTGGGATACTGGTTGATCAGATACGGACAGGAGAACTGACCGCAAGCACGTTGTGGTTATTCATTGGCGTTATGCTTGGTATGGGAATTTTTTTATATGCTCTACGATATGGCTGGATGACTTTGCTATTCGGTGGATCACTCCGGTTGGAGAAAATGTTGCGTCAACGCTTTTTTGGTCACATGGAGAGAATGTCCCCTTCTTTTTACCATCGGAATCGCAGTGGAGACTTAATGGCAGTATCTACGAATGATATTCCAGCCATTGAAGCAACGGCAGGTTTTGGCGTACTTACGCTTGTTGACTCCCTTTGTATGACAATCCTTTCGCTCTCAATGATGATTTTTGCGGTTGACTGGAAATTAACGCTTGCAGCCTTATTGCCGATGCCGTTTCTTGCAATCGCGACAGCTTATTACGGTAAACTGCTCCATGACCGTTATTTTTTGGCGCAGGAAGCTTTCGGTACGCTAAATGACCATGTGCAGCAGTCAATTTCCGGAGTGAGAGTATTACGATCTTTCGTTCAGGAAGAGAAAGATGTAGAAGCATTCGAACAGGTGAGTGAGCATACGCTTCAACGAAATGTTAGTGTGGCTAAAATAGATGCACTGTTTGATCCAACTGTTAGCATCATTATTAACTTTAGTTTTCTGATTGCTTTGGGTTTTGGCTCCTTTTTAGTAATCAGCAGTCAGATTTCCCTTGGTGATCTAATTGCTTTTCAGCTTTATCTAGGCTTATTAATTTGGCCGATGTTTGCATTTGGCTATTTGGTCAACGTGTTACAGCGAGGAAGAGCTTCGCTAAAACGTTTGTACACCATATTAGAAGAAGAGCCTGAAGTAAAAGATGATGGCGAGCATAACCTGGTTCAAAAAGTGGAAGCGGGTAGTATTGAGATGCGACAGCTTACGTTTACATATCCAAATGCAGAGACACCTGCCTTAAAACAAGTCTCTTTTCATCTAGACAAAGGAGAGACATTAGGAATTGTTGGTCGCACAGGCAGTGGGAAATCAACATTGTGTCGCCTTCTTCTTCATCAATATCCACTAGGGAATGAACGGGTATATTTCTCAGGGTTAGCGATTGAACAAATCTCGCTATCTGCTTTGCGTGAAAAGATTGCCTATGTGCCACAGGAGCATTTGCTTTTTTCCCGTACGATCAGGGAGAACGTGGCGTTTGGGAAAGAGAATGCGACTGAAGAAGAAATCGAGAAGGCATTGCTTCAGGCAGAGATGTTAAAAGATGTTCAACAGTTTACCGACGGTCTGGAAACAATGATTGGAGAAAAAGGTGTCATGCTGTCAGGCGGTCAAAAACAACGGATTTCTATCGCGCGGGCTCTAATAGCCAATGCGGAAATCTTGATTCTCGACGATTCATTATCTGCGGTAGATGCGAGGACAGAAGAAAAAATCATTCAGCATCTACGCAAGGAACGTGCAGGGAAAACGACTATCATTACAGCACATCGACTCTCAGCAGTGGTGCGGGCTCATCACATTTTGGTATTGGAAGAGGGCACTGTGGTAGAGGGAGGAACGCATGAAGAGTTGATGGAGCAGAATGGCTGGTACGCTGATCAGTATCGTAGACAGCAGATGGAAGAGCAAGTCATACAAGCAGGCGGAGGGAATGAAGGATGAAAAATGAAACCGTGTTCCGTCGTCTGGTAGGATATGCTGGGCCATTTAAAGGGAAAATCCTGCTCGCACTCTTTCTGTTATTGCTGGGCACAGCGGCAGATCTGGCAGGTCCGATTATAGCTAAAATTGCGATTGATGATCATATTTTAAGCGTACAGAAAAACTGGTATATGACTCCTACCGATCAAGGAATTAACGGAGTGGTGAATGAAAAACGTAGTGTGGAGACACACGTTGCAGAATATGGGAATGTAGTCCTGATTCGAGAAGATTGGCTGATCGATCATGGGAAGACAAGTGAGTCACAAGATTTGAAAGAAATAGATATTGTTACAGAGGGAACGAAATACTATTTACTGGAAACTCCTCTTCCTGGCGAGGGGAAATTGACATTCACTTCTACCCCTGATGGCGAGGATCGATATATAGCTACATTAACGGATGTAGATGGTCAAGTAATGAAACAGAGCAAAGCTATTTTACTTGATGAGACACAAGTGTTTTCGCTTTATGATTACGATTTACATCCATTGCTGTGGCTACTCGTCGGGTATGCAGTACTCATAGTTGTAGGGGCAGTTCTTACCTATGTACAATTGATTAGTTTGCAGACGATCGCACAACGTATCGTACAACGGATGCGCATTGATATTTTCAGACATTTACAACGGTTACCGATACCGTTTTTTGATAAAACGCCCGTTGGTGCATTGGTATCCAGGGTAACGAACGATACAGAAGCGGTTCGCGAATTATATGTGAGTGTACTTGCCACCTTTGTACAAAATATTGTGTATCTGGCCGGTATTCTGATTGCCATGTATATTCTCGATCCAACGTTGGCCTTGTTCTGTCTCGCGTTCCTGCCGATCATACTTGTATTGATCAGAGTGTATCGCCACTACAGCTCTCAAGCATTTACCATCATCCGGGCAAAATTGTCTGAGTTAAACGGAATACTTAACGAGATGATCCAGAACATGGTTGTTGTGCAGGCTTTCCGAAAAGAGAAAGAAATTCAGGCGGAATTCGATGAGATCAATGAGTCTTATTTTAAAGTAAGAGCAAGGGAAACGAAGCTTGATGCACTGCTATTACGCCCTGCTGTCAGTTTTTTAGAAAAGCTGATGCTTACACTGGTTATCTGGTATTTTGGATCTTCTTCTCTGGAAGGGGCTATATCATTCGGGGTTTTGTATGCTTTTGTTGATTATTTGGGAAGATTTTTTGAACCAATAAATATGATTATGACTCGTATGGGAGAGCTTCAGCAGGCTACTGTATCGGCAGGCAGGGTTTTTGAAATAGTAGATACGGAACCGATGCAGACAATAGGGGAAAAACCGATGGATCGACCACGTGGGGAAGTCATTTTTGAGAATGTCTCGTTTGCCTATCGTGAAGAAGAGTATGTGTTAAAAGATATTTCGTTCCACGTACAGCCTGGTCAAACCATTGCCCTTGTCGGACATACAGGCTCGGGAAAAAGCTCACTCATGAATGTACTTCTTCGTTTCTATGAGATTAATAAAGGGAAAATTACCATCGATGGACAGGATTTGCGTGAGATCAGTCCTGCTTCGCTTCGTGAAAATATTGGGCTTGTTCTGCAAGATCCCTATCTGTTCACAGGGGACGTGGCATTTAACATCAGACTGTATCAGGAAACGATTGCAGATGAACAACTGAGGGAGGCAGCAAAAGCCGTATCTGCTGATGAATTCATTAACAAACTATCTAACGGATATCAGGAAAAAGTGGTGGAAAGGGGAGCGACACTCTCAGCAGGTCAAAGGCAGCTCCTTTCTTTTGCGAGAGCGCTGGCGACAGATCCTGCCATTCTGATATTGGATGAAGCCACGGCAAATATAGATAGTGAGACAGAGGCAACCATTCAGAATGCACTGCGTGTGCTGGCAGAGGGCAGAACAACCTTTATCATTGCACATCGGTTGTCTACCATTCAGGAAGCGGATGTCATCCTTGTTCTATCTCATGGTGAAATCGTCGAAAAAGGAAATCATGAACAGCTGATGGAGCAAAATGGAATCTATTATCGGATGTATCAACTTCAACAAAACGGAAGCGGAAAACAAACTGTGAAAAAGTAGAGGTTGAAATGATAGCGTGTAAGAGGGTATGATCTTCTAAGTGGAAAGGAGATCAACACTCTTATGAAATCGTATCGATTTACTTTTATAACGTTAATCGTGGTGGTCTTCATTGCCGGGATCACCCAAGGATTAACGTTACCTTTACTTGCTATTTTGTTAGAAGAACGTGGGGTTTCTGCTGTTTCTAATGGAATCAACGCAGCGGCATTATATCTAGGTATGTTAATTATGTCTCCGTTGATGGAGATTTTTTTACGGAGATTTGGTTTTCGAAATTGTTTGTTCCTGGGACTTTTCTTGGTTACGTTATCAACACTGTTAATCCCGATGTTTAGTGCGTT
This sequence comes from Brevibacillus daliensis, assembly GCF_021245735.1. Taxonomy (GTDB): domain Bacteria; phylum Bacillota; class Bacilli; order Brevibacillales; family Brevibacillaceae; genus Brevibacillus_B; species Brevibacillus_B daliensis. The sequence continues at coordinate 213,479 of NZ_JAJISB010000004.1, forward strand.
AAGTATATGGTTCGTATTACGACTGATTATGGGGATGGGAGATTCAGCCCTTCACTATACGAGTCAAATTTGGGTAACTACAATTTCACCACCAGAACGTCGTGGACGTGATATTTCCTTGTATGGCTTGGCATACGGTGGAGGATTTAGTGTTGGACCGCTGGCAATCAATTTAATGGATTATGGTCTATGGGCTCCGTTCATGGTATTGGTTGTTTTTAATATGATTGCATTTATCATGCTTCTGCGGCTTAAAAATGAATTCCCTGCCAAGGTGAAAGAAGCAAATGGACAGGAAGTAACGAAAGCGTCTGTTAAATATAAGACTGTCATCCGGATGACATGGCTTGCATTAATTCCTGCATTCCTATACGGATTCATGGAGACTACCCTGAATGGTAGCTTCCCGATCGCAGCATTGCGAACAGGTCTATCGGCTGAGGCAGTTTCCATCATCTTACCTTCATTTGTTATCGGTAGTATCTTTTTGCAATTACCACTTGGTACCCTGAGCGATCGAATCGGCCGGAAAAAAATAATGATGTCCTGTGCAATTGTTGGGTGTATAGCGTTCATGTTATTCCCATTAGCTATTTCTTCCGTACCGATGATGATGTTACTACTCGGGATGGCTGGTGCTGCGGTGGGCTCCTTTTATTCATTGGGACTTGCTTACTGTGCAGACCTTCTACCGATGAGTTTAATACCTATTGCCGGAATTGTAGCTAGTATGAATTTCAGTATTGCAAGTATTATTACACCTGCAATTAATGGATATGTGATTAATAATGTGGGACCCACTTCGATCTTTGTGTTAATGGGAACCATGTTCATCTTGTTCTTTGTGGCTGCGTTGTTTTTTAAGCGAGAGCCCAAATCAGGAGAATTGCTTGATAGTTGATTATTTGGATTATGAGACAGCCCGACACTACTTGTGGCGGGCTTTTTTCTGTTTAAGAACAAGTAGCATTCTATTCTTGCCTGAGCAGAAAACTTTTTAGCTCTTCATCAATATTGTTGTTCTCAACCATCTCGACTTTATCCTTAGTAACACGATAGGTCGTGAAACTTTTTATAGGTTTATCACTTATTTTTTTCTCTGTTGTAATCCATTCTTTTTCGAAAGTGACTAGATAGGTTTCTGTAGCTTGTAATTTGACCTTTGTTCGCAATGTTGCTGTTGCAAGAGTTTTTTGCTTTCCGCCCAGGGTCACATTCATTTCTTCATTCCAACTGTCACCAGGACGAGAAGGGAAAGCAGGACTTTCCTGGTTATTTGAATTTTTACTCATTGCTTTTTCAATTGCCTCTTGAACAGTAAATATTCTATTACGATACATTTCATCAAGGGACTCATCAAATTGTAATCCCCAGCCAAGGAAATAACGACCATCATAGTTTTTGGTAAGAGCAAGACCGAAAAATGGACTCCAAGTTACTGAAGTTCCATTTTCAATCTGTTCTTCTTGGGGATTTCCAAAGACAGAGGAATAAGAAGTGATCAGGCGATCTTTTTCATGATTAATCTCTTGCTCGTTTCTGCTCTCCCTTTGATATCTGGCAGCATAAAGTGAACCTTTGTTAAACGAGAGTGTAAGAAGAGCCTGATTTTTTCCGAGAGAGACAGGCATGGTTGCTTCCTGCAAGTCAATACCTAAAGAGCTATCTGAACCAAATATTGAGGTTAATTCTCCAAGCTCAGGAAAAAGTTCCTTCGCTTCGCTATAGGTCATACCAATAGAAAAGACCTGAAAAAGTGCCAGTTTGTCCTGTTCAGTTTGCCATGCCAAGGGAGGAGCTTGAATATCTGGTAATGGGATAAATGAAGTCGGGACTTCAAGTGGTTGAGTCACAGATATTCCAAGTGGAGTGCTCACCTGATTGGGTTCATCTTTTTGTAAAAAAAATGACCTAGGTCCGATCAAAAGTATGGTTAAAATGGCAACAGCAATCCCTGAAAAAGTGAAGATACGGAGATGACTACGATTTCTTTTATTTTTGTGTGCACGAATGGTGGATATTGTTCGCAATTCCAATTGTTTGAGTTCCTCTTCGGATAATTCGAAAGACTGGTGAACAAGAATTTTCCGCTGTTTTAATTCTTGGTCAAGGTTATCCATTCGTGATCTCCTCCTTTCAAGGATTTTCTAAGTTTTTCTATACCACGAGCAATTCTGACACGAATTGTAGACTCTTTTAATTGCAAGAGAGTAGCAATTTCAGATGTCTTCATTTCTTCAAAGTAGTAAAGCACAATTACTTCTCTGTATTTGGTAGGGAGTGCCATCACAGTTTGAAGAAGTTCATCGTTTTGGAATTGCTCAAGTACCTGATTTTCAACAGAGTGTGAGCTGCGGTTTTCAAAAAAAGTAGAGGTATATAAAACTTTTCGATACGTCCATGATTTCAAGTAATCCTTACAGGTGTTAATGGTGATACGATATAACCAGGTTGATGGGGTAGCATCACCGCGAAAAGAATCGAGCTTTTCATACGATTTTACGAATACTTCTTGTGCTATATCTTCCGCAGTGGATTTATTTTTGACGTAATAAAAGGCGGTTCGAAACACTAAGTCATGGTGGTTACTGATCCATTCTTTTAGCACTTGCTCATTTGTCTTGCCTAGCGGCTTCAAGGGAATCACCTTCACCTTCTCGTTCTGTGATAATCTGACGATGCTAAGTCAGAAAGTGCTACATAAAAAAAGAAAATTGGGTAGAAAAAGTTTTTTGCCTGAACAAAAATGAGCAAAAAGAGCCATTCGTTAAAATGACTCTTGGCGTGGTAGCCATTTGTTATTGTGTGTCTGCATCATTTTCCTCCTTTGTATCAGAAGATTGCGATTGTTGTTTACGTAGTAATTCATTATTTATTCGCAATTCATCTCTGATTTCTAATAGGGTTTTTTGGATGTTGAAATTTTGTTTTTTGATGGCTGAGTCATTAATGCTAAGTTTGATGAGGTAATAAAATAAATAGGGGCTAGCGATAATTAGAAGAAGGATAAGTATTTCCATTGTCCCAGCTCACTTTCTCATTTGGAGAATAACTGATCGCTATAAGAGATTCATTTAACACCAGCGATTGTAATATTCGTTAGCTACGTCTTCATGTTTTCTATCGTTATGAGATGCCAGATGGTCGATAAACAAGCCATGAATAATTTCGCACCGGTCTAGATAATCTGTCATGTGGATCTGTGCTTTTTCTACCATTGGCTTTGAATGATCAATTAATATGGCAGAAGCCTTTGGATATGATTTTAGCAAAAGTTCCGCCAAAAATCCGTTCCCACAACCTAAATCCATCATTTTCTTTGGATTGGGCGTAAAATGATTTACAACCTGAAGCATGATTTTAGCTTAATCGACCCCGTATGGAATGCCTCCACGAACCCGCTTTAGATAATGCTCCGTTACATCTTCTCTTTGCCAATTCGTTGTTGTCATTATTATCATCCTCCTTTTATAGAAAAATAAAAAAACCTATCGCTATGTAAGAGACGATAGGTTTACCTACGTGGTATATTACTTGAATTCACCAGCAATAATAAAATGAAATGAAATTAAGTACAGTTATTTAAATATTCTGATATTTGCGTTAATATGGAAGTGGAGCCTCCATGGATAAAGTGGGGCGTAATACAGGGGGGTACTATGAGCGCAATCATTCAGATAACGGATCTCCACAAGTATTATGGCAAGTTGGAAGTGCTGAAAGGTATCACGACTGAGATTGCAGAAAGAGAAGTGGTGTGCGTCATCGGTCCATCTGGATCAGGAAAAAGTACACTATTACGATGTATCAACCAGTTAGAAACGATGACCAGCGGCAAAATCGTGGTGAATAATCATGATCTAAGCGACAGCAAGACCGACATGAATAAAGTGAGAGAAGAAGTAGGAATGGTGTTCCAGCGTTTTAACCTGTTTCCACATAAGACTGTCGTCGAAAATGTTATTCTTGCGCCTATCAAAGTGCGCAAAACGACTGTTGAAGAGGCGAAAAAAAAGGGTTTAGCACTCTTGGAAAAGGTAGGACTTGCCGACAAGGCTGATGTGTATCCTGACAAACTATCCGGGGGACAGATGCAGCGTGTAGCGATAGCCCGTGCGCTGGCTATGAATCCAAAAGTCATGTTATTTGATGAACCGACTTCCGCGCTCGATCCAGAACTGGTAGGTGAAGTGCTTGCTGTTATGAAGGATCTGGCAAAAGAAGGGATGACAATGGTCGTAGTTACGCACGAAATGAATTTTGCTCGTGAAGTAGCGGACCGTGTGATTTTTATGGACCAGGGAATCATCATGGCTGAGGGACATCCACAAGAAGTATTTAATAATCCAACGAATGAGCGTCTCCGTTCATTTTTAGGTAAGGTTTTTGTATAGACGAGGTTTTTCCATAAACGAAAGGCAGATTATTCTCTTAGGTGGAGAACTGATCTGCCTTTTTCCTGCTATTAATTGATCCGATCTCCTATATCAAGTAGTTCGCTTACAGTGACAAAAGAATACCCCTGAGACTTTAGATCATTGATAAGCTGCTGCAGTGCTTGGAGGGTTTGTTTTTGATTCAAACCTCCATCGTGAAAGAGAATGATGTCGCCTCTAGAGGTATGCTGTTTCACACTTTTTACAATAACAGAAGAAGTGCGGGTAAGAGACCAGTCCCTGGGATCAACTGACCAAAAAATAATATCGTAGCCCGATAATTGGACAGCATTCATGACATCTGTGGTAATGACACCGCCGGGAGGACGATAATATTGGGGGAGGACACCTGTCAGCCGATAAATAGATTTTTCACCCTGTTTGATGTCGTCATATATTTCCTGTTCGGTCAACTTGTTCAAATCATAGTGATGATAGCCATGATTGCCAATCTCATGTCCCGCTTTTTTCATCCAATCCATTACCTTTGGGTACCGATCCACTTGCGAACCCAGAACAAAAAACGTGGCGGAGATTTTGTTTTTATGCAACGTTTCCAGAATAAGTGGGGTATAAACTGGATCGGGTCCATCGTCAAACGTAAGTGCTACCACTTTTTTATGGGTCTGTACGCGGTGGATAGGCTCAAACACCTGTTGTGATTGGTGACTCCCAGGAAGAGAGAGACCAATAAATCCAAACAGGAGAAGGAGTAGAAGAAGCTTCTGTCGTCTGTTCTTTACCATCAAGCTCCTCCCTTTTCAGTAAGTAGTTAAAAGTAGTTTCACCTAACCTGTGGAAGAACATGCTGGAAAGAAAAAGCGCACATACGCTCTCTATGGTATGATGAGAGTTACAAGATGAAAGATGTTTTTAGGGAGGGGTACCAGAACGTGCAAACAAGCGGTTTATTGTATGGGTTGTCCCATACGTATCAGGGGAAAGATCAACCGGTAGAGTACTTTCTTGAAATAGATGAACAAAAAATTGCGCTCAATCCATATTTGGGTGAGCAGATTCAAATTAAATTTGAGGGCCAACGAAACTGTATTAACTGTGGTCGCAAAACAAACAAAACATTTAACAGTGGCTATTGCTATCCCTGTTTTATCAAGTTACCGGTAAATGATTTATGTATTGTGAAGCCTCATGAGTGCCATTTTGATCAAGGAACCTGTCGAGATGAGAGCTTCGGTGAAAATTATTGCATGATTCCCCATTACGTATATCTGGCGCTTTCCAGTGACGTAAAAGTGGGACTAACACGAAAAAACAATCAAAACAAACGCTGGGTAGATCAGGGAGCCATTCGCGCTATCCCTATTGCAGAATTACCTACAAGACGTATGGCAGGAGAGCTTGAAGTACATCTTAGCCAATTTTTGCCGGACAAAACCAATTGGCGCAAAATGCTTAAGGGAGATGTGAAAGAAGCTGATCTAATTCAGATGAGAGATGAGGTTTTTACTCATTTCCCAGATGAATTTAAGGCGTTCCAGTTACGGGAAGACGAATGGGTGGATATCACTTACCCGATCCTGGAGTCGCTTGCCAAGATTACTTCTCTATCACTAGATAAACTAGAGGTAGTAAACGGTAAGCTTCTTGGAATTAAAGGACAATACCTTATCATGGACTCTGGTGTGTTTCAGGTGAGGAAGCATGCGGGGTATCAAGTGGTGTTTGAAGCTTAACCCTTTGAAAACGTCATATGATGAACAAGAATTAGTAATAATGCTCCAGAAAAAACAGAGCAATGTAAAAGGCTTCGGGACAAGTTCCTGAAGTCTTTTTTATATTTTAATAATAGACAAAATGGTGACATCTAACATTTCGCTGAATAATTTTCTCTAAATAGAGTTACATTAATCTTGTATGCTCTTTTAAGATTTCTCCTATAGTATTGCGAGATTGAGACCAGCCTCTTACCATGATATGCTTTTGACAGAGAATTATTGAAAAGGGAGAGAATGATGACGATGAAAGCATATTTGTATAATAAATGTGGAACATGTCAAAAAGCGAAGAAATGGCTTGAAAAAGAAGGAATTTCGTTCGAAGAGATTCCAATTGTGGAACAGCCGCCTACTAAAGAAGAATTGCGTCAAATTTGGCAGCAAAGCGGGCTTGATATTAAAAAGATGTTTAATACAAGTGGACAAGTATATCGTGAACAGGGTGTAAAGGATAAGCTGCCAGGTATGTCTGAGGATGAGATGCTAGAATTGTTGGCAACTGATGGTAAGCTAATCAAACGTCCGATTCTTACAGATGGCAAAAAGGCAACTGTAGGTTTTAAGGAAGATAACATGCAAGACGTGTGGGGAAAGTAAAAAGATACATAAATGGTGTAGAATAGGTTAGATTCACAAGGAAAACAGATATTCATGACGAATGTCATTGTATTGAGGATAGTTATCAGTATATAAACAATTCTTCATGAAAATTATTCCAAAATAATATTGACTACAATTTTCTGTCTTGTTATCATAAAACTTGTGATTGATGTTTACAAACCCTAAGGAGGTAATATATATGGCACAACGTATTATTGGAAATCCAGCACCGGATTTTAAAATGAAAACAGCTTTGGGTGATGGATCTGGATTCGGTGAAGTATCCCTTTCTGATTATAAAGGTAAGTGGTTGGTACTTTTCTTCTATCCACTAGATTTCACATTCGTTTGCCCAACTGAAATCTTGGCTCTAAGCGGAGCAATAGAAGATTTCCAAGACCTGGATGCCGAAATCCTTGGTGTATCTGTAGACTCCATTCACTCTCACAAAGCTTGGATCAACACTTCCCGTGACGATAACGGACTAGGTGGTTTGAACTATCCACTAGCTTCTGACTTTAACAAAACTGTAGCTCGTGACTATGGTGTACTAGATGAAGAAGAAGGCGTTGCATTCCGCGGCTTGTTCATCATCGATCCAGAAGGTGTTGTTAAATATCAAGTAGTAACTGACCTGAATGTAGGTCGTTCTAATGACGAAACTCTACGCGTTCTTCAAGCATTGCAATCCGGTGGTCTTTGCGCAGCTAACTGGCGTCCAGGACAAGCTAACCTGTAAGCATAATTAGTTTAGCAGTAACAAGCATTATATGAGTCTAACGGTCGTACCGTTTTCGTACAGGCCGTACGCTGTCATACATGTAATTGGAAAACGTCGAGACGATTTTCTGAGTAAAGGGTCTAACCTTCTCGTTAGACCCTTTTTACATATCAAAGGAGGTATGAGCCATGCGTTTACGTGAAGAACTTCCAGATTTTCCTGGCATCACAGAATGGGTAAACGGTCAGGTGACAAAAGCTGACTTGCAAGGCGAAAAAGCAGTATTGGTTCATTTTTGGTCTGTTAGCTGCTACATGTGTAAAGAATCTTTGCCACAGATTAACGAATGGCGTGAAAAATACAAAGAGCATGGCCTAAAAGTAATTGGTATTCATATGCCACGTTCTGAATCTGACACGAACATTGATACAATCAAGGAAACAATCGCTCAATATGAACTTACTCATCCTGTTGCGATTGATAACGAAATGAAGACAACAGATGCATTCCAGAACGAATATGTTCCTGCCTATTATCTGTTCGATGAAAGCTTGCAGCTTCGCCACTTCCAGGCTGGTGAAAAAGGTTTGAACATGGTTAAAAAACGTTTGCATCGAATTTTGGCTATTGAAGAGGATTAGGCTCCTGTCTGTCCAATAAAGTAAATGGGAACAGTAAAATCCCTTTGTCAAATAAAGGAGGAAGTTTAGATGGATTTTCCAAAAGAGTTACGTTACAGCGAAGAACATGAATGGGTTCGCGTAGAAGGAAACAAAGTGTATATTGGAATCACTTCTTTTGCTCAATCTGAGCTAGGAGACATTGTATTTGTTGAACTGCCTGAAGTTGGTTCCGACATCCAGCAAGATGAGCCATTCGGCAGCGTGGAATCCGTAAAAACAGTTTCTGAACTTTATGCGCCAGTAAGCGGTAAAGTATTGGAAGTGAATCCTGCTCTTGAAGATCAGCCAGAGCTAGTGAACACATCCTCTTACGATAAAGCTTGGATGATCGTTGTAGAATTGTCCGACGAAAGCCAATTAGAAAAACTAATGAACGCTGAGCAATACGAAGAAATGGTTAAAGAATAATAGAGAGTAAACACAAAGAAGATCGGCAATGATGCCGGTCTTCTTTGTTTGGTTCAGCTGGTATGGTTGTTATTCGATGTGTAAACGGAATTGTTTATCCCCTATCGATACTGTTTCCATGTCTATCTTCTTATCATATCTAACATCAGCAAGTAATACGTTATCCCGCAATACTTGATCAAAACGCACCAATGCTTCTTTCAACTGAGCATCGATATCAAGGGTAAGAATAACTCTTTTATCTATCGGTAAATCTAACTTTTTACGGTAATCCTGTATGGTACGTATGATTTCACGTACAATACCTTCCTGTATCAGCTCCTCGGTTAACGTCGTATGCAAAGCAACGCTCATTTGATAACCGGACGCAGAAGCAAAGCCTTGTTTCCCTTGTTTTTCCACAAGTAACTCTGCAAGTGAAAGTTGGATGTCTTCTTCCGAAAGATTCACATTCAAGAAGCCTCGATCGACTGTTTGCTTCGCTTCTAATGCGGACAGCTGTTTTAAATGATTTTGAATGGGTCCGACTAGCTTCCCGTATTTTTTTCCTGCAACTTTTAGATTCAATTTTAGATTGTAAGTAACGAAGCCGCTGTCGCTATGTTCAACTCTAATCTCTTTTACGTTAATTTCATCTTTGATGATATACGCGAACCGATTGAGGTTAAATTCACGGTCTAATGAAATAATAAGCTCTGACAAAGGCTGACGAGTCTTGATACCTATTTCATTCCGGATGTTTCGAGCTAGCTCTACAATGTGACGTGCAGTTTCCATGTCGCTTTCTAGTGTTTTATCGATAGTTGTTTCATTCACCTTTGGATAATCCGACAGATGTACGCTTTCACCAGCATGAAGGTTTTGATAGATGTCTTCTGCAATGAGTGGTGCATACGGAGCGATCATCCGTGCAAGTGTCAGTAGCACTTCGTGGAGAGTTTGGTATGCGCACACCTTATCTTCAGTCATTCCACTACTCCAAAATCGGTCTCGAGAGCGGCGGATGTACCAGTTGCTCAAGTCGTCAACAAACGTTTCTATTTGCTTCGCAGGATTTAGAAAATCGTAAACCTCAAGCCCTTTCGTTACTTGTTGAAGGGTGGAATGTAATCTTGAAAGAATCCATTGGTCTAATTCATTCACTGAAGGTTGATATGAATAATCCTCATGCTTATAGTGATCAAGCGTTGCATACAACGAATAGAAAGAATGGATGTTGTTGATCGTATCAATTACTTTGAACTTCGCTTCCGCAACGATCTGTTTTGAAAACCTCTTGCTGTTCCATGGTGCGCTATCGGACAACATTGCCCAACGGAATGCGTCGGCACCGTATTCTTCGATGATTTCCCACGGATCAATGACATTCCCTTTACTTTTGGACATCTTTTGACCATTTTCATCTAGTACATGACCAGTTGAAATAACCGCTTTGTATGGCGATTTTCCATTATACAATGTGGATACCGCGAGTAAGCTGAAGAACCATCCTCTCGTTTGGTCGATTCCTTCAGAGATCAAATCGGCTGGATATTGTTCATGAAACAATTTATCGTCGCCAAACGGATGATGGTACTGGGCAAATGGCATTGAGCCACTATCAAACCACACATCGATTACTTCAGGTGTTCTTTCCATAGTGCCACCACAAGAACAACGCAATGTAACATCATCCACATATGGTTTATGCAGCTCCAAGTTCTCATCGAGTGGTTCTGTTGACATTGCTTGTAGGTCTTTCATGCTTGTAGGTACATACTCAAAACCGCAATCCTGACATAGCCATATGTTCAATGGAGTACCCCAGTAGCGATTTCGGCTTATATTCCAATCAACCAGCTCTTCTAAGAATTTACCGAACCGACCTTCTTTCAAATGAGAAGGATACCAATCGATTTTGTTGTTATTTTCGATTAGTTGATCTTTAACTGCGGTCGTTTTAATGAACCAGCTTTCCATCGCATAGTAGAGTAGAGGAGATTTACAGCGCCAGCAGAAAGGATAGCTATGCTCATAACGTTCTTTTGCGAACAGCAGGTTGCGATGCGACAAGCTCTTCACAATATCTAGATCGCAATCTTTGACGAAGCGTCCGGCGTAATCCGTGACCTGATCGGTATAACGGCCAGCCAAGTTAACTACGTTTACAAAATCCAAACCGTGTTGACGGCAAGTACGGTAATCGTCTTCTCCATGAGCCGGTGCTGTATGAACGATGCCGGTACCACTACTATCACTTACATAGTCGGCATCGACGATGATATGTCCTTTGTTCACGCTACTAAAACTGAATGGTGGCACATAAGCAGTTCCTACAAATTCCGAACCTTTGTGTGTAGATAATATTTCGTAGTTCTCTTTCAAAACTTTTTCTGCAAGGTTTTTTGCGACCACGTATACTTCACCGTTCTGTTTGACTCTCACGTAGTCGAGATCTTTGTTTATCGCTAAAGCCACATTGGCTGGGAGAGTCCATGGAGTTGTCGTCCAAGCGAGAAAGATTTCGGCTCCATCTCTGCTTTTGAATTTCACCGTTGCACTCAAATCTTTAACATCCTCGTAGCCTTGTGCTACTTCATGTGAGCTTAGCGTTGTTTGGCAGCAAGGACAATACGGGCTAACGCGGTGACCTTTATACAACAGCTTTTTGTTATGAATATCAGATAAGATGTGCCAGACGCTTTCAATATAATCATTAGTCAGCGTGATGTAGGGATTATCCATGTCTGTCCAGTAAGCGATTGCTTCAGTAAGTTCACGCCATTGCTTCTCATATTCGAATACGCTACTTTTGCACTGCTCCACGAATTCGGCTACTCCGTATTTTTCAATTTCCTGTTTACCTGAGATACCCAACTGTTTCTCAACGCCAAGCTCGACAGGAAGACCGTGAGTATCTCAGCCGGCTTTACGAACAACGCGGTATCCTGTCATCGTTTTATAACGACCGACGAAATCTTTTATGACGCGTCCAAGTACGTGACCGATATGAGGCTTTCCGTTAGCAGTAGGAGGTCCTTCATAAAAAACAAAGTTAGGTTTACCTTTACGGTTTTCCATCGATTTTTGAAACGTATCGTTTTGTTTCCATTGATTCAAGACACGTAGCTCGCGAACCCTTGCTTTTTCTTTCACATCAACTTTTCTCATTCTTTCCATCCTTTCTTCATCTACATGAATGGTGGGAGGTAATGCTAAGTAAAAAAACAAAAAAATCCCGCCCCCTAAGGGACGAGATTTCACTCGCAATACCACCCTTGTTCCGATATTGATCATAAAAGCTTGATCTATCGGCACCTCATACTACGTACCATCATACGCGTCCCTTGTAACGGCGGGATCCCGGGTCTGCTTACTAAAATACCTTCAGCTTTCCTTCTCGGAGAGGATATTCGGCTAAATCTTGAACGTTGGCTTTCAGCACAAGGCCAACTCTCTGGGGGACAAGGGGATTAGCGTACTCATTCTCGTCAATGAATTTATTCGGATCATTTTGTTATCATTTTTACACTACATATATTACTATGTCAAGCAGTCAGATGAAGATCTATCTAAAACGCCTCAATATCTTCTAACACGTTCTTTAAGATATCAATAGATGCAATAGCACTGTCATCATATTCCAAACTATGATTCGCCTGTGGAATCAATCTTGTAGTCATATTTGATTTGTTTGCCAATTGATTGTATCTATCTTCAAGATAATACGGGTCATTGTCCCCAATCATACATAATCCATCATGGTGGCTTTGAACCATCGCATCAAAAACATCATCTCTGTGTAGAAGCGGTGTTAACCATATAGCTTTAGCGTTTGTAAAGATATCTCTCTGTAATTCACTGCTCAAGGCAACGGTACCAAACGATTTAGCAAGTAGATGAAAGTGTTCATAGTTGGTTTCACTGATTACTTTATCAATCACTGTTTTTACATCAAATCGAATTGCTTCACTTACATCCTCTATACTACAATTCTGGTAAGCCTCAGTATTGTATTGGTAATTCACATGTAGGACATCAAAGGATTTATTGAGATAAATACCGGTTGAATAATGGAGAAGTGGAGACTGTACCGTATAACCTGTTCCAGGTAGTAGAATTACTAAGTTCTTTGCATCTTCTGTTTTACTAAGCAGCGTGTAAGGTACATCGATATTATTATATCCTTTACTACTATCTAAGATTTTTTTTACCATTGAGGCACCTCCATTATTTCATACATCATAATTCATGAATGATTTAGAAAACAATATGTTTTATGTAATCAAGCTGTATAGAATTCAAGTATGTAACCTGTAACTATTTTGCAAACTATTGAAGGACTCCCTCTCTTATAATGAAATAAGAGTAATGTAATACGGAATACGGAATACGGAAGGAGAAAAACCATGAGAGACAGGTTTGTTCGCTATGGAATGGGGATAGTAGCAATAGGATTACTGGTAGGTTGTACCCCGGTAGCGTCTCCTGATGAATTATTGCGGTCTCCGAAAATGAAAGAGGATGAACAGCTCATTCGAGAAGCAGTTCTCGCTAATTTGCCCCCTGGATCTACCATGATGATCCCTCGTAAAAAACAGGAGGATGGCGGGCCCATTATTGAAAAAGATATTAATGGAGATAACAGTAACGAAATCATAACCCTTTATCGATATAACGAGAGCGATTACGTACACGGACTGTTAATTCTGGAAAAACAGCAGTCAGGATATAAAAAGATAGCTGAGATAGAAGGTGCAGGAAAAGATATCGATTTCCTATCGTTTCAGGATGTAAGTGGGGACGGTAAGCAGGAAGTTTTTCTTGGGTTTATTTCAGAAGATGAGCTAAGCAAGGAATTATTCGGATACAGATGGACGAATGGATCCTTACAGCCAATTATGCAATCAACATATCAAGAAGCTGTTGCAGGCGATTTAGAACAAGATGGTAAATCGGAAGTATACCTTTTTCAGCATGATCGGGAGAATTATACAGCAAAGGTAGAAGTATACGAATTCGAAGGTCAGGGTATGAAACGCACGGAGGAACTTCCCTTGGACGGAGCATTTAATGGGTATGAAAAGGCAGTACTCGGAAAAGTGGCACCCACATCAGAAGGTATTTATGTGGATGTTGGTATGGGAGCTCACTCAGCTGAAACGTTATTATTTACTAATGTAAAAGGGAAGTTAACACAGCTAAAATTTGGAGAAGAAGCAAACAATCTGCTCTTTAAGCCATATCAGGTATACAGTGAGGATATAAATGACGACGGAATTCTAGAAGTAGGTACAATGATAGCTCCTGTTGGAACAGGTGATTTATCTATGGTAGATACACCTTGGGTTACTCAGTGGCATCAGTGGGATGGTTATCATACATTTACGAAGACGAATGAAATGTATTTTGATTACCAACATGGATTCCGTTTTGATATTCCTGATAAATGGAAGGATAACTACACCATTAGCTATGTAACTGATCGCCAACAAGGTTCCATGATTTTTTATTACGTAAATGATGACGGCAAAAAGGAAGGCGAGTTATTCCGGTTAATGGTTATGAAACGAGAAGAGTGGGAGAGGGAAGAAGCGAAACGGATGATTTCTCCGACTGCGTCTAAAAAAATGGCAGGTGGAGGAAGCCAGGTAGTGATAGCGTTATTACCAGAGGAATCTGCCCTTGTAGACAAACAGAGTCGTTATCAAGAATTGATGCTTACCTTAGACGAGATCGCGAAGGCATTTCGAAGAATCAGTTAAACATCGAGTGAACGGTACAGGATCGAAATGATGATTGAAGGGAATCGAGGCTTAGAGAGAGGTCTAAAGTCAGGCAGAGAGGAGTAACGAGTCATGAAAATTTTGTTGTTAGAAGATGAAGAATCAATTCGAGGGTTTGTACGGATACAACTTAAACGGAATGGTTTTGAAGTATATGAGGCAGAGACCGGGGAAAAAGCGTTGGAACTGGCAGAGACAGTTAATGACATTGCGATTGCCGTACTTGACGTTATGTTACCTGGAATAAGCGGACTCGAGGTGTGCGAAGAATTACGTAAAAAGAATCCTCAAATAGGAATTATCATGCTTACAGCCAAAGCACAGGAAGAAGATAAGATTAAAGGTTTACAATTAGGTGCAGATGATTATTTAACGAAACCGTTCAGTGCAGGCGAACTGGTAGCCCGAATTCATTCCTTGAAGCGGCGTGTTGATTTACTGGATACAACGAAAGAAGATGGAGATACAATTCGCTCCGGACCTTTTATAATGAAACGACTGGAGAGAAAAATCCAGAAGAATGGTCAAGAAATCGATTTTACCCCAAAAGAGTATGCGATTGTCCAGTTATTGCTGGAAAACAAGGGTAAGGCGATGAGCCGGGATGATATTTTGGATCGGGTCTGGGGTAAACATTATATTGGTGATTTAAAGGTAGTGGATGTAAATATCAGACGGATTCGACAAAAAATCGAGGACGATGCTTCCAATCCGGTTTTTCTGGAAACGATCTGGGGATTCGGCTATGAGTGGAAAGAGGGTACCTAAGACATGTATGGAATAAAAAAGCGGTTAGTCATGAATTTTACGCTGGTCGTATTCCTTGTAGTACTTGTCTCAGGTTCAACCTTTGTCATTAGCATGCGAGGTTTTTACTATGGTGGGGCGGAACAGGCATTGACCAATCGGGTTCAGGTGGCAACTACTTTTTACAATAAATATATTCAGTATTATAATCTGCATGACAAAGCCAAATATATCTTTGAGCATATTTCCCAGGACGACACAGCACATATTGAAGTAATTGATCTGGAAGGGAATGTGATTATCGATTTTAACGGCTTTACCGATCGTCAGATAGTCAAGACTAAGGATGTGACAGACGCTTTAGAAGGCAATACAGGTACTTGGATAGGACGAAATCCAGAGACTGGTGAACGGGTTCTGGCGGTATCGGATTCACTAACCTATTCTGGAACAAATGCAGGTGTCTTACGCTATATTACCTCGATTGAAGAAGTAGATACAGTCGTTAAAAAGATTACATTATTCACGGTTCTAATTGGGAGCAGCTTGGTTCTCTTCTCTCTTGTGATTAATCACTGGCTAGCTAAGCGTCTGATCAGCCCAGTACTGGAGTTAACTGATGTAGCACAGCATATGGCAAAAGGGGATTTTTCACATCGTGCCCTATTAAAAAGCGATGATGAGATAGGAACGCTGGGAGAGGCTTTTAACTATATGGCTGGTGAATTGGAAAAGACAGAAGAAATGAAGAATGATTTTATTTCTTCCGTATCCCATGAACTACGTACGCCATTAACCTCTATCAAAGGATGGTCTGAGCTGGTCCTTACAGGTGATATGGAGGACAAGGATGAAATGAAAATGGCGATGCAGATCATCTTGAAAGAATCGGACCGACTTACAGGCTTGGTTGAGCAATTGCTTGATTTTTCGAGGTTGCAATCAGGACGTATGGAGATTCAAAAAGCTGAGTTAGACATCAATACTTTGCTTGCAGAGATAAAACAGCAATTTTCTGCTCGAGCAGGTCAAAAGAATATCAAGTTGATTCTTGAGACAGCAGAGGAACCCCTGATCATGTGGGGAGACGAGAATAAACTGAAGCAGGTGATCATTAATCTCTTACACAATTCATTGAAATTCAGTGAAGAGAATACCGCCATTACATTGCGAAGTATGCGTGAAGAAGATGAGCTGATCCTTCAAGTGGAAGACCAGGGTCTCGGAATTCATGAAGAAGACATTCCGAGGGTAACAGACCGTTTTTATAAAGGGAAACATAAGCAATCGGGGAGTGGAATTGGCTTATCCCTTTGTCTGGAAATCGTAAAATTACACCAAGGTAGGCTTGATGTGCAAAGCGAAGTGGACAAGGGTACACTGATGATAATTCACTTACCAATCGGTGAAAAAGAGAGCTATTAAGTATAGCACTGAACGATTATGACAGACTGGATCATTGAAAAAATAATGGTTTCCGCTATAATTTGTAATGGATAACCCATTAGAGTTATCACGAATTGGATGTTCACTGGTGGAACTGGTAGCAATTAAATCTAGTAAAATGTACGCAGGTAGGATACAATCGAGAAACAAAATATGTCGTGTGCATACGCCTATTTATATTTACTACATCGATTACTCTTCGACAAAAAAGCGTATGAGAGCACAGCAACAATGGGGAGGGGAAACCTATGGGATTTTGCTGTGGAGCAGGAATGATTGGTTCTTTAGGGACGATACGTCATGAGAGCGTCTTGGTGCACAATGTACCCATTATGTATTGCCCCGTATGTAACCGTACAAGAGTTCAACCAGCTCTGGAAGCAGAGTACGATATTTTGCTAGAATATGCTCTGGGGGACCAAGCAACAGAGGTAGATTTTGCTGAGTTTGTTGATACGTCTAAATTTGAGCATCTGTTTGAAAATTGTTCCATGACAGATCAAGGCTCCTACGTAGACAGCCTGAAAAAGCAGATAGATATAGCTCTTGATTTGTTAGGTGTTGCCAAACAGATGAATGATAAAGAGTGGAGAGAAGCTTTAGTTAGCCGATTAACACATTTAAGCGAACGGTTACGCCAATATCAGGCTAACGGACAAACAACCAGAAATGCTAGATAAACAGATAAGAAAAACTTCTATCGAAGTCCATTCGAAGAAGCTGGTTCTTCCTTAGCGGATGTTTTTCATGCGTATCAGGAAGTGACCCTTCGAAGTTTATTCTTTCTGATACAGTAAGAAATACACCAGGTCCCATTCGCATTCAGAAAAACGGTAGTCAACCGTTTAGGAGGATTGTTTTGATGCTTCAACTCCAAGGAGTTCATCACATTGCCCTTAGTTGCCGCAATATGATTACTGTAGCACGTTTTTTTCAAGAGGTACTGGAAGTTCCACTATCGTTGGAAAGAACAGATGAAGAACAACCGATTTACTTCCATGTAGGGCCTTATACAAGAATCGGTCTACATCCAGCTTCCAAAGAGTTGCCAAGCAACTCTGGTCACGTTGATCACATTGCCTTTGCAGTAGCAACTCGTGATGAACTGGATTATCTCGTTGATAAACTGGAAGCAGAGAATATTTGCTATAGAGGCCCGTTAGAAAGACCTAACAGCTACAATCTGTACTTTGAAACGCCAGACGGACATCATCTGGAAATTCGCCTGGCTAAAGACGAAACAGACGACGCCTAGAGCGCGTCTTTTTTTTGCCTGTATCAGAAAGTAAGAACTGCACAGAGTAGCGCAATCCATACAGGTAAAATAGAGAGGCTCCACTGAGATTATATCCCGGTGGAGCCTTTCTGTTATAAAGCAGCTATTTAAGTATTTCAAGTCAAATCAGTACACAACGCGTACATTGCATTGCAGCGTATCCTTTTTACTAGCGACGACGTTTAATACTGCCCATCTTTTTCTTCACTTTAGGTGGTGATTTGGTACGTGGTCGTTCAAGAACAGAGGATTTCTTTTTCTTAGATGACGAGTTCCCCTCGATTGAACTACCTTTATTATCAGAATCACGAATGATTTTTCCAGTTGATCCAGATGGTTCGGCATCAGGTTTTTTAAATAAGCTACCGTTATCTGACGACTTCGTGGATTTGCTATCAGCGTTTGATGAGCGACGAAGAATTGAACCTTTCTTCTCTGTTGTAATAGGAGCATAGGTTTTCTTCTCTTTGACAGTTGGAGTATGATACTTTTGTCCAGACTGGTAGACGTCACGGCTTGCGTATCCCCGATAATTTCCTTTGTATTTCGCAGCATCAATTAGATCTTCCAGAACATTTGCGATGAAGTACATTTCTAGGAAGGAAGGACTGTAATTCCGTTGAACAAATTCTTGGCTATCTATTTCTATCAGAGTATCGGTTGGTTTATCAGTATCTTTTTGTATGTGATACCATTCATCTTTGTACACCAGAAACATGTGCTCAGAATCTTCTTTAGAAATTTCCTTTGGTGTACGTTCATCAGCAATCTCTTTGGCAACTTCCGGAACCGTTTTATTCTCTGCTCGATAGATACGTGATGACTCACGTCCATTGTCAGTAATCTGTTCAAGTGGGTAAGATGAGCTGACGGAATCTGATGGATCGGAGCAACCAGTTAAAAGCCCGACAACCAGTGAGAGGACAAGGGTTGTCTTAATGAGTTTAGATAGTGAATTCCACATGACTCCTCCCTCCTACACTCCCCGTAGCACCTTCACATCAGCGGGGATAATAATTTCTCCTTCATACAACATAAAGCGACCATCTTGCCATTCGATACGTAATAATTTACGATTATCCGATTGATAAGTCCACACATGCTGTTCACCATTTGAAGGGAAAGGTGTCTTCCCTTGTGTTAATACTGTGCCATGAAACTGTTCTTCCATATGGTAGACAATATCATCTAAATCGATGGTAGTTGGTACCTCATCAGGTGAGTCAAGTCGTCCATCAATGGGAGCATACAACTCATAGCTGATTTTTTCCCGTTCTTCAATATGAAGATAACGAAGAGTATTCCCGTCCTGTAAGGTAAGCATAATAGCATTGCGTTTCTGATTGCGGGTACGTCCTACAATTTGGTAGGTAAGTAAGGAGACTTCGATGATATCACCTGGTCCCACTGTAAGTATGCTTTTTTCTGGTTGTGGTGCCTCCGGTTTTTTTAGAATGTTTTTCACACGTTGAAAGAAACTCATATGGATACCTCCCTACAGTAGGCAAGCTGCAATGATAAAGGCTCCTGTAATATGAAGAGAGCCTGAGAAGAGAGCATGTGCGACTTTCCCTTCCTGTGTACCTTTATCCAATTCCAGTCCTGCGAAACTCTTCACGCTGAATTCGACCAGTTTTTCCACAACGAAGAGCAATACGAAAGAAATAACAGATACAAGCAAGCCTGTAATGAGATCATTAGAAATAGATAATGATTGCGCTAAAATGTACCCTTGTGCAAATAGTTTCATTACAAAGCGTGTCGTTACCGCCAGATTGCCCCGTTTAATTTCTTCCATATCCTTGTATCGCGTAAAAAGTGCGTCAATATACATCAAGAGACACAACAATAGAACGCCTGAACCAGTCCAGACAATCATTCGTAAAATATTCAAATCTCCTAGCATAAGGTACCTCCTTTATCATGGTTGCCTGAGTGACAAGCCGCTTTTACGTACTACTAAAGAAAGAAAAGGGGGCCGCTTGTGCGGCTTACCCCTCGTATTTTTTCATCAGTGCAGCGAGTTCATCCTCAACTACTTTATCTTTTTGTAACTCTGCAAACTCGTCGTCAAACGATGTTTTCTTTTTGTAAATCTCTCCGCTTGCTTCAGCTTCAGCTTCTAGCTGCAAAGCTTTTTCTTCCATACGTTTCAAACCAGACATTGCAGAGTTGTTGTTGAAGCCTGACATGCTTTTGTTAATGTTTTTCTGGGCATTAGCTGCATTAACACGAGCAGCCAATGTTTCACGTTTGTTTTTCAATTCAACAACCTGCTTGCGCATATCTTCTAGTTGTAGACGCAGATTGTCCGCAGATTGTTTGTTTTGCTCATAACCTGCTTTATATTCGTTCATTTTTTCAGTAGCAGATTTTTTCTCTTCCAAGGCACGACGAGCTAAATCAATATTTTGAGCTTGAGCGGCAATGTGTGCTTGCTCTTCACGTTTTTGAACCAAAGCTGCTTGCTCTTCATATAGAGCCTTAAATTTTTTCTCTAAAGCAATTTGGGCAGCTACAGCCTTTTCTGCATCCTCAAGATCCTCTTGCATATCACGTAGGTATTGGTCTGTCATTTTGATTGGGTCTTCCGCTTTTTCAATCATTGCATACAAATTGGACATGGTTACATCACGTAAACGTTTAAAGAATGACATAAAAACATTCCTCCATTTTTTTAAAAAATCCCAGATAGTATATGGGTAATGGTTGAAGACAAAACCTATAGCATCTCGTGCGCCATAATCATTATTACGTGTAGATTCCGAAGAAGTTTCATTCTATTATTGATAAGTTTGAACTTTATATGGATGAGAGAGAAAAGAGATTCAAAATGATAGCGCCTGTGGAACAAGTCCTCAGGCGCTATCATTAAGGAAAGAAAACGTTGACTAATAGGGGTCAATCATCATCTTTGTCTTTTTTCTTAAATCCTTTTGCAATAATTGAAATCAACTCATTCTCATGATCCCCACTTAGATCCCAGACAATAATCCCGCCATAGTTGTTCTTCTTTACATAATCGACCTTGTCTTGAAGGGACTGTGGTCCTTCAAAGGAAAACATCTCTTGTCTAGCTACACTATATAGGTAAGTCGCTTTGGAGACAGGATCATAATACTGTTTAAAGGAAGGTTCCTTGGCTATTACATTCTTTAGATGATAATAAGGGTTGTTACCTGCATTTCGGCCACCATCCCAGATACCTCGAACGCTACCAGGGGTAGCAGAGGAAAAGAGACCAGGTAGTCCAGGGATTGGACCGTCTCCTTTCACTTTTCCCCAACCTCGGGAATAAAATGGAGTTCCGACGATTAGTTTATCTTTGGGCACACCATATTTTTCGAAGTTTTTCAGAGTTTGTGCTGTATTGAAATGGGTTTTGGAAAGCTGATCATACGGTTCTTTTGGATTTTCAAGCAAAGCGGATTGGTGTCCGGTTACATTTTCCCACGCCCCGTGATAATCATAGGTCATGATGTTAATGAAATCGAGGTATTGATGATACTTATCCGGGTCTGTTCTCTCTATCATATTGATGCCAGCACCTACGGCAACAGTCAGTTCGTAATACTTGCCATCTTCTTTTCCTGCTTTATCAAGTGCTTTACGGAGATCTTTCAGGAGGAGTGTATAGGTTTCCCTTTCACTTGCATCAGCTTTTGGGGTCCCCAAGTCATCAGGAGAGTCCACAGGATCTGGTTGGCGTACTTGACCAGGATACTCCCAATCAATATCGACCCCATCAAAATTCCAGTGACGAATAAATTCAACAGCACTCTTGGCGAATTTCTCGCGGGCTTCTTGAGTGGCAGCGACATCATGGAATCCAGCAGATCGAGACCAGCCACCAACCGAAATAAGTGCTTTCACATGAGGATGTTTTTTCTTAAGCTTGCGAATGGACCCTAGGGCACCTGCATCTTTTGAACCTTCTTTGGCACCATCAATAGGGGCTAATGTGGAAGCGTATTTATCAAATATCTCTATGGTTCCTGTTTTCATGTTGATGTCTGCAAATGCGTAATTAAGATGTGTGATTTTATCCCAAGGGATTTGTGCAGGGGTGTAATTATTGTGATCATCGTAGATCGCCCATTCTGGATAGTAAGCGATAATGCGTTTGGAGTAGGGAGTTTTGTGTTTCTTTTTAGCTTCTGTGCTATTCGTGGGAGAAGGAGGGTTTGTTCCTTTTGCAAAACTGGTTGCAGGAATGACCAAGGCGAGTACAAGAAATAGAGTTGTAGCTAATGAAAGAAATCGCTTCATATGGTTTCTCCTCTCAATTTTATGATACTCATCCATTATTTAACAAATCTTTTGAAAATTCAATGTTTTTCTGAAGGAAAATTTGTTTTGTTAGATTTTACATGTATTAACTATCTTAATAATGTGATGTAACAATTTATAAATAATGTAACGTTATTAACTGGTTTCGATGTACTATGCCACCACAATCTGATTTTGACGAAAAGTATATGGACATCATGACAAGATGCGACAGAGGCTCTAAATGCTCGTCAAAGGGTTCGACTTAATCGCTTGAGAAATATAGGGAGGAGAAGAACTTGGACGGGGGGCGAGTAGGATGGTAGTAGAAGAAGCTCTGAATGAACTGGTCGGAAGAGTGGAGAAAAAGGAGTTTATCCCCTTATTGGTAGGTAAGTGGGAGCGTACGATCGGCTTTGAAATCGAGGAGGGAACAGAACGACATTGTCTATTTTTTACAGGAGGAAAAGTGAGTAGAAGATCGTGGTTACAGGTAGAAGAGGTTGATCTTTATATAATGGGGAGCGAAGAAATAATCCTGATGCTTGTCAGTGGAGAAGATCTATCCTACTCATATGCCAAGGAGAATGTATATGTTAGTGGAAGCATTTACGATCAGTTGAAGCTGGATTCAATTTTGCGTTTAACAAGCACTGCTTTTCTAGAAAAGGGTAGGTAAAGGATAATATGGAGCGAATGACAAAGGGGATTGCAGGAAAATTCACCTATGTTTCGCTCTTTTTTAGTCAAGAGTTAGAGTTGCAATCTCTTTGCAGAATCCTGTGGCTTATTTGGCTTAATGTGATATACTAATTAAAAAATAAAGCAAAGAATCCCTCACAATTTGTACATTAGGGGAAGGAGAATTTTTTACATGGAAGCCAAAACGGTTAAGCGTCTACCTGAATTACTTGCTAGTGCTCGCCCACAATATAATCTGGCGGTTTCAAAACTAATTGAAGAAGCAATCAAACGTGGTGAAGGAGTGCTGACAGACAAAGGCGCTTTAAATGCTCTGACTGGGAAATTTACTGGACGGTCTCCCAAAGATAAATTTATTGTCGACGAGGCTTCTGTTCACGACAAAATCGATTGGAACAATAATAAGGCTATTTCTTCAGAACATTTCGAGAGATTATATTCGGAAGTTCTTGCTTATCTTGAAGAAAAAGATCTGTTTGTGTTTGATGGTTTTGCCGGAGCGGATACTGCTTATCGTCTGCCAATTCGCGTGGTTAATGAATATGCGTGGCATAATCTTTTTGCCCACCAGTTATTTATTCGTCCTACTAAGGAAGAGCTGAAGAATCATGTGGCAGAATTTACTGTCATTTATGTTCCTTCCTTTAAAGCTAATCCGGAGATTCATGGTACTAATTCCGATACTTTTATCCTGATTAGCTTTGAACAAAAAGTTGTTTTAATCGGTGGTACAGAGTATGCAGGCGAAATG
Source organism: Brevibacillus daliensis (assembly GCF_021245735.1). Classification (GTDB taxonomy): domain Bacteria; phylum Bacillota; class Bacilli; order Brevibacillales; family Brevibacillaceae; genus Brevibacillus_B; species Brevibacillus_B daliensis. The sequence continues at coordinate 237,019 of NZ_JAJISB010000004.1, forward strand.
AAAAAATCAATCTTCAGCGTAATGAACTTTCTCCTTCCAGAACGTAATGTATTATCCATGCACTGCTCGGCCAATGTTGGACGAGATGGCGATGTTGCGCTATTCTTCGGTCTCTCTGGAACTGGTAAAACCACACTTTCTGCAGATTCAGACCGTCGCCTGATTGGTGATGACGAACATGGCTGGTCAGAAAAAGGTGTGTTTAATATTGAAGGCGGCTGTTATGCGAAGTGTATCAATCTTTCGGAACAAGGCGAACCTCAAATCTGGAATGCAATAAATTATGGTGCAGTTCTGGAAAATGTAGTAGTAGATGAAGAAACACATACAGCTAATTATGATGATGCAAAATATACAGAAAATACACGTGCTGCATATCCTGTTGAAGCGATTCCAGGTGCAGTTATTCCGGGTGTAGGCGGTCAACCAAATGTAATTATATTCCTGACAGCCGATTCATTCGGGGTAATTCCGCCGATTTCTAAACTAACGAAAGAACAAACGATGTTCCATTTCTTATCTGGTTATACCAGTAAAATGGCAGGAACAGAGCGAGGTGTAACCACTCCGCAAAGCGAGTTCTCAACATGCTTTGGCTCCCCGTTTTTACCGCTTCGTCCAGTGGTTTACGCTGAAATGCTAGGTAAGAAAATTGATGAAGGGAATGCATTGGTTTACCTTGTAAATACAGGATGGACTGGTGGCCCGGTTGGTGTGGGAAGCCGTATGAAGCTGGCATATACGCGTGCGATGGTAACCGCAGCTTTGCATGGTGATCTAGAAAAAGTAAAATATGAAACAGATCCAGTGTTTGGCGTACAAGTGCCGGTGACTTGCCCAGGTGTACCACGTGAAGTACTTCAACCAAAACAAACATGGGCAGATAAAGCTGCTTATGATGAACAAGCAAATGAATTAGCTAGTCTATTCCAAGCTAATTTCACTAAAAAATTCCCGGATGCTGTTGATATATTGAAAGCAGGTCCGGTTGTTCGCGGATAATTGATTGATCATATAGGTAAATAGCCTATATTTATACTACTGTAGTGGGCAGGCTCGTTAGGGTCCAGCGAGGGAGTGAAGACTGTCCACTATACAGTAAAGAGTGCGGAAAGTGCAAAATAATGTGATGATACGCTGTGTCACATGGTTTGCACTTTTTATTCTGCACTCTTTGCTGTGTAGCTAGGTCGTACCTTAACGGTTCTGGACAAATATGTGCTTCTTCTGCCAAGGGATTCACTGAAAAGAGAAGCTGGTTTTCTCCACTGAAGTAGGATTAAGACAACCCTTAAAAATTCTAGCAAGGGACGTTTTTTTCTACATCTCACACAAGATGTGGCGGACCAATGGCTAATGTAGGTATGTAGCTTGCTGAAATCCTGGTTTCTGCTACACTGGTAGGAAGATAATGATGAGAAAGATTCTCTTATAAGCGTGAAAGGGGCATAATGAGCATGAAAACTGTTACACAACCAGAGTCTACACTATCGCTGAAAGAATGGGCTGTTGCAGTGAAAGCGTTAGGGGAAGGGAAACAGATTATCACCGTACGTAAAGGTGGTCTGTATGAAGAAACAAGAGAGTTCAAGCTAGAAAACGATACTTTCTATTTATATCCCACTTATGAACACCAAAAAGCAGAAATGGTTAAGGAAGAGAATCAATCAGATCTTGCAGCCACATTAGAAGGCTGGAGTCCAGAAAAAACAACCGTAGAAATTCAGTATTTCGCACGTATTACTGACGATGTCGAAACGCTGAGTGAAGCTACGTTACGTGCATTAGATCCTTATCATATCTGGACCGATGATTTCGCTGACGTACGATTAAAGTGGAAAAAGACAAAACCTCTTCATATCCTTTTCGCTCGTGTATATCGATTGCATCGTCCAATCACCATTGAAATCGCTGAAGAGTATAAAGGCTGCAAATCATGGCATAATCTATTAAACAATATTCCTCAAGAAGCATACTCTCCTGTATTAAGTGAAGAGGAGTATGAAGAGAAGCGTAAAGAGATCATAGAAATAATCGAGAAAAACGAGTAAAACAATAAAAACCATTACCGAATACAGCAGATAAATCAACAAAATTTCAACAAATATAATCATGTAAAAAAGAAAGGCTTCTGCCGGTTACATGTACAAGGCGCTCACTATGATTGATAGTGGGCTTTTCTTATGAAAATTAGTAGGTAAAAACGGACTTTCTAAACATTTTTGTTTTATAAATACGCCAATAGTTCTTTCCTTGCTTTCTTTTTATAATTATTATAAGATAAGTAGTGAGAATGAATTGAGAATGAAAGCCTATCCTTTGGATAGCTGATTACAATATATGGAGGAATGACAGATGGCTACTGTACCACACTTACAGATTAATAATCTACGTGCAAAGATCGAAGACAAGGAAATTCTAAAAGGTCTAAATTTAGAGATTAAAGGCGGAGAAATCCACGCGATCATGGGACCAAACGGAACGGGTAAATCAACGTTGGCTTCCACATTAATGGGTCATCCTAAATATGAAGTAACAGGTGGCGAAGTAAGCCTGAATGGTGAAGATCTGTTAGAAATGGCAGTAGACGAGCGTGCGCGTGCTGGACTGTTCCTTGCAATGCAATATCCTTCTGAAATTACTGGAGTAACCAACTCTGACTTCTTGCGTTCTGCGATTAATGCTCGTCGTGGAGAAGGTAATGAGATCTCCTTAATGAAATTTATCCGCGAAATGGATGGCAAAATGAGCACGTTGGAAATGGACGAATCTTTTGCTCATCGTTATTTAAATGAAGGCTTCTCTGGTGGGGAAAAGAAACGTAACGAAATTCTGCAAATGATGATGATTCAACCGAACATCTGTATTTTAGACGAGATTGACTCTGGTCTTGATATTGATGCATTGAAAGTCGTTGCTAGCGGCGTTAATGAAATGCGTTCAGAAGACCGTGGTTTCTTGATTATCACCCACTACCAACGCCTGTTGAACTATGTAAAACCTGATTTTGTCCATGTTATGATGCAAGGCCGCATTGTAAAATCTGGCGGACCTGAACTGGCAGAACGTTTGGAAGCTGAAGGTTATGACTGGATTAAAGCAGAACTAGGCATCGAAGACGAAACAGTAAACGCAGAATAAGGCGGAGGAGGTCTAGACAAATCATGGGTACAGATACACAACTTCGCTTTGATCAAGAAGCGATTAAACAATATTCCCAGACGAATCAGGAGCCTTCCTGGTTTCTTGAACAACGAATTGCAGCGCTTGCGTTAACACAAACACTTGAGTTGCCTAAATTGGAAAAAACAAAAATTGATAAGTGGAACATCGACCAATTTCACCCGTTCCAAACAGAAGCATCTGTAGAGACAATTGCAGAACTGGCTGAGATCGTAAAAGAACTAGTGGACGTACAAGGTGTATCCAGCTTGCTCATACAGAAAAATGCGTCTGTCATCTATAAACAAGTAGCTGACGAGTTAAAAGCAGAAGGCGTTATTTTTACTGATTTGGCTACAGCTCTTCGTGAACATGGTGAACTTGTTCAAAAATATATGCACACAGCTGTAAAAGCTGATGAACACCGTTTGGTAGCATTGCATGCTGCTGCTTGTAATGGGGGAACATTCCTTTATGTTCCTAAAAACGTAGAAGTAAAGGTTCCCGTACAGGCGATTTACCAGGTTGCTGGTAATGATTCACTGATTGCTCCACATGTTGTGATCATAGCGGAAGCGAATTCACGCGTTACGTATGTCGATTCCTTTGTGAATGGCGAAGGTAGTAATATGGTAGCAAGCAGTGTTGTTGAAGCATTCGTTGGATCGAATGCACTAGTACAAGTGGCTTCTGTTCATTCCGTATCCGATCAGGTACATGACTATTCTTTCCGTCGTGCTGTTGTTGAACAAGACGGAAGAATCGAATGGATTCTGGGAGAAATGAATGATGGTAATACAGTGGCGGGAAATGAATCAATTCTAAAAGGAAAAGGCAGTACGGCTGACACGAAGTCAATCACTATTGGTACAGGTAAACAACGTTCCAATCTGACTTCCAAAGTTCAACACTATGGTACCCATACCGATTCTCAAATGCTCTCCAAGGGAGTAATGACTGATGAGGCGGTAGCGATCTTGAATGGTATTACTAAGATTGAAAAAGGTGCTGAAAAGGCAAATGGAGAGCAAGCAGAAAATATTCTGATGCTATCTGAAAAAGCACGTGGCGATGCTAACCCAATTCTTCTCATTGATGAGGACGATGTAACTGCTGGTCACGCAGCTTCCGTTGGTCGTGTCAGTGAAGAGAGCCTTTACTATTTGATGTCTCGCGGAATTGAGCGTAGACAGGCGGAGCGTCTTGTTATTATTGGATTCCTTGATCCTGTAGTTGCCGAGATACCGATCGAGGGAGTGAAAGATCGTCTTCGTCAGGCAATAGAAAGGAAGTTAGGCTGATGAACTCAAAAGAACTCAGCAATTTGTTTCCTATTCTTCAGCAAGAGGTAAATGGTCATCCACTGGTTTATTTAGATAGTGCTGCTACTTCCCAGAAACCAATTCAGGTGTTGGAAGCTGTAGAGAAATATTATAGAGAAAGCAACGCCAATGTTCATCGAGGTGTACACACACTAGGTACAAGAGCTACCGATTTGTACGAAGGTGCTCGTGAAAAGGTACGCTCTTACATTAATGCCAAAGAAACAGCTGAGATCATCTTTACTCGTGGTTCGACCACTGCACTTAATACAATTGCCATTGGATATGCTCGTAAGTTCCTAAAAGAAGGGGACGAAATCGTTACGACGTTAGTTGAGCATCACAGTAACTTTATTCCTTGGCAACAGGCAGCGAAGGCTACGGGAGCGACATTCAAGTTCATTCCACTTGCAGAAGACGGAACAATCACGATGGAAGCTGTGAAGGAAACAATCACACCAAATACCAAAATAGTAGCCATTCACCATGTCTCCAATGTACTTGGCGATACCACTCCGCTTAAAGAAATTACTAAGGTTGCCCATGAAAACGGCGCAATTGTTGTGGTAGACGGTGCTCAAAGCGCTCCACATATGAAAGTGGATGTGCAGGATTTGGATTCTGATTTCTATGTTTTCTCCGCTCATAAAATGTGTGGACCAACTGGTGTAGGTGTTCTATACGGCAAACGAGCTTTACTTGAAAAGATGGACCCTGTAGAGTTCGGTGGCGAGATGATCGACTTCGTTTACGAACAGGATTCCACTTGGAAGGAACTACCGTGGAAATTTGAAGGCGGCACGCCTATCATTGCTGGAGTAGTTGGTCTCGGTGCTGCGATTGATTTTCTTCAAGATATCGGTTTGGAGAATATCGAAGCACATGAGAAAAAACTGATTAAATACGCAATTGAACAAATGAAACAACTTGAGGGCGTTACAATTTATGGCCCGATTGAAAATAGAAGCAGTTTAATTACTTTTAATCTGGCAGAGGTACATCCGCATGATTTAGCTACCATACTTGATACAGAAGGCATTGCGGTACGTGCCGGTCATCATTGTGCTCAACCGCTGATGCGCTGGCTTAAGGCAACAGCAACTGCTCGGGCCAGTTTTTATCTGTATAACACGGAAGATGATGTGGATGCCCTGATCGCTGGGTTGAAAAAAGCGAAGGAGTATTTCGGAAATGTCTTCTCTTGATGATCTCTACCGTCGTGTGATAATGGATCATTACCAAAAACCGCGGAATAAAGGAAAAATAGATGATGATAGTGGATTGGTCATTAACCTGAACAATCCAACCTGTGGGGACAGCATTTCGTTATCGCTTAAAGTAGAAGATGGCATTGTTGTAGATGCCAAGTTTATTGGAGAAGGCTGTTCCATCTCCATGTCTTCTGCTTCCATGATGACGGAAGCTGTAAAAGGAAAACCGGAAGAAGAAGCAATTCGTCTGATTACTATTTTCTCTGATATGATGCAGGGAAAAGAACCGGATGATTCAGTTGACCTGGGTGATATTGAAGCGTTGCAAGGGGTCTGTAAATTCCCTGCTCGGATTAAATGTGCAACACTCGCATGGAAAGCCCTGGAACAAGGGATTAAAAAATCGGACGATAAATCGAACGAATAAAATTGAACGACTATGAATATTTGAAAAGGAGTGAGTCACATGGCAAAAAAAGCCCCAGAAATACAAGAGTATCAATATGGCTTTCATGATAAAGACGTATCGATCTTCCGTACGAAAAAGGGTTTGTCTCGTGAAATCGTAGAAGAAATCTCGCGTATAAAAAACGAGCCAGCGTGGATGCTGGAATTCCGTTTGAAATCGCTCGATATTTTTAATAAAATGCCAATGCCTAAATGGGGTGGCGATCTAGATGGTCTTAACTTTGATGAGATCACCTATTATGTAAAACCATCTGAAAAAGCTGGACGCAGCTGGGATGAAGTACCTGAAGAGATTAAAGCTACTTTTGACAAGCTAGGTATTCCAGAAGCAGAGCAAAAGTTCTTGGCTGGTGTATCCGCACAGTATGAATCTGAAGTAGTTTATCACAACATGCAAGAAAACCTGGAAGAGCTAGGAGTTCTCTTTACAGACATGGATTCTGCTGTTCGCGATTACCCTGAGATTGTACAGGAATACTTTGCAACGGTAATTCCTCCTGCTGACAACAAATTCGCAGCACTTAACTCAGCAGTATGGTCTGGTGGATCTTTCATCTACGTGCCAAAAGGCATCAAGGTTGAAACGCCACTTCAAGCATACTTCCGTATCAACTCTGAGAGCATGGGTCAATTCGAGCGTACATTGATCATCGCCGATGAAGACAGCTTTGTGCATTATGTAGAAGGCTGTACAGCACCTATCTACAGCACAGATTCCCTACACTCCGCAGTTGTTGAGATCATTATCAAAGAACGTGCTCGTTGCCGTTATACTACTATCCAAAACTGGTCGAATAACGTATACAACTTGGTAACAAAACGTGCGGTTGCCTATGCAGATGCAAATATGGAATGGATCGATGGTAACATCGGCTCCAAGCTAACGATGAAATACCCTGCTGTAATCATGAAGGGTCCTCGTGCAAAAGGTACTGTGTTATCGATTGCAGTAGCAGGAAAAGGACAACATCAGGATGCTGGAGCAAAAATGATTCACCTAGCTCCAGATTGTACGTCTACAATCATATCCAAATCCATCTCCCGTGATGGTGGAAAAGTAACATACCGTGGTCTTTCCCAGTTCGGACGTAAAGCAGAAGGCTCCAAGTCCAACATCAAGTGTGATACATTGATTATGGATAAATTGTCTACCTCTGACACGATTCCATACAATGAAATCATGAACGACAACATTACGCTTGAGCATGAAGCAACGGTATCTAAAGTATCTGAAGATCAATTGTTCTATCTGATGAGCCGTGGTCTAACTGAGGCAGAAGCAACAGAAATGATCGTAATGGGCTTCATCGAGCCATTCACAAAAGAATTGCCGATGGAATATGCAGTAGAGATGAACCGTTTGATTAAATTTGAAATGGAAGGCTCTATTGGATAAGTTGCATGTCATGATAGTAAGGGTTGGGCGGTAGTAGTCCACCGAATATGAATATCTCGTTTAGGAATCCGTATATTTTGCTTGCGGATTCCTTTTTGTTTATGGCGTACCCATCAGACAAGCCGTATCAGGGAAAAATCTCACGTTCGGTTGCGGAAAGAGGGGAGTATACAAAAAGAGATCTCTTTGGCTATATATCTTCTCGTTCCAATACCATTTGAGAGCCGTGTGTTATACTTGGTTAGAGAGTAAAAAAACCTCATATCCTTTTAACTGGGAGAGTGTATATCATGATTATCAAATTCATTCGTCTGCGTTAATGACAGGTACCATTCGTTTATACTCATTTGATTTATTAAAAAATCGTGAGTATATTTGAGTGCGCCTTTTTACATTGACCAAATACGAAATGAAATGAGGAATAATCATGAGTGAAAAGATCGTATCTGCAAATGGCATTGAAATATGTACAGAAAGTTTCGGTAATCCAGCTAATCCGGCAGTATTATTAATAATGGGTGCCATGTGTTCTATGGTTTATTGGGATGAAGAATTTTGCCAACAAATAGCTGATACAGGAAAGTTCGTCATTCGATATGATAACAGGGATGTTGGACGTTCCACTACCTATGAGCCAGGGACTTCTAACTATACAGTAGAAGAGATGGCGGATGATGCAGTAGGGATACTTGATGCTTATCAAATTGACAAGGCACACTTGTTTGGGATGTCGCTCGGTGGCATGATTGCCCAGGTGGCAGCAGTAAAGTATCCGCAAAGAGTTCTAACGATCACATTACTTGCCTCCAGTATTTTCGGTTCGGATAACAATAACCGTGAGTTACCACCAATGGATGAAAGGATTCTGGCCTACCATGCGAATGGAGCCACCCTTGATTGGTCAGATCACGATGCAGTAGCAAAGTATCTGGTTGCAGGATCAAGTTTACTTTGCGGTTCTAAGCACGCCTTTGAAGAAGAGAGAGCTTATAAACAGGTACGTGCAGAGATAAAACGAGCTAACAATCTACTTAGTATGTTTAATCATGCTCTTCTTGTAGGTGATGAGTTCTATGAGGGAAAGATGAAAGAATGTAACATGGCTGCACTGGTTATTCACGGAACAGAAGATACGGTGCTGCCTTTTGAGCATGCACTAGCTCTTAGGGATGAATTGCCCAACTCTTCCTTGGTAATTCTTGAAGGTACAGGGCACGAAAATCACTCCGATGATTGGGATCGCATTATTACCGCATTTTCAAAACACACATTTGTTTAGGTAAACACTGAACTCACATAAACGAAACAGGAAATTAGCTAAGAAGGGTTACATAATTGGTTCAATCCAATTGTAATCCTTTTTTGTTATGCAAAAATTTCTAGGAAATATAAGTTGGATACCTGTTAATACCTACATAAGTTGAATCAGGATAATCAAAATACATAGGCTACTTCTTTATAGATAAAACTTTTACCGTTAATTTGTAGATAGGCTTTACTAAATTATTTTCGACACGAAAAAGCACAATGATAGATAAATTGTCGAATTAGGGTCGAAAGCACTCTTCATGAGACCTCTATTCGGAAGAAATATAGCTCCTTATGTTGTAAATTAGACAATCAAAGCAGTTTCTCTGGTAGAGAAATACATACGAATATGGTAGAATATAGAAAATTTGATAAAGCAAGGTGGTGCTGAGGTGAAAAATGTATTCTCGTCTTACTGGAACATAAGTGTTGCTCTGCTTTGTTCACCATTAATCTTCCTTGCCATGTATGGCGATTATCATAATGGAAGTGTTTGGCTATATATATTGCCAATGGTTGCCTTGCCTTTACTTATTACTCAATTTTCTTATCTTTTATTTGGAATGATCGTTTCTATGCTTGTCTCGATAGTGTGCACCGTCCTCTTTTTTGGAGAAGCTGTATATTATTACAAACCGTTCACACCTGAATCGATAGTGATTGTATTAGGCATTTTGTATGCATTACCTCAGATTATGATGCATCAGGTTCTCCGTTTAGTGAAACAGAAAGAATAGGGAAGGAAGGGTGAAAATTTTTTAATAAAAATGAATCAATATCCTTGTAATTTATAAATTAGAGTGCTATACTAATCAAGTGTTCGCTGATGAGATGGACAGGTGTCCGAGTGGCCGAAGGAGCACGATTGGAAATCGTGTAGGCGGGTTCAACCGTCTCGTGGGTTCAAATCCCACCCTGTCCGCCATTTTACCTTTTATGTAACAGTTTGAACACGTGGCGATCGTGGCGAAGTGGTTAACGCATCGGATTGTGGTTCCGACATTCGTGGGTTCGATTCCCATCGGTCGCCCCATTTTACTTACTAAGACTATAACTGCTACAGATGAACCTTTTTTGTTCAAGGAGACTTGGATGGAAAAGGTTTTTTTACTGTATCGGAAAGTATAAACTACGAAGCCTCTCATCCCGATACGCATGAAAAGTATCCGCTGATGAAGGACCAGCTTCTTCGAAAGGCTTCAATAGAGACTTTTCTTATTATTTCAAAAAGAATAAACTATATAGAGGAGCAGAAGAAGCACATTTTTTGACTGCAAACTCGTTAAGGTCCAACAAGGAAGCGAAGACTGTCCGCTACTGGGCAAAGAGGGCGGAAAGTGCAAAAGGAAGGAACGCTACGCAGTGTCTCACGGGTTGCACTTGTTAATCCGCCCTCTTTACCCAGTAGCTAAGTAGGACCTTAAATAGTTCTGGACAAAAAATGTGCTTCTTCTGCAACCGGATTCAGAGGAAAAATAGAATCAAAACCAACAGCATTAAAACCAATGGCTTGGACAAACCAGCTTCTCTTTTCACACGGAGCGTCTTGGCGAAGCCCATCCAAGCGGAGCATTATTCATCGGGAAAGAGAAGCGAAACGAGAGCAACTTACAGTGGATACATCGTTTTGAGTTTCCTTAAGGAATATTGTGGAGCGGACAGTCTAACCCCTTGTGGGGCGAAGACTTTTAGCGAAGAGTGAAAAGAGAAGCTGGTTTTTTCCACTATGGTAGGATGCAAGAATGCTTCAAAGCAGTAACCTGATAAGCTAACAGTCATGTGCTTACAACTTTACATGTAAAGGATGTTGTGGAAAACATGGATGGAGTAGTAGTTGCAGTGAGCAGTAGCACAACACATACGTTTAGTAAAAGTAATCAGAACAAAATTAGGCTCATAGCGGGTCAGGGAGTTGAAAATGATGCGCATCTTGGAGTAACGGTCAAGCATCGATCGCGGGTAAAGCAGGATCCGACTCAACCCAATCTGCGTCAGGTTCATTTGATTCATATGGAATTATTAGAAGAATTGCAATTGAAAGGTTTTGATGTGTCTGTTGGGCAATTGGGGGAGAATGTGACGACACGCGGAATCAACTTACTCGGGCTACCAACTGGTACGAAGCTACATGTAGGGGAGACTGCGGTAATCGAAGTAATGGGTTTACGCAATCCCTGCGCTCAAATCGACCATTTTCAACCTGGTCTACTGGCGGCTGTAGTAGGGAAAGACGATGAAGGAAATCTGATTAGAAAGGCAGGAATAATGGGGGTCGTGCTAACGGGTGGAAACGTGCAACCAGGTGATTCGATTCGTGTTGATTTGCCACCAGAGCCTCATAAACCTCTCGAACGTGTGTAAGTGGATATAGGATGACTAACAATTTTTGGAACCTTTTCTCAAGTTATTCGTATAACCATATAAGTGCTAAGGCAAAGAGAAAAGAGGTGATCATATGGTAACGTTGGATATGATTTTCATTGGATGCATCGCTTTTGGATTGGTGTTTGCACTTGCGTTATTATTTTTTGATCTATCTGTTTTACATATAGGTTTAGATATCCCTGCACTTCATCCTGTCTGTTTCGTTAGTGCGTTGACTGCTTTTGGTGCCTCTGGTCTACTACTCACGAACTTCACTTCACTTTCATCTGGAATTTTGCTGTTACTTTCGACTGTTTTTGGTTTGTTTCTGGCCCTTGTAAGCTATTTTTTCTGGATACGGCCAATGGCTAATGCCGAGAATTCTACTGGTTTTTCCATTCTTGATCTAGAAGGAAAGATTGGAGAAGTTATTACGACAGTTCCTGCTTCTGGCTATGGAGAGATTATTGTAAAACTCTTAAGTGGAACGACCAATCAAATCGCTGCCAGCTATGATGGAAACGCTATTATGGAGGGTTCGCGTGTCATTGTTGTCAAAGTGGAGAAGCATGTTTTACATGTTATTCCCTTTGATTCATAGATTACATAAGAGATAGAAGGAGGAAAATGAGGAATGGATATTGACCCTATATTCTTGGTGCCCATTATTGCGGTAGCTGCTGTTTTTATCATAGTTGGGATAGCTTTTTGGGCACGGTACAAAACGGTTGGGGCCGATGAAGCTATGATTGTGACAGGTAGTTTTCTGGGCACCAAAAACGTACTAACTGATGAATCTGGACGCAAAATGAAGATTGTTAGAGGTGGCGGTGCATTTATTCTGCCTATTTTTCAACAAGGGAACTTTATAAGTTTATTGTCTCATAAGTTGGATGTACTAACTCCAGAAGTATATACGGAACAAGGGGTTCCTGTAATTGCAGATGGGGTAGCTATCATTAAAGTCGGCGGTTCCATTGAAGATATTGCTACTGCGGCTGAACAGTTCATGGGTAAAACAAATGATGAGCTAAAATCAGAAGCAAGAGAGGTATTGGAGGGATACCTGCGTGCTATTCTGGGAAGTATGACGGTGGAGGAAATCTATAAGAATCGGGAGCGTTTTGCTCAGGAAGTGCAATCCGTTGCAGCTCGTGATTTGAAGAAAATGGGTCTGAATATAGTCAGCTTTACCATTAAAGATGTACAAGATAAAAACGGATACCTGGCTGCTCTGGGGATTCCCCAAATTGCGGCAGTAAAACGGGATGCCAGTATTTCGCAGGCAGAAGCTGACAAGGAATCTCGTATCAAGCAGGCACAGGCTGAAGAACAGGCAAAAAAAGCGGAATTGTTAAAAGAGACAAATATTGCCGAGGCTGAAAAGGAGAAAGAGCTGAAGGTCGCTTCGTTTAAACAGGAGCAGGATAGAGCCAAGGCGTCTGCTGACCAGGCTTACACTTTACAACAAGCTATTATGAAACAGCAGGTAACACAAGAGGAAATGCAAATTGACATTGTGCGCAGAGAAAAAGAAATTCTGTTGGAAGAAAAAGAGATCCTTCGCAGAGAGCGTCAGTATGATGCGGAAGTGAAGAAAAAGGCTGATGCGGACCGTTATGCAGTCGAACAGGCAGCCGAAGCGGAGAAATCCAAAAAAATGCGGGAAGCTGACGCACTTAAATACAGTATTGAAGCAGAGGCGAAGGCACAAGCGGAGCAACAGAGAATGGCAGGTTTGGCTCAGGCAGACGCAGAGCGAGCGCGTGGTACTGCTGAAGCGGAAGTAACCCGACTGAAACTGGAAGCAGAGGCGGAAGGGAAAGAAAAACTGGCAGAAGCCTATGAAAAATTCGGTCAGGCTGCCGTCCTCGATATCGTTGCCAAGATGTTACCTGAATTGGCGGAAAAAGTGGCAGAACCGATGAAGAGCATCGACAAAGTTACGATCATTGATACAGGGAATGGTCAAGGTGATGGTGTAAATCGTCTTAGCATGAATGTGACCAAATTAATGTCACAGTTGCCAGAGATGTTAAAAGATGTATCTGGTCTAGACATGAATCAAATGATTGGAAGATTTGTTAGCAATACACATGCGCAAGAGGAAGCTGCCGTCACGTTAGCTCCGAATAGCGAAGGTAACCATGCAGATCAAGATCATGCTGAAAAAGAAGATTCTAAAATAGGTAACGCTTGATTAGGATGTAACGACATAGCAAAACGGTCATGACCGTTTTGTTGGACCGCAAGCGGTCACATCCAATTTTATGAATAACGTCGAGACGTTCTTCACAGAAAAAATAACTGAGTGGTCAAATGACTACTCGGTTATTTTGCATTGAACAAGGAAGAATTTATGTGTACTGCTCTTTACATACACTAGGGGGGTATAGTAATATAGTGATAAGGTACTAGATAGGATATAACACACCAGTCATAACGAAATAATCAGCTGGAAGTGACAAGCACGATAAATGAAAGGGGAACATACCATGGAAAATGTAACATTGAAAGTATCAGGAATGTCTTGCAACCATTGTGTGCAAGCAATCGAGAAAGCTGTAGGTAAGCTTGATGGAGTTACCCTAGTTACCGTTAAATTAGATGAAGCGGAAGTAAAAGTACAATTTGCTTCGGCTAAAACAAATCTTGAGCAAATTAAAGAAGCTATCGATGATCAAGGTTATGATGTAGAATAATGAAAGAAGTTTTTTCGCTCGGAGGTGAAGTGGGTATGGAAGAAAACCTTTTGCAGGGGGAAATGGCTGATCATTGCACTACAACAGAACGTAAGAGTCATCATTCCGATAAACTGAAAGGGAATCTACAATCTCGATTAAATCGAATTGAGGGGCAGATTCGCGGCATCAAGGGTATGATTGAAAAAGACGTATACTGTGATGACGTTCTTAATCAGATTGCTGCTGTTCAATCGGCACTTAATTCTGTTGGCAAAATTCTGTTGGAAGGCCACATGAAAACCTGTGTCATCGAACGGTTAAGTGAAGGCGATCAAGAAGTGGTTGATGAATTTATAAAAACCGTAAACAAATTAATTAAGTAATACCGGGAGAAGCTCCGGTGTCAAGTATGAAAGAGGCCATCCTTTGAGCGAAGAGGACGGTTTCTTTTTTTTTTTGAAAAAAATAAAAAAATTTGTAACTTTTCGAGAAAAATTCCGACTGTTTATATTGTAAAACGGAAGGAGGTCATTAGCAAGCGATCATGGCTTTTCTTAAATGAGGAGGAGAACTTTGTTTACAGAAGAGGCAATTCATCAGGAGATTAAACAGATTTATGAAGAGTATTACAAGGAAGTATATCAGTTTCTTCTCTACTTCACAGGTGATAGGAACAATGCTGAGGATTTGACCCAAGAGGTGTTTCTACGTGTAATGGATGCACTGCCCAGATTCGAGCAGCGTTCTAGTTTAAAAACATATATTTTACGCATTGCCAAAAGGGTTGTCTATGATGATTACCGCAAGAAAAAGGTAAAGACCATATTTGCTGGTAAATGGCTTATGTTTTTTCACTCAGAAGAAGGATTACCCGAAGAAGAATTGCAGGCAAAGGAAGACAAGAAAAATGTAGAGAAGGCTTTGCAACAGATCAAACCGAAATATCGAACTATCATTTTTCTTCGTGGGGTCAAGGGTTACAGTATCAAGGAAACAGCAGAGGTCATCGGGTGCAGTGAAGCGAAAGTCAAAGTTGATTATCACCGGGCAAAAAAAGAGCTTCGAATGAAGTGGGAAGCAGTTGCAGGAAAGGAGAGTTACATCAATGCGTTCAAATGAAGACAAAGCCCAAGAAGAACAACTGATAGACGAGTTGAAATACTTTTCAAAGTTGGAACCGCGAGCTACGATGAAGAATTCATTTGAAGCATTGCTCAGCCAAAGAATTGAAAAAAAACAACGAATGAAAAGGAGAGTAAATATTATGATTAAAGTAGGAGTTTCCTCGTCTGCAGCAGCAGTTATGGCAGGAGTATTATTATTTCCATCTCCAGGAATGGATGGACAAATCCCTGGTCAAGTGAAAACCGTCGCAGTTCAAGAGGCACAGCAAGGAAAGCAGCAAAAAAATATAGAATTGACCTCAGCAGCAAAAGAAACACTTGATAAAATATACAAAATATTTCCGGTACTACAAAATAAACAGCTAAAGCTAACAACTCTATTTCGTGATGATGGACGCTATTACTTGTATTTCGACGAGGTAATAAACAATGAGGAGTCCAAAGTAGCACATATTACAATTGATGCTCAAACAGGAGGGTTAATTTCCTACTCTGGAATTAACCCTCCCGAAGAATTTGAGAATATAAAACCTTCCGAAAAAATCATGAAAGAGAAAAGTACATTGTTTTTGCAACAGTTACTTGGCGAAGATGCAAAAAATTTTCAGGTGCGCGAGATAAATTATGAGTACCAACACGCTAGTGTTCACATGTCCCGATATGTAAATGGTCTGCCTGTACAGGGAGATAGCTATGTAATTGGCTTTTATCACAATGGAGACATTCAGTATGTAAATGGCGGAGGTGGATACTTTAAAGGCATTTCTGTCAATGAGTACCCTGTGCCAATTAAAACAACGGTAACAGAACAAGTAAAAGAAAGAATAATGGAGCAAGGAAAACTAATCTATAGCACAGAACAGGGTTTACTTAGCTATGATATTGCTCGATCCCCAGAATTTTTTGATGCGAACACGGGAGAAAAAGTTTGGATTAGTCAACCAGAAGAGGTGGTAACAACAGAAAACATAAATCCGGGAGGTAAAAAGCTTACGGTTGCTAGTGTTGATAAGCTCCCGACTCTGTTACAGGATGAACTGAAACTAAATATGAAAGGCGCAACGATTGCCAAAAGTGATCTTCCTCCTAGCATGATGATACCAAACCAAGCAGAATACGACATAGAAGTAAACGGGAAGAATGTTTATGGGGTAATGATTGAAAAAGGGGAAGTAAAAACCGTACGAGTACATTCCAGTGCCCTAAATGAAACCTCTGTAAAGATAAGTGCACAAGAGGCAAAAAAGAAAGCCATCTCAATCATAGAGCCTTACATGGAAAAAACAATAAAAGAAGTACAATTGAAAGTGGAAGAAAAACCAAACAGCTATTCCTATTACATGGAAGTACTGCATAACGGCATCTTGATGACTGACCAAAATTATCTGATAGAGTTAGATAAACAAACAGGCGAGCTTGTTCATTTCAAAAAGAGACATGATACTCCTACCAAGGCATTACCAAATATGGTTACCCCTGATCAACTGGCAAAACTAAAATTAGAAGCTTTCAAAAAGAAAGAAATGGAACTGGTCTATGTTTACCCGTTTGAAAACGGCAAGCTCCAACCGAAACCAGTTCTGGTATACAGGCTTATCAATAAAAGATGATATGCGTCATCCTATAAACTGAATTAGTACCACTAAAAAATGCCTTCTCCCCAATCATTTGATTGGGAAGAAGGCATTTCTTTTGATTTATAATAAGTAACCTATTTAACTACAATTTCACCATCAATGATCTTCTTACGGTATTCATCTATCTTGGTCCATACTTCCTCTGGGATATTCTTACGAGAAGAATCAGATAGACCAACACCGTGTTCTTTTAAACCAAGAGATATGGTTTTTCCACCTTCGAATTTACCGTTAACAAAATCTGTTGCTACCTGATAAGCTGCTTGGTCGACACGCTTCATCATTGAGGTAAGTGTTACGTTATCACCGAATACCAATGCCTGATCCATATCGACACCAATTACCCATACGTCTTGACCTTTTCCTTTACGATCCTTCGCTTCATTAAAGACACCGTCGCCAGATGCACCCGCAGCGTGATAGATGATGTCTACGCCATTGCTGTACATGGCAGAAGCAGCAGACTTACCAGCGTCTGGTTTATCAAAAGCACCTGCGTATACAGTTGAAATCTGGATGGATGGATCAACTGCTTTAACACCTTGAGCAAAACCTTGTTCAAAGCGCTTGGTTACTGGAATTTCGATTCCACCGACAAAGCCTACTTTTTTGGTCTTCGACATGGAGGCAGCTACTACACCTGCCAAAAAGGAACCTTCCTGTTCTTTGAAGACAACGGACATAACATTTGGGGCTTCAACAACACCATCAATCACAACCATTTTTGAATCAGGATTTTCTTTTGCAACTTTTGCTACGTGCTCCGTAATAGGAAAACCAATTCCAAAGGTTAAATCCCATTTATCTTTTACAAATTGAGTCAGGTTAGGGATAATATCAGCATCACTTGAAGATTGCAGGTATTCAATATCTGCTTGTGATTCTTGTTTTACTTTTTGCAGACCTTCCCATGTTCCTTGATTAAATGAGTTGTCATTAACTGTCCCCACGGAAGTAACCATTCCGATTTTAACAGCAGATTTACCATTTTCAGCAGGTGCATTATTATTTCCGCCACCACCACATGCTGTTACGAGCAGTGGAATTGCAAGTAAGAAAGAGAGGCTGCGCTTGGTTGATTTTTTCATTAGGTAATCCTCCTGTTGCTACGTGTAAAAGACAGCAAACGACTTGAAGGAATCTTGTCGTATGCTGTCTTGATTGATTTATACAGTTTCAGGTACTGTGATCTCGCCATTTACGATTTTTTGTTTAAATTCTTCGATCTTTTTCCAAACATCTTCTGAGATGTTAGTGGATTCTGCTAGACCAACACCATTTTCTTTTAGTCCTAGACTAACTGCTTTTCCACCGTCAAATTTGCCATTCATCAAATCTGTTGCAACACGATAGGTAGCTTCATCGACGCGCTTCATCATGGAAGTAAGTGTAATATCGGTACCAAAGATTTTGCTTTGATCCATATCAACACCAATTACCCAAACCTCTTCACCTTTTGCTTTACGGTCCTTAGCCTCATTAAACAAACCGTCACCAGTAGAGCTTGCTGCGTGGAACACTATGTCTACACCTTGGTTGAACAGAGTGGAAGCAGTAGACTTACCAAGGTCAGGTTTGTCAAATGCCCCAGTGTAAATGGAAACAACCTTAATGTCAGGCTTTGCTGCTTTTGCACCAGCTACGAATCCAGCTTCAAAACGTTTGATAACGGGAGTCCCAACACCACCCATGAAGCCGATTTTGCCTGTTTTGCTCGATAATGCTGCTGCTACACCTGCTAGATAAGAACCTTCATGCTCTTTAAAAGTGATGGAGGTAACGTTAGGCAAATCAACGACAGAATCGATGATTGCGACTTTAGCATCAGGGTTTTCCTTAGCTACTTTTTCTACATGATCGGACATGAGAAAGCTTACTCCAAAAGTAAGATCCCATTTATCTTTTACGAATTGCGTCAGGTTCGGAATAATATCTCCGTCACTTCCTGATTGCAAGTATTGTACTTCTGCTCCTGTATCTTTATGGAATTTTTCCAGGCTCTCCCACGTCATTTGGTTGAAAGAGTTATCGTTTACCGTACCCGCTGCTGTAACCATACCGATCTTCAGGTTTTTTCCAGTGTCTCCTGTTGGCGCGCCTGAATCTTTATTACCGCCGCCACAGCCACTAAGTGCCAGTGATAGAACCAATAAACTGGAACCCAAGATGGAATAAAGCTTTTTCATGTTGAAAATCCTCCCTTTGTGTCTCGAACTGATGCATAAACATGTTAAATTATGGACAAACGTTGCAAGTTTAGCAGGATACAATTGGCAAGTCAAATGATTGACAATTATGAAAAACAGACCATCGCTACCATATCCTGCCCTTGATCTTAATTTGCTCTATCATGAAAGTTTTCATGTGCACCATTAAAAATTGAGGATTTCGAGGAAAAAAGGTAAACTAAGAAAAGTTAATTTTTATACGATCACAAATGGGTATTCTTCCCATGTGCCTGCTTCTATCTTGTATAACACAAGTGTCTCTGGTTCAGTAGAGAAGGAGATAATCCAATAGCTAAGCATGGGGTAATGCCAGTTCGCTACATCTATAGAGGAAGGG
Organism: Brevibacillus daliensis; assembly: GCF_021245735.1. Classification (GTDB taxonomy): domain Bacteria; phylum Bacillota; class Bacilli; order Brevibacillales; family Brevibacillaceae; genus Brevibacillus_B; species Brevibacillus_B daliensis. The sequence continues at coordinate 256,260 of NZ_JAJISB010000004.1, forward strand.
AAAGCATCCGTTACGGGGTGGGTATGAATGATGCCTTGCCACTGTAAGCCGGCATGTCTAATTTTTTGTAGAGTGGAGAAAAACTGCGCAGGTTTCCAGGTAAATCTGTCAACAGAATGCTCGGAAACTGGTGCTGGATAAAAAGCGGTAATCTCCTGATCCTGACCAGCCAAGAGAGCGCTGAATTCAAGTGGAAGCTGCTGTTTAGCTTCTGCCACTAGTTGTTTATATATCGTATTTTTCATAGTCAAAGGTTTATTTTTTTGAAATGGATGACCCATAATTGTGGGAAGCATAAGAAAACCACCTTACATGAGATGGGGGAAACGCATGAAGCATCAACCAAAAATAGAAATCGGTGTTTGTGGTTGGGGAGATCACGACGAGCTTTATATGCATGGTGTTCGTTCCCAAGATAAATTATCTGTCTATGCCAGTCATTTCCCCATTGTAGAGTTGGACAGCTCATTCTACGCCATTTTACCACAAAAGAATTATGCGAAATGGGTGAAGGACACACCTGATGCATTTCGGTTTATCGTGAAACCTCACCAGGCAATGACGGGACACCAGCGGCAGATTGAACGAGATGAAAGGCTGACTATTTTTAACCAATTTAGTGAGAGCATTTCTCCCTTGATAGAAGCGGGTAAGCTGGAAACCTTACTTTTTCAATTTCCACCCTGGTTTGATTGCAAACGAGAGAATGTGCAGTATGTTAAATATTGTGTTGAGTATTTTAACGCATTTACGGTTTCAGTAGAATTTCGCCATCAGAGCTGGTTTGAGCCAGCTTATTATGATAAAACGTTAGCATTTATAAAAGAAATTGGAGCGGTGCATGTTATATGTGATGAACCACAAGCTGGAAGTGGTTCCGTGCCGATCGTTCCAGAAGTAACTCATGAAAAATTATCGTTGGTCCGCTTTCATGGACGTAATATCAGCGGATGGCGCGATGCTGGTGGGAGAGCAAATTGGCGAGATGTTCGTTATCTGTATCACTATTCGGAGGAAGAGCTTCAAGAGTGGAAGCCACGATTGATTCAGGTTAGTGAACAGACAGAAAAGGTATGCGTTTTATTTAACAATAATTCGGGTGGTGACGCTGCTGGTAATGCCAAGCGGATGATGGAACTATTAGGAGTTGATCCGGATGGGTTAAATCCGAGGCAACTAGAGTTGTTTTAACAATAATGACTATAGCGCAACGCGCAGGAAGAGGCTTCACATGTCACTAGGACTTATCATGCTCATCTTTCTTCTCACAGGGTTAGTAGCTGGAATATTTGGTAGCATCGTAGGGATTGGAGGGGGAATGTTCTTTGTTCCTGCCTTACTATATTTTGCTAATGTGTACGAGCCAAACAGCATGACATCACAGCTGGCAACCGGAACGTCACTACTAATTGTAGGAGTGACAGCTCTCTCTTCTTCGATTTCATATTATAAGCAAAAAAAGGTAGATATGGGAGCGGTTTGGCTCTTTTTTATTGGTAGTGCACCAGGTTCTTTCGTAGGTATTTACTTGAATAGATGGATTAATGGGGAGTCCTTTTATCTCCTGTTTGGTTTATTCCAAATCTCCATGTTCATTCTCTTATTGATTAAAGATAAATGTAAACCACGAGAGAACAATTGGACTATTACGAAGACATATACAGATGAAGCAGGCGAGCTCCATACATATGGTTATAATCGAGTATCTGCCATCATTATTGCTTTATTCGTCGGGATTGTATCATCCTTATTTGGTGTAGGTGGCGGTATATTAATGGTACCTGCATTGTTGGTGTTTTATCGTTTTCCTGCACATATGGCAGCAGCTACATCTATGTGTATTATTTTCTTATCAGCGATGGTAGGGACAACCACGAACGTCTTTCAAGACAATATTCATTGGTTGTACGCTTTGGGACTTGCGCCAGGAGCATGGATTGGTGGTAAAATTGGAGCATACGTTGCTCGTAACTTAAAAGGAAAAACGATTGTACTCCTGTTACGTATCGTCATTTTGGTAATTGCTGCACAGATGATTTATAAAGCGTTTGCCTAAGAAAGGTCATACACCCATTCCTTCTTTCTTACATAGGATTAAGAAGAAGGAGGAGATGGTCATGGTCGAAGTGAAACCTATATCTTATCCAGAGGGAATCGCCCTCGCCGTCACGGTTTACTTGCCTAAAACTACTCTGTTGGCAGTTACGACAGACAAGGGATATATTATGTGTGGAGCGTTAGATGTGGGGCTGTTGAATGAAAAGCTTGCGCATCGGGAAATAATTGCAGGTAGAGCTGTAGGAGTAAAAACGATTGAGGAGTTGCTTGGGGCTCCTTTAGAATCAGTTACTCAATCGGCTGCTTCATTAGGGATTACATCAGGGACAATAGGAAGCGAAGCGATTCGAAAAATGCTCTAACGGACGCTTATCCTGATAAATACCCCCTTCCTGAGTAATTCAGGAAGGTTTTTTCAGGTTAAGAAGAGTAATGAAAAAAAATGCATACCACAAAAATCAGCTAAATATTTTACATTTTTTGAAAGTTATAGCTATTATAGTGATAAGTAGATCGAAGAAAGGCTTGAAGCATCAGATGAGACTTATTATGATAAATTCGTGTCGCTCAGGTATGAAATTAGCACGAAGTATTTACAACAGCAATGGCACTGTTTTGGTTGGAAGCGGTGTATTATTGACGGATCGAATGATTGATCGTTTACGTAATATGAAAGTTTTTCATTTGTATATTGAAGACCCTGATACTGTGGATATTTTAATAGATGATATTATCTCAGAGAAAACAAGACAGGAAGCCATGACGTTTATTCATACTTCCTTTGAAGCTTTCCGGGAAGATCCGAAAAAGTTCCGACAAGTATTCACTGCAGAAAAGATGGGACTTCGAGTGAGAGATATGTTGAACCATCTAGTAGATGAATTGAAACAAAATAAGAATGCAATGAACCTGCTGGGATCGATATGTGGGGTGGACTCCTACGTATTTGTGCATTCCTTTAATGTCACGATCTATGCTATCTCTATAGGTCTTCGAATGGGTTTACCAGAAAAACAAATTATTGAACTGGGTGTAGGGGCTATATTGCATGATATCGGAAAAATGATGATTCCCCTACATATCTTGAATAAACCGTCTCGTTTAACAGATGAAGAGTACCAGATAGTGAAAACTCATACCACTCTTGGATTTGATGTACTACGTCAGCATGATGATATTCCGCTATTGGCAGCTCATTGCGCATTTCAGCATCACGAGCGGTTGGATGGGACAGGCTATCCAAGGCAATTAACTGAACCTGACATTCATCCATATGCCAAAATTATGGCTGTTTGCGATGTGTTTGACGCATTAACCAGTTATCGAGTTTATCGAAAACCGATGCTTCCACATGATGCAACAGAACTTTTATTTGCCGGATCAGGGTCTCAGTATTGTCAACGTGTACTAGAGTCGTTCCGAAATTCTGTTGCTATTTATCCGATTGGTCTTGGAGTAAAGTTAAATACTGGCGAATCTGGTGTGGTAATTAGGAATAATCAATCAGTTCTTGCTAGACCGGTTATACGAATTTTGGAAAATGAAGCGAAAGAAAAGATTACACCCTACGAGTTGGATCTCTCAATAGAATTAAATGTGATGATTTCAGAAAGTGAAGCACTTGGATAAGTGAACATGAAAAAGCTCTTCTATTTTTTTGCGAAAATGGAGGAGCTATTTTACTTTATTAGAATGTATAATTTATTAAATATCTTTCTTATTAAACATAATTGTTAAAATGAAGATTTATAATGAGAAAATCCAAAACTTACTAGCTGACGGATACAACGGAAACAATTACATTACAAGTAGGAAATAAACCGCTTGGGAACAGCGTTAATGGATTTCTTTTACCTTTAAACGGGTATGAAAGATATATAGCTAAAATAAGGAGTTCGTTTGTGTGAGAACATCAAAAATTGTAATAGGACTCATAAGCGTATGCATGCTTTCACTTACCCTATTCTATTTATTTGATTATAACAGTAAGGAATCAAGTGGACCCATTGAGAAATGGGGAGAACCTACTACTTTCGTCAGTCTTTCCGAAGAGCGTTTGTTTCATTTTATTAGCGCAAATATGGTAGGCAAAGAGGGTGGAGTCTTCACGAATTATCTTGATAAAGATGCGTCCTATGAAAATGATTTAGCGACAGGACATACCATTTTATCGGAGACGGTAGGTTTAACCATGGAATATGCAGTGTTATCGGATAATCCATTGTTGTTCGAGCAACAAATTCATTTACTTACCAATTATTTTTTAGATGGAGCATTTATTCCGTGGGTATATCCTGATCCAACCAAAAATCCAGTAAACAGCACACTGGATGACCTACGAATAATAAGTGCGTTATTAGAAGGATCAGAAAAATTTGAGCTCCCTGCTGCAAAAGAGCTTGCCCTAGATATCGCAGAAGGATTGCTAACAACAAATGAACAAGACGGTTGGCTATACGATTATGCAGATAAGAACGGGAAGAATCTAGCCAAAACAATTCAAGTACGATATGCTTACTTACCTGTCTTAAAACAGTTGGCAGAAGAATTACCTGACTATCAACCTGTTTATGAAAATATGAAAAAAATACTGAATGATGCCCCGGTGATAAATGGGTACTATGCACAGGCGTATGTTCCAAAAGAGGGTGGCTATCAAAAGGATTCAGAAACAGGAGAGATCGCAATCTCTACCAATATGAGTGAGCAATTACTTACAGCGATCTATGCATGGGATGCAGGGCTTTTCAATCGAGAATTATTGGACAAGCTTACCAATCAGTTACATACATCGGGGCGCTTATATGCGCAGATCGACAAACGATCGGGTAAAATGATTCAGGAGACGGAGTCTCCTGCTGTATATGCTCTTGCTGTGATGTTATTTGAAAAAACAGGTCAGAAGGACCTAATGCAACAAGTGCTTCACCGATTGGAAGAGTGGCAGGTTTCATCAGATAAATATGAATCTAGTTCATCTGAATTGAAAAAGAACGCAACGAAATTCGATGGAGGATATATTGATCTGAATCATTTAGATGCCTACTCATTTGATCAATTGAAGGCATTGATTGCGATGAGAATCTCGAAGGGAGAAGCTTCATGAGTCGTACTCAAAAATATACTCGCCATCAGGTTCTGGAACCGTATTTACTTCTAACATTTTTAGTGTTATTTATGGCACAGTATGTAACTTTTCTTAGTAAAAACCATACATTTTCGTTCATCTGGTTTGGTTTATGTATCCTTTTGATTGGGATTGGATATGCCAAAAATAGAGTTATTAGTCTGGCAGCAAGCCTGGTTATTATCTTTCTTTTTGGCACAACTCTTTTGATCAATTATTTTGTCCTTGATCAGACATATCCTCCAACATTTTTGGACCTTGTCTGGTTTGGGCTTTTTCCCACGTCTGCATACGCAGGAGGGTTACTAGGGGAACAGATACGTCGCTTGTATCGGCAATATCAAGATATATATCAATCCGTGGACGAATTAATGATGATTGACCCTGTTACTGGACTCTCGACTGAAAAACGTTTTTTCTTTGATTTAGAGGAAGAAATCCAGAGAGAATATCGTCATTTCATTCGAAGACAACGTGCAGGACAAGCTGTAGGAACGTGGAAGGAACAAGATCCAAAGACTATACCAGCAGATGAACATGCAACCATCATGTTAATTAAGATTGTTCATTATGATGAGTTCCATTCGTTGTATGGAGAGGATTGGGGAAAACAGCTTATCCTTGCTGTTGCGGAAGGTTTACACTCGTCATTACGCTTAAGTGACAAAAAAGCACGTGTTGACCGTGATTGTTTTGCTGTCATTTTACCAGAAACACCACGAGATAACGCTGTTATTGTCCAAAACCGATTACGAGAAGCAATGGAAAAATTCCAGCTTCAACTGAGCCAGTTTCAAATGAAAGAGGTTCGCCTTACCTTGCAATTCGGGATAGCTACTACACCGCATCAGGGAGACAAACCACAAGAACTGATTGAAGCAGCGAAACAGGAGCTTCGTTATGATCTGGGCTAACAAAATGACGAGAAAAAGGCTGTCTCTCATCTGGATGATGCTTCTGTGTCTGTTTAGTAGTAATCAAACTGTAGCGGCAAATCCCGTAATCGCAGGGGAAGGTAACAGACCTACCTCCAATCAGAGAATAACCTGGCTACTGCATCATGAAGAGGACACGGGTGGAGTCAATTTGCTAAAGCTACAAGCAATCCTTGCTTCTTATGAAGGGAATGTACAGCTGGTAAATGTAGATCGCCAATCTGCTCCTACTGGTGATGAACAAGTGACTCACTTGGTGTATGCGGGGGACGCATATCATCAGCAGCATGAGATAGAAGAAGACTGGAAGAGGTGGATAAAGAATCGTAATCTGCCTCTTTATCTTTTGGATATGACAGATGAGGAAATAGTAGAGATTGCAGGGATAACAAGATCTGGAATGTCAGTTCAAAATGTAATCGTTGAATATAATGGTCTAACTCATCCTTTGACGAGCTCTGTGGATGTTCACAGATATAAGTTCAAGCCAGAGGCAAATGCTAAACAGTCAGATAATCCGAAACAGAAGACAACGGTGATGGCTTATCTGTCAAACGTCGAAGAAAAAACGCCCTATCTGTTACTGCTAACCGAGCAAGGAAGTGGCCGGAAGATTTATATCTGTTCAAGGTTTATGGGAGATGGTGAGTTAGCCTATGTGATAGCTGACAGTATTCAGAGGTTTTATGACGATCAACAGACCCGAGAACATCAGTTACATATCTTGATAGGAGATAATGATCCTGAGAGTGATCCGCAAAAACTATGGAATCAGGCAAAATATTTACATGATGAAGGTATTCCATTTAGCATAGCGATGGAGACATCTCAGCTAGTAGCAAGTAATTCAAAGCAGTTGCTAACCATACAGCGCATTCAACAAGAATTGGATGGACAAGTCGTTCCCATTCTACAATCACCTGCGGAGTTACGTCAGCTGAATAAGTTGATTGAACAGAATTGGAACATTTCGACCATACAGTTATCAGGATTTGCTGTAACCCCTGATATAGCTACGCAAATTCCAGGACAGATTGAGCAGATTATCGGAACCTCATTTAAAAAGACGAGTACATTACCTGCTTTTACTACACCTCTTCCCACTACCTATCAAGGGAAAGAAGAAAGAGTTGCTCTTATTTCCGAACTACCATTACCAGAAGGCTTACAGGTTTATTCACCATCTTATGTATCCAGTGTAGTGCAGGAAGTGGATAAAAGTATGATTGCTGCACAGACCAACATGGTTCTACCTCTGCCCTATAACATGTCTAAGCAGAGCTTGAGCGATCTTATTATGGAATTAAAAGGTAGAGGAATTACCTTCGCTGTACCGAAAGATGGAGGGGATCTTTCAGGGGAAGACCAGAATACAGTGGGTGAGCACACTGTGAATCACGAGCAGAACGAAGCAAGAGCGGGTATTAAACAGGTCAGCTTTTATATTTCATGGGGTCTAGTAGTGATAGTAACGGGTGTTGTTATACTCTTTTTTATTCAAGTTAGAATACTTCGCCGAAAGCGAGCACAACGAATGTTTGAAAACAAGGGGAAGGCGGTGGATAAAGATTAATGGCAGATAAATTATTCATTTTTTCCTTGATCATGATTTGGATTATGCTTCTTTATCATGTAGTGCTCGCCCTGTCCGGATATCGTTATGAGAAGAAGCTGGATAAAATCACGGAAGATTTAAGACTGCCGTCAAGTCCTCCCTTTGTTAGTGTTATGGTACCTGCGCACAATGAGGAAAAAGTAATTGAGCGAACGGTTCGTGCTTTGTGTTCATTTCAATATCCGACTGATCGATTTGAGGTTATTGTGATTAATGACAGGTCTTCTGATCGAACCGGACAAATTCTGGATGGATTAGCGGAGGAGTATCCGATGCTACGCCCTATACACGTGCATGCGCCAGAGGGCGGTAAAGGCAAATCCGCTGCCCTTAACCGAGGATTGGGTTATGCAAGGGGAGAGGTGCTGGTCGTATATGATGCAGATAATACACCGGAGCGTACCGCTTTGCGTAGATTAATCGCTACATTGGTAAGCAATCCCGAATACGGAGTTGTAGTTGGTAAATTTCGCGTTATCAATGCCAAAAAGACCTTGCTTACGAAATTCATAAATATTGAAACGATCAATTTTCAGTGGATGGTGCAAGGAGGAAGATGGAGTTTATTTCAAATTGCCAGTATTCCTGGCACCAATTTTGCCATCCAAAGAGACGTGCTGGAGGAAGCGGGGGGCTGGGATGAAAAGGCACTGGCAGAAGATACGGAGCTTAGTATCAGGGTATATGAAGCAGGAAAGAAAATTTGCTTCATGCCGATTGCTGTCACCTGGGAGCAGGAACCTGAAACATGGGGTGTCTGGTTAAAACAGCGGACGCGTTGGGTTCAGGGAAATAGTTATGTAGTCGTGAAATTCATGAAAGAGATATTTACGCTGAAGAATAAACGAATTGTTTTTGATGTGTTTTATTTCTTTTTTACGTATTTTGTCTTTTTATCTGGTGTTCTCTTGTCCAATGCTATTTTTTTATTGTCGCTGGTCGGACTTGTCGAGCTAAGTGTGGAAGGACCCTATCTGATTATCTGGCTCCTTGCTTATCTTTTGTTTATCGTTGAAATAATGGTAACACTTGAAATTGAAAAGACAGAATTGAATTGGCCTAATTTGTTGATTGTGATGCTGATGTACTTTACTTATTCGCAGTTGTGGCTGTTTTTAGTGGTGCGTGGCATGTTGTTACAACTAAAAAGTGTCGTGCGTAAGGAAAAACTGGTCTGGTATAAAACGGATCGATTTTAGTGAGATGAGAAAGGAGTTGAATACATGAAATCCGTGTATCGGGCTTTAAAAGTGATGATCGCACTCGTTTTTGCGGTTGGCTTTTTGGTAATGCCCATAGCTAACACCGCAGATGCATCTTCTCAAGTTCAAAATACATTTTTGACCGGGGAGGATGTAACGCTTACTCCTTCTACTAATCAATTTGATTATTATTTGAAGGTTCCAGAGAGACTTGAAGTTCAACAAGCAGAATTTCAAGTTTATTATCGATATTCAACAGAGCTGATGCCTGAATCTAGTCTGACCCTGTTCATGGATGGGAGACCATATGGTTCCGTTCGTCTGACTGACGAAGGCAACGGGCGTGGGCAGTTTAAGGCGGTCATTCCAGCAAAGGATTTGACGCCTGGTTATCATCAATTTTCCGTTAGGGTTCTTACCGTATCTACCATGGATTTGTGTTTGAACAATGAAGATCCTGCTAACTGGCTAGTATTGGACAAGTCCAGCTTTATTCATATGAAGTATCAACCTAAACAGGTGAATGTCCCTTTGAAGTATTTCCCAGAGCCTTTTGTACAATCGACCCTTGCTCCTGCGTGGCAGGTGGATGTTGTCGTACCTGATCAAGCGACTGATGGTGAATTGCGTGCCGCTTCCAAGGTAATTGCTGTTCTTTCCAAGCATGCTCCTGCTGACTACAGAGAAGCTACACTCTTAGCATACTCAGATTGGAAGAAGCTCTCTTCAAATAGACATGTCATTGTCGTAGGAAAAAGTAGCAGCTATCCAGGCGAATGGAAAGAAAATCTGGGTAGTTTGCAGAAGCAGTATAAAGGAAAAGGCGTGCTTCATCAAATGACGGTAACAGAGGCAGAAGACAGTATGGATCGAACCTATTTGTTCGTAATGGGTGAGAATGACCAGTTGGTCGAACAGGCTGCCCAGGCGCTCCATTATCCGTTGCTGGTTCAACAAATGAGTGGACACACAGAGGCCGTTTCAGCAGAAATGCTAACCCAAGCAAGTAATATGCAAAAGATGAAGCCAACCTTCTTGCAAAAAGCTGAGAAGGGTAAGGTTACCCTCAAGGATCTAAGCTATAACCAGGTTAGCTTATCCAATTTCACAAGTGAATCCATTACGTATGTATTCAACACTCCACATGATTGGTCTTACAGAAAAGGTGCAGGTCTTAGACTATTTTATCAGCATGGCAAGCTAGAAGAAAAAGATAGGGGCTCCATGACTGTTGTCGTAAATGGAACGCCTGTTACTAGTGTTCCCTTGATCGGAGAAGGTGGGGCAAGGCAAGAACTATTTGTACCATTCCCCTCTACGTTACGGATAGGAGAGCCCATTACCATTACAGTTCAAGCCAATCAGGGCGAAAGAGAGTGTATCCTGGGAGTGAATGGGGTAGATAAGTACATCACGATTCTCCCTGACAGTCAACTTGTGCTACCTCATGACGTAAGTAAAACGGCCGCGTTGGCTTCATTTCCTAACATGTTTGTACAGGGTGAAAATGAAGTAGGGGCAACCGCAGTACTCTCTGATAAACCGGATAAGACTGAACTGACTGCTTTTGCTCAATTAGTGGCAGCAGCGTCCAAACATGCACAACGTGTTGATATAGATGTAAGGCGAGATCATATGAATGTTGCTGAAATGGATGATAAGCTGTGGGTATTTGATCTGGGTAGTCAAAGTAAGCTTGTTCAAAACTGGGCTACCGAGCAGAAAATGCCAGTCTACATGTCAAAGGATGGTCTGGTTAGTAACGATATTCCACTCAGTGATGAAATGAAAGCAAGTGGTGCTTTTATTCAACAGCGATTTATGAAAAATGGACAAGCCGTTTTGATGGTTAGTGCAGGTAATTCTGAGCTGATGCAATCTGCTGTTGAGACAATGCTTAACCCCAAAAAAGTTACACCAGACAACAGTGTTGAGGCGATTTTACTTTCTGCACAGTTGGATACCATTGAGCTTCCATTTACAAGTAAACCCCCAGTTTCCTTTGTAGAGGAAATGAAGTCTCGTACCACTGATGCGGTGCAACACATTGATAGTTATAATGGACGAATGGTTATCGCAGTAAGTGTTTTTGGGCTAACGGTATTGATCGTCCTAATTCTGCTTATCCGTTTCTGGCGTAAGAAGAATCATCTGGATCAGGCAGAACAACAACAACAAAACCAAGAAGATACAAAAAACTTAAGCAGAACAGAACGGCACCACAAGCGATAGTAGGTTTGAGATCAAATAGCGATAAAAATAATAAAAGTACGAAAGAGGCTACCTAACGTATGATGGGTAGCCTCATTTTTTTGTTTCATTTTTTTCAGGTCGGGGTTGTTTCTTTTGATGCTCCCAGCGTCTAAGGGACGGGTAAGGATCGAAAGCCCACTCGGTGTTTCCAGTATCCCGATACATGCCATAATGCAAATGCGGTGGAAACTTGCCTGAGGTTCCAGGTTTACCGTAACCAGAACTGCCTACATAGCCAATCACTTGCCCTGGTTCCACGATATCGCCTTCTTTTAACCCTTTCGAAAATGAAGAGAGGTGAGCAAAGTAGTGATAGATGCCGTTAATGTCACGGATGCCAAAACGCCAGCCACCATATCGATTCCATCCCTTTACTTCAACAATTCCGTAACCTGTGCTTAAGACAGGAGTGGAGTAACCGGCAAAGATATCGACCCCTTCATGAATACGTCTCCCTCCCCAACCACGTGGACTACCCCAGGTGCTTCGATAACTATAACTGTACCTTTTCGGGATGGGAAAAGCATGATAATCCAAATCAATCGTTTGATATTTGTCATAAATTTTGGAGAAGCCCATGATGGTACGAACAGCGGCATCCCTTTTATAGTAATTCCATAATCCAATCTTGAAGTCATCGTGCTGAAAGCCATAGTCGCTTAAAAAATCAATTATGGTCGTGAGAACGTCGTAATCATTGTTTAGGTCTGCTTTCTCATCCCCTGAACCATCCTTACCGATTCCTTGGAAAAATGATATGGAAGTCAGTTCTTGGTCGAGAGAATCAGGGTTGAAGAATCCGCACCATAGATCAGGTGAAATGGTTATAGCCGTTAATCTTTTGATCTCTGGATTATCTTGTTGTTCTTGAGATTGTTTCTTTTTTTTGATGGAACGCTCGTATTGATCAATAGCAGCTAGATAATTCCAAGGGATTCCATAAATCGCTTCGAATTTTTTATACAGTTGTAGTTTTTCTTCCACTTCAGGACGAGGGGTCTGACCAGTTTCTTTAGCGAGACTGGTGCCATCTACAGACCATACAAGCAAGATGATTACTGCCCACATTATATACAGACGCAGATTGCGCATACGTCTACCTCCAGCCTGTTTTTTCTATCTGTTAGATTGACCGAATATAGCCTGATCTATCCCTTAAATTTTTTTCGTTCTCCTGTAAAGGTGGGTAAAATCATGTATGATGAAAAATGTAATGATGATAGCCAAACCAGGTGTAAACGGGAGGGGAAAAATGATACGTTTCATACATACGGCGGATATCCATTTGGATGCACCCTTGGTGAACCTGTCTGCCTTATACGAAATAAGACAGGATGATTATCGTCAAACATTAAAACGCATGAGAGATATTGTTTGGGATAAGCAGGTAGATTTTTGGTTGATTGCAGGGGATTTGCTGGAATATCACGGGGGTAGCTTACTAAGTGCCCATTTTTTGATTGAGCTGTTTCACAGTGTAGCGCCTATTCCTGTGCTGATTTCTCCAGGTAACCATGATCCATGGATGGAGGGCTCTTTCTATCAGACATTGGATTGGCCTTCCAATGTGCATATATTTACGGGAGAGTGGGGGATTATTGATTTTCCACAAAAATCATGTGTGATTTACGGGTGGGGGTTTACACAAGCGCACATTCATGACAATCCTCTCGCTCAGTTCCCGGGTAAGCTAAACGAATATCGACACCATCTCATGCTCATTCACGGCTCGGTGATAACGGGAGAAGAGATGGATCACTCTCCTTATGCACCGATGACAGTAGGGAGCCTTGCTCAAACGGAAGTAAACTATGTAGCATTGGGACACATCCACAAGGCGATGACATTTACACATCCTAGGTCTGGAAAGATTTTTGCAGCCTATCCTGGGTCACCAGAAGGGCTGTCCTCCAAAGAAACGGGAGAACGTCATGTCATTCTTGGGACGTTAGATGAAAAAAATGAACTAACACTGGAAACGATCCCGGTCCATTCACGGCAAATCAGAAAAGTGACGATCACCCTCGCTGGATTGGAGAGCATTGATCAGATGATGAGCCATGTGGAAGAGGTTCTTCGACACGAAGATAAGGAGAATCTCCTTTATGTAACAATAGAGGGAGAGCGGACCGCTCATTTGGCTGTGCCCATTAGTCTTATGCAGTCTCGTTTCAAGGAGTTTTTCTTTATTCGATTTCAGGATGATACATATCCTGACATTGATCAGGAGCAGATAAAACGGAGCGGCGGGGTTTGGAACAAGTGGCTTACTCAGATGGAAAAGCTGGAGGAACAGTGTAGCGACGACCGAGAGAAACAGGTACTTCTCCTCGCGAAAAAGGAAGTGCTGAAGCGAATAGGAGGAGCATTACGTTGATTATTCATGATATTCATATAAAAGGATTCGGAAAATGGAAAGAGCAGCATTTTCAGTTCGCACCGGGATTGAATCTCTTTTATGCTCCTAATGAATCAGGTAAATCAACCTTATTGCAGGCTGTTTTTGCTTCGTTATTCGGAATGAAAAAAGATTATGTGAAGGTATCTCGCTATCTCGATGAATATGATCAATATTTTCCTTGGGACCATACTTCCTATGAGACAATTGTTCGTTATACACTGGGGAGTCAAACCTATCGACTTCATCGTGTACTGGATAAGGAACGAGAACAGAGTATTCTCTATTTGGAACCGGAGTTAACGGTTGCCAATGCTTTGTATAAGGAGGATCGAAGGCGTGAGCTTCCATTTATCGAAAAGCATCTGGGGCTGACCAGAACTCTCTTTACCGATATTACATGGATTAGAAGAGAAGAGATTGGTAGTGCTGATTACTTGCTTCCCCAATTGATGCATAAGGAAGCGGTAGATCCTCTCGCTGGAAAAATAGTGAGTAGTCTGGAAGCGGAGCTAGCTTCTATCGGTGTGAAGGAGAATGCTGAGAATACACGCTTTGGACAGGTAAATAAAGAATGGAAGCAAGCAAAGCAAGACCTGGATCAGGCTGAAATGGCATGGGAAGCAGTGCAGCACTTAACTGCTCAGGCTGCTGAAGGACAAAAAGAGTATGATCGCTTGTCACATGAGCAGCAAAAAGCAGTAAGGGAACAGACAGAGATGTTAGCAGGCATAAAGGAATGGCAAAGCTGGTGGGATCGTATGTATCAGGTCAAGAAAGTGGACGACCTTGAACCATGGCTTTCTGCCGAGTCATTGTTTCATGAGCATGAATTAGCTTTTCATCGAGACACAAAGGAAGCATGGCTCATGCTTACGAACTCCGAATCTGCACAGCCTAATAAGAACGAGATAATACAATCAACTGACGATTCGCATCCTTCCCAATCTGATGTGTTGTTTTTACTGGAAAAGGATTATCAAATTGCATGGCAACTGCAAATACAGACGGAGGAATTACGTAAACAACGATATGAGTGTCAAACTAGACTCATTAAAGAGGAAAATAATTATCAGATCACCCGAACGAAACGTGATAAATGGCAAGCGCAAGAGGAGAATCGGCAAAGTCTGAAGCAGAAGGAATCGGAACTGCTACAAAGAATGCCGGAGCTCATTCATTATGACGATTCTATTGCCAAGAAAGCAGAACAAGCCCTTCTTATGGCAGCATCAAGAAGAGAGAAGACTTTGGACAAAGTAGACTTGTTTGTCTCAATGGGCAGTAGAAAGAACAAAGAAACGCCCAAGCGTGAAAACAATCAGAGAAATAACGTCATAACTCCTACCTTGGTTGCGTCAACCGTTTCGTTAGTCCTTCTTGTCTGGAGTATCTGGATGGGGTTGGAGAGCTATCTGACTGTAGCAAGCATTGGATTTTTTCTTGCTGTAAGTAGTGGTGTGATTGCTATCCTTTTATTTATACGTAGGCCTAATCGGGCAACAGTTGTGGAGCAAATGACCGATCTTACTGATGACAAACTACCAACTGATGTTCTTTCTTGGCTCGAGGAAGTAGAGAAGTCTTCAGCCGAAGAAGTTGCCCACATGCGACTTCTTGGCGAACAGCATGCCCAGATAAAACAGGAATTGCAAAAATTGAATGAATGGTTTAGCTTGCAACAAGATACATGGAGCAGGCTGCAAGAGTCAGAAAACGTACTGAAGCAGCGTGTAGAAGAAATAAAACAACAAATTGATCAGGTAATGGATCAAGAACAAGAGCAAGAGAAGCAGATTAAGTTGCTCTGTAAACGTCAGGAAGTATCCCAGTTTGATGAGTTAGTAGAAAAACGAGAGATGCACCTGAGTAAGATCCATCTACTGGAGTCATCTGAGCAGGAGAGGGAACGTGAGCGGTTGATTGAAACATGGACCGAACATACACGTGACATGCTTCTATCAAAAAAAGAAGAATGGGAGCAGTACCAAGAGACTTGTGCAGGTAATATTACACAAATTAATCAAGAGCTGATGCGAATAAAAGAAGAGATTGCACGTGCACAAGGGGAGATTGGTCAACGTGATGAACGATCATTTGCCAAAATCCAGTCAGCATTTCGTGAAGCGGATGAAAGGCGAAATGAGGTTATCTTGTATCGGGAAGCGTTGCAGGTAGCACGAGATACACTGCAACAAGCCTTAGTTGAATGTCAGCGGGAGGTTTCACCTGATTTGAATGTAATCGCTTCGGAAATTAGTGAAGTGCTTACAGAGGGACGATATCGGGATGTGCGCGTAGACCCGATGCAACGCTTTGCAATTCGGGCAATAGAACCTGAGAGACAGCTAGTTATGGAACAGAAGCGCTTCTCTACAGGGACGCAGGATCAGTTATATTTTACGCAACGAATGGCGATTATACAGAAAATGAGCCGTGAACGAGAACCACTGCCCGTTTTCCTGGATGATCACTTTGTTCATTATGACGAGCAGCGTTTACACAAAACATTGGATTATCTGTTATCCTGTGGAGAAAACCACCAGATTTTCCTGTTCAGTTGCCACAAGAGAGAAATGGAGTACGTAAAGGATGCTTGTAGTCATTCATCCAGACACATGATTTATAACTGGGAAACTGCATTGTGACCACACTTGACTAGTTGCGGCTCTGAAATATTAAACATATAATTTAATTGACTGAAAAAGTTAGGAGTGTGACCTGCTGAATGGCACAACGTAAACCCGATTGGTTAAAGATAAATCTTGCATCAGGCGAAAAAATGGAGAATTTCCGTGAAATTAAACAAATGATGCGTGGCAAGACTTTACATACGGTTTGTGAGGAAGCAAGATGTCCTAACATCCATGAATGCTGGGCAACTCACCGTACAGCTACCTTTATGATTTTGGGAGACATTTGTACTCGTGCGTGCCGTTTTTGTGCCGTAAAAACTGGCTTGCCAACCGAGTTAGATTTGGCAGAACCAGAACGAGTAGCAGAAGCTTGTGAAAAGATGAATCTAAAGCATGCGGTAGTAACTTCCGTAGCTCGTGACGATTTAGCAGATGGAGGAGCAAGCATTTTTGCAGAGACGATAAAAGCTATTCGTCGACGTCTGCCGTTTGCTTCTATTGAGGTGTTAATTCCTGATTTTATGGGCAACTGGGATGCATTAAAATTGGTCATGGATGCTCGTCCTGATGTACTTAACCATAATATTGAGGCAGTACGTCGTTTGTCTGACCGCGTTCGTGCACGTGCGAAATATGACCGCACCTTAGAATTGTTACGTC
Source organism: Brevibacillus daliensis (assembly GCF_021245735.1). Lineage (GTDB taxonomy): Bacteria > Bacillota > Bacilli > Brevibacillales > Brevibacillaceae > Brevibacillus_B > Brevibacillus_B daliensis. Next base: position 273,144 of record NZ_JAJISB010000004.1, read on the forward strand.
GAGCAAAAGAGATGCAACCTGATATCCCTACGAAATCAAGCCTCATGGTCGGTGTTGGCGAAGAGATGGCAGATATCCTGGAAACGATGGATGACCTGCGTAGTGTTGATTGTAATATCATGACGATTGGTCAATATTTGCAACCAACCAAAAAGCATATTCCAGTTATAAATTATTATCATCCCGATGAATTCAAAACAATGAAAGAAGAAGGGATGAAACGTGGGTTTAGTCACGTTGAATCTGGTCCTTTGGTACGTAGCTCTTACCATGCACATGAACAAGTTAATGCTGCTAAGAAAACATTGGCGGCTAATCAATAATAGAAAGTGGAAAAGCGGGGAGTAACTCATCCCCGCTTTTTTTTACAGATAGGAATTTATAGAAATTCTATCTGCATAAGTGCAACTAAGGCTTTACCCGCGCTAGGGGCTTGATAAAACCAAGTTTTCTAATATGCATGGAGTTATCGGTGCATGTTCTGACTCTTAGACTTCATGCTGTTGATTTTCTCAGTTTGTGTAGTTCCACCGAATTTACGTACAAGGTTATCCACTTCTGTCGAATGCATAGTATGGTCTTTTTTCATGGAAGCAGTTGTCGATTTCTTCATAGTTGCTCCCAGATGGTTTAATTCTTGAACTAATGCAGGATCATGTGACAGGTATACCTTGTAATATCGTGGAGTGATGGAAAGGGCATTTGCTCTGGCCTTTGCCGCTTGTGAACGGCTATCTTTATCCGTTCCCTTGACACCAACCAAAACTTCTTTGTCCGTAACAAGAGCGGAAGCATGTTGAATACCTGGTACCGTAGAAACGACTTGGCTGACTGCATCAGCCAAAGCTTCACGGTCTACGTAGACGAGTGGTTTTACATGATTTGCATTGATTATTGTTTTCCCATTCTGTTGTACACGGCCCTGTTTTGTTGAGTACCCTATGGAATGAGCATGGTGAGCAGTAGCGGTATTAAATTGATCATAGCTGCTTCCATGCATTTTGTAATAGTTAAGAGGAGCTGTACCGGGGTGAGAATAAAGCCCAGCTCCTCTTGTGATATGACTACCGGAATATGGGTACCCACTTGTTCCCATACCACCATAATTGGAGTATCCTCCAGACATACTCATAGTTCCGGACATACCTCTACTATCGTAAGCAGTAAAATCGTCATAGCCAGTATTTCTGTTTATTCCGGTTGTCCCACTAAAACTTCTGGTCCGATTCCGACCATATATACCATCAATTTGATCCGTGCCGTACAAGTTGGATAAACCGTTGATACCAATATTACCTGTTCGGTTATACCTGCTACCGTCATAGGTTGTGCCATAACCTCGATCCAGACTAGATTTGTTATAGTTTTTTGTATATGTGGTTCCATAAGATCTTGTACCATACGTATTTGGTCCACAGGCAGAAGCGACAAGAGCGATACTTGCAATAGCTAACATCCATTTCTTTTGCATGGGTGACACCTCCTGCAAGTTATGATACCCGCATTATGAATAGTTGCTCATGGGAATTACAGTGAAGGGTGCACGAATCCGCCTCGATGAAGAAGGTATGTTTTGTCACGTCAGAAAATATGGTAAAATGGGTAAAGATGTTGAGGTTATGTAGAGGAGGAAACACTCTTGATTCGCTTGCAGGCAGGTGTATATGAGCTAATTGAAGAAAATCGTGAAGGCTGGAATCTTGAGGTTTGCAAGGAGCGGTACAGCGATGTTCTAGATAAGTACGATTTTATTGTGGGTGATTGGGGATATGGTCAGCTTCGTCTAAGAGGCTTTTTTGATAATTCCAATCGGAAAGTACCTTTTGAGCAAAAAATCGCTGCCCTGGATGAGTATTTGCAGGAATACTGCAATTTTGGATGCGCTTATTTTGTGTTAAAGCGTACGAAACGTCTCACAGGCAATGAACCGCAGGATGAAATGGACCTCATTGTGGAAAGTCCAGAACAGGAAGGCTCTTCTTCAGCACAATCACCAAGCCCCTCTCGTCCTCGCAGCTATGAGCGTGCCATTAAACGTAGATCGGACAGAGGTGACAAGCCTGGTCGTTCTCCCCGACAAGATCGCTCTGATCGTGAAGGTAAAGAGAAGCAGCTTGGTAGTTCGCCTAAAGGAAGCCGCGCTGAACAAGGTAATAAGGAACGTAAGAATTATCCTAGACCACCGCGAGATAAAGTTGCACAATCACAATCATCAAATAAAAAGCCGCCACAAACGGATAAATAACAAAAAACACCTGCCTAGGCGGGTGTTTTTTTACGGAATGATATTTTTCTAGTAAGAATCAAATTGGGATTCGTATCCATAGTAATCCCGGCCATCTACATTCCGATAATTAGGTTGAGCTTGCCACGGGAAAAATGGGAAAAAAGGAAAGAATGGGAAGAAAGGGTCTCTTCTTCTTCGACGTCCCCACTGAACAGGAATTGGCTGGTCATGCTGGTATCCGTAGTGCGAATAGGGTGAGTAAACAGGGGCATAGTAATAAGGATGTTGGGGATAATACTGTGCCTCATAATATTGTGGATGTTGGCCATATTGATTGTAATGTTCTTGGTTTTCATGTTCTTGCCAATTGGCAGCATGCTGCTTGACTCCATCAGCCTGGTGCTTGGTAACATCATTACTTTCGTATTTGCTTTCCATACTTGAGCACTCTCCTCACTATCTAGTATCGATTGCAGTATACGAGTAAGGTAGGCATTTGGCGTATGTCCATAAGGGAAATGGGCTATTAATAGGTAATATTGGGCGGTTGCCCTAATAGATAAAGCCAGAAGATAAGTACTATCTTCTGGCTTCTTCATGGGGAGACTGAGAACGTCTCCTGAATGTTCACATCTATGGATAATATGGTTTACATGATAACGGCTAGTAGGAAATCCTTTAAATCTTCCGCTTCTTCTTCCGTAACCTGGAAGGCGTGTTCCAAATATCCTTCTTCTTCCAAATCATCTGAACCAATAATGGCACTTCTACCGTTTTGAATGTTAACGACTAGTTTTTTACCATAAAAACGACTCGTTTTAGTAATGGCCAGATCATAGCGGGCATGTTCACCCATGAAACTGACAAAACGAGTAGTGGTTTCCTCCGAGTCATCATACAGGAAAAAAAGATCCGGGTTCATTTATCTACCTACTTCCCAAGTATAATAGCTTTATGCTCCATATCATGCATAGCGCGAACAAAACGGATTGTTTTGGTTCTGGCACGCATAACAATGGAGTGCGTCTCAGCTATATTATGACCTAAGATTTTAACTCCTGGCAACAATTCTCCGTCTGAAACTCCAGTTGCAGCAAACAGAGCATCATTTCCCTTAACCAAATCATCGATCAACAGAATTTGTTCCGGATCAGCCAGTCCCATGTTGCAGCAACGTTCGCGCTCTTCCTCATTTTGAGGTACAAGCTGGGCTTGCATGTCTCCACCTAGACATTTAATGGCAGCAGCGCTGATAACCCCCTCAGGAGCACCACCAATACCAACAAAGAGATCGATTCCTGTGTTTGGCATGCATGCGGCAATCGCAGCGCCAACATCACCATCGCCAAATAGCTTAACACGAGCTCCTTTTGCCAGTACAGCATCAATGATCGCCTGATGACGTTCACGTTCTTGAATAATAACCGTTACATCCTCAACGCGTTTGAAATTGGCTTCTGCTACAACATCTATCATTTTTTCAACTGAGTCATCAATCTGAATCTTTCCTGCTGCGGCAGGACCGACAACCATTTTTCTCATATACATGTCAGGAGCATGCAACAGGCTGCCTTTTTTCCCAATTGCTACAACGGCCATAGCATTGTTTTGACCTTTGGAAACGATTGTAGTCCCTTCCAGGGGATCAACGGCAATGTCTACTTCTGGTGTATTGGCGGCGCATGTTCCTAGTTTTTCACCAATATAAAGCATAGGAGCTTCATCCAGTTCACCTTCTCCAATGACAACCGTTCCATTCATATTAATAGATTCGAACATAGATCGCATTGCCTTGGTAGCAGCATCATCTGCCTCGTTCTTTTTACCTCGTCCCATCCATTCAGCTGAAGCTAGAGCAGCTGCTTCTGTTACCCGTACGACTTCCAGTGTGAAATCTCTATCCATGTTTTTCCCTCCACGCTACTCTTCTGTTTTATATTTACGTAAACCCGTGGCTCTATTTCGGTTATATTCTATCATAGATACAGCGTGAAAATAGATGTAGAGTTTATGGAAAAGCGAAAGAAAGGAAATAAGTTGCTTATAATGTGCGGATTTATACGATTCTAAGCAATTGTAGGATACTCTCTAAAAGCTATCAGATACATTTTCATCTTCTGCTTTTTTGCTATAATGGGGATGAAAGAAGGTGAGTCTGGTGTCAAAGGAGATTTCTGAGAGCGTGCTGATTTTAATGGTTGTTGTTCTTACTTTTGTAGGCACGATCTTTTGGGCAAAACGGGCTTCCAAGAAACGCAAAAAACAGGACGAATAGGCGGGATACACGTGTACAACGTAAATACAAACAAGATCGAAACCGTGTTGACGTATATGGAAAAAATGCTAGCTATTTTAGAGGAACTTCTCACGTATTCTGATGAAACCATTCAGCAGGATGATACGAAAAAACTGGCAACTGAGCGGGCATTTCATCTTTGTATAGAAGGTATTGCTGATGTAGGAAACGCACTTATCGATGGTTTTATCATGCGAGATCCAGGTAGTTATACTGATATCGTAGAAATTTTGCGAGACGAGCAGGTACTTACAGAAGGGCAGGCAGCTGCTCTACACCAGGTCGTAACCTTCCGTAAACCGCTTGCCCATGACTATACAGAAGTGCCAGTTGCTGACATGATAATTCTGATTCGTCAGTCTCTTCCTGATCTTATGACATTTGCTCCATCAGTAAGGGCGTATGTAAAAAAGGAGCTATTTTAGCGAAGAAAACCAGAAGTCCCGCATGTGTGCAGAATTCGGTTCGGCATGTGTTGGGATGTATGGTTTTTTTACTTAATGACTACTGTAGTGGGGATGCAGAAGAAGCACATTTTTGTCTGTGAACTCGTTAAGGTCCAGCAAAGAAACGTAGACTTTCCGCACTCTTTGCCGAGTAGCTAAGTAGGACCTTAAATAGTTCTGGACAAAAAATGCGCTTCTTCTGCCAAGGGCTGTAGACGATTAAAAAAGCCAGAATCAAAACCAAAGGAATGAAAAACCATCTTCTCTTTTCACAAGGAGCGTCTTGGCGAAGCCCAACTCAGCGGGGTGAAGACTTTTAGCGAAGGGTGAAAAGAGAAGCTGGTTTTCTCCACTAAGGTAGGGTGAAAACCAGCTTTTATTATCTTTCTTAGAAAAATGGGAAAAATCACACTTTGAACTTGTTTCAGGATTGACAAATTTAGATGCTTATTATTAAACAAAAGACTTTCATTAGTTTACTAATCGATTGGAATGAGCTACAATAAGGTTCAAGAAGGGATGGTGAAACGTGTGTCAAAGGAACAAGCATCAACGCGCGACCAGATACTGCATATGCTTAAACTGAAGGGACAGCTATCCGTCAGTGATATTGCTCAGGATCTGGGCATTACCGAAATGGCCGTGCGTCGCCATCTCAATACGTTGGAGCGCGACAACCTGATTCAGTCTTCACTGGTGCGGCAAGCTATGGGGCGTCCTACTAATGTGTACTCCTTATCTCAAGAGGCTGATGAGTTATTCCCACGCAATTATCACGATTTTACGCTGGATTTTTTACAGGACATCGCTGATTTGGATGGGGAAGAAAAGATAAATGCTTTATTCCGCAGACGGAAAGATCGTTTGGAAGAAAACTATCGTCCGTTTATCCAAGGGGACTTGGAGGAACGAGTAGCGGCATTAGCGGAGATTCAAAACCAAAAGGGTTATATGGTAGAGTGGGGAAAGGATGAAGTAACAGGGGATTACTTCCTCAAGGAATTTAACTGTCCGATCTCGCAGGTCGCCAAGCAATTTAATCAAGCATGTAGTTGTGAGCTTTCCCTATTCCAGCAAGTACTGGATACGAAAGTGGAGCAGTCCTCGTGTATAGCAAAGGGCGGCGACAAATGCCTGTACAAAATTAAACAAAAACCTCAAACATAAGGTATGAAGAAGTCCCCAATCGAAGAAGTAGGGACTTCTTTTTAATGGATGTTTTTCATGTATATCAGGAAGTAACACCTGCAAGTATATACATTCTGATACAGTAATAAAAGCCACTCCATTTGGAGAGGTTTTTTCTGTGAAAAACGTCTCGACGTTTTTCATAAGAGTGAAATGTGACCGCTTGCGGTCCAACAAAACGGTAATGACCGTTTTGTTACTATAATTGATAGGAAGACTCGCAATACGTAGCAGTGTCTTCGATAAGAATTCACCATCTGAGATGTACATACTTATTGATGAAAGGGTTTGGAACATTGAAGAACTATAAAGGATATCTACTAGATCTTGACGGAACAATCTATCACGGTACACGAGTTATTCCAGAAGCAATTACATTTATTAATGAACTAAATAAACGAGGAATTCCATACCTGTATCTTACCAACAATTCAATGGTTACAGCAGAAGGTGTAGCCGACCGTTTGAGTGGCATGGGGATTCCTGCAAAACCAGAGCAGGTATATACAACAAGCATGGCGACTGCCACTTATTTGGCTGATCAGAAGGAGAAAGATAAAACGTTCTTCGCAATTGGAGAAACTGGGGTTTTTGAAGCAATGAACAAGGAAGGATTCACGTACACGGAAAATAATCCTTCTTATGTAGTCGTAGGGCTGGATCGTCAATTCACCTATGAAAAGCTCTCCATTGCTGCAAGAGCAATCCGCAATGGTGCTACATTTGTTGCTACCAATATTGACCCAGCGTTACCAACAGAAAATGGATTTTTGCCAGGAGGAGGCTCCATCGTTGCTTCCGTAACCACTGCCTCTGCGACAAAACCAACTGTTATTGGTAAACCTGAGCGCATTATTGTGGAATACGCATTAGAAAAATTAGGGACATCCCCTGAGGAGACTATCATTGTCGGGGACAATCTCCTGACTGATATCCAAGCAGGAGTCAATGCAGGTATTGACTCACTGCTCGTACTATCAGGCTATTCTACAAAGGATGACGCAGATAAATATGAAGTGTCTCCTACTTACATCGAGGAAAGCTTGCTTACTTGGATTCAGAAGATGCCATCTTAGCGCGGTAAGCTTCTTCCTGTCTGTGTCGATAACGGTGAGCAAGCCGGCTTGAAGCTGCGGCAGCAATGGCACCTACAAGGTCATCCAGAAATGTATGTATGCCATATGCCTTGTCGTTCAGTTTTTGCAGAACGCCGTATTTACGTTTATCGGCATATCCGTAGTTGGTAAAACCAATACTGCCATACAGATTAACAATGGCGAGGGACATTACTTCGTCTACACCATATAGTGATTCGTCATTTGCAAGCATTTCTTGAAGCGGGGAGATGAGTTTGCCCTCTTCTGCCAGCATATCCAGTTGAATGCCGGTTAGGAGGGCATTCTGTACTTCCCGCTTATTTAATACAGCATGAATACTTTCAAGTGCTTGGTCCATTGTGATATCCGGGATGTAATTTTCCTGTAAGATCATTACGATCTCACCGATATCTTCAAGTGTAACACCGCGTTGTTCCAATAGCTCCAATGCTTTTTGATAAACCTGGTCACTCCAGATAATTACTTTGTCATCTTCCAACGAGTATCCCCTCTTTTTTAGATATTGGTACGGATAGTATTAGGTTGCTTACTAATGACTATACCCAAAAGTAAACATGACCTAATTTGTTCACTAGGCACCTTTCCTTCGTTTGATTCATAAAATGAAATTCAGCAAGGATAGGAGGTCGCATTATGGAAAAATTAATCGGGAAAATTTGTGATGAGTACAATTTTATTGATATGGAATACAAGGAAGAGAATGGTCGACAATTGCTGTATACAGAGCGAGGACTTCATTATTTACACTCATGTCCACCTGCCTATAAACATAAAGGATTTCTTGTGGAAAAAGTTATAGATGCGATTCAATCAAATTGCTCACTAGAGGTCCTTCCTGTCTGTAAGACCAGAGAGGGGGGAGTACATCTAAAGTATGATGATAAGCTCTATTACTTGCAGGAAGGGCTAAGAGAAACAAATGTGGAAGAGCATTACTATCTGCTTGGTAAGACATTAGCAGAATTTCATAAGGCAACTTGCTCTTGTGGATGGGATAAGCTGTATACACCTTATCTTTCCAATGGAAGCTGGAATTCTATGTGGGAAAAGAAGTGTAAAGAATACGAGGAATTTTTGGATGATTTAGATGAGCTTGAATGTTATTCGGAATTGGATGTCTATCTGCTCACTATGTTTAACTATGTGAATCAGTTGGGGAAAACGGCGATTAAATATTTGGACAATAACGGATACCGCAAAATGGTTCCACAGATAGCTAAACACGGAAAGATAGCGTTCCAAAACTTTCAGGAAGGCCATATTATTTTTCATGAAAGTGGCAGTTGCTATCTAGCTGGTCAGTATAGCTGGGTTTTAGATATACGGACCCGTGATATTGGCCAAGGAATCAAGTGGCTCATTCGCAAGCATGGTTGGAATGAAGAGCATGTCATTCAGTTTTTGAAAGGGTATAATTGTGTTGCGGAGTTGTATAAGGAAGAGTATGCCTTTATTTATGCCATTCTCTTATATCCCTCAAAATTTCTCAAGTCGGTTGAGGATTATTCAGTGTTGTCAGTAGAGGAAAGGGAGCAACTAGGGGAAGAATGGAAAACAGGGTTGGAAAAAGAGCTGGTCTTGATGGAGCATGTTCTGGGAGAGTATCCACAAGCGATTGCTGAACATTTTACCGTTACAATTCCTGAAATAAATTGGTTATGGAGGTTCTCTCGAAATGATGAAAAAACCATTTGTATACGTGACGAGGAAAGTTTCGGACGAAGCTTTGAATCTTCTTACTTCGTTCGCCACGATTGAAGTATGGGAAAAGGAGTATCCGGTTCCTAGAGAGATTCTGCTCAAAAAAGTAGGTCAGGCGGATGCTCTTTATGTGATGCTATCTGATCGGATTGACCGTGAGCTACTTGATCATGCTCCCCATTTGAAAGTCGTATCCACGATGGCGGTTGGCTATGACAGTATTGATATCCAAGCGTGCAAAGAGAGAGGAATTGTGGTTACCAATACACCTGATGTGCTTACAGATGCAACCGCAGATTTGGCTTTTGGTTTAGTAATGTCTGCGGGACGTCGCTTCATTGAAGGAAATCGAATGGTTATGAATGGTGAATGGAAGACTTGGAGTCCCTATTTCATGGCAGGGCAAAGCATCCATGGAGCAACCATCGGAATCATCGGGATGGGACGTATTGGGGAAGCAGTGGCTAAAAGAGCTACCGGCTTTGACATGCGAATCATGTACCATAATCGGAATCGTAAACCGAACGCAGAGGAGAAGTATAACGCAGAATATGCAAGCTTGCCAGATATATTGAAGGAAGCTGATTATGTCGTACTACTGACTCCGTTAACAGAAGAAACGAAGGGGCTTATGGGCAAACAGGAATTTGCTCAAATGAAATCTACCGCTGTGTTCGTTAATGCATCCCGAGGGGCAACAGTTGATGAAGAAGCATTGTTTGAAGCTCTTAGAGACGGGACAATTTGGGCAGCAGGTCTGGATGTATTCCAGGTGGAGCCTGTCCCAACAGATCATCCGTTACTTACGCTTCCTAATGTGGTGGCATTACCGCATATCGGAAGTGCTACATATGAGGCACGCAACCAAATGGCTATGCTGGTTGCTAAAAATATTAAGGCTGTTTTACAGGGAGATGAGGCGATTACACCCGTATGAATGGATGGGTCATCTTTCTTATAATCATAGCGATATTATTAGTTGGTGGGATGATCTATATTGGACTAAAGGTAGGAATGAAATTGCTTCATCCCCCTCGTAAGCCACTTCATCAGCGTCCGGATGATTTTGGGATTCGTTCATATGAAGAGATTATGTTTCCCAGTAAGGACGGCTTACGTATCAGTGGATGGTATATGGAAGCGAAGAAGGAGCAAGGAGTAGTTTCTTCCACGATTATTTTTGCTCATGGTTATAGTCAAAATAGATTGGAACCACACGTCCCAGCTCTTGCACTTGCTTCTGATATATTGCGTGCGGGTTATGATGTCCTCATGTTTGACTTTCGTAATGCCGGGTTATCAGAAGGGACAATATCCACGATTGGATTGTACGAACAACGGGATCTGATGGGGGCGGTCGATTATGCCAAAAAACTGAAGCCCGACCATAGTATCGGATTAATTGGATTTTCTATGGGAGCAGCCACCTCGTTAATGGTAGCAGGAGCCGATCCACGTGTGGATGCTGTTGTAGCAGATTCGCCGTTTTCTTCGCTACCAGATTATCTGCGTGATAACCTGCCACGCTGGACAAGATTGCCTAGCTTTCCGTTTAACTGGCTCATCCTTACGCTCATGCCGTGGTTCGTAAGGGAAGATCCGAAGAAGGTAAAGCCGATTGAAGCGTTGAAACGTTATGGTTGTAAGCCCGTTTTACTTATACATGGGACTTGTGACAACACCATCCCTTGTGTAGAGAGTGAGAAGCTTCTGGAAGCGGCTGAACATCCAGAGGCAGAGCTATGGAAGCTTGAGGATGCTGACCATGTAAGATGCTACTCACGCGATCCTGAAGAATATAAGAAGCGTGTTTTGAAGTTTTTTCAAAAGTATCTATCTAATTTGAATAAGAAAAGCTAAAAAAAAGCATTCATGCACTGTCTGTGCATGAATGCTTACTTTGTTGTATATGATGTTAGAAAACTTGTTGTACTTCTACGATTCCTGGAATTTCTTCCACCAATGCGCGTTCAATACCGGCTTTTAATGTGATGGTTGAGGAAGGGCAACTTCCGCAAGCACCCATCAGGCGCAATTTAACAATACCATCTTCTACATCAACTAACTCAACGTCTCCACCGTCACGTTGTAGATAGGGACGAAGTTTATCCAGTACTTCTTGTACTTGTTCCATCATTGGTTATCACTCCTTTTCCACACTTCCTCTTTATTATAATCCCAATGAGCCAGAAAATCCATGAGTTATTATACTTACAGGTTTCTTTAGTTGGTCATTTCGGAATAGTTTGACTATACTGGGCTCCTGCATTATAATTTCTTGTAAGTTACTTTGTTAGTAAGATTAACTAACTTTGGCGGTGATGGTTATTTGGCGCAACAAAAGAGTACGGGTAATACGAGATTAGTCAAAAATTTAAATAAACAGGAGATCCTGTTACAGTGTATGGCTCAAGAACAAATCTCTCGAGCAGACCTCTCTAAAATAACCAAATTGAGTCGTCCCTGTGTATCTTCTCTAGTAGTGGAACTGATCGAAACAGGTTTTCTTAAAGAGGTAGGAATCGGTAATTCCAAAGGCGGCAGAAAGCCAATTTTGCTTGAGTATAACTATCAAGCTTATGTACTCGTTGGCGCTGTACTTGACGGACACCACTTACATATGGTTTTGGCGGATTTGCGAGGCAGTTTTATTAAGCGCTTTCAAATGGCAATTAAACCTGATGCCGACACACAAGAAACGTTCAAAGCGTTGGAACGGGGTGTGCAAGAGCTTTTACAAGAAAGTGGCTATGACAGAGAACATCTGTTGGGAGTTGGGATCGGTTTACCTGGGATTGCTCAGCGCAGAGATGGTACAGTCAGCTTCTCTCCAGTTACAGGCTGGGCAGGATTACCGATTCAGCAAGAGTTGGAGCAACGTCTGGGTGTTCCTGTAATGATCGACAACGATGTAAACATGATGACGTTAGCAGAGTATTCCCGTGGAGTGGGTGCTGGGTACGGCTCCGTTGTATATATGTATGTGGGTACTGGAATTGGCTCAGGTATCATTCTAGATGGGCAAATGTTTCGTGGTTCTAAAGAAGCAGCAGGCGAGGTTGGATGCATGATGATAGGTCCTATCCCTGCTGTTCGGGAGAAAGATACCGGAGTATTTGAACAAAACTTTTCACTGTATGGTATCAAACAACGAGCTAGGGAACTCCTCTCCGATCATCAAGAAGGCGAGAGTCTTATAGAGCATCTAACCAAACTGGCGTCCAACGGTTCTAAAGAAGCAGAACAGCTCCTGGAGGAGACATACAAGCATTGGACGTTTGGAATGGTGAATTTGATCAGTGTTTTGAATCCCGAATTGCTGATCTTAAGCGGAGAGATGATCCATATTGATGAAAAAGGGGTGAGTCAAATCAAGGGATGGCTTCAAGAATGGGTCCCCGTCGTACCAGAAATCGAAAAGGCAAGTTTGGGAGATCAAGCTGGTTTGGTGGGGGCGGTACAAAGCGTACTAGAAGCATTTCCACTCGACAGACTCTTGCAGCAATGAAAGACTCAATTATCTAAGCAACAATTAATCACATGATAAAGAGGGGGAAACAATCAATGAAAAAGTCTAAAGGGCGAGTATCCCGATGGATGAAAGGAATTGCAACTGGAACATTGGTTTTGGCTCTGGCAGCTTGTTCTTCTGGAGGCGGTGGAGGAACAGGTGGAGAGACAGGAAAGTCAGGTGGTTCAACACCAGCACCAGAGGCATCTGCTGAACAAAAGCTGGTCATCTACACTGGTCGTGACAAAAACATGGCTGAAGAAGTTATTAAATCTTTTAATGCGAAACACCCTGAAGTAAAAGTAGATTTTATGACGCTGGGCGCTCAGGAAATTTTGGAGCGTGTTCGTGCAGAAAAAGCGAATCCCCAAGCAGACTTCTGGTGGGGGGGAACGCAATCAGCTCTTATGACTGCGGCTGATGAAGGACTATTGGAGGAACATAAACCTTCCTTCGACTCAGCTGTTCCAGCCCTGTATAAAGATGAAAAAGGTCGCTGGTATGGAGAGATGCTATTACCTGAAGTAATCATGTACAATCCTCAGATGATCCCGAAAGAAGAAGCACCGAAAGATTGGGATGAACTACTTGATCCTAAATACAAAGATAAAATTGTCATTCGTGGCGTATTAAAATCTGGAACGATGAGAACAATCTATTCTTCCATGATTTATCGCCAAGGTCCTGATACACCTGAAAAAGGTTACGAATGGTTGATGAAGCTAGATGCGAACACGAAAGAATATGCAACAGATCCAACTAACCTATATCTGAAAATGGCACGTCAAGAAGCAGGTATCTCCCTATGGAACCTACAAGATATCATGCTACAAAAAGAAACCAAGAACCAACCTTTCGACTACATTTATCCGAAGAGCGGCGCTCCAATCCTGGTTGATGGTGTAGCTATGGTTAAAGGTGCGAAAAACAGTGAAGCAGCGAAAAAATTCTATGAGTTTTTGTTTGAAGAGAAAACACGTCTAGACTTAGCAGAAAAATATTTCCAAATTCCAACTCGTGAAGATATCAGTAAAGAAAGCTTACCTTCTTGGATGAAAGATATAGAGCTTAAACCACTAGATATCGATTGGAAGCTAATGGCTGAGAAAGAGAAAGAATGGATGCAATATTGGGATGAGAACGTAAAAGGTAAGGGCAAAAAATAATAAGTAGATAGTAACGAACAAGTATGACCAATAGACGGAGGGAAACCTCCGTCTTGCATCATAAGAGGGGGGGACGCAAGGTGAGCGGTGTAACATTGGAGCATGTAAGCAAAACATTTGGAGAGGCAAAAGGGGTAGAAAACGTCCACATAGATATTAAACAGGGTGAGTTCTTCACGTTTCTTGGACCCAGTGGCTGTGGGAAAACGACAACACTCCGGATGATTGCCGGTTTCTACTACCCATCACAAGGAATCATTCGCTTTGGCGATATGGAAATGACGAATGTTCCTCCGCATAAACGCAATACAGGAATGGTTTTTCAAAATTATGCCTTGTTTCCGCATATGACGGTTTTTGAGAATATTGCATTCGGTCTACAGGTTCGTAAAATGAGCAAACAACAGATCAAGGAAAAGGTAGAGCAGGCACAAAAATTAGTTCATTTGGATGGATATTCGGATAGACGTATCGACCAATTATCGGGAGGACAACAACAACGTGTCGCATTGGCGCGTGCGTTGGTTATTGAGCCTTCTATCTTACTACTGGATGAACCGTTATCCAATCTAGATGCCAAGCTGCGGGAAGAAACGCGGTACGAGATCAAACGGTTGCAATTGGAGCTCGGCATCACCACGATTTATGTTACACATGATCAGGCAGAGGCAATGTCCATGTCAGACCGTATCATGGTGATGCAGAGCGGTGAAGTGCAGCAGATCGGTACACCGCACGAAATTTATAACAAGCCTGCAAACCGCTTTGTAGCTTCCTTTATTGGAGAGACGAACATTTGGGAAGGCATTGTACGAGAGGTTACAGGTAACGAAGTACTGGTAGAAATTCATCAGAGCCTTATGTTGAAAGGATATGTCGAGAATGCTTCTTCGTCGGCAGACCTATCTGTTGGTTCTAAGATAGCGGTTTCAGTAAGACCAGAAGTAATTGAGCAGTGCAACAGTAATTCAGAAGAATATGACAACAAAGTGCAATGCGAGATCACAGTGTCTGAATTTAATGGTGCGAGCGTCAATTATATGTGCAATGTAGCAGAAAATGTTCAGATAAAAGCAATGTTTATTAACCAAGGAAGTCGAGTGAAACAAAGCGGAGAGTCGATTGCTTTCCAAATTCCAAAAGAAAGTATCTACTTCGTCGGATAAGGAGGAAAGAGCATGAACCTACAAACAGAGCCGACTCGTACATTGAAACAGCGCCGTTCGCTGGTTTCCTCCAAATATTTTGTTTATGTGCTAGTTGCACCGCTGTTTTTTATCTTACTTGCTTTTGTTATCTTTCCGATGTTCCAAACCTTTTTGCAAAGTATGCAAATGGAAGGTTCATTTTCCCTGGCCAACTACGCAAAGTTTTTTAGTCTGGAGCACACCTCCAATCTGGAAGCACTCTGGACCAGCATTTATATATCGGTATTAAGTGTCATTACGTGCGGGATCGTCGGAATCTCCATGGCATTTTTGTTGGAGAGATATGATTTTCCGGGGCGTAAAATCCTTACCGTATTAGCTATGGTCCCAATGGCATTGCCTCCGTTAATCGGTGTTCTTTCCTTTACGTTCCTATATGGTGAGAGCGGTATTATCCCGCGTGCGCTAAAAGAGTTATTTCAATTACAGCAGGTCCCTTTCTCGCTCAAAGGAATCTGGGGTGTCATTGTGGTTCATACGTTTACCATGTACACCTACTTCTTCATGACGGCTTCTGCTGCTATAAAAGGGCTTGATCCATCGCTAGAGGAAGCTGCAGCTAGTTTAGGAGCGAATCGATTGCGGGTTTGGCGCAAAATCATTTTGCCAATGCTTACACCATCGATTGTTGCTTCATCCTTATTGGTTTTCATGGTGTCGATGGCATCTTATACAGCACCTCTCATTTTCGGAATTGACCGGACGATGACGATGCAAATTTATCTTTCCCGAACGAATGGCAGTCTTGATATGGCGGCTACACAATCTACGATTCTATCGATTGTTTCTGTTCTGTTCTTATTATTCATGCGTTGGTATCAAAACGCTCGTAACTATCAGAATCAGAGCAAGGGAGTTAGTGTGCATCGTACGGAAGTGAAAAGTAAAGCAGGACGCTATCTGGCGATGGTTTTGTCTACACTGGGAGTAATCATTCTGATGCTACCGATTCTGGTACTCGTACTGCTTTCCTTCTCCAAGGATGGGACATGGACGATTCAAATCCTGCCACCAGAGTATACGGTTGCCCATTATGTGGCACTCTTCACTGATGCGGATACATGGGGACCAATCGCAACCAGCTTTAAGCTTAGCTCCTTAGCTACAATTGGAAACGTGATTTTTGGCGTTGCTGCCGCTTATGCGATGGTGCGCATGAACTTTAAAGGTAAAACACTGATGGATGTTCTTATCATGTTACCGTGGGCTTTGCCAGGTACGGTAGTAGGTATCAATCTGATTACGGCATTTAGTGAGCCAAGTGTATTTAGTTTCAATCAGGTATTAGTCGGTACAGTCTGGATTATTCCGCTGGCCTACTTCGTTCGACATTTGCCGCTTGTTTTCCGTTCCACTTCGGCAACGTTAATGCAGACGGATCACTCAGTAGAGGAAGCCGCACGCAATTTAGGGGCATCATGGTGGTATAGCTTCCGTCGAGTGGTCTTCCCTATGGCGCTAAGCGGAATATTGGCTGGTACTCTACTCGCTTTTGTTCAGGGTATCGGAGAATTCGTAGCTTCCATCCTTCTCTTTACACCGAGTAACACACCGATTTCGGTTGAAATTTTCCAACGTATGTATGCGTTTGAATTTGGAACAGCTTGCGCGTACGGCGTTTTGCAAGTGGTACTAATCATCATCGTCTTATTCCTCTCGAAGAAATTGACAGGGGATTCGGCAGGGTCAGCAGTGTAACTCTTGTTATTCATCTCGGCATCATGAAAGGAGGCAGGCAATGCCGTGATTTTACAGGAATAAACCAACAGCCACTTCCTGTATAAAGAATAAGATTTGCATGAAAAAGGGGGAGAAAAGTTTGAGTAAAAGAAAGTCGCGATCCAAATGGATATCTGCAACAGTCAGTACAGCGCTTGTTACCAGTTTACTTATTCCTTTAACCATCTCACCTACTCCGGCTCATGCAGACAGAGGGACAGTGGATCTCTGGAAATCAATTCTTCCTTTGACCACTATTGCCAGTGCCATGAATACAGGAGCACATCCTGACGATGAGCATAGTGCTACTCTTGCCTACCTAGCTTTAGGAAAAGGCGTAAATACCAGCAGTTTGATTGCTAACCGAGGAGAAGGCGGTCAGAATGAAATAGGGAGCGAGCTAGGCAACGCACTGGGAATTATCCGCACTCGCGAGTTGCAAGAGGCCTCCAAGGTGACGAATGTACACCTCTTTAATTTAAGTCAGGAAATTAATGATCCGATTTTTGACTTTGGTTTTTCCAAGAGCCCTGATGAAACGTTGAAAAAATGGGGCGAGGATGTTGCTTATGAACGTCTGATTCGTCATATCAGAGAGCAACGCCCTGATGTCATTATCCCTGCATTTTTAAATGAAGATTCCACACATGGTCATCACCGAGCCATTAATATCATGACGGTGAGGGCTTATGCAGATGCAGCTGATCCGACGGTGTTTCCAGAGCATGCGAAGGAAGGCATAGCTCCTTGGCAAATTAAAAAGCTGTATGAACCAGCCGATGAAAAGGATAATACCCTTGCTGTACCTACAGGCGATTACGATCAAATCTATGGGGCTTCTTACAGACAGTTGGGTGAGGAATCACGCTTCATGCATAAGAGCCAGGGTATGGGTCGCCATTATGATGAAGGTCCAAGCTACGCTTATTACAAGCTAAAATCTAACTCAGAGACTCCGAAAAAAGAAAAGGATATGTTTGATGGAATCGCCTTTACTTTTGAAGACCTGGCAAAACAGGTAGAGAAAGAGAAGGATGGCAAGCGTGTCGCCAAAGAACTAATGAGTTTACAGAAAGAAGCAGATGAGGTAATTGCAGCTTATCCTACCTTTAGTAATGTAGCAAAAGAAGTGCATGAAATGATCGAAGAGGTAGATGAAGCCAAGAAAATAACAGAATCCTCTACTATCAGTGAGGAATGGAAAACAGATATTTTACACCGCTTGAAGGTAAAAGAGGAGCAGTTAAACAAAGCAAGTGTGGAAGCATTGTCACTTGTCGTCAAGGTTAAGCCAGAGAGTAATGAGCTGATTGCCGGACAAACCACCAAAATGACAGTAACAGCTTACAATGGCGGCAACGTTGATATTAAAAGCGCCAAGCTGAACCTTGCCTTACCAGAAGGCTGGATTGCAAGAGCAAAAGGACCGACCACCTTCTCCAAGTTAGGGTATAACCAGACCATTTCTACTACCTATGATGTAATGATCCCGGCAGATGCCAAACTATTTCATCCGTATCAAGATTCACCAGTAAAAGCAAATATTGAGTATCGAGCGTATCAAACGGAAGCAACAGTAGAGGTAAAACCAGATAATGCGATAGGAGTTCTGCCTCCATTCTCATTAACTCTTAATCCAAGCGCTACGGTGCTAAATACGGAGCAGGCAGAAAAACCGATTCCTGTTACTGTTACGGTTAGAAACTATGCACCTAATAAAGTAAGTCCAGTTATCTCGCTTAATCTGCCAGAGGGCTGGAAGGCAGAACCTTCATCACATAAATTAACCTTTGCAGCAAAAGGTGAGAGTAAATCGGTTTCCTTCCAGGTAACAGCAGCTAAAGACGTGCAAAACGGTAAATATACGATTCTAGCCAAAGCAGCAACAGGCGATTTGATAAGTGAGAAGAACGTACAGGTCATTAAATACCCACATATAGGAACGAACTACTACGTTCAACCAGCAGCATTAAATATTCAGGGATTTGATCTAAAAGTAAAAGAGAATCTTAAGGTAGGTTATGTATCCAGTGGATTTGATAACATTGACCAATATCTGCGCCAGCTAGGTGTCAATGTGGTTAATCTGGATGCAAAAGCGATTGAATCAGGTAACCTGGATCAATACGATACGATTGTCCTTGGTATTCGTGCCTACGCATTCCGTCCAGAGTTGATTCCGAGTAACAAGCGTCTATTGGAATACGTAAACAACGGTGGTAATTTGGTGGTTCAGTATCATAAACCAGAAGATAAGTGGTCACCAGATTTAGCACCATATCCAATTAAGATTGGAGCACCACTTATCAAATACCGTGTAACCGACGAAAATTCCAAGGTAACGATGCTTGCACCTGACCATCCGCTCTTTAACACACCTAACAAAATTACTGACAAGGACTGGGATGGCTGGATTCAAGACCGCTCTGCCTATAACCCTGCGGAATGGGGTAAAGAGTATACGGAGCTAATCTCTAACGGTGATGCTGGTGAGAAAGAATTCACCGGAACATTCCTGAGTGCTCCATATGGAAAAGGAACATATACGTACAGCTCACTTGTCTGGTACAGAGAAATTCCTGAGCTTGTTCCTGGTTCCATTCGCATGTTTGTGAACATGATTAGTCTGGGACAATGACCTGAGTCAATTTAGCAAGTCAAATAAGGAAAAGCAAGTAAACAAGCGCAGAAAGCAAGCAACTCATCGTCAACGTAAGAACATGAGCTGTCTTGTCATACAAGGTGGGGTAGGCGAGTGTGGAATCACACCGTCTCCCCCTGCGTTTGTCTAAAAATAGGAGGATGGAACATCATGAGTTTAAGAGAGCAGATTTTCACACAAGAAGGTACTTCATTTCCAGGTAAAACGTATACAGAATGCGTGTTGGAGCCAGCCTTTCAAGAGGCTAAAACCCATCTGTTGGGACCAATGATGGCAATTAACAAGGCACATCTAATCATGCTAAAAGAAAAAGGGCTGCTTACGCAGGATGAGGCCAAACAGATTGCAAAAGCATTACGGGAATTAGATACAGAGGCCCTTAGCGTTTGTTCGTATACAGGCAAATTCGAAGATTTATTCTTTCAAGTAGAGGATGAATTATTGCAAGCTACTGGAGATATCGCCGGTAATTTGCATTTGGCTCGCAGTCGTAATGACATGGGGATCTGTATTTACCGCATGGTGCTAAGAGAGAAACTGCTCGTAACACTCTCTTCTGGTATAGAGTTGCATAAGTTCCTCCTTGCATTTGCTGATGAGCATGCAGAGACAATCATGATTGGACATACTCATACTCAGCAGGCTCAGCCTACCACGATGGCTCATTATGTCATGGCGATGGCAGATTCACTAGAACGTGATCTGCGTAGAATGAAGGCAGCTTATTATAACTGTAATCGCAGTCCGATGGGAGCAGCAGCTCTGACTACTTCTGGATTTGATATCTCAAGAGAAATGATGCAGGACCTACTTGGATTTGATGAACTGGTTGAAAATTCATATGATGCAATTGGCGGAGCTGATTACATAGGAGAAGCGATGGCTGTCGTTCAGGTAGCAGCAATTAATTTAGGTCGGGCGGTACAGGATTTGCTTCTGTGGTGCACACAGGAATTTGCCGTTTTAAAAGTGGCGAATCCATTTGTGCAAACCAGCTCTATCATGCCGCAGAAGCGAAATCCGGTCTCGTTGGAACACATGCGGGCATTATTGTCCAGTTGTGCTGGTAATGCTGGTACCGTGCTAACCATGATACACAACACACCATTTGGTGATATTGTGGATACAGAAGATGATATGCAGCCATATGTATGGAAAAGCTTAGCTACACTAGATCAGATGTATCGATTGCTCGCTGCAGTTATCACCACTATGGATGTAAATAAGGAAGTATTGGCAGAGCGGGCTAAGGGCAGCTTTGCTACCGTAACAGAGCTTGCAGATACCCTTGTTCGATCCGATTCACTTTCGTTTAGAACATCACATCATATTGTGAGCCGTATCGTCAAAGAGGCGGGGAGCAAAGGCATCTCGGCAGATCAAATTTCGCTTGAGATGGTAAATGAAGCTGCAATGCATGTGATTGGACGTCCGCTCCAACTAACGAAGGAAGAGTTGGCTGCCTCTCTTGATCCTGTACATTTTGTGCAAATTCGCTCATTACCAGGTGGACCAAGTCCTGTAGAGATGAGACGAATGATTACGGTACGGACAAAACGTCAAGAAGAGGCAAAGGATTGGGTTAATCAAGCTGCTTTGCAGTGTCAGAGTGCTTTGAAAAAACTTGATGATGAGCTCTCCACGTGGAGTGAAGAAAAATGAAACAACCAATAATTCCTCTCTTGGCGGTAGATGGAGGGGGAACCAAGTGTCTTGCAATCCTCCTGGATGAAAAAAGCTTGGTTCTGGGTACAGGAAAAGCAGGGTCTTGCAACTATCATGGAAATGGAGTGGCAGGTGCTACTCAGGAATTGCGACAAGCTTTGGAAGAAGCTCTTTCCGATTGGAAGAAAACACGTAGCATAGAAGATACAGACCAACAATCAATCCAGATTGAATGTGCCGTTTTTGGAATGGCAGGCCTTGATACTGAATATGATCGAACCATAATTATGCAGTTTATAACCGATATCCTGAAGGAGCTTTCCTTACAGGTAAAACAGCTGCTTGTGGAGAATGATTGTGTAGCAGCGTTACTAGGTGCAACAGAAGGAAAACCGGGTATACTTGCCATCGCTGGTACAGGTTCCATTGTTTGTGGTATTAATCAAGAGGGGATCAGTTTACGAGCAGGTGGCTGGGGACATCGAGTTGGCGACGAGGGAAGTGGCTACTGGATAGGGAAAGAAGCAGTAATAGCCGTGTTAAAGGAAGCTGATGGCAGACTGGAAGCGACGTGTATGACAGAGAAGCTGCTCGGCTACTTGGATATGAATGATGTGGAGGAGCTTTTCCATTGGGTGTATAGTTCCAACTATTCAGTTGAAAAAATGGGGGAACTCGCTCGCTTGGTAAGTGAAGCTTCTGCTGCAGGAGATCTTGTAGCGCAAGGAATTTTGAAGAAAGCTGGGGTAGAGCTGTTTGCTGGTATAAAAGCAGTTATGATCCGGTTGAATCTGACGAATCAGGCTTGTCCCATTATTTTACAAGGCGGGGTTCTGCAAAACGAGCCGGTAGTTCGTCAAGTATTAATGGAACGCCTTGCTTCCTTTGTCCCCCATGCTGTAGTAGAAAAAGCAAAAAAAGAACCGATCCATGGTGTGATCGCCATGGGAATTGGTCAATTGAACAAGAAGTAGCACATGATAGGGAGGAGACATAAGGATGAAGAAATTACTTTTTATTTTTCCACACCCTGATGATGAGTCCTTTGCCTGTGCAGGCACGATGAGTAAATACAGTGAAGCAGGTCATGAGATTTATCACGTATGTGCAACATCGGGTGATAAGGGTAAATGTGGCCCGTTCAATATCACTTGCAAGAAGGAGTTGGCTTCGTTTCGCGAGAACGAGCTGAAAAAAGCAACTGATTGTACGGGTGTGACAGAGTTAATCTTGTATCGTTTTCCCGATGGAGGACTCTCTGCGATGAATAGGGAAACATTGGTGGAAAAGCTGCGTGAGACCATCATAAAGGTTCTTCCAGATGTCGTGATTACTTTCCCGCCAGACGGGGTGACGGGGCATAATGATCATATTACGCTGTCAGAAGCGACAAAGCAGGCGGTAGTAGAATCAGAACAATGGCTAAAACCACATGAATGGTGCGATCTTTATTATGTATCCATTCCACACTATTATGATCATTGTACGGATCATGCACCATCTGCAACCTATCCGATCACGGGAAAAATCGATATCTCGTCTCAAACAGATAGGAAGGGGCAGGCCATTCAAGCTCATAAAAGTCAGGAGTACTCCGTAAACCGAGCGTATCCAGGTATTCTTGAAGGGGATTTTCGTGTGATTAAGCCGTATGAATACTACACGTTGATTCGTAGTAAGGGAGTGGAAATCACTCCTATAGCAGTAGAACCGGTTCCAGTATTCGATTTTTTTACTGTATAAGTTAAGTATAAATTTCGGGGCTTTACTTCCATATTCACATGAAAAACCTCTATTAACCTCATCGGAAAGCTTTGATAGAGGTTTTTCATATAATGACTACTGTATGGACTGGCAGAAGAAGCCCATTTTTTGACTGCAAACTCGTTGAGGTCCAGCGAAGAAGAGAATACTGCCCGCTACACAGCAAAGAGTACGGAAAGTGCAAAAAGAAGGGATGCTACGCAGTGTCTCATGGGTTGCGCTTTTTAATCCGTACTCTTTGCTGTGTAGCTAGGTAGGACCTTAAATAGTTCTGGACAAAAAATGGGCTTCTTCTGCCAAGGGCTGCAGTGGAATAGCACAAACAAAACCAAAAGCATGAAAAAACCAGCTTCTCTTTTCACACGGAGCGTCTTGGCGAAGCCCATCTCAGCTCCGCACTATTCATCGGGAAAAAGAAGCGATACCCAGCAAGTCTTACAGTGAATACATCGTATAGAGCTTCCCCGATGAATAGTGCGGAGCGGACAGTCTAACCTCTTGCAGGGCGAAGACTTTAAGCGAAGGGCGAAAAGAGAAGCTGGTTTTCTCCACTATGGTAGGAAGAAGACGAACTTTTTCCCACGAGAAAAACAACTTTCTATATTGGTGACGAAAAATTTTTAATAATCATGATATACTAAAAAGTGTTATGTACGTAGATAAAAACTTATTAGATAAATAACAATGAACGGGGGAAGAGTTTTGTGAAAGTGTTCCAAAACATAAAGGATTTAATTGGTAAAACTCCAATTGTAGAAGTAACACAGTTTTCTTTGCCAAAAGGAGTCCGTTTGTTTGCCAAGTTGGAATATTTTAATCCAGGAGGTAGCGTTAAGGATCGGTTGGGAATTGAATTGATTCGAGACGCGGAAGAGAAGGGATTATTACAACCTGGTGGGACAATCATTGAACCAACGGCTGGAAACACAGGAATCGGACTTGCTCTTGCTGCTATACAGACACCTTATCATGTGATTTTTTGTGTACCAGAAAAATTCTCTCTGGAGAAACAGGAATTAATGAGAGCGCTTGGAGCAAAAGTGGTTAATACACCTACGGAAGAAGGCATTCGCGGTGCCATCAAAAAAGCTAAAGAATTGGCAGAAAGCATTCCCGGCTCATTCGTGCCCCAGCAGTTTGCAAATCCAGCTAATCCTCATGCCCATTATAAGACGACAGGTCCTGAAATCTGGGAGCAGATGGATGGAGAAGTTCATACTTTTATTGCAGGGGCAGGATCAGGTGGCACATTTATGGGGGTAGCTCGCTACTTAAAGGAGCAAAATCCTAACATTAAAACCGTAATCATAGAACCAGAAGGCTCTATTCTTAATGGAGGAGCAATAGGACCACACAAGACGGAAGGGATCGGAATGGAACTGATTCCTGAGTTTATGGATACTAGTTACTTTGATGAGATTTACACGATTTCCGATGAAGATGCTTTTCTACAGGTTAAGGAATTGGCGAGAAAAGAAGGAATTTTAGCAGGTAGCTCATCGGGAGCGGCTATGGAAGCAGCTCTTCAGGAAGCTGCAAAATCAACTCCTGGAACAAATATTGTGGTCATATTCGCAGATAGCAGTGAACGTTACCTATCTAAACAAATTTATCAAGGAGGAATCTAACATGAGAATGAAAACGCGCTTGATTCACGGAGGTATTGACGGTGATGAGCATACTGGTGCAGTATCTGTACCGATCTATCAAGTGAGTACCTATAAGCAGGAAGCGGTTGGTAAGCATAAAGGCTATGAATACTCACGTACTGGTAATCCTACCCGTCATGCTCTAGAAACATATATGGCTGAACTGGAAGGTGGCGCGCGAGGTCTTGCATTTGGTTCTGGAATGGCTGCGCTGTCTACTATTTTATCTCTGTGCCAAAAAGGGGACCACTTAGTAGTTGGTCATGATGTGTACGGGGGGACCTATCGAGTAATCACGCGAGTATTTACCCGTCTTGGTCTGGAAGCAACCTATGTGGATACGACCGATTTAGAAGCCGTTAAAGAAGCAATTCAGCCCAATACTAAATTGATGATTCTGGAGAGCCCAACCAACCCCCTACTAGCAGTTACGGATATTGCTGCGGTTGCGTCCATTGCCAAGGAAAATAAGGTATTGCTAGTTGTGGACAACACATTTATGACCCCATATTGGCAAAACCCGCTTGATCTGGGAGCAGATATTGTTTTCCACAGCGCTACCAAATATTTAGGCGGACACAGCGATGTAGTAGCAGGAGTAGCTATTACGAAAGACGCTGAGCTAGGCGAAGAGCTGCATTTTTATCAAAATGCAATCGGAGGAATTTTAGGTCCACAAGATTCCTGGTTGCTTCTTCGTGGAGCAAAAACACTGGGAATTCGAATGGAAGAGCATGAGAGAAATACAGCCCGATTAGCAGAGTGGCTATCGGAACAACCATCTATTTCAAAAGTAAATTATCCGGGATTACCTTCCCATCCGGGACACGAATTGATGAAAAAACAAGCGCGTGGCTTCGGCGGAATGATTTCATTTGATGTAGGTAGCGCTAGTCGTGCTGACGAAGTGCTGGCTAAGGTAAAATACTTCACACTAGCGGAATCACTTGGAGCAGTAGAGAGCCTGATTAGTATTCCTGCACGGATGACGCACGCGTCTATTCCAGCAGAACGTCGGGCACAGCTTGGAATTACTGATGGATTGATACGGATTTCTGTGGGTATTGAGGATGTAGAGGATTTAATTGAAGATTTGGAGCAGGCGTTGAGATAAGTGGTGATAGGGCGGGGAAGCTCGCTTGTCGGATACCGATAAACATGCTTCTTCGCCGATCTTTTGTAATTTGGAGGTACGTAATGGAGTTGTATACTTTCAATAAAGATAGCGGTAAAAAGATTACAAAATTCAATTCAGACTTTATCATGGCTCGGATTATTCAAACAGATAAAGCAGCTCACATCGGATGTATGCATGTAGATACAAACGGAACTATTGGTTACCATTAAGCAGTATCACCTCAACTTCTTCTAATATTGAATGGAGAAGGATATGTCAGAGGTGAAAATGAAGAATATGTTAAAGTGCAAGCTGGAGACGCTGTATTTTGGGAGAGAGATGAATGGCACGAAACAAAGTCAATGATTGGATTAACCGCTATTGTCATTGAAAGTGAAGAATTGAACCCATCGTTATTTATGCCTATTAAGAAATAAATGATTTATGGGTGCTTTGATTGAACAATAAGTCTACTACTAGGACCTTCAACAGGTTCTTTTTCTTTTTGATAAATGATCAACATTGTTGGTGTAATAGAGGTAAATAGAACTCGAATCATCTCAGGAAGAGGTGTACAAACCATGGCTAAAGTAATACCTGGTAGATTCACAGCGGTGGCAGATGATGAGGAGTTTGTCGTTTTTTTTATTGGAATGCGAATTAATAAGTTATGGGCGGTTCATAAATGGTTACCGGTTTTTCTAGCGATGGGGCGAATGATTAGCGAATTATATAGGCATCCTGAGTTGGGCTTTAAAAGTACAGAGGGTTTTTGGGGCGGTCGAACTATTGGATTACTACAATATTGGCGTTCCTATGAACAGTTGGAGACGTTTGCTCGTGGGGGTTATCATCTGGAAACATGGAAAAAGTTTAACCAAATGATAGGTAGCGATGGAAGTGTTGGCATATTTCACGAAACGTATATTATGAAACCTGGTACATATGAAGCCGTTTACAATAACATGCCAGTTTTTGGGTTGGCAAAGGCATTTAATCATCAACCAGCAAAAGGAAGATATGAGACAGCAAGAAGAAGATTGGGAGGAGATAACGAACCCGCAGTTCCTTCCCCACCAGATACACTCCATAGTGAAAAAATGTAAGGTTTCAGAATGTTCCCTTTTCATGGACTCATAACAGCGAACACCATTATAATAATAGGAGTTAGAAAAACAAGTTATCGTTGAAAGAGTGAAATGGAGGGATCGTATGAAAATCGAGGTAACAGTTTATGGAACGGAACAATTATGTGCAAGCTGTGTGAATCTGCCTTCTGCTAAGGAAACAGCTGAATGGCTGGAAGCAGCTTTGTCCCGAAAATATAAAAAAGAAGATTTCGACGTAAGATATTGCGATTTCTTGCATCCTGCGACAGAAATAGATAAAAACTGGGCAACGCGCATCATGGAAGAAGATTTATGGTATCCACTTGTCATAATTTCCGGGGAAATTGTCGGAGAAGGGAATCCAAAGCTAAAACCAATCTATCAAGCTTTAGAAAACGCAGGGGCAAAACTGGTTCATAACGAGGTGTAACTTTTTTGTAACGACTTCCTTCTATTGAAAAGTTATCATAAAGATACATCTCATACAGAAAGTGTTGATTTACCTTGAAAAACTGCCTTGGGATACTATTTATGATCGTAACTGCCTTGATTGTTTCAGGCTGCAGTAGCACTACAATCATTCAAGATCCTCCTAGCGATGCAACTATGACAAACCAACAAAAGACTGAAGCAAAGGAACAAGCCTCAAATCCAAAACCTTCGGCAATGTCTACTACTGCAGAATGTACAAAACAAAGCTTCCCTGTTCAGCCAGCAGAGGTATTAGGTGCAACGATGCAACAGCTAGATGAGTTGAAAGGTGAAGGAAAAAAAGAATATGGTACACATAGTGGTGGAACTGTTCTAACCCATATCACGTATATAGAAAACTGGTTTAATTGGAAAACTGATACGAAGGCCCAATATTTCTTGAATGAAAATAAGGTTTCTCAAATCACATTAACCTACGATAATAAAACGAATTATGTTGAACTGATCGAGCAGATTTCGGTTTGTTTGGGTGAATCTGAACAGGGAAAATTGACAGACAGCCCTTCCCTTTACTATGCACACTGGTACTCGGATGGGGTGGCGTTCGACCTTCAATTTTTTGGTAATTATACTGAAATATATATTTACCCCGATTTATAGGTAATAAAAGTGAAGAAAAATAAAATTGAAGCTGAGACCATCATCGGTCTCAGCTTTCTTGTCGATAAATGTAAGAGATGGTGCCGGAAATCAGAGATTAATGAAAAATATTGCCTGTAAAAGCAGGAAACAACATGAAAAAAGTCGAATATCAGTCTTTTGTATCACTTTTGTTTCTATTCTGAAAAAAACTATTTTTATTGATAACATGAAGATAAAAATCTCGATCGTACATAACAGCAAGATTATGGTTTCTTATCATCGCAGAAATACTTCCTGATACGCATGAAAAACATCCGCTAAAGAGGAACCTGCTTCTCCGAGAGGACTTCGATAGTAGTTTTTCTTACTAGACATAGCTAAACACCGAGGAGGAAAAATGCTACGAGAGAGATAAAGAGGCACGTTAATAGGTGTAAGGTAGGAGGTAGCTCATGTCTGACAGTGATATAGAATCCCCGCAAAAAATAAACAGTAACGAGCGGCTTCAGATCAATAATCAGCACGAGATAGAAATCACAGAATTGAAGAATCGTATTATTCAACTGGAGCAAAGTATTCAGGAAACAACATCGTATCAACAGCGTGTGCTTCAATGTATCCAACATCATATAATCGTAGTGAAAAGACGAGAAGATGGCCAGTTCATCATAAGCTTGTCAGAAGGCAAGCTCACCCAATTGTATAAAATCAATTCAAAGAATGTTACTGATAAAGCATTTGATCAGGTTTTACCCCGTTCCGTTTATAGGGAATTCCAAAGTAAATTTGAAGAAGCATTTCTTGGAACCTGCACATGGTTCGAGTTTAGATTGCATAAGCAGGTCTTTTTTATGCAGCTTTCTCCCATCATGGATAAAGAAAAGGTTATAGAGATCGTGGGCACCATTATAGATATAACCAGTTCGAAACAGACAGAACAAATCTTACATATATTATCTCAAGAGATTAGCAATAAAACGGGTACTACGTTTTTCAAAGAGTTAACTCATCTGCTTACGGATGTACTGGATATTGATTGTGCATATGTTGCGATGCTAGACAGAGAAAGAGATGGACGTGCAAGTACATTAGCGATCAGTAGTAATGGCAAAATAATTGATAATATTCAATATGATATTGTAAACACCCCTACGGAAGAAGTAATAAAATCAGGCAGTTCTTGTACATTACACGGTGCAATGAACCAATTTTCTCTGGGCTATTGGGAGAAAAATGGGAAAGTCGAAGCCCAAATGGGAAGGTTATTATTCAATTCCAATGGTACTTCTATGGGGATATTAGGGGTAATGCATTCAAAACCGATAGGCAACCAGACATTAGTAGATTCCATGCTTAATTTGTTTGCTTCTCGTGCGTCTACAGAGTTGGAACGGATGTTGGCAGAAGATCAACTAATCAAAAATAATGCTATTTTAAAAGCAACACAAGAGTCGATCATGGACGGGATATTGATCGTTGACGAGCAACATAAAATTGTACATTATAATCGCAAATGCAAAGAAATATGGAATATTCCAGAGCAAATAGAGAATCAGAAAAATGCAGAGGATTGGCTGACATACATGGTATCCCAGGTCGATAAAGCAGGGGAACATGTAGAGATATTTGGCGTTGATCAAATGCAGCCTATCACGAATGAACCAGTAGAGTTAAACTTACATGATGGGCGTGTTCTAGAGGTTTTTACAGACCAAATCTTGTCTCGGGATCAGCAGTCTTACGGACGAATCTGGGTTTTTAAAGATATGACAGAACGTAAAAAAAATGAAGATTTACTCCGCCAACATATTTTCTGGGATGCGCTTACTGGTTTACCCAATCGAACGTTATTTGATGATAGATTACACTTAGCTATTTCGCAGGCAAAGCGTGCTGATAATATGTTAGCTGTTGCGGTTATGGACTTGGATTGCTTCAGGGTCATTAATGATACGTTGGGAGTAGAGGCAGGTGATCAGCTACTGCGTCAAGTTGCTAAACGTATGGCGGAGGGGATGAGGGAAGGTGATACCGTCTGCCGTTTAATAGGAGATGAGTTTCAATTTATATTCCCTGACATCTCAGGTTTAAGAGATGTAGCTACTCTTGCAGAGCAATTACACAACAAGATCAGCATGCCTTTTGAAATTAATGGAGAGCAGCTTGTGGTTACGTGCAGTATCGGTATCAGTCTCTATCCAACAGATGGGGTAACCCCACTGGAATTGGTTAAGAACGCGAAGGCTGCTATGTATCGTTCAAAAGAACGCGGAGGCAATAACTATCAGTTATATATGCCTACCATGAACCAGTCTACTTTTTTAAAGCTGACTCTCATGCAAGATTTACGTAATGCCATTGAGAGAGGCGAATTATTTTTACAATATCAGCCTCGCTATAATATGAATTCTGATGAAATCATTGGAATGGAGGCACTCGTGCGTTGGAACCATCCAAAACTAGGGTTAATTCCTCCAGGTGATTTTATCCCATTGGCAGAAGAGCTAGGGCTAATTAGTGCCTTAGATGAATATGTTTTGCAGGAAGCATGCAAACAGAATAAGGCTTGGCAAGATGCAGGATTTAAGCCGATACGTGTTTCAGTCAATGTATCTCCTGTGGAATTCCAACAACGAAATCTGGCTAAGATGATTGCTGAAACCTTGAAAGAAACAGGACTTTCTTCGGAGTACCTGGAAGTGGAAATAACGGAAGGCGTAACAATGCACCAAGTGGAAGTAGCGCTTTCCACGTTGTATGAGTTAAAACAACTGGGTATCCATATATCAATTGATGATTTTGGAACAGGGTACTCGTCACTAAGCTATCTAAAAAAATTTCCGGTTGATACCTTAAAAATTGATCGAAGCTTTATCAGAGATATTGAGGAAGATGATGATGTAGAGATCGTTTCATACATTATTGCTCTGGCTCGTAGCTTGAAGCTGAATGTTATCGCTGAGGGTGTAGAAACAGAGGAACAAAAGCGCTTTTTGACTGACAAGAATTGTTTTGAAATGCAGGGCTATTATTTTAGTCCACCTTTAAATAGCGAAGAGTTTGAGTCTCTACTGATAAAAAAATAAGGCTGTCGCTTTTGACAGCCTTATTTTTTTATCTAAAATGTATAATGCGTTATTTCTATATACACACGTAAAAGCACTACTAAAGAAGACCAACGTTTTCGATGGGCTTTAATAGAAGTTTTTATACAAATATTCAATATCAAAAAAATGTTACAAAAATTATTAACCTAGATGATTTTTATACATCCAAAGAACACCGCTTTTCATCACACGAGGCATTTGTCCAACGAGGGACATTTTGCCCATAACGCCAAAACCTTCTTTTTTACCCAAAGAGCCAAGAACACCCTTTACTTTAAAACTAGGAAGAGTTTCCGTATATGGCTTACTCTTCATTTCATGCTTAAGTATGAGTGCAATCTGTTCGCCTTGCATTTCAGCAAGCTGAGCACTTGGTGCAAACGGAAGACTAGCAGAGTCACCTACTACATACACATTAGGATGGCTAGGCAATTGATGATAAGGATTCAGGATAGCGCGACCACCATTATCCAGCTCGATAGGTAGATTACGGACAATACGACTGCCTTGAATACCAGCTGTCCATACAATAACGTCGCTCTCTACTTTGTCGTCATTATTAAAAATTACACTTTCTGCAACCCTGGTCACATTTGCTCTGTTTATGAGTTGTACATCGTTTTTGAGGAACCATTGGGAAGCATAATCCTGTAGTTTCTCTGGGAAAGGACTTAAAATGCTAGGACCGCGATCCATCAAACGAATGTTAAGATCTGATCTGGATTCACGTAGCTCAGAAGCGATTTCTACACCACTTAACCCACCACCAACAACGGTAACGGTTCCATAAGGATTAATGCTATTGATAGCTGCATACGTACGTCGGGTAGCACCCAGTGTTTGAATTGAGTGGGTGAACTCTTCCGCTCCAGGAATATTGTGATAGCGATCTTCACAACCTAACCCGATAATGAGCCATTCATATGCCAAATCTTCGTCATTCTGAAACTGAACGAGGCGTTCATTTAGATCAACGCCTGTAATTTCACCATGTTTAATTGTTAGGCGTGGATCGGTAGGAAATGCGACACGAATCTTACTTTCAGGCTCTGTACCGGCCGCTAGGGCATAATATTCTGTCTTTAGCCCGTGAAAAGGCATGCGGTCAACAAGCGTTACTACTACATCTTCAGGCAAATCAGGGGTAAGTAGATGTTCTAGGATGCGTAAACCCCCGTAGCCACCACCTAAGATAACCAGTTGTCTCATAGGAAGCGTTTCCTTTCTGTGCCATAATTAAAACGATTTAGACGGTTTACATCTTGAAGTGTAACAGAAACTTTTAAACGGGTTAGGAAGATGATATAATTTGAAGTCAACATCGTCCCCAACCATTATACCTCTATGGTTAACATAGGTCGAGTTGAAAAATTCACATAACTGTAATAAAAGTAACAAGGGGGATATTATGAAAGCTTTGGTGGAATTTTGTGCTAGCAACACCGTCTCCTACACACAAAGCTTAATGATAGAATTGGAGAATCATTCAAATCTTGACGTTGATGTAGTAGAGTATGGCTGCCTTGGTCACTGTGGAGAATGTTATATGCAGCCATTTGCTTTAGTAAATGGTGATTTTGTTACAGCTGAAACAAATGAACAATTAATGCAGAAAATTATGGAAAGTGTTCGCCAATTTGAAGCCGAGTGGGAATAACGAAACAAGAGACATTCGAGTGGAGCTGCCACTTTTTATTGATAAGATAAAAAACCACAACCCCAGTTAAAGCGGGATTGTGGTTTTTGTGCGTAATCAGGTGATTAATATTCTTTAATGATGTTGTAGAAAGTGTCACGTTCTACTGCTTTTTTACCAGCACCTTCGATTAGCCAAATTAAATCTTCTTTCGTAAGGCTCTGCTCTGAAAGTGCACCAGCAGAATGGCTAATACGTTCCTCAACCAATGTACCATGAGCATCTGAAGCCCCTGCGCGTAAGGAAAGCTGGCTTAACTGCGTACCAACATTGATGAAATACGTTTTGATATGATTAAAGTTATCCATCATTAAACGGCTGATGGCAATTGTTTTCATGTCATCCATTGCAGAAGTACGTCGACGAATGCCAGCGGATGCTTTCTTCGGTTGTACAGCTAGTGGAATAAATACAAGATAACCATTTGTCTCATCTTGTAGCTCACGAATACGCATCATGTGAATTAAACGTTCTTCCAGTGTTTCAATAGAACCATACAGCATGGTGCAATGTGTTTTTAATCCTAATTCATGTGCTGTGCGGTGAGCAAGTAACCAATCGTCTGTGCTTGCTTTTTCTGGGCTCATTTTTAAACGATAACGTTCTGTTAAAATCTCAGCACCGCCGCCAGTCAAGCTTTCTAGCCCAGCTTTCATCAGCTCTTGAAGTACTTCCTTCATACTGATACCAGCCAAACGACTAAAAAACTCAATTTCAGCACCAGTATACGCCTTTAGCGTAACATCAGGGTATGCTTTTTTCAGTGTGCGTAGAGTATCTACATAATAATCAAAGGATACGTGCTGATTGTGTCCTCCAACGATGTGGAATTCACGAATTCCTTCATAAAAACGAGTATCTACATAATGAAGCAACTCGTCCTTGCCCATCGTATAAGCGCCTTCTTGATCCTGATCGCGTCGGAATCCACAGAAACGGCAATTTGCTTCACATACATTCGTAGGGTTAATGTACATGTTTTGTACAAAGTAAACTTTATCGCCATTCTTTTTCTCACTTACCCAGTTTGCTAACAAAGCCATACTGTATACATCATTAGATTGATAGAGGACAAGCCCATCTTCAAGTGTGAGACGCTCGCCATTCATTACTTTTTCAACAATAGGAGCCAGTGTCTTATCTTGTACATCTACGGTTAACAACGACATTTGTTCATCTCCCGACTACGAAATTATTAAATCCTTTACAAACGTAAAACGCATATCCGTTGTAATATGCGGTAAGTGTCTTAAAAAATATGTGATAGGTTACGATTTCGTGTTGTAGTAATAAAGAAAAGTAATTCTATTATAAGCTTCTTTATAAGAAGCAACAACCGTCTAAGTTTTTACTAGGATATTTTATGATTTCTTTTCTATGTAAAAATTTACTTAATTTGTTCACAAGATATGGCAAAATTTGTTTGCTTAGGCTATTATTCACAAGGTAAGATAAGAATAAAGGCATAAGGAGGAGAGATAATGCGTGAATATTTAATCGAACAAATTGAGCTCCTTCGAGAAGAAATGGTTAAAATTGGAATAGAAGAGGGTCTCAATGATCCGAAAGTACTGCGATGCAGTGAGGACTTGGATAAGCTCCATAACCAATTATTACGCCTGGATAAAGCCCATTCCATTTATAGAATGAAAGGGTGTACCTACTTAGCCTAGAATTGCCTAGAACCTCATTATTATTGGATAGCTGACGTCACCTGACGCCAGGAGCACTCGGCCGCTTGTTGCAAAAACTGTTTACCTGTATACTATATAAGGAAAGCGGTTTTATCTTATGATAAGACAGAATTATGTTGGTCGAGGAGGTAAGAAAATGATCAACTTTAGTGAGAATGCGTCAGAAAAAATTCGTGAATTACTTTCCAGTGATAATAATCCTAACATCTTATTACGTGTAGGCGTAAAAGAAGGCGGATGCAGTGGTTTTTCTTATGGTATGGGAACAGATGATAAAATTAATGAAGGCGATCAGGTGTATGAGCATGAAGGATTCAAGGTAGTCGTTGATCCCGAAAGTATCCTGCATATTGATGGTTTAGTAGTGGACTTTAAAGAATCAATCATGGGTGGGGGATTCACAATGGATAATCCCAATGCAGTTGCTTCCTGTGGATGTGGAGCGTCATTCCGTACCCGAACTAGTAAAGGTAATGCTGAAAAGTGTGAGTAACATAGATCTTTGAATGTTTTCAACCAGAACGCCTGTCTTACGGGGCGTTTCTTTTTTCTTTTAGCTAATAAAAAACAGGGAGGGGAGAGTGTAGGTGGAGAGAATCGCAGTTATTTCTGATATTCATGGCAATATACCAGCTTTGGAATCTGTGTTACAAGACATCTCTTCTAAAGGAATCAAGACCATTTATTGTTTGGGCGATTTACCTGGGAAAGGTCCGAATTCAGCTGAAGTAGTAGACCTTATACGAAAAAAATGCGAGGTAATTGTTCAGGGTAACTGGGACGACTTCATTGGTAATCCTACAGAAGTTGAGATGATTCGCTGGCATCAAGAGCAATTAGGTAAAGAGAGAATTTATTTTCTGAAAAACCTGCCTTTTTCATTTGATTTTTGGATCAGTGGGAAGCTGATTCGTCTGTTTCATGCTTCAGCAGAAAGTGTCTATAAACGGGTCCGTGCTCATTCTCCTTTAGAAGAAAGGCTGGCAATGTTTGTACATACAGAAATGACCGGTACTGCTGAACGGAATCCAGATGTGGTTATGTATGGTGATATTCATCATGCATTCATCCAACAGCTAAGCAAATATACTCTTTGTAATGTAGGAAGTGTCGGTAATCCGCTAGATATTACCCAGGCGTCCTATGCGATTATAGAAGGGGAAAGAAATAGCAAAGTCCCTAGCAGCTTTAGCATGACGTTAGTGCGTGTTCCGTATGATATTGACTATGCGCTACAACTTGCTAAAGAAGCGCAGATGCCGGAATATGATGCATATGAAAAAGAACTTCGTACGGCTAGATACCGTGGGTTACCTGATCTGATACAGGAATAATGAAGAGCGAAAATACCAAAAAGGTTTTAGCAAGAAGAGATGTCTCTTGCTAAAACCTTTTTATTACTGTATCAGAAAGTATAAACTGCGGAGCAAAACTTCTAACTATTGTGTTCTTGCATTTTTTCTTGAAGGATTTGGCCCCTCAAATTATAATCTTTTTGAAAAAAATGAGACAATCGGTGAACAGAATGATGAACCATATCGGCTAGCCAGCGGGTAGATAGTAAGCGCGGCTGCTTCTTAACGGTTTTTACAGTGGTTTCCACGCGGGGGCCCCCCTCCTGCAAAATAGCGTTGAATATCTGTACAACTGATCGGAGTGTGTCATCATGATGTGAACGTAAAAAACTCCCTTCACTATTTTGCATGATTTACAGAAAAAATGCTAGTGAAAAATAAAAAAAGTTTGAAATCCCAAGTTTCCATCTTTGAAGCTAGCTACGTTGGTGGAGGCATAATTTGTTCCTTTACCGGAAGTACTTGTTCACAACCACATCCTGCACAAAAACAAAGATGAAGACAGAGATGATCAGCGGCATCCTTGTAACCATTTGATAGTTTTAGGTCATCAATTGGGCGGTATGGACTGTAATCCCCTTGGTAATCAGACAGCCGTCCTTTATCTTGTAGATATTTATGACAATGATCACATGTGGCGAGAAGACGGGAGAAGCCATTACAAACCGGACAGATTGTATTCATATGCTACACCTCCTAGTTTGTAGCGTTCTCGGTCACTCTGATCTCTATACTAGGTTCATATGCATATTTACAGGAGGAAGAAATTATAACAAAAGAAATCATACATAAAAAAGCCTTTGCTCGTGGAATAGACACAAGCAAAGGCTTAGAAAGACCCTATTTTCGTTTGATTTACTTAGAGAGACATGTTAGAACTATGACCAGGTTGCAATTTGGCTTGCGGATTTATGTACGCAATAGCATTATTTACTGCTGTTGGTGCTTCTCCAAAACCGACTGCAATTAATTTTACTTTACCAGGATAAGTAGCAATATCACCAGCTGCATAGATACCTGGTATATTTGTTTCCATACGAGAGTTAACCACAATTGAATTTTTTTCTAGTTCAATTCCCCAGTTTTTGATTGGACCGAGGGAAGAGATAAAACCAAAGTTAACAATCACAGCGTCTACGTCAATTTGTGTTTGTTCTTTAGTGACATTGTGTTCAATGGTAATCGATCTAATTAGTTCATCTCCATCGATAGAAGTAAGCTCACATGGTGTTATTACATTTACACGTGAGTTCACTAGGTTCTCAACGCTGTGTTCATGAGCACGGAATTTGTCACGACGATGAATGATGTGAACTTCCTTGGCAATTGGTTCTAGCATTAATGCCCAGTCAACCGCAGAATCTCCACCACCAAATAGTGCTACACGCTGATCCTTAAACATAGTAAGATCCGTTACGAAATAATGCAGATTCGTTTTTTCGAACTTGACAGCATCAGGATGCTCAATTCGTCGAGGTTCGAATGCACCAACACCAGCCGTAATAATGACTGCTTTAGATAAATGACTTCCTTTATCTGTGGTGATTAACAGGTTCTGATCTTCCAGTTTTTCCACATTTTCTACTTTTTCTTCTAGACAAATAGTGGGATTAAAATGAGAGATCTGCTGTTTTAATCCTTCGACTAATTCAAGTGCTCGTACTTTTGGAAAGCCAGCCACGTCATAGATGTATTTTTCAGGATAGAGCGCACTAAGTTGTCCACCTAATTGAGGCATGCTCTCAATAATTTTTACACTTGCTTGACGCATTCCGCCATAAAAAGCTGTGAACAATCCAGCGGGACCTCCACCAATAATGGTTAGATCATATACTTGCTCATCTTTATTGCCTGTAGCCAAGTCCCATACACCTCCACTTTCTCCGTAAAAATACTAAACACTACTTATTATATACAAGATTGACCTTGAAAAAAAAGAGGAAGGTATAATCAATAAGACGAAATATGTAAATTAAACAATTTTGTGTCAAATAATGCTTGCATTGCTCGAATATTGTCTCTATTATAAAGTTGTCTTACTATTATAGTGCAATTTTTCACAGATATAAAAATAATTTATCTTTAGCAATCATTTATTTTTTCCTATATTAGGGGATTATACCTATTAACTAACGTGAAAAAAAACACAAGATGTTGAACGATGATGTTGAAAAAGTGCTAGAAAATGGAAGGGGCTTAGGTAATGAGTACACCAAAGATTTTGATTCTGGGTGCTGGTTATGGTGGGGTAAGTACAGCTGTTGGATTACAAAATAAATTAAATCATAACGAAGCGGATATCACACTGGTTAGTAAGCACGATTACCACTACTTAACAACATGGTTGCATGAGCCGGCAGCAGGAACCATGCCTGCGCATCGCGCCAAAATTTACTTGGATGAAATTATTGATCAGAAAAAAGTAAATGTAGTAAAAGGGACGGTACAACTTATTAATTCTGCTGATCAAACAGTAGCATTAGAAGATGGAAGTGTTCTTTCCTATGATTATCTGATCGTTGGTCTTGGTAGCGATCCAGAAACATTCGGCATTGAGGGCCTTAAGGAAAATGCATTCTCAATCCGCAGTATTAACTCTGTTTATAAAATTAAAGAACACATTGATTATATGTTTGCGTCTTTTAAGAATGATCCGGATCGTTTGGATTATCTAACCTTTGTTATTGGAGGGGCGGGTTTTACTGGCATCGAATTCTTAGGCGAATTGGTTAATCGTGTTCCAGAACTATGTCGTGAATTTGATGTGGACCCTTCACTGGTCCAGATCTATAGTATCGAAGCAGCACCTTCTGCATTGCCAGGTTTCGACACCGATTTGGTTGAATATGCAATGAACATGCTGGAGAGTAAAGGTATACAATTTAAAATTAATACGCCGATCAAGCAATGTACAGCAGATGGCGTTATCTTAGCTACTGGTGAAGAAATCAAGTCGAAAACAGTGGTCTGGACTGGTGGAGTTCGAGGTAGTTCTGTAGTAGAAAAGTCTGGTTTTGAAGTAATGCGAGGACGAGTAAAAGTAGATGAATACATGCGTGCGCCAGGTCATGATAATGTATTTATAATCGGTGACTGTGCCCTTATATTTAATGATGAAGGTCGTCCTTATCCACCGACTGCTCAAATCTCCATTCAGGAAGCCGAAAATGTGGTTCGCAACCTGAAAGCATTTATTCGTGGAGAAAAGCTAACGTTAGTTCCTTTTGTACCTGCTCTGCAAGGTACACTTGCTTCCTTGGGGAAAGGCGAAGGCATGGGAATTGTCATGAATAAGAAAAAAATGTTCGGCCTTTCTGCTGCTATAATGAAAAAAGGTGGCGACGCAAGATATCTGATGAAAATCGGTGGTCTTGGGTTGGTTCTGAAAAAAATTCGTCTGTAGGTGAATGACTAGATGCGTCATGCCAGCGTTCAGGTAAGAGGGAAGTTAACTCGAGATGAACTGGATCGTTATAATGCTTTAATGGAAGTAGGAAGCTTTTTAGAGGAACAAGATCGATATGATTTATCCCACCACATTCAGTCTGAAGTGGATAAGCTGATTTTACCTGCTATTGAACGTCTTAAGGAACAAGGCCGTGAGCGAGATCAGGAAAATCTGCGATATTTAATTGATCACGGTTTATTAGATGAAGAAGAAGAAAATTAACCAAGTAACCCCTGCTCGTAACGATTAGAGCGGGGGTTATTCTTACACGAACCGAATGAAATGGACTTTTAATCTTTACGTAGTAGGATGTGATTAAATGAGAGAATCAAA
This sequence comes from Brevibacillus daliensis, assembly GCF_021245735.1. GTDB lineage: Bacteria > Bacillota > Bacilli > Brevibacillales > Brevibacillaceae > Brevibacillus_B > Brevibacillus_B daliensis. The sequence continues at coordinate 312,397 of NZ_JAJISB010000004.1, forward strand.
AGTATGGTTAGCAGCTGGTGGAATCGTCATAAAGGGAGAGGAAGTGCTGGTTGTTAAAAAAACATACGGCGGTCTGAAAGGAAAATGGTCCTTCCCTGCTGGATTTGTAGACCCTGGGGAAACTGTGGATGAAGCAGCCGTTCGAGAAGTGAAGGAAGAAACGGGTGTTACAGCCAGGGTAAGACAGGTAGCAGCGCTGCGTACAGGGGTTATCAAAGGAGAAATTAGCGATAATATGCTGGTTTTTATTATGGATTATATAGAAGGAGAACCAACACCGAACCCAGGAGAGATTGAAGTGGCAGAATTCCGTAAGATAGCTGAGTTAATTGAAGACCCGCTAGCTACCGAATACATTCAAATTATCCTGCCGCATGTACCTAACATGCAGAGCTATATGGTGGGTCAAAACTATTCGGTAAATCCCGTATTTCAATATTCGTCTTATAAGATTTTTACCTGAGTGCAAGAGTATTTATAAATTTGCGTAATTTTCAGATAACTTAAGATGTTTCCGCTTTCATTAAAGAATTTCTCTGTTTTTACTCGATTTTGACTTTCGCCAAACCAGGTTTTCCGTGATATATTGAACTCTCCATAAAAAATGAAGTTGATAAAAAACGGGAGGGATCGGGCATGGAAAAGAATAAACACACAGAAGAGTGTCCATTTTGCAAAGGCGAAGGATATGTAAATATCGCTGTTGGCGGTACTGAAAGTTGCCCGGAGTGTCATGGAGATTCCTTCTATATGGGTGTTAGTAGTGAGCTGGATATTCTGAAGGTGTAAACAGAGAATGAAGAAACAGGATGTACCAATCAAAACCTGAAACAGTCGATGTTCCTTATAGGAGACATAGGCTGTTTTTTTGACTGACAAGAATATATGATATTCTTGTCCTAGTCTACATAAGTGCAACTATTCGTGTATAAATTTTTTCAAAAACTAGGGAAGTGTAACTAATGAATTGACCAGCAGTTTGATTTTCGCTACACTGTAGTCAGAAAATAAACTGTATTCGGAGGTATCATAATTATCATGCCATTAACCCCGATTACCGCTGTTATCTCCCTTGTATTGTTTCTCGTGCTAGGATTTGGCATCGGATTTATTTTAAATATGCTACTCCGTTCTACTTGGCTTCCTTTGGTTCTGGGAGTAGGAATTGTTGCTTACGTGGTTATTTCCTTATTGATGAATGGGAAGGTCCCACAACTTATTGATATAGTCATTCTTAGCGCAGGAATTGCTGGAACGGTTGGCAGTGGCTACACTATACAATTACTGCGGAAAAAAGGTTATCGAATGTTTTGATTCAAGAAGGGATGTCTCTAGTTTTTATTAAAAGGTCGAGGAAGTACAATTTAGCAAATAATAAAAAGTGATTGGATACAATGTTAGACATTTTATTAACAAAATTAAGAATGGATAGAGGTTTTCAGAAAACATCTGAATCTCTATCCATTTCTGTTAGTTACTTACAGCAGTATTTTAGATCTGTAAATATTCTTGTTTAAATTGAACTATCGTCTTCGTTAGTTTAATAGTCCCCAAACTATTTCCGCTCGTACCAATAACTCATCAAGTAAAGGACAGCCAACCCAATGTTGCCGGAATACTCCATTACTGGATATTCCACAATCTTTTAACCTCTACTAATTCCTGATCATTGAATTCCATTCTGTATACATCTGGTTTGGATGTTTGTAGTAAAAAATTATAATCATACTGATTGTCATAATACGCCATCATTAAAGTCATTACAGCTCCATGAGTGCCTAATACTACTTTCCGTCCCCGATAGATCTTTAATAATTCTTTCAAGACCGTTATAGCTCGGTTCTGACAGTTTATATTAGTCTCCCCTCCCGTTAAAGCAAAGTTTGGATTAGAAAACGACTTCTCCAACAAAGGGTATAATTCCTTATCAGGCATTCGGTTATCTTCATTTAAAAAAATTCTTTCTTTAAGATCTTCAAATACTAAAACCTCTTGTCCTGAACGTCGAGCTAACTCCTGAATGGTTAGGATTGCTCGTTGGTATGGACTTGAAACGAAAACCTCGATTCCCTCTCCTTTCAATAATTCAGTTATTTGATAAGCATCTGATATTCCTTTATCAGTTAATCCTCTTGTTCTTTCATTTCCTTCCGTCTTCGGTGATTCGCCATGTCTCACCATGTAAATGAAAGTTTTCATAATATCCTCCACGAAAAAATAATGAATTTTTAAAACATTGTGTTCGTGAGCGATTCCTTTAGGAGAAGGTGACTGCTTCATAAGCCAATTTTATTAGGCTTTTCCCATAGTTTTCTGTTCTAATCATTTGTATCAATGCATTCGGTATTGCGACACCAATGAAATTATGCATTGGTATTCTCCATCCTTCTTTGTCGCTTATTAAATAAGTGTCTGAGAATCTCCCCAATCGAAGCCACCTTTTAATCGTTTCCTCACTTTTTACCATATGTAAAACTAACTTTTTCACAGTAAAAACATTCATAAATTACCACCACTATTTATCTTTATCGTATCGTGTAAAAATATGGTTGTAAATAATATTTTCTGTCGTGTCTCGATTGACTCAAACCTTAAGTGACGCAGGTAGGAGATGTCAAGGGTAACTGGAGCATGCAGATCCCAATTGATATAGAAAAAAGCAAAGCGGCTACGCGGACATACCAGGTTAATCAAAAACATACACTCCCTCAAGGTTATGTGGTCGATTTACAAAAAGTAGAGTTTACACCAAGCGCAACTCGAATCTTCTATGATGTAGAAGCTAACAAAGAGCGTGAAGAGCTGTTTGCTTCCGAAATCAAAAAAGCAGGATGGGACTATTCAGAGAAGGCATTTATTAGGGGGAATATTACTTATAATATCCTTGACGACAAAGGTAAAGTTCTGCTTACGGATGAGGACACTTTGCCAGGGAGACATTTTTCAGGGCAAGATCCGTTTCTGCCGATGAATGACAAACAGCCTCTAACTTTCCAGCTAACTAGTTTGGAATATACACGCATTCTGAATTGGGAAATTCCGTTTAACCCTGCAGAGGTTGCTAAGAATAATGTGGAAGTGAAAAAAGAAGAGAGCGTGTATACAATTAAAAAAATTGAGCATACATCAGATTTCGCAGCGGAGGTATCTAAACTTAAAGAAAAAAGGAAGTCAGAGGGAAGTTCAATAATTAAGACTGGATTGGAAAATAAAGAAAGCAATCTATACCAACCATCTTTCCACCTAACCACTTCAAAAAATAAGGATGGCAAAGAAGTAAAGCATATCGTAGCTGTAATGCAAGGACCAAAAGAAATGCCGAAACAGCTATCTTTAGTGCTCCCAAGAGGTAATGTAACTGTAGATAAACTGGACTGGCGAGTACCTCGTACTCAAGCCAATAAATAATAACATGTAAGCCGACTTCTCCTTTTAGGGGGTCGGCTTTTCTTACAAATAATGTATAGCCACACTCTCACTTGGAAATGACTAGATGGTGAGAGGAGGCAAATAGATGATGAAATGGTTGCGTTTTGTGGGAGTTCTCACACTAAGTTGCTTGATTTTATTAGGTGAAACTACCGTTGGATATTCGTATAATTTCGAGGATTCAGGAACTACCACCCATTCAGTCGGTTTGCAGCAGAAAAAAGAAGGCTACAAAATGATCAAAAAACGGCATGTATTATCCAGTTCCATGATGACGATGAAATCATCGGAACCCAAAGTTAAAGCAGCAGTGGAGAACGAAAAGATAAATGATGTTGGAAGTACAAATCAGCCTAGTTTGGAAGCATTTGCACAGTATCCTAAAGTTCGGGTGGTGGCAACAGGCTACTACGCTGGCGTAGAATCAACAGGAAAAGGTCCGGGGCATCCATCCTATGGCATTACCTATTCTGGTGTTAAGGTTCATCGGGGAACCTATTCGACTATTGCAGCTGACCTAAAGGTATTCCCATTAGGCACGATCCTGTATGTTCCAGGATATGGCTACGGTGTTGTAACGGATAAGGGTGGAGCGATCAAAGGAAATAAACTGGATCTATACTTCAAAACTAAAAAAGATGTATATAGCCAGTGGGGTAAAAAGGAAGTAGAAGTGTTCGTTGTTCATCGTGGCAAAGGTTACGTGAATGAGAGAATGATGAAGACATTAAATGAGGACGGAGTAGCTGCTTTCGCTCAAATCAGAAAATAATAGGCAAAAAGAACCGGAGAGATGAAAAGTCTTTCCGGTTCTTTATCATGTGCGTGTACAGGGAAAAATATTGATAAACTTACCAAATGGGATGGAGAACAAGCGCTACGACAATACCAAGCCAACCGCCCATAAATACTTCGATAGGCTGGTGACCGAGTAGTTCTTTTAACTTCTTGGCTTTCTCCGTAGTGGGTCTTACTTTAAATGTCTTCATTCCCTGAATGAGATGATTAAATTCTTCCACCAACTTGTTTAGTACCACAGCTTGCATTCCGGCATGGCGACGAACACCAGCAGCATCAAACATAACAATGACACCAATAATTGCAGATATAGCAAAGAGGGTGCTATTAAAACCTTCTTCGATCGCGATGGAGGTGGTTAGTGCGGTGACGGCGGCAGAATGTGAGCTTGGCATACCTCCTGTACTGAACATGAGAGGCCATACCCACTTGCGAGTAGCGAAATAATGCAAGGGGATCTTAATAGCTTGCGCCAAAAATATTGCTAACAGTGCCGCCCAGAGCGGAAAGTTCTCCATGAGAGTCATGTAAACAATTCGTTCCTTTCGTGTGGGCTGTTCTTACTTTACTGTATCAGAAAGTATAAACTTCTATGCTTCACTTCCTTATTCGCAAGAAAAATATCCGCTGAAGAAGGACCGGTTTCTTCGAAAAAACTTCGATAGAAGTTTTTCTTACTGTATCAGAAAGTATAAACTTCGGAGCAACTCAACCTGATACGCATGAAAAACATCCTCTAAAGAGGAACCAGCTTCTTCGAAAAGACTTCAATAGAAGTTTTTCTTAACAGATCAGTATGTTTATTGTATCAGAAAGAGAGTCAAACAATCCTTAGATTTTTGTTAAGATGATGTGCCTTTTTACTACTTTTTTTACTGTATAAGAAAATATAAACTGTGGAACAACTCAACCTGATACGCATGAAAAACATCCGCAAAGGAAGGATCAGCCTCTTCGAAAGGCTTCAATAGAAGCTTTTCTTATAACGTTTTGCTACGAAACTATGTAATCCTGATTTACCAACTTCTCAAGTATTTTGCAACAGTCAAATTTCATTATGGTATGATAAAACAGGTAAGCCTGTCCAAAAAGTGGGTAAATAGCTATGGAAGATAAACATCCACAACAGTATCTGGACTTTTTTCAAAAGTTCAATGAGCATGAATTCTATGAGTGCCACGACTTGTTGGAAGAGATCTGGATGGAGCAGAAGCAGAATAAATTTTTACAGGGATTATTGCAGATGGCAGTAGGACTGTATCATCTGGAATACGGAAATATTAAAGGAGCACGCTGGATGTTTCAGAACGCCCAAAAATATCTGAAGGCATATGCTCCATTTTATTGGGATCTTGATGTAGAGGATGTTCTTAATTATCTGGAGTGCTGCTTGCAAGTATTGCCTGAAGAGGACCGTATCCCTTATGATAATGTCAAAAAATTGTCTGTACCGTACCGAAGCTTTACGCTACGAGTGCCAGAAGCAGATGATGAGAAGTTTTGATTTAGCAAACTAGCAGATAGAGGTGATTGTTCATGGCATTTGAAAATCCGTCAAACGAACAACGAAAAGAAATTTTGGAACAAGCACAAGTAGTGGCAGTAGTTGGATGCTCTAACAAGCCGGATCGTACCAGCTACATGATTGCAGAAGCACTGCAACACGCAGGATACACCATAATTCCTGTTAACCCGATTATTGCCGGGGAAACGGTACTGGGTGAAAAGGTTGTGGCTTCATTAAAAGATATTGAAACACCAGTTGATATTGTGGACGTATTCCGTCGTAGTGAAGAGACATTTCCAATTGCTTTGGATACAATCAATATGAAACATACGCCGAAAGCCTTCTGGTTGCAACAAGGTGTTTATAATGAAGAAGCGGCTGACTTGGTAAAAAATAATGGAATTGAAGCGATTATGGATAAATGTATTAAAGTAGACCATGCCATTTTAGTAGGTCGCAAATAGACTCACGTAGGAGAAAAGAAGGGGCGAAGCAGTAGAATGTTTTACGGACTTCCCAAGGAGAAAAATAATGATCGGGTACCACCGAATCAGCGTGTTACTACAGATTTTCCTGTGCTGCATTATGGTAATGTACCTGAGTATAAGGATTTGACCAACTGGACTTTCAAGATTTTTGGATTGGTTGAGGTGGAAAAAACATTAAGCTTCGATCAAATGCTATCTCTACCCATGGCACAGGCAACCAATGATATTCATTGTGTCACAGGCTGGTCCAAGTTCGACAACCTGTGGGAAGGAATTCCGGTGGAAGAAGTGGTCAAGCTTGTAAAGATTAAACCGGAAGTAAAGTATGTGATGCTACATGCGGAAGAAGGCTGGTCAACCAACATGCCACTAGCTGATTTCATGACGCCAGGTAACATGTTTGCCTTCAAGCATAATGGAGAAGCTTTGACGCCAGAGCATGGCTATCCGCTTCGTTTTGTTTTATCCCATCTGTATTTCTGGAAAAGTGCCAAATGGATTCGCGGCATCGAGTTTATGGAGAATGATCGCCCAGGATTCTGGGAGAAAAATGGATATCACATGTATGGGAATCCTTGGAAAGAAGAACGTTATGCCTGGGATTGACATCATTGTAGGAAAGAAGAGGCGGGAGACCACCTCTTTTTTTTGACTGTATCAGAAAGTATAAGCTTCTGGGCTTTACCTCCTGATACGCATGAGAAACATCCAATAAAGAAGGACCGGCTTCTTCGAAAGGACTTCGATAGAAGTTTTTTTAAAGGAAAGAATATCAGCAGGAGTCTGTCGATTTTTCACTGGTTTTATAATCCTAGTACTTTGTTTGGTAATAAAAGACTAAAATAAACCAGCTTCCCATTTGGACAAGTAGTAAGGTTCCCATAGCAGCAGCAACAGAAATGTTGGCCTTAAAAATTACTGCAAGAAAGAGGATATATAATGTTGCAAGTGTTATGATCCATGAGGTAGCTCTAGCTTTCGTTCGAATCATGTGATGTCGCTCATCTAACCCGCGTTTTTTCTTTGCTAATTTATTTCCAGCATACATACCTGATAAACCGATGACAAGCCCACCAATCAAACCAAGTAAAGCAGCATATGTGTCCGTCATATACTCTCATCTCCCTCAAAAATAAATAGATCTTCAATGAAACACCCAAAAATCTGAGCTAATTTATGGGCAAGTAGTAGGGAAGCATTATACTTACCGTTTTCTAGAGAATTAATGGTCTGTCTTGACACTCCCACTCTCTCCGACAACGTATCTTGTGACCAGCCTTGCTCTATACGCTTTTCGCGAACTCGATTCTTCATCCATACACCTCCATGTCAAGTTTGCTTTACGTAAAGTGTACTTTACATTTTGTTGAGTGTCAAGTTAACTTTACAATGAAGGTATGATAGGATTTTCCACAATAATAAGAGCGTGGATGGGTATATATGGTAAAATAATCTGGAATACGATTGGAAGGAGTGGGGAAATGCGGAGCGTACAAAGATTTTTTTAAGATAAGTATAAAAGGCAATGTATTGAAAAAGTTGCAATTAAGCTAAAATATTTTTAATATATGAAAATACCTATTCTAAAATCTTACATGTTATGTAAATCATTTTTTTTATGATATGTAAGGTTTTAGATGAAAATAAATAAGGGAGAGTGATAAGGTATATGGCTAGACAACATAAAAAAAGAACGTTACTTACCAAATTGCTACAATTCATTTTTATAACGATTGGGGCCATTCTGATGGGTGTGGCGTTGGAATTATTTCTGGTGCCAAACAAAGTAATTGATGGTGGGGTCGCCGGGATATCCATCATGTTATCCTCTTTAACCAATCTGCCACTGGGAGCTTTCCTTTTCTTGCTCAACATACCATTCTTAATAATTGGTTATAAGCATATCGGAAAAACTTTTGCTATCGCGACGATGTACGGGATTGCCGTCATGTCAATAACCACCTATATGCTACATGATGTTCATGCCTTTACAGACGAGAAGATATTAGCTGTATTATTCGGCGGTCTTATTCTAGGAATCGGTGTTGGTCTCGTTATTCGTTTTGGTGGTACACTGGACGGAACAGAGATTGTGGCAATATTAATTTCGAAAAAGACTAGAATACCAATTGGTCAAATTATCATGATCATTAACGTTATTATTTTCACAACAGCTGGTTTTGTATTTGAATGGGATTCTGCGATGTACTCCATTTTTACCTACTATATTGCCTTTAAACTGATAGATGTTGTGGTCGAAGGTTTGAATGAATCAAAATCAGTTACGATTATCTCCAAAGAATACGAGGAAATTTCCGAAGCGATTATGAATAGATTAGGTCGTAACACGACTTACATCTATGCAAAAGGCGGTTACAGCAAAGAAGATACACAAATCATTTATTGTGTCGTAACTCGTCTTGAGGTATCAAAGCTTCGGACAATCGTGAATGAGATAGATAGTAAGGCGTTTATTGCAATTGAACACGTATCTGACGTAATGGGCGGTAATTTTGACAAGAAAGCAATTCATTAAATAAAGAAAAAAGAGGTGGATATCCGCCTCTTTTAGACTGTCGACAAACTCTTCTTATGCTACAAATATAAGGGGAGTTTGTTTTTTATCAGAAAAATTTTAAAGTAATTGAATACCTACCCCGATTAATCCTGGGCCAGCGTGTACTCCTAATGCGGGACTGATTTGTCCTATTGTAAAGATGTTAACATTAGGAAGCAGCGGTACAAGGATTTCTTTAATTTGATTTGCTTCTTCTTCAGCATTGCTATGGGAAATAGCAACATTATACTTCTTTCGTTTATGTGCAAATTCAACAGCTATGTCCATTGCCTTTTTTATAGATTGTTTTCTTCCACGAACTTTAGCGACTGTATAATAAACCCCATCCTCGTTACAAGAAATAATTGGCTTAAGGTTGAGGACATTTCCCAAAATAGAGGAGACTAAGCCAATCCGTCCACCTTTTTGGAGATATTCCAAGGTAGAGACACAGAAGAATATTTTAGAATTGGAGATGTTAGTAGAAACGGTCTGAATCAACGTATCCCAATCCATCCCTTCCTCAATGTATTCTGCAGCTTGAACGGCGTTAAATCCACTTCCCATCCCAATATTTTTGGTATCAAGAACAAAAATATCTAATCCCTCGTATTCACTCCCGATCAAATTAATTACGTTATGTGTTCCGCTTAATCCGCTGGAGATTGTAACTGCTAATACTTTTTCATAGCCATCTGCCTTGATTTGATCCAGGATTCCGACAATGTAACTTCCGCTAGGCAATGATGTTTTTGGTATTTCGACAGGAAGGCGATTGTATACTTCTTCTGCGGTAATATCAACACCATCTAAATATTCTTTATCTCGATAATTTATTTTTAATGGAACGACATACAAGTTATATTTTTTAACTAAATCCAAGGGAATATCAGTACAAGAGTCTACCAAGATAGCAATTTTTTGCTGATTCATTTTTGATCCTTTCCTGTATCTAATGATGTCTTTTTTTATGTATCCGAATGTTATAAACGGCGGAGAGGTTCTTCCTGATACGCATGAAAACATCTTACTTAAGAAGTACTACCCTTATCTTGTCCTATTCTGATTCTTTTGCTTTTGAAGTAACTTCCTTTTGGATTTGAATCGTCTTTTCAGCAATGATTTTGCTGGCAAATGCAAGAGTAGCCATTCGTAATGCGAGATTTTCTGTCGTTATTTTCTCGTGAAGAATAGGTGTTATCTTATTGGAGCCCATATGAGCACTTATGGCTTGCAGCGCCTTTTCTTGTTCTTCGCAGAATAGGTTAAATGCTTCTTTTGTTCCATTTACTTTGGACTGAAATATGATTCCATTACGTACCTCTGCAATAGTAAGCACCTGTTTTAAGATTGAGATCGCAATTAAATAGGCAATATGCGTACGTGTGTATCGCTTTTTGATGGGAGGCGGGATAAGCCCGAGCTTCACATAATTATTTATCATAGCGGGAGTAATAATTTTACTATCATCATTTGACAGCAGCTTAAGATATTTTTCAATCAAAGTGACAACCTGATCCATATAAAGATCTATATCAGGAAGTTCTTGCCAACGTGGCAAATGATACCCAGCTAGTTGTTCACTCCATTTTATCAATTCTGACTCAACGTCTTTCATTTTCTTAACCTCCATATCTCCTTGATGCAATAATATAGTAACCTAATAGAAATAATGAGTCAATCTAGACATAATAACTAGATTGTGAAGAAAAACTACTAATAACAGGTGTGCAAAATAAAAAATTCCCTCAATGACAAGGAGCATTTCCTGTCAGTGAAGGACTTGTTTCTAAGGCATTATATACAAGGCAGATTGTGATGCATGTGGAAAGGAGGATAGGACTTTTTCGCACTGGAGTAGTTCCTTATCAATTATCGAAAAAAAAGAAAAGAGGCGGATAAGCGCCTCTAGTTTGCTTCCAATAATTTGGTTTGTGCAGCGGTGGGTGCATCTTCTTCTTTTAAAGAAACACCATCAACAATAACGTTAACAGCAACTACATGTAAACCTGTCATGTTTTGAATGGCATCATGAACGTTAACTTGCAGTTGTCTGCAAACCTCATGAATAGGAAGACCATATTTTACAATAATGCGTAAGTCAATGGAGGTTTCGACTTCTCCTACATCGACAGCAACACCTTTTTGAACATTTTTTCCGGTTAATCGCTTAGCCCATCCTTCAGATAAGCCACCTGACATTGCGATTACACCTGGTGTTTCACTAGCAACCACTCCAGCAATGGTAGCCACTACATCATTAGCGATACGGACAGTCTCTTTTTTTGGTTCGTTCGCTGTGTTATCTTGTGCCATTACCCATTCCTCCTTTTAGGTATGTATACATATATAACTATACTAAAAATGATAAGAGTTGAGTGGAAAACATATTACAATATATCGGAATATTTTAGGAAAGAAGCAAGAGTCAGGTCTTGCTAGTTGCGACTCTTGCTTCAAGATTGTTACCGATTAAACTGGAAAATCAATTAGCATGCAAACAAAGTAGGGAACTGTTTGACAATACCAGCTGTTAAAGCATCTGCCATCATTAGCGCTTGTTGCTCGATTTTGTCAAAAGTAGCGATATCTGAGGCAAAATCATTATGGATTCGATACCCCGCCTCTTGCTCTGTTAATCCCAAGTGTTCATATAGCATTTTTTGTAGATCTCTCATTGGCCAATTAGGGTTAATGCTGCTAAGGAAAGCGGCAATGTCATCCGCGTTTTTATACCATCGCTTTTCGATCCGGGCTGCAGCATTGCTATCTCCAGCTTTTACTGCTTTAACAAGTTCTGCGCCAATTACCAGATGTTCCGTGAAAAGCTGATTAAAAATCGCAGCGTTTTTCTCGCCATAGTAAGGCTTAATTAAGTTAGCAATATCAGGGGGGTTACGCAGCAATCGTTTTGTTACGAACTGCTCGTCAGGAAGATTGGCAGCTATGCTAATAATGAGCATTCTCGCCCAGTATACATGTTGCTCCCACAACATACGCATCTGATTTGATAATTGAACCTCTGCCATACAAATGCATTCAGATGAAGGTGCTGGATTGTTTGGCATATTGTGCCTGGCAATGGGAATATAAATAGTCTGACCAATCATGAGCTGATAGGGATCTACCCCAGGATTAGCGGCAACAATATGATCTACAGAGATACCATATTCCTGGGCTAGCCGCCAGTAGCTATCACCAGGTTGAACTGCATAAGGAAACAGGTCAAACGAATGTGACCACATATCTTTTCTCCTTTCTACACGTACCAATTGGATTAAATGTTTTGCTTACTTTCATAAAGGGTACAGATGCCTACTTAATATATGCAGGGGAGCGTAAAATGGTAATCGAAATGGAACAAGAAAGAAAATCGGTCTAAAGTGTTCAAATACTGATCATTAATAAGGAGATGTCCTATTTATGCTTTTTTTACTTGCCATTATTTGTCCACCATTAGCTGTTTTGTTTGCTGGGCGACCGGGAAGTGCGATTTTAAACCTTATTTTAACGCTGTGTCTTTGGATTCCAGGTGTTATCCACGCCATTCTAGTTGTGAATGATGCTAAATCAGATAAAAGGAATAAAAAATTGATTAGAGCTATGCGAAGAAAAGAGTAAAGAACTTATGGATAGAACTTTCTGCAATTACTTGCAGGGATTTTTTATGGAATCCACCATGCGCATACGTAAGCTTGGTTCTCTCCAAATAGCGTGTGGATCATGTACTCAAAAGTACGAGGGTCTACACGTTTTTTTCTGTATCAAATTGCATAAACGTGGTAGAGGTTTTTCTTACACGTCGTTCTAGTTTCACAATACTGCAATATAATGATACTGATTCTTATGTTATCATTATAATAGTTACTTTATTCATAAAAGTTGTTATTTTCAACAAATTTCCAAAATGCTTACATATGTAAAATACACCTGATGGAGGATGGTTTACTTATGGAAGATAAAGACAAAAAATTAACAACTAGTCATGGTAATCCGGTATCAAATGACCAGGCATCAGAAACAACGGGTAAGAGAGATGGCTATGCGATGTTGCAGGATGTTCATCTAGTAGAAAAACTGGCGCATTTTAACCGGGAAAGAATTCCAGAAAGAGTCGTTCATGCAAAAGGTGCTGGGGCAAAAGGATACTTTGAGGTAACAAACGACTTATCCACGTATACAAAAGCAGATTTTTTATCGGAGGTTGGCAAGAAAACGGATTTATTTGCCCGCTTCTCTACAGTTGGTGGAGAGAAGGGCTCCGCAGATGCAGAGCGTGACCCACGCGGATTTGCTGTTAAGTTCTACACCAAGGAGGGGAATTACGACCTCGTCGGAAACAATACCCCGATCTTTTTCATTCGTGATGCCATCAAGTTCCCTGATTTTATTCATACGCAAAAAAGAAATCCACAAACAAACTTACCTGATCCTAATGCCGTTTGGGACTTCTTTTCCTTAACTCCAGAATCACTTCATCAGGTAACCATCCTGTTCTCTGACAGAGGTACTCCACAAGATTACCGTCATATGGATGGTCACTCTAGCCATACCTACATGTGGTACAACAAGGATAATGATTATGTTTGGGTAAAATATCACTTTAAAACTGATCAGGGACATAAAACATTAACTGCTAAGCAGGCAGAAGAAATAAAAGGGAAAGATCCGAATCATGCGACGCGTGACCTTTTCTATGCGATTGATAAAGGAGACTTCCCTTCCTGGAGCGTGAATGTACAGATTATGACTCCAGAGCAGGCGAAGGAATATCAATTCGATCCATTTGATGTTACAAAAGTCTGGTATCATTCTGATTTCCCATTGATTCCATTAGGTAAAATGGTATTAAATGAAAATCCGGACAATTACCACTCCGAAGTAGAGCAAGTTGCTTTTGCCCCAAGCTCGATTGTTCCTGGTATCGGCTTCTCTCCTGATAAATTGTTACAAGGCAGAATTTTTGCCTATCAGGACGCACATCGTTATCGTTTAGGTGCTAACCACCATCAAATCGGAGTTAATGCTCCTAAGCATACAAAAGGTATGACTTATCAACGTGATGGCTATATGAGTGTAGATGGCAATGGGGGAAGCGGACCTAACTATTATCCAAATAGCGTGGCTGGTACACCTAGACCTGATTTGGCATTTGCACCACCTGTCATTGAGGTTCAAGCTATTATTGATCGCCATACCAGACCAGATGAGGATGTAGACTATATTCAAGCTGGAGAATTGTACAGAAGAGTTTTAAACGAAGAACATAAGAATCACCTTGTCCATAACATCGCCGGCCATTTAGGTGGAGCTAAAGAGAATCTTCAATACAGACAAACCGCATTATTCTACAAAGCGGATGCAGATTATGGAACAAGAGTTGCTACTCTTCTGGGCTTAGATACAGAACGAGTACAGCAGCTTGCAAGCATGTCACAGGAAGAGAGAGTAAATGCTACTTTATAAGTAAGCAGTCTCTATATCTAATAAAAGCGGACATCTCATATAAGGAGAATGTCCGCTTTTTAGATTCATTTTCGAATTATTACATGTAGGTACAATTATTTAGCAAGTTGGTTGGCAATCCACGTATTAATCGTATCAAGCTTATGCTGCGGATAGGTACTTCTTGCTGTCTCAAAGAATGTAGATAGAGTATGGCGTTGTAAGACAGATTTCCAGGCCAGCTCTGCTTCGTCCATTATCACTTCAAAAGCACAATGCCCTTCCTTCAACGATTGATTTTCCTTGGTGAAAAGATGTGTAAAAACTCCACTTTGTCGATAAAGTGATTCAACGCCTTCCACAGCTAGATAGACGTCATACACAGTAACTGTACATGGAGATTTAGCTAAAGAAAAACCACCTTTTATTCCAGGTGAAGAGTAGATTAACCCAGCTTCAACCAGTTTTCTCATCAATTTTTTTAAATAAGAAGTCGATACACCAAGGCATTCACTTAATGATTCCGCTGATAACGTGTTACGGTCAGGTAAATGGGAGAGAATAAACATCGTATAAACAGCTTGTTCGATCCCAGATTTCATACGCATGAAGAAATAACCTCCTTGTTTATATCTATTGGAGATAATTATTATCTAGGTTATTTTATAGGAGTCCGCACTGGTAAGTCAAACAGTTAGAAAGAGAGAAAATTATAGCTACACCCCAATCGTTGACAAACAAAAAGCCACTAGATATATTGTGTACAAATGATATCCACATTTAAAGGGAAGTTCTTAATAAAGCAGGTCTTCATTTACATGAGATAGTGAAAGCCAATTATCTATTTCGGTTACATAGAGGAAAAGGGGACGGTTTTCATGTCAGAGAAGGATACACAGCAACAAGCAATCGAGTCAGAGAACAAGAAGAAAAAAAACTTGGAGATTATTGATTTACAACCAAAAGAGGATCAGGAAAACAAAGGGAATAGTAACTTCTGTGAAGGAAACTCCTGCAGTTTTTAATAGCGATTTTCAACTATATTAATAATCACGAAAACATTCGGAGGGAAGAATAACATGACATTTCACATTAAGATTTTTTCTGATCATATTTGCCCGTTTTGCTATATCGGGACAAAGATGATTGAAGAATTGAAGAAAGATGTATCTATTGAAGATGAGTGGGTAGATTTCGAATTGCACCCAACTACGCCAGCAGAAGGTATTTTATTAAAAGATAAGTTCCAGGGTGCTAATATAGAGCAGATGTTTGTTCAACTTCGTCAAAGTGGTGCACCGTACGGAATTATTTTCGGAGAACAAACGCATTTGTATAATACCCGTCTTGCTATCCAGGCTAGTGAGTTTGCCAAGGATCACGGTAAATACCATGAGTTTCATGAAAAAGTATTTTACGCTAATTTTACCGATATAAAGGACATCAGTGATATTGAAGTGATCAAAGAGATAGCGAAAGAAGTAGGTTTAGACACTGACGAGCTAGAAAAAGCACTGAAGGATGGACGCTACCTACCACGCTTGGAAGAAGCGCAGGAGAAAGCTCAGCAATATGGCGTAACAGGTACTCCTACCTTTATTATTAACGATAAATACAAAATTGTAGGAGCTCAGTCTCTGGATACATTTAAACGGACTCTCCAGCAAATTGAGAATCAGGAAGCATAATTCCCTATAAAATCCCATCTTCTCTACTAGAAAGCTGTCAGTAACTGGTCGGTGAACTACTCACAACTTAGCTATCGCCTTAAGTGGGAGCTTCTCAAATCCACGACGAAAGCAACCTTTCATCTCCTTATAGCGTTACTTCGGGTAGTTCCTATCCTAGATGTCCGACGTTTCGGAGTTCTTTCTTTACCTTGGATATTTTACGCATGGAAGGTATAAGCTTGATTTTCGCATTTTATTTCTCCATACACCCCCACATATACCCAGTTATCAAAGAACATCATGAGTTGAGTTTACCAAAATGTCGAACAAGGTAGAATCTTTTTTTTAGATTCTACCTTGTTCGACATAAACACTGATTATACCAATAATAAAATCTTGCTATTTTATAGAAACATTGATTTCCCAAAAAATACATGTTATATTTTGGAAGGAAAGATCATCTTGTACTTATTAATCAATTATCATTTAATTTGTTTGAATATTATGTAATTTAAGTGAATTTTTGAATTTTATCTAAAAAGCATTTAAAAATAAATAACTTTGGAGGGGAAAGTAAAGATGAAAAAAGTTAAATCCTTAATCGTAACAGCCCTAGTAGTTACTATTTTATCAGTTGCACCTGCTGCTTATGCAGACACAGACATCAAAGTTACACCTTCAGTGCCAATTGAAACACTCAATGATGGCAATGAAAGTTTGGTAGATGATTATGTCATTGTTGATGCTATTCTACCTCGTACATCATACATAAAAGGTGAATTCTCTGTTCCAGGTGATGAAACATTTACATTCGATTTTGATAGATGGGAAAAAGGTGAAGATGAACTTACTATCTCAGTTACTAATCTTGGAAAACGAGATTTATCTACGAAAGTCTGGTATCCATCAGGAAATAAATTTTTAGACACATCATTAAAACCAGGGAAAGAATTACAATACACTCTAAAGAAAAATGATTTTAAAACAGAATTTGGCGAATACGTCATTAAACTCCGTGATAAAAATGGAGATCAAGGTAGAGCTAAGATTTCTGTTCGTGCTTATTAATTTTTAGAAAAAACGGCATTCCGCGGGTGCCGTTTTTTTGTTATACAAAAACCTATTTAGTAACGTTTAACCGAATACAAAACACAGAATAAAAAACAGCCATAAAATCCTGTAACAACAACGATATACTCTTGTTTTAGGATATGATTTTCACATATGTCACTTAGTCATTGCTAAAGTATAGGTATTCTCCTCATCCTTCGGAAAAGGAAATGCCTAGCCACCTCAAAAGGTAGTGACTGGGCTTGTTTTGTCATAAAATAACATATATTTCCATTTGCAAAAGACTTGTAAGGCCGGTAATTGGCCGCTTTTTAATAAATACTTCAAAATTGAATAGCAAATGGCAATAAATTTGTTAGAATGGAACTACATGTTAATTTGTGACAGAATGGGAGAGGGATTAAATGAACATAAAGGAGATTGCCATTCAAATTGTGAGGAATGACTATCAAGCTCCGGAACATGCATATGATATTGCACAGGAGATGTTAAATAGACAGAATATTGGATCGGTTGATCCTGAACTACGTGATGATTACATCTATTCGATTTTAGCAAAGTGGTTTTTACATGGAGTATTTAATCCAGATGAAATGCGTCAGATGGGTAGGCTTATGCTAGATGAAGACCATCTATTTTATCAAATCGGTGAGAGCGATACGGATTCTGTATTTACACGCTCATTCTCCATGTTAATTCTTACGCTTGTCCTCAGTGTACATCGAGAGCGTCCATTTTTATCACATCATGAAATCCACAGTATGAAAGAAAAGGTATTTGATTATCTCCGCAGAGAAAAAGACCTTCGCGGCTATATAGAAGAAAAAGGATGGGCACATGCTACGGCACACGCAGCTGATATGTTAGATGAATTGGCGCAATGTTTGGAATTACAATCGGCAGATTTGATTGCCATATTGAATCTGATTCAAGAGAGTGTTCAGGAAGAGAGAATGGTATTTAGCTATGAGGAAGATGAACGGCTGACCACGGCAGCTATTCAGATCATGGAAAGGAATCTACTTTCTAAAGAGCAGATTATACAGTGGGTCCTCTCTTTTTATGAACAGTTATCAGCAAATGGAGGAATAGAAGCATACAGGAAAAAAATCAATACGAAGCATTTTGTCAGATGCATGTTTTTTCGACTGGAAAATCAGGATACTACCGGGGAATATGCTACATATATGGAGGCAATGGAACAGGTACTATCTAACATTAAAATGAGATCATAATGATGTTCGAGTATAGGAATAGGAGGAATCTCATTGGAAGGAAGATATCTGAAGGAATTTTTCTTTTTTCCCGATGTATTAATCATGACTCTCTTGTTTGCAATAAGCTTTGGATTCACGCTCCTGGCAGGTACATATCCTTATGTCTGGATTGCCATGATAATCGGCATGATTTCCTATGCAACGAGTGAATATGTCATTCATCGTTTCCTTTTTCATTTGAAGCCACCTAAGAACCCTATCTTTCTCAAGCTGCTCAAACGACTTCACTATGACCATCACGTTGATCCGAATAACCTGCACTTATTATTTTTACCTGTTTGGTACAGTTTGCCTCTTATTATCATTACAGGAGGGATTGCCTACCTGCTAACAACCAATCTCGTTTTGACCAATGCTTTTGGTAGTGGGATCATACTTTTCTTGCTATATTATGAGTGGACACATTATGTAGCTCATCGCCCTGTTCAGCCACTTTCTGCATGGGGACGTTGGGTGAAAAAACTGCATTTATGGCATCATTTTAAAAATGAGAAGTATTGGTATGGAGTAACCAGTCCAGTTTTTGACATGGTGATGGGAACCTATAAACATGAGAAGGCTGTAGAAAAAAGTCCATTTGTACGTGATCTGGAAAAAGTAATGGAGGCTCCATCAGAAAGATAGAGGATGGGTGCCACGAGGTCATGATCATGATGACGCCTAGTAAAAACGCTCACAGTTGCTGTAAAGAAGCAACGTGAGCGTTTTTTTACATATTTTTAATCTTAGCATCTAACACAAAAGTACCGAATGGAACTAAAGATGCGATTACAGCCCCTGTAATTAACGTAAAGGACCATCGATGAACAAAAGCCGCATGGATCACAGCAAAAATAAACAGGACAAACAAAAGGCCGTGAAGAGCCCCGACAAGCATCACTGCCAATGGTTCATTCAAGAAATATTTTACTGGCATAGCTATGAAGAGTAGCAGCAGATATGACATCCCTTCAACAAAACCTATCACTCGTAAACGCCCTATTGCAGTCTTTAGCACAAATATCCTCCTGAAAACAGACTTTTCATAATTATCACTATTATAATATAGTTTAATCCGGAGAATCCACGAGTGTTTTGGGACTGTGAACATTACGTGATAATACATATCGGTATAAGAAGTAAGAAACTCCTAATAGAAGAGAGACGAGTGTGAATAAAACAGCGCCACCTGCATGAATGAATACAATACCGCCTAAAAAAGGTCCAATCGAGCGGGAAATGTCCCAATGAGTCCCATGAATGGAAAAGTAAAGTCCGCGTTTATTAGCTGGAGCTATGCCAGCGACGTACTGATAAAGCCTGGTAATTCCTAAGCTTTCTCCGATTGTCATTGTCACTTGTGCCACTAGTAAAGGCCAAAGTACAGGGGAAAACCCGTACAAAAGTGATGTAAGGATATAACAGAGACAAGTGATTAGCATTATGGCTGTGAGCGTAATATGCTCCGTTTTTTTGATGAGCCAGACTTGTAATCCAACAGAAAGGCAAGCTTTCACGGTAGCCAGAATAGCGATCACAGACAAGTAATCGGTAAAGGTGGCTTGTGCATGTAAGCGAAAAGTGGTTTCTGTCTGTGCATAGAAAAAACTGATTGGTAACGCACATAGCATAAGAAGTAATACATGCTGGTGGAGATATATGAATTGTTTTGTTCGTTCCAATAAGGATGGAGACTTATCGATTGAACGATCAGACTGAAAATCTTGTACAGTACCAGCTGCCAAAGTGTGTTCATCCTGATGATCAATTGGTGCTGCTACTCCCGGTGCCGTCTCATCAGTAGTCTTCCAGAAAACTAGCAAGTAGATGAGAAGCGAGCATGCTTGCAATCCGAATACGAGAGCGGGCTCGAAGGCAAATACCAGCATACCGAGTACAGGACCAAGTCCTTGCCCTATGTATCCCAATGTGTTTAATACGCCATATACTTCTGCTCGCTTTTCATTAGAAACGATATCGGCAATCTGGGCACGCTCTGCCGGAATGTAGAGAGAGTGGCCGATCCCATTCAGGATGTATAAAAAGGCAAATAGCCAAACAGAATCAGCTAGCATAAATCCGGTCATCGCTAGTATTTGTAAGGACAAGGCAAACATAATAATGGGCTTTCTCCCGTAGCGATCCGTGATGTTACCACCTGCTATCGTGACTACAATCTCTGCTAGAGGTTGTAAACCGACGATGATCAGAGGTAACAGAATGGAACCGTCCAACCTCTCATATAAGTACAAGAGTAGAAAGGGAGAGAGCATTGAACCTGTCAGACTAGTTAGTAGCTCTCCAAACATTCTGACCAGGAGAGTGGTATGATAGTTTTGCAAGATATAGTTCCATGTGTGTTTTAGCTTATTCATGAGTGATCCCCCTTTTGTTCTCACATTGTAAAGCAGGTGAATAAACGTAAAAAGGGAAGAGATTTCTCATGTTTTTTTCATCTTTTTTGATAGAAAGGAACAATAATGATGCTATTACTCGAAGATTATTATCGGATACGTTACCCCTATCAGGATGTTCCTCTTCATCTGGGAATGACGATCTCTATCAGTCAATTAGCCCAACTGCTTTGTTGTACAGAGCGCAATGCCAAACTGATTATCCGCAAACTAGAAGACCAGGGAGTGATTAAATGGGTGCCTGGGAGAGGAAGAGGGAATCGCTCTCAACTAATTTTTCTAGTGGAATTGGAAGATATCTATCATAAGACTGCTAAAGGGCTTGTCTACCAAGGAAAAATAAAAGAAGCATTAGCGCTTCATCATACCTATAAAAATACGCTCCCTCATGCCTATGAACAATTTCAAAACTGGTTCGATACACAGTTTGGTTATCAACAAGAAATGTGCAAAAATAAGCCGCATGTTACGTTACGTCTGCGTTTTGACGATGTCTTTACGGAAATGGACCCCATACACATGTATCTGCGTTCAGAAAGCCATATCGTCATGCAAATCACTGATACATTGCTTCGCTATGATCCACTCACTAACAGGGCAGAAGCTCATTTGGCGCATCATATAGAGTCTAGTGAGGATGGACGGATCTGGACCTTCTATTTGCGTAAAGGTGTTCAATTTCACGATGGAAAAGAACTTGATGCAAAGGACGTCGTCTATACGTTTCAGAGAGTAAAACGAGAAAACTCTCCCTATAGGTGGATGACAGAGCTGATAGAAGAAATGGAGGTTATGGATGCGTACACCTTACGTATTCAGCTTGCTTACCCTTGCTACTGGTTTGATCGGTTCGTCTGTAGTCCACATTTGTCCATTCTACAAGAACATGCTTCTCGGCGTTATCAGATGAATGGCAGAGATAAATTAATTGGGACAGGTCCCTTCCGTTTAGTCAGGAATGATGAATCAATGCTAGTATTGGAGGCTTTTCCTTCCTATTTTCGTGAGCGAGCCTTGCTGGATAGAATCGAGATTTGGATCGTACCAGAGCACGAGGATGTAATAGATAGGGAAAAGAACTCCTACGATTTGCAATATGTCCCATCAGCAGATCAAGCGGTGTCATGCCAGGATACCCGTCAGGCAGGAACACAAGCAGACAGACGGACAGAACGTATGGAGTGTAATATTACCTATCTCAGCTTTCAGCAGATGCGGGAAGGTGTTTTATCCTCTCCGTATTTTAGACAAGCTCTTTCTCTCATTCTTCATGCCAAGCACATGATTTCAGACCTAGGGGGAGAACGTGCCGAGGCTACTGACCGCTTTTTCTTACTAGACCTTCGTGGGGGAAACAGGACAGAAGAGGGTATTGTAACGAGGGGAAATGAGAAGGAGATGACGGAGCTAGCGCAATCCGTCGGACAATTGCTCTTACAAAGCAATTATCAGGGAGAAACGCTTCGTTTGTTTACTTTTAAGGAAAAGGATCATCGTCAGGATGGTGAGTGGATAAAAGCCAGATGTGCCCAGTATGGCGTCAAACTGGAGGTGTATCATTTCACTACCGAAGAATTGCTAAAGACAGAGCGGGTGAGGGAAGCAGATCTGATCCATGATAGTGCCACGATTGGGGAGGATGTGGAGCTATCCTTGTTACACCTGTTTTTGTCTACGAACAGTTTTCTCTATCAGCATTGTAACGAGGAACAACGGGAATTCGTCCAACAGATAGCGCAGAAGTTATGCAGGACTAAAGATAGAAGAGAACGATATGAAATGTGGGAAGAGGCAGAACGCCATTTATTAGCTGAGTATGGATACCTTCCCTTATATCGTAATCAGATTACGATGCTCTCACAGCCTGAGTTAAAAGGCGTAACAATCAACGCGCAAGGCTGGGTAGATTATTATCAGCTTTGGATGAAAAAACGTTGCTGAATATTGTAACTTTTGTAAGAACTTTACGTCTGAGATATG
Source organism: Brevibacillus daliensis (assembly GCF_021245735.1). Classification (GTDB taxonomy): domain Bacteria; phylum Bacillota; class Bacilli; order Brevibacillales; family Brevibacillaceae; genus Brevibacillus_B; species Brevibacillus_B daliensis. The sequence goes on from NZ_JAJISB010000004.1 coordinate 335,012, forward strand.
AGAATGAATCAATTGCAGGAGGAAAAGATGAAAAAACAGCTGGCACTAGCAGGATTGGCTCTTGCTTTAAGCTTTTCATCATTTATGAGTGTGGCAGAGGCTGCCGTATTTTCTCATGTACAGCCCTTTATGAGTAAAGGAAAGATAGGATTCACCAATGGTTCAGCTACTGTGTTAAAAGCTGAATACGATTCATTTCAGCCAGGAGAAGTATTTTTTTCTGTTTCTAAAAACGGAAAGCATGCCCTTTTTGATCGAGCAACCGGAAAGCAATTACTTGCTTTGGAATGGGATGCAATAGAATTTCTTCATGATGACCAGATTGCTTTGGTAAAAAAGGGAAATACCTTTCAGTTTTATGAGCATAAACAAGCGAAATTACTAACGGGACCATATTGTAGTGTGGAATCGATCAGGACGTCCTACTACCAAAAGCATGCCATTTATATGGCTAACGGCCCAGTACCAGTGGTGCTACGTGGAGATGGGACATTGCTCGAGATGCGGAAGGGGAGTAACCTGAAATCTGCCACATTGAAAATTCCTTCAGCTACAGATCCTTACTCGAATCAGGTCGAGTACTATGTGGCAAATAATACAGCTGATGGAGTAACCGTTTATGATGTAACTACCTTGAAATCTGTATTCACCTTGGAAGGCTACAGTATCCAGGGTAATGTGGAAGACACCCCATATTTTTTACTTGAGAAGAATGGGAAATTTGGCTTAGCAGATCGATCCGGCAAGATTGTACTAGAGCCAGCATACAAGGAGTTTACAGCCCGTCCTGGTTCGTATATTGAGGTTAGAACTGACGAAGGTATGGGCTTGTTTCATCAGGGACGAGAGAAGTTGATTACCGGAGAGCCTTATGAAAAAACTGATATTCTTTATCCAAACACGTATTATTCGGTTACCAGCAAAGGCTTAACCACCTATCATTCCATTTCCCAGAATAGCTCTATTACAGTAAAAGAGGGGTCTACCTATTTATCAGATGGTTATGTGATGGGGCAAGATCCGAAAACTGGTCTGTATGGAGTACAGCACATAAATGGAGACACGATTGTCCCCTATGAGTTTCCGAAAATCGAGCAACCTCAGCTGACAATCAATTTCCTGGTGAAAGCAAATGGTAAAAAGGGAATGATTCACAACACTGACGGCAAGATAGAAGCACCTAAAGGCTGGTACAGTCATATCTATCCGATGATGAATGAAAAAATGGCGGTTATCGTGGAAAATGGAAATAAGGGACTATACTCTGTATACAAAGGAGTGTTGGTTCAGCCAGCTAAAGGTGTTGAGGTCAAAGGGGACTTGAATACGGATATCGTTACCGTTTCAACAGCAGGCGGGAAAACAATCAAATATTGGTCCAATGGTGATCAGTTTGGTAAAGAGCAAGCCGATGTAAGGAAAATATCTGAGCAGGACCAGCTAAGTATTTCCACAACCATGGGAAAAGGCACTATGTTGATTGATACGGCAACAAAAAAACCACTATCGAACTACTTTTTTACTATCTACAAAGATTTTAAGGACCAAAAGGTAATCGCTATTGATTTAAATAAGAAGACAGCAACTCTTTTTACGAAGAGCGGGCAACCTTTACATCCAGAATGGAAATTATATGCCAACCATACCTATCATCATGTTAAAGGTGGAATGGATATGGGACCGGTAGATTATGCGTACGTAGGGGACAATATGTATGCACTTGCTTCTCAAAAGGGAACAGCTCCTTATGCGCTACTTTCTATTTCGGAAAAGAAAGCCGTACCTGTGACAAGTGCAGCCTATGTAAAGATGGAATATCGATACTATCAGGAAGGCGGTATCTTCATCCTGACGAAAGCGAATAAGCAAAAAGACCTTGTGGTAGTAAACAAGTCGGGTGTTTATCAATTACCTGCCATTCAGGATGTGAATGTAGGTGTAGAGACCCCAGTAATCTTGGTGAAAAAAGCAAACACCTGGGCTCTCTATTCTAACCAGCTGAAAAAACTTTCGGCAGGGTATAAGAATTTACAGGTAGTAATGAATGATGCTGGTAACATGTTAATCACCTATCAGGATGCAAAAACAGGTCGATACGGGATTCTCGGGACTGATGGTAAGGCTAAATCATCTGCTATTTACACATCAGTACGCTCTGTTAACGAGGTATTTCATCCGTTCTGGAGTTATGATGACGAAATAACCAAAAAATTACCAATGCAGTTCATTTACACGACTACTAAACATTTTGGTTATTTGGATAAAGCAGGTCAATCTATTTACCAGACTGCTCTTTAGTGATTCACTAATCATAGTAAGTTAAAAAGCACTTCCTTTTCACAAATGGAAAGAGTGCTTTTTCTTTTTCTGTGAAAAACGTCTCGACGTTTTTCATAAAATTGGATGTGACCGCTTGCGGTCCAACAAAACGGTCATGACCGTTTTGTATAATAGACCTCAATGATAAGCGTTTACCAGTTATGTTACAAAAAAAGGAGAACACATAATGGAAGATGAATGGTT